>NZ_JAGGLB010000043.1 GCF_017874215.1 Paenibacillus eucommiae
TGTTTATAGCTCTGCAATGTGTTAGTCCTAACAACATTGTAACCTATGTGTGAACAAATTGGAGCTGTCTTACGTTCATCATAACTCTCTCAGCTACAATCGAACGAACACCAAGCTCAAACGGACAGCCATTAAGGGTTTTCCTTTGGCTGTTGGAGGCGATTTCCTAGCGGGCAAAGACGCTGGGGTGAAAAATGAGGGACCTGTTATTTTACCGATGTTTTTCATCGTTAAAGGGATAGTCAATACAATAATATCAACAGAAACAGGCTGCCAATCAACTTGGCAGCCTGTTTCGTTAAGGCAAAGCTTATTTAGCTTCGCCGCCGAAGATAATGTCGAGATGGCGAGACGTGTCATAGATCAGCTGCAGCGGATCAGCGGCGTAAATGCCCAGCTCAGCAGTGACTGTGTCTGTGTAGCCGATTTCCTGCAGAGCCTCACGGACAGCCTTCCAATTGACATCTCCCGCAAGCAGGGAGACAAAGCCATTGCCGTTGCCTACAGCTGTCAAGAAGTCCTTGACGTGAATCTTGAAGATGCGATCACCCAGGATACGGATCCATTGTTCCGGGTAGCCATACAATAAAATGTTACCTACATCGAAGTACACACCAACGTTAGGTGAACCAATTTCATCCACATAGCGCGCCATCTCTAGGGGAGATAGCAAGAATTTATTCCATACATTCTCAACGCCGATGCGGGTATTGCGTTTCTCAGCTTCTGGTGCCAGCAGCTTCAGTTCACCTAGGCTGCGTTCGTAGCATTGATCATACGAAGTATCAGGGTTAACCGCACCTGGGACGACTAACACAGTGTCAATGCCAAGCAGCTCAGCCAGCTCCAGCTGTTTAGTGACAACGCGGCGTCCCTGCTCACGCACGGAGGCGTCTGCTGAGGACAGCGGGTGCTGCCACAACAGGCCAGTTGACAGGCTGCGCAGCTGAAGTCCATGGCTGCGGGCTAGATTGCCAATTTTTTCAGCTTCTGCCGCGGTTGTATCCATCGTCAAGCCAATGCTTCCCGGCTCGTATAAATTTAATTCCACAGCATCATAGCCAGCACTGCTGCTAACTGCCAGGACCTGCTCCAGGGATGTATCGGATTTAAAACACCATTGATTAATAGATTTTAACAAGGTTATTTCTCCTTCCCTATTTAGAGGGTAATGGACTTTCCTGCCGCGGCTGATTCATTGGCTGCCAAAGTTACGGCTAAAGTTACAGCTGCATCGGAATAATCACACAGCACCAAGCTTGGTTGGTTCGTTCTAACAGCCTCGACAAATGCCTTGTCCTGCTCATAGTAAAAATCGACTTCCGAGACTTCAGTCAGATCTTGATTATCATCCTTGATACGTAATGTCATGCCATCAATGGAGAGGAAGAAGTCTTGACCATAGAACTCTACGCCGCCGCGCCCTACATATTTCGCCAAGCAGCTGCTTGTTATATTACCGATGGCTCCCGATTCCAGGACGAAGGATACAGTTCCAACATCATAAGCTGTTGCTTCTGGGTCGATTTTTTGGATAGATCTTTGTTCATGAATGGCATGGACTTCCTTGAATTCACCTGCCAAGTAACGGATTAAATCAAGCTGATGCGTCGACTGCTCTACTAGCTGCCCGCCTGATTGCTCCATCATTCTCCACCATCTTACACCTGGCATATCGCCAAGACGGTATGACAACACCAAATCGATTTGTTTGTCGGCCAGATAGGCTTTCGCTTTAGCGACGATGTCTTGGTAACGCAAGCAATATCCGGAGGAATGAATGATGCCAGACTCACGAATAATCTGTTCTTTAATTTTAACTTCTTCCATATGTAAGCCCACAGGTTTCTCCGACAGCAGATGAATCCCTTTGCGAGCAGCAGCTTCTTCAATACCTGAGCGCGAAAAAGGAGGCGTGCATATAAATAAAGCATCAATTTCTCCTGAATCGATCAACTGCTCGGTGCTTTCATAAGACTTGGCTCCGTAAGTTTCGGCAACCTCTTTGGATCTGGTTTGATTAATATCGAATACGGCGGTGATTTGGGCGTGTTCTACCTTTTTTAACGTGTTGATGTGATGCTCAGCTATCCCGCCAACACCTATAAATCCGATTCTAACTGCCATTAGTAAACTACTCCTCCCGAATCTGTTCTACTGTTAATAAAATGATTCATTGCACACTACAGTAAAAGGATAATATATTCGGAAGTAATTGTAGTTATTGAAATCGAAAAATAATTTACACAAAACGCCGCCAGCTTCATAGAAACGGGTAAAACGATAGAAACGGGAGATTTACCCGCGGCGCTGCATTTTTCGCCATTCTGATGGCGAGACGCCTTCTGTCTGTTTAAACCATTGGGAAAAAGAGTGCAGCCGGTTAAAACCGATTTGATCGGCAATTTCCATAATGTCTTTGTTGGAAGAGCTTAAGAGCCACTTGGCTTCGGCCATTCGGCACTGCTGCTGGTATTGCTTGGGGCTCATATGATAAATTTGTTCGAACAGACGCCGAAATCCTGCTTCCGATAAACCGGCGAGTACAGCCATACCCGATATTTGCACACCTTGCTGCAAATTCTCTCTAATATAATCAGCAGCTTTGGTGATCGTAAGAGCTTGCTGATCCTTTTGTGAATGCTCCAGTAGAAATAGAACCATGACTTCGGTCCAAGATATATAGTTCCACGATTTTTCTTTGAGTTGAGACGCTTTAATCCGCAGCCATTCGCGGAACAGCTTTTCGAATCGATCTTTATCTAGCCGGGAAAGGGCGAAGAGGGTCGGGTTCTTTTCGTTGACAAGCATTTGCAGCAGTTCAGTCATTCGTGTAGGCATCCCTTCCAAATGAATGACGCCATAGCGGCTCCTGCCAATTCCCTCAAAACGGTGCGATACAAGGGAGGGAATGAGGATGACATGGCCGGCCTCGAGCATCTCTTTGCCATTCTCCCATTCGAAGACGCCTTGGCCCTCTAACAGGATACTGATCTCTAACGTAATATGACTATGAAATCCAGGGTCCTGCCAATCTTTATCGTTACTGCCTATAAAGCTTCGAATTTGGAATTCAGTCTGCATCAATAAACCTCCACAATAATATGAAGCTGCTTGTACCTATATGGAAATACTAAACCAATTTTACACTTAAGTAAATGAATACGAGGAAGCAAACGCATTAAAATGGAATATAGCTGTATTAGCTCTGTATGTTTTCGCATTTTTCCGTATTTGCTCCGTATTTCATCTTTCATCTATTTTTGCTCAGAAATTTCCGGATTGCTCCTAGAGCGCTCTGGAATTGTTCTGTTATTAACCTATATTTGATCTTATTACCCTATAATTGACCTTGATTGAGCGAAAATATTGTTTGTGAATATATGATGTTAGTCAAAGATTTTGATGCCAGAATCGAGGTGGGATTTTCCTGCGGCCATGCAGAATCGTAATTGAAGAGGAAAGGGGAAAGTCACTCTTGACGCCTGTTCCAGCTTCCAGTATGATCAACGAGAACAGTAATTTGGGTTGTGATTTTGAAGGCTCGAATAGTTCGTACATCGGCTAGTTGTAATGAGCACTTATCTATTCAAAACATATTAAAATTCTAGAACGAGGGGATAATCGGATGGCTAAATGGGTCAAAATCAGCACAATTGGTATGGAGCAGTATTCAACAAAGGAAACATTAACGACAAGACAGTCTTTGGAAAAGGTCAAGGAATACATTCGCAGTCAAATCAGGCAGGTTCTGCCGGATCAGCCGGATCTGATCGTATTGCCCGAATGGTGCGATATTCCGCAATCACATACGGGCAGCCAGGAGCTGCGCAGCGAATTTGTAAAGGAAAGAGGAAGCGAAGTCCGTGAGCTGCTGGCGGCAATAGCGCGTGAAAATAATTGCTACATCACGTATCCGACTCTAATAGAAGCAGAAGACGGTACGTATCGCAACACGATGCAGTTAATTGATAGAAGCGGTGAGATCGCAGGATTTTACAACAAAAACCATGCAGTTATTATTGAGGTGGAAGAAAATATTTTGTGCGGCAAGGATGCCAATGTCATCGAATGTGATTTTGGGCGTGTTGCCTGCGCGATTTGCTTTGATTTAAATTTTGATCCGATTCGCTTGAAATACGTGGAAGCAAAGCCGGATATTATCCTTTTTCCTTCTATGTACCATGGCGGTATTATGCAGTCTTATTGGGCCTATTCCTGCCGTTCTTATTTTGTAGGAGCGGTTCCGCGTCACCCAAGTGCCATTCTCAATCCGCTGGGAGATATCGTGGCCACTTCAACGAATTACTTTAATTTTGTTACAGCAAAAGTAAATCTCGATTATGTCACGGCTCATCTGGGCTACAATTTTGAGAAAATCGCTGCCATGCGTGAAAAATACGGACCTAAAGTAAATGTATATGATCCCGGCAATTTGGGACCGGTACTGATTACCAGTGAATCAGACGAAATAACCGCGCTGGAAATGACTCAGGCATTTGAGATTGAGCTGTTGGATGATTATTTTGCCCGCTCCCTTGCTTGTCAAGCCGATCCTGCAAATATAGAGAAGTAATTGCTCGGCACGGCGTAAGGAGAATTACAACTATAGTTATAGTTTCAATTACATTTATAATTACAGTTGCAGCTATATATAGTTTTACAACTAAAGGATAAAAACCGTGTAGGGCCATTCCCTTGCGGTTTTTTTATTGTTTAATTAGAAAGGAGTAAGACCTATAGTAGCAGCCCGTCCGTCTTCCCTGAATTGAATGTGTACTTCACTTAACGATGTTTTTGATCGTTAAAGGAAGTGTTTCCAGTTAAGCAGCCACTTTGATGATGATTTTCATCGTTATACGAGGACAAATGGCCCATCTGGGTAGATAAAAGGGAAACACATCTTTAACAGCGGCTGGAGCCCACATCCCTTTCCTCCCTCCAAGCACTAAGTAAACGAACGCAGCTATCAATGGAAGTCACGTCAAGTATTTTTCTCATTTTCGTGCTAATATGAGGGAGAGGTGGTTGCCTATGTTCAAGCTCTTTTACCGGAAATATATAAAAAGCAAGCTTTTTTCCAAAATTTTGCTGGCGAATATTGCGATTATGATAGCTACCATTGCAATTCTGGTTGTCATCGTTTCGGAAAATATATCCAAAGGCACAAGGGAGAAAGAAATTAATTTCAACACCCAAATATTGGAAAGTGTTAGAAAGTATTACGATGAGAAGCAGGGCGTGGTGAAGCAGATGCTTCAACAAATTTATTACAATCCGGATTCTTATTCTTTCATTTTTGAGCTGCTTGCGACATTTGATCCGGCCAATTACAGCTATATTGAAAAGAAAGGGAAAATGGACGCTTTTTTATATTCCAATTTTATTCGGGATACGGACATTTCCAACATTGCGGTTTATTCCAAAAATAATGACAAGTCGTATTTGTATTCCTCGAACAGTTGGGATATTGGAAGTGAGCTATATTTTAAACATATGGATTGGTTTCAGGATTTTAATGATAACCTTTATGGCCTTAAAGTAACTCCAGCTTATCGCTCCAATGTGACTAATCAGCAAAATAAGTGGGTGTTTACGATCGGCGCCAATTTGAAGTCTTCGGATATTACCCGTAACGATGGTGTGCTGCTGGTCAATTTTAATGCGGAGTCGATTAAGCTCGCTTATGGACAGTATGAAAGCCAAATTAAAGGCGCTATACTTATTTTTGATCCGAAGGGGGAAGTGATTTTCGATTCTTCATCGGTCTATTATGGCAAAAAGAATCCTTATTTCGAGAGTATTGCAAGCACAGATGCCCATGAACTGGCCGATGCTACGAATGTGATTAATGTGCTGCGAGCCGGTGATGGCTCGATTGTAGCGGGAATTATTCCGAAGAAAGAGATGTTTACGGAGGTCAGATCGGTTAAGAACCAAATTTATATCGCCGGGTTTATATGCGTTATTTTATCCGTTATGCTTAATATCGTCAGCATCTCTCTATTTTCCAAGCGGGTAAAAACGATCGTCAAAGCTATTCAGGAGCTTCCCCAGGGGAATGTGCTGAAGCCAATCGAATTAAAGCCTACGGGAGATGAGCTCGGGCAAATTGCTTTTCGCTTCAATATAATGCAGGAAAAACTGATTGAATATATTCAAGATGTGTACATCGCGGAAATCAAGTATAAAAATGCTGCTTTTGCCGCGCTGCAGTCACAGATTAACCCTCACTTCCTGTCCAATACGCTGGAGGCGATTCGCATGAAGGCAGTAAAGGATGGAAATGAAGAGGTAGCTGATATGGTCTATATTCTCTCGATTTTATTCAGGAATACGCTCAAAACGGGGAAAATGGTGAAAATTAAAGAGGAAATCATGCACTGTGAGCTTTACCTCAAGCTGTTCTCTTACAGATACCGAGACAAGCTAACCGTGAGCATTGATGTGGAGAAGCAAATTATGAATGATTTAACCGGCAAGCTCCTGCTTCAGCCGATTGTGGAGAATTGTGTTTTTCATGGATTTGATTTGACCCAAAGTGGGCACCGCATTATGATAAAAGGATATCGCGAAAATGAAGAGATCTTGTTTACAATCGAGGATAATGGCAGAGGTATAGAAACCGGGAAACTGGCACAAATTCAAGATCAGCTTAAGCGTGTGGGAACTATGAATTTGGATATGAACACGGACATGGAACTGGTGGACATGGATTCGGATCGAAGCATAGGCATGCTTAATGTTCATGAGAGGATCAAGTTCCTGTTTGGAGATCAATTTGGTTTGGAGCTGATGAGTGATCAGGGCGTGGGGACGACAGTTCGAATCCGGGTTCCTGTTCTCAAAAGGGAGGAGCTGCAAGGTGTACAAAATTCTGCTGGTTGATGATGAACCGCTTATTCTGGAAGGGCTCGAGCATCTTATAAAATGGGAAGAATACGGGATCGAAATCGTCGGAAAGGTACCAAGCGGGGAAGAAGCGATCGCTTTTCTTAAGCGCAAGCAGGTGGATATTGTGCTGACGGACATTCGAATGCCAGGACTCAGCGGTCTGGATGTTATCGAATTTGTAAAATCACAGGAAATGAACACCCGATGTATGATCTTAAGCGGATATGATGAATTCGAGTATGTCAAAAAAGCAGCCATGCTTGGAATTGATAATTATTTGCTGAAGCCTGTAAATAAGGAGGAATTGTCCGCTACCCTGCTAAGTGTAATCGAAAGACTGGAGAAGCAAGCCTCTTCGGTTGAAAAGCAGCGGTATGTGCGGGAGGCACTGGACATTTTAAGAGACAATGTATTGGTCCGGCTCGTTTCTGATACGATAAGTCAGCAGGATTTTATGGACAAGTGTTTGTTTCTGAATATCGATTTTGATTATGAATTTTTTATTACAGCTATCATTAGGAAATCGAAGAATCATTTAACGGGGGATCAATTGAACTCGCATGACGATGAATTGATTCATTATGGGCTGCGTAATATTTGTGAAGAAATGATTATGCGCGATATCCATCTGACGGGCCTAGTATTTCAGGATACGGAGGATGATATTGTCCTGTTGTTTATGGACGAGAAAGGCTTGGATCCCTTGCAGGTAAAGTCCCTTTTGCAGGAGACGATTGTTAATATTCAATCATTTCTGAAGCAGGATGTTTTTGTAACGATGGGCACCATGGAATGCGGTCAGGGCGACATACATGTAAGCTATGACAAGGCAAAGCAGCTGCAGCATTATTCTTTGATTTACCCGGTCAATCAGGTCATTCATGTAAGCGATATCGATTTGCAGCGTGACCGGAGAGAAGGGGCGCTGGAGATCAATTTTGAACAATTGGAAGCGGCATTCCTAAAGCGCGAGAAGGAAGAGGCTGCGTCCATCATCCAAAGCATCTACAAGCAAATGGAACAAATGGAGCATAAGACGCCTTCTTTGGTGCAGAATGTGACGATTGAAATTATGTTTCATCTGATCCGCAGCAGTAAAGGAAGCAGCTCAAATAATGAGCAGCTGGACATTAACGGCAAGACGGCGTTGATCCATATCCTAAGCAAAAAAACGATGAGTGAAATTTCTGAAGCCATTGTTGAAAGCATCCATCACATGATTGATTATAAGGATAAAAACGAGAATCCGATGATCCAAAAAGTGCTGAAAACCATTGCAGAGCGCTACAGCAGCGAAATTAGCTTACAGTCACTTGCAGACACTTTTTTCATAAATAGTGCTTACCTTGGTCAATTGTTCAAAAAAGAAACCGGCCAGTTGTTTACGTCCTATTTAAACCAGTACCGAATAGAGAGAGCGAAGGAACTGCTGATGAACAGAGCACTATCGGCCAAGCAAATTGCCCTGGAGGTCGGTTATCCAAATGCAGACTACTTCTACAAAGTGTTCAAAAAAACAACAGGGGTTTATCCATCAGAATATAAGCAATAGCAATAACGAGCAGAAGGAGCGGCGCGAAGGTGCCCTTCTTTTTTTGTTCTCTGAGGCAAAGAATTTCATATTGTCACTATCCCTTTACCTCAGGAGTCAGACCTCTGCTGGTTGTCCGTTTGAGCTTGTGCTTGTTTATGGATTGGTTGCTGGTATAGGGAGCTTGCTATGGGGTGGAGAGCGTAGCGTCCGCATTTAAAGATTTGTTCCAACCTCCATATCCATTACATTTAAGGGAACAAATCTTTAACAGCGGTTGAAACCCACAGTCCTTCCCTCCCCCAATGCACCCAAATAAACAAACATGCCCCTCAAAGGACGCCCAAGAAGAGCGTCGCTCAACATCTATAATCAAGTCGGTAATTTCAAAGTTTTTACCGTTGTGAGGAGGGGGGCTGCAGGTTAAGATGATTATATAGAATTCTGCGCAGATCTACGAAGAAGGTTTTGCCAAGGCAAAACTCAAAAGAGGTGACCCATGGAAAATGTTCCTGTGAGAACGATGTTACAGCATGCAGAGAAAAAACGCAGGTACATGAATAAAACGGAGCTGCAGCTGCTGCTGACAGCTTTGCCTTTCTTTTTGCTAGTGCTAGTGTTTACCTATGTGCCCTTATTGGGCTGGTCGATGGCTTTCGTAAATTATATACCGGGGGTTCCGATAACGGAGAGCCAGTTTGTTGGCTTTAAGTTTTTCAAGATGATATTTGGTTATGGAAGCGACTTGCCAAAGGCGATTCTCAATACGCTGGCTATGGGCTTTCTTAATATTCTCGTTTCTCCCTTGCCGATGATTTTGGCGATTTTATTAAATGAAGTGAGACGCTCGAAGATCAAGCGGTTTATTCAAACCTCAGTCACCTTGCCTAACTTTATTTCGATGATCATCGTGTATTCCGTGTTCTTTTCATTTTTATCGGTGGATGGGGGCGTAATGAACGAATTGCTGCTGAAGATCGGGATCATCAAGGAGCCACTGAATTTACTCGGCAATTCGAGTGCGACCTGGTACTTTCAAACCTTTGTTGGCGTGTGGAAAACGATTGGTTGGGGCGCCATTATTTTTCTGGGAGCGATAGCTTCTATCGACACACAGCTTTATGATGCAGCAAGTGTTGATGGAGCGGGAAGATTCCGACAGGCGCTGCATATTACAGTACCCGGGTTGATGCCAACTTTCTCGGTGCTGCTGCTGCTGGGAATAGGCAATCTGCTTACGAGTAATTTTGAACAAATTTATGTGTTTCATAACGCCTTGGTGCACGATAAGATTGAGACTCTCGATTATTACACCTACCGTATTGGTTTGATTAATTTTGATTTTTCCTTATCGACAGCGATTGGCATGTTCAAAAGCGTGATCAGCTTGATCTTGTTGTTTTCCGTCAATTTGATTATGAAGAAAGTAAACGGCTACTCGATTATTTAAGGCGCAGAAAGGAGCCGTAAGCATGTGAATACATTTAACACAACGGGGTATCGGACGTTTTCCTTTTTCAATTATTTATTTTTGTTTATGTTAATGATCATTAGCGTCTATCCATTTTACTATATTTTTATTTATTCAGTCAGTATTCCTACAGAGGCGGCTAGAGGAGGCGTATATTTCTGGCCGAAGGGCTTCACTTTAACGAGTTATGCGCAATTGCTTAAGGTAGACGGTATCTCGAGTGCTTTCCTTGTATCGGGGGCGAGAGCCGTTATAGGGACGATTCTTACCTTGTTTGGTACTTCGTTATTTGCTTACGTATTGAAGCACCCTAAATTAAAATTCCGCAAATTGATGTACCGGATGACACTTGCGACGATGTATGTAAGCGGAGGTCTGATTCCGATGTATATCACCGTTAAGGAGCTGGGACTGAAGGATAACTTTCTGGTCTATATATTGCCCAGCATGATCGTTGCTTTTTATCTGGTTTTGGTGAAAACCTATATGGAGCAGCTGCCTGACTCGCTTGAAGAATCGGCAATGATCGATGGCGCGGGGATTTATATGATTTATTGGAAAATTATAATTCCGTTAATTGGGCCTGTTCTGGCTGTTATAGCTATTTTCTCTGCGGTAAATCAATGGAATTCATGGCAGGATAATTTCTTCTATGTAACGGATCCAAAGCTGCAAACGCTGCAACTGGTGCTGCTGTCTTACTTGACGGATCAGACATCCAATATGATGGCGATCAGCAATAATTTGCAAACGAATTTATCGATCAAGGAGATTACTCCGGTTTCCATTCGGATGACGATTACGATGATGGCGACACTGCCGGTCATTTTCGTTTATCCGCTTTTCCAGAGGTATTTTATTTCCGGTATTATGGTTGGAGCTGTTAAAGGTTGATAAATGTTGATAAAAATTATAGGGGGCTATGACGTGAAACGAAGATTTAAGGGGCAGAAAATGTTACTGCTGATGTTGGTTGCTATTATGCTGACGGTTGCAGGATGTGGTCAAAAAACGGAGGAGCCTGTGAAGGCAACACCAGCGGGAACGGCACAAGGAGAAGGAACGAAGCCGGCTGAGCCGCCAGTAGAGTTAACGATGTCGGCACCTCCTTTCTCGCAAAGCTTTCCGCCAGGGTTCCAGGATGACCCGGTTATGAAGGAAATTGAGAAAAAGCTGAATATTAAACTGAACATTATTCCAGCTAATGCTGTTGGTGATGTAAGTGCCAAATTTGCAGCCCAACTGGCTAGTGGCGATTTGCCGGACATTGCCAGCATCCCTTCGGCTGAAATGTACAAAAAGATTATATCTGCGAAAGCAGCTCTTCCTTTGGATGATTATCTCGAGAAGTATGGACAGCATATTGTAAAAGAGATTCCTCAGAGGGTTGAATACTCCCGTAAGTTCATGAGCACTGATGTGGATGGGAATAACGATGGCAAGCTGTACATCCTGAACACAGGTGGAGATTCCGCATCTGATCCGCTTGAGGTACAGGCAGCGCCGAATTTGCGCTACGATTTGTGGAAGAAGCTTGGCTTCCCAAAGCTGGAGACGATGGACGATTATTTGCCGGTATTAAAGCAGATGATGGAGCTTGAGCCTGTAAATAGTGATGGCAAGAAAAACTATGGTGTTTCCGGATGGTTCGCTGATAGCTGGGGCGACTGGCCGTTTCAAACGGTTTTCGGCATGATGGAAGGGAAATCTTTCGTCAGAAACTGGGGAGTACTCGATATGGAAAGTAATGAGCTAACGCCTTTGCTGACCGACCCCGACTCTTATTTCTGGAAAGGTATTACATGGTTCAATAAGGCATACCGGCTGGGCATTCTGGATCCCGATTCCTTCACCATGAAGTGGGATAATTATTTAGAGAAATTGAATTCCAATCGTAACTTATTAAGCTGGACAGCGAATGAAGGTGGAACGCAAGCGTTTATCCAAGGCGGCACTCCTGAAAAGGGCTATTTCCAAATGCCGGCTCCTAATAATCTGGATAAATATATAGTAAGCTTTGCAGCTCCACTAGGTATGTATTCTTTCATGATTTCCAAGAACACGAAACATCCGGAAAAAGCGGTGGAGCTGCTAGATTTCTTGTTGTCCTATGAAGGTACGAGATTGATTGTTAATGGAGTCGAGGGTGTACATTGGGATGAGGTTGATGGCAAGCCTGTTTTCAAACAGGAAGTACTGGACGGGCTTAAGAATGATACTGATTACAGAATCAAGAGCGGCCTTAATAAATATAACAATTTAGCCGGCAGAGGCTATGACATTGTTGATCCCAGATTTAATATTCCGCTGTATTTCATGTTCCAGCCGCAATATGTCAAAGAAAGAATGTCGGCCGTGCAAAAAGAGGGAGTAGAGCATTTTGGCGTTGAGCTTCCAGGGGATCTAATTACGAAGACGAAGAAGTATAAATATTTCGATACCTCTGTAGCTGCTAATTACCCTCCTCCTACCGAGGATATCAAATTAATTGAAACAAAACTGGCGAATTTTATAAAAACAAATCAATATAAAATGATAGCACTAAAGACGGAAGCTGAATTTACAGAGCAGAAAGCCAAATTTATCGCTGAAGTCCAGAAGTTAGGAGCTGATCAGGTTTATCAGTGGTACAAGGATGAGATAGCGAAAGCAAAGTAAACCATTATAGAGGACTACCGCTTCCAGCAACTCCTCATGGCGCTTTATGCCAGACAAGCCATAAAGATGCCATGAGGGAAGGGAAGCATGTCATAAAAGAAGCAATAACGAGGGAGGTGAGGAAATAGATTAGGTTAAAAGCGAGGTGGATATTGAGAAGCGGTTGGACATCAAATGAGAAGTCCGGGTTGTAATTCAATCATTAATGAGAGCGCTTACGCGTTGTTCAATCAATCTAGTAGATGAGGCCATGCACAGATGTTTTTTTTGCCATGATTGTTATGGGGAATTGTGTTAGTGCTTGCATCGGAATGGGAGCTACAATGAAGAGTTTAAGTGAAAGCTTTATGAAAAGTATGAAAGGTATGAAAGGTATGGAAAGTATGAAAGCTTTCAAAGTGAAAAATTTTTTAGTGATTACCGTTATGTTCGTTTTAATGGCTTGTGTGTCAACTTCTGCTGCGTTTGCGGCTGATCCGGAGCCATTAACGATTATATCGAATGGTACAAGCGAATATGTAATCGAGGTTCGCAGCAATGCAACACAGGTTGAATTAACAGCCGCCGATGAACTTCAAGATTATTTGGAGCAAGTGAGTGGTGTAACCTTACCTATCGTTCCAGAAAGCGGGACACCGGATAAATCCTTTTTGATTGGTCCCACTGCCTTTGCTGTGACTAACGGGGTAAATCCGACAGGCGAGGAAGAATGGGCTATAAAAAGAATAGACAACAAGATTATCATAACAGGCGGGAGTCAGCGGGGGACGCTATATGGCGTGTATCACTTTCTGGAGGATGTAATTGGAGTAAGATGGTGGAATATTTGGGAAGAATACGTTCCTTCTGAAAGCGTTATCCAAGTAGATCAGCTCGATCTGGCAGGAGAACCCGCATTTGGTTACCGGGACATGTATATTAATGCATTTGCCTATATTTCCAGTAATACTTATATTCTTAATGATCCTACTGTGATGTCAGATATTAAAGAGGCTCATTCGAATTTCTATGTCCGCAACCGTTTGAATGGCCAATTCGGATTTGCTCCTGCAGAATATGGGGGTACAGTTTCCTTTGGGCCTCCTTATTTTGTGCACACTGCAAGCTGGTACTTTAATCCTGCCGATTATATAGCGACCCATCCGGAGTATTTTGCAACTGTAGGGGGTGTGCCGGGCGGACAGCTCTGTCTGGAGAATACGGAGCTTCAGAATCTTTTTGCCGAAAAACTGATCGATCATATTGAGAACTCCTATCTGGTTGCGGATCAGGCGGGACTGCCGAGACCAACGATGTTCGATATCTCGCAAAATGACGCGCATGGTGGTGTATGTGCAGGCTCTACAAATCAATATGATGATACTACACTGAATTTAATGTTTGTAAACAATATAGCTGATAAAGTGGCATTGGTATATCCCGAAGTAAAAATCGAAACGCTGGCCTATATGCACTACATAGATCCTCCTGCAACTGTAGTGCCCCGGGACAATGTAGTGATCAGGTTTGCAGATCTGGACAGGGACAATCTCCACAGCTTAAGTCATCCGAATAATAGTCAAACCTTAAGTAAGCTTAATGCGTGGCAGGCCATTTCTAATGAGCTGATGGTATGGCAGTATGGCATTGACTTTCAAGCGAGTGGTCCCTTGCCTTCTATGTACACTTACAAGGAAGATTTCCAATTGTACAGAAATTTGGGCATGACGGGCATTTTCTTTGAGGATGAATCTCCAATTACCAAAGATATGTGGGATATGAAGGTCTGGATGCAGGCGAAGTTGATGGAAAACCCCGACCTGAATCTGGAAGATTTGATGACAGATTTCACGGATGGCTATTATGGACCTGCTGGAAGCTATGTGATGGAATATCTGGAAAAAAGCAAAGAACTTGCCGATGAGACTACGCAAAGAAATGATTATTTCACAACAAGAACCGCAGCCTTTAGCTATTTTACAGCTGATTTTGTAGCATGGGCGCAAGCAAAATTTGATTCGGCAGAACAATTGGTGGAGAATGATCCAGTATTATTGCGTCGTCTGAATCATGCCCGCAGCTCTTTGGATCGATTAATTATTTTGAAATACCTGGATTTTGCCAAGGATGCAAGTGAAAATAATATCGATCTGCAGGCTGCAAATGTCAGTAGAAAGAAATCTGCAATTCGGTTGATTCAAACGTTGAATGATCAGAAAGCATTGAGATTTGAAAGCTCAACTGTATACGCGATGACAGGGAGCTATGCTGGCGATGCTGATGCCGAGATTAATTTGTATCAGTCCTATACTACGTTAGAGGATCCCGTGTATAGAGATACGGCGGATGGCGTATTTGAGTTTCATGCTTCTGACCTCAGACTTTGGATGGCACCCGGATATGGGATGAGTATCGTAAGCGACGTGTATTCCCCAACCCAAAGTGCTGTAAAAGTGACATTTGCCGATCTGACTCCCGAACGTCGCGCTATGTTTGAGCCGCTAGGCAGCGGGGCACCGTTCCCGGTAGGCATTTACAATGTGGCGACTGCGGAAACTAGAAATGATACGGGAGTATCACTTGATTTATCTTCCAGTGAATATAAGCTGTACAAGATTTACGATTCCATTCCATTGAATAGCACTGATTTCATCTATATATACCCCGCCTGGGTGATTCAAAAGGATCTGGATGTAGTCGTTACAGAGCCTGGTCTGTTGTACGATGTTTATGTATCTGTGAGAGCTGAGGGGCCAACCTTTGGCGGCGCGGGTGCGGACGCTTTGTACCTCGACAAGCTGGTCTTTGTAGTTGATAATGGTGGGGCATTGCCAAGTGAGCTTGCGGGTATTCCGCAGGGCGACATCCATGAATATGCCTCGGAGAGATTCAATTTGTACACACCATCCGGGGGAGTTAAGCTTGTGAATGATGAGGACTCTTTAACGAAAAGAGCGGCCAGAGTCAAGCTGGCGGATTTTGCAACTGAGCAGGAGAGGGCACTTCATTATGTAACTGAAAATATACCTATGCCTTTTGGGCTTTATAATCCGCTCACTCAAGGTAACAGATTTATTAAGGATATATATCCGGGCGATATTGTGCCTGACGAGTATAAGCTGTATAAAATTGACGATGTAACGTTCACAGTCAATGACTATTTATATTTGTTCAGGTCATGGAATGTATCGTTGCCGCTTGAGGCGTCACTTAGAAGCGACCCTAATCAGCATTACGATATTTATGTATCGATGAAGTTTCAAGGTGAAGCTTATGGAGGAGATAGCTCCAAGGATGATGCTGTATTCATCGACAGGATTTTTATTGTGAAAACAGATCCCGAAGAGCCTGAAGTCCCGCTGTCGGCACCCGGGGAGCTTGCAGGAGTTGGGTCATCCGATTCATCGATTAGCCTGACATGGACAGCACCTGCAAATAACACGAATATTGCAGGTTACAATGTGTACCGTAATGATGAGAAAGTGAATATGAACACAGTTACGGGAACGACTTATCAAGATGCTGGCTTGAGTGCGGATACGACTTACAGCTATTATGTGAAGGCGTACGATGTGTCTGGAACTGAATCAGCAGCAAGCAATACGATAAGTGTGAAGACCCAAGCAGCAGGTGGAGGTAATGGAGGTACTCCTGAAACTAGGCCTGCTGCGCCGGTGGAGCTTGCAGGAACTGCGACTTCAGCTTCAGCCATTAGCCTGACATGGACGGCACCTGCAAATAACGCGAATATAACAGGTTACAATGTGTACCGTAATAATGAGAAAGTGAATATGAATACAGTTACGGGAACGACTTATCAAGATACCGGCTTGAGTGCGGATACGACTTATAACTATTATGTGAAGGCGTATGACTTGTCAGGAACTGAATCAGAGGCAAGCAGTACAATAAGCGTGAAGACCTTAGTATCACAGAGTTCTGGTGGTAATGTAAATAATGGAAATAATGGTGTGTCGAGTGGGGCAGTTCTCCCGAAAGATGGGGAAGCAACCATCCCGTCAGGAGCTGCCGGTAAAGTGAATCTCGGCAAAATGATTACTATATCCGTTCCAGCCGGGGCAGCCGATACGGAGCTAAAGCTGACCATAAAGGAAGTGCTGGAAACAGCTAAGCTTCTATCTGAGCAGGATGTGCTTCTCAGTCCGATATTTGAAGTACTGAAAAACATCAAGGATGATTTTAAAAAGCCGGTTACCCTATCGATCGTATTTAATCCAAAAAGTCTGAAGGACAATCAGACAGCAGCCATTTTCTACTATGATGAAAGCAAGAAGCTTTGGGTAAAGGTTGGAGGACAGGTACAGGGTGATGTGGTTACAGCGAGTGTGGATCATTTCACAAAGTTTGCGGTATTTGCCGTAGATAAGCCTAAAGTGATTACTGAAGAAGAAGAGCAGAATAAGACATTTCTGGATATCGCCGGTCATTGGGCGGAAGCCGGTATTCAGCGGGCGATAGCCGCAGGTATGATCAACGGTTACCTGGACGGATCCTTTAAACCGGATCACGCCGTGACCAGGGCTGAGTTTACCGTTATGCTGGTGAACGCGTTGAAAATAGATGTAGAAGCAGAGCCTGTGCATTTTACTGACAAGGATGCAATAGGAGATTGGGCGGAGAGCGCGATCGCTCAGGCAGCGCATGTAGGCCTCATTCATGGATATGAGGATGGAAGCTTCCGTCCCAATGATCCCATCAACCGTGCACAGATGGCGGTTATTATTGCCAATGCCTTAGGTAACGAGGTTGCGGCACCAAACGCAGCATCCGGATTTGCTGATGAGAAAGACATTCCGGCTTGGGCAAAAGGTGCAGTCAACACTGTCAATCAGCTTGGAATTATTCAGGGGCGCAGCGGCAACCAGTTCGTTTCCAATGCTGCTGCCACCAGAGCGGAAGCTATCACGGTACTTTTAAGAATGCTGGATTTGAAAGACAAATAATTTGAATGAGCAAACTATGAGATAAAAGAGACGAAGCCTCCATCCATGAATTGGGATGGGGGCTTCGCTCTGTTTTGACCCATGTATTTCAGTCATTCTCTCCTAGTCCTAATGAAACAATCGGGCCTTGGCTGACAATACGTGTCATAATCAGACCGATTTCATGAGGTGATTTCTTCATCCCGGTTTCAAACCAATGCAGCAACACACCTAGGTTTGCGGAAGTCATATAGGCGATCAAATAGTCAAGCGGCACGAGGGAGCTGTCGCCATTTGGCTTCCAGTAGTTTAATTTTTTGAAAATTTGAGTCTTCATTAATTCTTTATATTGGTTCATATAGGCTAGGTCGCCCTTGGGTCCGAACATGACTTTAAAGAAATTGCAGTTACGTGCAAACTCTTCAAATATCGCAACCAACTTCTGATAAGGCTGATCACTGCGGCCGCATTCTATTAACTCCATGATGTCTAACTGTTGAATTAAACTCCGGACTTGCTCGAATGCTTCGTCTTTTAATTGCTCCAGCATATCGGCGACATCCCGGTAATGCAGGTAGAACGTTCCGCGGTTAATGTCCGCCCAGTTCGTGATATCGGTTACCGTGATTCCATCCAATCCCTTCTTCTCCATAAGTTCAATAAGCGCCTTATACAGGCTCTGTTTCGTTCTTGCTTTCCGGCGATCCATTGAATCGGACATTTCCCCACCACTTTCGAAAATTATGAAGATAATAAACAGACCAGCCGAAACCTGGTGATTAGTGAACAGATCGGGCATAAGCTGATGATTGTATTTTCCATTGATATTATTATAATGAACATTGTGATCATTAATCAACATACTGTTTAGTAAAATAATAAAGAACAAGGAGCGGTGAAGATCATGGCTATTTTTAAGCAAAAAATGTTGTGGCTCGGCATAGTGGTCGTGATGGTGGCATTAGTCGCTTTCGGTGCGGCGATGATGGGCTCGGTGCTCGGGACGAAACCAAAGGAGCTGCCCGTGGCGTTGGTCATGCTGGACCAAGCGGTGGAATTACCTGCTGGAGGCAAGCTTGCGGCAGGAGAGATGATGAAAGGGAGGCTGACCGAAAATACGCAGCTGCCGATTGTCTGGGAAATCGTGGGCTCTGAGGAAGAGGCCCGGGCCGGACACGACAAGCATAAATATTATGGAGCGCTGGTGCTACCGGCAGATTTGAGCAGTGGGCTGCTCTCCTTATCCTCTCCTAATCCTAAGCCTGCTGTGGTGACAATCATCGCGAATGAAGGCATGAATACACAAGCCGCGACCGTTGTGAAGCAAGTCCTCAGTCAAGTCATGAAGGGGGTCTCCCTGGAGCTCTCGAATCAGATGATCGGACAGCTCGGGCAGCAAACCGGACAGATTCCGGCGGGAGCGGCTGCATCCCTCCTGGCTCCGATCACGATTCAAGAGGAGATCGTTCATCCTGTAGGCGTGAACAACGCAAGCGGCAATGCGCCGGGACTGCTGACACAGATCATTTGGATAGGCAGCTTGATTACCGGAATGATTTTGTTCATAACGAATGGGAAGGCACTGATGGCGGGAGCAAACAGATGGACGGTAATGGTGAGCCAAACTGCTGCCGGACTAGTGATCGTAGGAGCGGCAGCTGGTTTCTTGCTGTGGATGGCATCTTCTTGGTACGGGATGGAGCTGGCGCATGCAGTTGACACATGGTTATTCCTATGGCTTACGGGCTCGGTGTTTTTCCTCCTTCAGTCTGCGCTGCTCAATTGGATCGGGCTGCCTTCCATGGGAATCTTGGTGCTCTTAATGTTCTTCTCGATGCCTGTGCTTAATATGGCTCCGGAATTTTTGTCGCAGACGACGCAGGACTGGATCTATTCATGGACGCCTCTAAGGTTCGCGGCCAGCGGCTTGCGTGAGGTGATGTACTTCGGAGGACTAGACTCCGTCAGCTCCAATGCATCCGTGCTATGGACTATAGGCGGAGCGTTTCTGGCCCTGCTGTTGGCTTCTGGCGTGAAAAAAACAAAAACGAACCCAGAGAAGTTAGGTACGGTTGGAGTTGCTTCGAATATGGTCAACTAATTCTATCTAGCGAATTTACGAACTTGTGAACTTGCGCATGAAAAAAGCCTTGTCAGCTCTCACTGGAGAGCGGCAGGGCTTTTGGTTGCTTTGATGTGAGATAAGTTCTTGTTAGACCGGACCAAGAGGCAGCGCCGAAAAGTATTGTAATTTTGAATGGAATCCGTTATATTAAATTATAGTTAGATAATCTAATTAATTGATGAGGTGATGTTATGGGCAGAAAAAACAACAAGGAGCATACATCCGATCAATTGCCAAAGTTAGGCGTTAAGCCCTATATAGAGCTGATGGGCAAAACCGCTTCGAAAGACACAGATCGAAATTCGGCTTACATCGGTTTATTGATGTTATGGCTTGGGGACAACACCTTGGATGCTATTGACCTTGGTTTATCCTCATTCGGCATTACTGAGAGCAAATTGGATTTGCTGCTGCTGCTTACACTGCACGAAGGCAGAGAACTTGTCACTCCTTCTGCGCTTGCAGACAGACTTGGGATTCGGCGTGCTTCCGTTACGGCTCTATTGGATTGGCTGGAAAAGAGACGATGGATTATCCGCCAGCCAAGCGAACTGGATCGTCGCATGATTCATGTCAGCCTTACGCCGGAAGGCCGAGACTTGCTCGAGCAAGTATTACCCGCGTTCTGGTCAACTTGTTCCTCTATTATTATCGAAATGGATCCTGAGGAGCGAATCGTTCTGGAAAAAATACTGTTAAAGTTGAATGCCAGCTTGGAAAAGAGAATGGGGGTGGGGAGATAAAATTTTTTTTGAATAAATGGTTAGATTATCTTACTATATTAATTTTTTGATAAAGAGGTGTCCTATGTCACGAATCGTTCATTCAACCAAGGATCAAAGAAATTATTCTATGATGACTGCTATTCTATGTTGGTCTGGGATGGTGGTCATGTCTAGTCTGTATGTAACCATTCCTCTTATTTCTATGTTTGCTGAAACTTATGGTATCACATTGACACAAGCTGCGGCAGCGGGCAGCGTATTTTCACTAGGGTTTGCGATGGGCTGTCTGATTTATGGAGCATTGTCCGAAAAATACGGGCGTAAGAAAGTAATTTTAATCGGACTTATTGCATTAACTTTCATTTCTATACTGCTTGGTATGGTGGATAATTTCTCGTGGATTCTGCTACTCAGAGGTATGCAAGGCGCTGCTGCTGCCACGTTCTCACCGGTTGCTCTTGCCTATGCGGTTGAAATGTTTCCTGCAGAAAAACGCGTGACAACTATCGGATTCATCAGCACAGGATTTTTGGTAGCGGGGATCGTTGGCCAGGTTATAAGCAGTCTAATTACTCAGCAATATGGTTGGAACGCCGTATTTTATGTGCTTGCTGTTGTCTACTCAGTGACTTCGCTTCTGGTGCTAAGATTTTTGCCAAAAGGAGATATTGGGCAAGCAAATGCGAGCATTTGGGCCTCCATTAAGCAATTTGGTGCTGTTTTTACACACAAAAATCTTGTTTTAAGCTACATGGTTGCACTGGTATTGCTTATGTCTTTTGTTAGTATGTACACAGTCTTAGGCGGTTATTTGAGCGGTCCGGATTTTGGACTCAACCAACAAGAAATCCTTTATGTTCGATCTACTGGCGTATTGGGCATGTTAATCTCTCCTTTCGCGGGTAAGCTTTCTAAGCGGTTTGGAGTTCGTCGGTTACTGCGTGGCGGGTTATGTTTAGCCATTGCAGGTCTAGCTCTCCTTGGTGTATTTTCGAGCTTGCCTATTTTGATAGGCATGAGCTTGATATTTGTTGGCGGAATTGCCTTATCTGTCCCATCTCTTGTTTCTCTTGTTGGTCAATTGGGAGGGAAGTCGCGGGGGATTGCGGTTTCGGTCTATACCTTTATCCTGTTTACGGGAACAAGTTTAGGCCCGATTTTATCCATAAACCTGATGAAAATGAGCAGCTACATGGTTACGTTTTTTCTGCTGGCACTTGTTCTAGGTATTGGTCTGTTGGCCGCTTGTCTGATTCATACAGATTCCGAGGATGGAACCATTACTCAAATGGCTCATAAGAATCAGGGATGAGGCACTCTTTGATTAGAAAAGCTGCTTCACCCGCTGGCCAAAGGGGGAAGCAGCTTTATTATGCATATGCTCTATCTATCAACCCGGTAAAAGGCGTCAACCGTCTGATAGGGGAGGAACGCCTGCTGCATGCTGTCAGGCAGGGGGCTCCATTTTGTTGCTTTGGAGTCGTATATCAGCCACTGAGAATCGCTATTTTCTATCTCCTTCTGGACGATCAGGAAGGGACCGAAAGGTAACGGTCTTTTGTCGCCTGGAGGCACGGGTATTTGCTTTTTGGCAGAGCCGGGTACCCATTCATACCATTTGGCAGGAGTATCGTCAAAAGGTTTTCCAGGTGCATTCAGCGGCGCTACGACAAGATAAGCCCGCTGATCGTCAGCGAGTAGCAGCAGACCGTCGGTCGTTGCTTTTTTGCCGTTCCTGAAGGTGAATTCCGTAACCATTTTTCCATCGATCATCTTCGAGCTGTAGATGCCGTTCGGCTTCGGAACAATGGGCAGTTGCAGGGCATGGTATTTGTTTGCCCACCCGGTTTGCGCATAATTCGGCTGCACCACGGCGTTACTGTTCCCTTTCTGAGACCAGCGGTTAATGTGGATCATTGGTTCTTCACCGAAATATTGGGTTGTGTATCGGTGGGGCCATCGTAGGCTGATCCATTGAAATAGCCAGCCGGGGCGTCATCATCCTTGAAGCTGGTTAATTTCCCAGTGTTCAAGTCCAGCTTCATCCAGTTCGTATAGGTCATCCATACGACTGCATCATTGCCAATCCACTGCACGGGCATGTTCTGCAGATCGCCGGGAAAATGAACGACAGATTCAATGATCGTGGGCTTCTGACCTTCCCTGTCAAGCACAAGGGCATAGTAGCCTCCAGGTTCGTCAGCAAACGGACCGCCAAGCTGGATAAGCCCGATAGTATTCTTTTTGTTAGGGGAAAGCAGCGGAAAATCATAAAACTTGGCATACCGCGAATCGGTTACCTGGGCACCACTTGGATATTGAAGCCACTGGCGTTCGGGAATTTTATGAATGCTCACATATTGGTCAAATTGGTTCATATAATTACCGCTTTTGGCAAGCAGCGAGCTAAGTGATATGTTCCATACGTCTTTACCCTCAGGAAGCGGAAGCAGAAGACTGCTTTCATTCTGCCACTTTCCCCAAGGCTTGGGGGCATCCGAACCGTTGCCGCTAGCTGTAACCTGGCTGGCCAGAACTGGCTCGGAGAAGGTCAGCAGTACTTCGCGTTCCGTACTGGATACAAATATTTGAGTGCCGAACTCCCGGCCATTTGCCATGAGGAGTTCGCCATCTTTTCCGTTTGATGAGGCTGTGAAGGAAAGACGATTATCGCTGCGGATGAGCGTGATTGGCGGTAAATCGCCTACTGTAAGCACTGCCCTGCTGCCAATTTGGGTGATCACTCCCTTGTAGCGGGAAGCTGATAGCTCAGGATTTTCTTTAACAAAGTTGAGCTTGCCGCCTTCAACATGAATTTGTGCGGCAAGCCGCTCCAGTGTGGCGGCGTCCTTAGACTCGAAATTGACGAAGAAATAAGCATCTGTCATATACAGGGCATATGTGGCTGGCTGATCAGGAAACGGCTTTATTGGAGAACCGGAATCAGGTATAGTGCCATAAAAAGCAAAACAGTCAGAGTCTCCTAAGCCTTCCTGATTTGGGGGTGGAGGATTCTGCTGGCAAAGGGAAAGCTCGTTCATCGCAGCTGAGAACTCGGATTTCGCTGTCTCTTGACCGCTCCCGGAACCGGAGGCAGAAGAAACGGGAAGCAGCGAGGGAGACGGAGACAGGTGATGTAAGCCTGATTCTTGATTAGGCGAGCTGCTGACAGCGGGTGGTTTCGCTTTTTCGTCGCATGAAGCTGCCAGCGAGAGGAAGAGCGCAAGGGCGAACCCAATACCAGCCCACCGGAAGCTTCCACGGTCAGCCTTTTTTCTGGATTCATGACCTGTTTTATTTCTACGGATTGATTTGGTAATGAACATAGACACAGTACCCCTTTCAACTCACAAAAGTTTCTTTTTTATACAAATCATTTAGAGCCATCCGATTATGCCAAAACGGTTACCTTGCCATTAAGTGTAACAAATTTTCCATATTTAGGATATAACAATAAAGTCCGATGCCGCCTGGGTTTCGGATTTTTTTGCGTTCGGTTCAAATTTTTTTTACTAGAAGGTGTAACTTTTTCAGCTGAATTACGAATAAGAGGTAAGGGCTGAGGGGAGGGACAAGATGGACGAGGATCAGCACTGGATTGAGCTTTTTTTGGAAGGGAATCTGGACGCCTTTGAAAGGCTTGTCCTGAAGTACCGCCGCAGCGCGATCGTGTTCGGGCAGCACTTTGTTAAGGATTTTCATACGGCTGAGGATATTGCCCAGGAAAGCTTTGCCGAATTTTATGTGTATCGGGCGCGGTTCAACAGCAATTATAAGTTTAAGACTTATTTATTTACGATTATTCGCAATAAGTGCGTCGATTATTTACGCAAACATAGCAAAGTCCAGTACGAAGAAGCTGAGCTTATGAGCCGACAGACGACGGAAGAGGAAGTGCTGCAGCGCGAGAAAAAAGTGTTCTTGTATGAAACGATGAAGCAGCTGAAAACGGACTATCGGACGGCGGTGTATTTAATCGATATCGAGCAATTTTCCTATAAAGAGGCTTCAGCGATCATGCGAAAAAGCACGGTGCAGATGAAAATCCTGATCTATAGGGCAAGGAAAAAAATGAAGCTGTTACTCGAACAGGAGGGATGACGGTGGAAAAAGAGTCCAAGCAGCATGAGCATGAGCCTTTAGTGCTAAATGCTGAAGAGCAGCAATTCATGAATGGTGTTTTAGACAAAGTAATGAGGCTCCAACTGAAAGAAAAAACACAGCAGCATCTGGAGCTGACAAGCTCGCGCAGGCACAATAAGCTATTCGCTAAAAGGATGCTCGTATACAGGCTTGCCATGCTTGCGCTGCTTATTGGTTCTGGGGTTGTATTTTTCGTAAACGGCTTCTCTATAGGGATTGTTCTATGTATGTCTGTCCTGTGGATGTGCGCCGGGGTGATTCATGAGTATGTGCAGACAATAGAAGATAAAGATGACAATTTAATTAAGAGGTGAACGAGCATGGAAATCCAAATTCAACAGCTATCCAAAAGATTCGGTGAAAAAAAGGCGCTAAACAAAGTGAATTTGCGCATTGGCGAGGGCATGTTCGGCTTGCTTGGTCCCAATGGCGCAGGCAAGACAAGCCTGATGCGGATTCTGACAACGCTGCTGCCCAAAAGCGAAGGGAGCATCCAGATGGCGGGGGTTCCGATTGAAGATAAAATGAAAATCCGCAGCATGGTAGGCTATTTGCCGCAGGATTTCTCGGTATATCCGTCTTTTACGGTATATGAAGCCATGGACTATTTGGCCATTCTTTCAGGGCTTGATGATCGTAAGGCCCGCAAGGAAAAGATCAGGCTGCTGCTGGCCAAAGTGAATCTTGAAGCTCAAATGAAGACGAAGGTGCGCTCGCTGTCAGGGGGAATGAAGCGAAGGCTGGGCATTGCACAGGCCATCATTCACGATCCGCAGGTGCTGATTGTGGATGAGCCTACGGCTGGCTTGGACCCGGAGGAACGAATCCGCTTCCGTAATTTGCTGAGGGATTTTTCCGAGGGGAGAATTGTGATTTTATCTACGCATATTGTGGAGGATATTGAATTTACTTGCGAGAATTTGGCCGTCCTGAAGCAAGGACAGCTGCTGTATGAGGGGAAAGTGAAGGGGCTGCTGCTGCAGGCAGAGGGCCATGTGTGGACAGCGGCTATAGAACGTCAGGAGCTGGAAAGCATTCGTGAGAAGTATGCCATCATTTCCACGGTTTCGGAAGGTGACAGTATCCGGCTCAGATTGCTTGGTTCAGAGCGCCCGTTCAGCCATGCTGAAGCGGTCCGGCCAACGATCGAGGATGCCTACATGAAGCTGATGGGGGAGGCGTGACGATGTTTTTTTCACTAATGGGTAAAGAATTAAAGTATCAGTTTGGCAATCTTACGTTCTATATGTTTCTTGTGGCGGTGATCCTTTTTTATGTAACACAATTTGATCCTCCCGGTTCTATTGCCGATTTAAAGCCGAAAGCAGAAGCTCAGGGTGAAAGGATTTATTACGGGCAGAAGACGATTACGGAGCCGCGTGATGAAATGGTCAAAATGGTCTGGCAATTGGAATGGGATTATCAAGCGGGTGAGATTTCGAAGCCTTTACTATTTATGAACAAGTCCGTCAAGCTGGATGAGCAGCAGTTGGCGGCGATGGAACAAACGCTGGAAACGTTACTGCCAGGCGGTCTGACTTCCGAAATGGCTGAAGATGACTCCAGGATGGAGTTTGCAGTGACGTATGAGAAATACTTGGAGCTGGTTCGCAGTCTCGATAAAAAGCTCGGTGGTTCAACGGCTTATGGCGATAAGCTGCGGCCTTCCATTTTATATAAAGAGAAAACCTATGAGGATGCTGTGCAGGATTACAAGGATCTGCTGGAAAAGGACAGGCTTACAAATGCCGGAGGCAGGCTTTTCGCGGATTATATGGGGATTACGGCCGGATTTTTCCCGGTATTCCTATCTGCTTTTGTGCTGGGGAGAGACAGGCGCACCAGGATGCAGGAGATCATTTACAGTCGAAGCTTTTCCTCCTGGAGGTATGTGCTGCCGAAGTATGCTGCCGTTTGCTTGATCCTTCTACTTGGTTATTTGGCGGTGGCAACGCATGCGGAGTTTTCTTTAACCAAAATTGCCGCTGCGGAGCATCTGGATTTTGCTTATTTTGCCTTCTATAAGTATACATTTGCTTGGCTATTGCCTACCATCATGGTGACTGTGGCACTCGGGATGCTGGTTTCCGTGTTGACGAAATATACCTTGGTGGCGATACCGCTTCAATTTCTGCTCTGGATGAGCACGATGATGCCGCTGGAAGGCGAATACGGCTTGCGTAAATTTGTAATTCGCTACAATACTTTCGGTGGATACGATAATTACGTGCAGTGGAGCTCTGCTATCATGGTCAACCGGATTTTCTATGTGCTGCTTTCGCTTGCGATTATGTGGCTGGTCATATGGATTTGGAACAGAAAGCGGGGGCATGCAGGTGCATCAGCCAAAGCTTAGAGCCAACTTCCCTAAACTTATCTATTACAATGCGAAAATAAGCGGCAGCGTCTATCCGTTCATTGGCTTAGTCTACGTCATCTTGATCTGCTTGATGTTCAACCTCCGCTTTGTCGATTTTAAGGAAATGGCGCAAATTGGGGAGATGTATGTGTCGCTGCTGGGGATTTTTATGCTGCCCCATATCACGATGCCGGAGCAGACAGATTCGGTTCATGAGACGATTTTTCCGCGATCCGTACGTCATGTCTATATGGTGCTGATCCGTATCGTTCTTTCGGTTGGATTACTAGGGATCATGGTTGCTGCGATTGCGCTGCTTGCCTATGGCCAAGGCGGACAGTTTTCCTTTCCCGAAATGGTGGGCGGTGTATGGATTTCTACTGTATTGTTAGGGGCAGTTGGATTAACGATAGCAACCATCACGGGCAATATTGCTGCCGCGTATATCGGTTCATTTATGTACTATGTATTGGAGTTATTTACGAAGGGAAAGTACACAGGGGATTTATACTTATTCAGTTTGCTGGATGGCCGTTTTGAGAGCGGGAAGTTTGTGCTGGCTGTTGTTGCGCTAGTTCTGCTGGCTTTTAATTTGTGGGTGATTTGGCGGCGCAGTTGAAATTTAGTTCTGTTATGGTTTCATTTTGACTTGTAAATAAAGGGATTTTATTGTATGATAACATCCATATGGATGGTTATTAGATGTATATTAGATGTATATTAGATGTTTATTAGATTTTTAACAGATGGTTCTATTAGTTCGTAAAAGGATGTTGAGGGGGAATTAGATGGCTGATACAGAGAAGATCACAATTAATCTAGGTCCCGTTGATTTAGGGCAGGTTGACCTTTTGGTTGATCAAGGTTTTTATTCCAATAGAACTGATTTTATTCGTATTGCTATCCGTAATCAGCTTCAAAACCATTCCCACGAGCTGAAGCAGTACGTTTCAGAAAAATATTTTGTTATTGGCGTTGTGGATTTTAATCGCAGGCGTTTGGAAGAAGCGTTGCAAGCTGGGAAACAAATAGAGGTCAAAATCGTCGGGGCTCTTGTGATTGATGAAGATGCAGATCTCGAATTGGTCAAGAAGGCTTTTGTAAAAGTAAAGGTGTATGGCATGATAAAAGCATCCAATGAAGTGAGAAAGTTTCTTCAGGGATTAAATCAAAGTAAATAGCCTCTAGGTGATGGGAGTGGAACAGATGGTTGATTTTACTGCTTTTTTTGCAGCATTAGGGCAAGAGGAGTTAAATAATTATTATGTTAAGCTGCAAAAGGAATATGATGACTATAAGTCGCAAAAGCTCTCGCTGGATATGTCCAGAGGGAAACCTTGCCCGGAACAGCTGGACATCTCTATGGAGATGCTCGATTTGGTAAAATCCTCTGACAGTTTGCATGCTGCGGATGGCACGGATCTGCGCAATTACGGCGGCCTTGACGGTATTTCCGAGGCGAAGGAGCTATTTGCCCAAATACTGGGCGTTAGCGCGAAAGAAGTTCTAATAGGCGGCAACTCCAGCCTTAACATGATGCATGATACGATTGCCAGAGCTATGCTGCATGGTGTGCCAGGAGGCGGGACTGCCTGGGGTAAGCTGCCAGTCGTTAAATTTCTGTGTCCTAGCCCGGGATACGATAGACATTTTGCCATATGTGAGCTTTTTCAAATTGAGATGATTACGATCAGAATGACTAATGAAGGGCCGGACATGGATGCCGTGGAAAAGCTGGTCAGCGAGGATGATGCGATCAAGGGAATTTGGTGTGTCCCCAAGTACAGCAATCCTGACGGGATCACCTATTCGGATGAGGTTGTAGACAGACTTGCCAGTATGAAGACGAAGGCGGGAGATTTCAGAATCATCTGGGACGATGCTTATACGATTCATCATTTGACAGATCAGCCGGACCCGTTGAAAAATATGATGGATGCTTGCAAAGCTGCAGGCAATCCGGATCGTGTGCTGCAGTTCGCTTCCACCTCGAAGATCACTTTTCCCGGTTCCGGCGTTGCTGTTATGGCCGCGAGTGAGAACAATCTGGCGGCGATTCGCAAGCAGCTTTCGGTTCAGACGATCGGTCCTGATAAGATTAATCAGCTGCGGCACGTCCGATTTTTTCCTGACATGAATGCTGTTCATCATCATATGAAGAAGCACGCTGAACTTATCAAGCCCAAGTTCGATTTGGTGATCAGCCTGCTTGAAGCAGAATTAGGCGATAAGCAAATAGCTTCCTGGCATAAGCCGAACGGAGGATATTTCATCAGCCTTAACACTTTGGATGGCTGTGCGAAAGCCATTGTGGCTATGGCAGCCGGGGCAGGGGTCACCCTAACTAAAGCAGGTGCTACATATCCTTATGGCAAGGACCCGCAGGATCGGAATATTCGGATAGCACCTACCTACCCATCGCTGACAGAATTGAAGACCGCTATTCAGGTGCTGTGCCTTTGCGTGCAGATTGTGAGTCTTGAGAAGGTTATGGGTCAGCAGGGGGAATAAATGATTGATTTTGATTTTTGCGACATGGAGAAACCCGTCTTCTATAAGAGGCGGGTTTCTTGTGGTGTCAATTATTCTTTGTTGTGTCTTTTTAAAATATCTTCTATTTCCTTTGCCCAATGGAGTAGGGATTCATCTTCACCATAGCCAGCAATACACTGAAAACCGAGTGGCATTCCATTAATTTTTGCATTGGGAATACTTATGGTTGGGACGCCAGCGTATGTCCATATTGACGTCATTCCAGCGCGTCCCGTTTCTTTAAATCCTTCGGGAGCGGGTCCAGCCTGTGCAGGAGAAACCCAGAGATCAATTCCTTCTCGAATCATTGAGTCTAATTCAAGTTTAGAGGCTGATACTCTAAACCAAGAAGCGAACGACCAGAAGTTGTTTTATTTGTAAACGATACATGCTACAAAAAGGAAGGGGAATTGCAATGCATATCCGGAAAAAGGTATTTATTTTAGTTTTTGTTACTTTAATGACGGCGTTACTCGGATGCTCTAACAATTCAAATCAGTCAAATGATGCTAAAAAACATAATACTGAAATCCTAGGAATAACAAATGAGATAAGAAAAATAACGTCGTTTCAATTGACTCAAATAACAAAGGATATGACGTACAAAGAAATAATAAATGCATTAGGCAACACCAAGGATATTGGATCTGGAATATCTATTTTTAGATATGAATATGAAAACGGTGAATTCCTTGACATTAAAATTATTGAACATGATCTTGATGCAAAAATTAGTGAAGAAGTCTACCAATACATTCAAAACGTGTTGGAAAATAAGAAGCCATAATTCAAATGAGGCTATAGATTCATCAATCAAAAAAATGGTAGAAGAAATTGGTTTGAAAAAAGGAGCCTTCTCGATAAGAGACAGACTCCTTTCTTTTAAACTATGCTTGAAAACTACCAATGCCTTGCAGCAATGTATACGGTAGCGCTATTATAAAAATTACTATAAGTGCCAAGATCCCAGCTAAAAGAGCTTGGGTCAGTAATGGCGGAGTTAACGGATGGTTGCTGACCATGTTTTTCAGACCATTTACCAGTGTCATTCTGAACCATGAAGTGATAGTCAACCAGATCTGAACTAACATCAACAACTCCGTTATTATTAGTATCAATCCAGCCGACTCGGAAAGCGATACGATGCTCATCGCTATTTATCGTAGCTGTTCTACTGGAAAGAATTCTCCAATTATTCTTTAGATATAATTGGTTGTATTCTCCGTCATCAACGATAAGTCCAGCAGTGTAATTAACGTTAGTAAAGTAACCACTATCATATACATTTGAAACACCATCTCCATCACCTGGGTTCAATGCCCAACTACAATTATTATTAATGATCAAAAATTAAATGTTACAAAAGATAAGTTTGATTGGCGCAGAGAATAGTATCAGCTAACCCTTTCCTCCAAGAGGGAACGCGAACATCCTTAAATAAACTTCTAAGGGAATTTACTGTATTTATCAATTCTCCTTTTGAATGGCTCATAGAGAAACCGAAATAATAGATCAGACAACCGACAACTACGACAATTAAACCAACAATACTCAAGCAACCTATGCTCCGATTTCACTATTGATAGAGGAAGGAAGTATCCTCCAAAGATCAGAATCCGGAAAGGCAGCTTGTAAAGTTTCGGGAGTTGGGGATAGAGGAACGATTTATATTTGTCGATAAGCAGAGGGTTAAGGATTTTGTTCGGGCTCGCTATCAGGCAATGCGAATGATCATTCGGCCAGGCGATCTTGTCTATTTGGATTCTCTAGATAGATTGGGAAGAGATTATGATGGTATCATTAGTGAGTGGAAATTTATCACGCGCGAGATTGATGCAGACATAGTGTGTTTGGACAACGAAACGTTGTTTGATAGCCGTAAGTTTCGAGAAATGGGGGACCTTGGAAAGGTAATGGAAGACTAGCTTTTAAGCTTACTTGCTTACATGGCCGAGAAAGAGAGAACGAAGAACAGACTGCTGCAAGCAGAGGGCATAGAGGTAGCGAAGGCGAGTGGTGTACAATTTGGTCGGCCCAAAAAATTGATAACGGCTGAATTTATTCGTGTTTATTATGAATGGAAATCTGGTTCGATAAAGGCTGTGGACGCAATGAGATTGTTGAATATGAAGGCGCGAACTTTTTATCGGAGAGTGAAGGAATACGAGGAGTCTTTAGCAAATTAATAAGCAGTGTACATGTTGATTCGAAAATATCAACAATTTATTGCCGCGGCCGATCAAATTTGGGATATGAATCTTATTTAGCGTGAGTAATTGAGGGAATATACCGGACAACCCCAAGAAAATGGAAGTATGTTTTATTTAGAGATAGTTTTAGATTTCTGAGGGCACTTTATCGAAGGTAAAGCGGACCATGGTAAAAGGGCTAAATCACCTATACATTAAAATGAAAGGGCGAGAAGGTTGATGAATAATTATGTGCCTTTACTGGCTGCGATTGTATCCATGACTCTTGCTTATTATTATGGTCAACGAACCAAAATAAAAGATAGGGTCATTGATTACTCGAAAGAAAATGTTAAAGATATTTGGAGTCCTTTGTATCATGAACTAAGAGCTATTTTCATTCAAACACTGCCTGAAGAGAAAAAGCAAAGAGAGGATTTGTTAGATAGTTTTTTTAGTAAATATCTTTCCTCTAACACTCAAATATACAAACTTGATGATGAGGAACTGCTGGAAACCTTTTATGACCTTAGTGACAAATACAGAGGCTTTAAAAACACAAGAGATAATAAGCTATGGGAAGAATTTATGCATTCATTTAAAAATGATTTTTATCGAAAGTTAATCGCCATGCGTGGCGCACCGAAAATAACCGCCCGCGGTCGGCGGACGGTTATCGGATTATTGATCGGGTGAGTCAATCATCGTGCGTATTTTGTCCCAATGGGTTTGGCGCATTGTATCCCAATGATATAAATCGACCCATTCCTGAATGCATTTTCCGAATTCATCAACATCTTCAGCTCCGACATAACGAGCCAGTTCTTGTGGACTAATTCTAGCAGGCGACGCCACGTACATCGTACGCAAAACTGCGGATTCCGGCACTGTTGATTCCGGATTGAATTTAAATCCGAAGACGACACAATCCGCACTTTTGTAGTAATTACTGATTCCCATTATTTTAATGCTGGACAGGATCTCGTCGGGGTAACTGAAACTGTGATCGTCACCGCCCTTATAATGACCCCCCAGTTGATTACTGGTCGAGCCATCGCTGAAGGTGAACCACCATGCATTCAAGGTAGCACCCGTACGCGCCTTGACCCCAACAACATGCCCGCGAGCCTTTAGGTCGAACACGCCTCCATATGGGGGTTCGGGGTTTTTAGCGGTTTGAACTCCCATTTGAGGTGTCTGAGTCACACCGTCCGGTCCACCTCCTTGTACATAAGTAACCCGACATCCATCGATTCGATCCCAAGCCCATACTTCAATGTCCGTAATGGGTTTTGTAGGTGGTGAAGGAAGCTTAATTGGTCCGCTGTCATCTGCTGATCCTAAGGCATCGGAATAAATTTCCCGATCCAGGTAAATCTGGGTGGGGTCGGGGTACTGAGTCGGATCATAATACGGCCACGTCGTTTTAAAGTCCAAGACGGTCAAGGTCATTTCCCTGGTAAACCTGTTTACGGTATTGAACGGTTCGACATAGCTTTTGTTGCTGGGAGCTTTCTTTTGTGTTTCCTCTAAAGCAGTAGTATACGTACTATCCGTGTATTTAACATATTCCTCAATGGTTTTAACAATTGTTTCGCGCAGATAACGCTGTATATCTTCGTCCCATCCCCAGTTGGCGCCGTATATGACCCCATCACGCAAGAGGCTTAGATGCAAGTTTGCGAATTGTGCAAATAGGGGAAGCAGCAGTAATTCGTATCCTTTGGATTGAAAATGAGGAAGCTCCTGAATAAAGTGTCCCTGGGCAATGTTGAATTTTTGCGTGATATAGCTCTTATCCGAAGTATTTTGCACGGCCCACAAATACTCGTTTAAATTGTTATGCAACCCCCTAAGACTTTCTTCAACTTGTTGATAGACCAATTCGCTGATTTTCTGATTCACGAGTTGTTCTACTTTTTCCTCGATCTCCGCCCATACATCTTGTTGCGAAGAAGGCCAAAAAATTTCGACAAGAGCGCTTAACGCAAATCCTGCTACCGGTACTTGACTGAGCCCCGTAGAAATGATGACCAGGGCGGCGTTATTGTAATCCATCTCATACTTCAACTGCGCGGTAATAATTTGTTCAGAAGCCTCGTTGACTGACTGAGCCTGAATGACAGATTGTTGATCGGTTGACATCATGCATACCTCACTTTCCAGTTTGAAATTACTTTCTTGAAATGTTGGGTAACATTAGAAAGCTTCATATCACGTTTGAAATCGCCTCCTTCCTATTTTATTATTTCCCTAATCAATTATATCATGGGATATGGAATCGGGTAAATCCTTAGGTTTCGTTGTAATGGACGCGATTTCCAAAAGCCGTGACTCCAGCGGCATTTACGGTATCATGAATTCGCCGTGTCTGGTGAATTTGTGGTTCTGGTATGCTCAGCATTTCATTGATATAATGGGGTTGCAGAGCCCTAAATTAATGGCATTATAAAAGATTAGATCGTGAGGATCGTTATGAACATCAAAGCTGACCATTCCATCGCCAATATCCATTTCACCAACAGCTATTCCTACGGGCTGGAGCACTGCGCATCGGAATGGTATTGGATCCCTGCACCTTTTGCCGATTATGACATTGGTACGTACTGTCAGGCAGTGGACAGCCATGAAGACGTAAGAGGCTTTATTTTTATGCATTAAATAGTGATTGTAATTATTAATCACAAAAAAAGAATGCATTCATTAAAATAGTGAATAATTAAAGCCTTTATAAATAAAACATCCATTATTCAATTTATGCATGTGTATGATTCAGTCCTCATACCGATCCAAGTTCCAAGCGCCCCACCCAGTGCTCCTAATGTAAATAGACGTTTTTCAGGAACCCGCTGACCTCCCTTGCGTGCCTGAGATTTATCGTAGCCCATTAGTGCGAAGCCAATAAGATTTAGCACGGCTATATAGATAATTAGAATATTTATTCAATAATGCACACTCTCCCTTTAGTTTTATGAATTAATGCGACTTTTTCTCTTTCTTAAAAGATTCCTACAGAGATTAAAATTACGAAAGTCTGAATTTTCTCAATATGTAAAAAATGAGAAAATATCACTTTTCCTCCACCTGCGATACGTACCAATCCGAATAATAGTTACCTCCAGGGTGAAAAACTGTGAAGTTCTATGGGGAAGTTACTCAGAGTAATGCTCTCTTGGATCTCGAAGTGATTCTGGATGTCATGAACAATCAATTTAGCATCAGGATCCAGATAACTGTTGCGATCAATCGAACTGATTATAGAAAAACTGTTTATTCCCCCAACGCTGCGGCTGAACTGTTGAATGGTTGAAAATAGATTACCCACCAGCGTCCACACCTAATATTTCGATTCTGACCTTCTTCTTGCTCAGATCACTCGGAACATAAAGCCGCGGGGCAAGATGGAAAACGTATTCGTTGGGAGTTGGTAGTCGTTTCTTGACAACATCCTTAATAAGTGATAATGACAGTTATTGGACAAAACGTTTGAAGTGCTTTCTTTCATATATATCATAGCTACTTCCTCAACGCTTTGTGAAGATTTAAAATGGCTCATGATAGATGTTCGAGGTGGCAACAAGTAAGGCAAGAATATCTAAAACTTAACAGCTTAATCTACCATGAATTCAAATGGCAGCAATTTCTCATGAAAAAACCTTTCTGGTTAAAAGGTTACTATGGGATCATGCGGTTTTTGCTTGAAATAACAAAGGGAACAACAGTATTTATGCTATTCATAGTTTATCTTATTTTTCTTTTTGAAAAAGTAGGCAAGAGCACCATGTTTATTCCATTAGGCAGTTTTAGAGATAGCTTGTGGCTTTTGGGATATGCTGTTTTTATTACTATGTGTGTATATCTATTAATATAAAATATATTGAATTAACGTCAGGTAAGCAACACTTTTTGAGAAAGCTATGGAGGAAAGTGCCGGGTAAACGCTCCAAGCGACTAAAACAAGCTAAGAATATAGAAAATTTACCGAAAATGTATGAAAAAAGGGACATTTGATGTAATGATTATAGAATTTGCTTCCCCCAGTTCGCCAGTCAGGAAGTTCAAGCGAATAACCAGGACTAAGGCGCTAAAGCACCTAAGACCTGGTAGATTCCATTGAACTTCTTATCCTCCTTTGCTGACGAAGTTTTAATAACCATATACCTTACTTTCAAGAGCATTCAACCAGGATGCTCTTTTTTTCTTGCCATTTTAGATAGGACTAATAAATGAGCAGGTCATGGGGCCAGATCAAGAACCAGATCAAGAGCCGGTCAAGAACAAGAGCAAGAGCAAGTCGGTCCAATTCGCAATTGTTGTCCGTCTGCAGCGTTTCGCACATGGTATAGGTTCTATTCGGATGCAAGCTGTAACCACCGATTGCCCACTTCATTTGGGATGCGGTTGCACCTGAATCAGTGTGGTTCTTCACGACCTTAGTTTCAAGGAACGAAAAATTATAGGCAGGAGAGTAATTGTACATGGTTCCCCTCTTGGTGCTGACAGCGCATGTTTGCCCTGATTGGAGACCTCCAGTCTTGACTGCAAGACCGCCTTTAATGGCAATACCCAAAAGGTCTCCAGTAGCAGGATCGAAGAACGTACCGTTTACGCCGTACTTGCCTGAGTTTGGAACAGAACCTGCAATATTTTCAACGGACACGCAGTCAATATCGGCTTTAATAAGCATAACCACTTTACCGTTGTAAGTAGTTTGAAAATGACTAGCAACTGACATAGTTTTTTCCTCCAATTTATAGCGTGGCAACACGCATTATTTTAGGTTGTGAGGTGTCCCCGTTTGGAATGACCTGCTCGGTGTATTCCTCCACCGGAAACCTCCATACCAAGTAGTCAATGATGGTGTATCAGAGAATGGTACTGATCAAATGGATACCAAACAGTAACTTAAATAGCAACTTTTATTTATATTTCCAAATTATTTTGAACGAGTCTGATGGGAATACAGCAGTAAGAGCTATTCCCAAAGCTCTTATCTCTGTTCAGCCGCTCATTAATAAGGGAAAATTTAGACCGATAAATACAACACGTTTATCGAAATAAATTTTTAACTATACTGGGGGTACCGCCAACATTTTAACGAAAATATACGCTAAGCCTTCGGATGTACCCGGCTAAGCGTTTTTTCTTACTCTAAGCCAAATAGTCCGGGCTATATCACCCGGACCACCAATCATTCAACTTCCTGTTGTTTCAGCGGTCGTAATGAATTGAGAGACGTATTCTGCTTGAAGTTGAATTTGTATTCGCCTAGAAAATTGATGTGTTCCCATCCAAGGGGGGAAATGTGATTTAGCAGTTCTTCCTGAAGCTTACCTTGATTTTTGCGGTGCTCAGTTGCTTGTTGGAGATAGATGGTATTCCAAACGCTAATAGCATTGATGATAATGTTCAACGCACTTGCCCGTTGGAGCTGATCTTGTAGGGCACGTTCCCGCAGCTCGCCATGTTTGCCGAAGAAGATCGCTCTGGCCAATGCATTCATAGCTTCTCCTTTATTCAACCCTCGATGAATTTTTCTCCGCAGCGCCTCGCTCGAAAGTTAATCCAAGATGAAGATCGTTTTCTCGATACGCCCCATTTCTCGCAGCGCGGTAGCAAGCCTATTTTGTCTTGCATAGGAGCCGATTTTCCCCATAATGAGTGATGCCGAAACGGTTCCTTCCCGGATGGAGTGAGCCAGACGGAGAACATCGTCGTAGTTCTCTTGAATGATATTGATATTAATCTGCCCGCGAAGCAGCTTCTCCAATTTAGGGAAATTAGAAGGTTTTCCGATAGCGTAGAGCTTGGAATCAGCCAAGTCGCGGCGCAAAGAGAAATCCAAGCAAATGCGTTAAACCAAAGACTTGATCGGTGTAACCGGCTGTATCCGTATAATGCTCCTCGATGGACAAGTCCGTTTCGTGGTGGAGCAAACCGTCGATGACATGTACGGCATCCCGAGCGTTTGTATTGATGACTTTCGTGTAGAACGTGGAAAACTGGTCGCTTACGAAGCGATATATCGTTGCTCCTTTTCCAGTCCCGTAGTGAGGATTCGCATCTGCGTGAAGTGACGATACACCGATCTGGACGCGCATTCCATCAGAAGAGGAAGTAGTGCCGTTCCCCCAATATGAAGGTAGAGCCAGCTTATGATGAAAATTAACAAGAACAGCTTGTGCTTTATTCATCGCGTGTTTTGAAAACACTTAATGACCGCTAATCTTTCTTAGCGGTCATTAAGGCGGGATTACAGGCAGATTAACGCGGAAAATGAGTAATAAATTGTGGGAAGGAGAACTTATATTATTGACTTACACACAGCATCTCTGATGTAACCCGATTCTGCTTGACGTGAAATTTAACCCGTGATATTATCTAACTAAGTTAGATAAAGATAACATCGTTAAATTTGTTTGTGAATAAAGCAGTTCAAAGGAGAGAAACTATTATGCACGAGCAAGCAGCAGCTAAACCGGATACATTCTCACTAAAAGCGATATTGCCTACTTTATTAGCCATCGCAATTGGGATGTTTGTCGTCATGTTGGACGGAACGATTATGAACGTAGCTATTCCTAAGTTGGTCAATGAATTCGATACGAGTTTACAGCACATTCAGTGGGTTATCACCTGCTATACATTAGCATTGTCCGCCGTCATTCCGTTAGCAGGGTGGTTCTCGGATCGGTTCTCGGCGAAGAGAATGTTCTTATTTAGTATCGTTATGTTCGTCATTGGCTCAGTCTTATGTTCTCTTGCACAGACTGCGGACCAACTTATCGTATTCCGTATTATTCAAGGGCTTGGTGGAGGTATGGTCGCCCCGATCGGTATCGCTATGACGTTCACGCTAGCCCCTCCGGAGAAACGCGGCGCCATTATGGGTGTCATGGGGGCGCCGATGCTTCTCGCGCCAATCTTAGGACCGGTCTTGTCGGGTTGGCTCATCGATTACGTCAATTGGCAGTGGATCTTCCTCATTAACGTTCCGGTCGGAATCATTGCTTTCGTGATGGGAAGAAAATATCTTCGTCCGTCGAATCCATCCAAACAAATGAAGCTGGACATAAAAGGGGCTCTTCTAGCGCCGATTGCCTTCGGTTCTCTCGTGTTCGCCGTCCATGAGGGAGGAACGAATGGATGGGGCTCTGTAGTAACAATATCGACGCTTGTAATCGGTTTAATAGCGCTGATACTATTTATTTTTGTAGAGCTGAAGCAAAAACAACCATTGTTAGAGTTAAGGGCATTTCGTTCAGGAAGTTTTACGCTGGGCATTACTTTGTCTTGGGTAAACATGGTGGCTTTGTTCGGCTCGATATTGTTATTTTCGCTGTATTTACAACAGGTCAAGGGATTATCAGCATTCGATGCGGGGTTAATGGTCATTCCTCAAGCCATTCTCTCTACAATTGGCATTATTGTCGGCGGCAAATTGTTCGACAAGTTCGGCATTCGGCCTGTTGCGATTATCGGTGTAGCTTCTACGGCCTGCTCCCTGTTCGCGATGACGCAAATTGGTGCAAATACGAGTACGGTTTATATCGTCGCATGTCTCGCCTTCTTAGGTCTAGGTCAAGGGTTAACGATGATGCAAATGAATACTCACGTGTTGAATTCTGCTCCCAAGGATCTCGTTAGCCGAGTAACTCCGATTACGTCATCCGCCCAGCAGATCGTCGTTTCCTTCGGTATCACGATCGTTATGGCCATGCTGACTAATCAACTGAGCCTTAACGATCATACTTTGCCCGGTATGGCCCAAGCGTTCTCCCATACGTTCTTCGTTACTTTAGGATTAGCCATTGTCGGGTTGCTGTTAACTTTGTTCATTCCTAATCGAAAAACAGGAAAATGAGAGCAGAATAAAACAGATCTTAGACTGACGAGTACGAGTTGCTTTGCGACGTAGTCTGTTGATTAGCGTTTGCCCAGAATTTCTAATATTACAGCAGTAAGCCTGAACATTATTTTCCATGGCTACTGCTGTTTCGTATCATATACTATATGTATCTAGTATTGAAGTGGTAATCAGCCTGTTAATTAGCGAACCGCTGTCTAAATAAGCTATAATGTAGTGATTCGCGATCTTATTATTGATACATTGGAGATGATAGAAATGAGGAAGAGGAGACCCCACATATCCGAGGAGAAGATTATGGAAGCTTCTTGGAAAATATTGGGTGTTCAAAGTATCGATCAATTCACAATGCGGGGCTTGGCTAAGGAATTGAATATTCAGGCTCCGACCATATATTGGTACTTTGATAACAAGCAATTGCTGTTTCAGGCACTCGCCAACAATGTAGCCCGCGACATTATTCCTCAACTCCCGAGCGAAGGGACATGGAGCGAACAATTGCTGCAGAGTGCATGGACAATCCGACGAAAGTTGAAACAATTCGCTTGTTCAGCGCAATTGCTGATGAAGACAATACCGGAATCTGATTTTAAGCAGCTAATAAATTGCTTGCTGCGGATGATCGAACCAACGCCGTTGTCAGCAAAGCAGAAGATCAGCTATACCTATCATGTATTCAATTTCGTGGTCAATTTTGCGGTGGACGAATATGAACGGAGTGCGCTGGCCTCTTTGATGGATAGCCAGGAGAATAAATTGTCAAAGGATCTTTCAGATTCCCCGTTATTTCAACAATATGAAGACCAAAACTTTTATATCGATTCTGAGCAATTGTTTGAATCGGGAATACAATTGCTGCTAATTGGAATTGAGTGTAAAGTAAACGAAACGATACAAGATAAGGAATAGTAAAATAATCAACCCTAAGGAACGTTTTAACCATTTTAGTTATCTTTCTTGTTGGCCTTCTTTATGAATACAGATTTATTAGAAGCAGAAAATGTATATTTCATGCAACTTCCCCCCCTGATCAATTATACTGTGCCTATTTTCTCAACAGCTCAGGAATAACTTCATCCAGATACTCTTTAAAATTAATCCTTATAATTTTATGTGTACCCCTACTGGAGCCTGCTCACTCTGATGAGATTATGGATAGGGTAAGCCTTGGAGATACTTTTCCAAGGCTTTTTCCCGATGATTCAGCCCTCAGAAAAGAGGGGGATTTTTCACTGGCCCTTCGCATTCACAATAGTTCAATCAAAACGCTGTGCATTCGTAAATTCAAAGATTAAGACAATTGGATCCCCCAGCTCGTTCAGTCGGGAAGCCAAAGCCACTCACCAGATCTAAAGCTTAGCGCTTTAGATCTGGTTGATTCCATTGGACTTCTATTCCTCCTTTGCTCCGAAGTAAACCAAAAACTCAAAAGAACCCCTTAATAATTTCACATCAATCGATTATGTACTTCTCCCTACTGCAGGCATTCTTCCTAAAACCCTCACATACGGTTGGAGCCCCTCATTGCTTTTTTTTAGAGATATAAGCCTTAACCATGCCAATTATGAATGAAAATACCATTCAAATAGTCTTCAAATCGTTTTAGTGAGCCAATTCAGAGAAGTCAAAACCCAGTCTTAAAAGAAAAAAGCGAGACCCAGGTCAAGGACAAGGTCAAAAACGCCAGTTCAATTCGCAGTTATATTTGCCTGGAGCAACTCCGCCTCTGTGCTTTTCGACGAGCTACAAAATATGGTTCCCGTGATCGGTATTCTTGCATAACTTGGTTTGTATCCGACGACCCCACAATAAGAAGCAGGGGCGATAACAGAACGTAAAGTTTGGGTGCCAATCGCTAAAGGACATATACCAGCTGCCACGGACGCAGCGGACCCTGCACTAGAGCCACCTGGGGAATGGTTTATATTGTGAGGGTTACGGGTTGGGATGACACCTTGATAAGCAAATTCTTCAGTTGCGGTTTTACCCGCTATAAGCGCACCTTGTGCGCGAAGATCTGAGACAATGGAGGCTTCTTCGCCAGTTATTATTTGCGGAGGAAGGTTGGAGCCAGCACGAGTTAAAAAACCCGAAACATGAATCAGATCTTTTATTCCAACAGGAATTCCATATAATGGCGGTCTATCTTTAGGGTTAGGGTATGTTGATTTAACTTTTACCGCCTCTTGATTCAATCGACTTCTTAAATCATCTTGAGCAACAAATGCTTGTATGATGGGTTCAATTTGTTCTAACCTCTCTAAATATTTTTCTATATATTCATGCAGTTCGATCTTTCCACTGCGTAATAAATCCGAATCTTCAACAAGCGATGAACGATTTAGGTACATTTTATTCCTCCCTGACATTAAATAGTAATTACACTATATAGTGATTAAAATTACTTTGTAAAGTAATTTTTTCAAACCTAATTATCAAATATCAGCATTTAGAGTTAACATAGCCCATTTTGACTAGTATTTAAAAATAAAACAAATACAACAAAAATGGAGCGCCAAACTGTTGCCAGTTTTCGCTCCACTATCTATGTCAATTTCTTTTTTTACCTCAAAACGGAACCCGTTACCTTAAGCGAGGCGGTCTATTTTCCGTTATTTCAAAGATTGGCTTTCTTCCTGTACTGATACGGGGAGAAGCCAGTCTTTTTTTTGAATAAAGCATGAAAAAATTTCAAGTCCTTATAGCCGATTTGGCTGGCAATATCGCGGACACTCAGCGGCGAACGCTGCAGCAGCTCGCAGCTTTTCTCGATGCGCAAATTTTGCAGGTATTCAGTGATGGATTGTCCGGTTGTGCGTTTGAACAGTCGCTGCAGGTAGCTTACGCTGATGGGGATCATGCCCGCAAGGTGCTCCAATGAGATGGGCTCAGCGTAGTGCTTAGCCATATACTCGAAAACATTTTGTAATTGATGAAAGGAAGCGCCTGGTCGATGGACTTGTTTTTCGCAGCGGTAGAGGCCGATGAGCAGCTGCAGCAGCAGCCCGCATAGAACGGGTTCATAGCCGGATAAACGAAGGGAATGCTCCTTGAATAACTGCTCCATGAGCGGCCGGAATTCATGCTGGCTATCTTTGAAGTACCGGTACTCGCCATTTCCTTCGGTCAGCATTTGTTCCAGTTCCGCAGGAAGGGCATGGGCCTTCAACAACTTATGCAGCAGCTCCGTACTAAACAGGCAATTATACACAATCAACTCGTGGGCGGCGTGAGGCGATACAGGGCGGTAGACATGTGCAGTGCCAATTGGAATAATAAAAAGATCTCCCCGCTGCACCTGCAGCCGTTCTTCTCCTATATAATGAAAGCCTTTGCCTTCAGCTACATAGTTGATTTCAATGAAGTCATGCACATGCATGGCTAATGAAAAAAATTCCCGTTCCCGGGTCACACACATGGGGAATTCGGGCTGCCAGAACAAGCTGCCGGGCAGCAGAAGCTGGAGGTGATTCATAGTTTTTCAAATCCTTATTTTAGGATGTAATCTACCTATAAATATAACACATTCACCCCTTTAATCAACAAGGCGAATGGTTTACACTTCTTATGTAATCGTATGTAAAATTAATCGTGGAAGAAAGATGGAGGCTTGGTACATAATGACCGTCAGGACCAAGAGTCAAATAGCAGAATCGTTTGTTTTTGTGAAGGAAGAGAAGCTTCCTTTGCGTTATAGACATGTGGATGCGAGCAGTATTCGCTTGAGATCGCATGCGAATGCGGAGCACCCGGATGCCGTAGTTTTTGTTGAGGGCGAAGATTATGTGGTGGATGCCGCGAACGGCCTGATCGGCCGGACGGCAGGAAGCCGGATAGCGGACTGGTCTAAGAATGTTTTGTATGGAGTCACAAATTTCGACCATACCAAATACGAGGATTGGAGCAATGCCAAATACACGGTGTTTGCGGATTATGAATATGAGCCGGGCGATGATGAAGCAGGAGCACAATCTGAAGTGCGCGAGCCTGCAGGGCCAGACGTGCTGAAGGGTTTAAAGGAGAAGCTGGCGCGCGGAGAAGAAATCACCTATGTAGTTCATGGTGACAGCATCAGCACCGGAGGAGAAGCCAGCGAAGAGAAGTATACTTATTTTGGCAGATTCGCTGAACGTTTATCAGGCTTGTATCCGGGCGGAAGCGTTCGTATTGTAAACACAGCAATTGGCGGTGAGGATAGCCGCGGCGGTGTTGCACGTGTTGCCACAGATGTACTCTCCCATGCTCCTGACCTTGTAACGATTGGCTACGGGATGAATGACCAGAATAAATTCGAGTTTGGGAATGGTGTGCCGCTTGCTGAATATGAAGCGAATATACGCGAGATGATTGAGACGATCCGCAGTGAAGGTAATGCTGTGATTATATTGGTAACACCTTGTGAGCCGAATCCTTTGTGGCAGCATACCAGTGGGACCATTGGCAAGTATGCTGAGGTGCTGCTGCGCCTGGCAAGTGAATATGGAATAGGCGCTGCAGATGCGCATGCCAAATGGGTACTTGAGCTTGAAGCTGGCAAAACGCCAGGCAGCTTACTGCTGAACAATATTAATCATCCCAATGACTACGGACACTGGATTTATTTTACGGCGTTCGAGGCAGCTTTTTTTGGAGAGGGAGTCTAGAGATGGCCGAAAATCAGGAGAATTACCAGGTTTACTCGCTGCAGGTTAATCAGCTAAATGCGCCGCTTGGCATCGACGAACGCTCGATCCGTTTTTCATGGAAGTTGAATAGTTCGAATAGAGGTGCTGTGCTTGCTGCTTCACAGGTTTGGGTTGCATCTTCTGCTGAAAAGCTGAAGGACGGTGAAGCTGATCTATGGGATAGCGGTAAGGTCAATGGCTCTACGCTGTATGCCGATTATGCAGGAGTACAACTGAAGGGACATGCCAGGTACTGGTGGAAAGTGGCCGTTTCGGTTGCGGATGGGCAAGTTGTAGAGTCAGAGGCTGCTTTCTTTGATACTGGCTTGTTTGCAGATGATTGGCAGGCGCAGTGGATTTGGCGGTCGGATCAGATTCAGATCAATGATTTTGCCTATTTGCGCAAGGAAATCGAGCTGCGTCAGCCAGTAGCTTACGCCAAAATTTTCGCCTCCGCTCACAACGTGTTTCAGCTCTATCTGGATGGCGAACGGATCGGAGGGTATGGTTCACCGGCTCCGACTAATCCTTATGAGCATAAGTATTATGTGGCCTACGATGTTACCGCTCAATTGACTCAAGGGACGAGCTGTATCGCGGCCGCCGCTCATTACCTGGGAGGCAACGGACAGAACTATGTGAACGGACTTCCGGGGTTTCGTCTACAATTAGAGGTTGTTTATGTAGATGGTACACAGGAAAGCTTCAAGTCAGACACGACCTGGGAATCGCTTGTTGAAATGCCTCATAAAACGGGGACAGCGTACCAGCAAATGCGGCTGTTGTCGGCTGTTGAGGACTATGACGCAAGAAGCATCGATCCTGAGTGGCTGAAGGTTGGGTTCGATAAAGCTAAATGCGGACCTGCAGCAGCGGCGACTATAGCAGCCGAGGAATGGCCGATGAAATGGCAGACCATTCCTGAAGGAACTGTAAATGAGACGATTGCCCCCGTCTATCTCCACTCTTTCAAGGATAGCCCCGAAGATTTGGGGCGGGGTGAGGAACGCGTTCTGAGACAGGTGTTTGACACCGGCAGAATTGTCTCGGGTTGGCCTTCCATCACGCTGCGCGGTTTGGCCGGAGTGACGGTACGGATGCGCTATTCGGAGGATTTGGATGAGCAGGGCTGGGTTAAGCATAATGTTTGTAATGAAACACCAGCAGATTACTACTATGATCAATATACGATGCGCGGGGATGAAGAGGAGACTTGGGAAGCAAGCTTTTCCTATAAAGCCTTTCGTTATATCGAGGTGACTGGCTATCCAGAGCTTCTGGTTCCAGGCGAAAATCTGCGCATCTCATACGCCCACACAGGCATGGCTTACGAAGGCAGCTTTGAATGTTCAAATGATTTGCTGAACAAAATGTATCAAGCCTGCATTCGTACGCAGACCAATAATACATTAGGGCAGATGGTAGATTGTCCGCATCGTGAGCAGGCTCAATACCTGGCGGATTCCGATTTGCAGGCTGAAGCGTTGCTGTACAATTTCGATGCCCGGCATGTGCTGGAAAAAGTCATCAGTGATTTTGTCGATGGTCAATGGGAGGATGGGACGTTCCCGTTCGTGTATCCACAGAATGTGGATGGACCTTACGGTGAGCTGCAAATACCTGAATGGGATCTGCATTATTGCACGATCATGTGGAAGTTATACAGGATGTATGGCGATAAGCGTTTGTTGGAGACTTATATAGAGCCTGGCAAGCGTATGGTTGATTATTATCTGGGCATCATCGATCCTCAGTATGGTTTGGTCCCCATCGATAAAGGGTGGCACATTAGTGACTGGCCATACCCGACTGTAGATGATAAGCCCTTGTATTTAACTGTGCAAAATGTGAAGCTGTATCAGGCAGCGCATATTGTGTCTGAGACCGCTAAAATAATAGGCAATGAGCAAATCAGTGTCACTTACCGCCAGCATGCTGATCAGCTTAAGGAACATATCGTGAAGCATCTGTTCGATAAGGAAAATAAGAGATTCCGCGATGGGTTGAATTCTGAACAGGCCCATCAAGGGGCTACGGGCATAGCGCTCTATGCTGGTGTGGCACCGGAGGAGGACCGCGAAGCGCTGGTTCAATACGCGGCGTCGAGACCGTGGGAATGCAAGACTGTCCTATCGCTTCCGCTGCTGCGGATGTTGTTCGAGAATGGGCAGCAGGAGGCTGCATATCGGCTGATCAACCGGACAGAGTATCCGGGCTGGGGATATACAATCGCCCAGGGCACGGCCACGATGTGGGAAGGCTGGGATGATATCGAATCGCACAGCCATGCATGGAACGGCTATCCGGCGCGGATGCTTCAGGAGTATGTGGTCGGGATAAGTACCCTTACGCCGGGCTTTGCCGATGTGCAGATTAAGCCTTATATGCCGCAAGATCTTACCTTTGCATCAGCAACGATTCCAACAGTGCGCGGCGCAATCAGCGTAAGATGGGACCGTTCTGCTGACGGAACCAGTATCCGGCTTACGGCACAAATTCCGGTCACGACGAATGGAAGCATTGTCGTTGATGCAGGAGGCACGGCAGATAGTGTGATCATCCGGGAGAAGGAATCCGGCGGCACTATTTGGGATAAGGGGCATTTCATTGCTGGAGTAAACGGAGTGAAAAGCTGTGAGCTCTCAGCAGACGGATTCGTCATTGCTGTTGATGGCGGCGATTATGAGTTTGTGTTTGAAGCTTCATAGGAGTGGCTGAATAGTTTTAGAAAACTCAAGCTGATAGTTAGCTTGAGTTTTCTTTATTTTTCGCTTCGATGCGGTAAGGTCCGGTAGTAGGGTACGGTGTATGAAGTGTAGTTTGTGAGCTGGCGCGGAGTTAGCGATGAAAAACATCGCTAACTAGCCAGATTACTGGAGATTTCGTCTCGTAACGATGAAAAACATCGTTAAAGTGAGAGAATTACCCTTGATCGCGGATGAAAGAGCTGTTTAGCGATGAAAAACATCGTTAATGAGCCAGATTGCTGGCGATTGCATGACTTAACGATGAAAAACATCGTTATCGTTACGGAGAAAAGAAAAAAAAGCGGATTTTAGGGTTCAAAATGAATCCAACCTGCCATGGGGAACGAGAAAGATGCATAAGTACATCTTTTTTGGGCCTGAATGCACTGGATAAAGGAAATTACTGCGAATCTGCAGGATTTTAGGCGCCTTTTGTCCGTTTGAGCGCTACAAGTGACTATTTTGCTGCACAATTGCAGGAATTCTCGGTCCATAACCGATTTTGGGTGAAAAATCCTGCACTTTCGCAGGTTTTACTTATGGTTAGAGTACGTGGCTTTTGCCTACAATGGAGGGGGAGCTTCCAATGCTGCTGACAGGTGAGTTTTCATCGATTTCAGTGAGAGTTTTGAGTTGCTAACAGTTAGTCGACAGCCTCATGAGATCCGTTATTTCCCCGTAATGAGGCCATTTCTTAAAAGATTCCATTTCTTAAAAGATACGGACATGAGATCCCTTATTTGCCCTGAAACAGACTAGAAACAGGAAAATAAGCCTGAATAAGGGCTTCTGTGTCCGTAAGCATTTCAAAACAAGCGATTTTGTCACAAATAACGGCTGTGGTGTCCGTAAACATCTCGTCCTATGCCCTACATGCCCGGATTGGCAGGTTCAGAATCTCGGAATCTCCGAATCGCCAAATCGCCAAATCACCAATTCGGCATACCGTCCGTTTTATCATTTTGTGCATGGTCAAGTACCATGTAAAAAACATCTACAACTTTATCTCCATATAGCCGATATTATTTTTCATGGCGGGTGAAATGAATCATGGCAGCCTAGGAAATTGGCGTCGAAATCGTACATGTTATTTGGACAAAAAAAAGACATGTTGGTAAGGCGCACGGACTGTTGGATATTAGCAATAATGATCTGAAAAAAGCTGAAATCTGGCTCTATCATAGTGAAACCCACCCTGCTATAATAGGGAAATAACGATCTCATTTTGGACAATAATCGGAGGATTTGATCTCATGAACACAGAGCTTAAGGAGCCAATTAAAGCAGATCCAGAGAGAATGAAAAACTTTGTTTTCATTCTTGCACACAAAGCCGGCTTGCCTGAGGATAAGGCATTATTTCTGGCGGAATTACTAATCAAGAACGATCTTCGTGGTGTATTTACCCATGGTTCCAAACAAATTGCTACTTATGCCCGTGATATGCGTGCGGGCCTGCTTAATAAGAATCCACAGGTCAGCGTCCATAATGATGCCTCCTCAACCCTTGTTGTTGACGGGGATGGGGGACTTGGTTACTTTGCTGCTTATAAGGCAACACAAGAGCTGATTGAACGTGCTCGTCTTAACGGAATAGCTGCTGCTGTTACGCGTAATCACGGTCATATCGGAGCTGCGGGTATTTATACCCGGTTACTGGTGGAGAATGACCTTTTTGGATATGTAACATCCGGTCATCAGTTGAATATAGGTCCTGAGAATTCAATCGCGGATGCGGCAGGCGGGCCACCGATGTCCTTCGCTGTGCCTTCAGATGAAGAATTGCCTATGGTGCTGGACTTTGGAGCTACACAAGATCTGTATACAGGTGCGCCGCGGGCAGAAGAATTGTTCAAGCTGGCTCCCGGCCTTGTATTTCGCAACCTGGGACTGGGTTATATGTGCCAAGCATTAGGTGGCTTCCTTGCAGGTGTTCCATTGGATGAGGAGCGGGCAGGCAAGCAGTACAGAGGCGCTGATCAAGGATCATTGATTATCGCGATGGACATTAACCGCTTTTTCCCGATTGATCAATTTAAAGGTGAAATGGACAACTACATGAAGGTAACGAGTCAAATGAAGCCTATGCCAGGGCTGCAAAAGGCGACACTGCCAGGCGTTCTTGAAGCACATCGCGAACAGGATTGGAGCGTATCAGGCATTCCTCTTAACGCGGAGCATCAAGACATTCTTGCAAGTGTAGCGGCTGAATTTGGTGTGGAACTGCCTTTTTAGATGATCATGGACGCAAGTTGCAAGTTGATATAGGCCATAGGCCATATATTATAGAGCAGGGAAATAAAACAGGGAAAAGATCAGGGCATATGCTTTGGTCTTTTCCCTGTTTTACGTCTTTATTCTCTTGGACCCTAGGCAAAATCCACCGGAGGGTGGTACAATTTATCCATAAACGCAGCGATAGGAGAAACGGGAGGAGAGAACGAAATGCGATTTTGAAGTGATAAAGCTTTTGTATGATTATTCCAAAGTAAACGCTACCTTTTAGAAAAGTACTGCAATATAATTAATTCTATAATTCCAAATAATGGATAAAATCGGGTTTGAAATGCATGAAAAAAGGGAACCCCAAAATCTTGAGGTAGTGACTATGTTCTTTCTATGCGAAATTATAAACACTTTAATATTTATAAAACTTAACTTGACACTCCTTGAGGTGCAGTCCCTATGAAAAGAGATAGGCATTCTAAACTGTTCAATAATATTTCTCTTTGGAATAAGCTTATTGTCATCTTCATCATTCTCAGTCTCTCGATATTTATAGTTGGCTTCAATTTGACGGCGCGTCTAAATCGTTCTTACTTCGAGAACACTATAAATTTGACCGATACTAGCCTTAACCAAATCAAAAACAATACGATCGGTAAGCTTAATGACTGGGCTAAGATTATACCTATTATGATCAATAACAAATCGGTTACTCAATATATTAATCAAAGCTTTCAAAGTGATTATGAAGCCTATGATAGTTATATGGCCAACATTGCCCCTTTTCTTGAGATCGTGAATGCTGAAAATTCAGTTGATTATATCAAAATTTATTCAAACAATCCTACAATCAGAACCTCTATGTTGACTAATAATCAGATATCAAGCCTTCATAACGAACCATGGTATAACGAAAGCTCTATTTCAAAATATGGCTACAATTGGGGTTTGACCAAGCTAGGCAGTTTTGGTCAAACCCCATATTATCTAAACATATTTAAAGAACAATTTAAGGACAAAAGCAGTAAAGAATTAAAGTCGGTGTATGCAGCCTTTGTCAATGAGCTTAAGCTGTTCAAGCTTATTTCAGAGGAGGCAAAGGTCGGCAACATTGTAATTATCCTCGATAAGGATAATCACATCCTTTCCAGCACGGAGAGAAGTATGGTGGGTAAAACGATAAACGATTTTGAATTATCTATAGGATACAGCAATAAATTGCTTGCGGTCCACAGCAACACAATCATTAAAGTAAATAAGAAGCAATATCTTTTTAAATTTACCACAATAGATATCGATGAGCTTTCGATTGCGGACTGGAAGATAGTATACATGATTCCAGCGGAAAGCATATTATCGGAATCCAAATTCATCTGGTATTCCAGTATTTTCTTATGCATCATTTGTTTTACTGTCTCCTCCTTGCTTGTTATGACGGTCTCTAAAAATATTACAACCCGTGTCCATGCACTTATAACCAAGATGAGAACTGTGAAGGAAGGCAATTTCGATACGGAGATTGATATCTCAGGAAATGATGAGATTGGCGTTCTGGAACGCAATTTCAATGATATGGTATCCAGAGTCAGCTTGCTCATTACTGAAGTCTATGAATCGGATCTGAAAGCTAAAAACGCGGAAATCAAACACCAGAAAATCCAAAAAATGATGAGAGAGGTTGAAATTATCTCCTTGCAAAGCCAAATTAATCCCCACTATCTCTTCAATACCTTAGAGACCGTTAGAATGGAGCTTGTTATCCAGAAGCAACGTGAGCTTGCGGATGTAATCAAGGCTTTTGCGGATGGTTTTCGTACGTATGTCCATGATGAAAGAAAAATCTATATGCTAAATGATGAAATGAAATTGTTGCAAAATTTCCTGCTTGTACAGAATTACAGGCATGGCAACCGGATCAGGTTTAAAGTAGACATAGATGAAAGCCTGTATAATTGCCGGATACCGAAGTTGATTTTACAGCCATTGCTAGAAAACGCGGTCTTTCATGGTGCCGAGCCCAAAGCCGGGAATAGCTTGGTTGAGGTAAGAGTGTTTCGGACGGCTAATGATATTATTGCTACAGTGTATGATAATGGTGTTGGCATGGACAATGATGAGATTAATCGATTGCGAGAGAGAATATATGGCAGTGAAGAGAACGAGAATAGTTGGAGCAATGGAGGTTATTCAGCGCTCAGGAACGTTCATAGCCGGATTAGCTTGATGTATGGTCTTCAATATGGCTTAAGTTTTGAAAGCAAAAAAGAAGAATATTCGCTTTTCAAAATTAATTTGCCTTTTTCCGAAAAACAGACAGAAGGTGATGAAGTTGTATAAGTGTTTGTTAGTTGACGATGAAATCAGAATTTGCATGGGGATGAAAGAAATAATCGATTGGGAAAAATATGGATTTGAACCAATCGAAGTCGCTTTTAGCGGCCAGGAAGCGCTTGAAAAGGCGCAGAGCACCTCATACCATTTAATCATAACGGATATCAAAATGCCCGGTATGGATGGGTTAGAGCTGATTAGGAACTTAAAGAAAACAGATTCTCCTGCAAAGTATATTGTATTTAGCGGTTATCAGGACTTTGAATATGCTGCATTGGCCATAAATTTCGGTGTGAAGAATTATATTCTCAAACCAATTGATGAGGATATACTGATCGATACAGTAAGCTCCATAAAAACCGAAATAGATAAGGAACTGGCCGAACAATCTTCATTGATTAAATTTCGGGATATTGCAATCGAGAAAGTGCTATACAGTTTCCTGCATAATAAAGGCGGAGATACAGAAATCAATGATTTCATATTTTCTGCTGGAATAAATGCGTATAACAACCCTGCAAAGCTGGTGGTGTTTCTTCCTCATGCCTGCAACGGGAGTAAGAAGCTGGATGATATTGATGCCTTAATGAAGGACACACTTGAAGCCAAATATCCTTATTTTACTTTTCATATTGACCGCACGTACTCTATCATCGGTTCCCTCATTTACAATGCTCTGGATACGGCAGATTTACTTGTAAGGTTAAATACACTTCTGGAACTATTAAATTCAGAAGCTGGAATATCGTATTCTGTAATGCTTAGCTCGGATATCGATAATGCGGAAAGTGCCCTTAACTCGATTACATCCACGTTTATCAAATGCAATTCACTAACTATTCATAATCAGAGCATGCAAAGAGTCGTACATTGTAATTCTTTGTTTGGCAGTGATACGACTATTGACCAAGTCATCAGCTATGTGAATGAACACTTTTGTGAGGATATTAACCTGAAAATGATATCAAGCCAGTTTTATATGAATTCTGCCTATCTGGGAAGATTATTTAAACAGTACACAGGTGTTGGATATAATGATTATATCAACAAGTTAAGAATAGAGAAGGCGATCGTCTATTTAAATAATAAAAATTATAAAGTTTCTGAAATATACAAACAGGTAGGTTATAAGGATATCGTATATTTTTATAAAAAATTTAAGGAAGCAAAAGGTGTTTCACCCTCATTTTATCGATCTGATGCCAAGAAACAATGACAGCAACGAGACAACCCGGAGATAGGGGGATATGTATAATTTATTATATACTAAAGTACATTCTCACATAATTACACCCGGGAAGATTACTATTATAATAAATGATATGGAAAGCGCTTTCTAAGTTTTGCCTCTCTTTCTGACAAATGATGATTCGCTTAGCTAACGAGAGTCGTTGTCAATGCTTGACCTTCAAATACTATTGGCCACATCATACTTTTATTTTTAAGGGGAGGGTTTTCAATGTCAACTAAGTTCTATTCTTTCAGAACAATAGTAGCTGTGTGTTTAGGATTGCTGCTTGTATTAACAACGGCATGCAGCAGATCCACCTCTTCTACCCCGGCTGCTACACAAGAAACACAAGCTGGTGCAAAGCCTGGTGAAGAGGCAAACCCTAAGGATCGACCGCTTTATACCATTAAGGTTTTAACGAATATGGCGATCAATCCCAATATTAAAAAAAGTGATGAGAATGAAATGGGTAAGTTTATCAAGGAGAAGTTTAACATTGTTTTTGAATATTTGCCTTATACGGGCGACTTCGTGGAAAAGGCAAATTTACTGCTTGCTACGGGTGATTATCCGGAAATGCTTACGCTCGCCGGCACGGATTTAATTAAAACATATGTGGATGCTGGCGCAGCAATAGATCTGGAGAAGTACTTTGCGGTTGCTCCCAATTTCGAAAAAGCATTTGCAACCCAGCTGCCTTATTGGAGAAGCTACAGCGACGATAATAAGGTGCATCATTGGGAGGTTGGCGTTGGTGGAGAGACAGCTGGCACAATAATCATGGATCTCCCCACTGATGTGGCGGTTAGAAGTGATGCGCTGGAAAAGCAGGGCTGGCCCAATATTGTCAGGCAGGATGACTTTATCGCTTTCCTTAAGCAGGCCATGAAGGATTTTCCTGAAATTAACGGTCAGAAAACCGTCGGTATGACATTGCCTTTGGCTGAGCCGTGGGGCTTGCAGGGTATAGCGGGTATCGGTTATGAGAAGGGTGAGAAGTATACGTCAGCATCTGGAAACAATGCAGTTATTTGGAGCATACTTGATAAAAAATTTACGGACTATTTTCTGAACGAGAACGTTCGTGAGTCTTTAGCATTCTTCAATACGTTATACCGGGAGGGATTGCTGGATCCAGAATCATTTACTGACAAGTACCCCCAGACAACAGATAAGATGAAGGCAGGGAAAGCACTCTCAACGTGGTATGCGGTTTGGTCGGGATCTGAAGCCAATCAGGGATTTGTTGCTTCAGGCAAACCCGAGATGAAATACGTTACATCGCCCTTTCAGCTCGAATCTCAAGCGGATAATAATGAAAAAAGAGTCATGGCTATGAACTCCACGAATAGTAACGAGGCTGTTGTTATCACCAACAAGGCCAAAGATCCGGAAAGGATCATGGAGTTTATTAACTGGACGCTTTCAGAAGAAGGCCAGGTATGGCGACAAGCCGGCATAGAAGGAAAGACTTACACGGTGCAGGACGGAAATAAAGTGCTCTTGGATGAGTACAAGAAAAACCTGAGAAATTTCGATTGGCTCAAGCAAATTGGATTGGCATATGAGTTCAGGTTCATACCATCAATAAATGGAAAGACCAGCAACGGACAGCATTACAGCCTACTTACGCCCGAGATTATGAATGAAGTTGCTGAACCGCGAATGAATGAAGCCATTGAGAAGATGGGTCTTACCGAATGGTATGACAAATTACTTCTTGTTCCAACTGACTTCGTGAATTCGATAAGCCTTGATACGAAAAGTGAAGAGGGCAGGCTTGAGCCCAAACTAATCGATTTCAGGAATAAAATGAGCGCTAAGCTTATCTTGGCAAAAACCAAGGAAGAGTTTAATGGAATCTATGATGCTGCTGTAGCAGATTACAAAAAAATGAAGCCTGAAATCGTAATAGACGCGTATAACAAACAATATCAGGAGAAAATGAAGGAAATCACCAAATAAGATTATGGGAAACCGCATAGCTCGTTCTTGTATTGCTGGGATGGAGCTATGCTTTTTTTTTAAAATGCCGGAAAGCCTATATGTTACGCTTTGACAGAAGGAAGGATGTTATGAGTAAAATAATTTCTCCCATAATGCGGTACAAATATGTTTATCTTATGATGGCTCCTGCTTTCATCACAGTATTTATTTTCTCTTATGTCCCGCTTTTTGGATGGGTCATCGCCTTTAAAGATTACACCGCGGCGAAAAGTATCTGGAAGTCGCGGTGGATAGGGCTGGATAACTTTAAATTATTCTTTTCGATGACCGGCGATTATGTATATACCATAAAAAACACGCTGGTTATGAATTTCGGCGTATTATTTGCAACATTGTTCCTTTCGTTTGTTTTTGCCATATTGTTAAATGAACTCCGAAGCCGTGTTTTCAATAATACCATACAGATCACTGCCATGTTTCCCTTTTTTATTTCATGGGGCATCACCTATTCCTTGATTTACGCCTTTTTTGCACCTGTTTCAGGAGGAGTCAATCAGGCTTTAGTCGGAGCGGGTATAATCGAGCAAGGCATTAACGTTCTTGGTGACGAAAAGTATTCGTGGATCCTGATTATCTTATCCAGCACCTGGAAAACACTTGGATACAATGCGATCTTGTTTGTTGCTGCAATCGCCGGGATCGAGAGAGAGCAATTCGAATCGGCAGAAATAGACGGTGCCGGCAGATTCGTTAAGATATGGTATATCTTAATTCCCCATCTCATACCAACCGTAGTCGTTATACTGATTCTTAATAGCGGTCACGTTTTCAACTCGGATCTAGGTCAATTGATTATGTTCACCAACTCAACGAATTGGAGTACCATGGAGGTGCTTGATATGTACATTTACAAGAGCGGCATGCAGAAGGGGGATTTCGCCTATGCAACTGCCGTAGGCATTATCAAAACGATCATCAGTTTGGCCATGGTGTTCGCGGTAAACTATATATGCAAGAAACTTTCGGATAAATCTATATTTTAGGAAGGGTAGTAACCAATGGGGAAACAAAGCTATTTCTCTCGCGTTTTTGATGTCATGAATATTGCTGGAATGCTGTGTATCTTTGTTATCATGATTTATCCATTTTTATATATAGTGAGTTATTCACTAAGCGACGTATTGAAACTTGAAGGTGGTCTCATCTTGTGGCCACAAGGGTTCTCCCTTGAAGCGTATAAAACATTGTTCGCTAATTCGGATACATTAAACGGGTTTTATGTATCGGTTTCAAGATCGGTGATTGGCACTGCAGCCACCATGTTTGTCAGCTGTATGGCAGCCTATGCAATTACCAAAGGCAATGTCCCCGGGGTCCGGTTTGCCAGAAAGTTTTTTGTCTTCACGATGTATTTCGGAGGCGGACTTGTACCCTATTATATCGTTGTCAAGTCTCTTGGCTTAGTCGGTACTTTTCTCGTTTATATCATCCCTGCATTGGTCAGTGTTTTTGGGGTTATTATCATCCGGGCCTTTATCGAAAGCCTGCCTCCTGCGCTTGAAGAATCTGCTATGATTGATGGTGCAAACGAAATAGTAATTTTCTGGAAAATTCTTTTTCCTATGTGTATGCCTATTGTCGCGGCTATCTCCATGTTCACATTTGTTGGACAATGGAATTCCTTCTTTGATACTATGCTTTTCAATTTTATGAATCGTGAGCTATATACGCTGCAATTTTATTTATACATGATATTAACCTCGAAGGCAGTTAGTTTGCAGGATGCTCAGGAAATGGGGAAGGCTGTAACTACAAATTCCCAGACCATTACTATGGCTGTTACAGTTATTACTATATTACCGATATTGATTATCTTTCCATTTATCCAACGTTATTTTAGATCAGGCTTGCTTATCGGTGCCATAAAAGCGTAAGTGAAATTTTTAAGTGAAAAGGGATGATTCAAGATAATGAACGTTAATTCCTATACTAATCTCTTGCATAGCAAAGCGTCTGCGGTTCAAATTATTAATGCTTTTGCAGAAACATTAGAGCATCCAGTAGTCCATGATCTACTGTCGTATATGGAGAGGTGCTCCGGAATCACGCCGGAAATTAAGCCTTACAGCAAAGAAATGGTCATCCAGTTTCCTTCTATTATTCTTACTTCAACTGAAAATGCCAAGCTGTTCGGAGATTTCCAGAGCCCGGATGGCGAAGATTCATACCTGCTCAGTATGGAGAAAGGTGAAAACGGACTGTTGGTGACGATAGTTGCCGATAATGCCGGCTGCCTGCAGCAAGCCATTTATCATCTGATTCGCATAACCAAACAAGATGGAGAGGAATTATGGCTGCCTGAACAAAGATTAGCTGTTAAACCTTGGGTACAGCAAAGGGAGTGGGCTTTGTGCCCTTGGATTCCCAGCCAGGTCAGAGGGGAATTTATCAATCCTCATGCAAGCAACGATTTCGATATATTTAAGTTTTCAGAGCGTCAGTTAGAGGAATATATCAAGATGATGGGTTCATTCGGGTTTAATGGAGTCCAGCTCCTGGATACCTGTTACATGTGGAGCAGATTCGGTTCGATTGATGCTTATCATGAGAAGCTGAAGCAAATTGCGCAAATTGCCCATCAATGCGGGCAAAAGGTCACACTCTGGGTATGGGCCGCCTGTTTTGATGAATATGGCTGGGTGGATACAGAGGCTGTGTATACGGCTCCTGATGGCGAAAGTGCATTTGAGAATCCGCAGGTGAGGAAGACATTCGAGAAATATTATGATAAATACAGTGATCTGGCCATGTATGTTGATCGGGTTATCGGACACTATTACGATCCCGGCAATCTGAAAAATCCTGAAGATACTTTTAAATATATGCGTCTTCTGGAAAGCAAATTTAGCAAGATTAACCCGCAGGTTCGATTTGGCATCGATGTTTGGGATGCGCCAAGCGGATATTTGCAAGCCCTGATTAAAGCGGGCTTTCAAGACTATTTGCTGCTGGAGTCTTCATTTCCTGCGGCTTGGACAGAGGAGGGATGCAGGAGCTTTAGACAGGAAGCCCGGGATTTCGGGGTGAAAGAGACTGGCATTTGGGGATGGTATACGGCAGAATATGAAACGGATCAACACCCTTCCATGTATGTAAACGGCCATGTCCTGAAGGAAGTTTATAACAACATCCGCCAGGCAGCAGATCCCATTCTGCCGAACGTCTACTGGTCAGAAATGGAGGCTTATCATATCGCCAATTTATTCTCCATGTTTATTTCTGCTCAATTATTATGTGATCCCGATAAAAATCCCGATTTGTTATTGGCGGAAATCGCGGATGTCATTTATGGGCCGCTGAATGGCAGCATAATATTGGAAGCCTTGAAGCTGATACAGGATACCCGTTCAGGAACGAGCTGGAAAACCTATTGGTGGAGCAGCCCGGAGTTTCGTCTGGGGACGCCGAATGCGGATGAGGATGTGCGAAGAGCGGAGAATAGCATACGCTTATTGAGGAATATGCAGATGGACGCCAATTATGTGGTGAGGCTTCCGCTTCCGGTTACCGTTGAGAAATTAACCCAAATCATCATTCCGCATTTAATCCAAATCCAGAAATTTGCCGAATTTCGGGTGGAAATTGCAGACATCCAACGAGCGGCGTTAGAAGGAGCCGATAAGGAAAAATTATCGCATATGCTGGTCGAGGCATGGAAGCCTGTTCCGGAATTGGATACCTGGATCGGAACCTTCGGCCAAATCGAAGAAAGGCAGCAGCATCTCATGGTCAGGGAAATTTGCAAGCAGTTGGAGATTTCTATACCTACACACCGCTCGTTGGCAGTAAGGAAGAAATCGCGGATTGTAGAAATGATGCAGAACTTCCAGAAATACTATCATTTTAGCTCGCCCAGACCATTTAACATCGGGTCATTAGCTACTTACGGATCAGGCTTCAATATAGCTGAAGCGGTAGAAATCATGGAAGAGCTTGTCGATGACGGTATTGTCATTAAACATGAATCGGGAACTTATTCATTGGCAGACTGGCGGGATTTTCAGCACTTTGGATGGAATTAATCCCATGCCTGACTTTAGAAATAGTGCCTCTTATCAATATCAGATTATTACCCTTTGAGACTAGTTGGAAAAAGGGCATCGGTTATAGTTATGCAATAATTTACGACGAGCTCTTGCGAGTATTACCGCAGGAGTTCGTTTTCTTTCTGGAGCCCAATGAGAACCTGAAAAAGTCGTCATAACCTATTTATATCCAATTTCAGCCAATTTAAAGCAAATAAGAAACCACTTCCTGTTGACGGAGCTGATGTTCCATGGCATGATTGGAAATACTAAGGGATGGAGGGAGTGGTTCTGATGATGCGATTGATTAAAGTGAAAAATATTAAAGATGTTGAAACGATTAACCACATAGTGAGCCAGTACAGCTTCGATATCTGGATTCATGGAAAAAGCGGAATGGTCGATGCCAAATCGATACTCGGTATATTTGCGCTTAAATTAAGCGAGCCCCTGACACTGGTAGTGCCTGATGATGCGAATTATACGCCGTTATTCAAAGAGCTAGAGGAATTTATCGTTTTTGGATAGGAAAAAGGTGTTGACGAGAGCGAATTATGGGTGTATTCTAAGATTAATTAAAACGTTTCAAGTTTATACGATTAATATATTGCAACGTTTTAAATGGGGGAAGATAGAATATGTCTACGATTAAAGATGTTGCAAAGCTTGCCAATGTATCGATCGGAACCGTATCGCGGTTTATCAATGGATACAAGATCAAACAGGAGAACAGTCTCAGGATTGAGGAGGCGATTGAGCAGCTTAACTTCAAGTCTAATCCGATGGCTAGAGGCCTTAGAACAAACAAAACATTGACGATTGGCGTATTAATACCACGCATCACCGATGTTTTTTGTACGCAGGTTATTGAGGGGATTGAAGAAATTCTGAATCCTCTTAATTATGGAATCGTCATCTGCAGTGCTAACGATAATCTGGAGCAGCAAACGGAGAAGCTAAGCTACTTGAGAGAAAAGTTTGTAGACGGCATTATTGTTATGCCAGTAACTTCTTCAGAGTTTGAGGCAGATGAGATTGTTAACCGCGGTATTCCTATCGTACTGGTTGACCGGCTCGTTAAAGGCTATGAATTTGATGCTGTTATTTGTGACAATGTGAATGGTGCTTATTCGGCTGTTGAAATGATTATTAATAAAGGTCATCGTAAAATCGCAGTGATTGGCGGTCCAGAGGAGATTTTTACTGCTCAAGAACGCTTGACTGGATATTTGCGCGCGTTGAATGATTATAATATTGAAGTTAAGGAAGAATATATTTTACATTCTCCCTACACGAAAAACGGCGGTATTCAAGCCATTAATCAATTATTGGATTTAGAAGATCCTCCTACAGCTATCTTTACGACGAATTACCCGATAACGGTCAATTCGATGAAGGTTTTGATGGAAAGAAATCTTGTTATGGGAGAAGCCATTTCCTTATGTGGCTATGATCAAACCGAGCTGTTCCAAATGTTTAATCCCCCTGTATCTGTTGTTGTACAACCTTCTAGGGAAATAGGGATTCATGCAGCAGAAATTTTATTGAAGCGTATGTCGGATGACCAAAGCAGATTTCCACATATCCAGCGGCTCAAGACGCAGTTGATTGAAACCGAATCAGTAAAATCTATGATTTAAGAAAATTTAGTGTAATGAATCGCAAGAAAGCGGTACCAATTCAGGTCAAATTCTGGTCAAGGTGAAAGCCTTGCACCTGATTTACAATAAAAATGAAACGTTATGACCAATTTATAGGAGGATTTAAAATGAAAATGCAAAATTTCAAGAAGAACGATGCTGCAGTGATCAAAAAATTTATTGAGAGCCGCAAAGCAAGTCAATTCGAGAAGCCCCGCAATCTAAATTTATCCTGGAGCAACTGGGGATTTGGCCCTGAATCTCTGGAAGTAACAGCTGCCAGACTGGAAAAAAACAATGTCCGTTTTATCGAGCTTCATGGTAACCGTTATGGACAGGATTTAGGCTATAAAACAAAAGAAACTAAGAGCATCCTGGATGCACATGGGATTCAAGTATCAGGCGTTTGCGGCATGGTTTCTCCTGAATCCGAGTTTGCCAGCAAAAATCATTTTGTAAGACAACAAGCTATTGATTACTTCCGCCGCAATATTGATCTTGCCCAGGAATTAGGCGGGTCATACATTTTGTTCTCACCTGGCGCCGTAGGAAGACCACAAAAATATGATAACAGCGAAGTACAAAGAGCAGCAGATACCATCAGAGTGCTTGGCGATTATTTTGTAGAGAGCGGTGTTTATGGTGCGCTTGAGCCGGTTCGTGCCGATGAAGTAAGCTTATGCCATACGTTTGCTGATGCGCAGCACTTAATCGATCTTATTAATCATCCTGGTGTACAGCATATCGCGGGCGACGTGTTCCATATGCTGCTGAACGAAGAGCACATTGCTTCGACTATTCTGGAGTATGGACCTAAGCTTATTAACCTACACCTGGCCGATACAAATAGACGCGCTCTGGGCACTGGAACATTAGACATAGATCTTATCATTATGGCACTACACATCATCGGTTTCAACAATGACAAGAGCTTCTGTTCTGCTGAGCCGCTTGGAGCCGGAGCCAATCCTTATAATTCGATGTATGAACTGACTGACACACGTATTCTGGACGACCTGGTGAGCCAAACAGCTTCTTATTTCTATGAAAGAGAAGCAGAGCTGTTGAACGCCAGCGAAGCTGAGCTGGAGCAGCTGTTAGCCGCATCATCAAGCTCAAAGTAATCTTCAAGTGTCTTTCAATTAATCTTTCAAGATCATCCAAGTAATTCTTCATCCGGATGTGTTCCAGCCATCAAGGAACCATCCGGGTCCTAAATAAACGGGAACAATTTTACTAAAATTCATATTTCCGGAGAGAATAAAGCCAGGGGGTGAAACGGGAATGACGCAGGAATATATGCTCCAAATGAAAGATATTTCCAAAACCTTCCCCGGAGTTAAAGCTCTATCGCATGTCAATTTATCGATCAAAAAGGGAAGTGTCCATGCTTTAATGGGCGAGAACGGAGCTGGAAAGTCCACCTTAATGAAAATATTAATTGGACTTTACACCGACTATGCAGGCGAGATTTATTTTAAAGGACAAAAAATTGTTCATAAGGATATCAAAAGCGCATTGAATGCCGGAATCGCGATGATTCATCAGGAATTAACCTACGTTCCCGAAATGACGGTTGGAGAAAATTTGTTTTTGGGAAACGAGCCGAGGCATAAATTTTTTGGCATGGTAGATACGAAAACACTGCATAAGCGCACGAATGAATTACTCGGTCAAATCGGAGTGCAAATCGATCCTGATGTATTGATGAAGGATTTAAGCGTTTCTAAGAGGCAGATGGTGGAGATCGCTAAAGCGGTTTCATACAAATCGGAGCTTATTATTATGGATGAGCCCACATCTGCAATTCCGGAGCGAGAGGTTGAAAGCTTGTTCCGCATCATAAGGGAACTGAAGGATAAAGGCGTGTCCATCATTTACATCTCGCATAAAATGGATGAGATTTACCGGATTGCTGATGAATTTACGGTTTTAAGAGATGGAACCTACGTAGGAACGCATTCCATTCAAGAAGCTGATGAGAACAAGATGATTTCCATGATGGTTGGAAGACAGCTATCGGAGCTGTTCGTGCAGCGGACGCCGACTGAAGGTCCTGTTGTATTATCGGTTAAGGATTTAACGAGACAAGGGAAGTTTGAGAACATTTCATTTGATTTAAGAAAAGGCGAGATTCTTGGACTTGCCGGACTTATGGGCGCTGGCCGAACCGAGCTGGTAAGCTGCATCTACGGGCTGGATAAGGCGGATAGCGGAGAAATTCATATCAAAAATAAAAAGGTAAGTATTCGTAAAGCGAATGATGGCATTCAGCATGGTGTTGGACTTGTAAGTGAGGACAGGAAAACGTTAGGTCTGGTTCTGGGATTATCGGTAACTGAAAACCTGATGCTGCCGAATTATAAGCAATTAAATAAGTCCTTTCTTATTTCTGACAGTAAAGAACGAGACATTGCCGACAGGTCGATCTCTGACTTAAACATAAAGACTCCTTCAAGAGAGCAAAAGGTAAAAAATTTAAGTGGCGGGAATCAACAAAAAATTGTTATTGGCAAGGTTCTCTTGAGCAATCCGGATATTCTCATCCTCGATGAGCCTACTAGAGGGATTGATATAGGGGCGAAGTCAGAGATTTATAAGCTGATTTCCCAGCTTGCCAGTGAGGGAAAAGCGATTATTGTCGTTTCCTCAGAGCTGCCGGAAGTCATGGGATTAGCTGACCGGATTCTGGTTTTGCATGAAGGCAAGGTTGCGGGACAGCTGATGCGCGAGGAAGCGAGCGAAGAGAAAATTATGGCCTTGGCGTTCGGCAAGCATAAACAGAAACAGACGCAAACGCAAAACTGATACTAGGAGAGTTACAATATGGCTGGACATGCGAATTCGATTTCGAAAATGAATGGAAGCAACCGCAATATTTTAAAGAAATATGGGCTGTTAATTGCGTTACTAAGCCTTTGCATCATATTTTCACTGACATCACCTGTTTTTGTTACAGAGCAGAATATTCTAAACATCTTAAACCAGGTATCGATTAATGCCATTCTGGCTATCGGTGTAACCTTTGTTATTATTATCGGCGGTATCGATTTAGGCTTAGGCTCGTACGTCGCATTAACAGGCTGTTTGGCTGCCCTTCTAGCCCAATCTAGTGATGGGACACTATTGCCTATATTAGTAGGTGTAGGTGCCGGTCTGGTCATAGGGTACATCAACGGTTTGATTATTACCAAAGGCAAGTTGGCTGCATTTATCGTAACCTTAGGCATGATGACAATTGCGCGTGGGGGAGCACTGGTTATAAGTGAAGGGAGACCGATCTCTAATCTATCTCCTGCCTTTAATCATATAGCGGGTGGAACAATTCTAGGCATTCAAATCCCCATTTTAATCGTGCTGGCTATACTCATTATCTCATTTTTTGTACTGAAAAAAACCGTCTTTGGACGCTATGTGTATGCAGTAGGTGGCAATGCGGAAGCCGCAAGAGCTTCAGGCATTAATGTGAACAAGATCAAAATGTATGTGTACATTCTTTGTGGCGGCTTAGCCGGGGTTGCCGGAATTATTCAGGCTTCTAGAATTACGACCGGCCAACCGAGTATCGGTGTCGGATACGAATTGGATGCTATTGCTGCTGCGGTTATTGGCGGAACGAGCCTTTCGGGCGGATCTGGTAAAATCATGGGAACCATTATCGGGGCTTTAATTATCGGAGTTATTAATAATGGATTGGATCTATTGAACGTTCCTTCTTATTTTCAACAAATTATTAAAGGTATGATTATTATTGGAGCATTGCTGCTGGACAGAAAGTCCGAAAACTAATTAACAGATATCCCTTGTAAGCTCGGTCTAAGGCTGCATGCGGGTTCAAAGACTAAGTTTTGCAGGATCAAATATCATATAGCACAACAAAAATACAACTAGACAGGGGAACAGAAAAATGAAAAAGTTATTGTTAATCTTGGTTGGCTGCACTCTTATTATCGCTTTAGCTGCTTGTGGAAGTAAAACAGAAACAGGTGCGGATGGGGAAAAGCAAAAGGTTATCGGTGTTACTATGAACAATCTATCAACAGAATTTACAGCTACCCTGGCCAAAGGGATTGAAGAAGCTGCCAAAGCAAAAAACGTCAAGGTAATCGTCAATGATGGCGAAGGCAATCCGAATAAGCAAATCCAGCAGGTGGAAACATTTATAGCTCAAAAGGTAGATGCAATCATTATTCAACCTCTTGAAACAGAAGCTTCTTCACCAGCAATTGAGAAAGCAAAAAAAGCAGGCATTCCTATTCTTAACGTAAACTCCATTACAACTGCTGAGCCTGACGCATTCGTTGGTTCCAGAGATGAAGAGTCGGCAGAGCTGGCTATTGATTACATCGCTAAAATGACAGGTGACAAAGGGAATATCGTAATGATGCATGGCCGTCCAGGTCAATCTGCAGAAATCAAAAGAACAACAGGCGCTATGGATCAATTGAAAAAATACCCGGACATGAAGCTGATTGCCGAGCAAACTGCCGAGTGGGACAGAAACAAAGCGTTAAACCTGATGCAAAACTGGCTGCAAGCTCATAAAGGACAAATTAGTGCTGTTTTTGCTCAAAATGATGAAATGGGCATGGGTGCTTTAAAAGCAATCGAAGATGCCGGTCTGAAAAAAGATATTATTGTAGTCAGTGTAGATGCAATTTCCGATGCCCTGCAATCTGTCAAGGATGGTAAATTGGATGCAACTGTATTCCAAAATGCCAAAGGCCAAGGAGCCGGAGCGATTGACACTGCGCTGAAAATCATTGCCAAAGAATCAGTGGAAAAAGAAGTGTTCATTCCTTTTGAACTGGTGACTAAAGAGAATGTGGATCAATATGTAACGAAATAATACGCTTGGACCGGAGAGACTCACCACCAATGAGCGAAAAGCGTGCGTGAGTCTCTTCCCTTATTTGTATAAGACATTTCAAGCGGAGGAATAGGCCTTGAGAAAACCTAGAGTAGGTATTGTAGGATTGGGAGATATTGCACAGAAGGTTTATTTGCCGATTTTGTCCAAGGAAGACAATTGGTCACTAGTGGGCGCATTTACACCTAATGAGGCTAAACGAAAAAATATATGTACAAAGTATAGAATTGCAGATTTTAATAGTATCCATGATTTGAGTAAAGAGTGTGATGCTATTTTCATCCATAGCTCTACCTCCTCGCATTTTGAACTCGTAAGTTATTTTTTAAGCAATGGTAAGGATGTTTATGTGGATAAGCCTTTGGCTGCAACGCTGAAGGAAGCAGAGAAACTAGTGGAATTAAGCCACAAGCACAAAAGAAAGCTCATGGTAGGCTTTAATCGTAGATTTGCGCCTATGTATGTTAAAGCAAAGCAGTTATCCACGGAGACAGCATGGGTGCGAATTGAGAAATACCGTAACGACAAAATAAATGCTGCCCATTACGCGGATACGCTGCTGGATGGCTATATCCATTTAGTTGATACAGCCAGATGGATAGGCGGCGGCAATCTTGCTGTGAACAGCGGGAATGTGCAGGCCAATGAAACGAACAACCTTGTGTATGCCCAGCATAGTTTTAGAGCAGAGCATGATCCGCGTGTGCAGCTGTTTACGGGCATGCATCGCAAGGCGGGAACAGGGCTGGAGCTTTTAGAAATCGTAGGCATGGATAAGATCGTTAGAGTTAAGGACCTCCATACGTGCGAGATTGAAGAGAAGGGCAAAGTGACAACGAGTACCTCGGGTTCGTGGGATACGATTTTGAAGGAAAAAGGCTTTGAGGCTGCTGTTGCTCACTTTATTGCTTCTATTGAAGGGGACACAGCACCATCTATTGATGGGTTGGAGGCGCTGAAAACACAGCAGCTGCTGATGAGATTACTACAATAATAATAAAACTGGAGTAGGGAGAAACCAATATGGCTGAGATCATAACAATCGGAGAGATTCTAGTAGAGATAATGACGAAAAGCGTGGGTCAGACCTTCGAAGAAATAGGGGAATATACAGGACCCTATGCAAGTGGAGCGCCTGCGATCTTTATCGATCAAACAGCCAAAACAGGGAGTTCCTCGGCAATTGTTGCAAAGGTAGGGAATGATGGTTTTGGCAAATTGAATGTGGAGCGTCTGAAGCGGGACGGCGTGGATGTGCAATTCGTCGGAATTGAGCAGGAGAGAACGACAGGGATTGCTTTTGTCACCTACAAGGAAAACGGAGATCGGGACTTTATTTTTACTACCAAAGGTTCTGCTGCAGCTGAGCTGACGCCGATGGACATCAAGGAAGAAATGTTTAAGGATAGTAAATATTTTCACATTATGGGCTGCTCGTTTTTTAATGATGAAATGATTGAAGTGTTCAGAAGAGCTATTTCCTTAGCCAAAGCGCAAAATGTACTTATATCATTCGATCCAAATATTCGTAAGGAAATCATGGAAGATGAGAAGCTTAAAGCATTGATTCTTTTTGCTCTTGAGAGCTGCGATATTTTTCTCCCCGGGGAGAATGAATTGAAATGGATTACGGGCATAGAAGATGAGGAAGAAGCAGTACGTTCTGTGCTCAGTCAGCATGCCAGCTGCGTAATTGTCAAAAAAGGCAGCAGAGGCGGCCGGGTTTACGAACGGGAGCATCATTTCGATATTGAACCCTACCAGGTCGAAGAAGTGGATCCGACTGGAGCCGGGGATTGCTTTGCAGGAACGTTCATATCCTTGCTGAATCAAGGGAAATCCATTGAGGAAGCAGTCAAATATGCCAATGCATCCGGAGCCTACGCGGTTATGAAAAATGGACCGATGGAAGGGACGGCGACTTTGGAGGAGCTGAAGCAATTCATGAAGCTGAACGAGATATCGGCAGGAGCATGATTACCGCGGTCACGTTAAACGCAGCCGTCGATAAAAGCTACCATGTTCACCAGCTTCAAAGAAATAAGACCAATCGGGTTACTGAGGTTATTGCCGTTCCGGGTGGCAAGGGGATTAATGTGGCCAGAGTGGCCCATATGCTGGGGGCTGAGGTTACTGCCAGCGGGTTTGTGGGAGGCACGAATGGTGACTTTATTCATCGTGGGCTTGAGCAAGCAGGCTTGATCAGTGATTTCGTCCGGGTAGAGGGAAATTCGCGGGAGACGATTGCGATTTTTGATGCTTCGCAAGAGGGGATCACGGAATTTCTAGAGCCAGGCCCTGTTATTGCTGCAGAGAATGATGCGCTTTTTGCCATAAAGCTGAAAGAGCTGGCTGCTAAAAGTAAAGTGGTCGCTTTCTCGGGAAGCATCCCGCAAGGCTTGTCGCCTGACATATATGCAAAGCTCATTGAGATGGCGAGACAGCAGGGTGCTGTCACGATATTGGATGCAAGCGGTGATGCCCTATCAAGAGGCTTCGAAGGGAAGCCTGACATATGTAAGCCGAATCGCGACGAATTGGAGCAATGGCTGGGATACCGGCCTCATGGACACCAGGAGGTCACGGCAGCCGCCAAACAGCTGGTTGACCAAGGCGTCAAGCTGGTTATTGTTTCTATGGACAAGGAAGGATCTATTGCTGTTACGAGTCAAGCGGCTTGGCATATCATTCCTCCTGTGATTCAGGCGGTTAACACGGTTGGCTGCGGGGATTCACTAGTAGCTGGAATCGCCTGCTATTTGAACCAGTTGGACCCGCAACAGCTTGCAGCTTTTTCCACGGAAAAGCACCACATCGAGCAGGCCTTGAAATTAGGAACTGCGGCAGCAGCTTCCAATGCTTTGCATCGTTCAGCAGGAATGATTAATTTGGATGAGGTTCATCGTTTTTTTGATTTGGTCAGGGTGACTGAATTGTAGGGCATTGTGGATTAACGACTTTTGAATGAACAATATTGAATAAACATTTTTGAAACAAACAATTTTGAAAAAAATTCTGATATACCATTTATGGAATAAATCAATTTTTGAAACAAACAATTTATGCAAATGGGAAGGTGTTTTCTAATGGGATTAGTATCTTCGACACCAATGTTAATGGAAGCCAGAAAGAATGGCTATGCTGTAGTTGCTTTCAATGTACACACCATAGAGATGATGCAGGCAGTTGTAGATGCTGCTGAAGAGCTTCAGGCACCGTTAATTTTACAAACGACTGTTGGGACGGTTAAGCATTTAGGCATGGATTATATTACAGCAGCCGCTAAAGTAGCAGCAGCCCAAGCTTCCATTCCGATCGCTCTGCATTTGGATCACTGCCAGGATTTTGAGTTAATTGCCCAATGTATGCGGTCCGGATATACTTCAGTAATGATCGATGCGTCCATGCATCCTTTTGCAGAAAATGTGAAAAGAACGAGGAAAGTCGTGGAACTCGCCAGCGCACTTGGAGTGAATGTAGAGGCTGAGCTTGGCAAGGTCGGTGGCGTCGAAGACGATATTGTTGTAGACGAAGCGGATGCGCTGCTGGCAGACCCGGCTGAATGTGAGCTGTTTATTGAGCTTACAGGCGTATCTACCTTAGCACCGGCTATTGGTACTGCCCATGGCATTTACAAAGGGGAGCCGAACATCGATTTTACACGAATTGCTGAAATTGCGGGCAAGGTAGAAGTTCCGCTCGTACTGCATGGTGGTTCCGGAATCCCGGCCGCCCAAGTACAGCGCAGTGTTTCACTGGGCATGGCGAAGATGAACGTGGCTACAGAATTGAAGAATGCCTTCTCCGAGTCGATCAAGCAATCTTTTATAGATCATCCATCAGAGCTCGATCCTAGAAAATATATGGTGCCTGCCAAGGAAGCTGTGAAAAAACTGGCTATGGAAAAAATTCAATTGTGCGGCTCAGCGGGGAAAGCAAACGCAGTCCAAACAAGGTGAGCTCTATGCCATATAAAATCGTGTTTTTCGATATAGACGGGACACTGATCAATGGGCACAAGCAAATACCGCAAGATACGATAGAGGCTATTAAGCAGCTTAAAGCTTCTAACATTCATGTCGTGATTGCTACAGGAAGATCCCCGTATCATCTAAAGCCTATTGCAGAAGAAGTAGGGATAGACTCTTATATCAGCTTCAATGGATCGATTGTGGTTCATCAAGGGGAGCTTATTCATAGGCAGCCTATTTCCGTTCATTCGCTGCAAGCGTTGGATCAGATGGCAAAATCAAACAGTCACCCCTTGGTGTACTTAGGCGATGAAGGCTATTACGCGAATCATGATCAACATCCTCATATTTTGGAAACTTTTCACGAACTGAATATCCAGCCTCCAGCCTATAATCCTGATTATTGGAAGGATAACAGCATCTTTCAAGTGATGATGTACTGCCAGCATAATGAAGAGCTTTCATATGTGCAGGTTGATGAAGAGGGAACCGCGCAGAGCGTTCCTGATGTAAAAGCAGTACGCTGGCATGCGCTATCAGTGGATATTATCCCTGCTGTAGGATCAAAGGCACGCGGCATTGAAGCTCTGCTTAACCATATGGGAATTTCCCCGGCAGAGGCTGTTGCCTTTGGAGATGCTTTAAATGACAGGGAGATGCTCTCCTATGTAGGTATGGGAATTGCTATGGGCAATGCTTTGGATGAGTTGAAGGCGTTGGCCAATTTCACAACCAGGCATGTGAATGATGGTGGCATTCGATACGGTTTACAGCATATAGGTCTTATTTAGGCTCAAACTAAAGTGTTTACCGCGATAAAATACGTGGTAGGCACTTTTTTTACTTACCATCAGGCCTGCTTAGATGCCTGCCCGCCATTAGACGCCATGCGGGGGCAAAAGATGTCAGCCCGCCATGTGGGGCATAAAGATGCGAACCCGCCGTGCGGGGCAAAAAAGATGCCAACCCGCTATGCGGGGCCAAAAAAGATGCAAATGTGCATCTTTTTTGGGCCCAATGTAACTAAATAAAAGGAATTGCTGCGTACATACAGCAATTTTCCGTCTCCTAACCCGTTTCGGGAGTCGAAGTCAAGAATTCCTGCACAATTGCAGGAATTCTTGGTTTTAAGCCGATTTTGAGCGGAAAATCCTGCACAACCTTTCGCAGTTGTTACTCGCAATTTTTAGAGTTAACGGCTTGGGCAGATGATTTGAGTTGAAAAAGAAAGTATCCTATACTACTAGTATAGATTCGTGATAAATTAAAGGTGAATATCTAAAATAATTTCTATAACAATTTCTATAACAATTTCTGGCTCGACCTAATAATCAGTGCTTGACAGTCAAGTTAACATTCGATGGTGGTTAAATGCTACGAAAATGCCAGCTTTATAGCGGCCCGGTACTTTTCGAGGGTAACACGTGCGCTAATGGTCACCGGAGTCTAAGCTTGCCCCACAGTTGTTCCAGATTTTGGATATCGAAAACAAAGCTACTCAACGAAGAAGCATGGCGTTATGATGGGAGTAACTCTATTAA
>NZ_JAGGLB010000044.1 GCF_017874215.1 Paenibacillus eucommiae
CTCCTTGTAGATTTGTTGATTAACTTATTTCACATGATGTACCCTGAATCCTTTTATTTCACCAAAATTTCTTTAAGGTACCTAAGTAGTAACTGCAAAACATCGTTAAAGTAGTAGTCCTCTCGGTTGTGCGCGCTCTTCATCCCCAGCGTCTGCGCCTGCTAGAAAATCTCCTCTAACCAAGAGAAAAAACCTTGCTGGCAGTCCGTTTGAGCTTGGTGTTCGTGTGATTCGTGCGATTGTAGCTAAAGAGAGGGAATGGCTGTGGGAGGAAGAGCGTTAGCGTCCGCCTTTAAAGATTTGTTCCTGCCTCCTCATCCATTCCATTCAAGGGAACAAATCTTTAACAGCGGCTGGAGCCCACAGCCATTCCCTCCCCCCATGCACCAACGTCACGAACACGCACATCAAAGGACGCCGCAAGGCGTCTTTTTATCTCCTTTTCAGCATCATTTAAGCTTCCTTTCAGCTTCTCTAACCGATTTCTAAGGATCCGCTGTCATACTGGGCAATGAATCTATTAACCATTGAAGGGTGATGAAAGTGTTGAAAAAATGGAGAAAGAAGCCAGTGGTACTTATTTGGACGCTCATCGTAGCAATGGTTTTGACAGCCTGCACACAGACGGATGGCAAGAAGGACAGCTCGGGGGTAGGCAGCTTAGACAGAGAGGATAAGGGATCGCTGAAGGTTGCTTATTTTAACGAACAAGCCTTTTATATGCAGTATGGTAACGCATTTCAGGCGATGTTTCCCAATGTTGCGCTGGAAGTCGTCTCGACCGAATCCGTGTTTAACGCGGAGGATCCGGGTGCGGAGATGGAACGGCTCGTGAAGGAGCAGCGGCCAGATGTCATGTATTTAACGGAAGATCAATATGCCGTATTGGCGAAGGAAGGTTTGCTGTATGACCTGGATGCGGTCGTGAAGCAGGACGAGTTTGACTTGAGCAGCTTCCTGCCCTCTGTCATCGATCTGCTTAAGGCACACGGGGGCGGCAAGCTGTATGGATTAAGCCCGGATTTTTCCAGCCAGGCTCTCTATTACAATAAGGATATGTTCGACGAGCACGGGATTCCGTATCCGACAGATGGGATGAGCTGGGAGGAAGTGATGCAATTAGCGGCTCGTTTCCCTGTGAAGAAAAATGGTGATGACGCCTTGTATGGGTTGTTCCAATCTTCCCAGACGACGGATCCTTTCGAGCTAATCCGTACGATCGGCGAAGCCAAAGGGCTGCAATATGCCGATGCGGATGCGAAGACAGTATCGATTGAGACGCCGGAGTGGAAGTCGATTTTCCAATCTGTGATCGAGGGGTACAAATCGGGCAGCATCTCCATGCCTTCCGAGAGCGGCGGAATGGGCGGTGGGATGATGCGCGGAATGGGCGGGAAGACGATAAGCTTCGGCCCGGATTCGATGAGGTTCATGTCTGGCCAGGCGGCAATGACGATCGACGGTCCAATGATGATGAACTTCATGGGAATAGATATGAAGATGGGAGCTACAAGAGCAGTGCCAGCTATAGGATCCAGTAATGCTGAATCTGTGAAAAATCCCATAAAAGAAATCAACTGGGATGTTGTGACCGTACCGGTTGATCCGTCCCAGCCAGACGTAGTCGGAAGTATGAGTCTGGATAGTGTGTTCTCCATCAACGAGTCGTCCGAGAACTTGCCCGCTGCGTGGGAGTTTCTGAAATATGCCAACGGGGAGCAATTGGCCAAGACGAGTGTGATGTCATCTCCTTCTTTATCGGCTCGGACCGCTTTCAAGAAAGAAATGGAGGGTAAACATTTAGATGCTTTCTACAAGCTTGGAGCTAATCAGCAAAGCTTGCTGCAAACATTGCCTGAAGGCTTCGCCGCTTCTTTCGCGCAGCTGGCATCCGGGCAAATCAAGAAGGTTGTGGAAGAAGCTTTGTCCGTGGATGAGGCGTTAAAAACAATTCAAACACAAGGACAGGCTTTGCTGACGAAATCTATCCTGGATGGGGAGCAAGGGTAATGGCGATTTTGAATGCTGCCAAGCTGAAGCGGCAGAAGGGAGTGACCGAGCCAGCAGCAGTCTATGGTGAAAACGGCGAGCCGCTCCTGAGCGTACGGAATGTTCGCAAAAGCTTTGTTTCCGGCAACCAGAACGTTGAGGTGTTGAAGGGGATCGAGATGTCGATTGATTCTGGCCGGCTTACCATGCTCCGGGGACGTTCAGGTTCGGGAAAGACAACACTGCTCAATCTGCTGGGTGGGCTCGACCGGCCAACGGAGGGCGGCGTGTACTTCCGCAGCCGCCCTCTTCACGAGTGGAGCGACAAGCAGTTGACCATCGTAAGACGGCGGGAGATTGGGTTTATTTTCCAATCTTTCGCGCTGCTGCCGCTGCTTACCGCATGGGAGAACGTCGAGCTCGCCTTGCGTATGGCGGGCACCCCAAGGTCGGAGTGGAGAGCGCGGGTTGGCAGCTGTCTCGAGCTCGTCGGACTGACGAAACGGGCATTTCATCGTCCGTTCGAGCTGTCCGGCGGAGAGCAGCAGAGGGTGGCTATCGCCAAAGCAATCGCGCACAAGCCCCCTCTTCTGCTGGCGGATGAGCCGACAGCTGAGCTGGATTCGCAGATGGCAGCGAGTATTATCGCGGTTTTCCGGGATATCGTCGAAGTGGAGCGAATGGCGATATGTATGACTACACACGATTCCACTTTATGGGAGGCGGCAGACGTTGTATACCAAATGGTCGATGGCCGAATCGTACCGGAATAAATTAAGGAGCTCCGGAGCCCGGTTGTTGCTTGCAGTCATGTGCCTGTCTCTCTTGGCCGGCTGCTCCCTGCTGCCTCAGGAAGAAGAGCAGGAGAAACTACCAGATATCCGGATTCCGAAAATTTCGCAGAAACCGGAGTATCCGGTTAAAAAAGGCACCTTAGAGCTTAAAGTGAGCGGATCCGGGAAGCTGATGTCGGAGCGGGAGGAGAATCTGCTTTTTTCAGAAGACAATCTCCGCGTTGTAGAAGTATACGTGAAAGCTGGAGACCAGGTGAAGAAAGGACAGGTGCTGGCTGCGCTCGATACGGGCGATACGGACAGCCAAATCCGCAGAAAAGAGATTGATCTGGAGAAGACCGAACTCGATCTGAAGGACATGATGCGCGATTCGTCGGAAGACAATGCGGTATTGCTCAAGAAAAAGAAGCTCGACTACGAATTGTTGAATCAAGAACTCGCCGATTTGCGCAGTAAGCTGGAGGGCTCGAAGCTGGTTGCTCCATACGCTGGCACGATTGTTAGTTTCACGGCAAAGAAAGGCGATATGGCGAAGGCCTACGAAAAAGTGGGGCAGATTGCCGACATGGGCGCGCTTGTCGTCGCTGTGCAGTTCGCTTCGGGTGATTTGGCAAGCATTGCTCCGGGTATGGAAACCTTGGTCGGCATTAACACCGCAGGCGATCATCCAGGCTCGGTAAGAAGGCTTCCGGTTGGCACAGGGCAGAACAATAACGATGCGGATTCACTCGATAAGTATACGCTGATCGATCTGCCGAAGCTGCCGGAAGGCGTTGCGCATGGCACGCCGCTCTCCGCTTCCGTTATTATGGAGCGCCGTAATGAGGTGTTGATCATCCCGCTCTCGGCGCTGCGGACGCAGAATAACCGGAAATATGTACTTGTATCGAATGAGGATGGCAGCAAGGGTGAGGTGGACGTGGAAACCGGTATTCAAACCTCAACGCATGTGGAAATCATCAAAGGGCTCGAGGAAGGCCAGAAGGTCGTGGGGAAATAATGCGAATTGTCATCTATCTCCTCCTGAAAATGTGGCAAAACCGTTGGTTCACGCTGGGCACGCTGCTCGGGTTGACGGTGGCGGCGGCGTTTGCGATGAGCATTCCGATGTATGCGGACGGCACGTTGAAGCGGCTGGTAGTCAAGTCGCTCCAGGAAGAGACGAAAGGATTGCCGGCGGCGTCGCTTTATATGAAATACCAGTCGGCCGGCAATGACCAGAACGATCTGGAAGGTCTCGGCGAGGTTAACCAATGGATCAGTGAAGAGCTGCCCGAAAAAATCGGCTTTCCCGTGCAAGCATTCTCCAGCCTGCTCAGCCTGCCAACGTCGACGGTGCGGTCTATCCATGCCGGCACAGGCGGCTCAAACCGGCTAACCCGCATGGCGCTGGCATCTCAGAGCGGAATTCCCGGGATGACGGATCTCGTTGAAGGGAAGATGCCCCGGGATGGCATGCAGGACGGCGCCATTGAAGTCATTGTACTGAATGAGACGCTGAGCCGTCACGATTGGAAGATCGGCGACTCCTTCTACTATGATTCGAAAAATAATGAAGGTAAATCAAAGCGGCTGACGGTACGCATTGTTGGTTCTTACAAGTTGAAAGACGAAAAGGATTTGAACTGGGCGATCGACGGCAAAGAAAAGCTGGCTGACACGCTTATCGTCAGCCACAAAACCATGATGGATACACTGCTCATGGATAACAAGCTTGCACTTGATTCGGCCGGTTGGTTCTTCGCGTTTGACCTCCGGGATATCCGCATCAGTGATCTGTCGCCGCTGATCGGGGAACTGCAGCGCCTTGAGATCAATCTTCACCAGCTGCTTGAAAACACAAAGGTCAACTTGACGTTCATTGATATGTTGAATAATTTCCAGCGGCAGAGCGTGCAGCTGCAGGCGATGCTGTTCGCGCTTGCTGCTCCGGTACTGGCGATGGTGCTGTATTTCATTATGCTGAATGCTCAACAATCGCTTGCCCGGCAGAGGGGAGACATCGCCGTGCTGCACAGCCGCGGCTCCAGTCCACGGCAAATTACTATGCTGTATGCGATCGAAGCGGCGCTGCTAGGGTGCGCGGCTTTACTGATTGGTCTTGTTCTGGCGTGGTTCATGGCCAAGACAATCGGCTCCTCCAGCGGCTTCCTTTCTTTTGTTGGCCGCAAGTCGATTCCTGTCGGGTTTAACAAGGCATCTTGGCTATTTGGTATCACCGCCACTGTGCTGGCAGTCCTTGCAACCATAGCACCAATCCGCGCGTACGCCGGTGCATCCATTGTACAGCATACGCAGCAGCGGGCCAGAGCTGACGGATCGCCATTCTGGCAGCGGCTTTATCTGGACGTAGCGCTATTTGGGATAGCTGCAGCCGGCTGGTATCTGCTGGATTCCGGTCAAATTGCTTCCGTCAACATCAGCGGCGGTGCAGCGGAAATTGAGCCAGCGATCTTTATCATCCCGGCATTGCTTATATTCGCGGCGGGGCTCTTGTGTCTGCGATTGTTTCCGCTGCTGCTCCGTTCCTGGAACGCGATCATGAAGAACCGCATGCCAGTTCCGGTCTATCTGACGCTGACCCAGTTGTCGCGTTCGGCTTCCACGTTCTACCCCGTTATGATTCTGCTTATTCTTACAATCGGGCTGGGCGTTTACAGTGCTTCGGCTGCCCGGACGATAGATGTGAATGCTTCGGATCGCACGCACTATCAGTATGGAAGCGATGTTGTGCTGAAGTCGGCGTGGGAAGGCGTCCAGGACGAAAATGACGAGAACAAGATCTACTATACCGAACCGTCCTTCCAGGCTTATAGCGGGCTGGACGGAGTGGAGGCAGCCGCACGGGTTATGAAAGCGACGGGGAAAGTCGAGATTAGCGGCAAGTCAGCAGGAAGCGGGCAGCTCGTTGCTATCGACAATGCGGATTTTGCCAAGGCGGCATGGTTCCGTGAGGATTTATTCCCCAATCATCCGTATCTGTACCTTGACGCGCTTGGAACAGCGGAGCAAGCTGTGCTTGTATCTGAAGCTTTCGCAGGGCGCTATGGATTGAAAGAAGGAGATCCGCTGCGCATCACGCTCGGTTACGACAATGTACCCGTGGATTTCGTCGTCGTTGGCATCGTTAATTACTGGCCGAGCCTGTATCCGGAAGAGTCACCGTTCTTCGTGGCCAATCTGGATTATGTGTATCAACAGATCGAGAAGATTCCTTATGACGTATGGTTGAACCTGAAAGAAGGCGCTAAACTTGCACCTGTGCTGGAGACACTTGCAGAACGCGGCGTTTCGGTTGCCCGGGTGGATGATGCCCGTGGTGAGCTTGCCGAACGCCGGAATCACCCGGCTCAAGGTGGAGTGTTCGGTATTCTCAGCCTTGGATTTCTTATCTCGCTGCTTGTTTCGCTGCTTGGGTATTTGATTTTCTGGTTTTTTACCTTGGCGCGCAGAGTCGTCCAGCTTGGGATCCTGAGAGCCATGGGCCTATCCCGCGGACAGGTGACAGGCATGCTGCTGCTTGAGCAGCTGTTCACGACCGGCTTGTCGGTGGCCGCCGGATTCGGGCTCGGAACGTTCGCCAGCCGCCTGTTCCTGCCATTCCTGCAGGGCGGAAGCACCCTTGGAACGCGGCAGGTGCCGCCGTTCCGGATTGTATTTGAAGCGGAGGATACACTCAAGCTGTATATCGCCACCGGCGTCATGCTTGCGGCCGGAGCGAGCCTGCTCATTCTGCAGCTGCGGCGTCTGCGCATTACCCAAGCGGTCAAGCTGGGTGAAGAGAGATAAAGAAAGACAAATAACAATCAGGATGAGGAGGCCCTGTGATGATCCATTGCGAAAGTCTGGTGAAAATTTTTAAAACCGACGACATTGAGGTCGTTGCCCTGCAGGGTCTGAACATGACAGTCGAACAGGGAGAAATGATGGCAATTATCGGGAACAGCGGCAGCGGCAAATCGACGCTGCTCAACATTCTGGGCGGCCTCGACCGGCCTTCAGCAGGGCAGGCGATCGTGGGCCCGTGGAATCTGCTGAAGATGACGAAAGAGCAGTTAATAACATATAAGCGCAAAACCGTCGGTTTTATCTGGCAGAATAATGCGAGAAATCTGGTTCCATACCTTACCGCCCTCCAAAATGTCGAGCTCCCAATGCTGATCCAGGGCAAGGTGGACCGGGCGTACGCCAAACAATTACTCACAGCCGTCGGTCTTGAGCACCGGATGGGCAATCGTCTCACCCAACTAAGCGGCGGCGAGCAACAGAGAGTCGCGATCGCGATCTCGCTTTCCAATCGCCCTATGATCGTACTCGCCGATGAGCCGACGGGCTCGGTGGACAGCGCGACAGGGGATCAGATTCTCGAGATCTTCCGCCGCCTTAACCAGGACATGGGGGTGACGATCGTTATCGTCACCCATGATCTCTCGGTTGCAGACAAAGTTGACCGTGTCGTCGCCATTCGAGACGGTTTGACCAGTACGGAGTGGGTCAAGCGGGACAAGGACGTGGCGGACAAGGAGGCAGCTCTCCCGGCGGGCACTGATGAAGCATCTACTACAGCATCTACTGCAACATCGACCGCAGCATTAACCGCTGCTACCCCTGGGTCCCGGTTCGGCGAGCGGCATGAGGAATATGTGGTCATCGATCGCGTCGGCAGGCTGCAAATTCCGAAGGCTTATCTGGAGGCCATGAACGTCGATGGTAAAGCAGTGCTTGAATTTGACGGCAAACGGGTTACGATCGGTCCGCCCGATGCTTCCCCGTCCTCTATCCGCCCAGGTCGGAGGTGAGCGGGGGCATGGAGCAGGCCGTGGTCAAGCTGACCAAGTTAACCAAGTTAGATGAGCTGGACGAGCTGTATGCGGAACATTCCGTTTATTTGAATAAATTCATGCTCAAGTTGACCCGCAATCGGGAGGAAGCGGCTGATTTGGTGCAGGAGATTTTTCTGAGGCTGTGCGAGCAGGAAAGCTTGCCTGAACATCCGAAATCGTGGCTTTCCCAAACCGGATATCGACTATTTATCGATCAATGGCGCCGCAAACAACGGATATCCTGGCTGCCGCTTGATCATTACGCCGTGTCCAGCCAGACTACCCCGGAACAAGTGGTCCTCGACATGGAATTCAAGAGGTTTGTGCGCCGGCTGCTTTTGCAGCTTAAACCCCGGATGCATGCTGCTTTATACTTGCGTATTTACAAGCAGTCCAGCTACAGAGAAATTGCCAGGCAGCTTGATTGTTCCGAGAATACCGTTAAATCCTTCGTCCGGCGTGGCAAAGCACAATTATCCAAGCTGCTGTAATGGAGCGGACCATCAAAATAGCGGGCCAAGCTGTTTCTAGATGCCTGGAGTGAATAATTTCATTTATACAGTGGAACGTTGCAGTTATGAAGTAGATGATATTCTATGCCGGCAGTCCGTTTGAGCGTGCATGTTCAGCACTTTGCCAGCCAGCCTCCCCCGAAAGGAGTGTGTGCTTGACTTAACGATGTTTTTGATCGTTAAAGGAGTGTTTCCAAGTCAATCCGTCACGTTAATGATGATTTTCATCGTTAAAAGAGGTCGGATAGCCTCTCTGGGTGGTGAAAAGGGATTTTAACGATGTTTTTCATTGTTAAAGTAAGTATCTGGAGAGGGCTCGTGCTTTTAACGATGAAAAACATCGCTAAAGTAACAAGTCCTCTCAGTTCTCTCAGTTCTCTTCATCCCAGGAGCCTTAGCCGCTAGGCATACTCCTCCAACCACGAGAAAAACCCTTGCTGGCTGTCCGTTTGAGCTTGGTGTTCATGCGATTGTAGCTGAATGAGGGAATGGCTGTGGGTGGAAGAGCGTTAGCGCCCGCCTTTAAAGATTTGTTCCAACCTGCTCATCCATTCCGTTCAAGGGAACAAATCTTTAACAGCGGCTGGAGCCCACAGCCATTCCCTCCGCAAAGCACCCAAGTCACGAACGCGCAACCTCCAATGACGCCGCAAGGCGTCTTTTTCATTATTTTACAAGCCTCGGCTCAATTTGTCTGCGGAATAGCTTATTTTACTCCCAGCTTACAATTTTTCAATTGTTATTTTTCTGATACAGAGCAATAATTATTGTAAAGGAGAGCAGCGAGTTATGAAGATCAGTAAGAGTGTATCAATTTGTAAGGAGGACCTTATGGACAAGATAAAAACCATTTTGAAAGATCATTATGATATAGATATTATAGAAGTTTCACCACAGCAGGGAGGCTGGGCCGCGCTAGCATTTAAAGTGTCTAACAATGAAAATACCTATTTCTTGAAGATGTATGAAAAAAGTAGAGCGTCCACTCCCAAATGGACAGCCCTTATAGATAAATATGTACCTATAATAGTTTGGCTTATGCATAATAGCGGCTTGAAGGATAAAATTCCTGTGCCTTTTTTAACAAAAAATGGTGGTTATAAGTGTGAAGATGACGATGGAATTTATCTGCTTTATGCATATATTGAGGGAGAAACCATTGGGGACAAGGATTTAAGCGCGGAGCAGGTTAGTCAATTGTCGGACATAATAACAGAGCTTCATTTATATGGAGAAGAAATACCTGTTGACACGGGTGCTGTTAAGGAGGATTTTTGCGTTCCATTTTTGCAGCAGCTAAGGGACACTTTGGATAAGGAGTATACAAATATTCCAAATGATATAAGAGTAGTGATAGACCCTCACATTGCACAGATGAATGGTATGATGGATACCGTTGAAAAGCTGTCGGGATACTTGAAAAATACTCATTTAAGAATGGCTCTGTGCCATACAGATATTCACAATTGGAATCTGATGCAATCGGGACAGCAACTGATTTTGATTGATTGGGAAGGGCTGAGATTGGCGCCTGTTGAAGCTGATATGATGTTTTTAGTGGATAAGCCCTACTATGACGAATTTTTAAGCATCTATCAACAGCAGCATAACAATTTTGTGATCAACCCCGATGCCCTGCAGTTTTATCAGATCAGACGTAGATTGGAAGACATATGGGAATTTATCGAACAGCTTTTATTTGACAAGCAAGATGCGCAAGAAAGAAATGGTAGTCTAGGCAGCTTAGCGAAGGAACTTAAGGAAATAACTTAAGGGAATAACTTAAGGGAGACGGAACATAGCAAAAGGCTTGCCTTCGCGAAACGTGCTTGTGAGTGCATCCAGCTCCACGACAATTTCTGGAGTCAGCTTGACGGATAGGCTGTCCAAGTTATGTTGCAGTTGTTCTGCCCGGGTGGCGCCCACAATGACTGTCGCAACAACGGGCTGATGGAGCAGCCAGGCTAAAGACAATGTGCTTGTGCTGCAGCCAAGCTGGTTTGCGATATGACCTAATTGCTCGGCTAATGTGATGAGCTTGTCATCCAGGTACCTTCCGAAGGCTGGGTCGGTTTGCGCTCTGGAGCCTGCAGGGGATTTGTCCCTAGAGCTGTATTTACCAGATAAAATCCCACCAGCTAATGGAAAATACGGGATGATGCTGACGCCTTGATCGAGGCACATTGGGACAAGCTCATTTTCAGGTGTGCGATCTGCAAGGGAATAGCTCGTTTGTGTGGAAATGAATCTGTTCAAGCCGAGCTTTTCGCTGATCCCGAGCGACTTCATAAGCTCCCAGGCATAATAATTGGAGGCCCCGATATAGCGAACTTTTCCTGAACGTATCATATCTTCAAGCGTGCGGAGCGTTTCTTCAAGAGGCGTGTCCCGATCGAACGTATGAATTTGATACAGGTCGATATGATCGGTTTGTAAACGCCGGAGGCTTTCTTCCAGCTCATGCAGCAAATGATAGCGTGAGGAGCCGCGCTCATTCATTCCTGGTCCCTTTACGAGGCCTGCCTTAGTAGCCAAAACGACATTATGGCGCTTCCCTTGGAGCGCATGCCCGATAATAGTCTCCGACTCAGTGCCCGCGTAAATATTAGCAGTATCAATAAAATTAACCCCACTGTCTATCGCGCTGTGTATAATCTGTTCAGATGCTTCATAACCGGCGCGTTTGCCAAATGCGTTCGTTCCTAATCCAAGTGCGGATACTTTTAAACCGCTGCTGCCAAGACGGCGAAATTGCATGGTGATCGACTCCTTTTCTTGAAAAAAAAATGTGGTTGTCTGCCTATATTAAACCATTATCATTGAATGCAAGCAACATGTAGAGCGTTTAGCGTCAGGTGCTTAGGGCCAACCTCAAAATAAACATTCAACCTGGAGGTTTGGAGAAATTGTTACGGACATCACGAACGTTATTGTCGCAGAATCTATTTTTTCGGTTGATAATGAGAACTATTATCACTTATAATGAAGCATGCATGAACAGAAATTTACCACTAGGGGCAATTATAGGGAAGTTTGAATAACTAGGTCGATTGGGGACTCTTTCTTAAGGAACGACAAGGGCTGGATTGGAGATGATTGTGCAATGAATCTGGATGAGCATATTACGCTATGGAACCATGCTGCTGTTAAAATATTTGACATCAGGCATAATGTGATGAATCCGGGCGAGCTGCTGGAAGCCTATTTGCTGCCGGCAAGCGGGTTCCTGTATGGCATCCGCGGCTCAGCCAGCCTAAAGCTGGATGGTATGGTGCATGAAGTGAGGCAATTTCATGTGCTGCATGGGGGGAAGGGGATGCGTCTGGATATAGCCGTGAAGGAGGAGTTTGAATATTACTTGTTGTTCTACAGGGCTGTTCATGCTCTTCCGGGCAGGAAGAAGCTTGCACAGCTTATGGAGCAGAACAGGCCGTTCTCGCTTCAATATGGCTTCAAACCGCAGGAACCGTTGTCACTGCTCCGCTACCTTGAAGGGATGGAGAAGGCGTGGATGCATGCGGGGGACCTGGCGCGGTTTCAGGTCAAGGGACTCTTTTACCAGTTCGTCCACGAACTTCTGTGGCAGCTGGATTCGCAGGGGGTGAAGACACACAAGCCGGATCTCGTCTCCCAGGCGATTCGTTATATAGAGCAGCATTATCAGGAAAGCATGTCACTGGATTCCATCGCAGAACAGCTGAACTACAGTCCACGGCATCTATCGATGCGTTTCAAGGCGCAGACTGGGGCAAGTCCGATTGACTATTTGATTCAGATCCGGTTGAGCCGTGCCGAAGAACTACTGCTCAGAACGGACGCAGCCCTACGGGATATTGCGGCCGAAGTAGGTTATTCGGATGTGTATTATTTCAGTCGATTATTCAAAAAGCACACCAGTCTATCACCCGTTCGTTTCCGGACGATGGGACGGCAGCGCGGCTTAGCAGAAGATCGTCCATTTATTTTATCGGGATTATCTATTGGCACAGGCAGGCGGCCACGTTATATTGTTAGTGGTGATGATGATAATCATTATCAATTAAAACGTGGAGGGTCTATACAAATGAAAAGAAATTCCAAATCAAGTATGGCTTTAGCCTTGCTGCTCACCTTGACGCTGCTGCTGAGTGCGTGCTCGGCAGGTGCGGGGAATACAGCGGTTGGAGGAGCTGGTTCACCATCAGGGAATACAGGGTCGACCAGTTCAAGTACAGCAGCAGGCACAAGTACACCAAATAACGGTGCCGCGAATGGTAGTGGCTCTACATCCACAAATGCGGGTGACAACAGTGCTACGGAGGCCAAGACGAGAACGGTATCTACGATCAATGGAGAGATTAAAATTCCGGCGGAGTCCAGACGTATTATAGTTGATTTGTATTTGGGAAGCATGATCGCTCTTGGAATAACACCGGTCGGGACGCCGGAACTGAATTTGAAAAATCCCTATTACAAAGAGTTTCTTGAAGGTGTAGAGAATATTGGGGAATATGAAACTATCTCGCTTGAGAAGGTACTGGAATTGGAGCCGGATCTGATTATTACGGGCAATGATCAATTGTACGAATCATTTAGCAAGATTGCGCCTACAGTCGTTGTTCCATTCGGAGAGTTAAAGAATGCGCATGAAGAAATCACTTATTTTGGAAAGGCGCTTGGTAAAGAGGCTGAGGCGAAAAAGTGGCTTGATGAGTACGATCGGCGAATTTCAAGTGCCAAAGAACGTGTGGCCAAGGCGATTCCTGCCAACAGTGAATTTTCGATTATGCAATACAATAAAAAAGGCTCATTGGCTTTTGGAGACAATTTTGGCCGCGGAGGACAAGCTGTTTATACTGCGCTTGGACTGAAGCCTCCGGCAGGTAAGGCAGATTTGCTCATGAAGGATCAGCTGGTGGAAATATCAGAGGAGTCACTGCCTGATTTTGCAGGGGATTATATAGTGATTACAACGAATGAGCGTACTATAGAGGATTTCAAGGCTGATCCTGTTTGGGGCTCGCTTGAAGCGGTTAAAAAAGATCGGATATATGTCTGGAGTCAGGATCGCTCCTGGTACTTTGATCCCATCGCAACGCTCTCTCAGACGGAGGAGCTGGCTGCCTGGCTGACGGGAAAAGCTTCCAACTAAATGAAGCTGTTAGCGGTAAATGCCAAAAGCCTGTTGACCCGGCTAAGCTCGGAAAAATAGACTGAACACACGGCTTTCTCAGTAGAGCCGTGTATTTTTGCATGTTCAATGATGGGTTGTGTTCACTTCAATCAAAATACAACCGATGCTTGTCAAACCAGTCCGCATAATTGTCCAAGTTCTCTCATAAGCATGTACTAGTTCGTTTTAATTATGAATGAGGGGATGATCGAATGCGCCGGGTCACATGGATGGTTGCCGTTGTGATGTGCTTAGTAGTGGTTCTTGTTGGTTGTGGTGGGAAGAAGGATGCAGGATCGGTAGTAAAAGATTTGGATCATGTGATCAGCGGGATGGACAGTTATCAGGGGTCAGGGCGGATGGTGCTGAACACAGGGCAGCAGCCGCAGGAGTATCAAGTGGACGTATGGTATATGAACCCGCATTTTTACAGGATTTCACTGACGAATGCGGAGAAGGATATTAACCAGATTGTGCTGCGCAATGATGAAGGCGTCTTTGTGCTCACACCCCATTTGAAGAAGAGCTTCCGCTTTCAAAGCGATTGGCCGGATAATCAAGGCCAGGTATACTTGTATCAATCTCTGGTGCAGAGCATCCTGAACGATAAAGATCGCCAGTTCACAGCTGAAAAAGATGATTATGTGTTCGATGTGCTAGCTAATTATCAGAATGAAATGCTGGTCCGCCAGCGCATATGGCTGGATAAGAAGGGCCTGATGCCGAAGCAGGTTGAGGTTTCTGATGCGAATAAAAATGTGCTGGTAAAGGTGGAATTCACCTCATTCGAATTTGGCAAAAAGTTCGAAAAGGATTCCTTCGATATGAATCGCAACATGACAAGCTGGAATTTAAATACACTCCCGACATTAGCTGATGTGGACGGTATTTTGGAAGAAGGCAGCGAGGCTGCAGCTGGCACTGAGGCTGGTAGTGATGCAGCCACTGAGGGAGCGGACGCTAAAGGAGCCACTACTGATGGAACAGGCACCAAGGGGGCAGGCGCACAAGGATCCAGCACTGAGGGGTCAGGTACAGAAGGAGCAGCAGCAGGAACTGGAGGTTCGGGAGCCAGTGCCGCGGCGGCTAAGCAGCAAGGCTTTGGCATCATAGAGCCGTCCTACATACCTGTTGGAGTTGAAAAGCAGGATATTACAGAGATGAAGCTCGGTGAGGACCAGGCAGTGCTGCTGAGATACTCCGGCAAGTATAACTACAGCTTGATGGAGGTAAGACCTCAGGCCGTGACAGTTTCCCTGCTTCCGGGCGGAGAGCTTGTTGATCTGAGCTACACGATCGCAGTGCTTACAGGAACAGATAAACAGACGCTGACCTGGACATACGACGGTGTGGAATATCGCTTATCTACAGCGGATCTGCCTGTAATGGAAATGATCAAGATCGCCGAAGCTGTGCAAGGGCAGACAGGAAAGTAATGAAAAAGTAAAGGTGAATTAAGGAGAAAGTAAAATTTTACAATGTACTTTTCTCCATTTTACGCATTGACAGCCATTCCCGATTCAGATTAACATAGGTAAAGCAGTGTTTCGAAAAAGTATATCCAACAAGGTAAGGGAAGCTCTGCCGGCTAAGACGGTGGTGTCTTCCCTTATCCTCTGCAATTGTATAGAGAAGGTGAGACTATGGATGCTTTTTACCGGCCTACGTGGGTGGAGGTATCGCTGGATGCTTTGCAGCATAATATAGAAGCTTTTCAACATACGTTATCGGCAAGTACCAAAATTATGGCAGTGGTTAAAGCGGATGCCTACGGACACGGAGCTGTTGAGATATCCAAAGAGGCGATTCGCTGTGGCGTTGACTATTTGGGCGTTGCTTTTCTGGATGAAGCTTTGGAGCTTAGGAAAGCCGGAATCACGGCTCCTATCCTTGCTCTTGGATATACGGCCCCTGAAGGACTTGAAATTGCCTTGCAGCATGACATTACAATTAACGTTTTTAGTAGGGAAGTACTGGAAGCTCTGAAGGAGCTCAGCAGCAAAGCTGTTTTTTCAGCAGCAAAAAAGCTCAAGATCCACATCAAGCTGGACACAGGGATGGGACGCTTGGGACTGCACACAGAGCAGGATGCGGTTGCTTTTATAGAAGAAGCTTTAAGCTTGCCTGGTGTTGAGGTTGAGGGCTTGTTCACCCATTATGCGAATGCGGATGAGACGGATAAAACTTACACGCTTATGCAGTATCGGCGGTTTGAGCGGATCGTGCAGGTTTTTCAGGAACGGAAGGTCGAATTTGCATATCTGCATGCGGGTAACAGCGCGGGAGCTATTGATTTGCCTGATTTTACTTATAATATGGTCCGTCTTGGCATAAGTATGTATGGTTTGTATCCTTCCGAAGATGTGGATGCAAGTGTGGTGAAGCTGGAGCCTGTAATGAGTTTGAAAACGGGTGTTGTGCATCTGAAGAAGCTGCCTCCTGAGAGTGGGGTTAGCTACGGAACGATTTATCATACCCAGCAGGAAGAGTCGATTGCAACGCTGCCTATCGGGTATGCGGATGGTTTCTCAAGAATGCTGTCGCAGAAGTCGGAAGTGCTGATTCAAGGGCGCAAGGTTCCTGTCGTGGGCAGAATTTGCATGGATCAATGCATGATTAATGTAACTGGCGTAGAGAACGTTCATCAGGGTGATGAAGTTGTTGTTTTTGGCGAGCAGGGGGGGCAGCGCATTTCAGTGGAGGATGTGGCCCGGCAGCTGGGAACGATCAATTATGAGATAACCTGTATGATTTCTCATCGGGTTCCGAGGGTGTATGTGCGGGAGTCAGGCAGAGTGGCTGTAATGAATACGCTTCTGAGACATCAGAATTAAGTTCGAGTGGAGCTTGCGCACGGGATGCCTTATTTTCCCATCGAAATATTTCAAATAATATGCAGGAATTTCCGTTAGCTTCACGAATACGTAGTAGACGATATTAGGCTGCTGCTGCGTATAACATATTTGATACATCATGAGCATATATTAATTGTATATTTTGGCTTTGGCTATGCCATACTGGTAATATTGCCTTTGTATTGTTTCTGGGGGTGCGAGATAAGGTGAGTAATGCGCATAACACGAAAAGAATTATGATCAGTTTGCCCGATCACTTGCTGCAGGAGGTTGACGGTATTGTGGAAAAGGAAAACTCTAATCGCAGTGAATTTATTCGTCAAGCAATGAAGCAGTATCTGGGGGAACGCAAGAAACGCAGTTTGCGTGAATCGATGCAGCGGGGTTACATGGAAATGGCTATGATTAATCTTAGCATGGCATCGGAAGCCTTTCATGCGGAGGAAGAAGCGGATGATACGCTGGATCGCTTAGTAAGCGGGGTGTAGGACTTGATTGTGAAACGTGGAGATGTGTTTTTCGCGGATCTTTCACCAGTGGTTGGTTCGGAGCAGGGGGGCGTTCGTCCTGTTCTGGTTATTCAGAATGATATCGGCAATCGCTTCAGTCCTACGGTTATCGTGGCGGCTATTACAGCGCAGATTCAGAAGGCTAAGCTGCCTACGCACGTCGAGATTGATGCCAAAACACACGGCTTTGATCGGGATTCGGTTATTTTGCTGGAGCAGGTCCGGACGATTGATAAGCAGAGGCTGACGGATAAAATTACGCATTTGGACGATGAAACGATGCGGAAAGTCGACGAAGCTTTGCAAATCAGCGTGGGGCTGATAGAATTCTAATAGGATCTGGAACGGGCGAGGGTGAAGGATTCCCTCGTTTTTTTGGTTTTATTGATTGAATGTACATAGGCAAAAAACAAAACCAGGTACAACTACAACCGTGTAAAAAACAACAATCATATTTATAATTGCAGCCATATTTAAAATGACAACAAGATTTACAACCACAGCCATATTACAAGTTCAATCATATTTTTAAAAAATACATAATCTGATTTTCATTTGATTTTCATACTATCTTCTAAGAATTGGGGACATGCAAAAATGGTACAAGACTTGAATCAAGCAGTTGAAAATGAAGCGAACGGCTCCAAGGTGCAGCTTTCTGAAGAGCAGAAGGCGCAGATTCAGGAGCGCATCCTGAAGCAAATCGCCGCCGAGCTGAAGCTGCCGGCGGGGAAGGTCAAGACGACGATGGGACTGCTCGACGAAGGGAATACAATTCCCTTCATCGCACGCTATCGGAAGGAAATGACCGGCGAGCTGGATGAGAACGAGCTGCGGGATATTGAGGAGCGTCTGCAATATTTGCGCAATCTTGAGGATCGCAAGCTTGAGGTGGTGCGCTTGATCGATGAGCAGGGCAAGCTGACCGACGAACTGCGTGCATCTATTGAACAGGCTGCAAAGCTTCAAGAGATTGAGGATCTGTACAGGCCTTATCGCCAGAAGCGCAAGACACGGGCGAGCGTAGCTAAGGAACGCGGCCTGGAGCCTTTGGCTGAGTGGATCGGGAAGCAGCATCGCCAGGGCTCTTTGCAGGATGAAGCGGCGCGTTACATCGATTTGGAGAAAGATGTGAAGACGGCAGAAGAGGCGATTCAAGGCGCGATGGATATCATTGCTGAAACAATTGCCGATGATGCCAAAATCAGGGCATGGGTGCGCAAATTTACCCATGATCAAGGCCTGCTGCGGACGGAAGCGAAGGATAAGGCTCAAGAATCTGTGTATGAGATGTATTATGCCTATCAGGAACCCGTACGCAAGCTGCCTCCGCACAGGATTCTAGCCATCAATCGCGGCGAACGGGAAGAGATGCTGAAGGTGGGCATGGATGTACCCGTCGAACGTGTGCATGAATACATAGCACGGCAGTGGATCAAGGGACCGTCTGTCGTCAAGGATGTGCTGCTCGCGGTTATTGAAGATGCATACAAACGTTTGATTGCACCTTCCATTGAGCGTGAGGTTCGGGGTGAATTGACCGAGAAGGGCGAGGAGCAGGCGATTAAGATTTTTGCGGAAAATCTGCGCAATCTGCTGCTGCAGCCACCTGTGAAGGGGCGTGTTGTGCTTGGTGTCGACCCTGCTTTCCGGACAGGCTGTAAGCTGGCTGTTGTAGACGACACCGGCAAAATGCTGGAAATCGCCGTCACTTATCCGACACCGCCGAACAACAAGGTAGCTGAAGCGAAGGCGAAGATCAAGCAGTTGATCAGCAAGTATGAAGTACAGCTGATCGTGATCGGCAACGGCACGGCTTCCCGGGAGACGGAGCAGTTCATTGCCGAACTGATCGCTGAGGTGAAGGAGCGGAAGCTGGAGTACTTGATCGTGAACGAAGCGGGAGCAAGCGTATATTCGGCGTCGAAGCTGGCGCAGACGGAGTTTCCCGATCTGGATGTCGCGGAGCGCAGCGCGATTTCGATTGCGCGGCGGCTGCAAGACCCGCTCGCCGAGCTTGTGAAGATCGAGCCGAAGGCGATTGGCGTCGGGCAGTATCAGCACGACGTCTCGCAGAAGCGGCTCGATGAGAACTTGAAGGCCGTCGTGGAATCGGCGGTGAACCACGTGGGTGTGGATCTGAACACTGCGTCTCCTTCGCTGCTGTCTTATGTTTCGGGCGTGAACGGGACTTTGGCGAAGAATATCGTCAAGTACCGTGAGGAGAACGGCAAGTTCGGCAGCCGCAAGGAGCTGCAGAAGGTGCCGCGGCTTGGCGCGAAGACGTACGAGCAGTGCGTCGGCTTCCTGCGCATCTCGGGCGGGGGGCACCCGCTCGATAATACCCCGATCCACCCCGAGTCCTACGAGGTGGTAGATCGGCTGTTCAAGGAGCAGCGCCTGGAGCTGGCGCAGCTTGGTTCGCAGCAGCTTCGTGAGCTGCTGCAGGAGCTGGAGCCGGCTGAGCTGGCTCCGCAGCTGGGCGTAGGCGTCCCGACGATGCGGGACATCCTGGACAGCCTGAAGCGGCCGGGCCGCGATCCGCGCGAAGAGGTGCAGGCGCCGATCTTCCGCACGGATGTGCTGCAGCTTGAAGATCTTGCGCCAGGCATGGAGCTTGATGGCACAGTGCGCAACGTGATCGATTTCGGCGCCTTCGTCGACATCGGCATCAAGAACGATGGCCTCGTCCACATCTCCCAGCTGAGCAACAGCTTCGTGAAGCACCCGATGGACGTCGTCTCCGTTGGTGACATCGTCAAAGTGTGGGTGCTTGGCGTTGACGAGAAGAAGGGCCGGGTCAGCCTGACGATGAAAAAGCCTCAGTAATCCAGGCTGTTTGGCTAAGAAGTTCTGGAGCTACGCATTTTTGAAATCTCATATACCCAAATAAACAAGGGGCCGTCCCAAAGCAGTTTAAAACTGCTTTGGGACGACCCCTGTTTTGAACTTATTAGAAAGTATAAGTTTTGGGGATGCCTGGAGTGAAAGAAATTGGTATTGTGGTGCAGCTTTACAGTGATGAAGTGCTCGGTGTGACGGTTCATTCACCAAGGGAATCAGAAAGGAAACACAGATTTCCCTATCGCCACTATCCCCTTCCCTCAGAAAGCAGCCTCTATCGGCAGTCCTTTTGAGCGTGCGATGCACTTGGGCGATGTTTTTCATCGTTAAAGTAAGTGTTCCAGGTCAATCCGTCACGTTAATGATGATTTTCATCGTTAAAAGAGGGCGGATGGCCTCAAAAGGTGGTTAAAAGGGATTTTAACGATGTTTTTCATCGTTAAATGAAGAATAAGGAGAGGACCAGTGCTTTTAACGATGAAAAACATCGTTAAAGTAGCAGATCCTTCTCAGCTGCATGCTCTTCATTCCTAGCGCTGTGCCCGCTAGGAAATCTCCTCCAATCAAGAGAAAAACCCTTGTTGGCTGTTTGTTTGAGCTTGGTGTTCGTGTGATTCGTGCGATTGTAGCTAAAGAGAGAGAATGGCTGTGGGTGGAAGAGCGGTAGCGTCCGCCTTTAAAGATTTGTTCCTGCCTCCTCATCGATTCCAATTAAGGGAACAAATCTTTAACAGCGGCTGGAGCCCACAGCCATTCCTTACGAAACGCTCCCACGTCACGAACACGCACATCAAAGGACGCCGCAAGGGACTGTTGACAAAAGCCGATTTTACGAAAAATGACTTTTAGATACCCAGTGTTTATGCGGGTTCTCAAACATCAATTTCGTCAAAAAGGTAATTTGTCAACAGTCCGGCAAGGCGGTTTTCAAATTAACCACCGTTTGACCGATTTTAAATGGAAAATTCTAGAAAATTCCTTAATGTTCCATCGTCAATGCTCTTACATCTTCCTCAGGCAGCTCAGTTATTTCTGCTACAGTGGCGATATCGTAACCACGAGCAAGGAGGTTCAGGGCAGTCTGCTGCTTGCCTCGAATCAAACCTTCCACTAAGCCTTCTGCCTTACCTTCCGCCTTGCCTTCTACTTTGCCTTCTGCCTTGCCTTCGGCTTTAGCCCCTTCTATTCTGGATGCTTCATCCCGGAGGAATTTCAGTCTGGCTTCGTATTCCATTCGCGTTTGCGCATCCTGACTCAGGAATTCTAGAGTATCCATGGCTTTTTTTAGCATGGGTTCGTTCATCTTCAACGCCTCCCAATTTGTTTTATCTACACCTTTTAAAAATAACAACCAGTTCACCAAGCCGCCATTCACTGGAATTGCGTGTTCCTCCAGCTTTGTAAGCTCCATAACATGGATTTCGATATCATCAATCAGAGGGATGAGGGTATGATCCTCACGTAAACGAAAAATATTATGGTAACGATCATTTGGCAGACAAGAATAGTTCAGGATGTTGATAGTTACACATTTTTTCAAACTGCTGTAATTGGAGCCTTCTTTAATCTGGTGGAAGTACATTCCGCTCCAGTAAAAAAGTGTTCTTTTTTCCATGTGATAGGGGTTGAATAATTGCATTTCAATATTGATCAGCTTACCTTCGGCTGTTCTAGCCTTAATATCCAGTATAGACTGCTTATCCTGAGGATTGTCTTTGTCTGTGTAGGGGTTCATCAAAATAATCTCATCCAGCGGTGGCTCTCCCGCCTCAATAAACGTACTGTTAAGAAACGCAAGCAGTACATCTTTGTTGCTTTCACTTCCGAATATTCGCTTGAAAATAAAGTCATTGCGGGGATCCAGCAATTCCAATAATATCAACTCCAATCCTATGTTTATTATACCATGCATGGTACTTTCCATGAAATCTATTCGCGCTGAGGTTATGCAGCTATATTAGGTTCCATAGTGTATATTCACCAGCTATCCCTTTACTTTTATTTACAACCAAATATTTATTCCAATGTAGATTTATGGTATATTAATTTGACATTAATGAGCGGGATGATCATTCAGGGAGCCAGATGCTTTGATGTGGGAGGGCGGGTATACTTTTGAAAACAAGAACGAAAATAGCAAATCATCCTCACCCCATATCGTTTTTTCAGTTGTATAGTTGGTGTTTAAGCTATATAAAACCTTACCGGGGTACCTTTTTCTTATTTATTGCTCTTGGTCTATTTAGCAGCTCCATGACGATATTGATTTCAAAAGTGATTCAGGTATTTGTGGATACTATTCTACCAAACAGAGATGTATCATTGTTTTTGCTCCTGATAGGTTGTGTCATTGTCATGTATTTGATTTCATATTTCTCAAATGCGAAGAAGAATATTGTTGCCCAGGTGTTTCAGCAGAAGGCTGCCCGGGATATTCAGTTGGCTGCATTTCGTAAAATGCGGGAGCTAGGGTTTCCCTATTTTGAGAAACATGCGGTCGGAGAGACGATGTCCTATTTTCAAACGGATATTCCCGCCGTTCAGGAAGTCTATCAACATTTGCTGCCGAGAATTGTCGAGTCTTTGTTTATGCTGCTGCTTTCCCTTCTTTTCCTCACATCGATAAATTACCAGCTTGCGCTAATTTTTATTCCATGTACCATCTTTTATCTTGTCAGCGGGCCTTATTTTGAGAAAAAGGGAATTCAGTATATTCAAGCCTATAATCAGCTGATCAAGGAAGTGGATCGTAAACAGCACACAAGTCTATCAGCTATGCTTGAGCTTCGAGTGTTTCATGCTGAGAAATGGGACTTGAAGAAGCTTACCCATGTTGCTGAAAAAGCCGGGCAGGCGATGTTCATGCATTTTATTTATATCAATTTATATGCGATCATGCGGCGTATTGCCGTTTATTCAGGTGCGGTTTTGCTATTTTATTATGCTTATCATTTGATTCAAATCAAAGCACTAACAGTTGGAGAATTTATAGCGTTTGTAATGATGTATTTCCAGTTAATGTTCGGGATTACGCATTTGGTCACAACTTTATCGAATCAGAACATGAAATTGCGTCAAGCTGAAAAGCTGTATGCATTTATGCAAATTCATCCAGATGTATACGAATCCCTGCATCCAAAGCGATTGAATGAGGTTGTTGGGGATGTGCATTTTAAACATGTATCGTTTTCATATGGAAATAAGGGTGTTCTTCAAGATATTACACTGCACATTAAAAGAGGCGAGCGTATATGCCTTGTAGGTGCCAGTGGCAGCGGGAAGTCTACCATTACGAAGCTGCTAGGGCGCTTTTATGATCCTGACCAAGGGCATATCGAGCTGGATGGAATACCAATTCAAGATCTATCATTTGAGCAGCTCAGAACCTCAGTCGGGTATGTATTTCAAGAGACGTATCTGTTTGGAGCTACGGTTATGGACAATATTCGTTTTGGAAATCCGGACGCTACGGATGACATGATTGTTGAGGCGGCTAAAGCAGCATACGCTCATGAGTTTATTATGGAGCTTCCGGAAGGGTATGACAGTTTGCTTGGTGAACGTGGAAACAAGTTATCCGGCGGCCAGAAGCAGAGGGTGGCGATCGCCCGTATGTTTCTGAAAAACCCGCAGATTGTTGTACTCGATGAGGCTACCTCGGCGTTGGATAACGTAAGTGAGAGAGAAGTTAATGATGCGATTCATCGTCTTTTGGAAGGAAGAACGACTTTATGTGTAGCACATCGGCAGTCTACGATTGAACAATATAATCAGATTGTTGTTTTAGATCAGGGACGTATTGTGGAAATAGGCACTTTTGATACGTTGATGAATCGTAAAGGGAAATTATCTGATTTGATGCAGGGGAGAGAGGTGAGCAGCTTATATGCTTAGCTGGATCTTTCATTATGTTCGCCAATGTTGGCAGACGTATGCGATTGCGCTGTTTTTGCTGCTGGTCTCTGTATGCACATTTTTGGGGATTACCGGAATTCAGAAGTTTATTATTGATGATGTTTTTGTGAAATCTAATTTCACTCTACTCACTCCCTATGTGGCTGCTTTCTGTATCATTGCCTTTACCTACCTCTTCTCATGGGTGATGAAAGACATTTTATTTGAGCGGGTAAATACCAGATTGAAAATCATTTTGAGGCAAGAATATATGCAGAGTATGATGAAAATGCCTGTCAAGCATTATCAGAATGAACGGTTAGGCTCCATTTTTACTCATATGCAAACGTTATTGGACACACCTAGAATCCTTGCCTATCAAATCCCAATGGGAATAGAGCATATCTTGAATTTTCTTATTCTTGCCGTTGTTATTGGAATGGCGACTCCACTGCTGCTGGGTGGGCTGTTTGTTTTCAGTATAAGTTACATCGTGGTGGGTAAAGTCTTTGCTCCTAGGATTCAACAAATGGCCAGGGAAGTACAAGAACACCGTGCCGATTTAAATGTACATATAGAAGAAGGCATTTCATCTACACGGGAAGTCATAGCGTATCATCGGGAAGCATGGGAACAAAAGAAAATCGATACGAGCTATACAAGCTACTACGAAAAATTGATGGAAAGTGCAAAGCTGCGTAATAAACAAATGCGCTGGACAGATCCTCTTCAATGGGGCGGAAGCATCGTGATCCTTAGTATAGGTGGCTATGGCGTGTTCACAGGTCATCTCACTCTCGGGTTATTCGTGGTCATATATCAATTCGGCAACCAGTTTGTTCAGTCTGTGCAGGGTGTCTATCAATTTGTAATCGGAATTAAAGAATCATTTGTGGGTGTGGAGCGTGCGCGGCAGCTGCTGCAGAATGAAGAAATTTCGGATAAGGGGCAGTCACTGGACGGATCTATACAATCTCTGCGATTTGCAGGTGTATCCTTTCGATATGCACAAGATCGTAACTGGGTGTTAAATGAGTTGGATTTGGATGTTAGTATGGGCAAGAAAACGGCCTTTGTTGGATCCAGCGGCGGCGGGAAATCCACCTTGGCGCAGCTGCTGGTAAGGTTCTATGAGCCTGATCAGGGTGGGATTATGATCAATGGATATCCCATTCATCAAATAGTTAGAAAAGACTGGACCTCACGAGTATCCATTGTGTTCCAAGAGCCTTACTTATTCCCCGAGACCATAGAAAATAACATAACGCTAGGCCGGACCTATACGAGGGAGCAGGTAGCCGCTGCTTGTAAAATTGCTGAAATCCATGATTTTATTATGACCATGGAGGATACATACGATACGATTATAGGGGAACGAGGCATTACGTTATCAGGAGGACAAAGGCAGCGAATCGCCATCGCCCGTGCGGTGCTTGGTCAGCCTGAAATTCTAATTCTTGATGAAGCAACCTCAGCGTTAGACCAGGAGACGGAGAGGCTCGTACAAGCTAACTTGGATCAAGCCCGCAAGGATCAAACGACCATAATAATCGCACATCGTTTATCCACTGTTGAGAATGCGGACATGATCCATTTTATGGAGCGGGGGCAGGTTGTGGAAAGTGGAACGCATGCTGAACTGGTGGCGCGTAGAGGGTATTATCATCGTCTGATTTCTAAAGATCAGGCTGTATAGGTTCAACATATCAAACGAGAGGAGAAGGACCCTTTGTCTATTATTTCTGTTAAAAATTTAAATAAGCAGTTTCAGCGCCCCATTAGAAAAGAAGGCTTCGGCGGGGCAATCAAGGATTTATTTAACAGGCAATATGAAACGATTACAGCCGTAAATAATATTTCTTTTGATATCCAAGAGGGTGAAATCGTAGGGTACATTGGACCCAATGGAGCAGGGAAGTCCACAACGATCAAAATGATGGTCGGAATCCTGATACCTACAGCTGGAGCAGTGACAGTGAATGGAATTATACCTCATGAGAACAGAAAACAGTACACGAAAAATATCGGTGTTGTTTTTGGACAAAGGACTCAGTTGTGGTGGGACATTCCCGTCTCTGAATCTCTTTTGCTTATGAAATACATGTACAAAATACCAGATGATCAATATCGGAGGAATCTGGAGCATTTTTCAGATATTCTAGGTTTGAATGAATTTAAACATACGGCGGTGCGTCAATTAAGCCTTGGACAAAGAATGCGTGCTGATTTATGTGCAGCTTTGATGCATAATCCCCAAATTCTATTTCTGGATGAACCTACAATCGGGCTGGATGTTGTGGTGAAGGAGAATATCCGGACTTTCATCAAGGAAATCAACAGAAGCAGACAGACAACTGTCATACTGACCACACATGATATGGCAGATATTGAAAAGCTCTGCTCAAGGGTCATCGTTATTGATCGCGGACAAATCATGTATGACGGAAATATTCCGCAGCTAAAAATGCAGTATGGCTCGGATGAAAGAATGATCATCGAGTTAGAAGTTAAGAGGGATGCATCCAAGGTGAAGGAGAAGCTCGAAGCCTCACATATTGGATATGTGGAATTAGAAGGAACCCACTTGAAAATTACATATAATAAATCGGAAATTAATTCCACACAAATATTGAGGGCTATTATGAATGAAGCTAACATTGTGGATTTTATCGTTCAGCCTTGTGAAATTGATGAGGTTATCCGGAGAATGTATGAAGCGCCTGCAATCAATGAAGGTGTCGTAGTAGGATGAGCCTATATATGCGATTGATAGGGAATGCTTATCAGCAAAATATGGTGTACAAGACGAATGTGGTCATGCAAATGGTGGGTCAATGGATCGGACTGTTTATTCAAATATCCGTATGGTTTGCCTTGTATGGAGGTAAAGAACTATCCGCTTCCAACATGGGGTCCGTTTCGATTGATGATATGATCTATTATGTGATCTTGAGCGTGGGGATATCGATGATCGTTAATAATCAGGTTATTGGACAGATGGATGAAAAAATAAAATCGGGCATGATAGCTATGGATCTTATCAAGCCCATGAATTTTCATGCCAACATCCTGTGCCATACATTAGGAAACAATTTATTTCGTATCACCTTTCAAGCGCTTCCGCTTTGTATCATCGGCTTTTTGATTTTTGATATGCCGCTCCCGTCTGGTATTCATAGCGTATTATTCATCATTTCATTAATAAATGCTTTTTTGTTAAATTTCATCCTTGCCTACATGCTGGGAATGATCGGTTTCTGGTATTTGTCTGTCTGGCATTTGAGCCGGCTGCTTGAGGATGTTGTCAGGCTCTTTGGAGGCGTTTGGATACCTTTATGGTTTTTTCCCAAGGCTATGGTCACCATTTCTGAATATCTTCCTTTTCAGTATATTTATTTTGTTCCCATCAACATTTATTTAAATAAGCTGTCCATGGACAGGTCCTTTGAAATGCTTTTAAACCAGGCTGTATGGATTGTGCTTCTAAGCGGATTCAGCTATGCCATTTGGAGGAAAGGGATACAGAAGCTGGTCATTCAAGGAGGGTAAGCATGCATTACTTGCAGTTATATTCCCGGTTTATTCTGGTATATCTGAAAACGCGAATGGAGTACAGGTTTGCCTTTTTTATGGACATATGGATTCAAATATTCACTTATTGTGTGATGTATTTGGGGATCTGGATCATGCTGAATCATTTTCAAACAATACAGGGCTGGACATTCTATGAAGTTATGTTTTTATATAATCTGAATTTATTTTCTTATGGATTAAGCGGATTGTTTTTTTGGTCTCCGATGAGGCAATTAGAGGGAATGGTGCAAAGTGGAGAGTTTGATGGGATACTGACCAAGCCGATCCCTTCATTTTTGCATCTCATTTTTAAACAGTTTAATCATGCGTTTCTTGGTCATGTTATTTTGGGTGGGATCATCTTTATCGTTTGCATCAACAAGCTTGCTATAGAGTGGTCCGGATTTAAAGCTTTCATGCTCATCATCATCATTATAGGGGCGATGCTGATCCAATCGTCGGTCATGATTATGTCGGGATGTGTAAGCTTCTGGTTTGTCAAATCGACTTCATTTATTGATACGATGATTTATGGTTTTCGTTTTTTTCTCAATTATCCTCTCTCTATATACCACCTGTCTATTCAGATTTTCTTAACCTTCATTCTTCCTTACGGCTTCATTAATTTCTATCCGGCACTTCTGTTTTTGGATAAAAAAGGCCAATCGCTGTTTCATCCCATCCTCCAATATGGAACTCCGATTGTTGGTGTTTTACTATTTAGCTTAGCACTTTGGATATGGTCTGTTGCTGTAAATAAGTATCAGAGTACGGGCTCCTAGATCGGAATGCCTTGTACTTGCCAGAACAATACGACCTGAGAGGCTTTCCGGCTTACACTTTCTAGTTCTGAAATACGGGAAAAAGCCTGACCCACATGGGGGCAGGAGGTTACAAAGGCTCCCCCTAACGGTGTTCAATCGTCGGAGGAGCCTTGCGCTTTCAGTTCTCTTCGTTGGCAGCGGCTTTAAGGATGACGTCCTTCAGCTCGGGAATCGCGTCGGCGAGCCATTCCTTGCGCCGTATGGCCGTGCCGCTGAGCGCCGGCAGCTTGCCGTACTCCCACCCGATATCGCCATGCTTTGTGTAAGCTTGAATGAGATCAAGCAGTGCGCAGCCCCACTCGTTCACTTGATAGCCCGCATAAGGGATATCCGGATAGTAATGCAGATAAGCTTCCTTGAGCATAAAGCCCGCGGACATCATGACGATTTGCGGCAGCGTCTTCTCCCCGATCTTCTCCATGAGGGCCGCAGCATTAATTTGTGAAGGCTCGGCTGACAGCTTAGCGAAGGAAAGGTTGTCGATGACGCCGTTTTCCCTGGCCAGCCATGCGGCTATCCAGTTCATAATCGGCTCGAATGCTTCGGGCAGCTTGTCCTCCAGCGGTGTTTCCGGCTTTTCGAGATCGATGATCGATGTTTTGCCGTTCTTGGCTACACGGATCTTACCTGAAAAGCCGGCCTTGCTCAGGCTGATCAAGGCATGAGTCTGCAGCTTCGTCGACATTTGCTCGTCGCTGCAGCATTTGCGCAGAATCCTTTCGGTGCGCGGCAGTGGGAACAGTGCGAGCGTCTGCAGCGCTTCCAGTGCAATCTTATATTCCTTCGTGTGGATCGCTTCCTCGATCCGGATTAGCAACTGATCGTCAGGCTGCCCGGCATAGAGCTCGAGCGGCGTTTGGTAAGCGGCGATCCGCAGCAGCGGCATCATGCCTTTCTCCTCGAGCTGCTCGGCGGTAAGCTGCTCTTTCAATTGAGCGCACGCCTGATCGGCATCGGCCCTCAGCGCGTCGAACATGTCTTTGCTGTCAGGGTCCGCCACTCCGTTCGACCTGGTCGTATCGATCCAATCACGCAGCGCGAACGGGTTGTTGCGGTAAATGGTCGCGGCTGCGGCTGCGAATGGCGGGGCGAACGGGAGACCGAGCTGCGCATAGCGCGCGAGCAGTATTTGCAAATCGGTTTGCCGATTCAATTGCTGCAGCGATATAAACAAATTCATCCATGCTTCGAGTTGGGCGGGATTCGTTTTGACGGCTCCAAAAAAATAAAAAGCAGCGCCTCCAAACGCCCCTTTATCAAACATTTCTTTGCCATTTCGCATCAGCTCGTTACCGGCAGTCGTGTTCAAAGGCTATACCTCCATTCGTTAATAGCCCAATTATACTATAACCCGCACCCGGGCGCGATTCTGCCGGGAAAATTAACTTGGATTGATGCCGGAAAGAACGGCTCCCTTGCTTTTTTTCTACAATACTATGATTAGCTGACAGATGTTTGCCACTCAAGTGGATCGACGTTTTTTGACTGTATCGATTGTTTTAAAAAAACGGTTTACAAACGGAACCGATAAAGGTAAGATTTACTGAAATTGCTCGTTCAGGAGGAGCTTATGCGGATCAAACGGCTGCATCGTATCCAGCTTTCGTACTTGCCGGTTTTGTTCGTGGTCGGTCTTAGTCTGCTCTTCATCGTTTATTTGACTTTAAGTGAGGTAACTAAGCAATCGGCGTTGAAAGCCAATAATATTTTGTCTTACAACATCATCCAGACGATCGACGAATCCTTGAAAAGGATCGATACGGCAATTACCGGACAACTGCTGAAGAATGAAAAGGTCAGGAGGTTCTTCGAGTCCGAATACACGGAGGATAGGCAGTATTGGGACTACCAGACGGTAGCTGTATTAAATGAAATGATGGATAGCCACCCGTTGATCAGTTCGATCAATCTGTACCGGATCAGCGATAACATGCTTTTAACGCCGACGACGTTTACCCGGCTGGACAATTTTGGAGATAAACAATTTATAGGCAAGCAGCTTTCCGCTTTGCTGCCGTTTCGATGGACGGAGCGGCGTCCGTATGCTGAGCAGCCGGGCGTAAACGAATCGAATGTGGTCAGCCTTGTCAAATTTGCCAGCTTGTCCGATAGAAGCCTGGTTGTCGTGCATGTCGATACGGAACGGCTAAGCCGTCTGATCCTGGACATGGCGGAATCCGGTTTTCAGTATATCGAGCTTCTGGACACGGAAGGAAAGCGCATAGCGTCGAGAGACTGGGCAGATCCTTCAATGCATGGCAGGAATGTCCGCGAAAATGGGAAAGAATGGTCGAAGGCAAGCTCTGCCTATACGGGGTGGACGGTTAGCAGCGGCGTTTATAAGGGCAGCATTATAGAGTGGATTTCTTCCCTCTTCTATGTATGGATTGCGCTTGGTTTTCTGATCATAGCGGCGGGTATTGCATGGCTCGTGTATTTGACGAGGCGAAACTATCGGCCGATCCAATCGATATCGCAGCGCATGAACGAATATTTTCGCCAAAAGCAGCAGGAACTGAAGCTGGAGGATCAGGACGATGAACTGCAATATATTGAGACGGCGATTGAAAAGCTGTTCGATCAATCCAGTCAGCTTCTGGAGCAGAACAAGGAGAACCTTGCTTACCGCAGACGATATGTGTTTTTGCAATTGCTTGAAGGGGCGGTCGCGGGGCAGGTGCAGGAGTGGAAGGAGGAGATCGGACAATTCGGTTATTCGCTCACGGATTGCGGACTCTTGGTCACCATGATCGAAATCGACGATTACAACAAGTTCAACGAGCAGTATAACCATCGCGATCAATATTTGTTGAAGTATGTCTTGAGCACCGTCCTTCACGAAATGGCCGAGCCGGTCAAGCTGTGCATATGGACGGAATGGGTGGAACGTCATCAGCTAGGCTTGCTGTTCCTGCTGGACCGGGATGGCGGCATGGAGGAGGACGTATTCGAGCTTCTGGGCAAAATGACGGGGTGGGCCGAGCGGCATTTACCGTATACGGTCACGGTCGGTGTCGGTTCTTGCGAGAGCGATGCCGCCAATATCGCGGAATCGTATGAGCAGGCACTGGAAGCGCTTAGCTATAAAACGTCGCTCGGTACGAACCGGCTGATCCGTTCCGCCGATTTTGCCGCAAAGACGCCGTTCGAACTCGTCAGGCAAGCGCAGCGGGTACGCTCTATTTGCCAATCGTTTCGGGCAGGCGACGGCGAGTGGGAGCGGCATTGGAATGATATGTTCGAGGAATTGTGGCAGCAGCTGGTATCCAAGGAAGATTTGATCGGCTTGCTTAATTATTTGGTTTACCAGCTCCATAGAGAAATGGCGGAGCTTCCGGAAGAGTTCCAGGCGATCTGGAATGGAGGGGCGCATGCGGAGCTGAACGGGGTTGGGAAGCAAAGGGAGACGATGGAATCCATTCGAGAGGAGTACGTCCGCGTCTTGAGGGAAACGGCGGCTCAAATGCGCGAGCTGAGGGAAAGCAAACATAATCATCACCTGATCCGCAGCGTGAAGCAATATGTAAACGATCATTATAACAATCCGGATCTTTCGCATGCTCAACTGGAGAGCGAATTCGGTCTGGCCGCCAGCTACTTAAGCCGATTGTTCAAAGAGGAATTCGGGGTTAAATTTATCGATTATTTGTCGCAGACTCGAATCGAGAAAGCGATCGAGCTGCTGAAGGAGCACCCGGACAAGACCGTTCAGGCGATTGCGGAGCAGGTCGGTTATTTGCACGGCATAACGTTCATTCGGGCCTTCAAGAAATATACGGGAAGCACGCCAGGAAATTTTCGGAAGGACTTGATTTGAGCTGGAGAGCAAGCGGTTCTAATTTATGTTGATGAGGTCAAAAAAACATCGTTAAGTAGCAGATCCTCTCGGTTGTGCGAGCTGGCGGGGCCGTTCTTCAGTCCCAGCGGCTTGGCCTGCGGGGAAATCCCCTAATTCAGAGAAAAAACCTTACTGGCTGTCCGTTCGAGCTTGATGTTCGTGTGGATTCGTGCGATTGTGGCCCACAGCCCACAGCCAGTCCCTCCCTAGCACTAGCAGTCATGAACACGCACCTCAAGGACGCCGGAAGGCGTCCTTTTAATTTTCGTCGATCCGATCAAAAATGCTATATATACTCGGGATAAGGGCGGTGCTATCGTTAGCCGTGGGGCTGGCTAACAACAAACATATAGTGAAAGCGGGAGGAAGCAGATTATGCAATTGCGAGCAGGCGTGGCCAAGAGTGATATTACGACAGGGGAGGAGGGTGTATTGGTTAGCGATCCGCTATATGCCAAGGCGCTCGTTTTGGATGACGGGATCACGAAGGCGGTTATTATTGCGATGGATGCGCTGGCGATAGGCGGTATAGGCGATATCAAGGATGATTTTCTGCCGAAGCTGCGCAGCCGTATCGAGAACGAGCTGAACATCCCGGGGGCAAACGTGCTGGTGAACGCGTCGCATACGCATCCGCAAGGCCGGCTTCTATGTGACGACGCCGAGCAGATCGGGCGGACATTCGAGGCAGTCAGACAGGCGCTGCAAAATATGACGGAGGCAAGGGCCGGCTCGGGCTTCGGTCACGAAGACAGGATTATTGTCAACCGGAACCTCAAGATGCATGACGGGAGCCACTGGACGGTACGCTACGCGCATCCCTGTCCGCAGGACAAGGATGTCGCAGGGATCGGGCCGATTGATCCTTCGATCGGCGTTCTTCGCATAGACAGGCTGGATGGCCAGCCGCTGGCGGTCGTGTACAATTATGCCTGCCATTTGCTGATCGGTGTTCCTGATCGGGGGGTTACTGCCAATTTCACAGGCTTCGCTTCGAAAGTCATTGAAGAAAATTTGGGTAACGGGGCGATGGCTTTATTTTTACAGGGGGCGGGCGGCGATATTCTCGAGGTATTCTTCAAAGACGTCCATCGTCCGAGAAATAGCGAGCCGCTGGGTACGATGCTCGGGCTCAGCACCTTGAAGGCGGTCAGGCAAATCCAAACGAAGGATGCCGGACTGAATGTCCTGTCGGAGACGATAAGGCTGCCGCTTCGCCGCAATATCCCGGAACGAATGGAAGCGAAACTGGAAGAGCAGGCTAAGCTGCTGGCTTCGTTAAGAAGCACGACGCTCAATTTTAAGACGTTTCTGCCTCTATATCTCAAATATGCGCTGAACCCGGAGTATCCGGCCGATTATTCATACCGGTATATGCATGAAGCAAGGATCGGCTCGAATGAGCTTGTTTCTATGGATGCTCACAATCGCGGGAATTTGGACCGGTTTCTGAACAATATGTATACGATGGAGAAGCTGATCAGAATCCAGGAGGAGCTGGAGACCTTTCAATTTCACGAGACGCTGATCCGTGAAGCGGGGGAAGAGACGGTGCCCGCCGAAGTGCAGGGAATGAAAATCGGGGACTGCGTGCTGATTACGGCACCGGCCGAGCTGCTGGTGGAAATCGGCCTTAAGCTCAAAAAGCAATCGCCTTACGAGCATACTTTTGTATCCGCGTTTACGAACGGCTATTTGCATTATGCCGCTCCTGTCGAGCATTACAGCAAAGGCGGTTATGAGGTTACGGAATGCCTGCTTGCCGAAGAGTGGCAGGAGGCCTACGAGACGAAGGCGAACGACATTCTGAGAAGGCTGTAAAGGGATGCGTTTTCGGCTTGCCGGGAATAACAAAAAACACCTCCAAAGCAGGCTGCAAAAGCCTGATTGGAGGTGTTTTCTCACGCCGGGAAATTCCGGATGGACTACCGCTCCTCACCCATAACGCAGCAGAAACGGCTCCAGCACGGTCAGCCCCTGTCGCTGATGCTCTGTCTTCACGTCATAGAAGAAGCCGTGCTCCGCTTCCGGGAACAGGATGACTTCAGAAGCGCTGCCCGCCTGCTTCAGCTTTTCGTCCATCTCATAAATGGATGTATGCGGAAAGCAGTCTTCTAGACCGACAATCAGAAACAAAAAGTCAGGCGAGCCTTCCTTCACATGGACAATCGGTGATGCCTGGCGGAACGGGGCTGCCGTTTCCCCGTATTTTGCGCCAACCAAACGTTCGATTTCATTTTTGATGGCGGGGTTCATATCGTCCCATTGCTCCAAGGTGCCTGGCCCATTGATGGATACGCATGCCGCAGGCTGCAGCCATCCTTCCCGCTGCTCCGCAGCTTCCGGTCCGTTCCGCAGCTCTGTACTCCTGCGCCAGCTTTCCGGAAGAGTAAGCGCGAGCAGGGAAGCCAGATGCGCCCCCGCCGAGCTGCCGAGCACGACAATTGTGCGGATATCCAATTCCTTTTCGCGAATATAGGAGAGGAACGTTTCATAGCCGGCGAAAACATCGCCCATCTGCTCGGCTAGCTGTACCTTCGGCGTCAGTCGGTATCCTGCCGAGGCGCAGAGGTAACCTTTTTGGGAAAAATATTGCAAATGCGTATGAAAAAGATCTCTGGACCCTGCCGACCAGCCGCCGCCATGCACATAGAACAGCGCTGTACGATGGTCGACCCGCTGCGGTAGCGAGATGTCCACCCCTCGTTTCAGGACGAGGTCTTGATCATAATATCGTGTGAACAGTTCCATTGTTTATCCTTTCACCCCTCCGAGCGTTGCTCCTTCCATAACACCCCGCTGAAATATGACAAACATGATGGCCGAAGGAATCATGGCAATCATCACGCCAGCGAACAGTGTCACCCAATCTGACGTATACTGCATCTTTTGGCTCGCCGCATACATGCTGACGCCAATCGTATATTTCGTTTGATCGCTCAAATAGATGAACGGTCCAAGAAAGTTATTGTACAATCCCAGGAATTTGAAAATCGCTACGGTCACGATCCCCGGCGCCGAGAGCGGCAGCATAATTCGCAGGAACACCTGAAACAGCGACGCGCCATCCATGAACGCGCTCTCCTCCAGCTCCGTTGGCAAGGAGCGCATGAACCCGCCGAGCAGCATGAGATAGAACACATTTTCCCCGAAGCTGTCGAGAATGATCAGCCCCGTCAGGCTGTTCGTCAGATGCAAGTCGCGCATCAGCACATACTGTGGAATGAGCGCGTTAATCCCCGGCAGAAACAGCGAAAGCATGATGATCGCCCAGAGCAGCTTCCTGCCCTTGAACTCGATTCTTGTCAACGCGTAAGCGTTGATCGTCGTCAGGAATGTGCCGAGCAGAAGAGTGGTACCGACATAATACAACGTATTCCACATCGCATCGCGGACACCATATTTCAGCCAGGCATTTTTATAGTTGACCCATTTCAGCGTTTCGGGGAGCGCCCATACATCCTGAAAAAACTCCCGGTTTGTTTTCAAGGATTCATACAATACCCATACCAGCGGGAACAAAATCGTTAATGACCATGCGATCAATAAGATCCACCAGACCATATCCATTGCCGTACGTTTTTCGCTCATTGTTGTCACTCCTTAATACTCGACGGACCGGTCGGGCAAAAATTTGTCCATGATTAATTTGGCCGCCACCAGAATGACGAACAGGAACATGCCGACTGCCGAAGCATAGCCATAATTGTGGAAGTTTTCTCCAAAAGCAAGATTGAACATGTACAGGCCAATTACGTCTGTAGAGCCCGCCGGACCACCGTTGGTCAAAATCATCTGATTCTCAAAGCTTTTCAGGGAACCAAGGATGAGGAACAAGGCGCTGACCCGAATGATCGGCATAATGAGAGGGAGCGTAATCTGGAACAAGCGCGTCATATGACCGGCGCCCTCCAGAATCGCCGCTTCGTAAAGCGATTTCGGAATCGTTGCCATCGCATTCATGAAAATGATCACATACAGTCCGACGCTGCCCCATACATATGGCGGTACGATGGCGGCCAGAGCTGTGCGAGTCTCGCCGAGCCAGTAATAATTGCCGATAGGAATGCCAATGATACGCAGCAAGCCGTTCAGCAGGCCAAACATGCCATCGTAGATGAATGCCCAGAGCAGTGCGATTACGACAGTGGACAGGATGTTCGGGAAGAAGAACAGCACCTTGAAAAATGCTGTTCCTCTATATCCCTTGTTAGCAAGTAAATAGCCCAGAACGAGCGAAATTAGTATGACCAATACAGGAACTGTCACCATATAAAATAAGTTATGCCACAATGCGCGCCATACGTATTTGTCCTGAACCATCCTGACATAATTGTCCAGGCCGACAAATTCCGGTTCAGAAATACCGTCCCATTTCAACAAGGAATAATAAACCGAAAGCAGATTCGGGTACAGGGTGAACAGAACATAGCCGCCGAATGCTGGCGTAATCGCTACTAACAAGAAAATGATCCGCTGCGTCCTGGTTTTGCGCAGCCACTTGTTCCGTTTCGTATCGGATACCGCCGGATCGGCGAAAGAAGGCTGGTTCATTTAGGAAACTCCTTCCGTTCGGGCTTCGGCGAAGGAAAGCCATGCTTTCCTCCGCGTCGTCATGCGCAGCCACAACTGGCTGCCTGCCCGTTTCTCTATAATTATTTCTGTGCTTCGATCGCCTTCTGAATCAGTTTTTCCGCTTCCTCCAGAAGGGGCTGCGGGTCCTTTTTGCCGGAAGTAATCTCTGTGGTGGCGTCCAACATGAGTTTCTGCGCTTGCGCTGCGCTCGGGTCGGTCAGCGTCGCATTGCGGCTGTCGGCCGCCATCTTGGTTTTATTGGTGCTCATGAAGTCGAACATGGCCTTTGGCGCTTGCTGCAGCTTGGCCGCACGCGCGCTGTCGTCGGAAAAGTCTTTGCGCAGTGGCAATTGGCCGCCCTTCTCGGCGATCACTTCCTGAACGTCGAGATTCCACATCCAGATATTGAATTCTTTGGCCCATTTCTTGTTGAGCTCCGGCTTATTGGCCCAGATGTAGTGGCCGCTTGCTGCCGTGGAGCGAATCCAGCGTGTGCTGTCCGGGTTTTCGCTCATCGGCACGGACATAAAGCCCCATACGAAATCATCCGGAATCGAGTCTTTCATCTCGTTCTCTACGTATACGCCGGTGGATACCATCGCGGCCTGCCCCTGAATCATCTGCATCTGCGATTGCGTATGCGACAGCGCTGCAACACCCTCCGGGAAGTAGCCTTTCTTGCCGAGCTCGTAAATCCGCTTCCACATCTCGACGCTTTCCGGCGCGAGATATTGCGGCAGCTTGTAATTGCGGAAGTTATCCTCGAATGTCTGTAAATTTCCGTTGAGGTCGGCCAGCTCGAACATTTTGATCGGTCCGAAGGAAAGATCCATATAATCCGTATACTTGCCGGGGTACGTGATCGGGATGACGCCTTTAGACTTGATGCTTTCCAGCAATTGCTCAAATTCACTCCATGTTTTCGGATTCTGGTTCCAGTCGTTTTTCTCGAACAGCTTCTTGTTGAAGAACAGTCCGGAACCGCTGCCGGCAATGGGCAATGCGTATAATTGGTTCGAAACCCTGCCCACAGCCGCTTCTATGGTGCCATCGAGCGCAAGCTCTTTCAATGTCTTGCCGCTGTTATCATACAACTCGCGATCCCACAGATCGTCTTGAGGCAGGAGCTTGCCCGACTCGACGAGCGGAATGATTCCGCCTGGAATAAAGCCGTTGAACAAATCAAACATATCGTCATCGTTGCCTGCAGAAATTTTCGCGTTGATAATTTCCCCGATTTTTGGCGAATACGTGACCTCGAAGTTCACGTTCGGAAATTTCTTTTTGAACGTATCCATCGCGTAGTCGATATATTCTCTGCCCATGCCACCCTCGAAAAAGCCGAATTTAAGCGTTACATTCTCATTCTTCGGCAATCCGTTCTCCGGATATACGAGATCGTCGGCGCTGGTTGTGGCAGAAGGCGATGACGACGTGCCCGGCGAAGCCTTTGGTGAAGCCGAAGGCGCATTGTTACCGCCGCTGCTGCAGGCGGAGAGAAGCGATAGTGCAAGCACAACGGAAAGAGACAGAGCAACTGTCTTAGATTTGAAGAAGCGAAACGGTTTCATGGAAGACTCCCCCTGGTAAATGAATTCGTATCCTTATTGTTTGGAAATACTGTAAAACTCGACATCGTCGATATACAATTCAATTGGCGCATTGTTATCGACCAGCACAATCAGCCGCGCTTTCCGCACAGGCTCTCCGTTGATCGTATCGGGAATTTCACCGTAAAGGTGGGCTTCGAGCCAAGCGCCTTCCGCATCAGCAAGATCAACTACGGGCGAGCGCACCGAATTGTAATTGAGCCATGTCCCTTGTTCATTCAGCAAGTCAATGCCCCACTGTATGTTTCCATCGGAATTTGTTCCTAATGGAATGTGGTAGCGGAAGCTCGTGCTGAACAATCCGGGCTCGACATCGATGACCTGGCTCGGACCGCCCCATCCTTCGCCGTAAACCTTCATGCTTACGCTGTCGGAAAATCCCGTGTACTCGCTCCGCTCAACGAAGCGATTCGCTGTTGAGCGATTTAGCAGCTCCCACGGAGGAGCTTCTGTTCCCGTTCCGGTCGCGAAGGACGGGTTCTGCACCGCATTGGTGGCGCCCAGCGCCTGCAGCAGCATGTCCGCATAGGCATGGGTTGCTGCCAATTGAGTGACGTGTGTGCGCAGCGGACCTCCGGCAGCTTCATGTTCATTCATGTATTCTACAAAGCTCCAAAATTCTGGAGCGGACCAGCCCGACCAGCTAAGCAGACTGAATTGCATCGGTCCGAGCGGCTGGAACAAAACAGGGTCGGTTGCGAACTGTGTCAGCAGCGTAAACCGTTTCTCCGCCATTTGCACCCGTTCGTCGATCGAGCCGATAATCTCGTCCAGCAAGGTGATTGCCGAATTGGCATCCGGAAGCGGCTTTGTCGGCTGCGGGTAACTGAGCACGGACGCTTCATAATACTCAAACGCTTGCATCAGCAGATGTGCTCTTGCTTTTTGCTCGTCGGTTACGGCGAGCACTTCCACCGTTTCCAGCACCCCCCGGCTGTAGGTTACATCGCTGACGGTTGCTGCTTGCAAATAAGCAGGGTCCATAAAATCCAGATAGGTGGCCCCAGAGTTGAACCACGGTTCATCGATTACACGTTCCATCCAGAACTGTTCCCAATAATCGTAATAGGCTCTCAGGTAGGGGGCCGCCGCTTCGCCAACCGCACGCTCATACCATTCCTGCAGAAGCGCATCGACATCCTGTTCCGGATTCCATAGCAATTTGGCATCCACCCACGGCTTCGCGCCTTCTCCCCAATTCGGGTATATCTCAGCATAAATCGATTTTATCCCTTTTTCGTGCGCCTGACGATAGATGTCCGACATGAAATGAGGGTATACGCGAGGCACCAAGTAAGGACTGCCGTATATATAGTCGTAATAGGCAAGCTGGTCGGCTACTTCCAGCCAGTTGTCCACATTTGCCAAATCCTTCGCTTTTTGCACCGGGTCGGCCCAAGCCATCCTATCTTTGGTAAGGAAAGGGATGACTCGGGGATTCAAGGGAAATGACGGCGGCGTTTCGAGATTGGTGTAGGCCAGCAGACCGAACCACTTGTTCGGATACACATCCAGCACGCTCTCGACGACTTTATTGACCCAATCGTAGTACACCGGAAGAGGGTTGCTTTCGCAGAACCCGCCGCCGTCGTTCACGCCAAGCGAATAGGACTCAGAGTTCGGGTTCGCCTGGAAGTAAGCGATAATTTCAGCCACTGCGGCATCGATCGTATCCGGGTTCGAGAAGCAAGGCTGCCAGCCGTCCGTTACGCCTGCTGCCGGAGGTGTGCCGTTCGGATAAAATTCCGGATGGGTTGCGCCAAACTTGGATACCGAAAATAGGACATCCATATTATGGTGGAAGCTGACCGGGGCATTGTAGAACCCTTGCAGTCTATTTCGCTGCGCCCATGTGTACTGCTCTTGCATCACATAGGTGCCGGTGCCCGGTTTGCCGTGCAATGGGCTGAATACGCGGAACATGAAAGCCGGTTCTTCCCGCACAATGCCCAGCGCCACATGCAAATCGCTCCGCTGCGGAATGTCTTCGCCGGCAGGACCGGGCATCAGCCAGCGGATATCCGCGTAACGCTCCAGGAAGTCGAGCACGCCGTTCAACGTTCCCCATATGCTTGGACCAGCGATGGTCACCTGCTGCTCTTGCGGGTAGATGACGAATCCGTCGCGATCCAGGCCGTCCAGCAGGGCATCGAGCGCCGGGTCGTCACCGGATACGCTTGCCGCCGTGCCTATGAGAATGACCAGCTGTCCGGGCTGTTGTCCGCCGCCGTTCTGAAAATCTTCTACAGACATAATGGGAAGCACGGCTCCCGTAGATTTCTGAACATACTCGGCAAGCAGCTCAGGCGATCCATACCGGGTATCGGCTTCAGGTTCGAATGCACCGTTAAGCACCGGGATATCCGTGTTATTGGCGCCGATTAACGTGATGTCGTCGAAATAAACGCTTGCCGGTGCTATTCCTGAGTACAGGATAATCGTGACGTAGGCAGTGCCTGCCGGTGCTGCCGCTGTTACGGACACTTGCGTCCATTCTCCAGCCGTGACGTTTGCATTCGTCAATTGCTGTGAAATTCTTGCTTTGTTACTATCGAAGAAACGAATGTAGATTTGCGGTACGTTACCGGATTCCCGATAAACCATGGCAGAAACCGTGTACGTTTCTTGTTCCTGGACGGCGATGAAATCGCTTTCCAGTCCGAGATCTGTGTTCCTGCCGCCGACTACGTGGTCTACATGCAAACTGTAAGAGCCGGCATAGCGGACTGCATCGGCAATACCGAGCGTGCCGTCGTTGTCTGCGCCGTACGTTTGCTGCCAGCCGGGAATGCCGGAGGCCCACGGTGTATCTGCCGCCTCATAGACAGAATCATCATAAACGATGACGGCTTTCGGCTGGCCTCCGCTTACGACAGCCAACGGTTCGGGGCTTGGCTCCGGAGAAGCCGTCGGTTCTGGAGAAGATGTCGGCCCAGGAGAATACGTTGGCTCTGGAGTAGACGTCGGTTCTGGGGTTGGCGTCGGCCATGAAGTAGACGTAGGCTCGTTCGACGGAGACATGTTGGAGCCGTTGCCTGTCATCGGAGCAGGAGTTGTCTTTGGCTCTGAGGAAGCCGTGTTGGCCTGCTGCGGACTTACCCCGGCCTTCTCCTTGTAAGCGTCGTACATCGTTACGAATTCGAAAGCTAGCCGGGCCACTGCTTGCCGCTCTGCATACTCTTTGGGGGCGAACCGGAGCGATCCGTCCGCATTGGCAATGCCTTGCACAAATCCGATATGCAAGGCCAAAGCGATAGGGGACGCCGCCCAATCGGCAATAAGGTTGACATCGGACCATTCGGCGGCCTCTTGCAGGTTCAATGCATGTTCCTCCAAGCCGAAGGCCCGAATCATAAACACAACCAATTGTTCTCTGGTTACGTACGCATCCGGAGAAAACGTCGTTTCAGAAGTTCCCTGTGTAATGCCGGAAGCGATCAATGCGCCGACATACCCGCGATACCAGCTGTCTTTGGCTACGTCGGCAAAACGTTTGGCTTCATCGGGCTGCTGGTTCAGCTTCATCATGGCCGTAATGATTTTGGCCAACTCTGCGCGTGTGATCGGCTTACCAGGTGCGAATGTGCCGTCTGCATATCCGGAAACGATTCCCGCTGCCGCCAGTTGTTCGATTTCCGCTTTGGCATACGAAGAACCAATGTCGGTCAAGCGAACCTGTCCACTCGCAGTACCAGGCATGATGAAGCCTTCAAACGATAGGACCGAAAACAATAATGCCGCAATGAGCAGCTTCGGCAAAACGTTTTGTGCAATCTTTCTCAAGTAAAACATGTACCACCCTCCCTTTCCTCTCTTGGATTTTGTCTTACGAAACTTAAGGTAACATCGCGGCTTATTCCGTGTACATATAGCCTTTTTGACTGCAACGACTAAAATTAAAAACGTCCGTCAAAAACAAAAAAAGAGCTATAAACAAGCTGCTGCTTGGCGATATTTCTACCATCGACTTTGTTTGACCGTACCGACTTTTATTAAAAATAGGATTCACTCAAGACGGACAGAATTCAAAAAGCACCCGAGACCAAAAGTTTCGAGTGCTTTTTATGCTGGAGCAGGAAAATGATATGCCCGGTTTTTTGCCCGTCCTGGCTGCTTTTATTTTTACCCCGTATTGATTGAAAATTTCGGTTCCCTTGTAGTTGTCCAATATGTCTTGGCGATAGGAGGGCCAATTTCGCCCCGATTTATCCTTGAACAGCATCTGTACCTGAAGCTCGTTCTGTCTGGCGCGCATGGCTTCCGCACTAACGCCGAGTGGCGGAGTCAAGGTGGTACCGACGCTTTCATAGACTGGAATGCCGGTGATCGTCCGGTAAATGGCTTTGTCCCGTTCCGTCATTCGGGGATCGATTACGTTCAAACCGAGCGTTTGGGGCGTATTCGGTGTAAAGAAGCTCCAAATGGCGAGAAAATTGCCTTTCATGACGATATCCTCTTCGATCATTTGCGGCTTAAGCGTAATCTCGCTGCCGCTGCGGCTGTAATGCTTGCCTTCCATTCCATAATGGGTAAGCAGAAAGCCTTCTTCGCCGCACAGCCAGTCGAGGATGGAGGCGATGCGCTTGAGCTTCTCCGGATTCAAACCTGCGGCGTTATTCGAGAAAACGAATGGGTATTCCGGCGTTACCGCTGTCCTCAGCGGCTTGTCGCCGAACGGATTGAACGGAACCCACTCGGCTTTCGGGTTCATGGCTTTGCTTCTTGTCTGCAGGCTGTCGGCATTGGAATCGAACGCGAAATCGACGGTATTGCCAAGCACGATGCCAACTTTGCCGCGAACGGCTTTATCGACGTAATCGAGTCCCTTGTTCAAAAACCAATCCGGTTCAACCAAACCTTTGTCCATGACCTTCAAAATATCGTCCGCGACACTGCCGACGCGCAAGTCCATTTGCATATCGACAAGCTGGCTTCCATCATAGTACGCGGGGAACAGCAAGCCGTTTTTTACATATTCGGGCCAATCGGTGGAAATAGACGTTCCGCCGCCTGAGGCGGTGAAACCGTAGGTATCGTTCTTGCCGTTACGGTCCGGATCTTCATGGGTAAACGCTTCCAATACCCGAAAATATTGCTCGTAGGTAGTAGGGATATCCAAGCCAAGGTTTTCTAGCCAATCTTGGCGAATGTAGTAAGCCCGGTACGAGTTTTTGTCGTAGGGAATGGGCGCGCGAAAAAACTTGTTGTGGAACTGGAACTGCTTCAGCTCGGTCTCGTTCATCCAATAGTTGAAATAATTCGGCATGGTTGCCGGCGACACGAAAAGCGTCATATCCGCAAGTGCATTATCCAGCGCGTAGTAAGCCCCGCCGTCAGGGCTGATGGCGAGCCAGACGTCTGGCGGATCGTTGGCGGCGAGCAGAGAAGCCAACTGGGAATTGTACTCGTTCCCAGGCTCCATAGCCGTTACTTTCAAATCCACTTGAAACTTCGCTTCGATCGCTTGCCTGACAAAATCGTTCTTAGGTTCCGGCAGATATGCTCCCGCAGGCGCGTTTATAAATAAATGAAGAGACAGCTTTTCGTTTTGAGCTTTGCTCTGCCCAGGCGTTGTGCCGCCTGATGTAAGCCAGTCAGCTCTCATTGCAACGAAGATCAAACCGATCAAGGCGACCGCAGAGGCGAGCACTATGTATTTTACTTTATTCAAGCAGGGCAACCTCCCATCGGAATCCAAATCACGGTCAAGAAAACCGCATACCGGAACACTTATTTCACTATATTAATATGTTTTGGCGAGAAAAGAAACACCCTGCTTGATGACATATGCCGGATGTGGGCGGGATGCGCGGTGCTGTGGGAGCAAAAGACCGGACTTTGGCTAGAGCCAGCTCCTATCTGGATAATTTCCATGGGTGTCAGCGTATCAGCAGCCAGTTTTTGCATGGCCTGCTCAGACACGAGCCTATGCCCCAGCATGCTTTGCTAACTATTACTGTGAGGATACAGACAAGGGGTATACTTTATCGATGAGAATTGTTATCATTTGAATACATGCACGGTGAAAGGGACCGGCCAATCTGGACGGTCACAGAAGTGGGGGACGGAAATGAATGAGATATGGGCCGAGTTTACACGGGTTCCGGTGACGGTACATGGTGTACACCTGTTAATTCTGCAGGCCGGGACTGTGACGAAAGAGCATCGAGAGCGCCCTACACAGCACTGCGGGCTCTTCTTTGTACTGCGCGGGTTTGCGAAAATCCGGATAGAGAATACATGTTATGAGACGTGTCCAGGAAAAGTGATTCATTGCGCGTTCGGACAGAAGCTGGAAATCCATGTCGGACAGGAGGAGTTCGAAGCGCTGCTTATTCAGTACTTGCCGGAAAAAGGAGCGGGACAGCTCTCCGAGCTGCGGTATATATCGAGCCATTTCGAACAGGAACCGGGAGAAAACGAAGGGCTGGCCAATCTGCTGCGGGCCATGTGCCTTATCTCCAAGCAGCCGCTGCTGGCATCTTCCGCCAAAACGAAGGAATTGCTGAAGCGTATCCTCAAAGAAACCTTTCGGCTGTCTCAGGAGCAGGCCACACCGGGAACAAGAAGGAATGAGCGGCGTCAGCGTGCGAATTCCGCAATCGATTCACTGGCCGATGTGTTCAACAAAACAGCGTTTGTTGTGGAAGAGGTGATTCGTTCCACGATGCCGTATAGCGATCGCAAGGAGGGATATCTGCTGCCTAAAAGCGGTTTTTTCTTTGTCGTGAAGGGGCAAGCGACCATGTCTTTTGACGGAAGAGCATACGCGTTGGAACCGGGCAGCATCTGTCATGGGGACGAAGGAGCGTGCATGAGCCTGACACCGCGCGGCGGCGTGAATTTGGAGTATCATTTAATTCATTATCGGTTCTGCCAACAGCCCGCCACGTTAAGCGAAGGCATTCCGGGCGATTTCGCCTTGCGGCCCGGCCTGCAGCCGCGCATCTTGGAGCTGCTGGAAAGGCTGGACCAGACAGCCGTGATTTCAGGGCGGTTGACCGGCTTGCGTAAAAAAGAGCTGTTCCTCTCCATTTTGAACGAAGTATTGACTCATTGCCAGGCCAAGATGTTCAGCGTCCGCCAATTGGAGGCGATCGAATATGCCATTCAATATATTCATACGCACTATGCTAATCCGCTTGCGCTGGAGGAGCTAGCTCGCATGCAGGGGATGAGTGCCCGGCCGTTTTCCTACCTGTTTCACAAGTATATGGGTATCAGGCCGATCGACTATGTGATTGAGTACCGGATCAACCGGGCCAGAGAAATGCTTGCCTGGAGCCAGGAAACGATCAGCACAATTGCTGCCAGGGTCGGCTATGACGATCCTCAATATTTCAGCCGTGTGTTTAAGCGGCATACGGGATTGTCCCCGAAAGAGGCGCGCTCACTTCCGCAAGTATGACAGTTGTGAATAATCGTCCATCTTTTATTGAATAATGATGCACTCCTATTCAATCAGAATTTTGCTATACTTCATATCGATAATGAAAATCATTATCTATAGGAGGGGCTAATGAATAACAAACCTGCACGCCCGCCGACGGCACCTTACAGCGGCGGGTTTTATGTATTGAAGCAACTCTGGATTTTTTTAAGGCGAAGAAGGCTGCTGATCGCGGGATCAGCCCTGCTCGCCACGTTATCAGCCGCGCTGAGTCTGGCGCCGTATCTGCTGGTATATGTTTCGATTCGTGCCATGATGGAGCCGGCTGCTTCCAGCGGCACCCCTATGGCACTGATTGGCGGCGCTGCCGTTGCCGCAATCGTGCTGAAGTCATGCTCCATGATCGGATCGCATCATCTGGCTCATCAGACCGCCTATTCGCTGTTGTACGATCTTCGTTTGGCACTGGCCCGTAAGCTGGCCAGGCTGCCGCTCGGACTTTTCCAAAAGCGGGACACGGGTCAATTGAAGCATACCATGAACGAGCAGGTTGAGCGGGTGGAAGAAGGAATCGCTCATTTGATTCCCGACACGTTGTCTTCGGTAGCTGTACCGCTGATCGCTTATGCTGCGATGTTTGCACTGGATTGGCGGTTGGCGCTTGCAGCTGCGGCTGCGGCCCCTCTGCTGTTTATCGCGTATCGGACGGTGCAGCGGAAAATAAGCGGCTACAGCCATCAGTATGGGGAAGCCCAGGCACGGCTCTCGTCCGCGCTGTTTCGTTATGTCAACGGCATGAAGGTGATCAAGGCATTTGCGCGTTCGGATTATGCTTACGGAGAATTCGCAGAAGCGGTAAAAGACAGCGAACAGCTGACAACTACGCTTCACTTGCGCAGCCTGAAGACGAAGTCGGTAACGGTCATCCTGTCGCGGGCGCCACTGCTGCTGGTGCTGCCGCTCGGGACCCTGCTCTACGCTAATGGCTCCCTTTCCCTTGCGACATTGGTTTTCTTCATGCTCGTTACGATGGGCATCGGTAAGCCGCTGCTCAAACTGATGGGAACAGGCGGCATGATTTCCTTTCGCATTGCTGGCGCTGTTCGCGAGGTAGTCGCATTACTGGAAGAGAAGGAACTGCCCGAACCGAAGGAGCCGAAACGACCCTTAGGCTTTGCCATTAGCCTGGACGAGGTGTCCTTTGGCTATGGCGGCAAAACGGTGCTGAACAAGGTGAACCTTCATGTGCCTGAAGGGAAATTAACGGCGCTTGTCGGTCCGTCCGGGGCAGGCAAATCGACGATCGCACGATTGATCGCGCGCTTCTGGGATGCAGACGGGGGAACGGTGTCCATTGGCGGCACGGACGTTCGGGATATGGCCGCAGATCAACGGATGGCACTGCTTTCCTTTGTGTTCCAGGATGAATTTTTGTTCGAGGAGTCGATCCTGGAAAATATCCGCAAAGGTCGCGTCAGTGCAACTGATGAGGAAGTGATCGAGGCGGCGAAAACAGCTTGCTGCCATGATTGGATTATGCAGTTACCGGAGCAGTACGATACGGTCGTCGGGCAGCAGGGAGGTACTCTCAGCGGGGGCGAACGGCAGCTCATCGCGATTGCGCGGGCCATCGTCAAGGATGCTCCCATTGTAATTTTGGACGAGGCCACCGCTTTCGTTGATCCTGAAAACGAAGGACGCATCCGCGAGGCCTTGTCCGCACTGATGAACGGCAGCAATGGCGCAAGCAAAACGATGCTGATGATCGCCCATCGCCTAAGCAGTATCGTTCATGCGGACCAGATTGTTGTCATGAACGAGGGGACGGCTTCTGCGGCCGGCACGCATGCCCAATTGCTGCACGAGTGCGAACTGTATCGGCAAATGTGGAACGCGTATCAAACGACTCCTGCAATCAGCTCTTTTCGTTCAAAGGATCACGTGCGTCTCCCCGCAGCACTTCCTACTGAAGAAGGAGGCTTGGCCCCGTCTGGTGGGAAGGAGGCCAGTGACGACGCCCATGATCCGGACGCTGCTCAGGTTGGATGGCTGACGTCTTCGTTCCGGGTCCAGCTCAGACAGCTTGCGGGTGGCGATTATCCGCAGTTTCTTAGGAGCGTACGGTTCGCTGCGCTGGAAAGCCCGTTTATCGTGGCCGTGCCGCTATGTGCCGCGTTTGCTGTCTACGGCTTATGGACGGGCAACCTTTCACTGGCCTGGTCCGGTATTGGCTTGCTGCTGGCGGCTTTCGCCGGCCAAGGGTTGTTGTTTTACCACGGACAGAGCCATGCGTTGCGGCTTGAAGGCAACATTCGCACCCGCCTGCGCGGAAGGCTGGGCATTCATTTGCGCAAGCTGCCACTCGGCTTCTATGACACACAACCAGCTTCGACGATTGAAAGCCGATTACGCGTCGATGTGCACAACAGCGCGCTGTCTCACACGATTGCCATGATGTCTGTACGCGGGCTGCTTGCTGCGCTGATTACGGCGTTTCTGTTGTTTGCTCTGGATTGGCGGCTTGCTTGCGTAGCGCTTGCCGGCGTTCCGCTGTCGCTCGTGGTTACCGCTGCAGCCAACCGCAAGTTTGCAGATTTGCTGAACATACTGGATGAGCCGCGCAAGGAGACCAATCGGCGAATAACGGAATATATTCGCGGCATCCCCCTGATCCAGGCATTTGGCCTGCGAAATGACCAGCTCCGTCCCTTCATAGAAGCGATGGGGGTGTATCGTGACCGGAGCATTGCCTACAACCGGAAGCTGGCTTCCTATATCGCGCTGGACAGCGTGGTGTTCGAGCTGGGCTTTGCAGCTGTGTTGGCCGTTGGGACCAGCTTGTATGCGCAAGGATCAGTCGATCCGCTTACGCTTGCGCTGGTTTTGCTGTTGACTCTGGGCTTGTATGAACCACTTCCCCTGCTGGAGCTGGCGGGCTTCCGAAGACTATTGCAGCGCTCCTTGTGGAACCTGAATGACATATTCGGTGCCAAACCACTGCCGGAACCCTTGCCGAATGAGGAGCAGAAATTAAGAAGCTATGAGATCGCATTTGACCAGGTGTCATTTTCCTACGGGGAGCGGCCCATTCTCCAGGACATAACGCTGCGCATCCCCGAGGGGAAGGTGACGGCGCTGGTCGGACCGTCGGGAAGCGGCAAGACGACCCTGCTCAATCTGATTTCTCGCTTCTGGGACGTCCATCAAGGCAGCGTGACGATCGGCGGCGCAGATGTGCGGCGGCTGCGTGCGGACACGTTAATGTCGCAGCTGTCGATGGTGTTTCAGGACGTATATTTGTTCAAGGACACGCTGCTGAATAATATCCGGTTTGGCCGTCCCGATGCGACGGACGAAGAGGTCTATACCTCGGCTGGGGCGGCACGCTGCCATGATTTTATAAGGAAACTTCCCGAAGGCTACGCAACCGTTGCAGGCGAAGGGGGCGGAAACTTGTCAGGCGGTGAAAGGCAACGGGTCTCTATTGCCCGCGCTCTACTGAAGGACGCACCGGTCTTGCTGCTGGACGAAGCAACGGCGAGCATCGATCCGGGCAACGAGCTGCTGGTAACCCAGGCGTTGCAGGAGCTTGCGAACGGCAAGACGGTGGTGGTGATTGCCCATCGGCTGCATACGATTCGCGGCGCGGATCAGATTATCGTGCTGGAGAAGGGGCGGGTCATCGATGCCGGAGGCCATGCGGAACTACTGGAGCGTTGCGGCTTGTATCAACGATTCTGGCATGAGCGATTGCAAGCCGAAACGCGCGAATGGAACAGCAAGAACATACAACAAACCCATTAAACGAAATGGATCAAAGGAGATCAACTACCATGAAAATACGGAAACATTTATGTATCGCCCTCGTCATCTTCCTGTTATCGACGATTACCGCCGCTTGCGGCGGAAGCGCACCTGTGGTTTCCCCAACGGCTGATGCGTCTGCAAAGGAACCAACAGAAAGCGTGGGCTTGTATCCCCGAACCATTTCGGATGCCAAAACCAGCAGTGTCGAGCTAAAAGCGCATCCCGAGCGAATCGCAGTCATGGATTATGTTATTTTCAGCCATCTTGTATCGCTTGATTATTTTCCGGCAGCGGCCAAAATGTTCAATTCCTACATCACAAAGATGCCGGCGGTCAAGCCGCTGCTGAAAGACAGGGAGATTATCGATTTAGGGGAATGGGAAGGGATCAATTTAGAGAAGACAGCTTCAGTGGAGCCGGATTTGATCCTGGCCAGTACTGCGGATGCAGATAAAGTGTATGAACATCTTGGCGCGATCGCTCCGGTTGTGTTTTTCGATCCGCAAAAGATGGGGAACACGGAAACGGATTGGAAGTGGGGAATTCGGGAGGTAGCCAAGGTCATTGCCCAAGAGAAAAAGGCCGAGGAGGTCATTATCAAGACCGAGCAGGCAATGGCTGAAAATAAACCGGCGTTTGCTGCACACAGCAATGAAAGTGTCGTTTTTTCCTTTTATTCAGATAGCCGTGGCGGTTTTGTGCTGCAATCGTACAAAGCCATGCGCGTTTATTATGAAGGGCTGGGACTGAAGCCCGCCATAGAAAACGATGCGATGCAGACCTTGTCACTCGAGGGGATGCTGGAGCTGAATCCGGATCACCTGTTTATTTTTGAGGCGGATAGTGGCGCAACGGAAAAAGAAATTGAAGAACTGAAAAAAAATAAAGTGTGGCATTCGTTGAGCGCAGCGAAACAAAATCATGTCTATTTCCTCGACAGCTCCATTGGTGTGATGTCTCCTGTCAATATTTTATATGGGATTGAAGAAATCGACAAAGCTATGAACAGGTAATGACTAATACTCCATACCGACTCTTGCCTTGTGTACAAGTTAGGCGGATGAGTTGTCCACATGTGGATTACACATCTCGTTTGGGATGTACACAACGTCTGTGGATATAGGCGTCTTCTTAATGCAATAACAGTCTACACATATAAACAGACGGTCCTTCGGGATAGTCTGTTTCTTTCTTCTTAGAACAGGCTGGCTAAATCAATAGGGACGAGATTACATTCATTTCTGCATTTGTTTATTCCTCGTTTAGTTGTTGGGTCAGAGAACCCAGCAATCCAGTTTCAAAACCTTTGACAACGGCCCCGATTCGCGTTTTTACCCCAAGCTTTTGGTTAATGGAGGTTAAGTGATATTCAACGGTTCGCTGGCTCATGGCCAGGTTATGTGCGATTTCCTTGTTCGTCATTTCCTGGGCAATTTGTTCCAATACCTCACGTTCTGTGGGAGTTAGTGCTTCGATTGATGGTTTTTTCATTACGTTTTCGGACACGAGTACATGACCTAGCATGCTTTGTTTGATTGCATTAATAATCTGGCCGTAGGTAGCCTGTTTGGACAAGTAGGCGTGGACACCAATTTCGTAGGCTTTGCTGTAGAACTCGTCGTAGGTGTATCCGGACAGCATGATCATTTTCAACGCTAACCCGAAACGTTCCTTGAGCTGCCTTGCGACCTGAAAGCCATCCAAATGTGGCATGGAAATATCCATAATCAGTACATCCGGGCGACAGCTATCGATCTCACTCAGCAAGACACGAGGATCGTTGAACGTGCGCGGCACCTCGATTCCTGGCTCCTTGCTAAGCCGGTTTTTCAGCCCCTCCATGACTAACGGATGATCATCCAGCAATATAACTCTTATATTTTTCTCGCTCTTCGCATTCTTTTCATTCATTTCATTTTTCTCGTTACTCACGTTCAACCTGGGATTCCTCCTTTATAAGCGGCAGTCTGATCATGACACTGGTTCCTTGGCCGGGTGCTGAATCGATGCTTGTCTCTCCGCCCAGGTGGCGAATACTGTTCCGAACGGAAATGAGGCCGAAACGCTTTTGGCCGGATGATTGACTAAATACCTCATTGACTTGAAATCCCTGTCCGTCATCGGTGACCTGGCAGTAGAGCCTGTCCGGCTCACTCCAGAGATGAACCTGGACTTTTGTGGCCCCAGCATGCTTCAGAACGTTATGAAGAAGCTCGCGGATCGTCCGGAAAATATGGTTTTTGATCAGCTCTTGCCGGGGCTCTCCATCTGGTAATTGATAGATCAGCTCCATCCGGGTCCGGCTTTTCTCCTTTAGCGTGCGCAGCAGCCAGTCAAGTGCATCTTTCAGATCCCCTCTATCAATAATATGAGGATATAGATCGTCACACATTTTGCGAATGTCATGCTGTGAGTCATAAAGACACTGCAGCCAGGCTGCCACGTTTTCGCGGGCACCTTCTCCTGTATCGTGCAGCTCTTCCAGATCGCGTGTCAGAAATATTAGATTTTGCAGTAGGTGGTCATGTAAAAAGTAAGAGGTCCGGATACGTTCTGCCTCCTGGCTCTCCAGCAGCAGCTGGTTAAACTGGCGGATATCGCTAACTTGACGCTCGTAGAGAACAGCCTGGTCTTTGTTCCGATCATATTCTCTTTGCAGCCGGGAGAGCAGCTTTACATTAATCAGGATTTGTATAGCTTCAATCCGCCCCTTATCTATAATAGCCTGCTCCTCTGCCGAGAACAGCGTCCCGTTTTCTTTGGGGCCAACACACAGATAGCCGCTTATTTCCTGACTCTGACTCTGACTCTTATCCTGATCCTGATCCTGAATCTGACTAAGCTCAATAACCTGAGCAAAATCAAACGACTGCAGGAGCCCGGAACTATCCAGATGAACCAGCTTTTCTTTCTCCAGCGCTTTATATTTACCCGTTCCGTGGAAGAAAAAGTGCTGTCCGTCATTCCAGATCAGACACATGCCTTCCGTCTCCACCATGCTGTGCAGCATGTCGGCAAACAAGCGCAGCATTTCACGGGTATTTTTCTGTTCGGCCATTTCGATGGACAACCGGAGCTGCTGCTGCCCGAGCCAGTCCTTGCGCCGTTCCGCTTTGCGCCTGAACAGGATAAGGCTGCGCTGATAAATATAGGTCAGCAGTAGAAAACCGGTAAACAGCACAATCAGCGAGAGCGAGGTGTCCAGCTTAACGGCAGCTGCGAATAAAATAAACGCAATAAGAACATACACACCATGAATCAGAATACGAGGAATGTAGAGTCTGATGTCCAGCATATTGCGCTGCACGAGCACATAGGTAATGAGGCAAGAGAGCGGGATGAAGCCGATCAGCGTATATTCAATCGGCATGATATATCTGCCTATGACAAGCGCTGGCAGTGCATACAGCAGAATAAAGGGAAGCAGACAGAGCACAATGCCTACGCATAGCACAAACTGCTGATTTTTTTCAACCCGGTTAAACCATTTTCGGTAATGATATGTGAGCCATACTAATAGTACAAGCGTCGCGATAATAGAGACGTAAAGCAGCGCGGCGGATATATTGCCAGTCGAAGAAACAGCAGCACCTTTATATTCATAGGTATTATTCAACATATAAACATTATAATACACCAGTATTAAATAAAAAATGGAGCAAAGGACGCTATATACTTGATACGACAGTAACAGCTTTTCAAATCGTTTTTGCATATTGCTGAACATAAAAGATAAGTAAAAGCTGAGCAGCAAATAGGGCAGCCAGGCGCCGCAAAACAGAAGAACAAAATAGGCCGGCATCACCAGTGGACTATAGGTAGACAGGATGCAGCATGCCATCAGCAGATTCAGGATACAGAACAGGCGCATGACTTTGGATGTTGGCCTGCTTCGGATAGCAAACCAGCCAATACCGAGCAGCAGGAGCTCCAGTACGCCGGAGAGCAGAATGGTATAGATGTCACGTGTTTCTGAGACGACTTGATAGTGCTGCTGCTGCCCATTTTGCTTTAATACAAGCAGATCTGAAGCATTTTGGATCAAATAAAGGTCCCCATGACTCAATAATTCCGGTTGGCGCTCACTTCCCAGTGACAATATAATATCTCCAGGAATAATATTCCAGTAGTTTCCCTTGCCGGCAGAGATCACTTCATTTACGACCCACTGGCTGCGGTCATTTTCGGTGATGACGATCCCTATGTAGGGGTTTTTATAAGCCGAAATATGAACATAAATCGAGAACAGGATGAAGCACAGCATGAAAATATACAAAAAATGTTTACTATTAAATGGGATTAGTCCCCGCATGGAACGCATAATCGATCACCTGCTCAAATGGAATTACAACGAAACTTTAAACTTTTATTTAGATTATCATACCTTGCCTAAAAAGAAACCCGCATAACCCCCTGAAATCCGGTGGAGTTCCCGCAAATCTTTGGCGTGATCACGCAAGCGCTCCTAAAACCGGCATAACTAGATGCATAACTAGATGCATAACTAGATGCCGATGCCGTCAATTGAGTTATTGATTTATTAATATGATAATGGTAAAATAATACAAATTTAGCTGTGGGGTGATCTGTTTGCAAACGACACTAATAACTTTTGATGGATGGGCTGCATCAGGAAAATCAACGTGTGCTTCGATGCTAGCCAAGCATCTGGGATGGCCCCTTCTAAGCACCGGAACGGCGCACCGATTCAATGCATGGCTAATGCTGCAGCAAAAGATCAATATCTTCGATGCAAACGAAGTAGCCGATTACCTCAAACACGTAGATATTTATTTTCAAACAAAGGACGGTAAACTTATACCTCATTTTAATGGTGCTGTTCCAGCTCCAAATACTTTGTTTTCTAACGAGGTAAGAAGCATTCTGCCCCATGTAACCAAAATTCCTGAAGTTTGTCGTACACTTGCACAGCATTTGCGGGAAGGGATTAAAGGACTTGACGTTGTAGCAGAGGGTCATGGATTAGGTACGGGCATATTTCCAGAGGCTGATTTGAAATTTTTTTGTGATGCGCCCTTATGGATTCGAGCTAAAAGAAGATGGAGCCAGCAAGTAAGCGAAGGTATTTCCTTATCCCTGGAAGAGACAAGCGCGGAAATCGTGAAACGTGATACTAGCGATAAGGAGCGGGAAGTCAATGCTGTAAGAAAAAGTGACGATATGATCGGAATTGACACTGAACGGTTTGCAACCGATGAATGTCTACAGTTCATGATACAAGCTTTTCGACTAAGAAACTTGGGAGATGGAGTTATTTGAAATTTTGAACAAGAGTTGTATGATCCATTTGTTTATCCACTTATTAAAAAAACATCAGGAACGTCCTGACGTTTTGCTCAACAGCTATGCTCATTTATTTCACCGAGAAAGATGCACAGAGAATCGATGAAATGGGACGTATATTAGTTTCTCACTTACTTTTCATTGTAAGCAGATCGGCAATCTTTTGATAATCAAAAACAGTATGGGTTTTAAAAGAAAAATGGCTGATGGTTTCATTTTCGTTTACTTCAACGATTAAATATTCCCCATTTTTGCTTACCCCATTGATATCTTGGAGCGAGACTGTTTTCATTAGTTTGGGAGGCTCGGCAAAGGCTTTCTTGTAGATCTCGATTTGCAGTTCACTAATCAGGAAATAACCACTAAACTTCTGTTCGCCGATTTTGATGGTCAATCCATTAAACTGCTTAGCTGAAACAAGGGCTTTTTCTTTTTCGTCTACTTCTACTTCTTCTACTTGTGAATGTTCTATCGAATTAGTGGTCATAGATTCAACTTTATTTGTAGCGGAAAAGGTGTGGGTATTTGATTGATTTCCAGCGTTTCCTGCAGGAATCTTGTCATATATTTTTTGCAGTAAATGAATGACTTCAGAAAATCCGATAAAAACCATACCTGAAATAAATCCACCGATCCACCACCATAAAGTAATGCTCCAATTATGAGCCCCATAATTGCTCTCTGGCTGTCCCCATGCAATGCCAATGATAAAGGCTACGAGTATTTCCAAGCCGCCGATAACTAATAGAATCGTTGAAAATATGTTTCTAGAATTCATATGTTTCTCCTTTACCAATTTTTCCAATATTATATCACTTTTGATTATGTAGTTCTATAGAACTAGGGAATTTATATGGTTGAAAAAATATCAGGTTGTCGGCTTGTAAGGGAAGGGAATCCGACGGTTTGCTCAACAATTCTTTGAACAGTAGAAAACAGAAAAAGGCAACCAATGGAGTAGTACTTACCTCTCAACGGGTGCCATATCCTCGCTATTGTAATGTGAAATCAAACGGATATTAACGTTCCTGCATAGCGGCTTTGCACTGATTGGTCTGAAACGATAAAAGCTACTGCTCCAGCGTCAACGCTCTTACATCTTCCTCAGGTAGCTCAGTTACTTCTGCTATAGTGGCGATATCGCAACCACGAGCGAGGAGTTTTCGGGCTATTCGTATCGGCATCATAACGGAGGAAAAGCTTGTTTCGGAAACAGATCTGCTGGCGGCCTGGAAATCAGGTTACGAATACGCCAAGGAAAAGGCTGAGAAAGCGAGCCGTCAGAAGGTGAGCCAATCGGAGCTGGATAAGGACAAGGCCAGGATCACCGACTATTACGTTGAGTTGACCAAGGAAGCGCAAAAGCGGAGTGAGCGCAAGGGATTGACAAATGAGAAGCGGCTGGAATTATTAGACAAGATTCATTCGATCGGCTTGGAGCAGCAGAAGCAGTTGCTGGAGATGGAAGAGAAGTACAGCGTCCGCATAGAGACGGTGCTCGATCATGGCCGGCTGGTGCTTGCTCCGTTGCGGGAATATGTCGACTCCATTACAGCCAAGCAAAAGGAGCGGAAGCTGACGCTTCACTACAACCCGATGATGAAACAATTTTATGCCGTTTCCGCGGGTTGAAGCAATCCCTAATACTGGGCGCTCGAGCGGCAGTGGGGCCACTCGTACGTGGTGGCGAAGCGACTTCATTTGTTTAGAAACTTTTTATATCTATTTCCCAGTATTTTCATTTTGAAAGTAACCCTCGTAATAAAAAAACTGATTTATCCAAACTATTATTATGGAGCGAAAACGACTTAGTGTGGTATAATCAAGTCAGTAATCAGAATGCTGAATTAAGAAGGGGTGTTTTAATCATGTTTGATATTCAAGTCAATGATCGTGGTCAAATTACGATTCCGAAACAACTACGTGATCAGGTAAACATTTTTCCAAATGATAATTTAAAAATAGATATTGATGAACACGGCCGTCTAGTCCTTTATAAAAAAGATCTCATTGATGATCTTGAAGATCTTATTAAGAGGGATCTTATCAACGAAGGATATGCCGAGGAAGACTTTGCTGAAAAAATTCTGGAACGAAAGAAAGAGCTGGCAAAGTCACTCATGAAGATGGTTGAGGAATCGGATGAAGAATTTGAACGCGGCGAATTTACATCTCTGGAAGATTTAAAGAAAGAGCTAAATAACGAGGGCCGACTATAATGTTTGAATTGAATATCTCAAATCAGGCTAAGAAGGATTTGAAACGTCTTGATAAGTCGGTGATTAAAGAAGTATTGTCTATCTTGGAGAGCATTGCTGAAAATCCCCATGCTGGGGAACCTCTGCACGGTAATCTAACTCATTTGAAGAAATGGAGTTTTACCCACCTAGGGGTGGGTTACCGAATTGCCTACCAGATATTCGAGGAGCACATTGAAGTTAAAATCATGCAGATCGGCACACGCGAAAACTTTTACGACGAACTGAAACGCAGAAACCGATGAACCTACCTATTGGAAGCGTGGAAATTAAGCTACGCATATGCTGAGGAGAAGACGGAGTAGGAGTTGGCAGCGGGTCAGCCAGTCTGAATTGTAAAGGGAATTATCCTGCACTATAATCCGATTGTGAAGCAGCTCTACTTCGTTCCTGTAAAAAATTAGTAATTAAAAGTTCGTTCGAAATTATTTCCTCCCGTATTCATTCAAAAAAACCGTCAGAACAATCTGACGGTCTAACGGTTTGCTCAACGGCTATGCTCATTTATTAGGCTCGTTTATTTGACATTGCAGTCCGTTACATCTATCATTAATGGCCAGAAATGACGTTCATTTTACAAAATACGTGCCGTAAACATCGATCTGGCAGCTCGTCTGCCGTTGCTGACAATCTCCATATCGATTTTACAGAATCTGCGGCTCATTTCCACAATGGTTGGCAAAATTTCAATTTCATCATCAATTTGCAGCGGAATGAGGAAGTAGCCGGAAGAGCTATCCAAAATTAAATCCCCTTTTTTATGATCTTGAACGGTGCGGTAGGCAGCGCGAATCATTAAAGTGGAGAGGATGCCTTCTGAAACCATACCTTCGAAGTTAGTCATTTGCGGAGTGACGGTTCCTTTAAAATAGAGCTTGCCTTCCGGATCGCGCAATTCCTCAACGCCAGCACAGATTTGCACCTCGAACGTCTCGGCATTTTGCGGCTGTCTCTGCATATACTGCATGGCTTTCATGACATCTTTCCGGCTGATAACCCCGATCATTTTACGGTCTGTATGAATGACTGGCAGCAGTTCAATCCCTTCCCAGACCATTGTGTGGCCGGCGGAGGCGACGGAGGTTTTGCTGCTGATCATAAGCGGATTCGGCGTCATTAAAGTGCCTATGGATTGACTTGGCTTTGCCCCGATAATATCCTTGGTCGTTATCATGCCAATGGGGACTTGATTCTCATCCACAACAGGGTAGCGCGTATGCGTCGTTTCATCAACCAGCTTCTGCATATCTTTCACGGTATTGTCAGGCGTCAAAGAAAATACCTGAATATCTTTGCGTATCAAGTCTTCAACCAGCATGATTTTTTTCTTAATAAGCCGATCTTCCATCGCCCGGTTAATCATCGTCGCAACCGTAAATGTATCGTAAGCGGTGCCAATAATAGGAAGTTCCAATTCGTCAGCCAACTGCTTTACTTCCGGAGTTGTGTCGAATCCCCCCGTAATTAGAACGCCAGCACCTTGACTCAGGGCACACATATGAGCTTGTACCCGATTGCCGACAATGAGAAGATTGCCCTTTTCAATATATTTGAGCATCGCTTCGAGCTGCATAGCGCCAATGACAAATTGGTTCAGTGATTTATGGATACCCGAATCTCCACCAAGCACAACACCTTCCACGACATTGACAATTTCAGCAAAAGTCAATTTATCGATCTGATGGGGCTCTTCTTTTTTTTCTATCCGGATCGTTCCAATACGTCTTTTTGTACTTACGAGTCCTATGTTTCCCGCTTCTTTAATGGCCCGATACGCTGTTCCTTCACTCACACCCAAGTCTTCAGCGATTTGCCGAACGGACAGCTTCGTACCAGCACTTAACGTTTCAATATATTTCGTTATTTGCTCATGCTTCGTATTAAGTTCCGGTTTTGATGGATTCATGATCTCTCACCTCATTGGGCTGTACTTCCGATTTAAATAATTATATAATAATCCCCATAAAAAAAACAGCACCTCCAAAGAGGGCTGCTTATTTGTTCATTATATAATGGTTGTCAAACATTTATAAATACCGGTATCCTTGCGTCGTCAAAAAGGCTTCAAATTCTGGTGAAATCGCCATCTGAGTAAAAAGCGCGGCTGCCAGATCAAATTTGCTGTCCTGAAGAGCGGCTTCCCCGAAAGATTCCTTAATTTTCTCCATCTCTTCATATTGAATTTGATGAAATAAATCCGCTGTCAACTTGCGCCCATCCTCCAAAAATCCTTTTGGGTGGTGAATCCACTGCCATAACTGTGCACGCGATATTTCAGCAGTCGCCACATCTTCCATCAGGTTGTTGATGGGGACGGCACCCAATCCGCGCAGCCACGCTTCCACATATTGAATCCCAACGCTGATGTTTGTGCGAACACCCTTTTCCGTAATAAGACCTTGTGGAACTTCAAGCAGATTTTCTGCAGTTATGGTGATGTCAGTCAGTTGTCTCTCCACCTGATTCGCTGCAGGCATGAACTCATCAAACACTTCTCTGGCAATAGCGACAAGCCCGGGATGCGCAACCCATGTTCCATCATGTCCATTCCGGACCTCACGTAATTTATCCTCTCTTACTTTATCTATTGCCTCTTCATTGGCTTGCGGGTCATTTTTCACTGGAATCTGTGCGGCCATTCCTCCCACGCAATGCGCCTGGCGCTTGTGGCAGGTCTGGATCGCTAGCAATGAATACGCCTTCATAAATGGCGATTCCATTGTGACTTGCGCCCGGTCCGGTACAATACAATCTGGCTGCTTGTGCAGCTTCTTTATGTAGCTGAATATATAGTCCCACCGTCCGCAGTTCAAGCCTGCGCTATGCTTTCTCAGTTCATAAAGAATTTCGTCCATTTCAAAAGCGGCGAGGATTGTTTCAATCAATACAGTTGCCTTTATTGTCCCCTGCGGAATGCTGAGCTCGCTTTGAGCCCATACAAACACCTCATTCCAAAGGCGTGCTTCCAAATGATTCTCCAGTTTTGGCAAATAAAAATAAGGGCCGCTGCCTTGCTCAATCAATGCTTTTGCATTATGAAAGAAGAATAAGCCAAAGTCAAATAATGCTGCTGAAACAGGTTGACCGTCAACGAGTACATGCTTTTCTTCCAGATGCCAGCCTCTCGGGCGAACTATAAGTGTAGCGATTTTTTCGTTTAGGCGATAGGTTTTTCCTTCTGGACTCTCAAACTGGATCGTTCTATTAACCGCGTCGCGAAGATTCACTTGACCGCCAATCGTGTTGTCCCATGTGGGAGAATTGGCATCCTCAAAATCAGCCATATACATATAGGCTCCTGAGTTGAAGGCGTTAATAACCATTTTGCGGTCACCTGCCGGACCCGTAATTTCTACGCGGCGATCTTGTAAATCCGGAGGAATCGGAGCGATTAACCAATCTTTCAAGCGGATCGATTCCGTCTCCTCTAAAAAATGCGGCAGCTTACCGGCATCAATTTCCGCCTGTCTCAGGTCGCGCTTTTGGAGCAATGCAAGCCGCTCGGAACGAAACATGCGCTCTAGTTTAGCAATGAACGTTAATCCCTCTGGCGAAAGAATTTGTTCCCTATTCCTATCCGTTATTTCTATATTTATTTCAATGCCTGCAGGCAGGGGTGGATGACTCAATTTTTCCCATCTCCTTTATTCCTCAATCTCAATCAAGATACAAACTGCTCTTCTTCCGTTGAGCCTGCAAGTGCTGTAGTCGATGATGTTCCGCCCGTAATCACTTGCGATACTTCATCAAAGTAACCTGTTCCAACCTCACGCTGGTGGCGGGTCGCTTCATAGCCTTTGGATTCACTCGAAAATTCGCTTTGCTGAAACTCGGAGTAAGCAGCCATCCCGCGGTCTTTATAATCGTGTGCCAGTTCAAACATGCTGTGATTCAATGCATGGAATCCTGCAAGGGTTACGAACTGGAACTTGTATCCCAATTTCCCAAGCTCGCGCTGGAATTTGGCAATGGTCGGTTCGTTTAATTTTTTCTTCCAGTTAAAGGAGGGGGAGCAGTTGTAAGCGAGCAATTTGCCGGGAAACTTCTCATGGATGGCTTCTGCAAATCGCCTTGCCTCCTCCAGATTAGGCTCTGACGTTTCACACCAAACCAGATCCGCGTAAGGTGCATAAGCAAGACCGCGAGAAATCGCTTGCCCCAACCCGTCATTGACGTAAAAGAATCCTTCCGGAGAACGCTTGCCAGTGAGAAAAGGTCGGTCATTCGGATCGATATCGCTAGTTAGGAGTTGAGCCGCATTCGCATCTGTTCTTGCAATAAGCACTGTTTCAACGCCCATCACATCAGCGGCAAGTCTTGCGGCAATCAAATTGCGAACGGCTTGTTGGGTAGGCAGCAACACTTTTCCGCCCAAGTGACCGCATTTCTTCTCTGATGATAGCTGATCTTCAAAATGAACTGCCGCTGCCCCGGATTCTATCATATTTTTCATCAGCTCAAATACGTTCAGGGGTCCGCCGAAACCTGCTTCTGCATCCGCAACAATAGGTAAATAAAAATTAATATTGTCTTTGCCTTCCGCATGCTGAATTTGGTCGGCACGCTGCAGGGCTTGATTAATTCGCTTTACCACAGATGGAACACTGTTAGCCGGGTACAAGCTTTGATCGGGATACATATGACCGGATAAGTTCGCATCGGCAGCAACCTGCCAACCGCTCAAGTAAATGGCTTTAAGTCCTGCTTTCGCCTGCTGAACAGCTTGATTCCCAGTCAGTGCGCCTAATGCCGGAACAAAATCCTCGTTGTTGACCAATTCCCAAAACTTTTGTGCTCCACGCTGAGCCAACGTTTGTTCTACGAGAACGGAGCCGCGAAGGCGGAGTACATCATCAATCGTATAAGGGCGCGAAACACCTTCAAACCTTTTAGAATTCCAGCTGGCTTGCAATTGCTCTCTTTGATTTTGTTGATTCATTTTCGTCGTCACTCCTTAGAATTTTCGTATGCTTAGAAAGATACATCCAGAAAACCACTACCGCCACAAGTGTGGCAAGTATTCGGCCACAACACGCGTTCTTTATCAAAACGTACACATTCCCCTTGATCCTGATGCTTTTCTCCAGTCGGTTTCATTTCCTCGAGTTCACCGTTTCCTTGACATGTTGGACAATCCATTGTTATTACCTCCTGGTTTTGTATTAGTACAGATTAAATTAATAATTTATTTTATATCACATTAATTATTGTTATGCAATAATTAAATTTTATTTTAATTTACTATAACAATGAAAAAATGATAGTGGGAATCTGTCCAATTGGGGATGGGAGGGCTGTGCTTTCCCAAAAAATTTAAACATAAGAAAAACCGCTGCAGCCGATTTCAGCGGTTATCTAGCTTGGTGTTCTTGCACTTTGTAGCTGAGAGAGGGAAGGGGTGTGGGTGGAAGAGTGATAGCGTCCGCATTTAAAGATCGTGTGTTCCACTTAACGATGTTTTTCATCGTTAAAGTAAGTGTTACAGGTCAATCCGTCACGTTAATGATCCACTCTCATCGTTAAAAGAGGACGGGTGGCCACTCTGGATGGTTAAAAGGGATTATAACGATGTTTTTCATCGTTAAAGTAAGGATATGGAGAGGACTCAGTGCTTTTAACGATGAAAAACATCGTTAAAGTAGCAGATTCTTCTCAGCTGCGTGCTCTTAATTCCTAGCGCTGCGCCCGCTAGGAAATCTCCTCTAATCAAGAGAACAACCCTTGCTGGCTGTCCGTTTGAACTTGGTGTTCGTGTGATTCGTGCGATTGTAGCTAAAGAGAGGGAATGGCTGTGGGTGGAAGAGCGATAGCGTCCGCATTTAAAGATTTGTTCCTACCTCCTCATCGATTCCATTCAGGGAACAAATCTTTAACAGCGGCTGGAGCCCACAGCCATTCCCTCCGCAATGCACCCAAGTCACGAACACGCACATCAAAGGACGCCGCAAGGCGTTTATTTCATTACACGATTTCAGCCAATACATCGACTTCGGAAAAATACGAATAGTATAAAGCCAGGTGAACGGGTGATATCGGATAGAAGGCGGTTTTATCACACTCATCTTTAGAGGCGCAGAGGTGTTCTTTTCCTTTCAAATTACGATTGGATAACGTGTTTATACTTTCTTTCTTTACAGTGCTGTCCATGGCTAACCTCCTTCTCATCATTCAAAAGTTATAATCTGTATTAATACAATATTTTAATATTTATTATTATATTCATATAATTAAATAAATTCAATAATTATTTAGTCTATATTTTATTTATATAATACAGATTTCTGTTGATGAAATTTAACTCCAAGCTTACTTTCAAAAATGTAATTCTAAATATGTAATTCCAAATATGTAATTCTAAATATGTAATTCATAGCTATTTTCATATCGGCGAGGGTAACACGTGCGCTAATGGTCACCGCAGTCCGTTAGAAGCGGAAATGCAGCGAAATGAGATTGTAACGTTCACGGATGTCCCTTACAGGGTGAAAAGGGGGCGATTGTGGGGAAAACCGCCTTCTAATGGTCGCGGATGTCTAAGCTTGCCCCACAACGTTTCCGGAAATTTACAGTAATAATCGATACGTATCCAAGACGTTGCGAAACACTTGGAGTCCCCTCCACAGCACCTTTACGCCCGGGGCTCCATCGCTCTTGCGCCCTAAAAAGCCTCCCAGTTTGGCCAAAGCCAACACAGACTCCTGCAGGGT
>NZ_JAGGLB010000045.1 GCF_017874215.1 Paenibacillus eucommiae
TGTTCCCGAAGGAACAAATCCGCTCGACTTGCATGTATTAGGCACGCCGCCAGCGTTCGTCCTGAGCCAGGATCAAACTCTCCAATAAAGTTGCGTATGCTGCCGAGGCAACACACGACTTTTTATTCTCAAGCTTAACAGCTCAAAATTCGAAACTGACGAGATTTACATCTCATTTTAAAACTTTTGTGATCACTTGTGCGCTTCATTTCCGTTGGGATCTGAGGCCTCATCAGGCGATCTCTTCTTCACTCGTTGTTCAGTTTTCAAAGAGCAATTTCTCTAGCAGTCTCACTTCTTGTCCAACTCTCTCTCGAAAGCCGGAAGACTAATATACCATATTCATTTCTCTTTTGCAACTAAAATGTTTTGACCGGAAAAACTAACCGATTTTTCATTTTTGTTACTGTCGGGCTTGTTTTAGCGGCGACTTTTTTAATATAACACAGGTACTAAATAAAATGCAAGCTTTTATTTTAAAATTTCTAATCCTTTTTCCTTTATAACGAGTTCACTCTCGCAGCAGCGCCCCCTTGCTGCAACGAAGTACATATCGCTACAGCTGCGGAGCCCAAACTACAAGCCGCCATCCCAACTCAAACATGCAGCTCACAGAGGTTCATAGCATGTCTGAATAGGGATAACTAGCTGATATTATTCGCCTTGTCGTTCACGCATTAACGGGAATAATAAAACATCCCGAATCGACGGTGCATTAGTAAGCAGCATAACCAACCGGTCAATACCAATACCCAGCCCCCCTGTAGGCGGCATTCCATATTCAAGCGCTCTGATGAAATCTTCGTCCATCTCGTGTGCTTCATCATTCCCATGCTCACGCTCAACAATTTGTGCCTCAAAACGCTCCCTCTGATCAATAGGGTCATTCAGCTCGGTAAAGGCATTTGCATGCTCACGAGCCACTATAAACAGCTCAAACCGATCCGTAAATCTGGGATCCAGCGGATTTTTCTTGGCAAGTGGTGAAATCTCCAGTGGATGCCCATAAATAAAGGTTGGCTGAATCAGCGTTTCCTCAACAAAGGTCTCAAAAAATTGGTTAACAATGTGGCCAAAGGTCATATGAGGCTCTACAGGAACCCTATGTTCCTTGGCCAGGCGGTGCGCTTCCTCATCCGTCATCTGAACGCTGAAATCTACACCTTTCACTTCCCTGATTGATTCGACCATCGAGACACGGCGCCATCCCGGAGCAAGATTAACCTCATGCTCTTGGTAAGCAATAGTCGTTGTACCCAGCACCTCTTGTGCAATATGAGCAACCAGTTGTTCAGTGAGCTCCATAATATCTTTGTAGTCTGCATACGCCTCATAAAGCTCAATCATGGTGAATTCGGGATTGTGCCGGGTTGAAATACCTTCATTCCTGTATACCCGTCCAATTTCGTATACCTTCTCAAGTCCTCCAACGATCAGGCGCTTCAAATGAAGCTCGATAGCTATGCGCATGTAGAGCTGCATATCGAGCGCATTATGATGAGTAATGAAAGGACGTGCAGATGCTCCACCCGCAATCGAGTGCAGTGTAGGCGTCTCTACTTCTAAGTAACCACGCGAATCCAGGTAGCGGCGCATCGATTGGATGATCTTAGAACGCAGAATAAAAGTTTCTTGCACATCCTTATTAATAATTAAATCAACATACCTCTGGCGATAACGAAGCTCAACATCCTTAAGACCATGAAATTTCTCAGGAAGAGGGAGCAGCGATTTCGTGAGAACCTCAAGAGAATCGACCTTAATCGAGGTTTCACCTGTTTTCGTCAGGAAAACAACCCCTTTTATGCCAATCATATCTCCTAAATCAAGAATTTTAAAAGCCTTGTACAGATTTTCTCCGACCGCATCTTCCCTGACATAAATTTGAATCTTTCCAGAAAGGTCCTGAAGATGGGCAAAACCAGCCTTCCCCATTCCTCTTTTCTGCATAATTCTTCCAGCAATGCTTACACGCGGCTCCGCTGCATCCAACTCTTCCTGACTTTGTCCCTGATAAGTATCCAGAATCTCTTTCGCCGAATGAGTTCTTTCATATTTCCCGCCAAAAGGGTCGATCCCGAGTGAGCGGAGCTCGTCCAGCTTATTCCTGCGGATAACGAGCAATTCGTTCAATTCCTGATCTTGACTCATGCTTTCATCTCCTAACAAAGTTTGTTTCAGACTGCACAGCTGTATAAAGAGACAAGTAATTTTGAAGACCTATGTTATAAAAAAAGCTTCCCGAAGGAAGCTTTCCCAATATAAGCGGCTGCACTTTACTTCTTAATATCTATAATCTGATATTGGATAATGCCCGCGGGCACGGTAACGTCTACGTTAACGCCCTTTTGCTTGCCAAGAATGGCTCTGCCTACAGGGCTTTCATTGGAAATTTTATTTTGAAAAGGGTCCGATTCAGCTGTACCTACAATATTGTACTCAACTAACTCGCCAAACTCCAAATCCTTCAAAGTAACAATAGAGCCTACACTTACAGTATCTGTATTCACATCGTCGTTGTTAATGATACGCGCGTTACGAAGCATCTTCTCAAGTGTCATAATGCGGCCTTCGATAAATGCTTGTTCGTTTTTGGCATCTTCGTACTCGGAATTTTCGCTAATATCTCCGTATCCGATAGCAACCTTGATTCTTTCCGCAACTTCACGCCGCTTTACAGATTTCAGATGCTCAAGCTCATCCTCCAGCTTTCTCAAACCTTGCTGCGTCAGAATGACTTCCTTTTCGCTCATTCCCTGCTATCTCCCGTCGTGTGAAAAATTTTCATATCGTTGAATCAATACTCACTAGTTCTGTCCGATTCCAAGACGTGCTGATTCAAAGCAGTATGAATTCACTATTACTTACTATATTACCCTCGCAGCTTAATATTGACTGATTATATGGCAACGATATGGAAATGTCAATCTGCACAAGCCTTTTACCAAGCCCTTTTTGCAATTAATGAACAACAACCGATTCCTCACCATCAGGAACTAAAGATTGCTCTTCCATTTGCACCACATATTGAGTCAAAATTGAAACCATTTCTTCCCGTTTCGTGGATTCCATGATAACATCCTTGATTCTGGCAGCCCCTTGCATGCCTTTCAGATACCAAGACAAATGCTTGCGCATTTCTCTTACAGCAACATGCTCTCCCTTAAGATCAATAAGACGGTCCATATGCAAAATGGCAATACGGATCTTCTCTGAGGCCGAAGGCTCAGGCATAAGCTCACCGTGCTCCAGATATTGAACCGTGCGGTAAAGCATCCAAGGATTGCCTAAAGCACCACGGCCTATCATCACACCGTCCACACCTGTCAGGTCCAGCATCCGCTTGGCATCTTCAGGAGTCAATATATCACCGTTCCCGATAACGGGAATCGAGACAGCTTGCTTCACATCACGGATTATATCCCAATCCGCCTTACCCGTATACAATTGCTCACGAGTACGGCCATGCACACTGACTGCACTTCCGCCGCCTCTTTCCACCGCCTTGGCATTCTCAACAGCATATACATGCTCCGAATCCCAACCAATTCTCATCTTAACCGTAACCGGTTTATTCACAGCCGCTACAACTGCCGCTATCATCCCTTCGATCTTATCGGGGCGAAGCAGCCAGCGTGCTCCCGCATCACATTTGGTGATTTTGGGAACTGGGCAGCCCATATTGATGTCGATAATATCAGCATTCGTGTAACGGTCCACCACTTTAGCCGCTTCCACGAGCGTATCTGTGTCGCCGCCAAAGATTTGCAAACTTAACGGCTTCTCACGGTCATCCACATAAAGCATCTCCATACTGCGTGTATTACCATGAACGATCGCTTTATCACTCACCATTTCAGCGCATACAAGTCCTGTTCCAAACTCCTTGGCTATAAGCCTGAAGGCCGGATTGCATACTCCAGCCATCGGGGCAAGAACTACTTTGTTAGGCGCCTCTACATTTCCTATTTTCAACACTGGGCATTCTCTCCTTTCATTGAGCCTTGACTGCTAACAATTCTTCCGGTTGGATGCCTAGTACATTCGAAATCTGATTAATAATTTTACTGTCCGGCGTGCGCGTTCCCCGCTCCAGAGAGCCAAGAACTGCTATCGATATGCCAAGCAAATCAGCAAGCTCATTTTGTGTATGTCCCTTTAATTTGCGGAATGCCCGAATGCGATGCGCTACGGTGCTTTTTTCCATAGGGTGACACCCTCCTTTCCTTCCACCTGCTCCAGCTGCTGCGAGATGGAAGCCATCGTAAGACCTTGCATACGTAAGACTTCAGCTAACGGAACCAGCACAAATGCCCTCTCGGACATTCGCGGATGTGGAATCATCAGGTCTGCACTAGCTATATGCTCATTGCCAAAAAACAACATATCCAGATCTATAGTTCTGGGTCCAAACCGCACATCACGGATCCTGCCCAAGCGGCTCTCAATCGCAAGCATGGTCTTAAGCAATTGATCAGCCGGGAGGCTGGTAGCAACCGCAATCACCATGTTCAGAAACGGGGCCTGCTCCAGGTACCCGACAGGCTCGGTCTCATATATACTGGAACACATCTTCACCTTGATATTGGCATCATCGTTTAATGCAGCTATAGCCTGCAGCAAATAACTTTCACGGTTTTCTATATTGGAACCTAGCGCTATATAAGCTAGTGTATCTTGATGCTGCTGTGCATTCATTCACATTGCCCGCTTTCGATGAATCTCAATAGTCACCCCGTCAAAATGAACGTTGAACGGCGGATGGGGTTTAATAACGCGAACTGTTACTTCGCTGATACTAGTATAAGTAAGTAAAAGCTCAGATGCAATATTCTCCGCTAAAGCCTCAAGTAATTTATAAGTTCGCCCTTCGACGATTTTTTGTATTAAAAAGAAGGCTTCGGCGTAATTGATAGTATCCTCCAGCTCATCCGAACGACCTGGCTTGTCCAGGGGAAGGAAGAGCTCTGCATCTACATAAAACCGCTGCCCAAGCTTGTTTTCCTCAGGAAAAACACCGTGATTTCCAAAAAACTGCATACGGGTGAGCACTATTTTATCCATAACAGCTAAACCCCTTTATTTTATCCTTGAAAATTTGATCTTACGATAGCATCCGTCATCACAGCCACCCGCTTCATTGCTTTCACATCGTGCACGCGCATAATGTCGCAGCCTTGGGCAATCCCTAGAGCCACTGTCGCAGCAGTTCCTTCCAAGACATCATCAGCAGGTAGCTGCAGTGTCTTCTGTATCATGCTTTTACGCGAAGTACCCAGCAGAACGGGATAGCCAAGCTTAACAAGCGTATCCAAATGATTCATCAGCCATACATTATGCTCCAGCGTTTTGGCGAATCCAATGCCTGGATCAAGAATAATATTATCTTGTCGCACACCTGACCGAATGGCCAGCGTAACGCTTTCCTGCAAATCGGCAATGACATCCTCAAGAAAACTTCCATACTGCATATCCAAACGATTGTGCATCAATATAAGAGGACAATCCCACTCCACAGCTGCTTGCAGCAAAGCAGACTCCGCCTTGCCGCCCCATATATCATTTAGAATATGAGCCCCTGCTTCCAGTGCCTGTCTTGCCACCTCACCTTTGTAAGTGTCCACGGATATCGGAACATTCACTTCCCGGCTAACAGCCTGAATCACAGGAATAACCCGCTGCAGTTCTTCTTCGAGGGTAACCTTGGCCGCCCCCGGCCGCGTGGACTCTCCCCCGATATCGATAATATCTGCGCCTTCCTCGACCATTTGCTTCGCTCTATACACAGCGGCAGCAGGATCCACGTAGTCTCCTCCATCGGAAAAGGAGTCAGGCGTTACATTCAAGATACCCATAATCAAAGTTCGCTTGCCCAGCTCAAGCTCATAACCTCTGCATGCTAATTTGCGCTTCATAATCCACTTCCAGTGCTATTTTGATAAAGCTGCATCAATTTGCGTGTACATTCACCAGGAACTCCGTCTCCAACTTGAATGCTCTCCCCGTCCGGTGTGAAAAGCTTAACTACAGGCACGATCTCCTGAATGGAATTCACGAAAAAAATCTCATCAGCAGCCAGCAAATCTTCCCAAGTGAATAAGCCCTGTTTACTGTGAAAATCACTCTGTTCAGCCAGCTTTAAAAGAAAAGCTCTAGTAATGCCAGGCAAAATCCCTGTGTCCAAGGAAGGTGTGCAGCAGCTGTTATTCTTAATGAAAAATAAATTGCTGACAATACCCTCGGCAATAAAGCCTTGTTCTGTCAGCATCAAACCTTCAGCCCCTGCAGCCCAGCCGTAACTTTGGAGTTCCCTTTTGGCCAATATATTATTCATGTAGTGGAAGGATTTAAGGCGATAAGGTCCTTCAGGAGTGTTCCTCCTAAGCTTGAGCAGCTGCAGCGGTTTACCTTTAAGATAGGCAGACTCGTCTCTTTTAGGCAGTGCTTTGACATACACAATCTCTGTAGGATTCTTGTAGCTCGTGGCAGGAAGCCCTAGCAAGTCTACACCAGCCGAAACACTAAACCGAAAGTATGCGTCTTCCAAATGATTTTCTTGGAGTAGACGCGTGGCAAGCTGCCTTACATACGGTTCACTCGTCTGAAATTCAATACCCAATTCCTCGCAGCCTTCCGCAAGGCGGGCGAGATGCTCTGAAAGTAAAAAGGGCTCTCCTCCATACGTACGGAACGTTTCGAATAAGCCCAAGCCATACAAAAAACCATGATCATAAACAGATACGACGGCTTCCTGTTCCTCATATATGCTGCCATTGACGCTAATTTTCATAGCCTAGGCTCCTTGAAACACCTGCCGCGCGATAAAATTGCGGAGCATTTGGTGCCCATGATCGGTAATAATCGATTCTGGATGGAACTGTACACCTTCTATGAGATATTCTTTATGACGAAGTCCCATGATCTCGCCTTCTGCGGTACGGGCGCTGACTTCCAAGCATTCCGGAAGGGTCTCCGCCTTCACAATCAGGGAATGATAACGCGTAGCCGTAAAAGGAGAAGGCAGTCCTTCGAATAAAGTTTTGCCATCATGATAAATAGGGGATGTTTTCCCGTGCATAAGCCGTTCTGCTTTGATCACATCACCGCCAAATGCTTGCCCTATAGCCTGATGACCCAAGCAAACGCCCAGAATGGGGATGCGCCCCTTGAAATGCTCGATCAGCGCAAGGCTGATGCCGGCTTCATTAGGTGTACAAGGGCCTGGCGAAATAAGTATATGATCAGGCTTCATATCTTCAATCCCGACCAGATCGATTTCATCGTTGCGGCGAACCTCTACCTGCTGCCCGATTTCTCCTAAATATTGCACCAAATTGTAGGTAAACGAATCATAATTATCGACAACCAGAATCATTTCAATGCTCCCCTTTCGTTTGCTGCATCAAGCCCTATGCTCGGCTCATGCTGCGCTCACTATGTTCTATTGCTTTCCACATCGCCTTTGCTTTGTTCAAAGACTCCGTGTATTCCTTATCAGGCACCGAATCGATGACAATGCCGGCTCCAGCTTGAATATAACCCACTCCCTGAGCAGCTACCAAGGTACGTATAATAATATTAAATTCCATATTGCCATTATAGTCAATCCAGCCCATGGAGCCCGTATACGGGCCGCGTCTGACTGGCTCAAGCTCTTCAATGATTTCCATCGTTCTTATTTTCGGAGCTCCAGTTATCGTTCCTCCAGGGAAGGCTGCGGCTATCACATCATAGGCATCCTTGTCTTCTCCCAGCTCTCCGACGACCTCTGATACGATATGCATCACATGAGAGTAATACTCGATAACCATGAAGTCCTTAACTTTAACGGTTCCATATTTAGCTATGCGGCCAAGATCGTTGCGTTCCAGGTCCACCAGCATAACATGCTCAGCGCGCTCTTTCTCGTTATCAATCAGCTCTCCGGCTAGCTGCCTGTCTTCCTGCTCATTCTGCCCCCTTGGCCTTGTACCGGCAAGCGGCCGGGTTCTGAGTATACGATCCTCCAGTTGGACAAGCAGCTCCGGGGAGCCCGATACTAGAGAAAAGTCAGAGAAGCGCAGCAATCCCATGTAGGGAGACGGATTTACAGACCTTAAGGACTCATATATTTCCTCAGGTGAAGTTTCCAGCTTCCGACTTTGCCTCACCGAAAGATTAACCTGAAAAACGTCGCCTTCGCTTATATAGGATTGAATCTGTTCTACGGCGCGGATGAAATCCTCTTTCTTGAACGCAGCGCCAATTCCCTTTATAGCTTCAACGTCAATGTTCAACTGATCCCTGGATATAGGATGCGCAGTTTGAGACAGGGGACCAGCCTTATAGACATTCTGTGTGCCGGAACAAATATACTGCCAAGTTTGAAGCATTGCCTGCGCTTTTAACTGCGCCTGCTCATATTTTTGAAGCAATTCCTGCTCATCTAATGATGCTGTATAAGCCAGCGGCATATGAACTGCCACGTACAGATTCTTCTGTTCATGATCGATAATCCACATTTGGTCATACATGCCGAAGCTGTAATCTGGAATGTCCAGGTCGCGATCCGCCACATCGGGAAGCTTCTCAATAGAACGGATGACATCATATCCCCAGAAGCCCACACAGCCGCCCAGGAATTTAGGCGCCCCTTCTACCTTGGGAGACCGATATGGGAGCATCCAATCTTTCACAACCTGAAGGGCTTTGCCACTGACAGTTTTGCAGAAGGCTGCGGCATGCATCTCATCCACTTGGGAAATTTCCGCCTCTTCCCCAGTCCCACGGATGGTTGACCTTGGATTTAACCCCAGAAATGTGTAGCGTCCATCCTTGCCGCTCTCCAGAACGAAGGAATCGGGGGATGCTGATTGCCAGGCAGCTTGCCAGGAATGAACCCGATCCTCCTGCAGCTCAAGCTTAATGACATAAGGGAGCATTGTGTAAGCTGAAGACCAGCTCCGCCAATGCTCCAAAGTTGTAATGATCACCGGGGCTCCCCCCTTATATTATTGTTCCTTAGTATACTCCAACAGCCCCCAAATAAAAAGCCCCCAGCTTGAACGCTGAAGGGCTTCCTCACATGAAACAAGGTATGCAGCAAAGCATGCAATAAAGCATGCAATAAAGCTTGGAACAAAGCATGCAACAAGCTGATTCTTATTGCTCGTCGAATTGATAAAGCGGAGTACTCAGGTAACGCTCGCCGTTGCTTGGGATGATGGCTACAACACGCTTGCCGGCTCCCAGTTCCTTAGCTACCTTCAGTGCTGCGAAAATAGCTGCTCCTGAAGAAATACCGCTCAGGATTCCTTCTTCTTTAGCTACGCGGCGCGCAGTTTCGAAAGCATCATCATTTTCAACAGTAATGACTTCGTCGTAAATATCGGTATTCAGGATGTCAGGTACAAAGCCTGCACCGATACCTTGAATTTTGTGAGGTCCTGGCTTTCCGCCGGATAAAACCGGGGAAGCTGCGGGCTCAATCGCATAAATTTTGATGCCTGGGAAGTTTTCTTTCAGAACGCTTCCTGCACCTGTAATGGTTCCGCCTGTTCCGATTCCGGAAATGAAGGCATCCAGCTTGCCGTCGTGAGCATTAATTGCCTCTACAATTTCAGGGCCAGTAGTTTCACGATGGATTTTTACATTGGCTTGGTTCTTGAACTGCTGTGGGATGAAATAGGAAGGATTTTCCGCTTGAAGCTCCTCCGCACGACGAATCGCCCCTTTCATTCCCTCCGCTCCTGGTGTCAGCACCAGCTGCGCCCCATAAGCACGCAGCAGGTTGCGTCTTTCCAAGCTCATGGTTTCCGGCATTACAAGGATCGCTTTGTATCCCTTAGCAGCTGCTACCAGTGCTAGCCCGATTCCTGTATTACCGCTCGTAGGCTCAACAATTGTATCGCCAGGCTTAATCTTGCCTTCTTGCTCAGCTACTTCAATCATGCTAATAGCAATACGGTCTTTTACACTGGATCCAGGATTCTGATATTCCAGTTTCACATATATTTCCGCGCTGCCTTCCGGAACTACCCGATTTAAACGAACTAGAGGAGTATCCCCAATTAACTGAGTGATGCTTTGAACTAATCTTGCCATAATTCTTTCCCTCCCGAATACATAAAGGTATAATTCCCGAGTGTTTTAGTCGGCATTAATACACTCATCTTATCAAGGCGTGCCTTGGTTGTCAACCAGAAAATGATCAGTCAACGGAAAAATATGACTATTTCATTTCCGGGTCCTTGATGTCAGCATTCCACTTATTACGCAGCTGGACCACAATATCTTTCAACGGAAGGGCATCATGCAGCGCCAGCTCTCTCCTCACATTTTCACGAACAAAGGGAGCTTCCGGATTAGGAACGGTCTTGCGGTCCTTAAGCCTGACGATGAGGAACCCTTGTTCGATAGCAATAGGCTTGCTAAATTCATTCACTTCAAGCTGCTTAGCCGCATTCATAACAGCATCCATAACGAAAGGATCATCTTCAAGTACCCATCCCAGCTCGCCGCCATTGTTAGCCGTAGCATCATCTAGAGAACGGTCTCTCGCCAGAATGGCAAAATCCTCCCCTTTATTGAGCTCCGCTATAACTTTGTTGGCCTGCTCCCGGCTCGACAAAATGATTTGTTGAATATACAGTTCCACATCCGGTTTGAATTCATCGGAATGTTCTGCAATATAGGTGTCAACTTCCTCATCTGATATGAAAATATTCTTAGTAGCAATTCGTTCAAGCAGCAGTTTATAACGAACATCTGCTTTTAAAGCTGTCTCTGACATTCCCAGCTGCTGCTTCATGGATTCGTAGAACTGTTCCTCACTCTCGTAGCCTTGCTGCATACGTTTTAATTCACGTTCTATTTCAGCATCCGTAATTTCAATGCCCGCTTCTATTCCTTCAAGATGCACCGCTTCGCGATCCACCATTTGCCCCAGCAATTCTCTTCCGTATTGACTTACGAGAGCAGTGTGCAGCTCAGACAGGGTAATCTGGCGATTCCCGATAATAGCCATCACTCGCTCGTCTTTCTTCTCATTCTGCTGGTCAGGCGAACTTGACGGAACCGGTGTTTCTGGTTGAATGGGGGAACGGGCGATCAGCAGAATGGCGAGCAAGAGAATACACACGGACAAGCAGCCGATGACTCCCCACAATCGCTTAACGTTCCTCATCCTGTCCCCTACTTTATCTATAAAATGATATTCATTGGATGGCTAAGAAGGATTAATCATCCCTTGGAGGTCATTACTGTCAAAGCGATAGGCTTCATTGCAAAAATGACACACAACTTCAGCTGAACCTTCCTCATCCAGCATCTCTTGCAGCTCTTGCCCTCCCAGGCTAAGCAGCGCTGCTTCGACCCGTTCTCTGGAGCACTTGCAGCGGAAGCTTACTTCCGATTTTTCCATAATTTGAATGGAGGGTAAAATACTTTGTAAAATTTGTTCCACGTTTTTGCCGCTATCAAGCAATGAAGTCACAGAAGGAAGCTTTGCCAGAACCTCCTCCAACTCCCCGATCTCACGATTAGTCAGCCCAGGCAGTAGTTGGATAATAAAACCTCCGGCTACCTTCACAGTATAATCGATGTCAACCAGGACCCCTAAGGCAACTGCAGATGGCGTTTGTTCGGATTGGGCGAAATAGTAGGTAAAGTCTTCAGCGAGCTCCCCCGAATGGATTGGAACACTGCCTCGGTAAGGTTCTTTTAAGCCAAGGTCTTTGACCACATACAGGAAGCCGTCTGTTCCCACCGCACCGGATACGTCCAGCTTGCCACTAGCTTTAAGTGGGAGATCCACATCCGGATGATCAGCATAGCCTCTTACTTCACCCTTGGCATTGGCATCCACCACGATTTGTCCGATAGGGCCTCCGCCTTTCACCTGAAGTGTCAGCTTCTCTTCTCCCTTAAGCATAGCGCCCATCATCAATCCAGCTGCCACTGTTCTGCCTAAAGCCGCTGTTGCCGTTGGTGTAGTTCCATGACGCTGCCTTAACTCTTCCGTAATAGCAGTTGAAATAACTGCAAAAGCTCTGACTTTTCCCTCCAGGGCAGTACCGCGAACTAAATAATCATTCATGTTATGTAAGCCCCCTATACCTATCCTTTATGCATTCTTCTCATAGATCATTTGCAGCCCCTGAAGAGTAAGCAATGGATTTACCACTTGAATCATTTTCGATTCACTTGCTATAAGCTCAGCTAATCCTCCGGTAGCAATAACCGTCGGGCTTATTTCAAACTCAGCCTTTATGCGGCTTACGATTCCATCCACTTGTGCTGAAAAGCCGAATATGATGCCGGACTGCATCGCAGAAACGGTGTTGCGGCCAATGACGCTTTTGGGCTTAATGAGTTCTATTCTTGGCAGCTTGGCGGCCTTCTGATATAAAGCCTCCGTAGAAATGCCAATCCCAGGCGCAATGGCGCAACCAACTAGGTGTCCGGAAGGATCGATGTAATCATAGGTACTAGCCGTGCCGAAATCAACAATGATGCAAGGAGCCCCATAGAGCTCTAATGCAGCAACCGCATTGACGATTCGGTCGGCCCCCACCTCTTTGGGATTGTCTACCTTGACATGAAGCCCCGTTTTGATACCAGGACCCACGATAAAAGCAGTCTTCTTTATATATTTTAAACAAAGGTTCTCCATTACAAACACTAAGGGAGGAACTACTGAAGAAATAATGACGCCATCTACCTGCTGGAAGGAAATCCCTGAATGCTCGAATAAATTTTGAAACATCATTCCGTATTCATCTACAGTAGCGGATCGGTTCGTGCTAACTCTCCAATGGTGAAGCAGCGTCCTGTCCCGGTAGAGACCCAGTACAATATTAGTATTTCCCACATCCACCGCAAGGATCACAATCCGCTCTCCTTCCGCTCGTTAAGATCCAAGCTGATGTCCAGAGCAGAGACCGAATAAGTTAACCTGCCAACAGAAATAACGTCAATACCCGTCTGTGCCAGCGCTTTAATGGTTTGCAGCGTAACTGAGCCCGAACCCTCTACTACAATATGCGGCGCTTTGCTTTTAATTATCACAACAGCTTCGGTCATCGCTTCCGGACTCATATTGTCCAGCATAATAATGTCCGGCATTGCCGATAATGCTTCATTCAACTGAGTGAAATTCTCGACTTCGACCTCAATCTTCATGGTGTGAGGAATTTGTGAGCGGGCCGCTTGAATCGCCTTGACTATTCCGCCAGCGCCTTTGATGTGGTTGTCTTTGATCATCACGGCATCGTACAGACCGAACCGGTGATTATAGCCGCCGCCGACCCGAACCGCATACTTCTCCAGCAGCCGGTGTCCTGGCGTTGTTTTCCTAGTGTCTACCAGGCGCGTAGGGAGCCCTTCAAGGGCGTCTACATATTCCCTCGTCCTAGTGGCTATTCCGGATAAACGCTGCATTAGATTCAAGCTCAGGCGCTCTCCGAGAAGGATGCTGCGCGTGCTTCCTTCGACAACAGCAAGAATGTCCCCTTTCTTAACAGACGTTCCTTCCTGCACTTTTGGTTCAAATAAAAGATCCGGGTCCACTTCGGCAAATACAGCCGCGGCAATTGGCAAGCCAGCGACAATGCCATCTTCTTTAACGTGAACAATACCTTTAGATCTTTGATCTAAAGGTATTGTGGTCATGGTCGTCACATCGCCGCTGCCGATATCTTCTTCCAGCCAAAGCTTGATATTTTTGCGTACAAGTTCTCCATTCCACTCAAACATCCAGAATCCACTCCTCAACCCTATCTTCCCCACGTTGGAACACAATATGCTTCTTCCAATGCAGGTCGTCCCGTTCCGGGAAATCCTCGCGGTAATGCCCTCCACGACTTTCCTCGCGGCCAAGAGCCGCCCTAGCTGTCAGCAGTGCGCACGTTAACAAATTAGCGAACTCGTATTCCTCGCGCTTAGCCATATGAGTTTCATAAAAGGGAAGCTGCCTGGAAAGCTCCTCCAGACCTTTTTGCAATCCTTTTCCTGACCGCTTGAGTCCTACATAACGGAGCATGATCTTTTGCAGCTTTAATCTTTTTTCAACAACAGCTTGTTTAGGATTGCTCATTTTCTTCGTTATCTGCTTCAACAGCGGCTGCTTGTCCTGCGGAGGAAGCTTCATAACACGCTCGATAATTCTTCTGCCGAACACGATCGCTTCTGATAAAGAATTGCTGGCAAGCCGGTTGGCGCCATGCACACCTGTTGAGGTTACTTCTCCACAGGCAAACAGCCGGCGCACGCTGGTCTCTCCGTAAAGATCGGTTTTAACTCCGCCCATCATATAATGAGCAGCCGGGGCAACCGGGACCCAGTCCGTGCATAGATCAAGGCCATAATTCAGACAGTATTCATAAATAGTAGGAAAACGATGTTTAATGAGTTCATCCTTCTCATGGGTAATATCAATGTAAACAAAGGTGGACTTCGTATTTTCCATTTCGCTGACGATTGCTCTGGCTACGACATCCCGCGGAGCTAGTTCAAGCTGAGGGTGATATTTCTCCATGAAACGCTCCCCTTTAATGTTCCTCAGGTAAGCGCCCTCGCCCCTTACTGCCTCTGAAATTAGAAACCGCGGCGCTCCCGGGTAACAAAGCGCAGTTGGATGGAACTGAATGAACTCCACATCCTGAATGTGAGCTCCAGCCCGGTAAGCAATGGCAATACCATCACCAGTAGCAATGTCTGGATTTGTCGTATAGCGAAAGAGCTGCCCCGCTCCTCCTGAGCATAGGATCGTCGCATTTCCCCGGACAAATACCTTCTGCCCGTCGGGCTTTTGCACAAGCGCTCCATAGCATTCCCCATCATCCGTAACCAAATCAATCACAAAATGGTCATCCCATAGCTCAATATTAGGATCCAGCTTCGTCCTCTCAGAAAGAGCTCTGACAATTTCCGCACCTGTGGCATCGCCATGGGCATGCAAAATCCGACGCTGACTATGTGCGCCTTCCTTGGTTAAAGCAAATACACCATCTTCCAGATCGAATTTGGTCCCCATCCGGATTAAATCGTTAACCCCATTGGGCCCTTCGTGGACAAGAAGATCAACAGCATCAGGAGAACACAATCCCGCTCCCGCAATGAGTGTATCCTGCTTGTGGTATTCCGGCAGATCCTCATCCGAGATAACTGCAGCAATCCCACCCTGTGCATAGCGGGTATTGCTATCGAGCAGCGACTTCTTCGTAATCATTATAACCTTCTTGCTTTCACTGGCCTGGATCGCGGAGAATAGACCTGCTATTCCCGCTCCGATCACGATAACATCTGTATGTACGTGAGGAATAGAATGGAGGTCCACATCTACGAGATATCTGGGAATCATGGCATTGTCACCTGTTCTTTACAAAAGAGAGTAGCGCACGCTACTTAACTTGTAGCATGCGCTCTAAGGATAGTCTTGCTTTGTCTGCCACATCTGTAGGAACGTATATTTCAGGCTGCATGGTTTCCAAACAGCGAACTACCTTTTTCAAGTTATTCACTTTCATGTTTGGACAAACCAGGTACTTAGTGGCAAAGTGAAACTTCTTGTCGGGGCTGTCCAGACGCAGCTGATAACCAGTCCCGTCCTCTGTACCCACGATGAATTCCTGACAATCCGATTCCTTGCAATATTTAATAATTGCAGTAGTGCTGCCGATGAAATCCCCTAGTTTAGCAACCTCCGGCCGGCATTCCGGATGAACGACAAACTGGGCATTAGGATACTGAGCCTTCATCTCTTCTACATCTTTGACGGTCAACATATCGTGAGTGTTGCAGTAGCCTTCCCAAATAATCATTTTTTTGTTTGTGAATTTTGACACATAATCTCCCAAATTTTTATCCGGAACCCAGATGATTTCGTCCGATTCAACGGATTCTATCACCTTTACCGCATTAGCGGATGTGCAGCAAATATCTGTCTCCGACTTTACATCAGCTGAAGTATTGATATACGCAACCACTGTAGCCCCAGGATGCTGCTTCTTTAATGCGCGAAGCCCTTCGACATTGACCATGTCGGCCATTGGACAGCCTGCCCGCTCATCGGGAATAATTACCCTTTTGGTCGGAGCCAGAATTTTGGCGCTTTCACCCATAAAATGCACACCACAGAAAACAATGACATCAGCGTCAGTTTGTGCAGCCTTCTGGGCAAGCAGGAACGAATCCCCACGGAAATCAGCTACTTCCTGTATCTCGTCCCGTTGATAATAGTGGGCCAAAATAATAGCGTTGCGCTCCTTCTTCAGCTGAAGCAGCCGTTCTTTCAATTCGCGGTTCTGTTCGGCTTTTCTTTCTAGTGCTAGAGCTTCCACCCGAGGCACCTCCTTGGTGAATTGTGTAAAATCTCGTTACATGTACGACCCCTTAAACAAACAAGTTTTACAACTAATTTACACAACCTCAACCCCCCTGTCAATGTTCAAATCAGCCGGAAAATAGAGAAAATCCGGGTACACCAGAGGTGCTACCCGGATTTACATACTATATGGGAATTACTCTTCGATTTTGTCCGATTCAGGATTTCTTTTCTTTTCTAGGCTCAGCTTATTGCTGCCATTGTCCTGATCTTGCCCTTGAATGGTTACTTTCACTTCTTCTTCAGGAGCTTGTAAAAAGCCCTTTTCAAGAAGATGAATGATTTCATCCTTATCAAGTGTTTCTTTTTCAAGTAATACCTTGGCAATCAGATGGATCTGATCCGCATGCTCGGTAAGAATTTCCTTGGCCCGATCATAACAGCTGCGGATAATGCTCTGCATCTCTTGATCAATCTCATAAGCAATCGCATCACTATAGTTCTGCTCATGCCCGATATCTCTACCCAGGAACACCTGACCCTGACTGCTTCCGAATTGCAAAGGTCCCAGCTTGTCGCTCATCCCGTATTCCATAATCATTCTACGTACAATACCCGTAGCCTTCTGGAAATCACTATAAGCACCTGTTCCAATTTCTCCGATAAACAGTTCTTCAGAAACGCGTCCACCCAACAGTCCGGTAATTTTATCCAACAGCTCATTCTTAGTTTGCATCATCCGGTCTTCGCCTTCTTTAGGCAACATCATTACATAACCGCCAGCACGTCCTCTTGGCACGATTGTGACTTTATGTACCATGTCCGCATTCTCGGCGTAGTATCCGATGATTGCGTGTCCTGCTTCGTGGTAAGCAACAATCCGCTTCTCACGCTCGCTGATAACACGGCTTTTCTTCTGAGTACCTACAACGATCCGGTCAAAAGCTTCTTCAACCTCACTCATCGATATATCCTTGCGGTTACGACGGGCAGCAATTAAAGCTGCTTCGTTCAATAAGTTCTCCAAATCGGCTCCAGTAAATCCGATTGTATAGCGGGAAAGTGATTCCAGCTTCACATCCTTGTTCAAAGGCTTGTTGCGTGCATGTACCTTAAGCACAGCTTCACGGCCCTTAACATCAGGACGGTCTACAGTAATCTGACGGTCAAACCGGCCTGGACGCAATAGCGCAGGATCAAGAATATCCGGGCGGTTCGTTGCTGCAACGATAATAATACCTTCGTTAGCACCGAAACCATCCATCTCTACAAGCAATTGATTGAGCGTTTGCTCACGCTCATCATGACCGCCACCTAAACCGGCTCCACGTTGGCGTCCAACAGCATCGATCTCATCAATAAAAATGATACAAGGCGAATTCTTCTTCGCATTCTCAAACAAGTCACGTACACGAGACGCACCAACACCGACAAACATTTCTACGAAGTCGGAGCCGCTGATACTGAAGAATGGAACTCCTGCTTCTCCAGCAACCGCTCTTGCAAGCAGCGTCTTACCTGTTCCTGGAGGACCTACTAGAAGCACACCCTTAGGAATTCTTGCGCCTACAGCTGCAAACTTACGAGGGTCCTTCAAGAATTCAACGACCTCTATAAGTTCCTGCTTCTCTTCATCCGCGCCCGCTACATCCTCGAAGGTAACGCGCTTCTTCTCTTCATTATATAATCTGGCGCGGCTCTTACCAAAGTTCATCACTTTGCCGCCGCCACCTTGAGCCTGATTAAGCAGGAAGAAGAACAGAATGAAGATAATAACAAACGGAATAATGGAGGTAAGGAAGCTGATCCAAACGCTGTCAGTCTCCATTTTCTCATAAATTTCCGTTGGTACGGCATTGGCCTCAATAAGCCCGATAACCCTTGTGTCAAAAGGAGCATGTGTCACAAAGTTCTTCTTGTCGGCACTTGGGGGATTGAGGTATTTACCATTGACTAAATAGGTGTATCCGTCAAACTTCAAGGCTACGGATTCGACATTCTTATTCAAGACTGCTTGGCGGAACTTGTCGTAGGAAATTACATCCTTTTGGTCGTTCTGGGTGCTAATAAAATGAACTATACCCACAGTAACCAAAAATATAAGTAAATAAAAACCGGTATTCCGGATAATTCTATTCATCCCCGCGCCTCCTCTCTAACAGAACACTTTTTTCATTCTAACATACCTGACTCAAGCATCACAACAAATGGCCCCCGGCAAACACATCATAAAAAATATCTAGCGGGTATAAATCGCTGGCTTTAATACACCGATAAAAGGCAGATTCCGATATTTCTCCGCATAATCAAGCCCATAACCGACAACGAACTCATCCGGCAGAGCGTAGCCTAAGTAATCGGCTTCAAGCTCCACTACCTTGCGCGCCGGCTTGTGAAACAAAGCAACAACCGATATGGATAAAGCGTTTCGCCGCTCCAAAACATCGATTAAGTAGCTCAAAGTCAATCCGCTGTCGATAATATCCTCGACAATCAGGATATGGCGTCCCTCAACGGAAACATCCAGGTCCTTTACAATCTTGACAATACCTGAAGACTTTGTAGATTGACCATAGCTCGATACTGCCATAAAATCCAACTCAAGCGGAACCGTAATTCGTTTAACCAAGTCCGCCATAAAAACAAATGCCCCTTTAAGCACACAAATCACAAGTGGATTACGCCCTTCATAATCACTAGAGATTATTTCCCCTAGCTCCTTAATTTTGGCTTGAATCTCCTCTTCGCTGTAAAGAATTTCTTGAATGTCACTGTGCAAGGATGAACCCCCTAGATTATATTATGAAACCTTATAAATTTACATTCTAAAGAATGAAATTTACGCTATTAAGAAAGCAGCTTCATATGCACTACATGTACGGTATCCGGGCCGACTGGGGCGTGCTTCGAAATGCGCAGCCTTGGAATCCAGATTACCCGCCCCTTGGCGTCTACCACCAAAGGCACTGCATCACGCTTGCTAGGAGGAATCTTGGCATCAATGAACATATCTTTTACCTTTTTGGTCCCGTTTAAACCGTGCGGCTGTATACGGTCTCCTTCAGCCCTGTTCCTGACTGTAAGCGGAAGCTCGAGCAGATCAAGATCGAAGAAGGCCTCTATGCATGAATTAGCAGAAGGAGATATGGACTGGCGGCCAGCCTCTGAAGGCTTATAAATCGCAAAGTCAATCTTCACATCCGCTGATGGAACATAGAGTTGTTCGTCATTCAGCAGCATAACCGGATATGAATAAGCAGCAGTTCCCACGGACGGCATTTGAAAGCGAATCTCGTCGTATTCCCTGACCAAACAAAGATGTTCCATAATGTCCAATTTCAAATTGGAGGTTTGCTCTTGCAGGATGGCTGCACGAAGCTGCTCGACCCTTGCATAGTCAACATTTTCCAACCCTAAAGCGAGATAGTTTAATATTAGTTTAATCAAACGCCTTTGTAAAGCGACATGCAGACGGGCAAATTCAACTCTGGAGAATCGCAAAAAGAGGGAGCTGGCGGTAACTATCCCGGAAAAAGCCTGTTTGGCTGCTTCCTCCATGTAATCGTCCTCAGCACGCATCATTTCAGCCAGCCGATTTAATGATTCCGGCAATTGCTCATTATAAGATCTGAGCATAGGCATGATGTCCAGCCTGACCTTGTTGCGAAAATATTTGCGCTGTTCGTTACTGCTATCCTCACAATAGGCAAGACCGTGATGCAGACAGTGTTCTATGATATCTGATTTGTATATACGTATAAAAGGACGGATGAGTTCCACTTTTTTTTCAGTTCTTCGTTCGGGCATACCTTTAAGACCAGATGGCCCTGTTCCACGGATGATTCTCATCATAATGGTTTCGGCCTGATCATCAGCGTGATGCGCTAAAGCAATCCGCTGGGCGGCGTATTTTTTAGCCACTGTGTGCAGAAATTCATATCTTTTTTCTCTGGCTGCAACCTGTGAGTTCATCGCCATCTCTGAAATATACGCTGGAACGTCAATTACGCCTATCTCGCAAGGAAGTCCCCATCCCTTCGCAAGCCGGGCTACAAAGTCGGCCTCATCATCGGATTCCTCTCCCCGAAACTGATGATTCACATGGGCTACAACCAGCCTCCACCTATAACGCTCAGAAAGCAAAAAAAGGATGTGCAGCAGCGCAACCGAATCAGGTCCCCCCGATACCGCTACGACTACAACATTTCCTTCATCCAGGAGCTGTTCTGTTTCGATGTTGTGATGCACTTTCTCTATCAGGCTCATTGGACGTTCTTTCCCTTCCATTCCTTCTCAGCTAGTATAACAAATACCTGTAAACGGTAATTCCAAAAAGCAGTAAGGAAGCTGCCAGGCTGACCTTCAGCCATGGTGTTCGGACCGGGTGCAGGCCAGAACGGCCTCTACTCTGCACAATCAGCGATTTCCACAGGCGAAACGCTTCCCTGGAGGAAGAAATTTCACCTGTTAAGGCTTTAGTTAAAAAAAGTGACACGGTTCTCGCGTGCGGATTCCCCCGAATCATTTCCAGCAAGTCGTCCTTGTTCCTATTCTGAGGAAGTGAGTTCCGATAGGAAGCAAATCGGTTTTGCTTATCCAGCGCATTAAGAATAAGAATGGCAAAAGCAAACAAATCATAGCTTTCCTCAGCAACCCTACTGCCCATTCCCCAATATCCACGATCGTACACTTCCGTCAGCTGCTTGATGCTATTCCCTTTGGGGGTAACTCCCCCGAAATCGATGAGCTCCACGTCCCCATAGCCTGAAATCAGCATATTCTCCAGCTTCAGATCGCCAAAAACAAAACCGGCCCCATGAAGCTCAGTAAGCTTCTTAAGGAGCTTGGTGCCAATTACAAATATCCAATCAGGACCATTCTTTTGCAAAAATGTCGAAAGCGTAGCCCCGTCGATGTAACGCAGAACACTAAAAGGAATCGTTTTTCCTTGGTAAACAAAATCATCGACATCCACTAAATAATGTCGAAAGGAGGTTTCGCCACCCGACAAAGTCTTCAGCACATTAATCTCCGATTGATGATCGATTGTCTCAAACCCTGCTTTTAAAGCATACTGCGACCTGCCTCTGCTTACAAGCATTACCAGTCCATTGGCGCCAGCGCCCAGTTGTCGTTCTACGATGTACACTCGCCCGTTCCATTTCCCTTCAATGCGAGAACCAGTACGGAATGCATTTTCATACAACGTAGTCACTTAGCATCCCATCCTTGACATTCTGTGAAAAGGGTTCCCCTGCTACAAATCTTACTGTTCGAAGCAATGCGGGACCTGTTGGTGTTGTACCCTTCATGTTTATTTTATAGAACATCTTGTCCAAATTTGCAAGTTCATTGGTCCAATCCAGATCCATGACAAGCTCTTCCTCACCATTTATGGATCCCGGAAAATGAAAAGCGGCAAGCTCGCTTTTACCTGAGCGCGCTCTTAAACTTAGCAGCAGATCGGATATCGCTTCTTTGACGGCTGCCAGCTTAGGCTTCATACTCGCGCTTGTATCTATTAATAAAGCCACTCTCAAAGTGGTCGTTTCACTCATCTGATCAATAACCCTGACAACTTCAGCACGCTGTGTAGGAGGCAGCTGCTCCAGCTGGGAATGCCCAAGAATTTGCTGCAGCTCTTGTCCTACTGCTTGCTGAATCGTGTGTGCAACTGTTTTGCGGGTCATCATTTGTACAGTATGTGAAAGCTGCTGTGAATTAACAATACGGCTCATGCCCCCACCCGCTTCGGCAATTTCACGAATTTCCTCAGTGCCGAGCAGTCCAAGCTCGCCTTGATCAATTACGCCTATCACATTTACGATGATTCCCTCTGTCTTCGCCTCGGCAGCAGCTATAACGGGACTAAGCCCGACATTTGAACAACCATCAGTAATTAACAAAACCTGCTTCATCATAAAGAACAGCCTCCCTGGCATTCGTAATAGGCCATAGGCCCTCTATTAGCGTTCTCTTCTAGTTTCGCCAAGATTAAGAGAGTCTAACCGTGATCATGCCAGGTAGCTACAATCGCACGAACACCACGCTCAACAGACTGCCAGCAGAAGTTTCATTCCTGAGGCAAAGGGATAGTGAACATAAGACTGCATTAGTCTCACCTGTTCCGAATACGCTATATCCCTAACGCTTTACCGCTGCAATGCAATTAAAATTTCTAAATTGTCAAAAAAGACCATCCGGATAAATGGATAGTCTTCACCCTTGCAAATTGCATAGCTGCACCCTGATCACTGCCCACCTTTCCAAACCTTCTACACGCTAACTTACCGTCTTCGGACGCTCAATCCGGCTTATTCCCGGCCAATGGAAGGTTGCCCATTCCGGCTGACGCTTGTCCACTCTTGCCACTACAACCGTCATATCATCCCCTATATGGCCGTGCATGTTACGAAAGATTCTCTCGAGCAGGCATTCAGCGAAATCCTGAGGCTGGGTAACTTCAATTTCCTGAATGATCCGCTTCATCCACATCTCCTTATTGACCGCATGTCCTGGGGCATCGTAGATGCCATCAGTCATCATAATCAGCATGTCTCCAGACTCTAAGCTCGCCGAAACAAGATCCACATCAATCTCCTGTAAAATTCCGACCGGCAAATTATTCGCCATAACAGAGAATACTTCGTTGCCACGCTTAATAAAGCTCGGTGACGAACCTATTTTCATAAAGGTTGTATCAGCACTGTAGAGATCAATAAGCGCCATATCGACCGTTGCATACATCTCATCGGGAGACCGGAGCATAAGCACGGAATTCAGTGATTTCACCGCAAGCTTCTCGTCCATTCCGGACTGCAGAAGCTGCTGAAGAATAGCAAGCGCAGACGAGCTTTCCTCACGGGCACGGCCGCCGTTGCCCATTCCATCGCTTAACGCTACGGCGAACTTGCCGTTTCCTAGCTCTACCATACTGTAGCTATCCCCAGATAGCAGATCTCCTCCTTTAGCCACCGCAGCGACACCGGTTTCAATATCATATTCTTTGGCTGAGCCAAAGCTTACCGTACTGTAGCCATCCCCTTTCGCAAGCATTTTCTCATTTTTCACTGCGACGTTTTCTCCAAGAATTTCGCTGAGCAAGGGAGCGATAACCTTGCGGCACTCATCAAATCCTCTCGTATATTGATGGATAATTTCTATTTCAATATTCCCCTCGTCCAGACTAATAATATCGATACTGTGGATCGATAAGCCTAATTCCTCAAGCGTAGAGCGAATTTGCTCCTCCTGTATAAACATCTCCTGTCCTTCCCGCTTTATTTCTGTTGCAAGGTCCTCCATCACCTGAGAAACGCCGGATAGCTGTTCAGCAACCAGCTGGCGGCTGTCCATAATTTGCCTTTTCCAATGCCTGTCATTCTTATGCAAGCCATACTGCTGCTTCATCACCTCCAGCACCAGGTCTGTTCGGACACAAACCTTCTTCCACTCCTGCGGAATATCCTTCTTCGCCATGTTCTCTTTCTGTTCAATCGCCCCCATCATATCTGTCATATAGGTATAAGTTTGATATAGCCGCGTGTCCCAGCATTGTGTCTTTTTCCAGCAGCCATCACAGGTCTTATTCGCCACCGCATTTACAAAATGCTGAGCCTCCTCTTCCTTGCGGTTACCCTGGGTTTCGCTCGTCAGCTGCTTAAAGCTTTGCGAAAGCTGCTGGAACACCTCAGAGAACTGCTGTACTCTGCTGGCCGTGATATCCCTGACACGCTTTGCATAATCCTGCTGAGATTTCAGATTTTCCTGAGTACCTGGCACGTATTTGGCCAAGGTTTCTATGAAACTGCGGGGAGTGAGCAGGAACAGCGCTACTGCCGCGAGAGACTCCCAGGTAGAATTCATAATATCGGTCTGACTGCCCATATATATAGATAAAATGGAGGAACCCAGCAGCATCCCGAGGGCGACAGCCAGCCGGTTGCCTTCTTTCAGCAGGCCTGCAAGCATTCCTGAAAAAGCGAGCAAGCTCATTTGATAAATGGCATTCGAATTAGCCAGGCTGAGAATGAGCCCTGTTATGACACCTACTGAAGCTCCCAAAGGCGCCCCGCCTACTAATGCAAACAATAGAATCATATAACGGGATAACACATGCTCCATCGTAACGGGTCCGATTAACCAGCCTACCGTCCCTGTCATCACAGATCCAAGTAAAATAATGAGACATATGATCTCCTCATTTTTTAAGTGATAATTTTTGCGGGTAAGAGTAAAGACCGGGATCGCCTGAATGAAGATCAGTGTTAATATCAAGCTGAGGAAGGACTCTACAGAAATCATCATGATAGAGTACCAATTCAGGTTCGCCTTCACCAGTACCGCAAACAGCTGAACCAGAAAGGTCACTCCAAATACAATCCACGGAGCCATTGACAGCTCTGTTCGTCCATACCTCCCAAGTGCTTTATGGATTAGGAGGAACACCAAAATTTCCGCGACAATATAGCCGGTATTCGGAGTCACAGCGAGCAAGCTTCCTGCAAAAATCGCCACACCTACCCATGGGATCAAATCCTTGCGCAAAGCATATACAACTGCAAAATAGGCAAGCGCAAACGGAGAAAGCTGCTCTAATATCATGGCCCTCCCAAGCAGAAACCCCATAATCACAAGAAGAAGCGCCCACTTCCTTACCAAAAAGGCTTGTACGACTTTATTTTCTGACGTCTTGCCCCAAGCACTTGCACTTGTTTTTTGCCATACGTGCAGCCAGCTTCCTCCGAACATTGCGACTATGCTTCGTTTCTCCATTTTAGAACACCTTCCATTTCTCCCTTATTTGTTTCTCTAGTATAGGGACAATCTTCCAGAAAGTTTGTCGCAATACGTGGGTAGACAAAAAAAAATTTCCGACAAGCGGAGGCTTTTTTTGTCATCCGCTCTTATCCTATACGGGGCTTTGCTTTTGCGGGAAACCCATCTGTTAAAATGTGCCTTCATCCCGAAATATATTTCGGCTGCGCGCATAATTCCAAAATAATTGTATGTCGATTGCTATCCTAACTGTTGTAAAACAGCAAAAAACCACACCCGCTTTCGCAAATGTGGTCCAAATTTATTTATATATTAATCTCTTCTTCCGCCTCTACCGCCGCGCTTGGATTCAGTATTCTTCTTCAGAGACGAAATCCGTTCCTCACTGTCTTTCAAGAAGCGGGACATCTTATCCTCGAATGTTGGCTTGATGTTGCCCTGTGCCTTGAAGCCACCACGTCCACCGCGATCTCCGCCTCCACGATTGAAGCCTCCACCGCCTCCACCAGGACGGCCTCCACCACTCTGGAAACCACCACGGTCTCCTCCTCCACCGGGCCGACCTTGATAGCCGCCTCCGCTTGGTCGCTCAGGTCGAGCAGGTCTTTCCTCAACAGGCTTATCCACCGTCTGCTTAATTGATAGTCCGATCTTTCCATCCTTGTCCACGTTAATCACTTTGACCAATACTTTGTCTTCCAGCTTTAAATGGTCGTTAACGTCCTTGACATAATTGTCCGCGATCTCAGAGATGTGAACAAGACCGGTTACTCCTTCAGAAAGCTCGACGAATGCGCCGAAGTGAGTAATCCCTGTCACTCTTCCTTCTAACTTGGTGCCAACTTCAATTGCCATAAAGTAAAATGTTCCTCCCTTAAAATGTTGAAAAGACTGGCTACGCCGATTATACCTGATGGGGAAACCTGCGGTCAATAAGGCGATTTCATTAAAAGCAGAGTTAGGCTACGGATTTGTCTTCGGAACGAAGAAAAGCGTCTCTCCCGGTTTCGTATAATGCAGATCTTGGCGAATCTTTTGTTCAATATATTCTGTATCGTTCAAGCGAGCGATTTCGCGTTTCGTATCCGCATTCAGCTTCGAAACATCCGAAAGTTGTAATTTAAGCTCCTCGACTTCAGAGCTCTTTGCATTCAACTTGCCGAACTGGTCCCAGATCGTAACGCCTGCCCAGCTCATAAAGCAAAGCAGCAGAACCACTAGAAAACGAAGCCTTCTCTTGGAGCCTTGTGGGCTACTTTTTGTTGATTTTTGGGCTGCTTTCGTCTTCATAATGGGAAAAGCCTCCTTACTTTCATTCATAATAGCCGACTGAAATTAAAAGAACCGGCGAAAAAAGCCTGCAATATTCTTTATCCATTGTGTCGGTATATGCCAAAAATGAAGCTTTAGCAAGGGCTGTATGATCCAGAGCAGCAGTCTCCACAAAGGATAAAGCAATTGTAACACAATTTTATATAGGAATACAGCAACCGCAAACAAAAAACCAAAAATTACAAGTGTCAACCTGTATATACCCACAATTGGCTTGATTAGAAACAGCTCGACCATTTTTTTTGCAAAGCGATACAGGGAGACAGCAATACGAATGAAAAGCAGTATGAGCCATATGATCCAATGACTAAGCAAAGCAAAGTAACAACAAATACCGATGCCTATTCCCAAAAAGACAAACACCCGAACCTGTCCCTCATTGCTGTAAAGCAGCAGCCAAAAAACCAGACCAGTCGCCACAACCCAAAACACAATATCTGCAAACGGAAGAATGAAACGAGGAAGTCTCAGCTTTCCGAAAAGCACGCGAAACACATCGAAGAGGGTACCCAAAGCCAGTCCGCTGCAGAACATCATGAATATGGTGAAGAATTGTACGTGTAAAGTCACTTGAACAGCTTACCTAAGAAGCTCTTGGTCTTATCATGAGCATCGGCATAGGTGAGCCCGTTCACAGTACCCTCAATGACGACCAATCCTTGCTCCAGGCTCAGGTTTTTAATGTGCAGATTCTGTCCCTTAATCGTCAGGAAGCCCAGCTCTGTCTCCAGAACAAACTCCTCACTGTCAAAGCTCTCCACATTCAAAACTCCGGATATTTCCAGGAGCTTGCGATTCAGCATCTTGATTTCCTGTCGCTTCGTTTTAACGGGATCTATCACGGCATGTCCCCTCCTTCTTCTACCACTACCATATGGAGAAAAGAGGGCTTTTAGAACAGAAAAAAAGAGACTAAATGACTTAGTCTCTACACATCATCTTTTTGAAACGGTTCTTCCTTCACCAATGTGTACATCCCTGCGGCGTCATCTTTCCGCGTAGACTCAGTTAAAGCTTCCACCTTAACGGTAACCTTTTTTTGGCCGAATTGAATGGAAAGCTCATCACCGAGCTTCACGGTACTGCTTGCTTTAGCATCTCTTCCGTTGATCCAGACACGCCCCTGATCGGATACATCCTTAGCGACCGTACGGCGCTTAATCAAACGGGAAAGCTTGAGAAACTTGTCAAGACGCATTACTTAATGGCTTCTTTTAGCTTGTTACCCGCTTTGAAAGCAGGAACTTTGGATTCTGGGATCGTAATAGCGGTGCCCGTTTGCGGGTTGCGGCCGGTACGGCCGGAACGCTTGCGGGTTTCGAAAGTGCCAAAGCCGATTAACTGCACTTTATCGCCCGATGACAAGGCGTCAGTCACTTCTCCTAAAAAGCTGTTTAGTACGGACTCTACGTCCTTCTTAGTCAGGCCACTTTTCGTAGCGATGTTGTTAATTAAGTCTGTTTTGTTCATAGGTTTTCGTTACCTCCTAAATGTGTGTACAAGATCTTAAACTTTGAACCTTACACATGAATATGTATTCTTTCTTTTTCAGCAAAATCCTGCCATCAAGTTTGATTTTTTACAATTTTTTTTGCTTCCTGCCAATAAGTTTCCAGCTCTGGTAACCCAGTCTGCTCAAAAGAAAGGCCTTTTAAACGTAACTGCTGCTCAATATAGGAAAATCTCTGGAAAAATTTTGCGTTGGTGAAAGCCAGTGCTTCTTCAGGATCAATATTTAAAAAGCGGGCCAGGTTCACGATAGTAAACAGCAGATCTCCCAGCTCTTCCTTCTGATGCTCCACAGCCTCTGACGTCCCGGCTGATCCACTGCCTGCGTCATGGCCTACTGCCTCCTGCAGCTCGCGAAGCTCCTCTTCCACTTTTTCGAACACACCTTTAATTTCTGTCCAGTCAAAACCAACGCTAGCGGCTTTCTTCTGCAACTTCCAAGCCTTCATCAAGCCAGGCAAATCCCGCGGAACTCCGGATAACACGGATAAATGTGCAACGTCCACCCCTTTCTCCCGCTTCTCCTCTGCTTTCATCTCATTCCAATTCGCGAGCGCCTCTTCTACATTACCCGCTTTATTCCGTCCGAAAACATGTGGATGACGACGAATCAGCTTCTCGTTAAGCTTTTCAATAACATCAAATATCGTGAAGGCTCCGGTCTCCTCCTCGATCTGGGAGTGCAGCATAGCCTGAAGCATCAGATCACCCAGCTCCTCACACATGGCCGTTGGATCATCATCATCGATAGTTTCCAGTACTTCATATGTTTCTTCAATGAGGTTTTTGCGAAGACTGGCATGCGTTTGTTCACGATCCCACGGGCAACCGTCAGGACTGCGCAAAATGCCGACAATTTCATGCAAACGTGCAAAAGAACGATTATGCGGCTCCTCACGTTCACTGCGCGGCACCCACACTAAAGAGAGATTCCCAAACCCCTGAACCCGGTCCAGCTCGTAAAGAGGAACCTCTATTTGCTTTTCTTGTCCAGCCACACCAAGTGCATGCCCCACTACGACTGTATAATCGTCAGGATACACCTCCATTAAGCTAAGCTTAACCTCGGAAGCCGTATAGGTATCATAGACTTGTCCAATGACTGTATGCAGCAGCGGATTGAAGCAGTAACGATTCAGACTCGTTGCATCTAGCAATTGAAAGCCTTCGATAGGATCAATTCCAAAACTCAAAAAAGCCTGGTCCAGAAAGCTTTCACCACCAAGCAGCTCTAGCGAAACATTGTCCTGCGAACATTTTTGCTTTAAAAGCTGCACAGTAAGCTCAGCAACCATCGGATGGCCAGGAACCCCGTAGACGATTTCCATCTGACGGCTCTTGGCAATGGCTATCAGCTCATTCGCAATTGCCTCATACACCTCTTCAAACTGATCATGGGCCTCATAGAGCTTATCAAAGGTCTCATAGCGAATCTTGTTCTCGTCCAGAAAGCGAACCACAGGATGCTCTTGCGTACGCAGATAAAGCCCTGAGGCGCTCTGCAGCTTTTTCCATACACCCAGGGTGAGCTGATTTTCGTCACCAGTCCCTAAGCCAACCACCGTTATTTGTGGTGCCATTTGTTATTCCTCCTTGTATTTTGCAAAGCTTGTTAATATGTATATTAAATCACGCGGCTTCCGAAAGCCAAATATCACAGGCCAATATCATAGCGTTAAATATCATAAGGACAATATCTTAAGGTCAAGACCAGGGGGAACAGGGGTTACTCCCCAATCCGAAGCGGACAAATGTAGGCGGAAAACAAAACACATTTGGCTGGCTCAACCTGACAACATTGGGGTTACTCCCTGGCCTTGGGCAGCAGCTTATATTTAGTCAGGATCGGCGTGACCTTCCGATCCAGCTGCGGAAACAGCCGCAGGTCCTCCCGGCTGATGCTGCCGCTGCGCAGCAGCACTACTACGTAGCAGGCTGCGCCGCCTGCTACGCACAGGAGAGCGATGGCGCTGTACGCCCATCGCTCCGGCGGCAGGAGCCAAGCCGGCACGGCCTTGGCTCCTAGCTGCAGCGCTGCGAGGCAGCCGCCCATAAGGCCCACGGCCAACGTGGGCCCCGCGGCGTACTGCCGCAGCGCAAAGCGCGCACCGGTGCAGCGTGCCGCCTGCACCAGCGTTAGCCCCGCCGCAGCGGCGAAGGCTATGACCGCGCTAAGCGCGGCGCCTTCGATGCCCCAGCGGGGCATGAGCAGCACATTGCCGAGTGCTTTCAGCACGATGGCAAGGAGCAGGCTCAGCGCGGGCGTACGCACCGCGCCGATGCCTTGCAGCACACTGCCTGAGACAGTGTTCAGAGCACTGAACAAAGCCGTGAAGGCTATGATCGCCATCGCCCAAGACGCTTCGTCCGTCTTGTACAGCATGATGTTAATCGGCACGGCCGCAAAAGCAAGCCCAAACGAGGCCGCCAAGCCGACCATCCAGGTCAGCCTGACAGACAGCTCAGTCCGGCTGCGTATCAAAGCCGTCTGCCCCTTAGCCTTAGCTTCCGCGATAGCAGGAACAAGCGCTACAGACATCGCCGAGACAATCATCGCTACGAGCTGGACCAGTGGAAGTCCACGATTGTAGAGTCCGAACTGCCGCATTGCCTCAGCTTCCGAAAAAGGTGACACAGCCAAAAGGCGAGGCATCGTGAAGGTATCCACCAGCGTTAAAATAGGTACAGCAATCGTTCCTAGACAGATAGGTATCGCATATGCTGTAATCTGTTTAACCAACCTCCATGTGGATACCCCTTGGATAGTCCCCACCGCTGCCTTTTCCAAAGTCGCGCGTTCTTTCTTTCTTTCCAAGGCTCCCCGGCGCCAATAAAACAACATTACAGCCAGCCCGGCCGCTGCTCCTGTAACAGCCCCAAAGGTTGCACCAGCTGCAATCCAGTCCAATGAATATTCGAAAGAGACGAAATAAAGCAATAATGCTACCATCGTTATGACACGCACAAGCTGCTCCAGCACCTGGGAAACAGCCGTCGGCTTCATATTCTGATAGCCTTGAAAGTATCCTCGCAGCACCGCCATCACAGGAGTAAGCAGCAGCGCAAAAGACACACTACGGATTGCCCGTTCCGTCTGCGAAATCCCGATCCATGCCGCAAGCTTATCCGCACCAAAATAAAGCAGCAGAAAAAAAACCAGCCCGCTCCCAAACAACAACAGCGAAGAAATCTTTACAATTCGCTTAGCGCCCTGGAAATCGCCAACAGCGGCCCTTTCCGACACAAATTTCGACACGGTAATTGGAAATCCCGCCGTTGCCAGGAAAAGAATGAGTATATACAAGGGATAAACAGCGTTATATATGCCAAAAGCACCATCTCCAGCCATATTTTGCAAGGGAATCTTCTGCAGAGTGCCCAGCAGCTTGGAGACTATAGCTGCCCCAGCTAGGAGTACGGTACCTTGCAAAAGCTTTGACCCGCTGTATGGTAAATCTTTGTCAGATTTAGTCGTATTTGACTTACTTTCTTTCATTGTCTTACGGATATTACCGCCCCTCTCATCCTCCAGCGCTTGCTTTACTTACTTTCTTTCTTACTTACTTACTTTCTTACTTACTTACTTACTTACTTACTTACTTACTTACTTACTCGCTTGCTTGCTTCCTTGTAGCTTGCGGCTTGCCATATGTACACTGATTATAACGAATTTCTAAGATTCCTACAAAAAAAGCTTCCCCTTCGCAGATTTCAATCCACGGTGAGGAAGCTTCCTTATGCCAATTACAAAAAACGCTATTGTTCCATTTGCTTAGCTAAAAATCCTGCAGCTGTTTCCACCATCTTCTGTTCCATTTGTCCCATTTTCACGTTCTCGCCCTTGCTGACCAGCACGACAGATCCGATAGGGTCTCCACCAGCAATGATTGGCGCCGCTACGTAAGAACCGTAAGTCTCTGATACATCCTTAATAATCTCGTACTCACCCGATCCGCTGTCCATGACCGTTTTTCTGCTCTCCATACAAGCTTCCAAGAGAGGGCCGATGGATTTGTCCAAATAGTCCTTCTTTGATCCGCCCGCCATAGCAATAATCGTGTCTCTGTCCGAAATCATAGTCAGGTGATTCGTGCTTTCAAAAAGCGACTCCGCGTATTCTTTGGCAAAATCACCCAGCTCCCCAATTGGAGAATATTTCTTAAGAATAACTTCTCCGTCACGATCAACGAATATTTCAAGCGGATCCCCCTCACGAATTCGTAATGTTCGACGAATTTCTTTCGGGATCACGACTCTTCCTAAATCATCTATCCGACGGACAATTCCAGTTGCTTTCATACTCTAGATGCCTCACTTTCCTCTGAATAAGTTAGATACGACTTGAGGGAGCTCGATGTCTACCCATAGTATTCTTCAGTTCCCATTAATCTATACAAAAGCTTCCTTATGATTAGCAATCATTTTACTTAAATTTCAAAAATTACCCGCCACCTCATATTTAACTGATAGGGTGCCAAGCTACAATTTGGTCACACCCCCATTCTACCTGGCCATTCGCCCTGGTTCTTCTGAGTAAAGGGGATAGTGGAGATAATATAAGAATAAACACTTTGCGGCGTCCTTTGAGGTCCGTGTTCGTGACGTGGGAGCGTTGCGGAGGTAAGGGGTGTGGCTACAGCCGCTGTTAAAGATTTGTTCCCTTAGGATATAAATGAGGAGGTAGGAACAAATCTTTAAAGGCGGACGCTACCGCTCTTCCACCCACACCCCTTCCCACTCTTTAGCTACAATCACACGAACACCAAGCTCAAACGGACTGCCATCAAAGCGGTCAAAGGCACGTGGAAGAAAAATGGAGAAGTTCTGCTACTTAACGATGTTTTTCATCGCTAAAAGTACCAGATCGTCTCTACAACCTTACTTTAACGATGAAAAAACATCGTTAAAATCCCTTTCAACCACCCACAGAGGCCATTCGTCCACTTTTAACGATGAAAATCATCACTAACGTGACGAATTGACCTGGGACACTCGCTTTAACGATGAAAAACATCGTTAAGTAGAGCACAGGTTCCATTCGGGGCTCGGGGGAGGCGGGCTGCTCCGGGGTATCCCTCTTTTATACTTTTGCACTGTAAAGCGCCCAAACTTTCTTAATATATAAAAAAACCAGGAGCCCTAATATTAGGGTATCCTGGTTCTGAAATATAATTACTTTGCTTCTGGTGAAGCGGCTGGGCTCGCTGCTGGACTTGCAGCAGGGCTAGCGGCTGGGCTAGCAGCCGGTGTAGGTACTGGTGTTGGTGTAGGAAGAGTGTTGGTTTCAATTAGACCTGGCAGCTCATTCTTATAGAAGTCGCTGAGTAATTGTTGACCTAACTGTTCCTTGAACTTGTCTTTTACTTCTTCAAGCGGTGTTGTTCCTCTGCTGGAAACCTTCATTACATGGTAACCGAAAGTAGTTTCAACCGGTTCACTAACTTCATTCAATGGAAGCTCCATAGTTGCTTCTTTGAAGCCCGGAACCCATTGGTTCACATTAGCATTTTCGTAAGTGCCGCCTTTTTCTTTAGAGCCAGGATCATCGGAAAACTCCTTGGCTAATGCCGCGAAATCTCCGCCTGCTTTCAGCTTGGCAACAACATCTTTAGCTATTTTGAGAGCTTCTTCTTTGGTGCGTAGTTCCTTTTTCGTTTCCTGATCGGTCAGACCGATAAGAATGTGGCTTACAGTAGCGATATCTAATTCATGATTGGCCAAACTCTTATCATAAGCTTCTTTCACTTGCTGATCGGTAACTTGGCTATCCACATACTTCATTGTATAGAAGGTAAGACGCATAAGTGACTCAATATCCTTGAGCTCTATGTTATTATCCTTCAATTGCTTGTCCATTCCGCCTTCTTGCTCAGCCATGTAAGCGGTGAATTGCTTGATTTGCTCCTCAACCAGCTTGTCCGCTTCAGCTTTAACTGTTGCATCCGCTTTGTCGGAATAAATCTTATAGACAATCAGCTGCTGGAGAATGTTTTGTTGAACCGTAGGATCCTGAGCATATTGTGCCAGGTTAGGATCAAGCATTTTGTTAACATTAACAAAAGAATCAAATTCAGCCCTAGTGACCTTGCCATTCTCTTTATAAGTGGCGATAACATCACCAGGCTCTCCAGTAGTAGGAGCAGGTGTCCCTGTTGCTGTATCCGTTGCTGCAGGTCCTGGTTCTTCAGTCTTCTTGCCGCACGCGCTTAGCGCGAATACGGCAATCATCAAGGCCACCAATGTAATAATCCATTTATTCTTATATATTTGTTTATTTTGCGACATCTTGCAATTCTCCCTTCGTTTTTAAAGCCTCCTTGTATTGTACCAGAAACCGCTCCACTAAATCTATGGATGCTTCTGGCTGCAGCCCCTTGCAGCGGACAAGGATGTTAATATTAGCCCCCGCCACAAGCTTTACCCGGCCTTCAAAACGATTTGACAAGGTGAACAGCTTCTGTCCGTCAAGCTTGTCGTTCTGATCAGCATGCATCTTGATCTGGAAATCATCCCCTTTTTGGCTGATCGTTTCTATCCGGTATTCCGAACCGTATGATTTCAAACGAGCCACTGCTAATAAATTATCCACAGCTTGAGGTAAGTCACCGAATCGATCTACAAGCTCCTCATGTAAATCCGCCGCCTCTTCAAGCGTACGAATTGCCGCTACCTTCTTGTAGATTTCAATTTTCTGCATGCTGTCATAGATGTAGTCTGAAGGTAAGTAGGCATCCAGATGAATATCGATCTGTGTATTCCATTCACGTTCCGGCGCTTTCTCTTCTCCACTCATTTCTAGCTTGCGCTGAGCAATTTCCTCAGCAAGCATTTGTGAGTACAGATCGAAGCCGACGGAAGCGATAAAACCATGCTGCTCCGCACCTAGTAAATTCCCAGCGCCGCGGATAGCCAAATCCCTCATCGCAATTTTAAACCCTGATCCTAATTCTGTAAACTCTTTTATCGCCTGCAGCCGTTTCTCCGCCACCTCAGTCAGCACCTTATCCCGCTGATAGGTAAAGTACGCATACGCGACACGATTCGAGCGTCCGACACGGCCGCGTAGCTGATACAACTGCGACAGGCCCATACGATCGGCATCATGGACAATCAGTGTGTTCACATTTGGAATATCAACGCCTGTTTCTATAATGCTCGTACTGACCAGTACATCATACTCTCCATCCAGAAAATCAAGGATGGTTTTCTCGAGCTCCTGCTCGCTCATCTGACCGTGCGCAACCGCCACACGGGCTTCTGGAACGAGTGCAGAAATTTGATCGGCCATTTGATTAATCCCTTGTACACGATTGTACAGATAGTAAATCTGGCCCTCCCGGGCAAGCTCACGCTCAATCGCTTCCCTGACCAAGGTGAAGCCATGCTCGATCACATAGGTCTGTACGGGAAACCGATTTTCAGGTGGTGTCTCAATTACGGACAAGTCTCTTACTCCCAGCATGGACATATGCAAGGTCCGCGGAATTGGAGTAGCGGTAAGAGTCAGTACATCCACATTCGTTTTAAACCGCTTGAGCTTTTCTTTGTGGGAAACACCAAAACGCTGTTCCTCATCAACAATGAGCAAGCCTAAATCCTTAAACTGCACATCCTGGGAAAGCAAACGATGGGTGCCAATGACAACATCGACTACGCCTTTCTTGACGCCCTTCATAACCTCATTCTGTTCCTTCTTGGAACGGAAACGGCTGAGTACCTGGATATTAAAAGGATACCCTGAGAATCTTTCTCTAAAGGTCTCATAATGCTGCTGCGCCAAAATAGTCGTAGGGACCAGTACAGCCACCTGCTTGCCGTCAATAGCCGATTTAAAGGCAGCGCGGATAGCAACCTCAGTTTTACCATACCCCACGTCACCGCAAAGCAAACGGTCCATTGGACGTGGTTTCTCCATATCCACCTTGATCTCCTCGATTGCTCTGAGCTGATCAGGGGTTTCATCGTATGGGAACATGCCCTCGAATTCGTTCTGGTAAGCACTATCCTGGCTGAAGCCATAACCTGTAGTTGCCTGGCGCTCGGCATAGAGCTTGATCAGCTCATCTGCGATATCCTTGACAGAGGTTCGCACTTTGCCTTTAACCCTCGCCCACTCGGCTCCCCCGAGCTTGTATACCTTTGGCTCCTTTTCCTCGGAACCAACATACTTTTGAATCAATTCAATCTGATCAATAGGGACAGAAAGCTTGTCGCCCCCGGCATAGACGATATGCAGATAATCCTTATGAATCCCGCTTACCTCTAACGTGCCTATACCTACATATTTACCGATTCCGTGATTAACATGAACGACATAATCGCCCACCTTGAGCTCTTGATAGCTTTTGATCCTCTCGGCATTCTCCAGCTTTTTTTCCACCTTGCGGACTTTGCGCTGCTTCTGGGTAAAGATCTCCCCTTCCGTGATGACCACAAGATGGATAGATGGCAGCTCAAAACCCGTTTGCAGATTTCCGTCGACAATGACAGGCTCCTCAATCTGGTAGTCATGAAGGACCCGCTTGACGCGTTCTCTGCGCTCCTCGCCATTGGCCAGCAGAATGACATTGCTGCCATTTTTCTTCCAGCGCTCCATCTCCGATTTCAAGAGATTCATTTGACCGTGAAAGCTCTGCATGACGCGGCAGACGAAATTAACAATATTTTGTGGCTGAATGCCGCTCACCTGCCGTAAAAATAAGGACAAATAAAGCGTAGGGAAAGGCCTGCGGTGCAATAAAGTTTCGTAAGTTTTGGACAGCACAAATGCCGGCAAGCTCTTGCCTTCTTGGAGCGCATGAGTCATCCATTCCGCTTCATCGCGTTCCAACTGCTTTGCCGTTTCAAGAAGCCTTGCAGGTTCATCAACGATTAAGACCGTATCCTGCGGCAAATAATCGAAGAGCGTATGTCTTTCCGGATACAACAAAGAAATATATTTGTACAAACCAGGAAAAGACTGCCCTTCACGCAGCAGTTCAACGTCGTGTGCAACAACTTCTAACAGCTTATCCTTCGCCTGCCGGTCAGACATCTTCTCAAGCTGTGCTTGCAGCAGCTCATAAGCGTGCTGGGCAGCTGACTGTAATCGCTTTCTATCAACGGGAATCTCTCTGCAAGGAGTAATTGTAATAGTTTCTAATTTATCAATGGAACGCTGATCACTAACATCGAAGGTTCTGATCGAATCCACTTCCACATCATACAGCTCAATGCGGACAGGCGAAGCAAAGGTCAATGGAAAAAAGTCAATAATTCCACCCCTGACGCTCATCTCACCCTTGGACTCAACCCGCTCAGTCCGTTCATAGCCCAGCTCCGACATCCGGGCAAGCAGATCCTCAAGCCCAATCGTATCACCAAGCTTAACCGTAATTTGCGAATCCTCGAAAATACTTTTTACGGGCAAGTACCGTCTTACACCCGCATATGGGGCTACAATGATGCCGCGATACCCGCGCGAAAGCTTGGTAAGCACGTCAATACGCCGCGCAAGCATTTCCGGACTTGCTGACGCCTCTTCCGTAGCAAGCAGCTCTTGCGAAGGGTATAGCAGCACATCGTCTTCTGACAGGCATTCTACCAGATCCTCGGCAATCTTCTGAGCAGCAAACATATTATGGGTCAGGATGCATACGGGACGCTGTAAATCCTGAAATAACGAAGCAATCATTACTTGTCTCGAAGAACCTGTAAGGCCTGCTATGAGCTGCTCTTTCATCTCGGACCGTATGCCGGATACTATCGTTTGGAAGTCTGTATCCGCTGAAAAAGCTTGAATTAAAGCTTGCAAACAACTACACTCCTCTCACGAAAAGAAGCCTCGGCAATCCTGCCTAGGCATAAGCAATGAAGGTGAAAAAATAAATCCGACTCAGGTGTGTTACTGAAGAGGGCTGGCTATTAAAGATAGCTCAGGGTTTGCTTCTAAAGCTTCTCTGCAATAATCACATACAACCTTAACGGTTACATCTCCATCCATGTTATACGATATTATATCTCTCCGTTCATCAGGGGTCAAGAAATGGAAGCCCAACTGCTGCTCGGTAACCGTTCCCGTGCTGATTTCCCCAATAAATGTATGACAGTGACGACAAATATACTTAGCTGACATCTATGTGTATGCCTCCTTTGGCTGCCCTATTACACTCTAGTATGACCAATTCCAAATGGAATTAGCCAATTCAAGGGTAATATTTGAGCCTTTTTAGAAGCTACGCATTAAATTTAGCCATCGTCTTCTCAAAGGATTCCTTCAAGCTGAACTCCATGGCATCACAAGTATGCTCAATCGTCTTTTCCAGCTCTGCTGACTCACCCTTGGCAAAATTGGAAAGCACATAATCCACGATAGGATAGCCAGGTGCCGGCCTGGAAATTCCGATCCGAATCCGATTAAAAGCTTGTGTTCCCGTGTGCTGTATGATCGACTTGATGCCGTTATGGCCTCCCGCACTGCCTTGGTAACGAAGCCGGATTTGCCCGAATGGAGTGTCCATGTCATCGTAAAGAAAAATTAAATCCGCTAAGTCAGCCTTGTAAAAATCCATAAAAGCCCGGACCGCTTCGCCGGATAAATTCATATAAGTCATAGGCTTTAATATAAAAACCTTGACTCCATTTACATTTCCTTCTCCAAGAAGCGCCTTGCCTTTATTTTGGAAGGAACGAATGTTACATTTCTCAGCAAAGCGATCCACAGCCATAAAGCCTACATTGTGACGGTTATGTTCATATTGTTTTCCAGGATTCCCCAAACCAACAAAGCATTTCAAGATAAAAGATCCTCCTATAAAAAGTGATTACTTTTTGTTACTATAGTAATGTGACAAAGCAAGCTCAGCTTTCCGCCCTACTTTGTAGTATATTATAAATTTTGAACCGCAGGTGAGAAACATCTATGTATGATAACGGTCAAGAATTGATCACTGACTTGCATTTTCAAGCTCACATGGATGCCGATATCCCCGTCCAAGTATACTATCAAAATAAACACAAGGATATAGGATATGTGGAATATTTTACTCCAAGTTATATTAAAATCAACAACACCTATTATAATCGCTATTTGTATACCTTTGTTTCCCGTCCTGGCTATTAATGCTGCAGCAGGGTATGCTGGCAGGAAGTAAGACAGCACAGCCGCCCTTAGAAGGACGGCTCGTGTGTGTATCGGTTATACTAAACGGTTTCCGCAGGAGCTTCCGCTGCTTCTGGACTATCCTCAGTCGGTTCATCCGGGGCGGTCTCCTTCTGTGGAGTTAGGATGGTAACCAACAGTTCTCCGGGGTCGGTCTTGATTTCAACATCCGATGGCAGCGTAAGATCACTTACCAACAAATGATCACCCATTTTCAAATCCGAAACATCCACCTTGATGGAAGCTGGAATCTGGTCAGGAAGACACCTGATTTCCAGCTCATGCTGCTGAATCTGCAGAATTCCCCCTTCGCTCACACCCACAGCTTCACCGATAAATTCTATTTGCACAAATGATTTAACTGGCTCATCCATGTTGATTTGATGAAAATCAATATGGAGCAGCTCACGATTCACTTTGCCCCTCTGTATTTCATGAATCATCACAGGGTGCTTCACTCCGTCTGTCAGCTCCATCTCAATAATCGCGTTAGGATTGCTGCGAAGCAGCGCCTGCAGCTCCTTCTGATCGATCGCGATAACCGTACTGCCTACCTTTTTGCCATTTACGACTGCAGGCACTTTACCGTTTGCGCGCAGCTGCTTAATCGTCGACGCTGTATTCTCCTTGCGGATTTCCGCCTTCAATGTCAACATGAAAAAAGAACCTCCTTCTATGGTTAGACCGCTTATAAATCTGGACGCTTTTATGCCAGTCTTATTAGCCAGTATTTCCAATATGTAGAGGTTCCATCCTGATTTTCTGCTGATGCTGTATTACTCTGCTTTGCCGCTTTTGCGTAATTTCATACGGGCTTTGATTTTGTCGGCATAACCTGGTTTATTCACTTGGCGTTCTCTGGCAATAGCCATATCCCCTGCTTCCACAGCATCGGTAATGGTTGAGCCGGCAACAACGTAAGCTCCTTCACCAATCTTTACTGGTGCTATTAAATTCACATTGCTGCCTATAAAAGCATGATCCCCAATTTCCGTCAAGCTTTTGTTAAATCCATCATAGTTTACCGTGATAGCTCCACAGCCGATATTCACATGCTTGCCAACAACCGCATCACCAATATAGCTAAGATGGGACACCTTCGCCCCTTCATCCAGTGAAGCGTTCTTGATTTCAACAAAGTCGCCGATCTTAACATTTTTACCTAGACGTGCTCCTGGTCGTAAATAGGCAAACGGTCCAATTGAAGTGCAGCTGTCAACAACAGCCTCTTGAAGAACGGATTGCTTAATCGTGACTTCGTCTTTTATAACAGAATCTATAATTTCCGTATGCGGCCCTATCGTGCAGCCTTCCCCTATCCTGGTGCTGCCGCGAAGCAGTGTGCCTGGCAATAGAACAGTGTCCGCGCCAATTTGCACATCACATTCAATATACGTGTTGTCCGGATCGATAAAGGTAACTCCATTCAGCATATGCTGCCGGTTAATCCTTTTCTTCAGCAGCACCTCAGCCTCAGCAAGAGCCACACGATCATTCACTCCTATAGATTCGGAGCTATCCTCCATACAATGAGCCTGCACCACTGCGCCTTGTCTGACCAGGATTCCAATAACGTCCGTAAGGTAGTATTCCTGCTGGGTATTATTGTTGGTAACCTGTGATAATGCTTCAAACAGCTTTTTATTATGAAAACAATAAGTGCCTGTATTAATTTCTTTAACCAAAGCTTCTTCTGGCGTGCAATCCTTATGCTCAACAATTCCTGAGACCTGTCCTTCTGCTTCGCGTATGATTCGTCCATAACCTGCTGGCTGTTCCATATGTGCCGTCAGAATCGTCGCTGCTGCGCCTGTTGCTTCATGAAGGTTCATCATATCAAGCAGAGTCTGCTCTCTAATCAACGGAGTATCGCCGCAAATTACAATAGTGATCCCGTCTTCATCGCCAAAAGCTTCCTTAGCCTGCAATACGGCATGCCCGGTGCCTAATTGCTGTTCTTGGAGCGCATATTCAACCCTGTCGCCCAGATGACCCTTTACAGCTTCGGCTCCAAAGCCGACAATGACCAGCGTTCTTGCTGCGTTTATTTGTTCAAGTGTGTTTACAACATGTTCTACCATAGGTTTGCCACCAATAGGGTGCAACACCTTATACAGCTTTGATTTCATGCGTTTACCCTGACCGGCAGCCAGTACAATTGCCATTACAGTCAACGAAAAGCAACTCCTTTACTTATGTAGTTCAAGTCCTTACATTCTTCACCCAATATAGCCTAATTTTCATAAAAAGAAAAGAGAACCTCTGCTGTTGCTCTGAGGTTCTCCCATTTTTTTCGTTATTAAGCACCTTCTTCGATGACCTCTTCCTCAACAGCAGCACGATCATATTCAGCCAATACAGCAGCTTGAATTTTCTCACGGGTTGTGGAAGAAATCGGATGTGCGATGTCACGAAACTCGCCATCTGGGGTTCGCTTACTAGGCATAGCCACGAACATTCCATTGTTTCCGTCTATGACACGAATGTCGTGAACGACGAATTCATTATCAATGGTAATGGAAGCAATCGCCTTCATTCTCCCCTCGGAGTTGACCCGGCGGAGTCTAACATCTGTAATTTGCACTTGTGTTCACCACCTTTTTGCGTCGGTAAGACTAGGTGTATAATTCCACATTTTAGTGTAAATTCCTGCTGCTTTTTTAATAAATTTCAAATTTTTTCTTATATTTTTTTATATTTAATTTTTTTCGACAGGAATAGCGGCGATCACTTCTATTTCGACAAAAACATCCTTTGGCAAGCGTGCAACCTCAACGGTAGAACGCGCTGGCTTATGATCTCCGAAGTACGAAGCGTACACTTCATTGAGCTCTGCGAATTGATTCATATCCTTGATGAACACCGTCGACTTCACTACATCATCAAAATTAGCTCCTGCAGCCGCCAATACCGCCTTCAAATTAGCAAACACTTGATGAGCTTGTTCCCTTATGCCACCCTCTACAACTTGTCCATCAAGCCCTAACGGTATTTGTCCAGACGTAAACAGCAGATTCCCTAACTGAATCGCTTGTGAATAAGGTCCTATAGCCGCCGGTGCCCCGCTTGTTGAGATCAATTCCATCGTTATTTCTCCTCTTCTTTAATGAAAGTAATTTCCTAGATCCACACTAATTTTTCTCGTTTTGGAATCCACACCATTGAGCTTAGCCAAAGAAACGTAATCCTCGACCAAATGCTCCTCAACCTCACTTGATTCCATAAATACTCCCACGCCCTGAACGGTTCCCTTAAATTCTTTCAATAAATCCATCATACCGTGGATCGTTCCGCCTACATGCATGAAATCATCAATAATCAGCACCTTAGCTTCTTCCTTGAGCGCTCTCCGGGCAAGTGACATTGTCTTAATACGCTTATCCGAACCGGAAACGTAATTAATGCTAACCGCCGACCCTTCCGTCACCTGGCTGTCCCTGCGGACAATAACAACAGGAATGTTCATAAAAGAGGCTGTAGCATACGCCAGCGGAATGCCTTTGGTCTCAACAGTCATAATGACATCGATATCCCGATTGGCAAAAGCAGAAGCGAAGGTTTTCCCGATCTCATTTAAATAATGGGGCTGCCCCATGATATCCGACATGTACAGATAACCACCAGGTAGAATGCGCTCCGGCTCCTGCAGCTTCTGACACAGATTCTGTATGAAAGATAAAGAAGCTTCCTTAGGCATCTTGGGCGTAAACTTCACTCCACCGGCTGCACCTGCCAGCGTATGCAGGTCTCCCAGGCCCTCTTCCTCGAATACTTCCTTAATAATGACCAAGTCTTCGCTGATAGAGGATTTAGCAGAGCTGTAACGCTCGGCAAAAGTCGTTAAAGGAATTAGTGTATGCGGACGAAACAACAAATACTGCGTCATTTCCACCAGTCTGGCGCTCCTTTTCAACTTTTTCATCAGCTCACCTCCCCAAAACACGAATAATATACTGAAAATATATCATTGTTATACGTATTTATTCAAGTATCACTTGAAATCCAAGTTTCTTCTGCCACTATATTCTGCCATTATAAATAGACATAAAAAAAGGATGCAACCTTAGGTTAACATCCTAACCGCATATACGTCTTTGCAAAACCCGCGCAAGCCGTTATAAATCCGGGGAACCTTGGCTTCCTTGGAGACCAAACCAAAAACTGTAGGGCCGCTGCCTGACATCAGCACACCGTCTGCTCCAAGCCTTTGCATGCATTCCTTCAGATGACGCACCTCCGGATACGAATGAAGCGTTACATCCTCGAGTACGTTTCCTAGTCCTTCACAGAGCTTATCGAAGCTTCTGTTCTGGATTGCAGCCAGAATATTAGGTGTAGACGGTTGTCTCTTTATCTTCTTTGCATTAAACTTCCCATAAATCTCTGCGGTTGACACGTTGATTGGCGGCTTAGCCAGAATAACCCAGCACTGCGGGGGAGATGCTATAGGCTCAAGCTTCTCACCACGGCCTCTAGCCACGGCTGTCCCTCCGCTGATGCAGAATGGAACGTCAGAGCCAAGCTCCGCTCCCAGCGTCTGCAATTCCTTTTCAGGGATTCCAAGCTTCCAAAGCCGATTCAGCCCTCTTAGAGCTGCTGCAGCATCGCTGCTTCCGCCCGCTAACCCTGCAGCCACCGGAATCTTCTTGTTCAAATGAATGTATACGCCCTGCTTGACCTCGTATCTGTCTTTAATCAATCTAGCCGCTTGAAAAGCCAAGTTCTTCTCATCGAGCGGGATATATCCGGCCTGACTTGAAATGATGATGGTATCCCGGGGAAGCTCCTGCATTTCAATGCGGTCTGCCAGATCCACCATGGTCATAACCATCTCTACTTCATGGTAGCCATCTTCTCTTTTATATAAAACATCTAGGGATAGATTGATTTTTGCTGGTGCTTTCTCAAAAATCTTCATGCTCCACCTTCTTTTGCTCGTTTGCCGTCAGCATATTATAACAAAAGAGCAAGAGAAAAGCTAAGAACAAGTGGAGAAATCGATCAAATCCATGACTATGTCGAACTTCATTTCAGAATCTTGTGCCGCTAAGGCTGTCTGAAGTTAGAATTCTGTTTAGCCAGATGCTCCTGGGCAATTTGAACGGCCCGCTTCACCATGTTGCCAGCATCTTTGGTTCGTATGCCTTCCCAGCCGTCCCTCTGAACAACATCATAAAATCCAAGATCCTTGGCCAACTCGGATTTGAAGTTCTCCGACATTAAGCCTCTCCTTCTTCTTCCCATAGGTAAGCCTCCCTTTGTTTGATTCGGCTTATTATGCTACATAATCTCAACATCCATACAAAACAAAAAGCAGACCCTGAGGTCTGCCGGTATTTCCAACGTGAATATCCGTTAATGTTGAATATAAGTGATCTGAACTTGTCCGTCATCATTACAGACGGTCACTTCTACAGATTGCGTAAGTATATCGGAGTAGCTGTAAGACACTCTCTTAAATGCATGTTGTTCCTCATCAAGCTTCACAATAAAAACAGAAGGGTAGGTTTCTTCTAAAACACCGGAGCGTTCGATGGTCTTCCTGCGGCCACCATTTGCTCTTAACATGATCTTCTGCCCAACATGGGGCTCCAAACTGCGTTTGATCTCCAATAGCGCATTTTTTGCCATTGTCAACTACCACCTCTTTCCTTATTGATTATAACCTAGAAACACATTATTGTCAAATTTGAGGACCAAATATTATATCAGTACGACAAACCCATTGTCAACGGCATATCTGACTAATTTTCGAATTTCCATTCTCTTCAGGTTGTCACCTTTGCCTGGAAAATATTCAGCATTTAATCAGCACATGAAAAAAAGCCCCTAACTCCTGCTAGGAGATTAAAGGGCCCGCTTAAGCAAATATGTGTATTCCTAGGTGTTTCAGCTTCTTTCAGACCTATCATGCCTTTAATTCCACAGGACGTATGCCAGGAATTCCCACCCGATAGCATCCTTTGCTCTCCACACCGCCAAGTCCGTCCAGACCTGTAGCCGTAAGATCCATCACATCAAGCATGGATATTGTATCCTTAATCGAAGTGTAGGCCGTCTTGGCTGCAATGCAAAGAGGATCAAGCGCATGAATCAACACTCTTGCCGGAGAACTGGCAAAATTGGCTCCAGCCTGCAGCAAAGCTTCAAAATGTGACTGGCAAGCACCCGCGATAATCGTTAACGAATCACGGTCGCGATCATATTGACGGGCGACCTGCACTGCATTTTTGAAGTGCAGCGAATTTTTGTAGCTGCTTAACTGGTTCATATCCCCGTTTCTGCGATGCTTAAGAATACCGTCATGGCCGGTTATAACCAGAATGTCCGGCTTGACCTGTGTCAGGAGGCGGTATATCACTTCCGGCATCTGAGGCTCCGGGACATAGAAGCCTTCAGCTGGCACCCTCAGCTCTCCGTAGAGCTGCATGCATTTACGTAAATAAGCCGGGTCTCCGTCCAAATGCAGCACTTTGCCAGGCATTTCAAAATAGGATGAGCCTGCGAGCTTTTTTAGCTCAAAGGCATGCTGATTCTTTTGCCGCATTTCTGCTTTGGAAAACTCCAATTTGCGCAGCGATTCCCGAAATTGCGGGGTGATCGCCCTCGGATGCTCATCGGAAAATCTGGATTCGGCGATCACCAAATCCGTCAATGGCGAATCGGCAAGCAATCGAAAATCGACGCCGCGCAGCATGGCCTGGAGCCGCTCTACCTGCTCAATTCTAAAAAGGATGTCACCGCCATAGGATTTCCGGGTAACAATGTCGCCTTGCCTCATTGCACAATCCCCTCCTTGACTATCCTATGGCAGGAGTGGGCAAATGGTGCGGGTGCCTTTAATGGCCGCTCAGCGCCGCTGCAAGACGGGCATACTCTTCCATGCTGAGTGTCTCGCCACGGCGAATAGGGTCAATGCCGCAGGAGAGGAGAAGCGCTTCAAGCTCACTCTTGGTTTCTTTGCTGAAAAACCGTACCAGCAGGTTGTTGTAGATGGTTTTGCGCCGCTGTACAAAGCAGGCCCGGACAACTTCGAAGAAGAAATCGGCGTCTTCTACCTGCACAGGCGGGTTCTCACGTACCCGCAGCCGGATAACGGCTGAATCCACATTCGGCTGCGGCACGAAGACCGTGCGCGGAACGATGCCGACCAAGGTGGGCTCGCAATAGAACTGCACAGCGATGCTCAGGCTGCCATAATCTTTGCTTCCCGGCTGGGCGGTCATACGTTCCGCCACTTCTTTCTGAATCATCACGACAATATTTTCCAGAGGCAGCTTCTCCTCAAGAAGCTTCATGATAATCGGAGTCGTGATGTAGTAAGGCAGATTGGCCACAACGCTCACGGAGGTCATGCCTTCAAAATGCTGGCGCAGCAGATCAGCCAGATCCAGCTTTAATACATCGCCATGCATAACAGAAGCATGGGGGTACGGCGACAGCGTCTCAGCCAGCACAGGAAGCAGCCGGCGGTCGATTTCGATGGCCATGACACGGCCGGCAGTCTTGGCCAGCTGCTGCGTCAGCGCGCCAATGCCTGGCCCAATTTCCAATGCGCCCTTATCTTTGCTAAGCTCCGCAGCGGTTACGATCTGATGCAGCACATTTTGATCAGTTAAAAAGTTTTGCCCCAGGCTTTTTTTCAGGACAATTCCGTGCTTTTTTATTATATTCTTTGTATTTTTGGGTGTGGCCACATCCATGGGTACTACATCCACAGGTACTATTTCATCGGATTCATTCATCTTTTAGCCCTCTTCTATCCAATTGTTCTACTGCGGCTTCAAATTCCTCGCGGGATATTTGAAATATGGTGCAGCGTTTGTAGAATTGTTTACCGTTACAATAGCCTATGCCGAGCGTTTTGCCCACTTCCAGCCTTCGGGCAGCCGCATCAGGATGCAGCATCAGACCAGCTTTTATCAAATCGTCAAAAGCTAGCTGGGATACTGCCCCCTGGTACTCTGACTTCACATTCGCCAAAGCATCCCTTATCGCCTCAGGTGAGGCATTCTCGATTCCTATGTCCCCTTTATGCTCTGCCAGCTCCTGTATAATAAAGGCGTGCTTGCAGCCAGGCACCCGAGCGGCTACGATCTTCCGTATACGTTCACCGGCATGATCCGGATCCGTGAGGATGATTACACCCCTCCGCTGCTGCGCTAGCATTATTCGCTGCAGCACTGCAGCTCCAATTGCCGAACCACCGGTTTCTATCGTTTCAGCTTCTACAGCTCTATGTATAGCCGCGGTATCACTCTTACCCTCAACAACAATGATTTCTTTAATCAATAGATGCACCTCTTCCCTCTACGGGAGGTAAACAGCCTCGATAGTTAATGCCCTATACCATGCAGAAAAAGAAGAGGGGTCCCCTCTTCTTTCACCTTTACACAGACCATACTTTATTTCTATCCAGTTTGCCCGGAAGGAACATCAATTACCCATTTTTGCATGGACAAATCATCCATTTAATTCTGAGTGGGTTTCTTGGGTCCTATTACATAAACCTTATATCCGCGTTTCAAACCAAATTTATTGGCATATTCATGATTGTCGTAATACACGTCAATCTTCTTTCCCTTTACAGCGCCGCCGATATCCTCAGCTCTGCGGAGACCGATTCCCTCGATATACACCCACCAGCCTAACGGGATAATCTTGGGGTCAACAGCGATTGTCCTTCCTTCACTCACCTTGGTCCCTGTGAATGTTATTCCAAAACCCGGGCTGCCCTCTGACTTGCCCGTAGAAGCCACATCAGCTGAGTAGGCAGTTAAGGTTACATTATTCAAAACTTGCTTCACATCAAAGGTCACACCATTCTTGGATACCTTCGATACCTCTTGCCCGGCATCGGAAGAGGCCGATAACGTGACTACCGGATTTTTTGTGCCAATAGCAACTATTTTTTTCACGCTTGCGGATTGAACCTTTTCGTCAACAATGCTCTCTGAAACAAGTTCTCCATCTTCAAACACTTTTTCTTTTTTCTTTACGAGGACCCCGGGAGCGCCTTCTTGCACAATCTTTTCTTTGCCTTTCAGCAGCTCAGCGTCATTCTTCTTCTCTGTTTCAAACGCAATGGGTTCTGTGATTTGCTCTATCTCTTTTTTGACCCTCACAATTTGTATTGGTAAATTCGCCGAAAGTGCAGTATCCGGCTCCTGAGAAATTCGATCCAACTCGCCAATAGTAATATTTAAATCAAGTAAGGCACTTTCTACCGTTCTTGCAGTTGTGTAAACGGTTGAGGTCTCTCCGTCGGCAGTCAGTTGTATTGGGGTTGCATGATCGATATAAATTTTTTCTCCCCCCTTGAGCTCTGCAGTCAAGGATGCTGAAACGTGATCGTGCTCGCCAATCTTTATGGCTTGTTCATCCAGTAGGCGTTGCAGGACCCATTGCTTCGTTTGCACAATGGTTTCTTGTCCATTCACAACTACGGATACGCTCTTGGTAGCCGTACCGTACAACAACACCAAAAACATGAAAGTCATTACGAATGAAATAGCAGCTAGTGTTAAGATCAAACGCAAGTTTTCATGCTTCCATCGCAATGCGAAGGACATGCTGGATGATCGTTTTACATGGGTATCCTGATAGGAAATAAGGCCCACTTCTTCGGTCCTCCTTCAAAGCCTCGCCGTCGAGTGTAACGCATGATAGATATGACGCGACTAAGTTTTATTTGGATAACTTAATGACCCTCCAGCTTTGCAGCGGGGTTCTTACAGCAGCACTGCCGGTCCATTACCGACATTGCCCTGGAAGTGCACCTCCTTTGCTATCATCCTATGAGTCCCTTACTGAAAATATCCAAGTTTTTGAGAAAGCAAATAAAGAGCCGCGGAAAGAGGACTCTTCCCGTGGCTCTAGTTGGCATGTGAAATACAACATGAAATACAACAAGGCACGACAATCGTTCCCTCTTCGTACGCTTACGGGGTTAGCTGACGGATTCGGACGTGAGAGTCGCCCTACTTCATACGCACAAACTTGGATCAGTTCGTCGTAATCGGATTCACCCCTGATAAACATTCTGCTGGCATCCGAGTCGACGTGACGTCACTCTCGAAGCTTCACAGCGGTTCCCCCGTTTCCCAAAAAAAAAGAACTCAGCGAATGGAAAATTGGCAAAGGTTATTAAGTTATTATGAAAGTATATTACGCTGTAATGTCCCACCTGTAAAGGTATCGAATCTAGCTAAAAACGACGGAAATCAGGAAAAATGGAGATATTTCAGCAGTAATATAGGTTATTGATACGTTTATCTCACTATAACACATCCGTTTGGCGTTTTTCATGAGCAATGCGACTAAATTATGATTTGTAAGCGAATTCGTTTATAATATTCATGGTTGAAAATACCATGGAAATGTAAATTTTTTGCTGAAAAGGGAGGCGAATAACATGATTCCCATTTTGCAGGTAGACACCCTTTATGGGGGCTATATTCCGCGTAAGCCTGTGCTTCACGACATCACTTTTGCCCTGCGTCCAGGAGAAATGATCGGCTTAATCGGCCTGAATGGAGCAGGTAAAAGTACGACCATCAAACATATTCTCGGACTGCTTCATCCCCAAAAAGGAACGATTCGGATCAACGGATTAACCTTAAAAGAAAGTCCCCTTCCCTATCGTGCTGCTTATGCTTATGTGCCTGAAAGTCCTGAGCTTTATGAAGAGCTTACGATCAAGGAACACCTGGAGCTAACAGCCTTGGCTTACGGGCTGTCGAAGGATGTCTACACGGCTCGCTCCGATGCGCTTCTTGCCGAATTTCAGATGAAGGACAAGCTGAACAGCTTCTCCAGCCATCTCTCCAAAGGCATGAAGCAAAAGGTAATGATTATGAATGCTTTTCTCATTGAACCTTCACTGTACATTATTGATGAACCGTTCCTGGGACTGGATCCCCTGGCCATTCGTTCACTGCTTGAACTGATGGTGCGGATGAAGCGCAAGGGCGCCAGCTTCCTAATTTCCTCGCACATTCTATCGACAATCGAGAAATATTGCGACCGCTACGTTGTCCTGCATCGCGGTCACATAGCGGCCCAGGGCGATTTGGATGAAATCCGTCTGCAAACTGGGCTGCCCGGAGCGTCACTTGATGATCTGTTCTACAGCCTCGTTCAGGATGAGGGCGGTGCGACATGAAAGCTTTCGAGCTAAACCTAAAGAACCTATGGAAGCAGCGCTTCGATAGGTTCGCCAAAGAATCTATAGGCTACTGGCAGTATGCGGTAAGAAGTAATTTCCTCTTATTTTTGCTGCTTGTAGTCATTGTTACTTCCTATTATTATACCAAAACTTTACAGCGGCTTCCGACAAATTATCCCTTTATCTGGATTGTTGAATTACTCCTTGCCCCTCTGCTAGTTCTCAGTCCCATTCGCACGCTCTTAAGGGATGCGGACCGGATGTTCCTGCTTCCAACAGAGCTGAAATTAGGAGCCTATTTCCGTGGCGGGTTTGTGTACAGCTTGATCGTACAAAGCTTCTTCACCTTCATCGCGCTGATTGCGCTGTGGCCTTTATACCGGCACTGTGCAGGAGAAGCCACCCAGTCCTTCCTGCTGGTGCTGTTATTCCTGATCCTAATAAAAACAGCCAACCTGCTGGGAGCCTGGCAGGAAAGCCGTTTCGTTTACAGAAACACAAGGAGGGCAACCTCACTCTGCCGCTGGATAGCGACATTGCTTATCATCTGGACGCTGTTTCTGCATAGCGCGCTTATAGCTGGAGGCGTCGCACTTCTATGCATCTGCATATGGTTTGCTGCCACCCGTTCCATTAACCAATATACGGTCGGCTGGGATTATTTAATCGAGAAAGAGAAGCAGCTTCAGGCCAGGCTGTACGGCTTTTTCAATTGGTTCGTTGATGTGCCCCAACTGCCCGCTCAGATTCGGCACAGAAGCTGGATAAGTGGAATTACGGCCAGGCTGCCGTTTCAGCAAGCTTCCACTTACATATATATATACACCAAAACATTGCTGCGGACAGAGCTTTTTGCCATTTTACTGCGGATTACTCTCATTGCCGGGCTAGCGATTTATGTGCTTAGCGACGATGCAGCCAAGGCCGTAGTTCTGCTGGTCACCTTGCTGGTAAGCACCATTCAGCTATCTACATTGGGGCAAGCTCACCGGTACACATTTTGGTTTGAAATGTACCCGCTGGACAAAAACCGCAGAGCGGGATCTCTGGCGAAATTAATTTGGACAACATTGGCAGTACAAACCTGCTTATTGACCATTCCGCTCCTTTTTACGGCTGCGCTCATTTATGTGTTAGTACCTTTGCTCAGCCTAGCACTTTGCACGTATATATGCGGGGTCGTTTTACGACGGAAATTCCAAAACTTATAAGAAATTTTGACTGAAAAAAGTTGTTTTTAACGAATTCCAAGCAGCTTGATGGCGTTCTGTGTCGTTATTTGCGCCAGCTCTTCCAGACTCATTCCCCTTATTTCTGCGGCGGCTTCAGCCACAAGCCTGACATACGAGCTTTCATTGCGCTTGCCACGATGAGGATGGGGAGTCAAGTAAGGCGAATCGGTCTCAATTAAAAGACGGTCCAAGGGAACCTGTGCAAGAACCTCCTTGGGCTGTTTTGCATTTTTGAAGGTGACAGGTCCCCCGAAAGATATATAGAAATTCATATCCAGGCACAATTTTGCCGTCTCCCAGCTGCCTGAATAACAATGCATGATGCCTCCTACCTCCGCAGCTTTCTCCTCACGAAGCACCTGAATGATATCATGATGCGCATCCCGGTTATGAATAACGATCGGCATGCCGATTTTTTTGGCCAAACGAATTTGTTCGCGGAAGACACGGTCCTGGGTCTCCTTGGGAGAGGTATCCCAGTAATAGTCCAGCCCAATCTCCCCGATGGCTACAACCTTTTCATGCTTGCATAGCTCCTCTATCCACTCCAGATCTTCTGGACGCATGTCCTTGGCATCCTGCGGATGCCAGCCAATCGCGGAATAAATAAAATCGTATTTTTCTGCAAGCTCCATGGACGTTGGAATGGTCTCCCGGTTAAATCCTATATTTACAATCCGGGTAACCCCGGCATCCACTGCTCTTTGAATAACTTCTTCCCGGTCTTCATCAAATTGGGCAGCATTTAAATGTGTGTGCGTATCTGTTAGCATAGGTGTCTCCTTCTGTGTTTCTTCTATATATAGGGTACTTGGTGTAGATGTTTTAAGGTACTTGGTACAGGTTACTTTTCACTTGCGTTTATTTAATAATTCAGCTACATCCGTATATTCAGTCTGGTTCATACGCTCAAGCAGCTCTTCCGGATAGTAAAGGTGATAACTGCCGATATGAATGCCGCTTATTGAACGGACGATATCGGATTTATGCGAAATTTCAGTCAGCCCTTCCTTATTATCAAGCAGCAAAATAGGCAACTTCTCATCACTTTCACCAGGACGATAAATATCATAGGATTGGTCCGAGGGGAAATCCACTTCCAGGTAACTATCCGGGTCAAACCCGGCATCCAGCAGGGCGCTATTCACCCTCTGAAGCAGAGCATGTGACGGCTTCTCCATGGTTGTATATTTCAATAAGCGGCGATTCAGGAAGCGACTGCATAAATCAGCTAGGACGGGGTCCTTCTCCGAGCACCAGAACATCAGCACAGTCTGCATCACCGCTTCGTCGAGCAGGAAATAATCATCGACCGTCAGCCGATTCTCCAGCAAGCTCAGTATGGGAGGAAGCATAAAGCCAAAGCTGTATTGTTCTTCGAATAAATGTTTGGCGCGCTGAAATATTTTTTGCAGCAAAATTTCTGCACTCCGGGTAACCGGATGAAAATATACCTGCCAGTACATCTGGTAGCGCGACATGAGATAATCTTCCACGGCATGCATGCCGCTCTCTTTTACAACGATATGTCCTTTATAAGGTCTTACAACTCTTAAAATGCGTTCTAAATCAAACGTTCCATAATTGACACCGGTAAAATAGGCATCCCTCAATAAATAATCCATGCGATCAGCATCAAGCTGACTTGAAACCAGGCTGACCACAATTTCTTTATTGTACGATTTGCAAATAACACCTGCCACATGCTTTGGAAAATCGGGAGATACCCGGCGCAGCACTTCGTTCACTTCAGTATCGCCCAGAACGATCCTGCAGGACCACTCCTCATGATGCGTATTAAAAGCTTTCTCAATAGAGTGGGAAAAGGGCCCGTGCCCCAGATCATGCAGCAGCGCGGCGCAAAGGCATAGCAGCCGTTCTTCCTGCGGCCAATCCTCATATCGGTTACGCTCAAATTGGGAAATAATTTTCCGTGTGATTTCGTATACGCCTAACGAATGAGAAAATCGGCTGTGCTCAGCACCATGAAAGGTCAGGAAGGACGTTCCCAACTGACGGATGCGGCGTAGACGTTGAAACTCACGAGTATTAATAAGATCCCATATCGTTTTATCCTGTACGTATATGTATTTATGAACCGGGTCCTTAAACACTTTTTCTTCTTTCATGCTACACACCTTCCTTTTGAATGAAATAATGAATATGGGAAATTGATAAAACAATTACCAGCTAAACTCATTATATTCGGAATTACTGCACGTCACAATTTAGACAAAAATAAAATGTTAAATGATGTCGAAAATGTCGAAAATCTTGTCGAATAATGTCGAATTCAATTTTCTCATTTTCCAATAATAATGGGCACCCATAGCGAGTAAGAATAAGCACTTTGATCCTCTTTGTCTGTTGTATAGGTCTTACAAACCCTTGCTATTACTGCTATTTCAAATCTTGCTCCAAAATAAATAATCATTTTTTTTGGAAAAAAAAGTCCCATTTAGCCAAAATAAAGGTTGACTATTTTGGGAATCGTTGGTATCATAATCAAGAAAAGAATGTCGAATTATGACGATTAAAATTTTCATTTTTAGGAAGGGGAAATTCATATATGATGAAATCAACTGGTATTGTTAGAAAGGTCGACGAACTGGGCCGCGTTGTGATTCCAATCGAACTTCGCCGCACTTTGGGCATTGGCGAAAAGGATGCATTGGAAATTTACGTGGACGGCGAGCGCATTATGCTTAAGAAATACGAGCCTGCTTGCATTTTTTGCGGCAATGCAGAGAACGTTACTTATTTCAGAGGAAAAATAGTTTGTAATGTTTGCCTATCTGAAATGACAACCCCTGTGACAAATTAAGAAAAATAGGTTATAATAAAATTATTCATTCCATTAGGTAATTCTAACCTTTTTCATATCTCCTTTATCTCTAATCTATTGGCTGTTTTCAGCTGTATGGATTAGAGATCTTTTTTTGTCTGGAGACGGTCAGGAATCTTATTTTCCAAGTAAAGCGTTATACACATCCCGCTTGGGCACATCCCTGTCAGCGGCCACTTTTTTCGTAGCTTCCTTCTTGTCTAAGCCCTGCTCCATATAATGGTCTACATGCTGCTCCAGGGTCAGCGCTTGCCACCAGGTAGCGGACTCTTCTGATGATCCGTTGTCACCTTCGGCAATCAGGCAGTATTCGCCTTGTGGCGGATGCTCCTCTAGATGCTTTAAGCACTCCGCAATTGTCCCCCGGGCAAATTCCTCAAATTTTTTGGTCAATTCCCGAGCCAGACAAATGTTGCGCTCTGCTCCCCACACCTCTGCCATACGCTCCAGTGTCTTCACAATACGGTGCGGCGATTCGTAGAACAGTAGCGTTCCCTGTAGAAGCCTTAGCCGCTCCAACTCCTGAGTCAAGGACTTCTTCTCTCTAGGCAGAAATCCAATGAACGTGAAGCGTTCTGTGGACAGTCCCGATGCGATCAAGGCAGATAGCGCTGCATTCGCTCCAGGAATCGGTACTACTGGAATGCTGCTCTCTAAAGCCATCCTCACCAGATCATAGCCTGGATCAGAGATGGCGGGAAGTCCCGCATCGCTGACAAGGGCGATGCTCTGCCCTTCAAGCAGCAGCCGGACCAGCTCCGGGCCGCTGGCCTGCTTATTGTGCTCGTGATAGCTGACGAGCCGCGCAGTGATTTCGAAGTGCGTGAGCAGCTTGCGGGTTTGCCGGGTGTCCTCCGCGGCAATAAGTGCTACTTCCTTAAGCGTGCGGATCGCACGGAAAGTTATGTCTTCCAGATTACCAATAGGTGTAGCAACCAGATATAGCGTTCCTGGAGCTTGTCCGCCCGCAGACGCTGCATAGCTTTTTTGTAAGTTCAACAATTCTACAATCCCTCTTTACATAATAAAATAATTTTAAAGGGAGGTTTTCCCTCCATAATAAATTTCCATCAGTTCTTTGCAATACTGGTTGTGCTCGTCATATACGATTAGAGGAGGAAGCGTGCGAATCTCTGGCTTTCCATCCTTCATGCCTTCTATAAGTACCATCATGGCCTCTTCCCCTGCTCTAGCATGCACATAGCGAATGCGTTTAGGCTCCAAACGGAACTTCCTCATGAAATACACGATATCAACAAGCCTTGTCGGCCGGTGTACCATAGCAAACTTGCCCCCTGCTCTCACCTGCTTAGCGCCTGCTGCGACTACCTCTTCAAGCGTACAATAAAGCTCATGCCTCGCAGCAGCCACATGCTCGTTGACATTTTGCTCACCCGCTGGAACTGGCAGATAGGGAGGGTTCACTGTTACAAGATCGAATTGTCCATGTCCCAAAGTTTGGTGAATCATCTTTAGATCACCTTGAAGCATGTGCAATCTATCCTCAAGCCCATTAAGCCTCACGTTGCGATTGGCCATATCTGCAAGCCTCTCTTGAATCTCAACTCCCCAAATCTCTGCTTTGGAACGAGTCGTTAGAAGCAGCGGCACCACTCCATTACCTGTACATAAGTCCAGCACCCGCCCTTTTGGCGGCATACTGCAAAATCTGGCTAATAGTATCGCATCCAGTGAAAAACTGAAAACTTCTTCACTCTGGATAATATACAAGCCATGCGTCAGCAAATCATCGATTCGTTCTGCTGCCGTTAACGGTACCTCGTTCATCCGAATCCCTTTCTGCACTGTAATGGAAAAACCGTAGAGAGAATCCCCTACGGCCATTCATGCTTTATTTATTTAGAAACGATAAGCAGAACAAGCAATCCCCTTCCGTGCGAAGGTGCCCGTAATATACATTGCATATATGGAAGCCCTCCATATACAGCCTGGCCAGGTTATCATAGCCCTCACCTATGAGAGGTGCGGCTTCCTCGATATTCCCCGACTCATTTGCTGTGGAGCCCTCTTCCTGTCTCATCAGCTTTCGAAGCTGCTGATTTTCGATACTCAGTCGCTTGTTCTCTTCAAGCAGTGCTACAATTTTCTTTTTTAGGTCGCCAAGCTCAGCATGAGCAATGCCCATACGCTCTTCCATCTGATCAATTTGCTCAAAAATATCGGGTTTATTCACGGTTTCACCTCTAGCAGCCATTTCCTGCTACTCTTGTTCTACTACATCATCAAGCGGCAGATCCATTACTTTCTTAAGGTCGAACAGTTGTACTTTGGCAGTGCGATCATTCATATTCAAGCCTAGAACCTTACCATTACCGAAAGATGTGATAACTTGCTTACCAACTGTAGGCAGCGAATCCTTGGCACTTTCATAATTATCATGCTCATATTTAAGGCAGCACATAAGCCGTCCACATAGACCTGATATTTTCGCCGGATTCAAGGAAAGATTCTGGTCCTTCGCCATCTTAATCGATACGGGCTCGAAATCCCCCAAGAAGGAAGTGCAGCAGAGAATTCGTCCACAAGGTCCAATGCCCCCAAGCATCTTGGCTTCATCCCGTACTCCGATTTGACGAAGCTCAATTCTTGTCCGGAAAATACTGGCCAAGTCCTTTACAAGCTCCCGGAAGTCGACGCGTCCTTCAGCTGTGAAATAAAAAATAATTTTATTTCGGTCAAAAGTATATTCCACATCTACAAGCTTCATCTTTAAGCTATGATCCTTGATTTTCTCCTGACAGGTCTGGAAAGCATCCTTGGCCGCCTTCTTATTCTCTTCGACCAGATCCGCATCGAGATGATCCGCTATACGAATAACCTTCTTTAATGGAAGAACTACATCATTCTCACGAACTTCTTTCTTACCTATGACAACTCTGCCATATTCGACGCCGCGTGCGGTTTCTACAATCACAGCATTTTCTTTCTCTATCGGAAGATCAATTGGATCGAAATAATATATTTTACCCGCCTTCTTAAAGCGGACACCTACTACCGAATACATGTTACACCCCCTGTATCTCAACCAGCATTTTCTCTACTACCAGTTGGGTATTAGCATTAAACCGAAGCCGCTTCTGCAGTTGAACCGCTTGCTCCATCATTCGCACCCAATCCGATACCTCTTTGCCAGATGCAAGAGATTCCATCCAATCGAGCTGATCCATAAAGACCAGCTTGTCTCTGCGTCCTAATCGCAGCTGCACCATATCTTTAAACCAGAGAATCAGCAGGTCGAATATATTCGACATGTGTTCGGCCAGTTCTGTTTTTATCAGCTTTTGCTGAACGGTCACTATAGATGAAGGAAACCTAGTTAGAGTCTCCTTTGCTAATTGTAACACTACGTTTCTCATTTCTGCAAACCAATTTGAAACAATTAATTCCTTAGCAGCTTCAATCCCTGCAGCCATATGAGCTGCTGGCCGCACAAGCACTTCAGGATGCCCTTCCTGCAGCAGGCTCCAAATCAAATCGTCCCGTGGCATCGGTGTAAAAGAGATCCATTGTGCCCGCGACTGAATCGTTGGCAGCAGTGCATTTCCATTTTCCGTAATCAGGATCGCAATCACTTTTGATGCTGGTTCTTCAAGGAATTTCAGCAGGCTGTTTGCTGCGGCAGCTGTCATTTTCTCAGCTTGATGGATAATATAAATCTTCGTTCCTGAGGCAGTCGCCCGATAAGCGAATTCTTTCTGCAGCTGGCGGATCTGCTCAATCTTGATAGAAGCTCCATCCGGCTCAACAATATGCAGATCCGCGTGATTATGATGCTCTACCTTACGGCATTCCAGGCATTCTCCACAAGCATCCTCCACCATCGTGCTGCAGTAGACGGCTTTGGCCAGCGCCACCGCCATCTCAGCACGTCCAGTCCCTATGGGACCGCTAAATATATATGCATGAGACAATTTATCGTGTCTAAGCCCGTTTTGCAAAAGTCTCTTTGCAGCAGCTTGACCACGTATGGCTTGAAAGGACATAACCTTGTACACTCCATCCGGGAAAATCCCACTATATGAGTTAACTAAGCAGCTTCAATCTCCTTTTCTAAAATAAAAGGTTAATCAGCATGCCTCGAATCTCACCGATTCTCTGTAAAATATCGATACGCCCCTGCTCGTTTTCCAGCAGCTCGTCCGCCATATTCAGCAGCTCCCGATCGATCTCCTCCAGCAGCTTATAACGTTTAGTGCGCCCACGGCGATCCCAGCCCCTGGTGTCTCTAAGAGATACGCCGCGCCGCGCAGTTTCTTCAAGAAACTGCTTGACGAGCGTTTTATACTGTCGCAGCTCGCGCACCGTCATGGATTTCGCCAGACGGTCTCCCTGCAGCGTAATTTGCTGCATCATTTTACCAAGCTGTTCCTGGGAGAACTTATCATTGTTCTGCTGCATGATGTCGGAAAAATTGCGGGGAGCCGTTTGCTGCGGCAGTGAATTATCATTCACTTTGACATTCTTCCCGATGGGCTGCCACCCCGGATTAATTTTCAAGGACGATCCCACCCTTTATCCAGCTTAGTAATGCTCAAATCTTTCTACTGGCAGAACAAACACGGCCGCCCCACCTACTTGAACTTCAACCGGGAATGGAATGTAAGAATCCGTAGTTCCTCCCATTGGAGATACAGGTGTAACCAACTGCTCGCGGATTTTGCAGTTAGCCCGAATAACCTGAAGCGCTTCCTGCACCCTGTCATCCTCCGTACCAATCATAAAGGTCGTATTGCCCGCACGCAGAAATCCGCCTGTGCTCGCCAGCTTAGTCGCCCGGAAGCCCTCTTTAATCAAAGCATTGGATAGACGGTTGCTATCTTTATCTTGTACTACAGCGATTACTAATTTCATAGGTGATTCCTCCCTCTTCATTATAAACTATACCAGATAGTTTTTCTTCATAATGCAAAATATTGTTCCAGCAAACGTTTACAATCGGTTAAAATTTCCCGGGCAATTTCATCCTCAGCTCGATTGGCATTCACAACAGTAATTCGCTGCGGCTGTTCCTCAGCAATATGATGAAAGCCCTCTCGCACACGACTGTGATACTCAAAGCCCTTCAATTCTATCCGATCCAATGGGGCGTGTGCGGATTGCCCTGCTCTTTGCAGCAGCCGATCTTGGCTAACCTCTACCGGTATATCCAATAAATAAGTTCTTGTTGCTTGCAAACCGGAACTGGCAAACTGATTGATAGCCCTTACCATCTCGGCTTCTACCCCTAAGCCATACGCTTGATAGGCTACACTCGCATCTATAAAGCGATCGCAAAGCACCACCTTTCCCGCATCTAAAGCCGGCAATATCCGTTCGTGCACATGTTGTGCTCTTGACGCAGCATACAGCAGCACTTCAGTCTGGTCCACCATCTCTATGTTGTCTGGCGAAAGCAGTATACTGCGAATTTTGTCACTGATTGCCGTTCCCCCCGGCTCCCTCGTAACGACAATTTCGTGCCCTATACTCTGCAGCTCCTTCGCCAATCTTAGAAGCTGGGTCGTTTTCCCTGCTCCATCCGGTCCTTCAAATGTAATAAATATCCCTTTCATGCTGTCCTCCTGAAGCTGCTAAACACGTATAGCTTTATTTTATATAAACCCTAATTTTATGCAATTGACTCAGTTGTGTCCCTTGAAATTTAATTCCTAAGGAGGCAAGCTCCTGCAAATATTGTACACAGCTCTTTGTAATAATTTCCCCTGAATATAAGAGAGGTATACCTGGTGGATAGGGAATTACCATATCCGCTGACCGCCTGCCAACTGCAGCTTCCAGCGTTACCAACTCGGTATGATGTGCTGACTCCTTGCTGAAACTACTCTGATCCTGAAGTTTAAAAGCGACGGGAGAGGAGATTTGTGTAAATGGGGGTAGATTATCTATATTCGTGATGAATCCCGAAAGTTCCTTCTTTTCGAGCTGACTCTCTCTACAAATGTTGCTTAAAGCTTGATATACCCGCTGTACATCCGCATTGGTAGAGGCAGGGGTAAAGAGCAGCAGCACATGCTTGGCATCCGTCATTTCCACAAAACAGCCTGCATCCTCTAGCTTCTCCCGCAGTGCAGGCCCGGATAGGGTGCCAGTAGCATCATAAATACCAACTTTAAAAGGATCTTTGTACCTATAAGCACTCGTCTGCAAACTTTGACAAATTACTCCATAGCATGGAAGCTCACATAGGAGATTGCTGAAATTTCTCAAAACTTGTAAGCCTCGTTCGATCCACGCTTCTCCGTTCATATGAACCTGGCGTCTGGCCAAATCTAGCGATCCCAGAATCGGATAAGATGGACTGGAACTTTGGAGCAAGGACAATCTTTGCTGGATCGCGGTACGGTCAACCAAATCCCCTTGCACGTGCAGCATAGCCCCCATAGTCATGGCTGTCAGCATCTTATGAGTAGACTGGACAACAACATCAGCGCCACTTGATAACGCAGAAGGAGGCAGCTCCTGGTGAAAGCCAAAATGGGCACCATGCGCCTCATCAACGAGCAAAGGTTTATTATGTGCATGAAGAAGCTCTGCCAGAGACCGGACATCCACGCCCATGCCGTAATAATTCGGGTTGGAAATCAAGAGCCCCTTCGCCTCCGGATAAGCCTGTAGAGCAGTCTCCACATCCTCGGCTTTAACCCCTGTAGCCATCCCACTGGCCGCATCCCACATAGGGGGAATGAACACGGCTCTCGCACCCGCTAGCATCAGCCCATGGATAACCGACTTGTGCACGTTCCGCTGTACTAGAATGAGATCCTCAGGGTTGCAAACAGCCGTAATCATCGACAAATTACCAACCGTGCTGCCTCCAACAAGAAAATATGTTTCCTCCGCACCAAAACATTCCGCAGCCAAGCGCTGAGCCTCCAGAATCACACCCTCCGCTTGATGCAAATCGTCCAGACCCGTAATTTCGGTATAATCCACAGCCAGCATAGCCTCATAGAAAAAGCTTGCTGCCGGGTCGACGCCCGCCCCTGATTTATGCCCTGGTACATGGAAGCTTACGGCATTCCGCCGGTAGTGAGCTGCCATCGCCTCAAATAAGGGTGCTCTAGTTCTATCTATTTTTGATAAATCTGTCATGTTTGGCTTGATCCCCTTTGTTAAAATGGATATTAGTTTTATTGGTATATCCTTATTATTCTTATAGTAGAGGAAAATAGCGAAAAAATCGAGGACATCGGAAACATCAAAATATCTCCTAAGAGAAGCAGCAAGACAGCAAGGAAATAATATTTTGTGCAAAAAAATTAGCCGTTCCCTCATGCGATTGAAGCACTCGCTGAAAGAAGCAGCTATTCGTGTTTATATCCGTGATGCCGGGTAATATCTAGCCTGAGAGGTAGACTCTTGTAAATGACGGCATGCCTCATGCATTTTTTTTATAGAGAACCTGCCCCATTTGGTGCACAAAATACGGATATTTCACATCATGTACATCCGTTCCTACAATCTCCAGCTCGCAATCCTCACATAGAAAAGCCGCCAGAATCAAAATACCCTTTTGATGCCTTTGCCCACATATGATACAACTATCCGTTTGTGTTTCTTCCATTTTGCTCACCTCGCCGCGCTTGATATCCAAACAGTATGCCCAAAAATGACCTCTCGTAAACTAGTTATCTTGCTTTAATCCAAAATAGAGCTGCGTCACTTCCTTATATTCTTGCCCTCACTTGCCGATATATGGATTATTAATGAATTAATAATGAATTAATAATGAATGAATAATGGATTCATACATCGCACCATCATGGAGGTAACCGAGTAATTATGGGACAACTAGAATCTTCTCTTTCAAAAGAAACAACCATCTACAACTACAAACTTATGAAAAGAAAAGAGCATTCCATTTATAAAATGGTAATTTATTTAGTGCTGGTCCTGACTCTGCTTGGAAAAAGCATTAGCGACGGCTTATGGCTGCCGTTCATCATCGGCGCTCCCCTTATATTCGCAGCACATATAGTCATTGTCCGGGTTTTCTTTTATTTTACTGTTGGCGGGGCCATGCGGGGCTGGTCCTTTCGCTTGGGACTATTCTGGAATGGTGTTATGCCTGAGGGCTATGCCTCCATCCGGCTCGTCCTGAAGGTGCAGTTGCATCTTCTCTGGATCGGACTTATCCTTATTGGGATGATGTATCCCTGGATAGATCATCAGATTGTTATCACCCTGGCTCTCTTTCATCTATGGATGCTACTGCCCAGACTATGGATACTGCTCAGCTTTATACCCTTCCGCAAAAACGGGCTTATTCGAGTCAGTAACAAAGAAACCTCCTGTTATTTGCCTTAATGAGCTGCCCCTTTACCGCGGCTATTGTCATACTTGAATCTACCTCAGCTACAATGTGCCGAACATGCCGCGCTCAAACGGATTGCCAGCAGGCGTCTGTTTCTTGAGCGAAAGGGAGAGTAACCATAAGAAATATGGGAACCTCCTTATTACTTTTAGGAGCGTTTTTGGTCCTTGGGTGAGTTGCAAAGGGAATGAATACGGGCTCCAACTGCTGTTAAAGAATTTCCTTGATTGGATGGAAACTTCTATTGGGCGATGACCCTGAGTATGAAGAGTTGAGAGCATCTGTCACTTTAACGATGTTTTTCATCGCTAAAAGTACCAGCTCATCACCACAACCTTGCTTTAACAATGAAAAACATCATTAACGTGACCGATGGCCTCGAAACGCTTCCTTTAACGATCAAAAACATCGTTAAGTGAACACTTCAATTAAAAAAAGAGTGTTTCCGGAAAAAGTTCCAGAAACACTCTTTTTTTTCTTTTGCTTGGCAACGTTCTACTCTCCCAGAACCCTGCGGTTCAAGTACCATCGACGCTGGAGGGCTTAACGGTCGTGTTCGAGATGGGAA
>NZ_JAGGLB010000046.1 GCF_017874215.1 Paenibacillus eucommiae
AGTCTTCTCATGATGTATGTTAACATACAAATTAAGGTGATAACGGGTAAAAAATCATTATTACTAAACTGCCCAATAGCTTAACGAGGCTGCCCGCTAGCTTAACACTTGAACAAACTTTTTTGTTACTTTCCTTCAATATGAAACACACCAATTACGGTTTCACCATCAACGTCATACAGCGGAATATCACGACCACCTGGTGGTCTACTGTTCTGTATCGCAATGGCTTCCTCAGGTGATTTTGGTTGCCCACCGTCTAAGTCTTTTTTCAGTACATATCCATTAGTACCATCCACACCTATAGCACTGATTAATTCAGGTTCCGTTTCTGGAGAAGCAGCATCTGCGGCAGAACCGTATGTCTGTCCGTTTTTATTTTTAGGATAGCTCATATTCTTAGCGCGAATATGAAAAGAACCAATTATGGTTTTCCCATCAATGTCATACAGTGGGACATCACCATGTTCACCAAGATAATCTTTTTTCAGCAAATATCCTTTAATGCCATTCACACTTCCTGCATGGATTAAATCAGGTAGCATTTCTACGGAGGTGGCTTCTTCAGCAGAACCATATGTATGTCCATTTTCATTTTCAGGATAGTTGAGAGAATTTGTATGGCTTTGATTTGTCGTACTTTTAGCATATGAGCTTTGGAATGCCGTTACAGCTCCCACTACACAAACGATAAAAACCACACCAATCAATAATATTCTGATGCCTTTAGAATACGTCCTCACATTTGTTCACTCCCTAAAAGTTTTCTCGCTCTTCACTCTATAGCCGTTCGTCCCGTCCGCTTCAATTCTTAAACGAAACCAAATAATGGAAAGTTGCACTAATCTGCCCGTTAGCGGAATGACCTGAAGCTGAAATAAGAGTCTTGTTCACTCATTAGCTCAATCAAAATTATAGAAATTTTATGATGACATAGTTTCCCACTCATACTCTAAAATGCCGAAAATCAAAGAATCACGCCATCCATCCTTGATTAATAGTGCACCCCTCAATTTTCCTTCTTGTGTCATTCCTACTTTTTGAAGCACTTTAGCTGAACCTATGTTTCTGGGATCGCAAGTTGCGTAAATTCGATGAAGATGGAATTCTTTGAAACCGAAGTTTACTAATAATTTAGCAACTTCCGTAGCGATACCTTTACCCCAATAATCAGGATGTACTATATAGGCAATCTCACCACTTTTATTTGTTGTACTTTTTATATTAAATTCTCCTGCACCAATCATATTTCCAGTGCTTTGTTCAATAATTGCAAAAACAAAACGTGTTCTCGGAGCTTTTTTAGAGTCTTCTAGGATTTGATTAACATATGCTTGCGTCTGCTCTTCATTGTTAGGTCCCCAAGGTTGGAAACGGCAAACGATTGCTTGTGAAGCATATTTTTGTACGTCTTTCCAGTCAGTAAAAATAAATTCACGTAAATATACTCTGTTACCTATAAGAATGCTCATTAATCCGTGTCTCCTTCCCTTCACCCTTCATTAGGGAGCTTTAATTAGTGTTTCTTAATGGAACCAACCCAAACATCTCCAACTTTAACACTATAAGTTTTATCTGTATCTCCATCAGAAAGATGAATGGTTTCGACTTTGTAAGCCTTCCCTTTAATAGCTTCAATTTCTTTTTCACTCATCCAACCTCGTTGGATATTGTCAATTAGTTCACTCTCTGTGAAAATATCGCTATCCATATAGAGGTGCCAATCGAACATTTCTAACTTTTCTCTTAGGTATGTGTACTTGTGAAAAGGGAATTGTTTTTCTTGATTTCCAGCTTCAAATGTTTGGTCGTAAAAGTGAAGACAATCTTTATAAGCAGCTACCACCTGCGAGTTGATGAAGTGTGGGTCATATATCCATAACTTTAGATAAAAATCTTCTTCTAGTTTTGATAACTTTTCGTTCCAAATTTGATAAACATCCAACATCGCTTCAAGGAGAAGTCGATTGTACCAAACAGGAGGATTCTTTCGTGGGATAGCATAAAATGGGTGAATCCAAAGCTTTGCATAATCCCTTTGGTATTGATGTAGATGTTCAATGTCTAAATCAATAAATCGACTCTTCCACCTTTCAATATTTTTGACGTGTTTTTTCCAGCCTCTAATTTTCTTCTTTTTGCTTATGAACAACTATAACCCTCCAAATAAAGAAAATTATAATAAAAGTCTATCCAATCCAATTGCACTAATTAACAATCGCTCTTTTTTATTTTCAAGCATTTTTTGTGTCCAGTCTACAAAACCACCATCACCAATATAATACTCCTTGTAACCGCCCCGCTCACTAAAGATAACCTCGATATCAGATTCAAAGAGAGTTTTGAAGATGCTTTGGTACACTTGTATATGTTCCCAGAGTGATTGTTTTTCAAAGCCGTATGATCCTTGGTCAACTCCGGAAGTCACCATACAAAACAAATCAAAGTGGGGCAGCATCATCCCTGGTACATTTCCAAAGAATTGTGCACGCACATGTCTATGGGTTGTGGAAAAACGAACCCAAAGGTGCAACAGGAGACAATTGAATAGGAGAAACTCCATGATGAATTGCAATGTTCAGGACATCCATTTCCAACTGTTTTAGCTGAATGGCATCCACCTCGGCGGGGTGTACAAAACGGTTATCCCTGTATCTTTTTAGCAGGTCACTCGGAGTAGATGTTTTTAGTCTTTCATTAAAAATCTTTAAAAGAAGCGTGTTCAAGTCGCCCCCCGATATTTCTTCAACTAAGAGAGCAATCAAATCGGCATTCCCAAGTTTTTTCAGTATTCTTTCAAGATCGGCTGTATGTACAGTATCCACAGAGTTCACGCTCCTTTTCTTTTCTAATAAACAAAAAAACGCCCCAAAATATGGGACGAATTCGTCGCGGTACCACCCAAATTGTCGTAAAATAACGACCATCTTAGCAGGCAGTAACGGGCCTGAACCGGCGAGGATTTAACTCGCACTCAGAAACCGGCGTTCAGCAATCACTCACGGGGGCCTTGCACCAAATGAAGCCCCTCTCTGATCATGAATGATTGTCTACTTTGTTTCCTCATCGTGTTGGTGATTTATGGATGATTATATAGGGTCGATTGGCTTTCGGTCAAGATTCAAAAATCCAAGCACACTCTCATTCTTCTCGAATGACTAAAAGTACACCAATAAAAATTAATATAGTACCTATCCAAAAAGACAAGCCAATCTGTTCACCAAGTATAACCACCCTAAAAAAGTACCGACTATCGGTTGGAAAAAGAAAAATAATCCGCCACTTGAAGTATTGAGCATTTGTAGTCCACGATTCCACAGTAAAAAGGCGCATGCTGTTGAGATGACTCCCAAGTACAAAAGACCGCCCCAAATAGATTTAACCAACTTATTGTAATCATATAATTCGATATGGAGCTTACCCCTGCATCCGGATGACTTCAAATGCTTCTGCACATTCCTCGTAAATCTGATTACCGCGAAATCTAGCTTTATGGAAGAGACTTTCAGGATGAACGGGGTGACGCACGGATCCTATCTGAGTTTTGTAAGCCTCCAATGCCTTCATTTTGAGATTTATTTCCGCTTCCGTAAGCGAAACATAGAGATTCGGCTGAAATGAAAGTTCTCCATCGGTCTCATAAACCAAGATGGTGCCGTTCCAGAAATACGGTCGTGCCGCCGCTATTGCTGCTTGATGAAAAGCTTCGTGGTCTTGATGTTTAGTAATAGATGGAATATACAATACAGTTGGACGAAACTCCTCTATATGGCGTTCGATATTTGCAACCAGCGCTGCTCGGGGGATGCGGTCGAGTTTGCTATCGTAAAGCTGTTTGCCGGAATGGTCGGGGTAAAGGATATGATAGTCCACCACTCCGAGCAGATGCATCGCTTCTTTTAATTCTGATATTCTTTTCCTTCCACTATAGGTGCCGTAGCCACTTTCCTCCTTACTGTAGCGTTTGGAGTCGCTAAAGGTTAAGGAGGCTATAACGGTTCGAACCGAACTGCCTTGACTTATATATTTCTGTATGACACCAGCACAGCCAAGTGTCTCATCATCTGCGTGAGGGGCTAAAATAAGTGCACGTTGCCCTGAGTAGAGAAAAATGCCCATTATAGTGTCACCTTCTTCGAGTTTTATAGATAGATCTGATATACTCTATGAAATGATAGAAGGAGATTCCTATGCTGCTCCCTATTCCTTATAAATTATGACCAATTTTAAGATTTGACCCGCAGATTAAGGACGCATAAGAATAGGCCTTCGAGCGTACTCGAAGGCCTATTCTTATACAATGAAACACGCTGTTGATGTAATAATATTTTTATGGGCAAAAAACGATCAAAATGGGCGAGTTAAAAGGACTCTTCTGCTTGTTTCTCGCCCGAATTCTCCTAAATAATAGCATTCAATGGACGTTCCACGAATTTTCGGTAGGTCGTGCAATTCTTTCGAACAATGTGAGTGTGCCGGTGATCGATAAATTCCCGGTCGCTCACTTTCCAGGTGTGTGTGTTGTGCTGCTTCCGCCTCAATGCGCAGAAATTATATTTGTTCCCTGCGTAAAGTTTAAAGCCTTTACGCCGGCAGTCCCGGCAAAACCTCACATCTTCTCCAAGTGAGATGTTGGCGAATTTCACTTTTTTCCACACACTTTTCTTATAGGATATCGTTCCACCTGCCAAAATGGAGACAAAACGATTTTCCGGATAAAATCGCTGCAACAGCAGTTTGCTGCCGCTTAAATGGATGAAATAAGCGCGTTTGCCGACGAGAGCCGCCTTTGATTTTCGAAAAGAACGCATGATGCCGGTTAGATAATAAGGCGCATAATACTCATCATCGTCCATCCTGGTGACATAGGGATGCTTGGCTCGTGAGGAAGCAAAGTTTAAGCATTGCCCTAACGACCGACGACCGGGTAGCTGATACACGCGGACATTTTTAAATTTGGCAGCCATAGCTTGATATCGTTTGATATCAACTTTGTCCATATTCAATACAATGATCCATTCCTTATTCGGCCAAACTTGTCTGTGGTAATTCCCAAACATATGCTCCAAAAAATGTGGTTTATTGGTGCTTGTGATTACGGTAATGCCTGCAGCTGTAACAGACTGTTGATTTTTCCTAAGTTTAGACAATGCTAGCACCTCTTTGATTTTTATATGTTCGTTATATGTTACAGTCTATGGCTAGGGATTAAGAGATTCCTATGCTGCTGCCTATTTTTACATTCTTAGGTGCCAGTCCGAAACAACTTTTCCCAGCAGCGACTATATTGAAGGTAAAACGAATAGGTGTGTGAGACAGATGAAACCAATTGTCCGTATTCTCTTAACTGGTACCGGATCCCCCGCAGCTCCAGGTGTAATTCAATCTCTGAAAAATAGTGAGGACTATAAGTACCACATTATCGGCGTAGATTGCAATTCGTTTTCGGCCGGATTCCACATGACTGACCGGCATTATGTAGGACCGAAGGCATCCGAGGAACAATTCATTCCCTTTATTGAACAAATCTGCAGGACAGAAAAAATTAATGTGCTCTTCTCACTTGTCACGGACGAACTGATCAAGCTTTCGGAGCATCGGGATGTATTAAGTCAATGCGGCACGTACATGAACCTGTCTTCTGTTCCTGTATTACAAATGGTGATTAATAAAGGAATACTGTACAACGAACTGCAAAAGATGGGGATCGCCGTTCCCTCGTTTCAAGTTACCTCATCTGCCAAGCAGTTTAAAAAAGCTCTAAAGGCGATGGGGTATCCGGAACAACCGGTCTGTTTTAAGCCAACAATCTCTGATGGAAGCCGAGGTTTCCACATCTTGGATGACCATATTGACCGCTTCGAGCTGATGTTTCGACACAAGCCAACTTCTGTTTATCTCAGTCATTCCGACCTTCTTCGCGTTATTCAAGGTAGAAAGGAATTTCCGGAATTGCTAGTGATGGAATATTTGCCCCATGAGGAGTACAGCGTAGACGTGTTAGCGGAGAATGGGAAGGTCATGATTGCTGTCCCTCGTCTTCGGGAAGCGACCGTAGGCGGGATTTCGACCAAAAGTCTTATTCGTAAAGATCAAGACATCATCGACTATGCAGCCGAGGTGGTGGAACGTCTGGGGTTACATGGCAATATCGGGATTCAAGTAAGAAGAGACCGGTCTCGTCAACCTAAAATTGTGGAGGTCAACCCTAGAATGCAGGGAACTATTGTTCATTGTACGGCTGCGGGGATCAACCTGCCGGATCTGGCCGTTAAGCAGGCTTTAGGAGTGCTGCCGACGCATCTGGAGTCGAAAGTAAAATGGGGAACCCGGATGATTCGGCATTGGAAGGAGGTTTTCTATGATGCTGATGGATCTTCATACACACTCTAACTATTCAGACGGGAAAAATACGCCTGAAGAAATGATTCAGACTGCCTTCGAGCTAGGCTACGAGGCAGTCGCGATCACTGACCATGTATGGAGGACAAGCGCTTGGGTGCCGGACTATGCAGAGCATCTAAAACAGCTGAAGACCCAATTCAGCGGATTAATCCGAGTCTATTCAGGCATCGAAGCCAAAGTGTTAACCTTGGATGGGGATATCGACGCTGATGCGTCCTTCCGCCCACTGGTGGATCTTGTACTCGGCTCATTCCACCGCATACCAAAGCCAAAAGGATTTTACTCGAAGACCAAAGATGCCCACATTTCCCGAACTGAGATTGTGGAACATTGGCTCGTCTCCTTCCGCCGTATGCTGGATAACCCGCTGGTGGACATTATTGCCCATCCATTGTCTGAACTCAAAGGATTTGGCATTCAGCACAGTCAGCTCCCGATTAAAGAACTCGTTGATCTTATCGTAGTGTCGGGTAAAATCCTTGAGATAAACGTTCGGTATAATTCTGTTGACGATCAGATCATTCAAATGGCTGCGGAGCAGGGTGTCCCAATACTTGTCTCTTCAGACAGCCACTCTGTCATCGACATGGTCAACAATAGTGTGCTCGTCAAGGACCTCTCCAACCGTGGCTTTCAGAGGGTAGACATCGAGCGATATATTCGTAATAAAAACATCCCAAAATGAGAGGGAAAATAATGTGAAGGAATGCGAAATGAAATTATAAGCGCCATAACGACCAAAATTTCGCCCTATAGATGATACGCTGAACCGTATCATCTATAGAGATTTTGCGATTGCGTTATTCTGCCGTTAGTTCAATCTCTAACCCGACAACAACTTTTTCTCCACCCATCGTGTTTTTCCTTTTTTTAACTTTTCCCCGTTCGTTAAACAAGCTGCCGACCGGCAAGGCTCGTCGGTAATCGGACAATGTTCTTGTCACCGATCGATTTACGCGGCACTTAATGAGATAAAGTTCTTGTCATCCGACACATGGCTGTGACAAGTCAGATTAAGAGATCCTGAGCTCTTTTCGTGTTATAAAATTAAAACGTATTATATACATTTTCACATTCTTCCGCGGTCGGTTCATAAAAACAGTGCTTCTTCCATCGTCCTGCGAACGGCTGATTATACCAAGTTGGCGGACAGGGTCCGGGATTTTCGAACGTTCCTGGACGGAAATACCATAGGGAGAATTTGCCTGGCCAATTCCGCTCCCCATTCACAGTCCGTTGCGCCAGACGGCGTTCCCTCTCTCTTGCGTTTTGATAGTACATACCATGTTGCAACGCTTCGAACGCATGCGGCTGGTTGATCATTTGGGGAATTGTCCGGAGTCCTTTAAAATCGGAGCAATTCGCTCTTATTCGGTTAATGCCAACATTTCCAACAAGGAGCATGCCCTTTTCGCCTTCGGTCTCAGCTTCAGCTCGAAGCAACCTTGCCAACATATCAATATCCTGTTTCCTGGCTTTTACGACTGCCATTGGCTCACCTCTTTAGATTTCTATAAACATCATATTGTAGGTGAAGCGGATGTGTTACATCCTCGATTAATGCTTTTTTTCCTCAGTTAATCAGGTTTTCTCAGCAAACGCCCACACTTGTTTAATCCTTTCACTCTGACCGGTGCAACGCCCCGACCAGTTCTACAAAGTGACGCCCGCGCTCTTCAAAGTTAAGGTATTGGTCAAACGCAGTGCATGCAGGACTCAGCAGCACAGTGTCGCCCGGTGCGGCCAGCTTGTGCGCCTGCGCCACTGCCTCGGCCAGGCCTTCACAGCGGACAATAGGCGGGCAACTCGGCACTCTACGCGCTGCAGCCTCGATTTGACTGGCCGCTTCGCCGATCAACAGCAGCACCTTGACATGATCAGGCAGAAGCCTAGCCATCTCCTCAAACGGTACATTCTTATCTCGCCCGCCGGCGATCAGCAGCACTCGGCCCACATGCGCGTGCAACGTGGCGACGGTACGGGCGGGGCTGGAGCCGATTGAATTGTTGTAATAATGTACACCGCCCACAGTTGCCACCCACTGGTTTCGGTGCTCCACGCCGACGAAGTTGCGCACCGTCTCCAGAATTGCCTCATCGGACACGGTCCCCCGCACAGCGCTCATGGCAGCCATAACGTTTTCCACGTTGTACCACCCCGGCAAACGAATGTCACTGATGGGTAACAGACCGTCGATCAAACCATCGTGGATAGTGTGCCCACCGAAATACTTGGTTCGGCCCCGCCCGCGCAGTGCGGCAGTCGCCAGATTATCGCCGTTTAAGACGGCAAAGTCGTCAGAAGTTTGAAAATCCAGCAGGCGGCGCTTGGCGGCGGTATATTCATCCATGTCGCGGTGCCAGTCGAGGTGATTTGGCGAGAGGTTGGTGATTACCGCCACATGGGGAGAGCGTGTCATGTCCATCAGCTGGAAGCTGGACAGCTCGACCGCGCATGCATCCAGCGGCGACATCTCACCCGCGCGTGTCAGCAGTGGCGTTCCAATGTTGCCACCCAGATGTACCGTACGCCCTCCGTCAGCCAACATTTCTGCAATCAGCGACGTGGTGGTGGTCTTACCGTCCGAACCGGTCACGCCGAAAATGGGACAAGGACACAGCGCAAAGAACTCCTCCATTTCACTGGTCACACGGCTGCCGCCAGCGCGGGCCGAGTCCAGCGCCGGATGGTCTGGACGCATGCCCGGAGTGCGGAACACCACGTCGCCCCCAACGCGATCCAAATAATTCTCCCCTAGGCGCAACTCGACGCCTAGAGCGTCCCACTCCTCCCTGGGCAGGGCCGGGTTGCGGTCGAGCACGGTGACTCGCGCCCCGGCCGAGCACAGCATGCGGATTAGAGGTGAATTGCTGACGCCGGCGCCGATGACGGTCACGTCCCGACCGGCCAGCGATTGGATATAGGTGTCAAAAGCAGGATTCATAAGTACCTCCGCTTATACTATGTCATTAAATTAAATATACCACAAATTGGAACTATTCTGATTAATCTCTAAAGATGCCCTTGAAAAGTGCCTGGAGGTCATCCGACGGATGGACGACTTCACACGCAGTCAGGTCACGATTCAGATTCAGTACATGGAGAACATGATCATGATTGGAGGCGGTAGTCACGAGTTCACAATTGAATATTTTTCTATATTCGTTACAATGATAAACAAGAAGAATATAAACTTACGTTAACCAGGAGGAGACTATGGGCAGATTAGTTCATTTTGAAATTCATGTAGATGACATGGAGCGTGCCAAAAAATTTTATGGAGAGGTATTTGGTTGGACATTTGAAGACTGGAGTAGTTATGCTGGAGTGCCCTATTTTGGTGCTTTGACTGGCGATGCAAACGAGCAAGGGATTAACGGAGCTTTGATGCAACGTCATGGCGATTCACCGCAACCAGGTCAAGCTTTAAATGGCTATGCATGTACTATGGGAGTGGGAGATTATGATTCAACTGAAGCAAAAATTATTCATAATGGAGGCAAAGTTGCATTGCCGAAATATGCTTTGCCTGGAATGGCGTGGCAGGGATATTATACTGATACCGAAGGAAATATTTTTGGTATTCATCAGCCAGATAAGAACGCAAAGTAAAATTTTTCAATAAATCCAAATTAACCATGCCAATCTGCCGCACTGCAATGGAGCCTAACTTCATATGCCACGCTTTGATTCCAAAAGAGAAGGTGCAAGAACAGGAAACCACGGAACTGATCAACAAGGTGTTTGATGGCTCTGCCAATTTGCTATTCGCTTCTCTTCTGAGCAGGAAAAGCTTTCCCGAAGAAGAAATCGAAAAGCTAAAGCAGCTTGTTGATCTCCTTGATGTGAAATAATAACGGTCTATACTAATCTTTTGCTCATATTTGCAAATCTAGGTCCTGAGTAAAAACCATTCTTTCTATAAAGGTTCTCCGCATAATTGCCTACTGTAACACAAAGCTTAACAACTTGAGCATATTTGTGGGCGTCTACCCTTACTTGCTTAAGCATAATTTCAGCGAGACTCTTATTCCTGTATTTAGGCAGGACACATATTTCACCTATTTCGGCAAATCCCAAAGGCATCTTTTCACTGATACCAGCAATACAAAGTCCTGCGATTTCTTGCTCCTTTTCATCAAACACACAAATGGAAAGATTCCTGTGGGCATAAATCTGCATCAGCCGCTTCGCATCTTTTATTACCTCTGCTTCGTCCGGAGTACCGAATATCTCGTTGTCAATTCCTCTGTTGTATCCTTCCATAATAACTTTGGCAACTGTCTCACTATCAAAAGAATCATTTAAAATATGCAAAGAATAACCTTGTGGCAGAATCGTAGTTATTCCAGGATCAGTTGGACAGCACATGACCTGCCGGATCACATCTAATCGATACGCGAAGGTAAGCAAAATATCAATATCTTTTTGCAAGACACCTTTAATCTGTACAATATCATTGCAGCAACTAAACAACGCTTTCCAAAAAACGGTTCTGTCTACAAAAGGTGTTATCAAAAAGGGATACATAACCGTTCCATTGTTAATAATTGCACCACCAATCCTCTCATCATCCGACATGATCCAAAAACATTGATCAGTAAATTTGGTATCATCGAGCCGGGAATTCCAGTCGTACCACATTTCAATATCGGCGTCCGAATATATAACCTGATACACTGCAAAAAGTTCTTTTTCCGCTTGTTGCAAACTGTATGTTGACATAAAAACGCTCCTATTCTTAAAGAAGTTAGATTATAGAATCACTTTATACGTCCACGAATAAATAGTCGAGGGTAAAGTTTTTATTAAGTTAAATTGCCCGTTAGCTTAATGTTAGTTCGGAAGATTGATAACCTCGTTTTAATAATAATGAGACCCTCAGGGCTACTTCCTCTTTATCAATCGTTACGTTCCCGTTGGCCCACTGAAAGGCACCTTCATGGATGACTTGTGCAAAAATAGGTACATAAATACTCTTCTCGATATCTGTATAGATGTTATCCAGACTTTTTGACAAATATGCTTTCAACTCATTCACGATCTTTTCTTTCAATTGCGGCACGACTAAGCCTACATAGCTGCTGCGACATTGTATGTTCGGTTGTTGATAAAAATCGCATACCGCTAAAACTAGTTGATTTATGCTGTCTTGATCGAATGTCCCTACACCGTTAGTACGTTTTGCGATGGCTGCTGATGCGGAATCTCCCATAATATAGTCCAATAATTCATACTTGTCATTGAAGTGCGCATAGAATGTAGCCCGATTTACATGTGCTCTATTTGTTATATCCGCAACTGTTATTTTATCAAAATCCTTTCTCGCTACTAAATGAAAAAATGCGTTAATCAATGACTGCTTCGTTTGTGTCATTCGGACATTCATTACTTTTGACGCCATTTTTCCTCACCTCTTAACTCGACAGTTTATCAATTTTGACGCTATAGCAACATTCGTACATCGATTGTTGGTTGTGGCATTAAATCATTGGGTGTATATTATGCATTAAAGCAACGCATGTTACTTTAATATATTTTGCGATAAGACAACTATAGAAATAATGGTTGTCTTATCGTTTTTATATGGACAAAATCATAGTTAAATAGGAGGTTTTAATCTATTTCATTGGACTAGTTTAATTGCCCCATTCTATAGATGTCTTAGTTTGTCTGGATTTGCTACTGAATAAATAGTCTGGATTTGATTATTTTTAAAAGCAAACGAATATACATATTGAAAACCTTCACTAAAGTTAATGCGAATCCCCGGCTGCCCATTCACGGATAGGAAAATGTAACTGAATTTCCCCTCGTACATTTTCAGCAGGCTCTGATGTAATTTGATGACTTGATCGATGCCGATAATAGGAATCTGCGCCGCTCTGACTTTGCCTCCGCCATCCGAATAGAACACCACGTTTTCACTTATCAGTTCAAGCAGCTTATTTGTATTTCCTTGCATGAGTGAGTTCACGAAATCTTTGACTTTCTCTTCCGCAACCGAGATCGAAGGGGTCGGACCCGGTTCGAAGTGGATGCTATTCTGGGCGCGATGGAAGATTTGACGGCAATTCGCACTGGTTTTTCCGATCATTTCGGCAATTTCGTCATACGAATAGCGAAAAATCTCGCGGAGAAGAAATACGGCTCTTTCCACCGCGTTAAGCTGTTGCAGGAGCAAAAGATAAGCCGTGGAAATAGATTCTCGTTGCAAATAAGCATCTGAGGGGTCGGCATCCAGGGCCCCTTGTTCAATCAGGGGCTCCGGTAACCATGGTCCAACGTACATTTCCCGTTTTTTGGCTGATGAGCGTAAAAGGTCAAGACACCGATTCGTTACGATTTTGTATAGATACGCTCTTTCATTTTGAATCGCATTAGCATTGGGCAATAGATCATAGCTCAGAAAGGCTTCTTGTACAATGTCTTCCGCATCCATGACACTTCCCAACATTCGATAAGCTAACGAAAAAAGAGGAGTTTTATAGGCTTTATACAATGACTCTAAGCTCATGAAAGTGTCCACTCTCCTTACTCTCTTGCGAGAGTATATGCTGTACGGCTCTTTTGGCGCTTGCTGTCGCGGCATCGACCAATAATTCACCATGTGTTACCCATTCTCCTGCCACATATAACCCCTTAATTTCCGGAACAGCGGGCCCTGGGTTCTCTTGGCGTTTCGTATGCATAAAGTCATAGCTAACCGTAATCTTCGGAAGGTATTGACTGACAATCAATTCATCCTTCCAACGCGGTTGTACCAAATCCAAGGTTTGTTCCAGCACTTGTAATTCCTTATCTGATCCATCCCCCTTTCCTTGATACTTAATAACGGATATGACTTGAGCACCATCTTCACTTAGATAAGCCGCACGCGACTGGTTGGAGAGAAAGACCGTTTGATCAATTCCATAAACAAATTGTTGTTTCGGTTTTGGCAGACGTCGCAAAGCTACATCCAAACAAGCAGCCGTGATTTCAATCGCTTGTTCTTTCCAAATGTGAAGAGCGGTTGCTTCAGCATGGGGCACCAGTTGGCAAGCGATCGCAGGCGGAGATGTGACGATAATATTTTTCGCCTCTATTTTCGTTCCGTCTTCACAAACGATCTGTTGAACTATTCCGTTGTGATGATCAATAGTAACAACCTTGTTCTTCTTTAAAAATTGTACCCCATGATCCGTTGCTTTTTTCTCTAATTCATCGACCGTTGCGCCCCAGCCTCGATCCAGATATAACACACCTTTAAGGGAATTTTGAAGTTGCTTTAATACAGGACCCGCAGCTTGTAAATCAGGCGCCACCACATAACTTGCCGTACGCAGTAGAGAGTAGAATAAATTCCGCACCATGAGATCATGTAAATTTCCTTCGATCCATTCACGGAGACTGATTTGATCATATTGGTGGGTATCCAGTTTTCCTAATTTCGTGAGCCAAGAGGCAAGCTCCATTTTACCCTTCCAAGTTAAGAGAGGGGTGGTGAACAGGGATTTAAATCCCATAGGCATAGTAAGTAATTTCCCTTTCCATATTCCATACCCATCGATCGAAGGTTGATTTCCTTGCAAACTCAGTCCCAATTCACGGAACGTTGCAAGAGCATCTCCATGATACAAGGCATGTCCGCCTAAATTAAAGTAAGCTCCCTTTTTCTTATTGGAAATGGCTCTACCTCCTAAGCTATCCTGTTTTTCAATCACAATCGTTTGTTTTCCCGCTTTTGCTGCATAGATTGCAGCCGTTAACCCCGCTACTCCTCCACCCACAACTGCTACTTCATATTTTAGCATCGGAATCATCCCTTTCCATTTTGTACCCGTATGACGGGGAAGGGCGGCGGAATGTGACACAATTAAAAAAGAAATTCCGGAAGAAACTAAAAAACGGCGAAGAAGCGAAAAACAAAACCACCCAAAGGTAGAATAAAAAAGAAAAGAAATCTTGTTTATTATAAATGACTAAAAGAGAAAATTTTTGCAGCTCAATCGTTTAGGTTTGCTGCGAAGTTGATGTATCCTTCATATGAATACTTTTCCGTCAAAATCTGAGTCTTGACAATCATCGATATGATTTTTTTACTTCTATCATTGATCGGATTCTACTTCCGCAGATGGATCAATGTCCGGGCGACAGCCGCCCTCTCAAGTACTGTCCGGTGTAAGACGACTCGACATGCTGCACCTCTTTTGGCGTCCCTTGCGCTAAAACGGTTCCGCCTGCTTTGCCGCCTTCTGGCCCGAAGTCGATGATCCAATCGGCAGCGCAAATGACATCCAGATGATGCTCGATCACAATAACCGTATGCCCTTGGTCAACCAGCTTGTTCAGAAAAGCGATGAGCCGCTCTACATCCGCCGGATGCAGTCCCGTCGTCGGTTCATCCAGTAAAAACAGCGTGTGGCTCCCCCCGTTTTTCCCGAGCTCTCTGGACAATTTCATTCTCTGCGCTTCTCCGCCGGATAACGTGCTTGTAGGCTGACCGAGTTTGATATAATGGAGTCCCACTTCGATTAGCAGCTCCAGCTTGCTCCTAATTTCCCGTTGTTCCCCGAATAATGGAAGGCATTCCTCCACGGTCAAATCCAACACGTCAGAGATGCTGTACCCTTGATATTTCACCTCGAGAACGTCTTTCTTGAACCTTTTGCCGTTACAGGCAGGACATTTCACTTCGACATCGGGCAGGAAATGCATGTCCATCTGTAGCGCGCCAAGACCTTTGCATTTCTCGCATCGGCCCCCCGCCGTGTTGAATGAAAAATGCTTGGCGGTCAGTCTCCGCCGGTTGGCATCCGGCAGCCCGGCGTAGAGGGCGCGGATCATCGTGAACAAATCCGTGTAGGTCGCTATATTCGAGCGGGAGATTCTGCCGACCGGTTCTTGGTGAACCGTGATCATTTTGCTTATATGCTCCATTCCGCTGACGGGCTCATCCGAGTGTCCCTGCTTGATCGCTTGTTCCACCACATCGAATAAAAAGGTGGATTTCCCCGAACCGGAAACACCGGTAATTGCGACGAACCGATGCAGCGGAATGGACACCGTCACATTTTTCAAATTATGCTCCGAAGCATTCTTAACCACAAGATATTGGTCGCACCCCGTTCGCCTGGGAGCTCCGCGATAAGGTGTTTGTGCAAACAAGTATGGGCCAGTAACGGATGAGGGGGTGCGTTGCAGCTCCCGGGGTGATCCCGCCCCCACGACATATCCGCCGTCCTTGCCGGCTTTTGGCCCGATATCGATGATGTAGTCGGCCTGTTCCATCACATCGACATCGTGCTCGATGAGCAGCACGGTATTACCCAAATCGCGAAGACGCTTCAGCGCTGCCAGCAGCTTGTGCGAATCCCTTGGATGCAGCCCTGTCGTCGGCTCATCCAGAATGTACAGTACCCCGGTTAAGCCCGAGCCGAGCAAGGAGGCGATCCGCAGCCGCTGCGCTTCTCCCCCTGATAGGGAAACCGCGGGCCGGGACAGCGTTAAGTAGTAAAGACCGATATCGAGATACCGCCGGATCCGTTCTGTTAAATCCTGAAGAATAGGTTGAAGGATCACATTTGCTTCCTCGCTGAGCTTCGACTGCAGCCGCTGCAGCCAATCCCACAGCTCATCCAGTGCGTAGTCGCTAACCTCTACGATCGATACGCCGTCTAGCGTAACCGCACGGCTTTCTTTCTTCAGCCGGGTGCCTTGGCATGCTTCGCATGTTTGCGAGGCAAAATAAGCAGTCCATTTCTTGCGGCTCTCTTCATCATTCAGAGCTTCATGGTATCTTTTCTGAAAGGCGGTGATGATCCCTTCGAATTTGCCCCCTCCGACTGTTTTCGGTGGCTTTTTGCCCGGGAACATCGCCTGGAAGGGCTCGCTGAAAACTCCGTAGAATAAAAGCGTGCGCTGCACTTCGTTATAGTCTTTGATCGGGAGATGAACATCAAATTCGAAGCCGTAGTGAGCCGCCGCCGATTGCAGCGCGTCCATATAATACGAGAGCATGAAGTCCGTATCCCATGCTTTGACGCCGCCTTGAGCGATGCTCAGCTTTTCATCGAAAATCGCCTCCTGTATCATACGGCTCGTAAATCCCAGCCCACCGCAAGACGGGCAGGCCCCCTGCGCTTTATTGAAAGAAAAATGAGCCATCGTCAGCTCGGGGAGCTTGTGCCGGCAGGAGGGGCACTCCACGATGTGCTCCTCGTCGCTTTCTTCCTCCAATAATTGATCGCTTTCCTTATCGGGAGACGACAGGCTGATCTGCCGTTCGAAAACCGGCTTCACCTGACGCCCGCAGGAAGGGCAGGGGCGTTCGCCGAGACGTGCGTAGAGCACCCGAAGGTACGTATAAATCTCGGTCACGGTACCGACGGTAGACCGCGGGTTGCGATTGTTATTATGCTGCCCGATGCTGATGGAAGGAGACAATCCAGTTATGGAGTCGACGTTAGGCTTGTTTAAATAATCGGTGACCATCCCCATCGATTCCATGTATTGTCTTTGGCATTCTTTTTGCAGTGTATGCATGGCGATCGATGATTTGCCGGAACCGGAAACCCCCGTTAATACGATGAGCTTATGTTTAGGGATACGCAAGGAAATATTTTTCAAATTGTTCTCGCGGGCCCCCCTTATTTCAATGACATCGTTCATATTTACTCACCTGCCTGTGAGCGAAGCCCGTAATGAAATTGGGCGATTTGCCCGTAGCGCTGAACCACTTTCAGCTCCAATGGATCCTCATGATGATTTCCTCGGAATAATGGGATGTCGCGAACCGGCAAAATCGGGATGCATATGAAGATTCTTCTTTGATTTTCACTCATACAGATCGTCTCCTTTAAAGGTCTTATAACTGCAATAGCAGTGTAGCAAATGTAATATGACAACTACTGACATATTACTGTGGTATAATGAAAAACATCTATATTATCGATTCAGTAAGGACTGGATCAACCTGAGAGCGGATTATGAATATGACACGAGGTGACATAATTAAGTTCTATAATGGATGGTAGAACAACGAAAGGAGTAACAAATCATGAGCCGAAGAATCATTTTAGATTTAGCAGTTACTTTAGATGGTTTTATTGAAGGAAAAAATGGGGAAATCGATTGGTGCATTATGGACTGAGACGGGGTTTATTAATTTCTTAAACCAAATTGATACCATTTTCTATGGAAGAAAAAGCTATGATTTATGGGGACAATTCACCCCAGAAATTGAACATAGTGATACGGAAAAAGAAATTTGGGAATTTGTCCATAGTAAAGACAAATATGTGTTTTCCAGGACACAAAAAGGAACTGATAATAAAGCAATATTCATAAACGATAATATTCTTGAAGAAGTAAATGAAATAAAGAACTGATCTCGTAATTCTGGTTGGAGCTGCTGCCGCGGCAAACTGCTCCTTGTTTCGTTCAACTATAGTTACCCGCTAGTTCAATCATTTGTATACAAAACAACAAGTTAAGATGTTATAATCCAAAGTAAATGGATTTAATTACCATACGGAAGGATCGCGGATAAATGTTAATTCGTGCCTACGAAGAAAAGGATTTTCAGCAGGTCAATGAGTTAAGCAACATTATGACAACTTCACGATCTAGATAATGCAACTTCTCCGAACTTCCCTAGGGACCATTTAGAAACGTTTAATCCGCAATCATTTGAGCAATCTACGTTTGTTCGTGAGGATCCAGATACGATGTATATCGCAAAACATGGAGACCGCTATATCGGTTATAGTCACTTTAGAGAATTGAATAATCAACAATTACAGCAAGGCATTACCGCTGTTATAAAAGAGTATTGGAATCAAGGTGTGGCTACAGCTCTAAAGGCTCGTATCCTGAAATTCGGTAAAGATCATGGATATCAGATAATTGAGGGAAGTCATAGAAATAACAACATTCCAATGAGAACCGTGAATGAACAAAAACTCGGATTCGTTCCTAATTCCAGTGAAATACGATTCGAAAAAATAATATAATGAAGCGTCCAAGGCTGCCAGTGTAACCGGCAGCCTGTTATCGTTGTGCTATTATCTTGATGTGACACTTGTTAGAAGAGTGATCTTAATTTTTCTTTAATACTGTTAATAATCTTTTGTCCTGTGTTGACTTCTGTAAGAGTAATGTCCCACATCATGACTTTTGTAGTCGGATTTGGGTCATCGTTAATTAATTTAATGGTAAGTTCATTTGCTCCGTTTAAAGGGATTTGAAAAGAGGTAAGCTGATTCTCTCCACTTTTAGCTGATAAACCCAGAGAATAAATTTCTGTGCCATCTGCGATAAAAATGATATCACTTCTCCCTTTGCTTGCAGCGTTGATTACATCATCTGGTATAGCGGCATAGCCTGCCATCTTTGTATATTTGCCATTTAAAAGATACGTAAACTCGTTAGTTCTTGTATTTTTTCTGCTGTACATATTGATTTGAGGCTCAACCTTTTCTCGGTCTGCTGTAAAACTTAAGAGGGTTTCATCCCAAAGTACAGACCCATCTTTTAATGTGAGTTCATTCAGGGCCACGACTTCGCCGCCTCCCGTTTCTAAATAATTATTGATGCCACCTACAATGACAGTGACTCCAATTGAAAGTACAAAGGCTGTTAAGAAGATTCGACAGATCCCTTTAAATTTATCCCGATCACGGTGCACTAACCGCTGTGCCCAAAATCCTACCGCCGCCCCTAATGTATTAATTATGATATCGTCAATATCAAAGGATCCTAAACGAGAAAGCATTTGTAAGATTTCAAGAATCGTAATAGACAGAATAAACAAGGTTATAAATCGAATGAATTTACAACGAAACAGAAGTGGGATGACAATCCCAAAAGGTATAAATGCTACAAAGTTGCCCAACTCAAAAAACCAAATTTGAAAGTCCCTTCCCATTGGAAAGTGTAAAGGAATCCCTTCAGGTATTAGACTATATCTCATGCTAGAATCTTGAAAAAAAGAAGTTCTGTTGAAACCTATATACAAAAAATAGAGGGTCAAAACGCTATATAATGCTAACAGGATTATGGTGATTTTTCGTAACTTTCCTTGATACATAATTACATCCTTTCTTTTCTTATCTCCATTTTCATTTCTCCTTATGAGTATTACATTTATTTTAACATGTTTCACACTAAACTGTCGTTTGGTTGAGAATAGACCCCCAATCGATGTCGGTAGCTTGCGCCTTTAGCTAAAAAAAACAAGGAACAGCTTCCACGGCAAACTGCTCCTTGTTTTGTTCAACTAACGATACCAGTTAGCGTTTTGATAAAATCTTTCTGTGTTGCTTATTAGAGGTATTTATACGATAATTTAAATGAATTACAAGAGCCTTTTCTAAGGAGAGGATTTCATGCTAAATCCAAATACATTCTTCCGTTAGTTGTGATGGTGTCGTGGTGCAAACCATAATCCAGCCCCACGCAACAGGGAAGAAAATGTTCGATAAAGAAGAAATCATGGCTTGGGAAAACGAAATTGCAAGTAAAAAAGCTTTTATCAAGAAAAAACGCTATAGGGACCCTCGAATTGAGAAACTAATAGAGGTTCGAAAAGGGATTAAAACAGTTCATTATCGTAAAGAAATAAAATCCTGTCGCAAAGACCATTACAGGCATTACAGAAGCAAGACGTCTCAATTGGTCCGCTCGGAGAAATTCGATATGATTGTCAGCTATAAAAGAACAAGTGGCTGGCTAACATGGTAAATCCTTGGAGTCAGTTGAAATGAAGGAAACTTGGTTGCCACATTCTCCATATTGATCTCCTAACAGGCTTAGTGGTAGAATGGGATCAACAGAATACAAGTCCGAGCATGTCCAGCTATTAATAGGGGACGGTTCGGGAGAGGTTCTAGCTACACCCTCTATAAAAAACTAAGGAAACGATATCCTTGGGTATCGTTTTTTTACATGGAACGGGAGATATGACAGCAATGAAATCAAATAAAGCCATCGTCGTCTTTAGCGGCGGCCAGGATAGCACGACCTGTTTGTTCAAGGCGATAAAAGAGTTCGGCGAGGTGGAGGCTGTTACGTTCGATTACGGCCAGCGCCATAAGCTTGAGCTCGACTGTGCGTCTCGGATTGCAGCGGATTTAAAAATCAAGCATCACGTGCTGGATATGTCGCTGCTTAATCAACTGGCGCCGAACGCGCTGACACGATCCGATATCGAGATCGGGCAGGCGGAGGGCGAGCTGCCTTCTACCTTCGTGGACGGACGCAACTTGCTGTTCCTGTCCTTTGCCGCCGTGCTTGCCAAACAAGCGGGTGCCAGCCACATTGTAACAGGCGTAAGCCAATCGGATTTCAGCGGATATCCGGACTGCAGGGACATCTTTATTAAGTCGCTTAATGTGACTTTGAATTTGGCCATGGATTACCCATTCGTCATCGACACGCCGCTCATGTGGTTGACCAAGGCGCAGACATGGCAGCTGGCGGATGATCTGGGTGCGTACAGCTATGTGCGGGAGAAGACATTAACCTGTTATAACGGTGTTGTGGCCGACGGTTGCGGGGAATGTCCGGCTTGCCTCTTACGCTCACGAGGGCTGCAGGAATATGAATTGGCAAGAAACGGGGGTAAGAGAATATGATTCAACAAATCTATCCTTCCACCCAGCACGCCTTCCAATATGAGCTGAACAAGGACATGCATTTTGCTGCTGCCCATTATGTTCCGAGTGAAAGCGCGGGCGAATGCAGCAAAATGCACGGCCATACGTATTTCGCGAATGTGACGATAGCTGGCAACAAGCTGGATGAGAGCGGCTTTCTCGCTAACTTCTCGCAGATTAAGCAGCTGATCCACACCCGATTCGATCATTCGGTGCTCAATGAGCACTCGGAATTGTTCAACGACCAGGATCCCAATCGGTTTCCAACGACGGAGAATGTGGCCAGGGTGCTGTTCGAGATCATTCAGGAATATCTGGATGGAACAGCGAATAAACCCCGGTGCGTGCAAATTTTCCTAAGGGAAACGCCAACCAGCTATGTCGTCTTCCGTCCTGGAGCGGGAGGAATGCCGGATGCATAATAGCCGGTTTCCCGTTATCGAGATGTTCGGACCGACCATACAGGGCGAAGGTATGGTCATCGGCCAGAAGACTATGTTCGTCCGCACGGCAGGCTGCGACTATCAATGCTCTTGGTGCGATTCCGCCTTCACCTGGAATGGTCTAGGCAAGAAGGAAGTTCGAATGTTAACCGCTGCCGACATCGCCGCAGAGCTCAAACGGCTCGCAGCACATACATGTTCCCACGTCACGATATCCGGTGGTAATCCAGCGCTTCTGCCTCATCTCGAAGAACTGATCAACCTGCTGCATGAGAGCGGCATTCAGGTTGCTCTGGAAACTCAGGGCAGCCTCTGGAAGGACTGGTTTCTGCTCATCGATGATTTGACGCTGTCTCCGAAGCCCCCCAGCTCGGGAATGAAGACGGATTGGGACAAGCTGGATGTGATCATAGCTAACCTTAAGGCGCAACGGCGAAATTTCAGCTTAAAGGTTGTCGTATTCGATCAATCGGACTTGGCCTATGCGGCTTCCGTGCACAAGCGTTATGACGGGATTCCGTTCTATGTGCAATCAGGCAATGAGGATGTCTTGGAGGAGGATACGGGTATCGTGTTAGGTCGGCTTATGGATAAGTATAAGTGGCTAGTCGACACGGTTATCGCCTCAACCGAACTAAACAATGTCAGGGTGCTTCCCCAGCTTCATGCATGGCTGTGGGGCAACAAGCGGGGATATTAGAAGAACAAGGGAGTGACAAGCAGCATGACAGGAAGAAACGAAGACGAATTGGAAGGCATCAGCCTCCTCGGCAACCAAGGTACGAAATATCCGCAAACCTACAGTCCGTCTCTATTAGAGGCGTTCGATAACAAACATCCTTACCGGGATTACAGGGTGAAGTTCAACTGCCCGGAATTCACGAGCCTATGCCCGATGACGGGGCAGCCGGATTTCGCTACGATCTATATTGCCTATATCCCTGATGCGAAGATGGTGGAGAGCAAGTCGTTGAAGCTCTATTTGTTCAGCTTCCGCAATCATGGAGATTTCCATGAAGACTGCATCAATATTATTATGAACGACCTCATAGACCTGATGGCACCGCGATATATCGAGGTGTGGGGTAAATTTACTCCGCGAGGAGGGATCTCGATCGATCCTTACTGCAATTACGGACTTCCTGGTACGAAATATGAGGCGATGGCGGAACACCGCTTGCTGAATCATGATCTGTATCCAGAGAAGATAGATAATCGTTAGATTCAGCGCGCATAAAAATAGGAAAACCCGGCGTCTCTCCTAGAGAATGGAGAAAACCGGTTTTTTTATGTCTGGACAGGCATTTATTCCGTTGAGGTGTTGCGGGATCTTTGTTCCATGCCTGGTTTTAAATTTAAAGTTTCTGCAATCTCTGTATATCTGCCACAAAAGCTTAAACTTTCATACACATTTATAAAAAATCTTCCTCTATAAAAAACATTGCATTAACTTCTCTTGGATCACCTATTGGTCTTAAAGCACTTAAGTCCTCATCCTCCATAAGTTCTTCAAGAAACAAATGCTTACTCTCGGAATGTCCAATAACTATCCAAGGAAAACCATAGTCTGTTTGACAGTAAAATAAAGTTAAACTGAAAAATCCTTTCTCTACATATAAATCATTACCAATTGGGTAGCCTTGTAATTCTCCTATGAACTCAATGTTTGTATCATCTTTTAGATGATAATAATCAAAGATTTTATTTAGTAATGCTTTCTTTTTTACTTCAAGCATTTCGCTTGCAATATCTTCTTGCATCTGATTGACATTTGAATACTCTGGACGTGAAACCCTTAATAAATAGTATTTATCATATATTTTGTATAAACAATAAACTTTTATATTAGCTCCCATAAGACCTCCTGCCAGTTAGTTCAATGGAATGCCACCTTCATAATAATTTGTTGTGATGATCCATTCCAGGCAACTGTGACATATATTCAAACGCTGTTGTTCCATAAACGCTTTTAAAGTGTTTATTTAAATGGGTTAAATCAACAATACCGCATGCAGCTACTGCAGAATAAATATCTTTATTTTTTTCAATGACCTGCTTTGCACGTTCGATTTTGCAGTTAAGAAAATACTGGTAGGGTGAAATTCCAGTTTGAGCCTTGAATAATCGGATAAACTGAAATTTGGATAAATGAAGCTCTTTACAGATCTCATCAAGCTTAAGTACATGTTCTAAGTTGGCATGAAACATATCCTTTGCTCTACTAATTAGTGCGTTATCTTTCTTGTTGTCTGTAGTAAGATTGATTGGAATAAGGCTATCCGTAAGCGATAAGAGTAATTCACTGCACAACGCCTCATCTTTTTCGCTTAATATAGCTTGAGAAAGACTTAATATTCGCTGTTCAAGTTCATGATTATACACAATAGGAGTTGAAAAACGTACGATATCCTTTTTTTCCATAACCTCTAAAAGCAATTTGGGCTCAATATATAGCATAACATAATCAATGCCTGTCTTATCATGTGCCATTCCGTCATGTGCCTGTTCTGGATTAAAAAGCATAATTCCATTTTGATAGGATAATTGTAGACTGCCCTCCAAGTTATAATGCTGAATACCACGCAATGTTACGCCTATTGCATACTCCTTGTGGGAGTGCTTTTTATACTTAAATTCAGTCATACTTGCTGACAAAGCAGTAATCCCTGCCGATTTTTTATAAATAAATTTGTCCATTTCAAACACCTCTGCATAAGATTACCTACATCCAGATCATGATAGCAGCGTATGCTAAAAATAACGCCATCATTACATTAACTGACTTATTATACTTCTGTAAAAACTCCTTGAAGATTGTACCGAAAAGAACCCACGTAGTAAAAGCTGAAAACCCAATCAGAGTTATTGCAATAATGCTTATCGTCACAGCAGGGATCGCGTTATAGTAGGGCATAATAAAACTTGGAATTACAGTCATTGTAAAAAGTATTACCTTCGGATTTAAAAACTGCATAAGGAAGCCTGACATTAAGGTAGCCGTTTGGTTTACTGCCCGGTTTGATGTATCCGTTTGGTAAATTTGATAAGCGAGATATAGCATATACATGCTCCCGGTTATTTGTATCACAATTAATATTTTCGGTATGAACGTTATAAGAATCGTATTCAACATAGTAGAAATAATAAGTAATAAGCCAAAACCAGCCGTTGCTCCACACGTATACTTCATTGCCTTTTTTGCCCCAAAATTTTGAACAGTGGACAATATGACAATATTAGTAGGTCCTGGTGTAAAAGTAGCAATCGTACAGTAAATCAAAAAAGATGTAATATCCATGAGGATGCTCCTTTCAAAGCTCTTCTCATATCCTACATCTTAAAATGAAATGCCATATAGTATATTATTGCATATATAGAGCCTCTTCCGCCATATACACTCAGTAAACCTCATCAGCAGTTCATTGCCCAAAAAGATTTTCACCGTTTTTTAGCGATTACTTTTTACGCAATTTTCCCTCAAGCCTTACGACTTAGCAAACGATAAACAACGGTTAACCAAAGTGTAAATTCATTAAAATTTATTATATACATTGACACGTATATACACTTAAGTGTATATTACTTATATGAACACAACAACGATGCAATTAACATTACTCACACTTGCCGAGCCGAATCGCTTCAACATTGTTGAACTATTAAAAAAAGCACCGAGATCAGTGAGCGAAATCGTTCACGCGCTCAATATCGGTCAGCCGCAAGTGTCCCGCCATCTGCGCATTTTGAGTGAAGCCGGGCTGGTGCGCGCCCGCAGTAAGGCACAGCAGCGAATATATAGCCTCGAAGCCCAACCGTTTCAGGATCTGGATGAATGGTTTGATTCATTTAGTATCCTTTGGGAAGAGCGTCTCGATAATTTCGAGGATTATATGCTCGACTACAAAAGAAAGGAAGACTTATGATTGCCTTCTATCTCAAGCTTTATAACAACAACATTCGGAATTACCAAGCCATATGGAATGAGCGGTTTGACGCTCTGGAAAATTATCTAAAAAGGATGAATGATAATGAGATCAAAAACAAAAATCCATAAAAATCGCGATCTTCGTGAGCTTACTATCGAACGGATCGTAGCCTTACCTCCCAAGCTTGCTTGGGAAGGTTGGACAAAGCCGGAACACATTGCGCGTTGGTGGGGCCCCAAATTATGGACCACCACCGTATATGAGATGGATGTAAGACCCAGCGGTGTTTGGTGTTACAGTCTGAAATCGGATGACAATAGCGGTGAAGAGGCTTTCTGCAAAGCCGTTTATCAAGAGGTTAATGAACCCTCTACACTGGTATACACCGACTCGTTTGCCGATAAAGACTGGAATGTTGTAGAGAACAGCGAGATGCTAACGACCGTTCTATTCGAGGAAGCAACAAGTGGCACGAAGCTTAGCATCGTTACGCGATTCTCCAGTGCCGAAGCATTGGACAATGCCGAAACAATGGGTATGGTCGAAGGCTTCACCGATGCATTTGACCGACTTGAAGTATACTTAGAAGCGTTAATAGGAGGACATATGGACACAGTTACTTCAAAGGATGGAACAAAGATCGCTTATGAAAAGCAAGGAAACGGACCCGCCGTTATTCTCATAGCCTCGGCTGTTGCCGACCATCGCGATGCAGGCCAGCTTGCTCAGCAGCTCACAGCTCATTTCACCGTCTACAACTATGATCGCCGAGGCCGTGGTCAAAGCTCTGATGTCGCACCATATGCCGTCCAACGTGAAGTCGAGGATATTGAGGCTCTAATCCATAAGGCGGGAGGCAATGCTTGCCTGTTCGGAAACTCATCCGGCGCTGTGTTAGCCCTTGAAGCGGCAAGTCTATTAGGAGACCAGGTGACGAAGCTGTATCTGTACGAACCACCTTTCATTATCAATGACAGCCGTAAACCTGTGCCGACAGAATACGTTCAACATTTAAACATGCTAAACCAAGCCGACAAAAGAAGCGAAGCGGTCGAATACTTCATGTCTGAAGCTCTCGGTATTCCGGCGGAATACATCGGCTACATGAAAGCCGATCCTTCCTGGAAAGCGATGGAAACCATGTCCCACACACTCACCTATGATGGTATGATTATGGGCGACACGCAATCCGGCAGACCGCTTCCAACCGACCGATGGAAAGTGAACGTTCCTACTTTGATCATGACAGGCGAGAACAGCGAACCGCTCTTCCACGACGCAGCCAAAGCACTTGCCGAACTCCTGCCTTTAGTTGAATCCCGAACGCTGCCCGGGCAGGACCATTCGGCAGTCGTGATGGCTCCGAATATCCTAGCGAAGACGATTATCGATTATGACATCGTACGAGAGGAGAACGCATGACGAGGTTAATGCCATTCGAAGATCCGAAATTGGCTAAATAGTGTCAGCTTAAGCACCTCGCGAGGGTGCTTTTGTTCTTATCTTACTTGGGGTCAATTAACGTAATCTTCCTTTTTATTTGGCCAACTTTTTCCTGATTTTTCTCCAGAATCCGTTATTCCTCCGATTAATATACTTCTCATTGTAGATCAGCAGACTATAGGAGGACCACAGCGTAGATGTTCGAATAATTACATATGCGCCCATGGCGATTAGAACGAGGCAAACCGGATAATAAGGGACCAATGCGCCCTCGGAGATCCCCTTGTTCTCTAGCAGAAAAGCCATTCCGCCTATCGCCACCATGCCAGCACCGACGATGATCACGGCTGAGTACCTGCTCTTTAATCGATTCAAACGTTCCGTCAATTGCTTCACATAACCCTGATCCAGCATAAGAGCTTCTTTCTCCAGCACATGGTACCGTTCCTCGTCTTTCAGTATGGCTGAAACGAGAGCAACGACACCCCCTGCCGCCAACAAAATAATAAGAAAAGAATAAACGACCGGCTCCTGTGGAAGCATCACATACGGCAAACAAGCCATAATTAGCAGGCTCACCCCTGTCGCAATGCGATTGGACGACTTCTGCTGATGACTCAAATACCCTTCCGCCATCTCTTGGCTGACATAATACCCACGCTCTTCAACGCCACCCTTCACCTCGCTCTCCTTCAGCAAATAATCGATGGACACCTCGAACAGGTTGCCAATCATAAGCAGCTTTTCGGTTTCGGGGTACCCTTGCCCATTTTCCCACTTGCTGACTGCCTGTCTGGTTGTGCACAATTTTTCGGCCAGCACTTCCTGGGAATAACCTTTTTCTTTTCTAAGTTGCAACAATTTTTCACTAAAAGACATTGGCTTGCTCTCCTTTGCTATCTGATAACTTAATTATAGAAAAACAATGGAGTTAATGCTATGTGGTTGAGGTTGCGTTTGCGCCACTTACGGTTGCAAATGCGTAAATACTCTGTAAAATACACGGTTCTTAGCTATTAGCCGGACACTCATCGCATAGCTGCATAAGAAAAGCACCATCAAATGATGATGCTTTTAATTTATTATTTTAAAAACATAAATTTCCATAACAACAGACATATCAAAGTAGCTACCCATGAAATGAAGCCAAATATCATAACAATTTTGTTTTCACTCCAACCATATTTCAGGCTAAAATGAAAGTGGATAGGTGTCATGCGAAAAATACGAAGTTTAGTTTTTTTATAGTACCAAACCTGTAAAATAACTGATAGTTGTTCTGATAAATATATAAAAAATAAGATGGGAATTAATATCTCAACTTTTTCAATTATAGCAATAAATGCTAAAGAACCACCAATAGCCAAAGAACCCGTGTCACCCATAAACGCTCTAGCAGGATATATATTATAGAAAAACAATCCCAATAAACAACCAATCATTACCAATGAAAATGTTTGAACACCCATTTTGTCAGAAATAATAAAAAAGAAAAAATAGGTTGGAATAGCTACAGAGATAAGTAAACCATCTAATCCATCGGTAAAATTAATCGCATTTGCTGAACCGACAATAAAGAGCATCATAATGATTATATAAAATAGAAGGGGAAGTTTTAATGAATAATCACCAAATATTGTTATGTTGGGACTAAGGGAATATGTACTAATCAGATACCACAGGAGTACACCAGTAAAAGTAAACTGAAGGACTAGCTTTGTTTTTCCTGAAACGCCAGAAGGGTCTTGAAAATAAGCTTTTTTAAAATCATCAATAAACCCTATTATGCCGAATAAGATGAAGGTGGTGTTAAGGAATAATGTTAATGGGTCTGGTCGGGTCAGAGTGGTTACTAATATGCCTGTTAAAAGTACAAGACCCGCCATTAACGGAGTTCCACGCTTGGCTTGATGGTCAGGAGGTAATTCAGCTCTAATTGGTTGGGTAAGTTTTAACGTCCGTAACCCCCAAATAAGAATAGGGCATAAAAGTGCGACCATAAAAAAGGAAAGAGTGGAGATAGCTAAGGTTGATTGCAGCATGATTATCCCCTATCGTTTTTTTGTACAGGCATAGGATATTATTCATTAATTCATTGGATAAATATTCCTGTAGAGGAAGTGGTTCTCGCCATAACTTAATGTTACATGAAAAATATGAATAAAAAAAAGAGAAACTTCAAAGGAATATCTTTCCTATTTTATTGCCGACTTTCTCTCGATCCCGAAACTATACCATGCTTCATACACGTTCTCAGAGCAATCGGGTAGGAGGCTACCCATTAGTTGAGTAGCCGACCTCCCACACCACCAGAAGAGGAATCCTAATCCTTTGAGGGTGTGTTGCCGAGGGACTTCGAGAGGATGGGGCTATTAGAAACTCTCCAGTAGCCCTTTCTCGTGTTGGCATATTCCCATGCCTTCTGTTTGTGGATTCCGAGCGACTGCAGCTTCTCGAACTTCGTCCTCACTCGGTTCCATTGTTTCCAATAGACCATACGAATCCGCCTTCTCATCCATTCATCCGTGGTTTGGAGCAGTTTCTTCATATCCGCTATCTTGAAATAGTTAATCCACCCCATGATATAGCGTTTAAGCTTCTCGGTTCGTTCTACATTTCCCATTCCATTGCTTCTCGACGTAAGTTCCCTCACTCTGGACTTCAGAAAATAAAGTCTTAAACTTGCCGCTGTTAATCTGAAACTAACGATTTCACCTTAGGAATGTGCAAAATTATTAGTTACCATCCAAATGATAAATTAGTTGTACAACGCCTGAGGAGAACGTTCTTGTATGAACCATTTTTAGATTCAATCTCTGCTTTATATCCACAAACAGCGGTTTTCCTTCTCCCAAAATAACAGGGTGAACAGATAATCTAAATTCATCAACAAGCCCTAAATTGATGAAAGTTGTAATAAGACTTGCTCCACCATATAACCAGATGTCTTTACCAGGCTTATTCTTTAATTTATTTACTTTTTCAAGAATACTATCATTTATGAATATTGCTTTATTATCAGTCCCCTTTTGTGTCCTGGAAAACACATACTTCTCTTTACTATGAATCAATTCCCAAAATTCTTTTTCAGAATCCGTATGTTCAATTTCCGGAGTAAATTGTCCCCATAAATCATAGCTTTTTCTTCCATATAAAATGGTATCAATTTGATTTAAAAAATTTATAAATCCCAGCTCAGAGTCCATAATGCACCAATCAACTTCACCATGTTTCCCTTCAATAAAACCATCTAAAGTAACCGCTAAATCCAAAATTATTCTTCGTTTCATGATTTGTTACTCCCTTCGTTAATCTACCACCCATTATAGACCTCAAATAAGTCACCTTATGTCATATTAATAAAAGAGAGAATATCTTTTAAACAATGCTGTCCGTCAGAGCGATTTCCTGAAAGCAATACAAGCAATTCTTCTACGCGGGTTCTCATCAATCATGCCCAACCTTACTTTATTCTGCCGCCAAGCATTGTGGTTATTCATTAACTTAAACTGCCTGTTAGCTTAATAAAAACAAGGAGCAACTGCCGCGGCAACTGCTCCTTGTATTGTTCAACTAACGTGTCCCGTTAGTTTAATAACATGAGGCTACTTTTAGTTTGTCTTCTCGGGTAAACTCCATACTTCGATGTAGTTTCCATCAGGATCGTAAAACGAAAAGGATTTCCCTTGATAGTCGAATAATTCACCTACATTAATGCCTTTATCTATAAACTCTTTATAGAGTAATTCGGCATCAGATACGATAAAACCATATGCGGATTGGAGAGTTCCACCAGAGTAAGTCATATGAGAATTAATGTTGTGATCGTTATGCTGAAAAAGAATCCTAACCCCAGACTCCGTCATCAGTTCAAGAAAAATTGAATCCTCGGTAACAATTTTAAAACCAAAATGTTCACCGTACCAGTTTGCTGAACTTTGAAGATTACTTACAGGAATGGTGAGATATGCGCTTTTAATTATTGTCATTTCGCTTGCCTCTCTCTCATCTTTCTCTATACATGATTCTAATTAACAATATATTTATTATGCAGGTCAGAATCTATTTCTGTAGCATTTTTGCGACAAGAATTTTTGGTGCAGATAGACAATATGCTTCGAAAAGCAGCGACTCAAGCTTTTCCCAGCTATCTGGGTCATTCGCCCATGTTGATACCCAGCCATATTGTCCAAAGTAAGCCGTTTTCCAATAAGGCTCCTGCAGTACAAGAAATTCCTGTGTTTCACGGCTTGCCTTGAAGCATAAAAAGTAACTCCATCCTCCAAACAACCTCATATTCGTTGCCGTCTTCTTCCTTCAAGAACAAATGTTCTAAATTTATTATACACTTAAATTCAAACTAGTACATCCAAAAAATTACAATGCAAAAGTCCCTTATTCTCGACTCTTTTTTGTATTATCCTGCCCGTTAGTTTAATAAAAAGAAGGAGCAGCTCCCACGGCATACTGCTCCTTGTATCGTTAAACTAAAGTACCCGTTAGTTGAGTCCCTTTAATTTGGTTTTGCATTGATACCGTTAAAGTTCATGCATCACGAAGTCCCACCGAGTTAAGGCAGCTTGTTGCCGGCCGCGATGCGGTTAGTCGGTGCGGATGTGTCCCGGCAATTACTTCCTCGTTCCTTGTTTCCGGGACCGAGGGTCGCCCAGACCCCGAGCGTGAATCGGTGTTTATATGATTGATGCACCCGACTTCTTTGAGATACTTTCACACTGCTTTTCTGTTTCTATTTTTTCTCTAGTAATGTATATTTCAGTTAAGTCTTCTTTTAAACGTCACTTATTTATTACCGAGTTGTTCCGCCAAACCGATTAGAAGCCCTTCAATTCCACGAATGTAGCAGAGCCGATACGAGTCCTCGTACTGAACCACTTCGCCAACGAGCTGAGCACCATACTTAGTGAGTCTGGATACCATTTCGTCAATGTCTTCAACGGTGAACATGACGCGTAGATAACCGAGGGCATTTACAGGAGCAGTTCGGTGATCTGATATAGTAGGTGGGGTGAGAAATCGCGAAAGTTCAATTCGGCTGTGGCCATCTGGGGTAACCATCATAGCAATCTCTACACACTGTGAACCCAGCCCGGTTACGCGACCAGCCCATTCACCTTCGACAGTAGCTCGCCCTTCGAGCTTCAAGCCAATCTCCTCGAAGAAAGAAATTGCGTCATCAAGGGATTCTACAACGATGCCAACATTATCCATTCTTAGTAATTTGTTTTTTGCCATAGTTTTATCTCCTTATGTATACAAATTTATTACCTGATCATCTTCATATTTATTCTATCAAGAATTACCAATTACTTCCAAACGATTAACATCTTGTCACAGAACATGATAACAAAGATAAGTCACAGTATAGTAAAATGTGAAATTTGGTTTTCGGATATGTCATATTAACTGTTATTCTACGAAATTCAATTCGTAATTACTGTAATAAGATCGTTTTACGTAATAAAATTACGTAGATCCCCCTTTTCTAAACTCCTAATATTTTTATACTTTAACAATTCGGAGTTACTTAATCCAATCAGGAAACCTGCTCGCCAAACTCTGATTTTTATTGGGGATTCTTTCACGTAACGAAGCATGGATATAACCATCCATACAATCTAAATGCTCTTTATTATAAGCCCAAAGCAAATTCCCGCAGCAATTAGTCCTCATCCAAAGATTCAGACCCATAAAAGTCCCGTTTCCCCACGTACCAATCATCGGATCACTCAAAACACCACAACGTTTACATTGTAGAATATCCGAATTTACCTTCAATTTTTCTTATCCCTTTAGCGCTTTTCATACAATCGGGACACTCAATGAGAATGTTATGTTTGAATAAAAAATCGTAAATTCTTTCGCCAGTATCTTTAAATCTTGAATCCGTTATAAAAATTAATTTCCTTTTTAATTTGTTTTCTTTACTTGCATCCTTTATGCCAATCCCATTCCAAGTGATGGTGATTATTAGGCCCCGTTAGAGCCTCGCGAACGTGATGTAATCGACTTGGGCGGGCTCTGCCGATTCGATCCGAAGTACCCGGTTGATCTGTCCCCGGTGATATTGCCCATGTAAGAGGACCTGCGACAGGATGTCCCGGACGGACGTTCGGAACGGAACCCCGCTCTGGTTCGCATAGTCGACCATCTCGTCCAACTCGGATTCCTCGAGCTCTTCGATATATACGCGATATTGCTCGGCGTTCTCTTCGAACATCGTCCGGATCGCCGTCAGGTCTTCCGCTTCCTCCCACAACGAATATTGCGCGCTGCCCTTGCCCTGCAATCGGGACAGCCAGACTCGTTCCGCCACCGCGACGTGCCGAACCAGCTTCAGAAGGTCCTTGTTCTTCGTCTCACTCTCCTCGAGCGCGTCCAAGATCCGTCCGTCCGCCCAGTACAAGTGGTCCATCATGCGCTTGATCGTCTTCATTTCGGTTTCCCCCTCTTTGTCTCATCGATTACTTGAACCTACTGTTATCCGTCCTTAATCAATGTAGTAATTATATTATTAAGCTGGATTACAAAGTATTTTACATCGCCGAGAGTTGAATCTTCTACCTTCCCATTTAAAACTTCGTTTATTGAGTCGATTAGCCAGACACCATTTTCATCTTTATCTTGAAGACTTGTCCCAATAAAAGCTTCTAACAAATCGTAACCTGCGGGCAAAGATATAACGGGTACACCGTTTAATTCAATAAGTTCAAACCTTATATTCACACCTCTTTATTTATGCACTTCATTCTTCAATAGTTCAACATTGATTTCTAACTATCCTGCCCTTTAGCTTAAACAAGGAGCAACTGCCGCGGTAACTGCTCCTTGTATCGTTCAACTAACGTACCCGTTAGCTCAATGACTTGTCTGAGATAATCGGAACAAAATGCTGCCACTACACAAATTTCAAAATAGGTGGATTCCGCCTCTACCGGAAATTTTCTACATACTCATGCAGAAAGGCGTCTAGCGTGCGTGGCTCTCTGCCGAGCAAGCGCTTCACAGTGTCATTAGGACTTTCTGGCACCACCGTAGACATGGTCTGAATTTCCACAACGTGGTTCGCAAGCCAAGGAGGCATATGCCCGTGCTCGATTAGATTGCGGAGTAGTACTTGGGGGTCCATGTTGATGTAGCTTATCGGCCGATTAAGCAGAGTGGATAGTTGACTCGCGATCTGGGGATAGCTGAAAATCTCCGAACCGGTAAGTGTATATATTTGGCCTGATACCTCGCGGTTGGTCAGAACTTCTACGGCAACATCTGCGATATCGCGACAGTCAATGAAGTTACAGGGTGAATCGCCCATGGAGCCGAAGAAAACATTTTGGGTTGTGATCGTTGGTGCAAGGCGCAGTAAGTTTTGCATGAACGCATAAGGGCGCAACACGGTGTGGGTGAGACCCGATTCCCTCAGCGTTTTCTCGATTTCTTGATGCCAGCCCGCCACTGCCACTGGAGATCTCTTCTCAAAGGCAGGACTGGATATTTTGACAATGTGTTCAATTCCAGCTTCGGCGGCAATCTGAATGATTGAAGTTTCCAATTCAATTTGTCTTGGACTGTTGGACATGGCAAGGAATAGCTGGTTAGCTCCTGTAAACGCGCGGCGCAGCGATTCCGGGTCAGAAGCATCCGCCGATGCTACCTCGATAATCGATCGGCCTTTTTCTCCGATCTGATCACGCAACTTCTCTGGCTCTCTGCTCAGCGCCCTGACGGGTACGCCAAGATCAACCAAACGTTCCAAAAGCGCACTGCCTATCGTACCTGTTGCTCCCATAATAACTATCATTTTTATCTTCCCCTTTTGGATGAAAAATTAGTTGTGACGGCAAGACGCCACCGCCATGTCACTATCGTGCTAGCAATAAATCCAGATAATGGGAAATCGATCCAGACACGATCGACCCAGGCCCAGTGATTGCTCGGAATCATAAATTCTATTAAACCAGATGTCAACCATGCGGCGTATAGGCCTAACGAGGACCCTGCCAATGCGAACACCCCTACTACAATCAAGTGAGGTGCACCTATAATCCATCGTATGCGGCCCCCTCGACTGCGCAACAAAAGGCCAATCATCAAGGCCATCAAGGCCGATGCACCGCCGATTGTGGTCAATGCCCCTATTTGAAGACCCCTATCGGCAGTAACCAATCCCCCGATACCTGCCATGATGGCAGGAGCAGCATAGGCCATTGCAACTTCACGCCATAGTACAAAAGTCTTTTTCTTGGAACCAGCAGCCTTGATGCCGTAAACATCATCTGTCTGATTCGGGTATTTCATTTTATTCATTTAGTTGCTCCTTTCTTCTTTTAAATCGTTCAGCAGTTGCTTTCAGTAAGATATAATTAGGAACCTAACTATATAAGGGTGAAAATGGGCTAGCTTCACTAGCCCATTCTACTCATTACTGATGTGTTGCTTTGGTTCGATTGGTTCGTCCGTAAGTGCTGAGATGCCTTGTGTAACTCGGCCTAGTAGGTCGAGAAAAACGCTGCGCTCATCGATATTGAGTAAGCCCACCATGGCTTCCAGCCGAGCGAAATGCTCAGGAGCCATTTCACGGAGCTTCTTCGCGCCTTCTTCCGTCAAAATGACCGATCTCTGACGGCCATCCTCTGAGCTTGATCGCCGAGATACTAGCCCATCTCGTTCAAGAATGTCGATAAGACCTGTCACTGTAGCACGTGTAACGCCTAGATGCTCCGCTAATTGCGAAGGCAACTCTTCTCCTTCGTTATCTTCAAGATCTGCCAGTAAACGATATCGACCTGTTGATAAACCGAATCTGGAGAAATGAATCTCCGAGGCATGTCCAAGCTTGGCTCCCGCTGCCATTAGTCTAGACGCGACGAGTATAGCCTGTGCGTCTATGTCTAGGTTATAGCGATCAATCTGACGCTTGGATTGTACAAGCGAGGGAATAGCGTCAATGTCATTTATTATTTTGTTATTGTTGTTCATATATATAGTATGGCACCTAATCACTTTTGTGTCAACACATTTTTATAACACATCAACACCCCGCCTTTCTTCTTATCTGGAACTGTATTCCTCCTCGGCCACTGCAAAAGGCTCGATCTCTCTTTTATTCCAAATCGAGTTAGAGCTGTTTGATCCTCATCAACCGAAGATTACACCAAATATAATGGAGTTATATAGTTGTATTTGGTTATGTTATCCTGCCCGCTAGAGTAAAGGGCAGGTTTCCCAGCCCCTCCTCATCTAACGGAGTATGGTCGCTCGCTTACGCATATTCTGGATGCGCTTTGCGCTTGGGGAGAGCGACACATTGAGAATAATTACCCGGATAAAACAGCTGTATTATTGAGCTCAGATGAATTAGATTATGAGATCAGCCAAAAGTACCCGGTTAGGATTTAGCCAATTTAATGATATCCTTGCCCTCCAGAATAGATTTATCATATCCTTTTGTAACAGTATGAATCATTGCAATACCAAGCTCCTTTAAAGACACGGCAAAGTTTGGAAATAGTCTTCTTAGAATAGGATATAGCCACATCAATGCATAATAAGATTTATGCGTATTTTTTAATCCCTTTATTGGATGGATGTAGGCAGGGCGAAACATGTACGCTTTTTTGAAAGGCAGCTGCATGAGGTGATTTTCTGTCTTGCCCTCCACTCTTGCCCACATCCTTTTTCCTAGTTCTGTACTATCCGTCCCCATTCCGGAAACATAGCAGAATACCATATCTGGATTCAAGCTTGAAAGTATGCCTGCCATATACATTGTAAGATCATACGATAAGCGCGCGAACTCTGCCTCCTTCAAACCAACAGAGCTTACACCCAAACAAAAGTAGCATGCATTATAGTTATTTAATTGAGACTTTATTGCAGATAAATCAAAAAAATCTTTGTGGATGATTTCAGTTAATTTGGGATGTGAAACGCCGCATGGTTTGCGGTTAATCACTAAAACGTGTTCCACATCAGGATGCTGCAGGCATTCATGTAATACACCCTCGCCAACCATCCCCGTAACACCTGTAATTATCGCTCTTATTTTCACGATGGATCCCTCCTTTTGCTCAATTAAATTGTTATTAACTATTCGTCTGTCCATAGTGAAGCTTGGCTCCCGCTGCCATTAGCCTAGACGCGACGAGTATAGCCTGTGCGTCTATGTTTAGGTTATAGCGATCAATCTGACGCTTGGATTGTACAAGCGAGGGAATAGCGTTAATGTCATTTATTATTTTATTATTGTTGTTCATATATATAGTATGGTCCCTAATTACTTTTGTGTCAACACATTTTTATAACACATCAATACCCCGCCTTTCTTCATATCTGGAACTGTATTCCTCCTCGGCCACTGCAAAAGGCTCGATCTCTCTTTTATTCCAAATCTAGTTAGAGCTGTTTGATCCTCATCAACCGGAGATTATACCAAATATAATGGAGTTATATAGTTGTATTTGATTATGTTATCCTGCCCGTTAGCGTAATAACCTGTTGCACACAATCGATAACAATTTCGGAGCTGACTCGCCGGCATAAATCGTCAGATTACGAATAATGAAAATAAAGCAGCTCCGGACATATATGCCGGGACTGCTTTGAACGATGCTTTACTAGCTCATGTTGGGTTTTCCTGTGAAAATGGTGTTGTGGTGACTTCCATTTTACACGATTCCATTCATAGGTTTCTTTGTGTTTAGTTGTCGCACTTCATATTACAATTCGCACAATTTGTAAATTTTTTCTGCAACAACTAACCAATACTTCAAAAAAATAGGCATTGCTGCCACCCTTTTAGCTTAATCCTAAATGCCGCATTACATCTGGTCTTTGCCTAAACAAAATAATATCTTGTCTAGCTTCTTCTTCTAACGCCAGTATATTTTCGTCATTTAATTTATATTCATTTCTTAATATTTCTTTATATTCACTAATTTTCGGATTATTATTTAATTTATAATACATTTTAAATAACGCTTCATCATCATCTTTGTATTGGTTAAAAAATGATGGAAGTTTAGTTTGAATGTCTAATTCTTTTATCCTCTTAATTTCTTCAATAGCTTCTTCGTAACGATTCAAATAAACTAATGCCCATCCTTTATATAAAACACAACCAAAATATATAGAAGTTAAAGCTTTTGCTTTTGCGCTAGAAGTATCGACAGGAATATAACTCATCATACGACTACAAACTTCTAATACTCCTTCGTAATTACTCATTTTCAGATATAACTGTATCAGTTTTTCTCCTACAGTTAAATACTCAGAGTCTAACTCATACGCTTTTTCATAGTATTCCTTAGCTTTTTCTAGTTTTTCCTCTTTCCTATAAATATCACCTAACAGCTCGTAGTTTTCTTTAAAATTGGCATCTAATGCAACCGCTTCTTCTACATAACGTTTGGCAGCATCAGTATTCATGCTTTCATAACTTTCATAATAGGTGAATGCCAATTGATACCTGTAAGTTACATTCTCCGGATATTCATTGTTTATTTGGTGTAGAATCGCCAAGGCTTGAGCAAAATCACCGTTATTTCTATACTTTTTGGCTGCGGAAAGTTGTTTTTTAACTTCTTTTTCGTTCATCTTCTTTTAATATCCTGTATTTCCTGGCGGCATTTTACCACGAAACCAACGCGTTCTTGTGCCATGAATGGATTCCTCCTGCAATTGAGAAAGTATGGGAATTGCCCCTTTCATTATAGCGAACGGGCATACTGGTTGTCCAATCGAAAAACGCCCCGCTAGGGGGCACTTTGAGGAAATCAATCACGTTTCCGGAAAACAACGTCAATATGACCGGAGACCGTTGGTGGAAACCTTTGCTCCACTAAAAGCTGAGCGCTGCGGGTGATCGTTTCCACGTCAGCTTTTTTGATACATTCACCCTCAAACGTTGTCACAAGGACGGGCCATCGATTCTCACGATGGACGCCCCATGCAATCGGCTTTGGCACCGCCATACCCTGACGAAACAGCCATTTTAGCAGTTGATATTGCACACGGATGTCCGGACGAGAGACTTTGCTCCAGGTTTTCATAACATAGCGGTGTACACCTCTATCGATTCTCTTTACTTCTGCTTCAAAGCCGTCAGTCATCGCACGTTCTACTAGCTCGTCCGGCCTCTGGAGCAACTCGTTCCACTCCGGCAGCATGTCCCTGCAAATTATGGTTTCAAGTATTTTTATCATACAGCTCCTCCGTCTTCTATCTTTCGAATAGGTACCAACAGTTCTCTCCGTGATCGCTTCAACCCTGCGATATAAGTAAACTCGCCTGATTTCTGAGTACCGCCGATGCCATATAATTCATTCGGATTCACACGCCTCGTTACCTCATGACCCGCAGCAAAAATCGTTCCCAGACTTGAGGGATTCCGTTACCTTCACTTAGCTGCTGGTCGCTCCATCTTAGACCGATGATAGTAAATGACCCTTTCGTAACGATCCTTGGCTCGATCTGAATTTTCTTGGTTTGCAATAGGTGGCCTCTCATGCGCTCCAAATTATTCAGCATTTGCTGCTTATCTTCAATGTGTTTGCGGAGCGATTGCTCATGTTCGCCCAGCAGCCGCTCAACCGCCTCGTCGTCTTGTAGAACCCCGCTAATCTTCAATTCACGGAGTGTTTCGACACCGATACCCAACGTTCTAAGCCAAATGATCTTAAACTATCCTGCCGGTTAGCGGAATGGCGAGGAATCAACCGACAAATTCGGTGATCTGCTGTTTTTCCCAGTAATCCATGAATCGGCCGCCATCGCGGATCAACGTTCCTGGACTTCCCGTTTCCCTGATTTGTCCTTTTTCCAGAAATACCACTACATCAACATTACGAATGGTGGATAACCGATGCGCAATTATGATCTTCGTGCTTTCCCCTGACCAGTCGGCAAGCCGCTGTTGGAATAGTGATTCAGTTTCTACATCCAAAGCAGAAGTAGGCTCATCAAGGATAAGAATAGATGCATTGCGCAGAATCGCCCGCGCGATGCCAATCCGCTGCCTCTGTCCCTGGGAAAGCTTGATCCCTCGTTCGCCTACCCGGGTATCGAACCGCTCCGGCAAATCCTCGATAAAATCTAATGACTGCGATAACTCCGCCGCCAACCGTATCTCCGGATCGTCTGTTTGCTGTTGTCCCACCGCGATATTTTCCCGTATCGTGCCATCGAATAAGTAGATATCCTGTGTCACGACTGCCAGACAACCGCGCAAAGATTCAAGTGAATAGTCCTGAATGGGTACACCATTAATACGTATGGTACCTTTTTGGGGTGTATATACTCGATAGAGAAGTTTTATTATTGTGCTTTTACCTCCCCCACTTGGCCCAACGAGTGCCATGGACTGACCGCCCGATACACGGAAGCTAACATTCTTCAGAACAGGTTGACCTTCAGGATACGCGAACGTAACATTTTCAAACTCGATTGCTGGCGATATAGGCTGCAGGATGCGATCCCCGCCTTTGTCCTCGGAGTCCATTTCCATCGTATCTAGTAAGCTTTCCGTTCCTGCAGAAACCCTTTGCAGTGAATTAATGATACCCGTAATGTCGGCAAACGGCTCACTTGCCCGGTCAAGCAGGGTGATAAACGCAACAAGCGCTCCAGGACCGATCTGCCCGTTCACCATCAGAATCGCACCAATCCCGATACCTAGCAAGTAACCGAGCTTTTCCGGAAGAAGCCGCGCGAGATCGCGGACCGCCTGCATTTTCTCGATGGCCACCCAAAGCCTGATTCCACGATCACAAATTTCCCGAAAACGATGAATGACGGAAGTCTCCAGTTGATTCATCTTAATCTCACGCATACCCGCAAGCGTCTCTCCCAAATGGAAAAACACTTCCCCTCCGTTCTCCTGCTGTCTGGCAACAAGGTCCTTGTACGATTTTTTCACGACAAAATTGCTGAGTAGCTGCAGAGGGCCAACCAGTATCGCGACAACTCCCAAAAGCGGGTGAACTTCCAGCAAATAAATGCCAACCGCAACAAATGAGATTGGTAACGCTATCAATTTGAGGATATCGAAAACTATAAAATGCTTGAATACCTCAAGTTCATTAAACAGCAAATTTTGGGAGCGTGAGCTATGGCGAGTTTCGTGCTCGCTTAGCGACAAGTCAATCAGCTTCGACAGTACCATTTGCCGCATTGAGAATACGACATTAGTATTAACAATTTGATTGCATATACGGGCAAAAACAGTACAGATAAGCCCGAGTGCTACGAAACCAATTATTCCGGCAAGAATTGTGTGCAGCTCGTGTCGCGATAGGCTTCTCCCACCGTCAAAAAGACGTCTGCTCGTTTCAGCCAGCATTAACGAAGCACCAGTACCACCAAGTTGCAGCACAATAACGGACAAATACCAATACTTATACTTAAGACATAGATTTAAAAACCCTCGAAATCCTCTTCGCCTAACGAGTGCCATTACACTTCGATTCTTTACTGCCTTCAACGCCTCTACTCCTAAAATATGTTTCATTCCCACAATACTGTAACAGGGAATATGAAGCACTAACAGTGGGAATTTGTATATAGCCAAAGTTCCCCAAATCAAAAGGTTAATCCCCAATGTTCTCGCAGTAAGAAGAAATATATCAACTGATCTCGTAATTCTGGTTCTCTTTCAAAATTAAGTTTTTGAAGTAAGTTAATTGATCTGTCGTTTTCTTGCTCAACAGTAGCTTCAATTATGTCTAAGCTCATATGTTTGAAGCCAAAATCTATTACAGGCTTCAATGTTTCTTGCATAATTCCTTTGCCCCAATATTCCTTTGCTAAATCAAACCCGATTTCAGCTCTATGTTGTTCTCCCTGAATCCAACAATGGAAGCCACAAGTTCCTATAAAATCAGTATTGCTTTTGCTAAAAATCCCCCAGCGACAACCTGTGTCTTCTATGTGAAATCTTATGATTTCTTCAGCTTCGCTTTTATCTTTACATGGGCTTATATCCATAAATCTTGTAACATCCTCATCTGAAAAATGCTTAAATACGGCATCAGTATGGTCTAAAGTCAGAATGATGAGTTTCAACCTCTCGGTCGCTATTTCAGGAAATATAAAATTTGAATTGGGCAATTCTTTGGCCTCCATTTACTTGGATTTCGTCACCTCTAAATAATACCATTTAATGGAACTACCGTAACCGTTAGCCTAACAAATTGTTCGTTTTAACTTTGATGATAAATGCAACTATATTCAAGCTCTTCTGGAAACGGAGGCTCAAAAATGGTTGCCCACTCTTTAAGCTTACTTTCTGGAATGTAAACGGCCCCCTTTGGAAGTTGAGCATTTCTTTCCGCAAGCCGTGCAAGAAGAACCTCGTCGGAAGCGTCTAAAAAGTGGATTTTAAAGTCTGCACCCAATTGTGACGCCCGGAACCTCATACTGTCTCGTTGGCTATGTACCCAGCATCCGAAGTCTAAAATAACATCTACTCCAAGCACTAGTACCCTAGCTGCCACTTCCCAAAGCATAGATTCTACTAAATCGTGTCTTTTTTCGTGATTCACATCATTAATATCCTGACCATACAATCTGGTGTGCCATTCATCAGGAGTAAGACGAAGTGCCGAGTATCTCTCTTCAAGTTGTCGAGCAAGTGTTGTCTTTCCGCTACACGGAAGGCCAACCGTTAGGTGAAGTGTTGTCATAGATATGACCTCCATTTTTTAGTTTGTAGAAAGGATTCGAATTCGTCAATAAAAACAAGGAGCAACTGCCGCGGCAAACTGCTCCTTGTATCGTTCAATTAACGTTTCCCGTTAGTTGAGTCAGTAAATACCATAAAATCTCTAGTGTTAATGTGTTTAATATCGGAGACTAAGTCTTGTTCAACATCATTTACCAGTATATTATACAGACCGTCAGGCACAAGTTTGTATCGAGGATTGTCAACAAAATCACTTAGGCTTTTCCATACAGCAAAAAACACCTTGTTACCTTCAACGCCTTCAAATACTTCTCTATTATAATCATCGATACTATCAAACCTTGCTTCATAAATAAAATCGTACTCATGCCCGATTTGACCGTAACTGGGGTAGATATTTTCAACTACTCCAATTAATTTAGGGTCTATGATGTCAACATTTATCTCTTCCTTTACCTCGCGTATTACTGCCGACTTACTATCTTCCCCATATTCAATTGTTCCTCCAATTGGTCGAAAGGTAATGATTCCGTCTTCCTCGGGGAATTGTTCTAGTAGTATTGATGATCTTCTTCTAATGATACATAAAGAAACTGCCCTATCCCGTTAGCTTAGTTCTAGAGCCATCCAGTGCTGCTCCACTAAATTCTTCATTGGTGCAATGCTACCTCTTCATATTGGTATTCATAAACGAATAACAGCTAAAGAAGAATTTTTAGCATTTTGTAGCAGTAGCCCATTATCGGACGTAAGTACACGCGAAATCGGCTCTGCTACTTTTAGCAGCAAGCGTCCGGAATTATCCAGTAGTACGACGCCATTGTTACCGCCAAGCTGCAATACGAGCTGATTATTTAATACTTGAACGCTGGCAACCGGCGATGTCCATACAAGAGTGTCGTTCCCGTTCAAATTAACCTTGTACAGCTCAAACTGGGTTGAATTTATTTTATTTGTGTAATATATATTGCCCTCAATACTATCAAACCATGAAACAGCATGTTCGGACAGCTTCGTCTTATTCGTCCCGTCTAGCATAGAGGAATACAATGCGTTGTTGTCATCCTTATTTATATAGTACAGCTTGTTATCGAAAATCTGGAAAAAGCTGACTGCCGAGTCCACGATCTTTTCTGTGTTATTCGTTCTCAGGTTAACTCTATAGATGAAATACGGGTTTCTTTCGAAACGACTTAACAAGTAGATATCATCACCAACGACAGTGGTAGCGGTAGGATTAGGATAGCCCCAATTCACTTCTGGTTCTCCCAAAGGCTTACGATTTGTACCATCCTGAAGAAACAGGTTGCCATAATCATTATCAGAGCCAAGGTTGATGATTAGTGTTCCATATGGGGTATCGCGGAAATCGAGATATCCGCTATGTAGTAGCTCCGCTTTCCCATTATCGTTGATTTTGAAGAATTCGTCAGTACCGGCAACCCCTTCACCACGGTGATAAGTAAACCATAGATGGTTGTCACGGATTTGAAAGGATACCTCATCGGGTTGCCATTCATTTTCTTTATCGAAGGTATAAGAGAATATCTCTTCCTTTGCAGACGACTGCTTTTCAGAAGCCCGATAGATATGGTTTGTCGAGCCCTTCGTCTCAACGAAATAATAATATCCCTTAAAAAGGACGACATCATTATTAGCAGCATATGCCGGAAGGCCTGCCGTTTGCAACTGCGGGTTATGGGAAGTAATGCTAAGTCCGCTGGCAGTACTCCACTTATAATTCCACCCAAATTCGTCATGCGCGAAACCCCAGGTTAGCGGGAAATAGGTAATGTCCCGGAAGTTTAACAACGGATATGGTTCTTTTGAATTATTGATCACCTTGCCATTGACCGTGATGGCCGATGTGGAAATCTTAGTGGAGTATGTAGACTTATTGCGACTCCCGGATTTGTAAGGCGCATACGAAGAGGTCACTGGGCTTTGCTTAATGTTTAAGCCGGCTGCTTGTGACCAAGTTGTCTCCAAACCAAACATTCTGGTATCGTTCCAAGTCATCGGGAAATAGGTAATACCACGATAAACAAGGAGCGGGTATTCCCTGTACTGATTTTCTACTGTGTGACCATTCAGCTTTACTTCAAAATTTGGCAGCGTAACCTTTACACTTGCAGCTGCGGCTTTAATTTGTCCTGCTGGCGCCAACATACTTACGCATAATGAAAATACGAGCATAAATCCAGTCCATTTTCTCATTGTTGCATCCCTCATCTCTTTTATTTATTAAACGTTGGATTTTAGGAAAAGTTGTATTTATGTTAGCTTAATAAAAACAAGGAGCAACTGCCGCGGCAAACTGCTCCTTGTATCGTTCAACTAACGTTACCGGTTAGTTGAATCATTATCTGCAAGTGATCACACCACAAATCTCTCAATTGCAACAGCAACACCATCATTATCATTTGAATCGGTTACGTGGGCTGCACAATTCTTTAGTTCAATTATCGCGTTTTCCATTGCGACCGGAAATCCGGACATACGGAATAGGCCTAAATCGTTAAAATCATCCCCGAATACCATTACATTTTCTGATTTCACTCCGATATCGCTTAATACCCTTCATCAAAAATTGATTAGCCGCTCTAGGCGGCCGCGCCGTGGCAATAATAATATGAATTCCGGAATCAAAACATTTTTTAACAGCCTGATAATTCCTAGGAGATATCGATTTATCACTACCGAGCAAGGTTCCGTCCAAGTCCAGTACAATTGCCTGAATTTTAGACATCTGTATCCTCCCCACAAAATAAGCTAAATTGGTAAAATAATACTACTTAATATAGGTGTCGTCAACAGAAAAGTTGTATGATCCTGCCCGCTAGTTGAACAAGCCCCCCTGAGAAATAGATCAGAATTCACATATCTCTACATTACATAAGCGCGTGGTGGATCCGTGATTACTGGAAGATATTTACTGGCAGAAGGTACTTGTTCCAAAAGCTCGATGATACGCTCCAGCTTCTCTACAGCTGCTTCCTCCGAAGCTTTCGCCCCTTGTACGATCGTGATGCCTTTCTTCGCAATTTCCGGATTATTTGGTTCTCCGCCAGTTGGTGCCGGAAACAGCTCGGTAAGCATCGAAAACTGCTGGTTGACAACGTCGTATTGCTCAGATGCTTCCAGCAGCAACCTTCCGACTTCCAATTCCCAAGGTTCACCTGACAGCCATGGCTTGGCAATTTCCCGCAAAAATTTGGCGGCTTGCCCCCGTGCTTCCCTAATAACCGTAATTGTATACGCTTGTCCGAGAGGATCCACCGATTTTCGATTGAATACATCGATCCATGCATCATATCCTTGCAGACCGTTTGCATAACCAGTAAATGTCGCTTCGCCACCACGTGCATGGCGAATCACCATTTTACACATCCGAAGCACCTGCTGCTCCCTCTTCACGTCCAGCTTATCGGCAAAGCCGAGCACAAACAGCGATTTCGTTTGTAATGTCCCCAGACGATCATAGGGAATCGTCGTATCTGACTTGGAATCAATACCGTAAAATTGCCTAGTTTCATCATCGTAACCGTAGATTAGCCCAAACTCCTGATTAATAAGTTCCCAAACGAATGCCGGCATGCCGAGATCGATCGACTGCTGAACGATCTTGATCGCTTGAACGGTAAGATCCGGATGAGGCGGGTCGAAGTCAAACGCTTCTGCATATTCGGTTTTATATCCGAGTGATAACAAGCCGTTATAAAGCAAGTAGTTCCGATCCACCATATTCGTACTGGACATATCGACGCTGTCTTGTTCAATGTTGATGTTAAAGGCGAACATCAAATACCCTTCCGTACAGGCTAACGAAATGTCCGGTTTGTCGAGCATCAACGCATGGTGGAGAAGGTTGTTAAACGTAAGTACCGACGGTTGGTACGGTTCCATAAGGGTCCTTTTATCCAGTATGATTGTCATTGCGTTCTTATCTTCCTTTCGCCGTAAAATATGATTGCTGATTGCCACGACCATACGCTCCTGCGCGATTTTATGGCGTGATCGGGATATAAGCTTGTACACGTTGCTGGTCGTCAAGCCATATAGTTGCGCGATTTCTTGCGGAGAGCACTCTTCAAAAAAACGTGCTTCAAAAACACGCCTCTCGCGTTCGGTGAGACAGGGCAACAAGCTTCGGATCATATCGATAAACTCTCGTCTTTCCAAGTTAAGCTGCGGATTCGTTCCCTCCTTGTCACAGCCGTTCTGGCGAAGACGTTCGGATAAATAATGCATAATAGCGTCCATATCGTGAACGTCAAAGTCTCGTTGGCGCAGCGATGGCAAAGAATAGCCGGATAACGGCAGCTCTTTCTTAAACGGGCCGCCGCGTCTCATCCGCATCAGCGCTTGGTTCGTTACGATTCTCCGCAGCCAAGGTAGAAACCTAGCCACATCGGTAAGCGATCCTAGATGCAGAAATGCTCGCAGCAACGCATCCTGAACGATATCTTCCGTTAAATGATGATTCCGCGTGATCTTACGAGCCCAAGTAAAGGCTTTCATCCTGTGCCGAACGACAAGCTCGTCAAATGCTTCCCTATCTCCGTTCCTCGCTAGCACTGTAAGAGTCTCGTCACTCTCTTTGTAAAACCGGGTTTCAAACAACTTGGATTGATCCTGTTTCGGTGTCAGCTTTAATCACTCCTTTCTGCAATCTATTTCATGTTGATGCCATGTGATGAAAAAGTCTGACGGTTTTCTTTTTTGACAACAAAATTCTGCCTCGTTATTCCTTTCTCTTGCCGTATCTGTCTAATCATTAGCAACTTTATCAAAGATTTTATGGATCTTATTAGTTATCTCGTTAATGTTAGCGTAACAACAGGACGCCCTTATTCCAACTTCAAATCATATTCTGTTGGTGATTCTACCTGAATCGTAACCAATCTGTATCCATGGGTTTTAGCTAAATCATAAGCTTCTGGCCCGATCGCATAATTTCTCACCTTTTTGAACCCTCGTGTCAATTCACGCGCAACTGGACCAATTAAGTGGTATGCAGGCGGCAAGGCTTGCACACTACCTTGTACAATACAAATGTCTTGATATACTCCGCTTAAAAACAGAGAAAGGCTGCGCGACTCGTCAAGGGAAACATCATATTTCGTATCCCCATTACGCTGAGGAATTGCTCTCACACTCGGACGACCATGACTCCGTTCATAAACGTGGAAATAGTTATCCAGATGACTTCCCCATTTACTCGTGCCTAACCCTTCGTAATCCAACAAATCCTCATAAATCCCAATATTAGGCGATTCATGGAGAATTCCTTCTACATAAAACAAACCAAATTTCTTAGATATATTCACTAATCCTGGGAGAAGATCATTCTTCGTCGCAAAAAAACTCTTTCGTTTTCCCGTTGACATTTGACACCTCATTCGATTTTGCTCTTGAATTAATCTGCCTGTTAACGTAATAAATTCATGACTTTATGCCCATGTAAAACATCGGCCGAATGGCTATCTTCAAAAGCTCTCGTTCGAGGTGCGGCTGCGAGGAGACAATAAACTTGTCGGGAATGAGATATTGTTCTTGTCACCCAGAGATGCTTGCTCCACTAGATGTAATACTATTTTCGTACTTCTTATGTAAGGCTATTCCAGGCTATTTAACTTATTGATGACATTCTGAAGTCCCAATTCTGTTGACTTTTTAAGTCGGTCTCCTTAACCATCAAGGGGGCATGTTATACACCCATTTTACCATATATTTACTCCACAATCGTGTCCCGTTAGCTTAATTAGAAAATCACCAACTACCCGTCAGCGGAATAGCCAAGAAAAGCCGACTGTTCACACAGTCAGCTTTTTGTCTTATTCAAGGGACATTTATAAAGTCTATTATGCTGACGAACAACCGCAGTCATATTACTTCACTCGAAACGTTCTCTGCCCGTACTTCTGCACAAGAACAAGAGCAGCAGCCAAGTAAATTAGTGTCATCGCAAATATAGTAACAGTGAAAGGTACTACCGGTATTCTCAAAATAATACTAATTCCGCCCAAGGATGACACCACCATGTTCACGATAAGATACAGCGGGTTTTTCATATTTAGCTCTGTAGAATACGGTTGGAAAATATAATACATAAACAAATGATGCACAGTAAAAAAAGCGGACAGTGATATAACGCAGACCCAAAGCATAAGCAGCTCTCTGCTCAGCCACTCCCCTCCTAATGCTACGTTAATAGCTGTCAGTGACACCCCAAGAGCGGCGGCAATCACCATGTTTAAGCTCATCACTTTTCCAAGGCGAATCAGGAAATGGCTATAGGCCGCGCTGCGATAGAAGCCGTACCGCATCAAACTTAGATCACAGTTGTAAAACATTGCTCTGCATATTTTCTCTCCTACAGACATGAAGTACATGATCAGAACCAAGAAGGGGAAGATCATTTCCAAACTCCATTGCTGGTCTTGCAACTGCCCGCGGAATAGGACCATGAGGATCACTCCCGCCACTCCGAAAGCGCCGATGATAGCTAATCGCTTGTTAACAGGGCTGCTAAACAGGCTGCGATGTCTGAGAAAGAAAATTGCGTTCAGATAAGCATAGCCTTCCTTTGTCTCAAGCTTGTCCTGCTGGTTCAGCTTCACGGTATAGTCGCTATCCTTTGACTTCACGCTCTTCATCTGCGCATCCGTCATCATACGACCTATATCCAGCAGAGGATCATCCCTTTTGCTTGCGGCATCAACAATTCCTCGGTAACCAGAATAACGAGCCAGCTTAATGGCTGCGAACAGCCCTCCAGCTGTAATAACGATGCAGACAGGCAAACTCATAAGAAACGATTCCGTAGACAGAACCTTGCCCAGCAGAAGCGGCAAATATGCAGCAGCATATCCAACAAAAAGGACGCTCCAGACGAGAGCAGTTTGCTTAATCAATACAATGCCGGTTTTCTCAAAAATCTTAAGATGCGCATACTCCGCTAGAATTCGCCATAATGTGATCAATATAGATAACAGAACTGCTTCTATGACGGTTGCTCCCAAGCGTGTGCCGAACAGAATCATCGCAGGTAGCAGATACACCAAAAAAGTCACATAGCGATATCCAAGCGAAGCCAACATATATCTCGTTGGAGACAATCTCATCAGCTTCACAGCTACGTATTTCTCCCGCTTTGGTTCAAGTATAGTCGCGCTGCTGACGGCTGCCGCCACAAAGCTGATGATGGTGAAAATATGTATAAATTGCCGCAGCTGATCTGCCTCTGACAATCCCTCTCCTAATCCGATCACAGGTAAGTATATCAGTACCCCCAGATAAACAAATCGAAGCATGACTCCCCATAACTGGTTGAACAGCAGCACAATAACAGAAACAGCTTTTTTGAAATCGAATTTAGCGTAGAAGCTGTTCTTTACTAGCTTACCGATTAACGGCAGCTTCTGAATGTAATAAATGAGCAGGTTTACCCTAATGGATGTGCGAATAGCCAGCAGCGTATTAAGCGTTCTCAGCATGGGATTCATCCTTCAGCAAATTAATGACCGCTTGCTCGAATTCTGCGCTGTGCAGCAGCTCGGACGGCATGGCAGACAATTTCCCTTTGTTCAACACAACTAGCTCATCACACAAATCAGAAGCCAATTGCAAAATATGCGTGGAGAAAATTAGAATATGATCACTTTTCATTTCCCTTAACATATTCTTCATCTCCAGAGCAACAATGACATCGAAGGAGGTGAGCGGCTCATCGAGTAGAATGATCGGCGGCTTCGTTATGAGAAATAGCAACATCTGCAGCTTATTCTTCATTCCGTGCGAGTAGCCTTTAATCAGCCGGTGGCGATCCTCCGTTGTCATGCTCATCATGTCAAAATAATCGTCAATCGTCTGCTCCATCTGCAGCTTGCCCCGATTAATATCCATAAAAAACTTCACAAACTCATAGCCCGTCAGGAACTCGGGCAGAATCGGCAGCGAATACACATACCCAACATCCTGCTCGCTTAGCTTCCGCGTGTGGCCATTCTCCTCCAGCATCACCTGTCCGCCATTCATGTCCTTCTCTCCGCTCAGGCAGTCGAACAACGTCGTCTTGCCTGCTCCGTTGCGCCCTAGCAGCCCATATATTTTCCCTTTCTCAAAGGTGAATCCGGCTCCCTGGAGTACCTGTTTATCCTCGAATCGCTTGACGATATTTTCTAAGATCAGACGCAATTGCTGCTCCTCCATTCGTTTCAATATAAGCATCACCTATTTATACGAAAAAGGAAAAGAAAGGTCTCAGGTTCCAATGAAATAAGCGATTCCAACTCCTTCATTTCCTCTTTGACAAATACACCGTACGAGTCAAGCAACAAGCAGCCACTCTCACTCGAGTGGCTGCTTGACTTTACATCCCGTTCCCTTTTCGTCTGTCAACTGCAAGGTCAGCTTCAGGCTATAACCTCGGGATTGTATGCCGCCGTATCGGCGTCGGCTTATTCTTTGACCGCCCCCATAGTCAATCCTTTTACAAAGTACTTCTGCAAGGCGATAAATATAATTATCAACGGAATCGCGCCAATCGTCCCCCCGGCCATCGCTAAACCGTAATTTATGGTTGGCGAATTACCGACCGGGTTTCTAGATATTACCGAAATTCCAATATTAATTGTCCATGAATGAATATCTTTAAGGACGATCAGTTGCCACATAAAGTCGTTCCATGACGTTAAAAACATAATAACTGCAAGCGCAGTGATCGACGGTTTAACCAACGGAATTATTATCCCCGTAAAAATTACCGGTTCCGATGCACCGTCAATCTTTGCCGATTCCAGAAGCTCATTCGGTATGGATTGGATGAATTGCCGCATCATAAAAATACCGTAAGGCCACACAACAAGCGGAATAATCGCTCCTAATATATTATCCATCAATCCAAACTTAAGCACGGTAAGAAATAGCGGAATTAACGCAGCTTGCTTAGGCAGCATCATCGTAATCAGAATGGAGACGAACAAAACGGATTTGAGTGGAAAGCTCTTTTTACTGAACGCATAACCCATCATGGTACAAATAAGGATGCAAAATACGGTTGTAAGCGCGCTAATTGAAAAGCTATTCAGAAGCCATGACCAAATGGGGAAGCTTCCATTAAACAACGTCCGATAGTTTTCCAGCGTTGGCACAAGCGGAATCAGCTCCGGGGGCACCTGCATGGTTGACTTCATTTCTTTAAACGATCCTGTAAACATCCAATATAACGGTCCTACACATACCATAGCGAATAAAGCGACCAGTGCAATCAAACTCTTTCGGCCTGTCCATAACATACGATTCATGCACGCTCTCTCCTCTCTGAAAACAAATACCAGGAAAGAAGAGCAAACATGGATATGATCAGAACAAGAATCATCCCTTCTGCAGAAGCGCCGCCATAGTCCCCGCGAACAAAGGCTCTTTTGTACATATCAAAAACAAGCGTCGTCGTACTGTTAAAGGGGCCTCCGTCAGTCAGAAGGTACACCACTTCCCAGATCTGAAAGCTGAAAATGAGCTGCGTGATGACCACAAAGGCGGTAATCGACTTTAGCATTGGCAATGTAATCCGGAAAAAAATCCGTACCGGCGACGCGCCGTCAATTTTCGCAGCTTCATATAAAGTAGGCGAAATGGCTCCGAGTGCCGCAACAAATATAATGATTAACGTTCCGCATGTCCATGTTAGTACAACGAAACTGGCGGAAAAGAGCGCAGTAGATACATCGGCCAGCCAATAAACCGGCTCTGCCCCGAAAAGGGAAAGCAAATAATTGAGAATCCCGTATACCGGGTGGTAAATCCAGAGCCAAACAGCGGAAACGATGACTCCGCCTACAACATTGGGGAGGAAGAAGGCGCCTCTGAATATGGATTGCATCCAGTTGCGCATGGGAAAGATGGTTACTGCAATCAATAAGGATACCACCGTACTAATCGGGGTAATAATTAATGCAAATTTAATGGAGTTAATAACGCTGGCGCGAAAGACCGAATCCGCAAACAAATCTGTATAATTACGAAATCCTACATAAGTCTGCTTCACCAAATTATACTCATAGAAGCTGATGACAAATGTTCGGATCATCGGTATGAAATTGAAGATTAAGAAGATCAAATATCCCGGCAAAATGAAATAATATGCCCATCGCTCCTTTATTATGATCCGAACGAATCTGACCAGATACCCCATTGCATTCCCTCCTGGTAAACAATTCCTTGCTAAGCGCGATTGTCCCTGTTGCTCGAATGGAACGCCAGGGACAATCGCTGAACTGAGTTTTTTACTTGGCTAATATTTTGTTAACCTCGGCTTCAAACCATTTCAATGCCTCTTCTGGCGTTTGATGCTTGGTAAATAACGCTTGATTCATATTTTTATAGAACTCTCTAATATCGGCATACTGACTTAATCCCTGGCCGATGTTCATGATCCCTTCTTGGCTCATCAGTTTGTAAACAGCTTGCTGCTCGGCCGAAAGCTCCATCTTATCCATCTGGCTCTTTCTTAAAGGGAATGAATTGCGAGCGGTTGCAAGAATAGGTCCCCACTGCTCAGAAACGTATTTAGCAAACTTAGCGGATTCCTCGACAACTTTCGGATCCTTGTTCTCGAATACGATCAGATTATCGGTAAACACGCCCATCGGGGAGCTATTCTTGTCCGCAGGAGCAGGATAGGCAACGTAATAAACCTCGAACCCTTTCTCCTTGCCCATCGATTCAAAAACAGGCACTTCCGGCGCAATCGCCAACTGCTGCTTCTCGAACAACGCCCACATATCATCATCGGTTAACGCGGCGGGGGCAGGTACCGTTAATCCTTGATCGAGAAGACTTAAAATAAATTGAGCCCCTTTCACGCCTTCAGGACTGTTCAAGGCTACTTTACTGAAATCCGGGCTATTAAACATTTGCGCGCCGAACGGCCACAAGTAGCCCATGATCGATTCGGCAGCGCTTTGCGTTTTGGCAAACAGAATCGTGGAATACACATTGGGAGGCGAGTTTATCGCCTTCAATGCTTTTACATACTCATCCGTTGTCCATTTGCGAACGCTCGGATCGGGAAGCAGATTGGCCAAGCCTGCTTTCTCGAATAAGGTCTTATTGATAGCCATCACTTTAGGCGTCGTGTAGACGGGAATTCGCCACAAATCCCGCTCAGGGAGCGAACCGGCAATGAAATCGGCGCGTTCGTCCGCAGATAAATAATTGTCAAGCGCCGCCGTTAATCCCATCCCGCGAAACTTGGCCGATCTGCCCTCCGAATCGAATAAAACGCTAGGCAGCTTACCGCTTGCTATTTCCACATCCAACTGCTGCGTCGTTCCATCCGCTGCATTAAGCGATAGCACATCAAAGGTGACATGCGGGTTAAGTTTCGTATACTCATCTGCGATCAATTGGAGATAATCTCCTACATTTGCTGTACGATCCTCGAAGCCTGGAATTTTCGTCAAATTGGAATACCCTTGTCCTACAAGCTTCAACTTAATCTTCGACTTCGTGTCGGAGCCGTTTGGGCTTCCGTTTATGTTCGCGGGAGAATTGGAAGAGTCCTTCGAACAGCCTGCCAAAACGAATACGATCAATCCGACAACCGCTATGATTGCATACATCCTTGCACTAAACGTTCTCATTTATATGCCCCCCTTTAGCTTGTTGTTTACAAATGCGCCTTAAGTTTGTCAATGATCGATTGATATTGTTCATCCGTTAAAAATTTTTTCTTCCCTTCTTCTCCGGTCAATTCGAAAGGCCACCCCCACATTTTCCCCGCACGTGTCTTAGGTACAAGATGAAAGTGAATATGAGAGTCAATGTCCCCGTATACCGCATAATTAATTTTATCGGGAGAGAATACATGATGTATCGCTTCGGCTACTTTGGCAACATCCTTCATATACCCGGCCAGCTTATCATCATCCAGTTGAAACATCTCTGTCTTGTGGATGTCCAGAACGACATAGCAACGCCCCGGATATTCCTGCTCATTATTGAGATAGACTCGGGAATTCGCTAGAATCGCCACCTCTTTCATGTAGTCCTTATACTCTTCCGTGCAATAAAAGCAATTGTCATGATTCATCAGTTGGCGGCTCCCTTGCTTGAATATTGTTCGTCGTTCAGTGCTGCATTATACAGCCTGACATTCCGGACTTGCCCCGAAAATACGCTTTGCGGTCCGGATCCTATTAACATTGGCACGGTATTCTGAATGGAGTCGCACTCATTGGATACGTCGACGGAAGAAACCAGCCCGCCATCGAGATATATCGATAATTTCTTACAATCGTACGAAATCGTTGCGTCATGCCAGCCGTCGGACAAAGAGGTATCATATGTGGCAAGAGGATCATTGTACAAACTCCATACTTTTCCGCTCGGCAACGTGCCTGCGTATAACCCTCCATTGAAAATCGCCATCGACCACACCCTGCGGTATTTAATATCGGGATGCGGAGGCTCCAACTCGGCAAGCAGCTCCCATTGACGATCTCCTTTGAAGCCATACACTTGCCCGCTTGGCAAAGTGCCGCCATAAAGCTTTCCGTTCAGCACGGAAATCCCCATAACCTCCATTTCCGAGCCCATCAGGCCGTAATCGCTCCACTCCGTTCCGCCTTCATAACGCAGCATGCGCCCTTCATGCCAAACTCCCATCAGCAGCTCGTTATGAAACGTCGAGAAGCAATAAACCTGGTCAACCTTAGGCGCTGTCCCGCAATATTCCCACGGCGTATTCAAGGTTCTGCGATATACGCCTCCGCTTTGATTGCAGCCGATATATAGATAACCCTGGTGAACGCTCACGGTCATCGTTCTAAGATCGGCTCCCGGAGCGCCAAGCACTTGGCACGCTCCCTCCTCATCATAGGCAAATACCCCGTGAGGATAATAAGACATGGCAATCAATCGTTCCTGATAGACGGTAAGAGAACCTACGCTGTCCGAATCCGGAACCGGCAGTTCAGCGAAAAACGACCACTCCTGTCCGCCTTCATACCGGTATATCTTGCCGCCTGGCACCTGATTGGGGGATTCCGGAAGTAGGGAGCCCGCCGCCTTGTAACGCATCGTACCCGCATACAACCTGCCTTTCCATTCTATCAACGACCAGACGGAGTTGCTCTGATCCGGATGCCCGCAGTCCATCCATTCTCCCGCTTCTTGATCAAGCCGGTATACATGACCGAGATGATCCTTCTCGTCATCGAAGATGCCTGCATACAGTGATCCATTGTATACGCATAGCGTACAAACCAGTCTGCCATTGCCCGGGCTTCCCCAATCTTTCCATGTATGCTTCGGCGTTTGGTTACTCCATCCAAATTGAAGATTCCGCCAATTGGACTGCGTTGAAGTCACACCCGTTTGCGTAAGCACGGAAAGATGCCATCCGCTCATTGTATCCCTCGAGTAACGGCTAACAAGACCGCCCGGAAGGATCCCGTCCGCATCATTAATTTTGAATTCCAACGACAGGCTGAACGGGCGGGAGCCATCCGTTTCCTGGAGTGCCGGAAGCTCAATAAACGATTGCCGGCCGTCAAAGACAGCGCTCTCATCAAACTTAATATTTACCGCCTTTCCATGCCGGCCGTATTTACCAGCATCTTCGCTATTTTCGTTCAAAGGCCAATAACCAATTAATTCTCTTCCAGTATGGGTACTCAACTTTCATCTTCCTCTCCAAATCATAATAATACTGCGAAAATTCTAGCGGCTGCAATGTCGAGGGGGAATGGCGTCGGCAGTCGAAAATAGAGCGTAGTCCTGCTTTCGGGTTGAAGCCGCTTCCGCCCCCCCCTCAAATTAGTGTACAATGAAGACATCATGGAATGGAGTGATCCTCATATGGGTTATGAACATCTGAACATTAAAGTCGGCATCGGATATTTACTGTTCGATCTGCTGCTTGACTCGGTGCTCGAGCCGGTATCCGTAGACAAGCGATTGGACAAGCACAATCATTTCGCTTATGAATTGCATTACTTCATTTCAGGATCGGGTACGATGATCGTGGAGCATCAGTCTTTCCAGATTGAGCCTTGTTCGGTTCATCTGATAGGTCCCGGTGTGTATCATCAAATTCAGAACAACCCAAGCAGCCCTACCACACGGTTCAACACCCAGTTCATGTTCAGCCATGCGAAGGTCGAAGACCGCAACTCCTCCCGGATCGAAAGCGACGAAATTTTTCAAGTTCTGTCCGACATCCGTTACGTCCAGTTCAATGACGACGGAGGCATATCGCGCTTTTTCGAATCGATTCGCAGCGAGCTGGAAATCCCTTCTCCCGGAAGATATACGTATATTCAAAGCCTGTTTACTCAGATGCTTGTTCGTCTTGTCCGCTCTATTCGCCCAAATACCGAAACCCAGAATGAATTGCCCAATAAACCGGTTGATGACTTGCGGACACGCATCATCGACATTTACTTCAATGGATACAAGCATCACATTACACTCAACGGCCTCGCTTCGCAGTTGAATCTGAGCGTCAAGCAGACGAATCGGATACTGAAAAAATATTACAACACCACCTTCAAGCAGAAGCTTCTGGACACCCGCATCGAAGTAGCCAAGGATCTATTGCTTCACAAAAACTGGTCGATTCAGCGAATTGGCGAAGAAGTCGGATATTCGACATTGAAGAGCTTTTATGAAGCGTTTGTGAATCGAACGGGCGTCTCGCCGAGCCGGTACCGGAAAACTTGACGAGCGGCTACCCGTTTGTGAGCTATTATATCAAAGAAAAATTAAGGCTGAAACGACCAAAAAGGACCTCTTTTGCAAGCAGAGGTCCAAAAACACCCTAAGGTTGGGAGACTAAAACCGAAAAATTACTGAACATGTATTTCCGATTTGATATCATTTTGACTTAAAAATTTCATTAAATCCTTACTCAGCTGCACAATCTCATTGTTAGCATTATTCGCATAATCCGGCAACATCATATCCCTAACCATTTTAGTTCGTAGCCATGTCATAAAGAAAAGATCCAAAAATAAGTTTGGAAATTTAAGCACCATGTTAAGCATTGGTGGATCAATTGTGACGCCAGCTTTTTGTATTGCCCTTAGATACGCTTTTAAAGTGACTGTTATTTTGCGTGCCGTCTTTCTGGTTCTGGCTGTTTTTTTGTCAATTATCTTATTCTCAGAATACAAAACGCTCATCAGGGCAATGTCTGATACGGAATGTGTGATTAGATACGCTTGCATATCCTTTTTAATAACGTAGGGAAGCTTTGCTGCTTTAAATAATTTTGCGAGGTTTTCTATGCGTTCTGTCACTACACCATTAATTTCTCCAAATACAGTTGCCACTATAATCTTTGGTAGAAATCGAGCATGCAATACTCCATCTTTAATCTGTCCGCCAAAGCCGGGAAAAGCTGGTAAAAGCCTATCCCCTACGATATCCAGCCACGAAGAAAATCCAATTGGATTATTAGTCATCGTAACTATATTTTTGCTTTGATTATCTTTTAGCGCTAACAACGCTGATTCAGACCGATCATAACGAACGGTAACGAAAATAAAATCGTATACATCGTCATTTTCGAGCGTATCAATGACATTCACTTGTATCGATTTAACCGTACCTTTTTCCTTATATTGCAGGCCATTTTCTCTTAATGATTTAAATCTATTAGAACGTGCAAACAGGGTAACGTCAAATCCTGCTTCAATGAGCTTAATTGCGTACATGCTCCCGATAACACCTACACCAAAAATTAAAATTCTATCTTGTTTTGCTGACATTAAAACCACCCCTACTTATTAACATTTCCTTTCGATTATCAGACAACATGTTGTATGATGTGATTGTAAATCTTTATTATTCCTTGATCAACCATCAGTTTTTTATTATTTGTCGGATGATATTCTTATTCGCTAGTAGGAGGGAAACATGAAAAAGCAACCCCAAATAACGGAGAAAACAAGACAAAAGTTTGTAGAAGTTTTTTGTGAGTTATATAGCCAGAAGCCGATTGAGAAAATTTCGGTTCAGGAAATTGCGAATAAGTCAGGATATAACCGCAGCACCTTTTATCAATACTTTACTGACATTTACGAATTGTTAGACTCTGTTGAAAATGACTTATTGAATGACATAAAAAAAGAATTGGCGAATAAAGAGCTATCGATGCATACGGTTCAAGATACGCTCTATTGTCTGGACAAAAGAGAACATCTCCTGGTTCTTAGTGCCCTTTTGGGTGATTATGGAAGTACCCGTTTTTTAAAACGCTTAAAAAAAGAAATCACTTTGGATCAATTAGAATTAAACGTTCCGCAAAACCATTTCTTAACGCCATACTTAAATTGAGTTTTACCTGACAACTTCCCTTTCTTTATTTCGTCTTTGGCTCCAGCGTCAAAAGGATTTATCGTCAGAAGATTTTTTTAAGTTAGTGGAGAACCTATATTCAAGAGGGATTACGCCCTATTTTAAAGAATGAGTCTGTCATTCAAACCAAATCCATATGTTGTATAACAATAAAAAAGCGCGCATAAGCCTCTATTTGTGATACGGCTCAGCATATCATTCTAAAGGCGAAATTCTTTAAGCAAAAAGGATCTGGAAGCTTACTTTCAGATCCTTTGTCCATATTGAGGAGTTGAATTCCTTTATTTTTAATATCAAACACTAATGAGTTTTTCAGGGGTAACTAATTATTATTTCGTTTGTTAACTTCAATCGCAATGAACTCCGGCAAATAATTGGGAGTACAGCCCTTTGATACCATTTCATCTTTATAAAGACCCGTTTTCTCACCAAGTTTAATACAACGTGCTCGATTCTTTTGATCATAAACGCCTATCCAGCCTGCGGTGAAATTCATAGCCCATTGAACTTCCGGTTCTTCCTGCGTAATATTAGCTTCAATTGCAGATAGTAAGTCTGCGGTGTTATCAGGCGGTGTTTGTCCAGTCCATCTCAATCGCCCTTTATAATACCAGAAGGCTCGCCTTTGAAGAGCAGAAGGACTATTTTCCCATAACTCCATCAATGCAATTTTCTTCTTGTCTTTGGTGAGCTGATTAGCCATTAACCAATCCATTAAGTTATTTCGCTCATCAAATGTGTGAATCTGCATATCCTTATCAAGCTTATTTAGCACATCTTCTGAAAGAAGTTTTTTGTCCATAATTAAGATTGCCAATAGTCTGGGTAAAAACTCTTCGGTTGACCAAAGTTCCATAGCTAGTTCGTGATCTTTTTTAATGTCCTTCGCGATTTTTCGTAAGTCGCCTAGCTTAGTTTTACTATTGATCTGTGGTAGAATGTTTTCTGCTTTTGAAGAGCGTTTCATTTCTGTACTTTTATTCTTATTCATTTGACACAACTCCTTTATTAAAGCACTGTTTCATAATATGTCCTTTGCGCGATATATCAATAACTTAATTTCGTTATAAGTCTTATTGCATACAATTGTACCATAACAATTGTAAAGGAGTGATTCATTTCGCCGTTACTTATGGTACGGTTCACCGCGCTAGGTGAACCGGCAAGTTTTAAGCCATCCCGTTTAGGATGGCCCACTCTCTGATCTCGCATCTCTTTTGCAAAAAGATAAAGTGTATGGATTACTCCAATTGCGCTTTTGCTTACTTTAATATTCTCCTTTAATCACAAAAAACGAACCCCTAATGGTTCCCGCTAGTTTAGACTTCTGCCGGGCATCCTGTGGGGTCTTCATTTCAGAGGGTTGTAATTTAAAGCAACTTAATCAGCTCTTCTAGCTCATCAACCAATACTTTTGCAAGTTCAAAATTAGTATCTTTTAAAGCCAATTCTATTTTCATTTCAACCGATTTTTTATTTTGTTCAGTTTCTAAATAGTCTCTATCAAAATGACTAGCATAAATCATCTGTCTAAATTTCCGCATACTCATTTTTCTAATCGTCTTATCGTCAATGATTAAAACATAATCCATACCATTTACAACAGAATAGAAATCATGAGAAATCATGAGAATCGCGCCTTTAAAGTCTTCAATGGCTTTCTCCAGTGCTACTTGTGTATAGGTGTCTAAATGGCTTGTCGGTTCATCAAGAAGCAATACGTTTGCTTTACTGGCAGAAACTTTAGCCAATTGAAGCATGTTTTTTTCTCCACCAGATAAAGATTCTATCTTTTGATTAACGATTTCTCCTTCAAATCCATAGTTTGAAATATACGATCTAATCTCATCATAAGTTTTAAACCCAGCATCGATGAATTCTTCTAGTATTGTATTAGAATCCTTTAGCACTTCGCCTTGAATCTGAGATAAATAAGCCACTTTAACATCAGCATTTATTTCAATTGAATCATGATTATTTTTAAAGATATCTCGGAGTAAAGTCGTCTTCCCAGTACCGTTTGAACCAATAATGGCTACTTTATCAGTAGATTTTATCTCAAAGTTAACATTGTCTAAAAGCAACTCACCAAAGGCAACACTATAATTATTAACATTTACTACAATGGTGTCTTCAATTTCATTATCAATACCAAAACTAATATTCGGTTGCTTAATATCAACAAATGGCGCTTTAATTCTACGCGCTTCCAACCTTTCTTGAAACTTAACTCTAGCTTTTAATGCTTTCCCTCTAGATGCTTCTGAATTATAAGTTGCGATAGCTCTAAGATTATTGATTATGTTCTCGTTTCTCTCAATTTCTTCATCATCAGCGATTGTGAGTTCTTGTAACTCAACTTTAGTCTGAAGTAATGAGAAGTTATAATCAATATATCGCCCATCAAACTCTTGGATCTCCTTGTTTTCAAGGTGTATAATTTTGTTGAAACAATGATTCAATAAATATCGGTTGTGCGTAACAACTAGCAGTATTCCTTTGTGAGAATTAATAAGATTTTTAAGCGCATTTAGGTTTTCAAAGTCTAAAAATACATCTGGTTCGTCCATAATCATTAAGTCTGGACTACTAAGCATTTCCTTCATCACTTGAATAAGTTTGAATTCCCCACCACTCAGGTCGGATACCCTAAGATCTTTTAGCTTCATGAGGTTTGCTAGATTTAGTTTCTTATTAATGTTGCTTTCAAAATCATCCCCACCGATTGAATCAAATGCGTCTAAAGCTAATTGATATTTTTCTAATAACGACTCAATATCCGATGATGTTTCCATTTCCGTACAAATAGATGTTATTTCATTTTGTATCTTAATAAAATCTTCCCCTATATATTCAAAAACTGTTGTTTCTTTCGTTTTGTCGAGTTGTGAAAATTGACTTACATGCCCAATTTTGCAAGTCGGGTCTATTTCTAGCCTGCCCTCGAACATATATCTTTCTGGATCCATCAGTATATCTATTAATGTACTTTTCCCATTGCCACTTGTTCCTATAAAAGCGCAATGTTGTGCCTCTTCAAGCGTAAATGAAATGTTTGTATATAGTTCTTTTTGCGGAAATGAGAAGGATAAGTTATCAACTTTTATCATAGTATTACCTTTCTTTATAACTAAAATAGTGACTATTGTTAGATGTATTGCAAAATATAGATTTTGAGTTTACCGTTGTTAGAGTAACACTGTTTACAACCAACTTCAATGGGTCAAATTCATAAAAAGTGCCGGAATGAACCCGACTTTGATCTCTGCCGGTTGTAAATGTACCTTATTCATCTTATCTGGCTCCTTGATCAAATAATGATAAGGCGAGAATACCTCCTGACGAATAGCCAACGGAATAGGTCGGGGAGCCCCTAGCTGTTCCATTTCATTCTATTCGCACATAGAAGTCTTCCCTCCTTTCCTTTTGATCATATCACTGGCGTTTTTTGCATACTTGACTCAAGTTGTACAATAAAAACTTGCCGTTACTTATGATATGGTTCACCGCGCATGATCTTTGCCCGTTAGCTCCTTGGCTCCCTTCATCTTGTTCATATAGCCGACCAATTGAACTGCGACCCGGTCGGGACTGTACTGGTGGCGGATGCGCTCTGCCTTTGATGTCCATAGCCTCGATAACTTCCTCAGTCGTCAACGGCTTGGAATTCGCTTCGCCTTTTTCGTTAAACAGCTGCACGAGTTTTGCAGCCAGCGCCTCCGCCGCTTCTTGCTTAAAGCCTGTTTTGAAAGTAAAGTATAGGGACTGAGTTGAGATCGAATATGCGATCTGCTGTCCCGCCGAATCGTAAATATTGCCGCGGATGGGCGGGATGGATACGTCCTTCGAACCTAATACTGAAATGGCGAGGGTTTCAAACTTTTTCTTTCGTACTTTGGTTTTATCATTAATTTCCATACCGTTCCTCATTCCGTCACTCGATACCCATCCTTTAATTGTCATATATTCAGACGAATTCCTTTTTAGAGAGGTTCAATCTTTATCCCTGCACAATAAGAATAAGCAACCTTACGGGAATGGTGGGTATCCGAGCTCAATACCAAGTTATTTTTCAAAATTTACGCTTCCGAATCATGAAACCGATGAATTCCCGGATCGGCTGTCGTCTATATAAACGAAGGCATAAATGAACACAAACTAATTTGACGAAGAGGTGTTTTGAAAATGGCATTAACGTCCGCATTCACGAGCTTCAACCTGCCTGTAAAAAACGTAGAACAATCGAAAGCGTTCT
>NZ_JAGGLB010000047.1 GCF_017874215.1 Paenibacillus eucommiae
CAATGTGTTAGTCCTAACAACATTGTAACCTATGTGTGAACAAATTGGAGCTGTCTTACGTTCATCATAACTCTCTTTAGCTACAATCGCACGAACACCCGCTCAAACGGACAGCCAGCAAGGGTTTCTTACTCGGTTGGAGGAGATTTCCCCGCGGATCAAGGCGCTTGGGATGAAGAACGCCCTCTGCCTGAGCTCGCAACTAAGAAAGACCTGCTACTTTAACGATGTTTTTCATCATTAAAAGCACCAGATCCGCTCCCCATCCTTACTTTAACGATGAAAAACATCATTAAAATCACTTTTCACGCCCCCCAGTGGCCATTCGGCCTCTTTTAACGATGAAAATCATCGTTAACGTAACGGATTGACCTGAAACGCTTACTTTAACGATGAAAAACATCGCTAAGTGGTTGAATCTCACGTTGGTTGTAGCTCACTCTCAGATCCGGGCGCGCTCTCCTTCTACAAAGCGGATTCACTTTGGCTTATTGTCGCTATTCGCTTCCGATACTCATCCGGATATTGGCCAAAATGTGCCTTAAATACACGACAGAAATATTTGGATTCCCTAAACCCTACCCGTTCGGAAATTTCATAAATTCGCAAATCAGGGTCATCCTTCATCAGGCTAACCGCCTTCACCATGCGGACGCCCTTCAGGTATTGGATAAAATTCTCTCCCGTTTCTTCTTTGAAGATGGAGCAAAAGTATTCTTTGCTGATCTGAAACTGATTCGCTATACTATCCAAACCAAAATTCTCGAAATAATGATGTTCGATCCACTCCTTGGACATATCCACGATTCGTTTTCTTCGACTTGTTCCCTGGATAGAGCCGCTTTTCATTTGCTCGATTAATTGCAGGTTAGCAAGGATATCTACATTTCCTCTTTGAGCATCCAGACTCTCTTTGATTTTACCCAAAACATCGCAAATATGCGATATATTAATCGGCTTTAGCATATATTCCGTTACACCGTATGAAATCGCTTGCTGGGCATATTTAAAATCGGCATGGCCGCTAAGGATGATGGATTTCATCTTTGGATACTTGGAATAAACGGTCTCCATCACCTCTATTCCGGACAGAATTGGCATTTGAATATCCAGAAGCAGAATATCAATTTCATTCTTGGACAAATAATCAAGCACCTTACGTCCGTTATCCACCAGCTCTGCAACACATAGATCCATGGATTTCCAAGGGATAAAGGTTTTTAGTCCCTCTCTGATGTTCAGCTCATCGTCCGCTATCAATACTTTGTACATAAGTATCACCCGCCATCAATGGAAGTAGGATCTTTACTACCGTTCCTTTACCTTCTTTGCTTTCAATAGTCATCTCCGCTTCTTCCCCATAAAACCAACGCATTCGTTCAAATATATTCCTTAATCCGATCCCCTTGTTATCTATTTGATGTGTTCCTTCAATGACCTTCCGAACCAATTCAAGCCGTTCCTTATCCATCCCTACGCCCTCGTCGGTGACCTGAATGCTTAAGCGGCCATCCACTAAATGAATCGATATATAGATCAACCCCTTGTTTTCCAATTTCTCGATACCATGGGCAATAGCGTTTTCCAGCAGCGGCTGCAAAATAAATTTAATAATTTTCATTTTTTTCGTTTCGTCCGACACATTCCATTGTATATCAATTTTATCGCCATACCTGACCCTTTGTATATTCAAATACATGTCCAAAAAAAGCAATTCCTCTTCGATATCGACGATTTGTTTGTCCGTCTTTGCGCTGTTTCTTAGCATGTCTGACAAGCTCTGTATGGTCTGGCTGACCCGATTCTCTCCCCCGCTCAAACCCATTGCTAACCAGCGGATATTGTCCAATGTGTTATATAGGAAATGGGGATTGATTTGCGAATAAAGCAGCCTGATTTTCGTATCTTGCAGGATCAGCTTTTGTGAATACATATTATTCAGCAGCAATTCTTTATCCTCAAGAATGTCATTGAAGCTTTGAAAAATATAGCCAACCTCATCCTTCCGAAACTTTATGCCCGAGGCTATCCCTAGCGGCTTTTGCAAGCCATTATTGTTCTGTCTAATCTCTCTTAGCAACCGGTTAATGGGCCTGTAGAAAAAACGTTGAATCAGTGAAATCAGAACCAGGGAAACAGCTATTAAAGCAATAAGTATATAAGTGAATACGTTCCTGACTGCATGCTGATTTGGTCTAATCAACGCTTGGTACGGTGTTACCGAGATGAATTCCCAGTTATTATACAAAGTCTGTGTTTTTGTAATTAAATATTCCTTGTGGTCATGCTTCACCTTCTTTCCCTGGCGATCAGCTGCTTCGGTAAATTCGTGTGGAATGTTTTGGCCTACTTCAGAGTTAACGGTTGAAGAGAGAATCACCCCGTTTGCATCAACCAAATGGATCTTCGATCCTTCCGCGAAACGGGTATTTTCAAAAATACTGGTCACTGTGGTGTCAGCCAAATTGATGACCATAACTCCGAGCGTAGGACCTAATACGATATCCCGAATAGGAACGATAACGGAATAGGTATTATGCTGGCTTGGACCACCAGTGAATTGTTTAAAGTATCTGCCGTCATCTTTGGCGAATATTAGCTTGTTCTGCAATACATTATTTTCAGGGTCAAACATAAAGCGTGTATATTCAGAAACCCTTGAATTCTCAATGGCGGTCAAAGCGCCTTCCGCAGACGAAATGACATATTGTTTTCTAAAGTCCAAAATAAATACCGAATATATGGATATGTTTAAGGTGCGAAATGCAGAAATTTGGTTCCGTATCCAACTGACGTCATAGGAATTTTTATCATCCAACGAATAATCATTCCTCAAAAATTCCCATAAATCCTTGTTTGTTGTTAAAACTAGCATGTTTTTATACATATTTGTTACCAAATCATCAAACTGATCCGAGATATGATCCATAGAAGTAATAATAAAATCGCTGGATTTTTGCTCCATATTATTTTGCGATACTTTGTACATATAGTAAATAGTCGGGCCAGAGGTAAAAAGAATAGTCATAACCAAGAAAACAATGAACCGGGTTTGGAGAGAACGATACATGCTGATTTTCATATGCACCGTCCCTCCGAATATTTGGAAAATAAGATACTTCAAATATAATCAATTTGTCCGAAGACCTCAATGATTTATTTTATTTATTTATCCCTTAATCGAGCCCAGCATCATGCCTTTGACAAAATAATTTTACAAGAATGGATAAACCGCCACGATCGGAGTTACCGAAATCACAACAATCGCTAATTTAATAGAATAAGGTGTAACGGTTTGTGCCGCTTTATTGGTACCCAGCATCAAGCCGAATTTACTGATCATGTCAGTTTCATTCATTACTTTCTGAAGTAAGCTTTGCAGCGGGAGCAAGTATTGCTTCTTAACAAAAAACAAACCTGTAAACCAGTCATTCCAATAATTTACGGCGGCGAATAACCCGATCGTTGCATATACCAGCTTTGAGAGAGGTACCATTACACGAATAAAAATATGCATAAAAGAGGCGCCTTCTGAAGCGTCGATAAACCCTTCTAGAAAGGCTTGTTGAACTAACGCTTCTTGCGATTGCTGGAATACTTCGGAATGATGAAGCTTTTGAATAAGCCGTGTATACGAAGAATGACTGGGTTTCCGATCAGATTCAGTAAAGCCACAGTCCGTGCTAAATTCTACACTTCTTTTCAAACGTTTCCTAAGGTCTTTAATGGTTGGAATACGTACCACAATTCGAATAAACAGCGATTGCAGCATAGCTGTATAATTGAGCCGAGTGGGCGCACCTAAGAATGCCTTTTTAGATACAGCAAGTAAGAATGGATTCATGTCCAAGGTTTCAAACAAATATCCATACGTATTCTTGGGCGACATTTTTAATAAGTCTTCCAAGGAAAACAGACGCGGCGTCGGCCTTCTGCTATTACCGCACTCCGGCCGCGTCGCGAGCGAAATGGAAGTACTCCCTTTCTCCACGTACTTCGAAATAACCGTTTTTGTCAATCTTTCGTCTTTCATATTCCCCGACAGTCAATTCCATTCATGTTCCATATCAATCGATGTTCGTTTACTTGATGGATTGCCGGAGTTGAGACAAAATGATTGCTCTTGTTTTTCCAAGTCGGAGTCTTGGGAACTTCTAGCCGGAAAAATTGAAATCTCAGCATATAGCGATCGATTGCCGACAAATTGGCGGTTGCCGTATGCCAGAGGTCGTAAGCAATCAGCGCCATGGTCCCGGCTTTCCCGGTCACCTTCAGCATCAGTTCGGATTCATTTCCGGGTAAATCATAATAATTATGTGTCCCCGGTATTATAGCAGAAGGTCCCATATCTTCGGTAACATCTTGGGTATAATAGAAGATGATGACAGACCAAGGATGATGATTCCGGATTTTTTCGTTAAACCAATAATTGTCTTTATGCCATTCTACATTTCCTGTTCCCGCTTTGGTCAGGTGACCATGCCGATGTGCACTCATCATATATTCAGGTGGTCAATGCCCCTGCTACAATAGGATGTTCAAAGAAACGTCCAATTTCCGGAATTATCATTGCCTCTGACATATCATCATTCCTCCCCAAATAATAATAACGTATCGAAATTTGACATTGAGTGACTTATGGATAGGGTCTTAAATGTTGAGCTCCGCGATCACCGTGACCGGAGCACTGTCTATTTGTTCGATAAAGAGCGGCAACGCGAATATTCGCTCTAATCGGGCTGGATCGATAGCATCCAAATTCAAATCTTCAATGATGCAAATGTAGTGACTGTGAAACATGCCCAGCAAATATTGATGAGCTAGACATCCGTCTTCGCCGTGAGCGTAAGAAGCCAATGAAATCCAATCCATACCGATGGCGTTGAGATTAGGGCACCTGTCCATAATATATTGGCATGCCTGAGAGCTGATCCCTACTCCCTCCGAGGCATACCTTATCTTGTCACTCTCGCGAAATTTGGAAAAACCGCTGCGGATGAACAAACTGTCCGCTCGCTGCAATTCATCTTCATAAGGAAGCAGATCCTCCACTCGCACCAATTCCGAAAACGATTTGGGAATGTCCAGCAAGAGCGGATGTTCCATGATGAACGTGCTGAGCGGCATCTCTGCGAGGCGCGGACCCTTCTCGTTAAAGTGCTTTGGACCATCCATATGCGATCCGAAATGGTTTAATAACGTTATCTTATATTGATTGGCAACGTCTCCCCGTGCGATTTGCGTGTATGGCTCGATATCGATCGAGTAGCTACCCGGCCAGCCTGGGTCGGATTTGGCCAAATCATAGGACAAGCGTACATACTTCAATTTCTTATCCCCTCCGATATTTATTTATTTCAAATTATGTAAACTATCAATCACACACCTTGCAATCTACCAACTGCTCCATCCACCGTCTACAACCAAATTATGTCCAGTGACATACTTGGACGCTGATGAAGCGAGATAGACGACTGCGCCCTTAATATCGTCATCATCGGCGAATCTGCCGAGCGGTGTTCGCTCGATATAGTTACGGCGAAACACTTCAGACCCTGCATTCGGTTCGATCCAAGAGGGGCTGTACCCGCCTGGACTTATGCAATTTACCCGCACATTATATTTACCATAATAGTTCGCAAGCCATCTCGTCATACCGATCATACCCCATTTGGTATAGGTGTACTCGATACCGCTTGTCATCCCGCTATCACCATACACAGGAAAATGCGGGCCATTAATGCCTTGAATGGAGGATATATTGATGATGTTGCCTGTTTGCCGCTCCCGCATCGTTTGCACGACAGCCTTGGAGAGCAGCATCGTACCTAAACCGTTCACTTGCTCCGCCTGTTGCCAGCCTTCCGCAGTCGTCTGTTCGATATTGTTCAAGCCATCGCGGGACACAGCGTTGTTGACCAAAATGTCAATGCAACCCATACGATCCAATGTTTGTTCTACAAATTCGTGGATACTCGACTCATCTGCCAGATTTAACGCAATCGCAACTGCCTGGCAGCCGTTCAAACGCAACGATTCCGCTTGTTCCTCACAACGATCAATGTCGCGCGATGCAACAACAACCTTTGCCCCTGCTTGCCCAAGCGCTTCACAAATTTGCCCGCCAAACATACCGGCTCCTCCCGTTACGATGGCGACTTTACCATCTAAACGAAACAGATTCAAGACATTCATCTTACGCCTCCATCTTTATTTGCGAACGAGATATAAACGCCGCCGTCTCGAAGTCGTCGGTGTTTAGAAAGATTAGCAGACAAAATCGATACCGGAACGGCCACCGCGATCCTCCGCTGATTGAAGAAAGATTGACAATCGATCCATGATTGTTCTTGTTCAATAATGGAAGGGCATGTTTGGTTACCAACGAGGTTCCGATCACGTTGACATCCACGATTTGCTTCCAATCCTCCGATGTCGCTTCGACACCTTTAAAAACAAATACGGCCGCATTGTTTACCAGGATATCCAGACCGCCAGATTGCTCCTGAATTTTTGCGAAAACTGCTTGCACCTGTGCCTCGTCCGTAATATCGATTTGTGCAAAATACACCTGATGTTCAGTGTGGTTTTGAATCCTGGCAGCGGTATCCTTGCCGTCTTCATCACGGTCCAATAACCAAACCGTAACACCTTCCTCACTTAATCGGTGGGCTATGGCTTCCCCCAGCCCTTGTGCTCCTCCAGTCACAACAGCGACTTTGCTGAGCAATCCTCTCATCGATTATCCTCCCTGCTCATATATGATTCTTGGACGGCACTACTATTTACGATGTGCTTCGGCCTTTCTCCGCTGAACAACCTGCAGATTTCCATTGCCGCAAATTGTTGCAGACGTATGATTGAATCTTCCGAGTACCAAGCACAGTGACTGGTAATGAGACATTGGCTTAATTGCAATAATGGATGTTCGGGTGAGATAGGTTCCTCTTCCAACACATCGAGTGCAGCGCCAGCAATCTGGTTTGTTTTTAATGCGACTTCCAACGCTTCCGCATCCACCACTCCACCTCTGGACGTATTGACCAGGACGGCGGATTCCTTCATCTTGGAGAATGCTTCCCTGTTCAACAGATGTCTTGTCTGCTCGGTTAGCGGCAAATGGATCGATAAGATGTCGCTAGTTGCCAACAACTGCTCCCATTCGACTCGGCGAACATTCCATTCAGTGAACACTTCCTTCGGCGCATAGCGATCATATGCTATTACATTCAAGTTGAATGCTTGCGCCCGTTGAGCAACAGCCCTTGCAATATTGCCGAGTCCCGCTAATCCGAGCGTTTTACCGCTGAGTCCCATAATCGGACGAAAGGGGGCGTTCTCCCACTGTCCTCGGCGAACTTGAGCTACGACAGCAGGTATCTTACGAACAGCAGCGAGCAACAAGGACATGGTATGATCGGCAACTTCCTGAATACCATAGTCCGGAATATTAACAACAAGTATGCCTGCCTCCGAGGCTGCGTCGATATCTACCGTATCGACTCCGATTCCATATCGCACAATAATCCTGCAATTTCTCAAGTGCCGGATCACATCGGAAGTAATCGGTGCAAATTGCGTCAAGATCGCATCGGCATTCTGGCACAATTCGATAACGTCAGTAGCTGTCTTGCATTGTCCTGTAATGATGCGAAAACCAAGAGGTTCCAAAACCCGTTTTTCTTGATCCAAATTAGAAAAAGTAAAGTCGGTTACCGCCGCTAAATACTGTTTCATCATAACTCAATCCCGGAATAGCCCCCGCGTTGCGATTCTGCTGCTACCCGAGCGATCGATAACCTCTGCACTTCTCCTTCTGATCCTTCAAGGCAGAACATCAAGTAACTGAAGCCTCCGATATCTGACTTGACCTCAATAGTCTGCGTTTCCGTTCCATCACTTAAGCGTACTTCATTTTTGTTCATATCCCAAGAGATATCCCACTCTTCCCACTGATTAGAGGATCCGTATACCGCCAATCGGACACAGTCCTTCAATACGATTTCTCTAATTCTCTTTATCTCTTCATCGTTCCCGGTAAAATGATACTCATCCAGATAGGTTTCACTTAGGATCAATGATGCGCCTGTCAAATTTTTCCCGGACTTCATCTTTATCTTTAAGCTGCCTGCACTGCCGTATGGAAAATTAATGCTGGCGACTGCCGTCTCGTCCACTCCCGCTGACATTTGCAGCATGTTCTTATCCGGTGAGGAAGGATCCGAACGGTACGTGCCTGTTGTTACATGTTTTCCAACTGTTGACCAGGCTTGCAAGCCATTGCTGAATTCCTCGACAATCGTTTTTTCCTTGAGGAATGCTGAGGAGAAACTGATCAACTTGGCGTTAGGATCATTAAAGGTTGCTCCTTCCTTACTCTCAATACTGTAATACTTCACTAACAATTCATCGTCGTGCAAAACAATCGGGAACGCGTAACAATTTAATACCCCAGGGGGATCATCCTGCCTTCTTCCAATAATTTCACGGTAACCATTCCAGGTCGTACCGCCATCTTCCGATATAGCGGCATGCAAAACCTGCCTGGCATAACTGATTCCTTCGATGTATCTATAACCAAGACAATGGTTCCATATTTTAACGATATCGCCATTGCCCAATCTCACTAACGATGTGGGAGCGTTCGAGGAACGGAATAGCGTCGGCCGAGCCGGTCCCCAAGAAGCTCCACCGTCAATGGAGATGGCATAATAAAACCGACCTAATGTGGTTCTAATCAGCATAAGAATGTGCGCTCGATTAAGCTCAATAACCACCGGTTCCATGGCGCCCGATTCACTATGTGATTCCCCATCCGAAATCCCTACATCATTGGAGGCTTTCCAAGTAACCCCTTCATCATCGGAGTATATAGTGCTGCACACAAAACCGAGCGTGTTTTGGGGGACCGTCGAAATCGGTATTACAATTCTACCGCTTGCCAATTGCAAGGAGCTGTTCATCCCACCATTGTAACGGTCCAAGCATTCAACCTTCTGAGTGATTGCATTTGTACCATGAATATCATCCACTCGGGTATGCAAAGTATCCCCAATGAAACTGTTGGTCTTTACGTTCAATTCCTTGATTCTAAATGAGAATACATGCAAAAAACCTGCACGGCTTTGGAGAAAATGCTGTCCGCTAATATAGCCCGCTTGTTGGGGAAATGCAATTAGCATGCGCGGGTCGCTCCACATCCGACCATTATCCAACGATTGCCTTCCCATCACGTAATGCGAACATACTGCTTGGTCCAATTCACTTAGATTTTTCTTCGTTATACATACTAACGTGAATAAACTACCGTCATTTAATCGAATGACATGACTAAGATTATGACCGCTATCCTCATAAAGAAGTTGAGCCACTTTGGAATTAATCGATGATGTAGTCATTTTGACAACTCCCCTATTCAACTTATTTGATAACACAAATGTCTCATTCACATTGTGCCCTTATAACAAGCCCAATGTCCGAAAAAAATCATTCAGCTTTCCCATTTGTTCGTCTGTTAAACTATTATACGGCAGTCTTCTCCACCGTTCGGCCACGCCGAACAACTCCATTGAAGCATGAATGACCGCATCGAAGTCGGCTCCGATCGTTCCGACAAAGTCCATAAATGGAATGTCATACATATTGATGACCGCTATAGCTTCGTCTTGATTCCCAGCCTGCACAGCTGACCAATACCTGTGGGCAATTTCCGGCTTGAACCGCATGTAGATCGACAGATAAGCATCGACTCCATAAAGCAACGCATCCATATGATTTTCTTTGCGGCCCCCGGACAAAAATAACCATTGCCCTTTCACCATGCTTGCCAGCCTGCGTCCATAGGCGCCGCATATGTCGTCCTTGACGGCTACGATATTGGCTTTTCGCTCCAGCAACGTCTTGACAACGGACAGCGGAACACTGACCCCGGGCCCCAATGCAGTGACAAGCATAACCGGCATTACATTGGCAACTTGTGCAAAGTGCTCGACTAGTGTATCAGCCGTGCAGGAGTTTGCCCAATTCGGAGGTAGCGGCATATACATGTCGACGCCAATCTCCTTGCAATACTTCGCGAAGCGGACCGACTCGCCCGTCCACCAGTTTCCCGCAGCGACAACCAGCTTGCGTCCCGCGTTCTGTTCCACAACGACCCGGGTCACTTCGGTGATTTCGCTGTCCGTCAAGATGCTGTACAAGCTATCCCCCCATGTAAGAAGAAGCGTGCCGCTATTGGCCGCAATGACAAATTCAACAATATTGCGCAGCGCCGGATAATCGATGCTGCCATCCCGCTTGAAGGGGGTACTAATCGATGCGATCGGCCCGGATAGAAGTTGCCTGACCCTGGAATTATCCTTCATGTTGGTGAATCATCCTTCTCTCATTTCATATTCTTTGAAGTTTATTCGCTAATACTTACTAGCGCCATCAGCCTTTCAGCGAACCAGTCAAAACGCCTTTCACAAAGTGCTTCTGCAGAAAAGGATAGACGCACACAATTGGCAGTGTCGTCACGATAATCATCGCCCCTTTCAAGCTCTGCGGTGTCGGTTTCGTTGCCAAGTCTACCATAATATCAACATTCAAATCTTGGCTCGTCATCGTCAGCACGATTTTACGCAGAAGTACCTGAACAGGAAATTTGTTCGCGTCGGAAATATAAATGACCGCATCAAACCAAGCGTTCCAATGGCCCACAGCATAGAAAAGTCCGATCGTTGCAAAGGTCGGGAGGCTGAGCGGCACGACGATATGCGTTAAAATTTTAATTGGCGAAGCCCCATCGATTGTGGCGGCTTCCTCCAATCCTTCCGGTAATTGCGAGAAGAAATTTTTCATAATCAGCATATTCCAAGCGCTTATTAAACCAGGAATAATCATCACCCAGAACGAATTGGTCAGATGCAAATATTTCATCAGCAAATAACTGGGAATCAACCCGCCGTGAAACAGCATCGTAATAAATACGAATGTAATGAGCATATTTCTCCCGGGCAACTGTTTGCGCGACAAGCCATAAGCAATCATCGCTGTGAATATGAGGTTGAGTGTTGTACCGATGACTACCCGGGCAATCGTAACTCCATATGCGTTATATAGAATCGACCCTTGCGAGAGTAAAACCTCATAAGCGGTAAAATCGAATTTTTGCGGGACGAGAATGAAGCTCCCCCTGCGTATCAGTTCCGCTTCGCTGACCATTGAAGTCGATAAGACGACAAGAAAGGGGAGAATAAATAACAATGCCAGAACGGTCAGCAGGGTGTAATTCGCTACCTGAAAAACCGTTTCTCCCGTTAAACCTTTTGCCCGATTCAAATGCAACCCCCCTACCAAATTCCTTCCTGATCGAGCTTCTTCGCCATATAGTTCGCGCTCAAGATCAGTACGACGGCAATGACCGATTTGAACAACTCAATCGCCGCAGCGAATGAATACTGCATTTCGACCAAACCTTTGCGATATACATAAGTATCGATAATATCGGCTACTTCATATACAGGAGGGGAATACAGCAGAAAGACTTGTTCGAATCCGGCATTCATGATGCCGCCGATCGATAAGATAAACAAAATCACGACGATATGTCTGATTCCTGGCAACGTGATATGCCATATTTGTCTCATCCGGTTTGCTCCATCCACGCGGGCCGCTTCGTATAGTTGCGAATCGACTCCGGTGATGGCTGCCAAATAAATAATCGTGCCCCACCCGATCTCTTTCCATATGCCGGTAACGACAAGGACCGACCTGAAATAGTCCGTGCTGCTCAAAAACATAATCGGTTGAAAACCCAGCTTCTGCAGCAAGTTGTTGACGAATCCGCCATCCGTTGTAAGCAGCGTCGTCGCCAGCCCGGCGACAACAACCATCGATAGAAAATGTGGCAAATAAGAGATCGTCTGCACAGTTCGTTTGAACATGATACTGCCCACTTCATTCATCAGTAAAGCCAGTACAATTGGTGCAGGAAATCCGAATATGAGCCGGTAAAAACTAATGATCAACGTATTGCCGATAATATCCCAAAAGTAATACGAACCGATAAAGTTCCTGATATGCTTCAATCCGACCCATTCGGCGGAGAAAATGCCTTGCAACCCGTCAAAAGGCGCGATGTCTTTAAAGGCGATGATGATGCCGTACATCGGCGTATAGTGGAAAATAAGAAAATAAAGGACGCCAGGGAAAATAAGCGCATAATACAGCTTGTTCTTTCTGAACAATGTTACCGTTCGAGCGTGCATGGGAAGATCATCTCCACTTCTGGCCAAGTCAAGGCTGCCCAATGTTGCTGCCGACGACAGCAACGATGCGCTGAAAACCTTATTTCGCAGCCTGGTATTCGGCTGTGTACGCTTCAATCCATTTGTCCAGCCCGGCTTTGTTCAACTCCTGGAGGAAATTATCATATTCGGCAATTGGCCTTGCCCCCATAATAAACTTGATCGTCTCCTGCTCAATCATCCGCGTGATGTCGTTAAGCGTGGGCACTTTCCCCGCAATAACTTTCGCATCGAATTTGTAATCGACATTGTAAAGGGCGGGTTTCTTCGTGTTTGTTGTGTTCGTAATTTGATTGGCATAATAATCGAACACACTGGTAAGATCGGGATTGTTAGTTCGGAATTGAACAGTATAAGCATAAGTTCCGGCTGTGATTAAATCACCCAAATAATCGCGATTCAGCTGTTCATAAATCCCCTTCTGCTTGTCAACCCATCTCCAATGTTTCCCCTCGATACCGAAATAGGCGAGCATATAGTTATCGAGGCTGCTATGCAGCCAGTTTATATATTTCATCGCCCCTTCCGGGTTTTTGGCATTTTTGTTGATCATATATCCGGTTCTGGTCACACCAGACATCGACATGATGTTGCCTTTCGGACCACGCAACTGATCGGCCACAACATAATTGGCGTCAGGAGCGTTTTTCCGCAACGGGGCCAGATTCCCGAGCGTTCGCGAATGCCATTGGGCACTGCCTGCAACCCGGTTTTGCTTGATTAGTTCAATGACTTGTTCGGTATTTGTGGAGAATGACTCCTTGTATATATATCCTTTTTGATACCAGTCTGCCATTTTCACCAGAAATTCTTTGTATCCGGGGGCCAACACAGGTGGCTTCACTTTGCCGTCCGCATCGACCCAATTGCCGTAGCCGAAATCCAGCCAGCCAGCAGCGAGTGAATTATTTAGTTCATCGAGACTCGTAAGCAGCGGGATCGTCTGGCCGTTCCCCGCCGGATCTTTTTCCTTGAACGCTTTCAATATTTGTTCCAGCTCGTCAATCGTTTTGGGCATTTGCAAATTTAATTCTTTCAACCAATCATCACGCAACAGGACTGCATTGCCTGCCAAAGGCGGAACTTCGGGAATTGCCCATATTTTCCCATCCTCCGTCGCCATCGCTTCCCAACCGCCGGCCCAGTCATTCGGCCATAGCTTTTTGGAGTTTTGTCCATATTTGTCTAACAAATCATTAAGCGGCATCGCAGCGCCCATCGTTTGGTGAACGGTCATACTGCCTTTGAAGATGTCGAGCGGCTCATTGGAAGCAAGCAAAATATTTAATTTATCGTCTTCCGATCCCTTCGGCGGAATAATGGATATGATCTCGATGCCGATCTTGTCGATGATGACTTTTCGCACTTCTTCGATCGCTTCCGGCTTACTTGTGTCTGTCGTTGCCGTTAGATTGCCAAGGTTGGAATACAAGTACACCTTTTCAACCTTTTTGGGTGCTACGCTTGGGGCTTGGCTGCTGTTTCCTGTAGCTGCCGGGGTGCTGCTGGACGAGCTTGTCGATTTATTCGACGAACAGCCCAGAGCGGCAACAGCTAACAAACTAATGATCAATGCGGCAGTAAGCCATTTTTTCATGTTCTAACATACCCCTCTAATGTTTCGATGTAATGGAGCGCTTTCAATATCAGCTTCTTGACAATCATGCCGGCCGGCGGATTGAAGTCTGATACTCATATTGTAGCCCCCTGTGAAGATATACGAAATCAGCAAAGTCATGATATGGATAGTGATTTTATTGAACACATCATAATAGTGACACTTTTACTCTCTTGTAGTATTCTTCGTTTCATGCATTTTCCGGTACTCTCCCGGAGTCACGCCCGTCACTTCCTTGAACACCCTGATGAAATAATTGGTTGTATGATACCCGATGCGCTGACCGATCTCCTTAATCATCAGATTCGTCTCGATCAGTAGCTTCTTCGCATATTCGACCCGTGCCGCCATCGCATAATCGGAGAACGATTGTCCCGTATGCTCCTTGAAGATGCGGCTCAGATAGGAAGGGCTTAACTGCAGTTGTTCAGCGACTGACGCGAGTGAGATGTTGTCATGAAATTCCTTGGTCAACAGGTGAATCGCTTGCTGAACGTACTTGTTGTTTTTATCGACAAAGGCTTTTCCGATATAAGTGGTCAGTTGAACGATAATGTCGTCGAACCATATCCGAATATCCTCCACCTCGTCCTTGCGCAGCAACGCATCATACAAATTCGTTTGTCGCTGCAATACTTTATTAATGTCGAGCCGAAGCCCGCTTGCCGACTCCATCAAACTGCCAAGCAGACGAATAAATGCTTGCTGCACTTGGCGAAAATCCACTTTATGATGCTGCGCTTTTATATCTTTGACCATTTCGGCAAGCATATGCTTTGCTTGCTCCGCTTCACCGTTCACAACATAACTGTTTAACGCGATTTCTTTATCTCTCGGATAGTCCAGCACGGGTATGTCCTTCAGTCTGGCATCTTCGATATAAATGACATCCATGTCCCCGGACACGATTCGATAGCGGAGCGCTTCCTTGGCCTGTTCGAACACCTTGGGTAAGTCTCTTAATTGATGACAATACCCCCCAATGCCAATGGTGCCGTTAATGCCTGGCAATGTCTTGATATCCTGAACGATGCGGTCGGCTAATCCGAACATGGCCGTTAACTGACTAGGATCGCAGTTGATGATCACAACAAAAAGCTCATCGATCAACTCGGTTACAATACGATTATTTCCGGCAGGGATGTTGGCATCGATGATGTCTGCAATACGCAGCTTGTTGAGATGAATGCGCTCGACATCCATTACTTCCCGTTCTTTCACCGAAACGACCATCAGCAACAGACCTTCGAGTTCGATTCGCACATTCAGCATACGCATCCGTTCGGCAATCTCTTCGCGGCTGAGGGTATTATTACGCAGCAACGAGTGAATGAACATCTTCTTATAGGCCGGCAAGCTTTCTTGCAGCCGCGCTTGTAAATTCGTCCGTTCCTCGAACGCTTCCTGCAAGCTGCTATGAATCAGCTTCAATTCACCGATCGAGCGATTGCGCTGCGGATATTCGCCCGTATCATCGTTGTTACGTTTGATAAAGGAGAGCAGATGGAAAATGGGATTATAGATGTTTCTTGACGTGACAAATACGAGCAGCGCTGTCGCCGCGATCAACAATACGGCAGTAAATGTAATCAATTTCTTAATTTTGGTTACGCTTACGTAAAGATCGTCGATGGCAATAGCGCTAATAAATGTCCAGCCCAACAGCTCTGAGTTCATCTGGGTAACAAAGCTCCGATTGCCGGAAAGTTCCACTTCATAAGAATGTTGTGCACCTTCTTTGATGTTCCTCTGCAGAACCGGGTGTTTGCTTATTGTTACGTTTATTTCGTTGCCACGATCATTGAACATGAGCTGTCCGCTTTCGGATAATACAAAAACGGTATGGTTGCCATCGCGAAAAAATTTCTGAAAAATATCGCTGCAGAGCTTTTCCACATCCAGATTGACTGCGATGTAATTATTCGTCGTAGGCGTCGGATAAATGACGGATATCACCTGTTTGAAATTGCCCTCTTTTTGCCGGGCTTCACGGATTTCACTGATTGCCGGATAGACATGGATTCCTTCCGTACTCAGGCTCCAGTCATTATCATGGAACGAATCTTTCTTATACTGCATTCCCCCGGTTAAAACGATGTTTTTGGCATTGTCGTAAAAATAAACCGATTGAATGAATTCATTCGAATTCCTCAGCACATCCAAATACCACTGTGCCTTCGATTTGCTGTTCAAATACATATGAAGATTACGCAAATCGTCCGTGTTGTAATCACCGGTAAGCGACTCGTAGTAACTTCCCAGCGTAAAAATTTCAAACTCCTTGATCGTCCCGTCCAGAACCGTCTGCTGAAAACTGTTGGTGATCTGTCTAATGATCAGTTCCATCGCATTGGCCGTTTGTTTCAAGTACGCCTCATTGGTTGTTTGCAATTCTTTCTGCATCACTTGCGTGGTGTTGCGGTACAAGATAAAACTGATTATTAATATGGGCAGCAGGGCGACAAGCGAGGTGTAAATAAGTAATTTAAAGTAAAAGTTCCTTTTCATAACAAAACCGAACAACTTGTTTAGAATTGTCCCCCCCCCCTTTGTCAATAAGCTCAGCATGAATAATTGGGAATAGACCCCATTCAATCATTTCCTAATACCCGTAACGATACGAAGACGCATTGCTCGACCCGAATGTGGACGCTGTAACCTATCCAAGACAGTGCTGCTGCATGCGTAGCAAGCCATTAGCGCAATGAAAGCCGGCAAGCATGTTTTGTCTGAGGTTTAGGCTGCCCATACATTGGAGGATTGCTGGGAACTCGTAGAAACCGTAGAACAGACGGGTATGACTAATATGATGGCCGAAAATTTCTGCTATAGCAGAACGAATATAATGGTCAGGCATATGGTAGAGACAGGAGCATTCGGAGAGCTGACCCATGCAGAATGCGGTTATGGACACGACGTTCGCAACTCAACTCATGATTCAAATGGCAATTTGCTTTGGAGAGGAAAGCTGCTGCAGCACTATAATGGCAACAATTATCCTCCCCATTCTTTGGAGCCGGTGTCACAGTGGCTGGGCATCAATCGCAGCGATTCCTTTGATTACATCATGACAATCGTATCCAAGACAGCTTACCAGAGCGGCTATTTCAATGAAATATTCGGGCCCTCTCATCCCGGGGCACAGCCTGATTATTGGAAACAGGGGATTCCTGCCTCTCTTTGATTCGTACAAAACAAGGGATTACGATCTATTTGCGTAATGACTTTTCTTCTCCACGTCCTTGCAATTACTTAAATTACGAGCTGCAAGGAACGAAGGGGGCGTTTGAAGACGAAAGCTATTACAGGCTTCAATGTTTCTTGCATAATTCCTTTTCTCCAATATTCCTTTGCTAAATCAAACCCGATTTCAGCTGGATAAGGCGTGACCCAAAATCACATAAAGTAATGATCCGGCCAAAAAAGGTCAATAGTCCGATAGGATCAACCCAAACTGGAGAAGGCATCGAAGAGGCTAGTCACTGGTGCAGCTAAACATACCATCTAAATTTCTCGTAATGTCATAATGACATGCGATATCAAAGGTATCTAATCCTCTGTAAATAATTTGGAAAAGAGGATCTACTTCCGGTAGATTTCGGAAAAGTTCACGGCACGTAGCGATATCCGTCGTTTTGATGCCTGTGTAACGGCCCTATATGCCAACCAAACTTCTAATCATAAGCAAATCTGCTTTTTTTATTTTTTCTGCAAGAGGTCTTAAGTCGGAATCAAACACTTTTTCTCCGAATGTCTTAGGGATATCAAGAAGCAATGGCTGATTATAGATAAAGGTATCCAAAGGAAGTTCGGAAAGCCGCGGTCCCTTATCATTAAAATGTTTTGCGCCATCCATATGAGAACCAAAATGATTATGAAGCGTTATGATATATTGATTCGCAACTTCACCTTTCGAGATCAAGGTCGAGGGTTCCGTTTTCATCTTAAAGTTACCCGGCCAACCAGGATCATGCTCAGATAGCGGATAAGACAGTATTTCAAACATCTATATCTCTCCCTTCATAGTCACAATGCAGTATAACCGCCATCTACCATCAGATCAGCTCCGGTAATAAAGGTTGCGTCATCGGATGCCAGGAATGCCACTGCTGCTGCCACTTCTTCCGGCCGTCCTTGTCTTCCGAGGATATGAAGTCCTGAAACTCTTTCATTCTCCAACTGGACATCAAGTCCGAATTTCATGCAGTAACTATCAAACGCTTTCGTCCAAATATATCCGGGACAAACCGTATTGACCCGAATTGAATAAGGTGCCAAGTCAATGGCCCAGCACTTGGTAAGCCCTCTAATTGCAAATTTTGTTGCATTATAAGTAGCATAATGAGCTTGACCCACATATCCGCTAATGGAAGAAATATTGACAATCGATCCTTGAACTTTTTTGCACAGCAATGGAAGGGCATATTTGGTTATTAAGGAGGTTCCGACAATATTGATATCGGTTATTTGCTTCCATTCCTCTACTGTCGCTTCGACACCTTTGAATACAAATACAGCTGCGTTATTGACTAATATATCCAAGCTGGAGGAATGCTCTTGAATTTTTTTAAAAACCGCTTGGACCTGAATTTCGTCAGAAATATCAATTTGTTCGAAATACACCTTATGATTAGTATGATGTTGAATATTGACAGCAATATCTTTGCCTTCTTCAGCAAGATCCAATATCCAAACAGTTACTCCTTCCACACTTAATCTGCAGGCTATCGCTTCCCCCAGTCCTTGGGCTCCTCCAGTCACAACAGCTACTTTGCCCTGCAATCCTCTCATCGATTATCCTCCTTCGTTAAATAAAAGAACTGAGTATCAATCTTGTTTACGATATGTTTCGGCTTGTCTCCGTTAAACAACCTGTAAATCTCCATGGCTGCAAATTGTTGCAACCGTACAAGAGAATCTTCGGAGTACCACGCACAGTGGCTGGTGATCAAACATTGATTCAGCTTCAACAATGGATGTTGTGGAGAGATTGGTTCCTCTTCCAATACATCAAGTGCAGCACCAGCAATCTGTTGGGTTATTAAAGCTATTTCTAATGCTTCCACAACCACTACTCCACCTCTTGAAGTATTGATCAGGAAGGAAGACTCCTTCATCTTAGACATGTTGGGAAATGCGGAAACCGGAGCGCTTTCTTGCCTTTGCTGGTTTCAAATTTGAGAAACATGAAGATGCCCCTTTCATCTAGAAGTCGAACTACGCCAGTCGATTGTTGCTATCCTTTTCCGATACTCTTCCGGATATTGTCCAAAATGCACTTTAAATACCCGACAGAAATATTTGGATTCCCTAAATCCTACCCTTTCGGAAATTTCATAAATCCGTAGTGCCGGGTCATCCTTCATCAGGCTAATAGCCTTCGTCATACGGAACTCCTTAAGATATTGGATAAAATTCACTCCCGTTTCTTCCTTGAAAATGGAGCAAAAGTATTCTTTGCTAATCTGAAACTGATTCGCTATGCCATCCAAACCAAAATCCTCGAAATAATGATGTTCAATCCATTCTTTAGACAAATCCACGATTCGTTTTCTTCGACTTGTGCCCTGAATGGAGCCGCTTTTCAAGTGCTCGATCAGCTGCAAATTAGCGAGAATCTCTACGCTCCCTCTTTGAGCATCCAGATTTTCTTTGATTTTACCGAGACATCGCATATATGCGATATATTGATCGGCTTGAGCATATGTTCCGTTACACCGTATGAAATCGCTTGTTGGGCATATTTAAAATCTGCATGACCGCTAAAAATGATGGATTTCACCATTGGATACTTTAAAAAAATGGTCTCCATCACCTCTAAGCCAGAAAGAATTGGCATCTGAATATCCAGAAGCAAAATATCGACATCATTTTTGGACAGATAATCAAGTACTTTACGTCCATTATCCACTAATTCCACAACACATAGATCAGTGGATTTCCATATCTGACCTTCTGGATGTTCCGGTACATGTCCAAAAATAGCATTTCCTCTTCGAGATAAACGATTTGTTGATTCTGTCTTTGCGCTATTTCTTAGGATGTCTGACAGGCTCTGTATGGTTTGGCTGACCCGATTCTCTCCACCACTCAATCCCATAGCTAACCAACGGATATTATCCAAAGTGTTATATAGAAAATGAGGGTTGATTTGCGAATAAAGCAGGCGAATTTTAGTATCTTGAAGGATCAGCTTTTTTTGAATACATATTTTTCAGCAGCAGTTCTTTATCCTCGAGAATACTATTAAAGCTTTGAAAAATATAGCCAAGCTCATCCTTTCACAATTGATGGTCGGACCTACGGTGATGAGAATAGTAAAAACTAAGAAAACAATTAATCGTGTTTGGAGAGAGCGATACTTGCTGATCTTCATATGCACCGTCCCCCCCCAAAGAATAATTCGATAATTCAAATAAAATCAATTTAACGGAACACCTCAATAAGATTCATTTATTTAACCCTTAATCGAGCCCAGCATCATCCCTTTTACAAAATACTTTTGCAAGAATGGATAAACCGCCACGATCGGAGTTACCGAAATCACAACAATCGCTAATTTAATAGAATAAGGTGTAACGGTTTGTGCTGCTTTATTGGTACCCAGCATCAAGCCGAATTTACTGATCATGTCAGTTTCATTCATTACTTTCTGAAGTAAGCTCTGCAGCGGGAGCAAGTATTGCTTCTTAACAAAAAACAAACCTGTAAACCAGTCATTCCAATAATTTACGGCGGCGAATAACCCGATCGTTGCATATACCGGCTTTGAGAGAGGTACCATTACACGAATAAAAATATGCATAAAAGAGGCGCCTTCTATTTCCGCAGCTTCCCCCAAAGCCTTCGGGATCGAATCAAAAAAGGTGCGGAAGATAACCATATACCAGAAGCTGTAAATCCCAGGCAGGACGAGCACCCAGAAGGTATCGTATAGATGAAGCTTCAGCATCGTCATATAGAAAGGGATTAACCCCCCGGTAAAAATGAAAGTGATAAAGAAGTAGGTCGAAAACACTCTATATCCCTTAATATTTCTTTTGGTCATAGCATATGCCAATGAGGAGGTGCAGATCAAAGTCAACAATGTGCCAACGATCGTTCGCAGTAAAGATATTTGAAAAGCGGACATAATTCCGTCTTGCATTAATGCTTTCGTAATATTATCGAGTGTAAATTTCCTTGGCCAAAAATACAGTACAGCCCTTAAGGAGTCCATTCCTTCATTGAAGGTATAAACATATACATTATAAAAAGGGTATAGCGTAATCGCGCCAAGTACCAATAAAATGAACGCGTTGATTAACCCTAGCGGTGATATGCGCTTCTTCATGTCCAAGACCTCCACAAACTTATACTTCCTGAGAATTTAAAACACGCTAATATCGCTCTTCTTCTTAATGATCATGTTTGTGATCACTACAAATACCAGGCCAACAACGCTTTGAAACAAGGATACCGCGGTTGCATAACCAATTTGCCCATTCGCAAACCCTTGTTGGATCACATACGTGTCCAGAATATCGGATACATCCATATTACCGGGAGTACGAAGGAGGTATATATGCTCCCACCCGGCTTGGAGCATGGAAGCCAGACTTAGAATAAACAAGACGGACGCTATGGGAACAAGGGAAGGAATCGTGATATGCCAAATCCTGTTTAACTTATTCGCGCCATCCACTTTGGCTGCTTCAAACAATTCAGGGTCAATCCCTGAAATGGCAGCTAAATAAATAATCGCACTCCACCCTGTCATTTTCCATACATAGGAGATAAACATGATCGGATAGAAGTAGGTTGGATCATTCATGAAATAGATGGCTTCTAATCCAAGGGATTCGCGAATTTGATTGAACATCCCGTCAAGAGACAGAAATTGTTGAAAAATCGTTATGGCTACGACCCATGATATGAAATAGGGCAAATAAAAAATCGTTTGGATCACACGTTTAAGATAGCTGTTCCGGATCTCATTAAGCATAATTGCAAAGATAATGGGAATCGGAAAAAACACAATAATTTTATAAAAGCTAATAATCAATGTATTCCGAATAATATTCCAAGAATTGAAATAATCAAAGAATGTTTGGAAATATTTGAACCCAACCCATGGACTGAAAAACATCCCTTTAGAAAACCGATAATCTTGAAATGCAAGTGAAAGCCCTAACATAGGTAAATAATTAAAAATAAAAAAGTAGATTACAGCAGGAATTATTAATAAATAGATTTGGTAATGCTTACCGAAATACGTTACTTTCTTTCCCATTAGCTCCACCCATTCTGTCCGAGTATATTACCGCTTTATTGGCATTTCTTTTCTGCCATTGAAAGCTTTTTACTCGTGTGTTCATCCTGTTCGTACGTCTCAAAAACTCGATGGCGTCTGTCTTGTCTAACTCAATCCAAAAAATTTCACTGCATTCTCTCTTGAAATCTTCATAAATACGGTCTCACTGATTTTTTTGGTATCACGCCAATTGATAAGCGTATCGACCAAATCAACCGGCATATTCTTCGTACAAATATCAGTACCAAAAAATAATCTGTCCTGAAATTCTGTCAGAAACTTCGGACCGTACTCGGGATCACGGGATATCGCGTTGTGAGCCGTATAATCTGAGAGGTCACCATACAAATTCGGATACCTGCGGAACAACTTGGGCACAACACCCTCTTCCTTGATCGGACCGCTAGGTAATCTGCCAACCTGACCACCTTTTATATCAAAAATAATCGCCCTCTCTCCCGGAGTCTCCAAGCGTCCGATTTCCGCCCAAAACACAGGCCCATGTCCGAAGATGATTAAATTCGGAAACCTTTGCAAGGTGTGCTCCAACTGCGGCAAGCCAGGGTCGTCATACAAGCCAAAATCTCCAGTCTTCTGGTCGGAACCGTCAAAGACTACCGGAAGACCTATACGCTCTGCGTGTCGAAATAAATTTTGAACCAAAGGATCCATTAGCTCTGCATTGAGCATAACCTCTCCGAGCCCCTTGCAGCCTTTATCCTTATAATAGGAAAGCACTCGATCAAGCGGAGCTTCTGCTGAATTGGTTAACGCACGCGGATCGATGTTACAGTAAGGAATGAATCTGTCGGGATATTTCTCTGCCATATCCAGAATATCCTCGTTGGCTTGCGGGAAATAAATTTCTGGACTGACAATCGGAAGTAAGACGCCTTTTTCAATCCCCAGCTCGTCATATCGCTGGATTAACTCTTCCGCTGTGCAAAATTGGACTACAAAAGGTACTGGCTTTCTATATGCATGTGCATGAATATCGATAAACATAATACTTCCTCCTTTAAATTTTGGATAACAATCTCTTAATGACAACTGCTGCTTCCGCTCTAGTTGCCTGCGACTGCGGAACGAATGTATTATCGCTTCTGCCATTGATAAGGCCTACACGAACAGCAAGCTCTACATCCTTAATCGCCCATTCGCTTATAGAGTGTGCATCTATAAATGTTATTTTACTGACTGATCCCGTTTCCTTAAATGTCCCCTCCGACACATACCTGCCTGCTCTCATCATCATAACCGTCATTTCTTCTCGAGTAATATCTTGCTCCGGAGCGAAGCTGCTGTCCGTTATTCCCTTAATAATCCCCGCAGAGTATGCGCTGCTTACGACCCCTGCATACCAAGCATCCGGCGGTACATCGGTAAATGGACTTTGAACAGCTGTCCCTTTCAAATTTAATGCCCTAGAAATCATCGCAGCAAATTGTGCCCTTGTCACCTTTGCCTCCGGCACGAAATGATCCTCATCCATACCTTGGATAATCCCCATCAAAGCGAGCTGCTCAATATCTTCTCTAGCCCAGTGTCCAGCCAAATCTCCAAAATTTTTACTGACAGATATACTTTTTCCAACAATAGTTGATGTACTCTTTAATTTATCGGTTACCACCTTCATGGATTCCCACTTCACAGTGGCTTCCCCATGTTTCTTGAGCCTAAAAGTCAAGGTACCGATTGTCATATCCCCGCTATCTCCAGATACATTGCCGATTTTGGTATGAGCAACAATAATTTCGTTCTTTTGGATGATTGGAGATACCGAAAAGCCATCCAGATTAGAATCGACCTTCAATAATTCAAGCTTGTCAGGATCAAAAGAGAACCTGGCCTCATACCCATATAAATCAAGGATGTCTTTCCCGCTCATTGTCAAAGTAACCTCTCCTTCAGCTGATTTATTTACAGCCAGTAAAAAGTTAGGGGCTTTTTCAGCGTTAACCGTTGCGAGGAACAGCTTTGGTAAACAAAGTAAAACGATCATTAACCAAACGATCCGTATACGCATATCTAAGCTCCCTCCTTATCTTCAGACCTTATTCCAAACAGGAGGAAGCCTCCTCCTGTTTGGAAGTCAAGTTCCGTTACTTTTTGAGTTTTTTGGCCAGCGCCACTAAATCTTCGATATCGATTTTACCATCACCATTCAGATCAGCCTGTTTGACTTGCTCCCAATCTGGACTGCTCGTATCTTTGCCGTAATTAGCGGCCATGATGGCCAAATCACCGATCGTTACTTTATTATCATGATTGATGTCACCAGAAATGCCAGCCGTAACTTGAATGTTAACGGAAGACAATGCGGCTGAATATTCAATGCCTTGAGCGTCTGCCAAGATAGCGCTAGTGATCTTAATTTCACCTGTCGTTACTTGCGAAACATGCTTCGATTTAAAGGTGAGTTCCACGATTTCCTCTTGACCCGTGATCTCGTTGCCTGGTCCTGTACTGGCTAAAACAAATTGAATGCTTCCGGCCGGAGTCGTAACAGTCTCAAGCAGGCTGACTCCCGTTTTGAGGGACGTTGCCGAAATGAATTCAACGGCTGTTGGATCATAGGTCGAGGATATATCTTGAGCATATACCGCCGCAGCCACACTGCTTAATCCGTATTTCACCTTGAATGTCTCCCCTGCCGAGATCGAGCTAATGTCAGTCGTTAAAGAAGTTGTATTTCCGAACCCAGTTCCTGCTGTAATATCAGCCAATTTCCAAATTTGCAGCTTTAACGAATAGGTAAAGTCAATCCCGTTAGGAAGCATTTTAATTGTCGAATTGGTGATTAAAACCTCATCACGATAGGTTGTTAAAGATGGATACGCAACGTTTATGACTCCATTCAACGGTTCAACATCAATGAAATTCTCCCATGTCTCCCCTTCATCATTAGAAACCGCCATCGTTAAAGGCCTGCGTTCTTCTGTAGGGGAATTGTTCCAAATAAGCAGCAACGGCCCTATACCATTATCCGGTATTCTTTTAATCATGTAAGGGGCATACGGGGATTGCAAATCTGTTTCTATTGGATCCCCCCAAGTTATTCCCCCATCTTCCGAGTACGCTTTGTAAATATGACCCAGCGTTGTCCGAATCAACATCATCACTCGATGATCCTTGAGCTCAACCAATACCGGCTCAGCAGGGTAGCCTTCTGTCAGATTGACAAAATCCCCGAATTCCCAGGTCTCTCCCTCGTCATCTGAATAAATGGTGAAAGCACCTACCTTGCCCGGAATAGCTTCTGTATTCCCTCCTAGAGGAAGAATAATTCTGCCTGAGCTCAAGATAACAGCACGGTCATTAGCAGTTACTTGATAACCGGCATAGGGTGTCATATTGAGTGGAGCGCTCCAAGTTCTTCCTTCGTCAAAAGAACGTATCATATGCAACGAGATGTGTTCGAAATCGTCTAGCCAGGCGAAAAACAATGCAAGAGCACCTGATTTAAGTCTGACGATTCCTTGATTCGTCACATTTCCTTGTGCGATGTTTTCTTGGATAATAAAACGATCCCCCCAGGTTCTCCCGCCATCTTTGGAAATCTTACCTACAACGTGACCCGAGGCGTCATCAAAAACATCGCTGATTTCGTCATAAGTTAGCAGTAATTCGTTATTTTTCAATTCGATAATTGCACCGTTTCTTGCCATTTTAAAAGCTGTATTTTCGTTTGCCTCAACAACCGTTGTTTCGAAAACTGGATTGACTGCTCTGTTCACATCTGTATAAGCGCTAGCTTGTAATGATATAAAAAATGACATCACCATCGTTATCATAACTACAAAACTGATTTTCCTCATTGACTTAACCTCCCATATTTTTGTTTTTGCTTTCAACATAAATTTATATGTGCGCTATCAATAATGCCCTGAAGAAACAAGATATACGGATGGATCCTTATCATATTCCTGCTGAAGGAATTGGATGTAATCTTGATAACCACTTTTGTGTAACGTCTCCCGATAGCCTTCTAATATATCCCTTGCCCCTTTTTCGGTCTTAACCAAATAACTTTGCGCCAATATGTCTTTCAACTGCTGCAGAACTGGCAACAATTTATCTTTCTCCGGGTAGTTCGTCATTAATCCGCTGATATCTAGTTGATTCTTCACTACCGTATTCGGCATCGTTTGACTCACGTATTCGGCGATTTTATCAGCCACTATGGGATTACTTTGATAATAGGGATCCCTCATGGTTCCTCCGTATATATCATAAGCTGAATCAAATCCGGTTATTAATGCAGGTACCGGCAGATTTCCACCAGCTCCATATTTGGTATAAAACGCATCTGAATCCGCAAGAAGTTCCTTATAGGCTTCATCTGTCATCTGAGCAAACCCTTTATCGTTAAAGAACCATTGCTTATCCTTTTCCCCATAATTTATTATTGCTCTTCCTTCTTTGGAATTAATCCAGTTCAATAACTTAACAGCGGCTTCTGCATTCGCTTTCTTGGAGACCCCAATAACGAGATACGCCTCCATTCCCATGTTGACCACCTGATCCGATGAACCCGTATAGTCTTTCATCGGTGATAAAGCAGCATAGACCATTTCGGGATGAGGATCGGTCAAGGCTTTCATCACAGCTTCGTTACCAGGCGCGACAGATACGGCTTGAAAAGGCATAATGGCATTGCGACCCTGTGAGACTTTCTCGGAGCCAATCTGGTAGGAATGAGCGAATGATTCCTGATCAATTAGTCCTTCATTCACTAATTTACGTACGAATAATATTTGCTCCCAAATTTGATCAGACTCGATAAAGCTCTTTATCTTTCCATCGATCAAAGTGAATCCACTCTTCCCATAATCAAACCCTCTGAATAGCTGATACAAATTTTGGCCCCATGCCCCGATCATGCCTATCGGATATACAGGCTTTCCATTCACATCTTTAAAGTTACCCTCTTTGATCAATTTAGCTAAATGGTATAAATCTTCAGGTGTTTGAATCGACTTCGTATCCACATTTAATGCTTTGGCAATATCGCCTCGCAGGTATAAACCCCAACCATTCAAGCCTGGTTCTGTTGTAGAATAATAGGCAGGAAGCAGATATAACTTCTCGTTGAAATCTGGATTAAAGATACCCTGCCTAGTATAAAGTGGCATCCTCTCGGGCTTCATTGTTTCATTCAGAATCGGTGCGTCACCATTCTTAATGAAGTCGGTTAGATCAGCCAGCATGCCTTCCTTTGCAGCTTTAGTAATGATATCCATGTTCTGTGGAGCGGAAGCGCTGGCAGTGACAGCAAAGATATCTGGTAAATTATTGGCTGCCACATCGGCTATAAAATCCTGTTCGACATTCTGGGAGCCCCTGATTTTCACAGTAATGTTTAATTGCTCCTTGATCGCTTTCCCAACGGCCGTCTGATCAAAGTTATCCATCGTGTCTGCTGGTACGTGGTAGGTGCCAAACGTCAATGTCGCCGGTTCTGGTGCTTTGCTTCCCCCAGGTGTAGCCGTTGTCGTCTGTGTTTCTTCTACCTCATTGTTTTTGCGTGTTGTACAAGCGGATACCGTGCTGACTATCAGAGCTGTAATCAAAAAAAATGCAATCCACTTCTTCCTAATCATTTAACGTAATTCCTCCCTTTATAAACTGTTTTCAATAACTTCTTGCTAATAAAAGCACCTTATATTTAAGCGCTTTCAATATTTTAATGATATCATCGGTTCAATACAAGGTTCCATACCAATATCTTAAGATTTGGTGGATATTATTAAAGATCGCTAGCGTTGCATAAATTAAAAATGAATCCCTATTACAACAAAAAATGCCATTAATCCCCAACTTAACGACAATGGATGAAGAGCATTGTCATTTCAAGTCGAGGAATTCTGGCATATAATCGGGATCACTTGGGTTTTCAGGAATAAAGCCTACATGAGTAATCAAACCATATTTCCGGACTTTCCTTGAATAGCCTAACCACTCTCAGTCACCGATTCTTTAATTGTCTCAATCACACAATGGGTCCCACCAATCTCATGGCTAAAGCTCTTTAAAGAAGAATGATTAAGTACGATGATATTACCCCAACTTCTTTAAAGGCACTCATGATATCCTCTTTGGCAACATTCATGGAAGCTCTCCCCCAGCGACAAGCAAAGCTCTTACGTTCAAGCAGTTAAGCACCTTCTCCTGCAGACTCCCCGTCGTATAAAAATAATGGTTGGTTGCTTCATAGCCGATCCGTGAGTCGAGGCGCATTATTTCGTATAATGCTTTGGCGGTGTCAATCTCTCGATCAACGATCGTCAGCAGTTTTTCGCGCAGCTCCTTCTTTACGTGTTGACTGCGTGCCTTGGCCAGCCGGTCGCGTAGGATGACGAAAGTAATTTGCAAATATGTACTATAGAAATGATGGAAAGCACCTTGCGCCGCGTGTTGTAATAGGTTAAATTCGGAACGTTGCCCCGGGGTAATGTACCTTTCCGCTTTCGCAATCAGCTCCAGACCTTTTTTCCATCCAAGTGAAAGCTTCTTGAACTGGGTAGCAAACTTGTCTGACGGATAAATACTGCGCCATCTTTGCAAATCATCGTAAGGAAATCCGATCATCGTTGATTTATATCCGGTTGGCTGCAAATACAATAAGTTTGACGGACCGTAATTTTGCGGCGCAATGTATACTACCCCACATTCGAAAGGAAATTCGGTAAAGGCGCGGCTGAAAGCAGTCGATGCGTCGGCGATTGCATCCCCAGCCTGAGTGCCGAATTTCCCGTGCAACAAGGTGCGGATTCTGGATTCCGGCTGACCGTCGTTCTCCCAATAATATTCACTCACCAGCTCCAAATTGGGGGACGGGTATCCTCCAAGCGTCCAACTTAACTGCAACCCGGAGACACCCGACTCCATTAATCCTTCGATATGCTTCTGCACGAGATCGAAAACGGGCAGGAACGGTACCGCCGCGCATTCCCACGTATTGTTGAACTGAACTTTGGCCATCGCTTTCAAACCCCGCTCATGAGCGACCTTCCAAGTATTACGGGACAATTCGCTCGGACCCACATTCGAGATCGAATAATCTACGATAATTCCTGGAATTTCTGCGACATTCGTCGCCATCTGATGCTCGCTCGTACACATAACGCTGATGCCATCAGGCAGCAGTTTAATTCCATTCATCACATCGTCTTCAGACCAACCATATCCGGGAGCCCACCCCCACGTCCAACAGATGATACGTGCTTCCGGACTGACACTATGTGCGCCCTCGGTGACAACCCGAACCACTTCAGCGATCACTTCGTGAGCTTCCCTATCGCTACAACGCTGACAGTTCGTCTTGCCTTGTGACCCTGAATAACAATTCGTCAAATTTTCCGACATCGTTATCATAAAGATGCCGCCAAGTCCCGGTACATCTCGGAACAATCGCGCTGTTCCTTCTCGTAAATATTGCTGGATATCCGGATGCGAAGTGCATAATGTGGCGTATTCCCCTACGACGTGACCCCTCCACTCAGGATGTCTCTCGAAGAAGGGTAGCGGCATCGTACGAGGCTCGTTGTAATAAAGATAGATGCGAATACCATAGTCGGCGGCCCGATCAACAAGCTTGCGCAAGCCTCCCATTCGTATATCGCAGCCGTGCGACAGTTCGGGCGCCTCCTCCCACTGCACAAGGTTGTACATCACACTCTGCAGCCAAACACCGTTGACGCCCAATTCGGACAACCTCTCCAGTAAATCATCGGGATATGGATTTAGGTCAGGATCGATAAACGGATCACCAAAGACAGCAAAGTATGAATAAACATAGCGCAGGTCGACTTTGGTCGTCCGTTTGCTGCTTCCCGCCTGCAGAATCGGCCCTTTAGCCCGTAACATTTGCCGCGCAATATACTGCAATCCGCGCAATAGGCCGACCTCGTCCACCGCCTTTATATCAATGCCGTCCGGTCCAATGTGAACTTCATGGCTTTCCGCGAGCAATTCGGCGTTCGGTGCAAGCTCCAGCCGAATACACTGCTCTTCGGCTAACGCCTGCCATCCTTGCCCCCCAAATGTATGAGCTTCACCCGTCGTCAGAGGTATCCCCCAGCGCTCCAGATGTCGTTTCGCGAAGCGCTCAGCAAACTTCATCACCCACTTAGTACCATGCGGATAGACAACCGTCCAGCGTTGGTCAATAACGATTACGTCTTCATCCGAAGCTGCTGAATAAGAAGAATTCGCTACTTCACTCTCAGTCCATTCAAACGTATCATCGGAAAAAGCAAACTGATTCATAAAGGAAAATGGTCGTTCCGCGCTGCCCCTACTTCTATCCTTCAATGGAAAATGTGCGTGGAGATGCTCCTTCAACTCCCGTGTCCGACGTTGTTCATTAGATGTGAGTGGGCGATATTTCACAGGCTCCGACAACGGTTTCAAGCTGCCCAATTTAATCCATAAAAAGTCGTCTTCCTTCAGCGCAAACTCTAGCTGCTCCTCTGTCCAACCGAGCAGGACGAGTAACTGCTCGTAAGGAAGCAAATGCCAGTTGAAGCGAATAATCGTAATAAACCCGCGTTGCAGCCAAATGGGGTCGATATCCGGCGAATCTGCAAGCCCCATCTCTTCCGCAAGCTCAATCACCTGCTCACTGCTGGCTCCAATCACCTTGGCGATTCTATCAGGGGAGACAAGCCCCCAATTTCGCCATACAACAGCCTGAAAGCGTGTCGGGAAATGTGGAAACTCAAGCGCTTTCTTATCCTTGCTGGTTTCAAATTCGACGTACATGAAAAAGCCCCCTCCATCTATGAATAAAACTATCCCCGTCCAAGTATAAACGCCTATCGCCACCCTCGGGTATGGCAACACAACGTTTTTATCGAGACTTCAGATGCGTATATAGACACAGAATAATCTACAATATCATTACCAAAAAATAACCTGTCCTGAAATTCTGTCAGAAACACACTTTTATTCAAGCGTTTTCATAGTTTTAATGATAGCACCGGTCAAGTACAAGGTTCCATACCAAAAGCTTAAGATTTGGTGGATAATTTTAAAGAAAAGTAAAAAAAGTCTCACCGAAATTAGATGGCTTTTCGTCCACATCAGGTCCGCATTTACAAAGTCACTTGTTAAGAGTACAATTATTAAACATATATACTACCCAAAAAGATACCATTATTATAGATCGAGTCCTGGAGGAGGTTTATCATGGCCGGCAATAAAGAAAACCGTATTTATAACTGCGAAAAAGAGCTAACGCTCTCTGTGATTGGCGGTAAATGGAAGATGATTATATTGTGGCACTTAGGTAAAGAAGGCACTAAACGCTTCGGAGAATTAAAATCGCTAATTCCCGATATCACTCAGAAAATGTTAGTTAATCAGCTCCGCGAACTGGAGGAAGACCTGATTATTGATCGGAAAGTGTACCCTGTCGTCCCTCCTAAGGTTGAATATTCTTTAACGGAATATGGGGTCAGCCTGATTCCTGTTCTGGATTTAATGTATGACTGGGGCAAAAAATACATGGAAACAGCTGCCATCAAGCAAGTAAAAATCAGAAGCATTGATTTATGAGATGAGAAAAACGTCTTGTGGCGTCCTTTGAGGTGCGTGTTCCTGACGCTAGTGCGGGGGGAGGGAAGGGCTGTGGGCTCCAGCCGCTGTTAAAGATGTGTTTCCTTGATTGGACTAGGCAGGTAGAAACACATCTTTAAATGCGGACGCTATCGCTCTTCCACCCACAGCCCTTCCCTCTTTCTAGCTACAATCGCACGAACACCAAGCTCAAACCGACAGCCAGCAAGAGTTTTTCTCTTGGTTAGATGAGATTTCCTAGTAGAACCAGTCGCTGGGGATGAAGTGCGGGCGCAGCTGAGCAGGATCTGCTACTTTAACGATGTTTTTCATCGTTAAAAGCAACAGCTCCTCTCCTCATACATACTTTAACGATGAAAAACATCGTTAAGTGACATGAGAAGGCCTCCCCCTCTTCGTACTCGATCACTGAAGCACTGAGATCCTATTAAATCCCTATCCCTTGTTCCGCCTTGTTTTCCCGGGCTGCAGACAAGGGATTTTTTTGTTTTTTTTTGGGCTATGCCCCCTTCAGAATACAGTCACTACTAGGTGACTAAGGTGCTTATAAAGTAACTTACTCACTTATTCTATAGTATAAAAAAGGTGACTATTTCACATTAAAGTGCCTACTTCCCTTTTGGAAAGTTAGGCTTTAGGATAAGGGGGTAGCACAAACGATAACGAGGAGTGGTTCAGATGAAATTGCAATTGGCATTGGATCTTGTGAACATAGAGGAAGCCAAACAGGTGGTAAATGAAGTACAAGCTTACATCGATATTATCGAAATAGGTACGCCAGTAGTGATCAACGAAGGACTTCGTGCAGTTAAAGAATTAAAGGAAGCCTTCCCTTCCCTGCTCGTTCTCGCCGATTTGAAAATCATGGATGCAGGTGCCTACGAAGTCATGAAAGCTTCTGAAGCCGGTGCCGATATCATCACCGTTCTGGGCGCAACAGATGACGCAACCATCCAAGGTGCCGTAGCAGAAGCTAAAAAACAAGGCAAAAGCATTCTGGTCGATATGATCAACGTAAAAAATATTGCGCAAAGAGCCAGAGAAATAGATGCGCTTGGCGTTGATTACATTTGTGTTCATACGGGCTATGATCTTCAAGCCGCAGGACAAAGCTCTTTTGAGGATCTCAAAATCATTAAAGCTGTAGTAAAAAATGCTAAAACAGCTATTGCAGGCGGCATTAAATTGGCGACACTGCCAGAAGTCATCCAGGCTAAACCGGATCTGATCATCGTTGGGGGCGGCATCACTGGTCAAGCAGATAAGCCAGCCACTGCAGCCGAAATGAGAAAACTAATTGCAGCGGGGTAAGCATCATGGCGCATACAACAGATTACGCTTCTGATATTATAAAAGAGCTGCAGCAGAGCATTTCGCTCATCGCGGCAGCGGAATCCGATCTTCTGGTTGAAGCCATTCAAAAAGCAGGAAAAATATTCGTTGCCGGAGCAGGCCGGTCAGGGCTTATGAGTAAAGCATTTACAATGCGGCTTATGCAAATGGGGCTGAACGCATATGTAGTAGGTGAAACCGTCACTCCCGGACTCGATCAGGAAGATCTGCTAATCATTTCATCAGGATCTGGTGAAACCAAGGGTTTGGTTTCGATGGCTGAGAAAACCCGCCAGATCGGTGGTGTCCTAGCAGCGGTCACTCTTGCACCTGAATCAACGATTGGAAAATTAGCGGACGTTATTGTTAAGCTGCCTGGTTCGTCCAAAAGCCAATCTGAAGGCGGATTTACTACCAGTCAACCCATGGCCTCTCTTTTCGAGCAGACTCTGCTGGTGTTCTATGACGCAATCATCTTGAAGCTGATGGAACATAAGGGACTAGACTCCAACACCATGTATAGTAGACACGCCAATTTGGAATAGTGCCCTGGATAATAATACTGATAATACTGATGTGATTGATGTGCTTGATGTGCTTGATGTGACTGATGTGCTTGATGTGACTGATGTGACTGATGTGCTTGATGTGCTTGATGTGATCGCCGAGACTGCTAAGAATGCTAAGACTACGAACACTGCAATTACTGCGAAAACTGCTGCCAACGGCGGACGGTATGCCGAATCATCGGAGCCTTCTTTTACACCCAACACCAAAAAGCCAGCATGCGTATAGATGAACGCACTCTGGCTTTTAATGTCTTTAATTCAATTCAATTTTGCTAATGATTTTTTGGCCGGCCCCTCCATAACATCTCCATCAAATGTAAATCTGGAGCCATGGCAAGGACAATCCCAGCTTCGATCTCCATCATTCCATTCAACCTCACAGCCCATATGTGTACATGTCGTATCAACTAGATGCAGCTTGCCCTGGTCATCCTTGTAAGCACCCGCTCTTTTTCCATTTACAGTAACAACTGAGCCTTCTCCCGGCTCTAAATCTTCAGGCTTTCTATGAACAATTTCCAGTTTTCCTGCAATAAGATGCTTGGCCACATCTGCATTCTGCACAACAAAGTTCTTTACATCTGGAGTCAGATCAAACCGGGAAGGTGTATAAAGCTCGTGATAGGGATTGTCGTTTCCAAGGATCAAATCTCTTAACAGCAGCGCGGCAGCCGTCCCCGTACTCATCCCCCATTTCCGGTATCCTGTTGCCACATACATGTTCGGTTTGAGCGAGGAAATCTGGCCAATGTATGGAATTTTATCTAAAGTAGTCAAGTCTTGAGCCGACCAGCGATAAGCAATTTCTTGGATACCAAACGTATCCTCTGCGAAAGCTTGCAGCGCTTCATAGTGCTGTATGGTACATATGCCTTGCCCTGTTTTATGGTTTTGGCCGCCAATAAGGATCAGATTTTCGCCGCTGCTCGTAGTCGTGTAACGAATCGATCGCTTCGGATCCTCAGCACTTAAGTACATACCACCCGGATACTGCTTATCGCTTTTTATTCCAAGCACATAAGACCTTTGCGCATGCAATCTTGAAAAGTAAAACCCCATCCCATCATAAAAAGGAAAGTGTGAACACGAAATCATGTTTTCGCATGAAATTTCAAAGCCATCTTGCGTAATCACTTTGGAAGAGGGAGCTTCCTCCATCGTTTTGGCTGTTGTGTTCTCGTAAATAACTCCTCCCTCGTCCACAATCTTTTGGACCAGCACAGCTAAATATTGCAGGGGGTGAAACTGTGCTTGCTTTTTCATTTCGATTGCTGCCTTAATTGGCAGCGGAATAGCGATCCGGGTCACATACTCCCCATTAATTCCAAGCTTCTGATAGGCAGCAAACTCATCATTGATTTTTTTCATAGACGATTCGGTGTTAGTGTAAACATAAGCATCTTGCTCGCTAAATCCGCATTCGATCTTGTGCTCGTCTACCGTTTGTTTTATAAAATTCAGAGCATCCATATTGGCTTGATAGTAGAGCTTAGCTTGTTCTTGGCCGATCTGTTTAATTAACTCATCGTAAATGATATCGTGCTGCGCAGTTATTTTAGCTGTAGTGTGGCCGGTTGTGCCGTTGAGTATATTTCCTGCTTCTAACAATGCAACCTTTACGCCTGCCTTGGCTAATAAGTAAGCAGTCGTAATGCCAGAAATCCCCCCACCTACAACTGCAGTGTCCACAGTAATATGCTGATCAAGCTTAGGGAAAGAGGGGAGATTGGTTGATGCTCTCCAGTAAGGTTCTGGAAACTGTGGCAATTCTTTTTTGGGGACGTTGGTCTCGATCATTATTTTCCTCCAGGGATATGTCTTTCTAGTAATTTCCCCATTCCCATGAAAATAATGTATTTCGAACCCATCTGGGCGGATGCGCATATGGTATACAAATCAATTTGCGGGGGGTAACGCGCGTGGCAAATGAATTTGTACTTCGATCCTTGGACGAAATTCGCTTTTGGTCCAGAATCATGAAAGAACATTCCTTATTTTTGAGATTGGGTTTTCGCTGTGAGGATACTCAATTGATTCATGAAGCCAACTATTTTTATCATCTGTTTGAAGGCATCGAACAAAAATCACATACTTTCCCTGTAGATACAGATCCTTCAGTGATCCATCGCTTTAATGTGGAAGTCCATACGGCCGTTTCCCATATCTGGGTATTTAAAAGAAAAATATTGGGATTAATACTTTCCTGCAAGCTGCCAGGACAAAACAATTTCCCGCTTCTTGTTGACCATGTTAGCCGCGAAGCTAATTATTTCAGGAACCGCTTGGAAGAACTGAATCAAGGCAAGCTTGAACCTTTGCAGGATGCCATTATCGATGAAAATGTATTTTTCTTAAAAATCATGGCCGACCACGCCAAATTCATTGGCCATCTTCTCGATCCGTCCGAACGTAAGCTTGTTGATCAGGCACGGGAATTCAGCAACGATTTTGATCAACTCTTGTTTCAAGCAACGGATCTAAGCTCTATGCGGCCACAATCCCAAACCCAACCTCTTTTAAGCCAGTTCCTTGACCAGAACAAAGTTTCTGTAACATCATTGCGAGACTTTAAGCAGACTGCCAGGGATTTAATCGAGCAATGCAGAATAAAAAGCATCATTCATCCTTTGTTGGCCGATCATGTGTTTAGAGAAGCCAACAGATTTTTGGAAATTATCGATATGTTTGAAAATCATTTGACTGGTGCATGCCAACCTATGATTTTGAGCCACTAGCTATGAGAAAAATGCCTTGCGGCGTCCTTTGATGAGCGTGTTCTTGATGTGGGTGCGTTGCGGAGGGAATGGCTGTGGGTTCCAGCCGCTGTTAAAGATTTGTTCCCTTGAATGAAATGGATATGGAGGTAAGAACAAATCTTTAAAGGCGGACGCTTCCGCTCTTCCGCCCACAGCCATTCCCTCTCTTTAGCTACATTCGCACGAATCACACGAACACCTAGCTCAAACGGACTGCCAGCAAGGGTTCTTCTCTCGATTGGAGGAGATTTCCTAGCTGGCGCAGCGCTAGGAATGAATAGCACGCAGCTGAGAAGGATCTGCTACTCTAACGATGAAAAACATCGCCCATGTGCATCGCACGCTCAAAAGGACTGCCCATAGAGGCTGCTTCCTGAAGGAAGGGGATAGTGGCGATATACTTCCTATATGACTTTATGATTTGTTGGTCATCCGGTTTGCAGAACGGGAGCTCCATCTTTCACTATAATGCTGATAGAACCAAATAGACAAAGTCAACCAGGTTCCACTGACCAAATATCCTCCGAGAACATCGCTTGGGTAATGAACACCTAAGTATATACGGCTTAAACCAATTGCTATAATCATGACCGTACTGAGCAGGACCAGACTAATCCGCTTGAAGGAAGTCGAAAGATGCCTCCACAGGAGAAAAGCAAAAATGCCATACATAGAAAAAGCTGCCATCGAGTGACCGCTGGGAAAGCTGAAACCAGATGCATCAATGATACGGTGGAGATCAGGTCGTGCTCGATGAAATAAAATTTTAAGCCATACATTCAACAATGCCGAGCCTGCTATGACTCCTACAAACAAAATCAATTCTTTCCGATGCTTCAACACTTTGTAAAGAAATATCACCATCAGGAGAGCCAAAAATGAGATGACCCCACCCGAACCAATTATGGTAAAACCCATCATCATTTGTGTCATCAACGGAGATTCAAAGTTTTGTACAAAATCGGTAACTACCTTATCAAAGCCGACAATGGTTTGACTACTGATGGAAAGGGCTATGAAACCAAAACCTGCGGCAAAAATAAGGCTTATGATAAAAGCATGAATTAGCTGTAATTTAAGCTTCGTTTGAATACATATACCCCCTTTTGGGATTCATCCTTTTTTTGTAAGTATTCCAAATATATCTATTTTCATGCAATTCCCGCTTCTATTTAGGCTATTAAATAGCTTTAGTACAGCCTTACCTTTTGAGAAAAAACAACCAGAATACGGCAGCAAGAATACACTCAATAGCAGCGCAGGCGTACATGCTATCATAACATGAATCAGATTCAAACTGCCTGTTTTTTTTATTAACTATCGATTTGGGTCTTCAGTCAATAAATCAAAGATCCTTCTCCAATTCAGCATGGGAACTTATAACTTTGTCATCATTCCATAATTTACCCGTATTATTGGTATTTCAATTTCTGCTAGAATAATAGAGTCCCATAAAACAGAGGAGGTAACTAATGAAAAAAGTTATTCTTACAGCAGCTTTAGCAGCAAGTTACTTATTCAGCGGAATCGCTTCGGCAGAACAATCCAATCCCTACATAGCTACAGACTCAGATACATTTTGGACCATTTCCCAAAAATTAAATATCAATCTTGCCGATCTTATTGCAGCTAATCCTCAAGTTAACCCGAATAATATTTACAAGGGTGTCGTTATTAAGCTTCCTAATTCTATATCACAACAAAAGAGCTGGGAGGCAAAAGCTGATGCCATCATAGCAACGGGCATGAAAGAACTTGGAACACCTTATGTTTTTGGTGGAGATACGCCTGGCGTTGCTTTTGATTGCTCTGGATTCGTCCAATATGCATTTAATCAAAACGGATTTAATCTGCTTCACTCTGCAGCACTAATAAGTCAAATGGGAACATCAGTAAGTGCAAACGACCTTCGCAAAGGAGACCTTGTCTTTCTGCAAGGAACCTACACAAGCGGTGTCTCTCATGTAGCTATTTATCTTGGAGATAATAAGATTCTTCAAGCAGGTACAATGGGAACAAGAGAAGTAAAAATAAGCACTCTATTTGGTACACCATACTATGATTCTCACTATTGGGGTGCTCGTCGCCTCATTAATTAATTCAAAGTGACAACGAACCAACCCTTCCCATTTTTTAATGGAAAGGGTTGGTTCGCATTTTATGTAATACATGTAGACTGTTAGTGATGTCTTAACAAGACGCTATCGCTCCTCCACATTTCCTAGTGAGTGAAGGCGCTGTGGATGAATAGCTGCTACTTTACCCATGTTTTTCATCGTTATAAGCATTAGGTCCGCTCCACATCCTTACTTTAAAGATGAAAAACATGGGTAAATACTTAAATGAAGCACACGCTCTTTTCGGCGGAGGGCGGGCTGCTTCTTGGTATGTTCTTTCCTCTTTTATGCTTTATCACTATAAGGATCGGTTTCAATTCGGCCAAATTCAACTCTTGAAGGTAAGTTTAGATGAGCGCCTTTTTGAACAGCATCATTGATATCCGGCACATGCTTGAGCGTGAGTACCATGCCAGAGAGGATCTGCGAAATGACCTTCCGCCGCTCATTTTGCTCTTGCTCCCCTTGCTTCCACTCCTTAAGCAGCTTGAGAACAGCCTGTTCTCCCTCCGTATTACCTCCATTTTCAGCATTGTTCAGGCTTCCTTCCAATCCTTGCAGTACTGGTTCAAGCATAGATTCCATCATAGGCTCCACTGCTTCTACCTGAGCATTCTGTTCGCTAAGCTGCCCCATAAGTGCCTCAAGCTCAGGCAGCAGCTTTACTGACCAATGCAGTCTAGTACTCTTACGCAACGCAAGCTCAAGCTTTTCCTCCACCAGACTTACGCTATAATAACGCATAGCTTTCAGCTCACCTGTGTAAGTCAGCAGACCTTGTGCTATTAATTCCCGTACCCGATATTCAATAAACGTATCACTGATTCTTTGCTCGGAGTGCCCAATCACTTCACCAATTAAGCGCGCAGACTTTAAGTATTTACCGTTCTTAGCCTCTAGATCATGGGCAGCCTCAACAATCTTCTCATCAAAATAATCTTCCTGCACGCTCCGCAGCTCCCCAGCCTCCAGGACACGGAGTGTCCCGCCTTCTTCTATAAGCCGCTTCCAATCGGCCGTGTAGGCATTACGTATGTCCGCTTGCAGAGGCTTTGCTTCCTCGAGCAGTGGAGCCAGTTTCTCTGGAGGTATTTCCCCAGTGCACTGATACCAGATCTCTCTAACTCTTTCATGCAAAATGGAGGTGGCATTCACAAGAGAAACAGCTGCAGTTTGCGGTAATACCGCCAACAAACGGCGCAATCCCACCTGTTCAGCGGTCGAATCACCAGCCCAAATGACAATCGGAAGCTCCTGCAACCGAACTGGCCACAGGCGCCACGCGAAAGCTGCTTTTAGCAAATACTCCATGATATCGTCCTGCTCACGACCATTGATGCACTTCTGCCACCATTGCAGCCGCCGCGACCACCCTTCTGGATCACCTTCTGACTGAAGCGGACCAACCATAAGGTCATCATTCAGGCATACCACCTTCTCACCAGGAAATCCACGGAATACGATCCGAAGCGAGCCGCTTGTTGAATCATCAAAGGCGATATGTACCCGGGATATACCACCTTGCGGATACACCGATTCTTCCACATACCGCTCATTACCGAGCTCCCATTCCTGATCGAACTGCTGCAGAAACAGCTTCATAAACTGATGTCTTTCATCCGCCAGCACACGGGCTGCTTCTGTATTCATCAAGAGCTTCAGCTTTAATAGCTTTTCGTAAAAATGATTGACAGCTGTACTGCGCCCTTTACGGTACTGCTCATGGGTGAGCTCCTCCCGCGGAAGCAGCTCAGGATCATAAATCAGCTGCCCCTTTGACCCTGAATACGCAAAAGTACGGGCGATACCCAGAGCACCCAGCGCGTCTAAGCGGTCAGCGTCCTGCACGATCCGCCCCTCCAGCGTTGCCATCGGCTGCCCGGCTCCGCCTCCAAAGGACATTGTGGAAACAATGTCCCTGATATGCTCCCGCCCAGCTTCATCCACACCAGCATGTTCAAGCCATTGAACAACCTTTGCCAACCCTGCTTCCTTGCTCTCATTCAGCTTCTCGTCAGCAATATCATGCAGCAGTGCAGCAAGCTCGCATATGTACATATCAGCCTGCTCCACTTCAGCAAGCAATTTGGCAGTCCGCGTCACACGGACAATATGCCACCAATCATGGCCGCTGCTGTCGCCGGCAAGCTCTTTTTTCACATAAATTCTTGCATCATTTAGTATATTCTCACGATCAGTCACAGGTCTCTATCTCCTCTTAAACACGTTTCAAGGACAAGCATTCATTCTATTATACCTTGAACCTATCAATCAATAACTTCAGTTCCTCAGACATGACTGTCAGCGCTTTTGCTGAAGATGCTACATCATTCATATTGGTTTGCTGCCTGCTTGAGCTTAAAGCCACACCTTTGAAATGCTCCGCGGCCTGCCTTGTAATCCGCTCCATTTCATCCACTGAGGCAGCAGCTTCCTCTGCTCCTGCCGTTACCTGTTCCGTAGCTGCAGAAACCCCCTGCACCTGAACGTTTACCTGTTTCAATCCGTTCACTATCGTGCCGAAAGCTTCCCCTGCTGTCTTTACGGTCAGCAAGCCCTGTCTAACCTCGGAAGAGCTGCCTGCCATACTTCGCGAGAGTGCTTCCATTTGTTGCAAAATCGTTTCAATCAGCTCGGATATGCGGGAGGATGAAATGTGCGACTGCGTGGACAGCTTCCTCACCTCTTCGGCAACAACTGCAAAGCCGCGGCCGTTTTCCCCTGCTCGCGCCGCTTCAATAGCAGCATTCAAGGCGAGCAGATTCGTCTGTCCGGCAACATCCGTCATCATAGAAGCAATCTCCACGATTTCCCCGGAGCGCACCTGCAAATGCTGAGCTGCCTCTACCATCTGCTGCGAGGAAGCATAGAGAGCTTCCATCTGAATCGTGGCCTGTCCAATGGCGCTGTTTCCATGCTCAGCCTCTTCCGTCGTCGCTTGCGACACTTCAGCTGCAATCGACGAGGATTCTGCGATTCTTTGCATTGCAGTCGTCATTTCCTCCATCGCTTTGGTCATATCGGCGGTGCGGATGACTTGCTGGTCAGCTCCTTGCGAAACTTCTTTAATGCTTGCCGTTATCGCGGCGCTCGCATCGGCAGTTCCTACGGAATTGTCCAACACCTCAGCCGCAGCCGTCTGCAATTGCTGTGCACTTTTGCCAATTCCCTGAATGACGATCCTCGTATCGGTAACAAGCTGCTGGAAGGATTCCGCCAAACGGCCTATTTCATCCTTGCGCTTAATGTCGATCGCAACGGTCAAGTCTCCTGATCTGACCTTCGCAACCTCACCGGTCAGCTTAATTAGCGGCTTTGCCAAGTATCTGGCTAAGAGGAACACCAGCAGTAAACTGACGGCAAGAATAGCTGCTGACACTGCAAGCAGTGTGCTGCGGTTTTTGTCCATCATCGTATAAATGCCGCTCGCGTCAAAATCAGCTCCAACAACGCCAAGCAGATTGCCATCCTTGTCCTTGAACGGAACATAGGCTGACAAAGTCGCACCATACTCATCTTTTGACAAATCGCCCGTCTGTGGCTCGCCAGTAGCAAATGCGTCCATCATTCCTTGATAGCCATTTGTTTCCGCCTCACCAAGCTTGGAGAAATCACCTTCCTCAGCATCCTCAGGCGCCCCGTCCACTACATAATAGTAAGTTTTAACTCCGGCATTTTCCTTGATTCCCAGCGTATATAAATATTTTAATCCATTGGTTTGACGCAGATTATTTAGTTCAGTACGAAGCTTCCAATAATATGGCGTCTCTTCCGAATCCTCGTTAAGTGCTGCGTAAGATTCAAATTGTATCAGCTCAATCGCACGTTCCGCTACCGCATTTGCCTGCATGCCTATTGATGTCTCTACCAATCCTTTGGAATTCAGATAAATACTTAACCCCAGCACCGAACCAGCCAAAACCAATAAAGCCGAGAAAAACAATACAATCCGCGTTTGCAGGCTATTCAAAACAGACTCCCTCTTTCTGTGTATAGGCTACAACTATTTTACAAGAAGAGAGACTTTTTTCCTATTAAAATTTGCATAAGACCCTTTTACTGCTTCTTCTCCTACTTCTCACTTTCCACCTGTTCCTGTTCCTGCTCCTTTTTCAGTGCAATCTTCAGATCATCCCTATTACTGTGCTTCCACAAAGGTACACCTGAACGGTAAGCAGCTCTTGCATTTAAATGCCCGGCTACCGGAGAAGTGATAAATACAAATACAATACCCAGCAGTAATTTTACACTGACATGTTCCAAATCAAGCATAAAGTATAGAAATACACCGAATAAAATGCAAAGAACGCCGAGTGTCGCGCTTTTAGAAGCCGCATGAGACCGCAGGTAAACGTCTGGCAGCCGAATCAGTCCGAATGCGCTGAGTGCGCTAAGCAAGGCGCCAATTAGAATAAGTATGCCAATCGAAATCTCACCGATCATCCGGATCGTCTCCATGCTCAATCACCACACCCCTTTCCAAATATCTCGCAAACGCAGTCGTGCCTATAAAAGTAAGAATGCCAATCAGCAAAATGGTATCAAAATATGCCTGGGTGCGCAGCAGAGCGCATAGTATGGCCACCATAGCAAGCAGATTAATGCCAAGGGTGTCCAGCGCCAAAATTCGGTCCGGCATCGAGGGTCCTCTCAAAATCCGATATAGACATCCAAGCACAGCCAACGACAAAATAACGAGCGACACCATCAAAATCGTGTTCATCATGATCTTGTCACCTCCATAATCGCCCGCTCAAAAGTACCTTTAATTTGCTTGGATAGCTGCTCCACATCCTGAATATCCATCGCATGAATGTATAAAGTTCGCTGATCATTAGAAACTTCAAGTGTCAAGGTCCCGGGTGTCAAGGTGATGAGGCAGGCAAGCAATGTCACTTCCCAGTCAGTTTCCAGTTCCGTTTGATAAGCGAATATGCCTGGGCGTACAAGCAAGCGAGGCCGAATGATTTGTCTAACGACAGCGATCGTCGAAACCACCAGCTCTTTCAGAAATAGAACCAGCAGCTTGAAAATAGCCCAAATTTGAAATGCCATCGTTCATCTACTCCTTCAATACCGCATCAATATACAGCTGAGCATCCAATAGCACGTCCGCAGCTTGCGAAACATAGGGATCCACCCATTCTGCACCTACTCCAAGGAAAATGACCAAGATCAACAATGCAGCGGAAACAACCAGCAGCAGCCTTGGACTTTTCCAGATTCCATCGCCAGCCATCTTCTCTTCTCCCCAAAAAGCATTCATAAAAATGTTCAGCATCGAGGTTAAAAGCAGCAAACTGAGCGCCAGGCTGATTCCCGTTGTCCAATAAAAACCGCTCTCAAGTCCACCCTGCACGATCAGCAGCTTGCCAATAAACCCGCTAAGCGGCGGAACACCAACCATGGCCAGAGCCGAAATAAAGAACATCCACCCGAGTAGCGGATTTCTTGTGATTAAACCACCCATTTGCTGGAGTTTATCCGTTCCTGCTAGTGCAACAATAATGCCACCCAGTAGAAAAAGGAGCGCTTTAATTAGCATATCGTGCATGAGATAATAAATAACCCCTTCAAGCGCAGTACGATTAGCCGCTGCGAGTCCAAAAGCTATGAAGCCCACTCCAGCTATCACGTTATAGCTTAATATCCGACTCACATCCTTATAGGCAATGGCACCTATGCCACCTAAAATCATCGTTGCTGCCGCCATCCAACCAATGATCGTGTGCGTAAAGCCAGGCTCGTGATAAAAAACAAGAGTGAACATGCGGATGATAGCATACAGTCCTACTTTAGTAAGCAGAGCACCGTACAATGCAGCTACCACAGCTGGTGGTGCACCATAGGAGCCAGGGAGCCAAAAAAACAGGAATAGACCGGCCTTCAAGCTAAAAACGATCAAAAACAAAACGGCAATAACCGTCATAATGCCACCTTGACCCGCTTCGGCAACACGTACAGATAGATGAGCCATATTCAAGGTGCCGGCTGCCGCATACAGATAGGCTACTGCCGCGACGAAAAGTGTTGATGACACAATATTAATAAGGATGTATTTCAAAGTTTCTCTAAGCTGACGCCTTGTGCCCCCTAGTACAATCAGCGCATAAGAAGCAATCAGCATAACCTCAAAGCATACGAACAAATTGAACAAATCTCCCGTTAGGAACGAGCCCATAACACCTGCGATCAAAAAGTGCACGAACGAATAAAAATGGTTCCGTTCCCGGTCAGCTCCAATACTGCGAAAAGCATAAAACAAGCAGGCCGCACTTACGACCGATGTTGTTAACACGAGCAGAGAAGCGAACATGTCCGCAACGAAGACAATGCCATAGGGCGGCAGCCAGCCACCCATATGCAAGGTCTGAATCCCCTCTTCCCTAACCTCTAGAACGATCCATACGGAAACAAACACACTCGCAAGCGAGCTTACTCCGCTGATCCAGCGCTGAATCGTCAGCCTTTTGTGAAAAAAAATAAGCATAACAGCTGTAAATAACGGAATTAATAAAGGCAGCACAACCATATTATTCATCAGTATTCATCCTCTTGTCCCCGCAGTTGCTCCATGTCATCCGTGCCCAATTTTTGATAGGCTCTATAGGCCAGCACAAAAAAGAACGAGGTAACCCCAAAGCTAATCACAATCGATGTCAAAATCAGCGCTTGCGGCAGCGGATCGACATATCTTCCAGCATCTTCTCCCAGCAGGGGCGCGGCGCCTGTCTTCAGTCCGGACATCGTCAGCAGCAGCAAATGTACACCATGGGTCAGAAGGGACGTTCCCAGTACAATACGCAGCAAGCTGCGCGATAAAATGAGATACACACCGACAGCAAATAAAAGTCCAACAGCAACAGCCATAAGCGTTTCCATCAGCGGTCCTCCCCAATACTCAGCAGTATCGTCATCGTCACGCCAACAACTCCCAAGTAAACACCAAGATCGAACAGTACAGCTGTATTCAGCTCTGTATCTCCAAGAAGAGGGAGATCAAAATGCCCGAACGAATGGCTGAGAAACGGAGCATCAAATACAAATGATCCTATGCCTGTCAGTAGAGCCAAGAGCAAGCCAACCGCCGTTACGATCCGGAAATTTACGGGTATAACTTTGCGCATCGTCTCCACATTAAATGCGATAGCCAGCAGCAGCAGCGCCCCAGACGTCATAAGTCCCCCTATAAAGCCACCTCCGGGAGAGCTATGGCCTGTCAAAAACAAATACAAGGCAAATATAAGAATGATGAAAAAAACAAATTTAGACACTGTTCTTAAAATAACATCATTGCTTTTGGCCACCCGTTTGCCCTCCTTTCATACTTGCTTCCTTGGCCCTGACGGCTGCTTCGTAAGCTTCGTGTGCTTCCGTAACTTCCTGACTCGCAGTGTCCCGGTTTACAGCCCCCAAGGATAGCTCTCCTTTGTTATAGAGTACCCGTGCACCAATATCACGACCTTCCAAGCGCAGCTTGATCATCGTGAAAATCCCCAGTGAAGCAATCCCGAGCACCATAATTTCTAGCAGCGTATCAAATCCTCTAAAATCAACAAGGATGACATTCACGATATTTTTTCCCCCTGCGAGCTTATAGCTTTCTTCCACAAAAAAGTCAGCAATGGAGGCAAATTTCCCGCTCCCGCCAGCTCCCAAAGCAATAAGCGTGACCATCAAGCCAACGCCGGCAGCTATCAGCGCATTCGACAGCCGGAATCGAAGCTTTGACAGCTCCTTCTTCAGCTTCGGCATATGATAAAAGCAGAGCAGGAACAGCGACACCGAAACCGTCTCGACAATCATTTGTGTAAGCGCCAAATCCGGTGCCCGAAAAATGATAAAAAACATAGTAACCAAATAACCTACGGTGCCTGTCAGAATGATGGCAGTCAACCTGGAGCGGGCAAATGGCACAGCAGCAGTAGATAGTACCAGGGCAATGACTAAAGCAATCTCATAGTAAGCGATAGGTGCTGTTGAATTTATGGAGAATTGAATGCCAGGCGTCCGAAGCAGCACATAACCCAAGAGCAGAATAAAAAAAGTGAAAATATAGGCCAGATAGCTTCGAATCGACCCTGTCATGTAGCCACTCGTTAAGCGATTCGATCCAAGTCCCAACCAACCTAGCCCCCGGTCATACAAATAGTTTAGCGAGAACACCTGAGGCAGCCTTCCATATACCCCTTTCCATCGCTTATGTGACACTGCCAAGCCTATACCAGCCGCAACAACTCCAAATGTCATCATCAATTCTGTCGTCCATCCATGCCAGAATTGAATCGATACAACAAATTTCTCGCCTGGAGCCAGCAGCTCAGGCATAATCGAGGCCATTGCAGGCTCAATCAACGAATAAGCAAGAAGATTCGGAAACAATCCGAAGACAAGAACAAGTGAAGCCAGCACAACTGGAGAAATCAACATACCGATGGGCGCTTCATGTGGCTTCCGATCCCATTGATCCTTTTGAAACTTGCCCATAAACGTCTTGAACAGCAGCAGCATACTGTAGATGAACGTAAACACACTTGCTATCCAAGCTATGACCGGAAATAAACTTCCCCAGGTTTGCAAGGAAAACAGGTCCATATGCACAGTCTTTAGAACAGCGGTAAAAAACATTTCCTTGCTCAAAAATCCATTAAACGGCGGCAATCCCGCCATAGAGAGCGTTCCAATAGCAGCAATGGAAAAAGTAACTGGCATAAGCGCCGCTAATCCTCCAAGCTTGCGGATATCGCGCGTTCCCGTTTCATGATCAATAATGCCGGCGACCATGAACAGCGAGCCTTTGAAGGTAGCATGATTGATCAGATGGAAAATCGCCGCCGTCGTTGCTGTTGTATATAGCAGCGATTCACCGCCGATCCCATAATAAGCTGCAGCAGAGCCCAATCCTAGCAGGCCCATAATTAAACCGAGCTGACTGATCGTCGAGAACGCCAGTAAAGCCTTCAAATCAGTTTGCTTGACTGCATTTAATGAACCATAGAGCAGCGTTACCATCCCAAAAGCGGATACTAGCCAGAACCACTCTGCTTGCCCGGCAAACACCGGACTTAACCGCGCGACCAAATAAATGCCCGCTTTAACCATCGTGGCCGAATGGAGATAGGCGCTAACCGGAGTCGGCGCTTCCATCGCGTCAGGCAGCCAGATGTGAAAAGGAAATTGTGCCGATTTGGTAAACGCCCCCAGCAGCACTAGCAGCAGAGCTGGCAGGAAAAGGGCATGCCCGTTCACTGAGGGCAGATCAGCAATAATTTCGCGGATACTGAAGGTTCCCGTCATGATATAGAGCATAATAAAGCCGCAAAGCAGCGCCATTCCACCGAGCACCGTAATCATTAACGATTTTTTGGCGCCATATCTCGACCTCTCCCGCTTGTGCCAGAAAGCAATAAGCAGGAATGAGGAAATGCTCGTAAGCTCCCAAAAGCCGTAAAGCACCATCAAATGATCAGACAGCACAACGCCCAGCATCGCTCCCATAAAAATGAGCAAATACACATAAAATTGGCCGATGGCCTCTTTACTTTTGCTCAAATAATAAATCGAATACAGCACCACAAGTGCGCCAATCCCAGAAATAAGTAATGCAAAAAGCAGACCAAGCCCATCCAAATAAACACTAAAATAAATTCCCCGTGAAGGAATCCACGGTATCTCAGCCGCTAACTGCTCCCCACCTTGGATTACAGGTATACAGCTGAGAAAATAAACGAACAGTACTACCGGTACTGCGAGCACAAACCACCCTGTATGGATGCACCGCACATATTTGTAGAGCGGCGGCACGACCGCAGCAAATAAAAAAGGTAACAAAATAAGAGCGATAAGGATAGACAACTTGTACTCCCCCATATTTCTGTGATTTCCCTGGTTTCCGGGATTTCTGTAGGCCGCATTAAAGATACTAAATTTTAGCAGCAGCCCTATGCCTAGTATTCCCAAAATAAGGATTACATCACCTGCTGATTGCTCCGTATATGAAAAAAACACAAAAAGAGCCCGCTTTTGGCAGGCTCCTCCGGGTAAAACTATTCAGCTTTATCTTTGCTTAGTATAGCTTCAAACTCCATTCTTGTAAAGAGATTCAGTTGAACACACTCGTAGAAGCCCGCCTTCCGCCGAAATGCGCATGTGCTTGAATTAAGGTCCTTTACTTCATGTGCTTCACTTCACGCACTTCACTTAACGATGTTTTTGAGGCTGTCGATTAACTGTGGACTAAAAATACGAACCTCTAAAAATCAATTTTTTGTGAGAAAAACGTCGCTTTTCACCCCGAAAAATCGATTTAAACAGGTTTAAGTGGCAAGTTTTGATCGATTTCAGTAAACGTTTTGAGTTGCACACAGTTAATCGACAGCCTCTTTTTCATCGTTAAAGCAAGTGTTTCCAGGTCAATCAGCACGTTAATGATGTTTTTCATCGTTAAAAGAGGTCAGATGGCCCACTCAAAGGGTGGAAAACAGGGATTTAATGATGAAAAACATCGTTAAATCTAGGTTGTGAGAGGACCCGGTGCTTTTAGCGATGAAAAACATCGTTAAATCTGCAGCTCCTCTCGGTTGTCAGCGCTGGCGGGCCGTTCTTCATCCACAGCCATCCATAATACCCGTTCGCGCCAGGAAATCTCATCCAATCAAAAGAAAAATCCTTTCTGGTTATCAGTCTGAGTTGGTTATCCGTTTGGTTGTAATTTGTTTGGTTGTAGTTGGTTTTTGGTTTTCGGTTTGTTTATTTATTTATTTATTTGTTTGTTTGTTTGTTTGTTTGCTTGTTTGTTTATTTATTTGTTTGTTTGTTTGTTTTCGGTTTGTTGGTTGTTGGTAGTCGGTTTGATCTTAGTGTTCGTGTGTTCATGCGATTGTAGCTTAAGAGAGCGAAAGGTTGTGGGTGGAGAGCGGTAGCGTCCGCATTTAAAGATTTGTTCCTACCTTCTCCATCAATCCACTTAAGGGAACAAATCTTTAACAGCGGCTGGAGCCCACAGCCATTCCCTCCGCAACGCTCCCACGTCACGAACGCACACATCAAAGGACGCCGCAAGACGTCTTTCTTGAAAAGAATTCATATTTGTTATATGATTAGCATGCTAAGTAAATCAATAAAATCTTTTATTAAAGGATGGAGAATATGATCGACGAGGAAATCCGCTTATCGTTAAGTAAAATATGGGCAAAAATGAGAAAGGACTACTCTGACGCGCTTAGAGCGCATCAAATTCACGTTGGGCAGGATCATGCTCTCTGCCAGCTCTGGATGGAAGATGGTGTTACGCAGTCGCAGTTGTGTGAGCGAATGGGCTGTGAACCGCCTACTTTAACAAATATGCTGAAAAAGCTGGAGGAATACGGTCTTGTTAACAGAAAGCAAGATGCAAGTGATGCCCGGATTAGCCGTGTATTTTTAACGGAGCAAGGTCGTGCGCTTGAACAGCCTGTGCTGGAAATTTGGCGAAGTCATCAAGATAAGCTTCTAAATGGCATCAACACTGAGGAACGATTATTGCTTAGACGCCTTTTGCAGCAAATGGATCGTAATTTGAACGAATGATTTTTCTTCCTAATTAATTAGCATGCTAAATAAATAAATAAATGAATAAATGAATAAAAGAAAGATGGAATGGGAGGAAAGTTATATGTGGGCTCCATCTAATGATAATCGCGCTGTCAGTACCGCCAAGCTTGAGCTTTCTTTATTGGACACAATGGTGATTTGGAACGGGACCTCTGCTGCTCAGGTTTTTAAGGAATCGCTTGATATGGCTATTTATGCAGAACAATTAGGCTTCAAGCGGTATTGGTTATCTGAAAATCATAACTCAGCCTATCACGCGGGCAGTGCTCCTGAATTGCTGATCGCACAGCTGGCAGCTTACACTTCCCGAATAAGTGTAGGAACAAGCAATCTTTTGCTCCCTCATCAGAGTCCATTGAAGGTCGTTGAGAATTTTCGGACTATGGCGGGAATTTTTCCTCAAAGGATCGATCTTGGGTTTGCCTTGTCGCTTGGAAATGATCTCATGGTCGCTCAGGCCCTGCATCGTACGCATGAGTTAATGAATAAAGAAGAATTTCCCGAGCATCTGGCGGATCTACTTGCATATTTAAGCGATTCGTACGCCACCAGTCGTGGAAAAATAATAGCATCCCCCCAAATCTCAACAAAACTGGACGTTTGGATTGAAGGATCCAATCATGAAAGTGCACAATATGCTACGGACTACGGTCTTGGACTGGTGATGGAACATCATACCTCACGAGCTATTTCTACTGAAGTGCTACGAGCTTACCGGAAGTTTTTCAAGCCCTCTGTATTGCGGGAAAAAGCACATAGTATCTGGATTGTACCAGTTTTTTGTGCGGAAACGGACGAGGAAGCTGAAAGGTTGGCTAAGCCGTTGGATTTATGGGAGGTTAGAAAAAAGCAGGGCTCGGACTTACCTCCACCATCAAGTAGGGAAGCTAATGAACATTCCTTTACATCATACGAGGAAGAAATTAAGATCTCTATTCGTTCTGGCAGCTTTGTAGGCAGCGCAGCCCGGGTTGGGAGCGAACTTCGTCAATTAGCGGAGGAAGCCGCCGTCGACGAGCTTATGATCCTTACCATACATCCTGACATTAAAGCACGCAAAAGATCCATCGAGCTGTTGTCTAAGGAATTCCAGACTCAAACCAATCCATTCGAGGGAGTGAACTACGATGTCTGAATCTAATATCCGCTTGTCTATCCTGGATATCGGTACAGTGTGGAATGGAAATTCCCCCGAAGTTACGTTACAGTATGCTTTGGAATTGAGCAAGGCAGCCGACGAGCTTGGCTATACCCGCTACTGGTTCGCCGAGCATCACAACACTCCGCATCAGACAAGCAGCTCTCCCGAAATGCTGGCCGCACTTGCCGCTGCTGTAACAGAGCGTATTCGGCTTGGCACTGGAGGGATCATGCTGCCAAATCATAGTCCGCTCAAAGTTGCAGAAAGCTTTGCTACACTTGAAACCTTGTACCCACATAGAATTGACCTGGGTATTGGCAGGGCTCCAGGCACTGATGGCAATACGGCGCTAGCCCTCAGGCGATCTCTGAGGGCAGTGCAGTACGACGATTTTCCCGATCAGCTTGCGGAACTGCTATCTTATTTTTCAGGTGGATTTGAGTCCGATCATCCTTTCAGCCAAATTAAGCTCACACCGCCACTCCCTTCTTTTCCCGAGATCTACTTGCTCGGTTCAAGCGATGGCGGCATGCGTTTTGCAACAAAATATGGACTGGGATTAACGTTCGCGGCTCATATAGCGCCTGACTATGCGGTACCTATACTGCAAATGTATCATAAACAATTTCAACCCTCCGTCTTTATGCCGAAATCCAAAAGCATCGTATCCATTATGGCTATCGCAGCAGAAACAGAAGAAGAAGCTAAGTACTTGGCTGGTCCGCTTGAGCTGCAATGGATGCGTTGGAATAGCGGGGTCTTTCACCTGCCTCCTCCCACCTTGGAGGAAGCGGCAAGCTATCGTTACTCTCCACAGGAAGAAGCTGTCCGCAGGAGTAACAAAGGCAGATTTATAGCAGGCCGCACCGACCAGGTTGCGGACCGGCTGCGGCGTCTGGCTAAAGACACCTTATCTGAGGAAGTGATGCTAATGCAGATGGTCCCCGACCTGGACGGACGTATACGTTCAATGGAGCTTTTGGCAGCAGAATTTGATACATTGACAAATATTCGCCCTTAGCGTACTATGCATAGTAATGACTAGTGCCCCGCAAAAGGATTTTCCTTTTTAGCGAGGCTTTTTTTATAAATGTATACAATGGATAGAAGGAAGTGCCCACATTGAAAAAACAATTTATTGTAATAGGTCTTGGACGTTTCGGTTCAAGTCTGACTCGTACATTGATTGCAAACGGCCACGAGGTGTTAGCTGTAGATAAGGATGAGCATCTGGTCCAGGAAATCTCCTCTATCGCTACGCACGCACTGCAGGCAGACTGCACAGATGAATCAACCTTAAAAGAAATGGGAGTCAGCAACTTCTCCCATGCCATTGTTGCCATTGGTGACGATCTGCAAAGCAGCATCCTTGTTACCCTCCTGTTAAAGGAATTGAACGTGCCCAGAGTAACAGCCAAAGCAAAAAATGATTATCATGGCAAAGTTTTAGGCAAGATTGGTGCTGATCAGATCGTCTATCCAGAGAGGGATATGGCTGCAAGACTTGGCAAACAGTTAAGTTCCAACAATCTGATTGATTACATTGAATTGTCTCCTGATTATAATTTGGTCGAGTTGATGGCCCCTCTTTCTATGAATGGCAAGTCCCTTAAGGACCTTAACATACGCGCCAAATACGGCTGCACCATTATGGCCATCAAAACTAAAGGAACTATGAATATTTCGCCAAAAGCAGAGGATGAAATATGGACCGGGGACATACTGCTGATTATCGGCAGCAATGAAGATATTAGTCATTTGGAAGATGACTATGAGCGTAAGCATTAGCATCGTAATAAAGAAATTATATTTTCTAATTATGTCAAAAAACCGCCTGGACAGGTAGTCTCGTCCTGACGGTTTTTGGCGCTGTAACTTGTTGTCACTTCAGCTGTCCTTAAAAGCTTCAGCCACAAGCTGATAGGAGCGGATTCTTGCTGCAAAATCATGCGTCAAAGTTACTACCATAAATTCATCAATATTATATTGCTTCTGCATAACTAATAATTGTTCCTTCACCTTATCAGGAGTACCGATGATCCGCTGCCGTCTCGTTGCTTGGATAAGCTCCAAATCCGTTTCCGTGTATGGATAGTCAACAGCGGTTTGGACCGATGGGAACGAATCCATCAGCCTGCCGCTTCTTAATAAGAGAAAAAACAGATCAGAGCTCATCGCTAAGCGATTGGCTTCTTCGTCGGTTTCGGCACAGATGACCATTACGGCTGCCAGCGTTTTCTGCTTAGCATTCAACCAAGAGGGCTGGAAGCGTTTCTGGTAATCAAAGATCGACTGCTCACTTCCTGGAACACCGAAGAAATGTGCATAGGCAAAGGCAAGTCCTTTCTCGGCTGCTATATGTGCGCTGCCGGAGCTTGAGCCAAGCAGCCAAATTTCAGGCGAAGTCCGTATCATCGGGGCGGCCTGCAAGCCTGCAAAGCGGTGGCCTGGGGGCAGAGCATCATGCAGATAACCCGCCAAATCATCCACCTGCTGCGGATAATGATCAATAGATGTATATTTGCCTTCCTGAAGCGCCCTAGTGGAAATAGGCATCCCTCCGGGAGCCCGACCCAGACCTAGATCTATGCGTCCGGGATGAAGAGCCTCAAGCAGCCTGAAATTTTCTGCGACCTTGTAAGCACTGTAATGTGACAGCATCACGCCGCCCGAGCCTACCCGGATGCGCTTTGTCAAAGCAGCCAGATGGGCAATTAGCACCTCAGGGCTGGATGAAGCTAGCGCGGAAGAGGCATGATGCTCCGCAACCCAGTAACGGGCATATCCGAGCCTATCGGCTTCCTGAGCCAGCTGTGTGGTTTCGTTCAATGCTGCTGATGCCGTCCGGCCCTCGCATATTTGTGACTGATCCAACACACTCAAAGTAATCATAAGTTACCCTCCTCTTGTTGTATTCATTGTAGTTACAACGAATCCATTTGTCAAAATTCAACCGCATCGCCGCAGCTCGACACCTTGTAGAGGGAAGAAAAACTAATATAAAATACTTCGCATTTAATAAAAAAAATCGACGTCTTAACTGGACTTATGCTTTAAATTTGGTAAGATAGCTATAAGACCTCTCTGCCGGAGGTCTATATTATTAATTGGAGGAATTTGTATGAAGAAGTCCATGAATTGTCACGTCAGATCCCGCAGGACACAGGTAGGGGGTGAAATCTACTATGAACCATAGTATTTCATTGCACGAGCTCCGCGAGCAGGTTGTATATCAGCTTATCGTTCTGGGTGAAGAGAAGAATCATTTTCTTGACGCTTATTTTCCTATGCACGGAAAAGATCGTACACATATGGATCAATTCCTCTCCACATATACGCGTACAGTTGAGGAACAGCTGGCCCTGACTGATTTGGAAGTACCTGCGGTCGTTCTCATCGGAAGCCTCGTCAGAATCACCTATCTCGATGATCAGTCAACAGACGACTATACTATCGTATATCCAAATGATGCAGATCCTGAAGAAAATCGCATATCCTTCCTCTCCCCTGTCGGCAGGCAGCTTCTGTTGAAAAAAGCAGGTGATACTCTGACAATAGCAACGCCCTCCGGGACATTGCAGGTGCGAATTGAAAGCATCCGTGCTGCCGCTATCAAGGATAATCGAGGAACACTTGATTAATTATTTCTAAATCGCACTCCATCTCAATCAAGGTTATCCGTTTTTCAAAGTCACCACATGAATCAACGTATGGATCTGCCATTTATAGATCTGCATATCCATACGTGAATTCGTGTGAGGATTAAAATATAGTAATACCCCCAAAGCAAGTCCATCACCCTCGTTTAAATCAGCGCCACTCAAATACCTCCAGGTAATCAGATAATAAAGTGTTTAATTGCAATATATTCACCTTGGGAGGCGGGTCCATCTTATCACTACAAATGGAAATCACATAATCACCAATAAAAGGGTAACTGCAAAACTTAAGAGCTTTGTCTTGTAAAAGTCTGGAGGCTTGTTCATCTTGAATTTCAAAAGCAATGTTTTTTAGTGGAACAAAAGCAATTCCGGTTCCCTCATACTTTAAATAAGATTCCTTGAGTGTCCAAAACCGATAAAAAAGCTTTAATTTCTCTAAAGAAGATTGTTTTTGGTTCCATTGCAGCAATTCGATTTCGGATAAGCATTGTTCAGTAACGGCTGGATCCATATCGTTTATTTTTTCAATATCAACCCCGATACGTCCTGAGTGGGTCAGTGCGCAAACAATAACACACCCAGAATGTGAAATATTAAAATCTCCATGCCATAACGGGTCTTCAACAAATGGCCTGCCGTATACGGTTTTCTCCATCACGGATAAGACGTTAAAGTGCTTATACAATAAAAACTTAATTAAAATAGTTGATATCAGTGAATTCAATTTATCCTGGAAACGCATGTACCGGGAAATTCTTTGTTGCTCTTGCCATTGCAATGTATGTAAAATTTGTTCAAAATCCACATGGGAATTCAAATGGACTGCATATAAGAAGGCGTTCAAACGGTCCCCACCCACCCCATTAAGGTTGATTAAAATAACCGATTTGTACCGCATAATCAATTAACTTATCGAAAAACGGTTGTTTGGGCTCTTCACAATGCACATGCGAATCGGCAAGATACTGCAAAGTTTGAGGACAGGAATATTGATAGGCAAAGCTCTTGGCTCCATCACCTTCAAGCTGCGCCATGGCTAATTCCAAACCTGCCTGGTTTTTTGGCTTTTGTGTATCCAGCAACCACGCTTCGTAGTCTTCCAAATCCATGAATGTAATTTCATAGCCGTATTCCCGGAAATACCCAATCATTTGTTCATAACAAAGCTGCGTCGGGTTACAGATGTGAAACAACCTGCCGACAGTATGGTTACTAAGCGCTAGTGCAGCGATAGATTCGCCTGCATAATCAATTGGAGTAATATCGACTTGCCAGTTTACTTTTGGCGCAGTCTTCAAAAGAATCATAGCTTTTAGCATTCTATAGAATGCGTTATTATCGATATTTTTTTGAAAAGATCCATTGTCAGAATGACAAGAAAGGTTTCCGACCCGATACACCGTAGCGGGAACTCCTTCTTCTTCACAAGCCTTAACCACCAGCTTTTCAGCTTCGAATTTACTGTTGGTGTAGACGTTGTCTATATGTGCAGTGTAATCATAACCGGACCTGTTAACGAAGGTCTCCCATTGACCGCTTAAGGCCAACTCTTCAGGAATTCCCAGCGTAGAAATATAATGAAATCGCACGTTTTTCCGGTGTTTGGCTAAGGTTAAAAGTTGCTGCGTGCTATCGACATTCACCTTGGTGAAATAGTTGGCATCCCCAAAATGTTTGACCTCAGCTCCGCAATGAAAAATAGAATCGATGTTTTTGATCAGCATCGTCATGTCAGCTTGGCTTAATCCTAAATCCTCTTTTTCCAAGTCGCCTTGGACTACATAAACTCTATGTTCCATCAATTTCAAGATACTGCTTCCGAAATAGTCCGACATAACATTCACTAGACGTTCATAGGGATCTTGATGATCAGTTGGACGAACGAGACAGTAGATCATTGCTTCCGACTTAGTTAACAGTTCATAAAGCAAATGAGAGCCTAAATAACCAGTGGAGCCAGTTAAAAGGATATAAAGCTGAGTAAAAATCTCTTTATTTATAGATCCTGTTTGAAATACGGCAGGAAACTCATATAAGTCCCTTACAGGTTCATTGGCATAACCCATCTGTTTCGTAACGGTTTCGTTCATTAATTCCTCGATTCTTGCGGATAACTGGGCAATCGTAGGGAATAGAAAGAAATCGTTAATTTTTAATTTGGGGAAACGTGGCTTTAAAATAACAAGAATTTCAAGTATTTTTAAAGAATGTCCTCCTATGTCGAAGAAATGATCATGAATACTGATTTTTGTTCTTTTCATCGCTTTCTCCCAAGCTGCGCACACTTCTTGCTGCAACTCAGTTTCAGGAACCACATATTCGAGAGGATCCTCTGCGCTATTCACCTCCAAAATCGCTAGTTTCTTGCGATCTATTTTTCCGCTAGGAGTTAAAGGCATACTATCCAAGAAACATATATGCTTAGGAACCATGTAGGAAGGCACTTTTTTGTTTAAAAATTGGACGATGCCCGCTCTTGGAATCAACAAGCCATCCTTCGATGTATAAAAGGCCACGAGCATTTTGGTTCCGTCATCATCAGCCTTGGGGATAATAGCAACATCTTTAATGAACTCATGTTTGGCCAAATTATCTTCGATTTCTCCGATTTCGATACGGTAGCCTCTAATTTTGACCTGGGCATCCTTTCTCCCCATATACTCTATTTGTCCGTTCGCTAACAGCCTTACCAAATCGCCTGACCGATAAAACCGCTTATCGGAATTCGGCTGAATGGGATCACAAATAAACACTTCGCTTGTTTTCTCAGGTTGATTCAAATAACCTTTGGCGACACCGACCGAGCTGATCAGCAGCTCGCCAATCACGTTGAGCGGACAGAGGCGATTGCTTTCATTAACAATAAATAATTCGTAGTTAGCAAGCGGCTTTCCAATATAGATGGTGGACAGTTGGTCCGGAACTGCATAATCAATCGTATGGGTAGTCGTTACAACTGTAACTTCGGTAGGGCCATATGCATTTATAATAGTAGTGTTGCGGCCCATTTTTTTTTGAAAAAGCCGGACTGTTTCTCCTGCTAAAGCTTCTCCACCAACTACGATGCTTTTGATATGCTGATATTTGTGCAAGTCATTGCTCGAGAGATAAGCAGATAATTGATTGAAGAAGACTGTGGGTAAAATGGCAATGCGTGTTGCCTTTGTGTTTTCGACTGCCTCCGTAAAGGATTCGACTGAAAAACGTTGTTCGTTGGAGAGAAGATGCAGTCTGGAGCCACTGCTCAATGAACCGAATATATCATACACGGATGCATCGAAGCTAAATGTGGAATATTGCAAAAAGATATCCTCTTCATTCAGATTTAAGCTGGTTCTCGTCGCCATGGAGAGATTTACGACTCCCTTATGTGCGATTAACGCACCTTTCGGCCTTCCTGTCGAACCGGAAGTATAAATCACATAAGCCAAATCATCGGCTTCAATTTGTATATAACAAGCCTCCTCTGAGTATAAGTCAAGCTGCTTATCCATTTGAAAAACTTGCTTTTCCATAGATACATGATCAAGAAAAGCCGCAAGTTTAGAGGTGAAATTTTCATTTGTGAGGATAAAATGGGACTGTGTGTCAGATATAATATAGGCGTTTCTGTCATCGGGATGTTCGGGATCAAGCGGGACATAAGCTCCACCTGCTTTTAATACCCCCATTAGACTGATAATGACATCGATACTTCTTTCCATGAAAATGGAGACGAATTGACCTTTGCGCAGTCCCTTTTCAACGAGCATATGTGCCACTTTATTCGATAAGCGGTCCAACTGTTCATACGTTAACTGACGGTGATCGGTAGACAGCGCTGTTCTTTGGGGAAAGCTCTTGGCGACTGCGGCAAACATATCAACGATGTTTGATTCAGCCGGCATTTCCCTAGCCGTATTGTTGAGTATAGAATAAGCATCTACATCTTCTTCAGTTAAAATTGCTATGCTGTCGATAGCTATATTTATATTATCAAGCGCAGAATCAACAATAAGCTTGAAATGACGGACATATTTCTGAATCGTTTGTTCTTTAAACAGATTTGTACAATAAGAAATTTTCAATATCCATTGATTATGTTCCACTGTGACAAACCAGTTCAACCTGCTGTTCTCATCGGTACTGTCTTCCCCATAAATAGTTTGAAAAATGTTCGAATGTCCGGTTATATATTCAATATCTGCAAGTGATGTATCACTTGTATTCATACGCTCCAGTTTGCCAGTGATCTGCTCATATAACTGCTTAAACGTATCTTCACTCTTATATACCACCCGAATAGGGTTTAGCTTGCCTTCTTGACTTTTCACTCCAACAATCATATCTTTTTCATTGGTCATTCTAAAAAGAAATGCAAAATAACTGGCAAGCATCCAAGTATTCATGTTATAGGCACCACAAAAGCTATTAGCTTTCGCGGTATCTATATCCAGAACGTATGTTTCACTACTAACCTCTCTAATTGCGGAATGCTTTGGAAAATCCGTATAAATATCAAAGACCGGTAAAGGAGCTTGCAGCTCAGTTAGCCAATACTCTTTATTTTGTTCGGTAAGCATCATGGTATTCATATCCATCTTCTCCTCATTGAGCTCTATATTTGGCTCTATTTATACATGCAGCTCAACGACCAAATTCTCCAATTTATCAGAAATTTGATTCAATTGCTCAGCAGATTCAATAATTTTCGTATAGGAAGACCGTTGATCCTGTGCACTAAGTCTAATCTCATCCGAAACAACTGAATTTCTCTCTGCCAATACGGCAAGATGTTTGATGGAAGATGTAATTTGTTCGGTCTCGGCTACCATTTGCTGAGTGGCTGCAGACACTTCTTGAATTTGATTAGTGACAGTCTCTGTCGCGGACAAAATACCTTTAAACAAGGTACCGGTTTCTCTCACTGCTGCAATACCCATTTCAACGTTTTGTTCACCTTCGCTAATAGCTGTAACCGCCAATGATGTTTCATTTTGAATATAATTGATCAAATCAGAAATTTGTTCAGCTGATTTTTTAGACTCTTCCGATAGCTTCTTCACTTCATTGGCAACTACGGCAAATCCCTGGCCATTCTCACCTGCTCTTGCTGCTTCAATGCTGGCGTTCAGTGATAACAAATTGGTTTGCGCAGCAATCTCTGCAATCACTTGTACGATCTGACCTATTTCTACCGAACGTTTCTGTAAATTTTCGATAATGGCCACCGAATTTTTAACGGAATCGTTGATTGAATTCATTTGATTCATTACTTTTTCAACATTTTGATTGCCTCTTTCCGATTGATCCTTCATGTGCAAGGATGTCTCGGACAATTCTGAAGTATTGCTGGCAATTGAATTTACCCCGGTGGATATTTCCTCCAATGAAGTCACACTTTCCGATATGGAAGTACTCTGCAAAGCTACTCTTGACGACATTTCTTCAATATTTTTCGTGATCGTCGACGAGCTCCCATTATTCTCCTCCACTGTTGAAAATAACACTTTGGATTGCACAGCCGATTCTATGGAAACCGATTTAATCGTTGTAACTAGCCGTTTAATGTTAGTAACCGTAGTATTAAATTTCTCGTTTACCTGACCTAGTTCGTCACTACTTGTTTTTAGCTGGACATTGAAATCGCCTTGACTAAGCTTCTCCAGCGCGAGCATCAAATCTTTGATCGGAGCAAACGTCCTCCTGTTAGTCACATATTGCAAGGTCAGGATAACTACTAAAGTAATCAGCAGAGCAATGACCGTATACGTTAATAACTTTCTTTTTCCTTCCATTACTAAACTTGCATCGATGTCCATGCCCATATACGCGAATACATTTCCACTCGGATCTTGAAAAGGATACAATACGGTAATCCAGATACCATAATCATCTTTATAGGGTTTTGTAAATTTGAGCTGTTTATCTTTTAACATTTCCCTGACGGCATCTGCATGGATTTTAGGCTGTTCATATAAATCTCCGAGCTTCAAATTATCTTGCGCTAACATCTCCAAAACAGCAGTGGGAAAAGCAATCATTGACGTTTTGTTAGTATCGATAAGTTCAGGTGCAAATAGGTAACCTTGAGCGATATTAGGATGTGAACTGGATAGGTCATCAAATATTTTCGATAACTTTTTCTGAATAGGTGAGTTGGGATCTTTATTTTCCTTAGCTTCCGCTGCATCCTCGGCAGGGATGTTTTTCACCCATGCTTCCATGGTTTTTTTTGAATCGGACTGCAATTGATCCATCATCACCTGACCTTGAATATAATAGCTGTAAGCTATCAGAATAGCCCCTGTCAAAATGATATACAAACTTGTTAACAGCATGTTTTTGGTTACTATACTTTGATTGTTTTTAAAAAAATTCAAGCGTTTAATGGAAAAATTTTGCACTTTCATATTTTATTTCTCTCCTTCTAAAATACAGTAATGAGCCCATAGAACTAACATGATGTAGTTGAGCAGACCTCCTTTATGATAAATAGCATATAAAATCCATTTTGCGGCACAAAAAAAAGCGAAAGATGGATGTTATTTTCCATAGTTCGCCAATTTTCTATGCAACTGGCTGACATTTCCTGAAGGAAGTAGTCCCTATAGCTTTGCGTCACTACTTTTCAGTAGTTTTGCCAAGTATTTAGTTACAAAGTCATTTCAAGCACAATGAAAGTAGTTCCGATCACATGGGAGTATATTACTATTATTTGATAATAATTACCATAGTTTTTTCAAATATTCACAAAACATTTGAAAATGGATACTTTTTACGGTTCTGGCGTAAATATGAACTAATATGTTAACATGTAAAAAAACGGTGGTAAGTGGCGGGGAAATAACTTTAACAAGTAAGAAAAATGCTGCTTTGCGATATCCTTTGATGAGCGTGTTCGTGATGTGGGAATGTTGCGGAGGGAAGGGATGTGGGTTCCAGCCGCTGTTAAAGATTTGTTCCCTTGAATGGAATGGATTAGGGGGTTGGAACAAATCTTTAAAGGCGGACGCTTCCGCTCTTCCGCCCACACCCCTTCCCTCTCTCAGCTACTATCGCACAAACACCAAGTTCAAACGGACAGCCAGCAAAAGTTTTCTCTTGGTTAATGGAGATTTCCTAGCGGGTGCAGGTGCAGGCGCCGGGAAGGAAGAGCTCGCGCAGCTGCGAAGGACTGCTACTTTAACGATGTTTATACGAAAATAAAACTGAACTCCTTGGCTAAAATGATGTTAGAAGGCAAAAAAAGGCCTTGTGCTTTTAAAAGT
>NZ_JAGGLB010000048.1 GCF_017874215.1 Paenibacillus eucommiae
CCGTCGAGTATACTTTTTTGCCTTCGTGCCGAGGAATTTAGGGCGATTGAGTTACGGAGTTGACAGATACGTTCATATCAGGGAATGGCTGTGGGCTCCAGCCGCTATGAAAGCTTTACAACGATTAATAATACAAAAATTAAACTAAATATAATCAATTTAAAAAAAGCATTTACTACTGATATATCCATAAAATTAAAGATTGATTTGGTTATTATATTCGTATATAATTCAATAAATAAATTATAAACTCATATTACATTATAGGGAGATCTGATCTATCATGCAGAATCAGACATTACAAGCAGCATTTCGTAAAGTTAAGATTACACCAGAAGAACCAGCGCCTTTACAGGGCTATGATCCAAACGTGCATGTTGCCTATCCCGAGAAAGATATAATGGATAATTTATTCGCGCGTGTTCTAGTACTGGACGATGGAGAAAAGCGTCATGTCCTTGTTAGCGTGGACTCCTGTTTGACTAACGAAGTAACGTTTCAAGCTGCGGATCCTAATGGTGAGTTGTGGAAACACCGCCACATTCTTCAGACTTTTCCTGAGGGAACCCGTGCGAAGTGGGGGCAAACTGCAGGAGCGGCAGAGTCAGATGTTTCCGTACATGCAACCCATACACACAGTGCACCTGAGCATTTCAGTGAAAAATATACGCTTCGTATTGACCGTGCTATTCAAGAAGCTATAGAACATCTTCAACCGGTTCGAATTCGTGCCGCTTCTGGAGAATGCAGTATTTCCGTTAACCGCCGTCCTAGTCTGCAGCATAATGATAGGTTGCCGATCGACAACGCTTTGAAAATTATCGTATTTGAAACTTATGACGGCCAACCGGTTGGGGGAGTTGTGAACTGTGCGGTTCACCCCACTCTGCTGATGAATCCTCTGAATCGGGTTTCAACGGAGTTTGTCGGGCTTGCGATGAATGAATGGGAAGATGAAGTGGGAGCTGGCTTTGTATCGCTCTTCATTCAAGGATTCCTGGGTGATGTAGGTCCTATCCACCATTACCGGACAGAAACTTACGATACGTATCCATGGGTTAAGAAAATGGGCCATGAATTATATCTGGCAATCACGCAAGTTTCAGAGAACCTGCAGGACATTGCTGAGCTCCCGTTAATAAGCCTAGAGAAGAAGGTAAGTCTTCCTACGAAGCATGGGTATTTCAAACCTTTTATAGATGTAACTTTGCATGGCGTCCGAATAGGTGAGGTTCTTATTGTTTCCGTATCTGCAGAGGTGTTTAATGGGTATATTGGTTTAATTGAACCGCATTCTCAGGCTGCATTTACCTTGTTTTCAGGTGTTGCTAATGGGTACTCCGGTTATCTGCCGACCCCTGAAGCTTTTGAAGATGGGCTAGGTGGTTACGAAATGAACACTACCCCATTTAAGCTGGAATCCTGTGATTTGTTTATTCAATCTGCAGTTGAACTGGTACAAGGCTTAGACTTCAATACATCATCTTACCCAGCGGCCCATTTTCATCGATAATATCCTGAATGCTATATACCGATATCGGAAAATACGGAAATTGGTACACATAAGCCGTTATTTCATATACAGCAAAATAGATGACTAAAGCTTTGTCTGCGATGTAATAATCCTGATCCGGACGAATCCCGGTGAATGGGACAAGCAGCGGGATATCCCGCTCTTTAATTTGCGCCGCGACGATCTCCGATAACCGTTTGACATAATCAGCACCCGGCTTAAACAGGCCGGAAAGAGCATACGATTTGCCGGTCTGGGAATCAAACGTTAGCGATTTCTGCAAAACCAGCCCATGCGCTCCTCCCGAAAACGCATAATTATACAAGGATAAGCTGAGAATTTGCCGTTGGTTTGTCTTTAGCTCGTAGTAGCCGCTGGATTCGGTCTGCGGATTTTGCCCGTATCCCTGATCCTTGATCAATTGATGAACTTGTTCCACGATTACGCGATTGATATGGGATCCACCTGGTGGCATCGGGGCTTTGATAACCGGATACAGCACATTTAATTTGGGTGCAGTAATCCGGTAGGTAGCAATCGATAAAGGCAGTTGAATACCGTCCACTTGCGATCAACTCCGTTTTTTATCCACATCTTATGCCTTTTACTGGGCTTTTGTGCCGCCTCAGCTATTCCTAAGCTTGATGATTCGGTCATAGCCTTTGTCCATTTCCTCCGTAATGTGGTTGGACACAAGCACAATGCTTCCTCGTGCTACATCCACCAGCATTTCAAGCAACCTTCTACGCTGCCGAATATCCAGATTTTCAAATGGTTCATCTAAAAACAGAAAAGCAGGCGCTCCGAGTAAGGCCTGGGCAACCATCGCCAGGCGCTGCTGGCCGACCGACAGCTGCCCCAGCTTCTCATCAACAATCGCTTTTATATGAAAGACATCACCCATTTGCTGCAGAACGGCACTGATGGCGTCGTTGTCCAAACATTTCAAATCAGCGATATATTTCAAATAATCACGAACCGACAAGTGCTCGTAGATAGAAATTTGCTGTGGCACATAGCCTGTATGCTGCCTGGCCTCAAAGGAAGAGAGTGGGATGCCATGGATTTCATAGCGGATTTCCCCCGAGCTTGGCTGCCATACTTGGGAGAGCATTTGGATCAAAACACTTTTGCCTGAACCATTCGGTCCGATTAATCCAGTTAATCCAGGAAAAAGCTTGATGTCCATCGGGCCGAACTCTCGTCCAAGCATCCCCCTGCCCGCAGCTGTCCTTGCCTTCACCCCGTCCAAGGTTACCCTCATCTTAAGGTCATCCCCCCTGCTGCGTTCAGCTTACGTATTTTGTAACAGAGAATTGCCACAAGCACAGCAATCACAACAATTCCGCCAGTCTTGCTTTCCATCCAGTATACATTCGTTCTCCCGCTAAATATATACAAGTAACCAAGCTGCTCATTCATCCAAAGCTGGATGGACCAGACGGCAACCGATCCAAACACACCAACAAACAATCCAAAGTACAGCATGAGCACTAGTGCTAACAAGCATGTGAATCCTAGAGGAACCAGCCAGCTAATTACAAAACCGCCAATCTCAGCAGTAAAACCTGTGAGCAGCAAGGAAATTCCGATTCCCAAAAATGTGTTGTATGCAATGACCAACGTCAATCTCCCAAAAATCAGGATCATCGGCGTGACCGGAAATGACATCTCCAGAATAAACATCGAAGTGCCAAAGGAACGGAAAGCAAAGCAAACGCTTAAAGCAGCAAGCAGTGGCGCCGTAAAAATAAAAGGGCGAATCGCAGACTGATCAGCAGCAACCACTTCAAACAGCATTCCCAGCAAAACCACAGCTAAGGAAGCAAGCCAGAAAGCTCCTTTAAACAATGCCATTTGCGACCCAACCATCTGTAATACGAGCCGCAATCTCCCTGCTTTTTTTACCGGTGCCTGTATAGACGTGGACTCCCAGCGCTGAACCAATTCAGCTGAAAAGCTTGCCGTATCTTTTGTTGAAGGCACTTCAACCGTGTAAACGTCCAAAAAATGGAGCAGTTCCGTCTGTTCCGACTCTAACAGCTCTGCTTCTGACAACTCAACTCCCGGCCGCCCTTCCTCCAAGCCGATAGCCGGCATTGTCTGCGATTTTCCCTTCCCCTTTTCCTTTTCCTTTTTTTTGTCCTTCATTCCGATGCCCTCCTTTCTTCATCCTGTGCAATTTCATCTCTCCCGATGAAGCGGTTTAACTGCTTAATTCCGTCGTACAGCCTTGTTTTCACAGTGCTTAATGGAATATCAAGAACGCTTGATATTTCATCCAGCTTAAGTTCCTGGTAAAAGCGCAATATGATTAAATGCCTGCGTTCAGGAGTCAATTGATTCAATGCGTGGATAACCATTTCCCTGTCAGCTTGTTTTTCATAAATTTGAGACACATTATCCGCTGCATACATCTGGCTTAAATCCTCGTTACTTACCGGTTCTTCACGGTTTGAAGCTTTGCGCCAATAGTCGCGGCACAGATTCGTTGCAATTTTATATATCCATGGTTTAAAAGTTGTCGGAAGCCGCCCCTGCCGCACAGATTCCATAACACGTAAAAAGCATTCCTGAGTCAAATCATCCGCCAGAAGACGAGATTGAAGCATGCGGTATAAATAAGTGCGAATCGCCGCGTGATATCGGAAGGCCAGGGTTTCCAATGCGGATGTATGACCCCTGCTTAATTCCTGGATCAATTCCTCATCGTTCATCGAAATCCTCCCAAATAACTATTTTTTTATAAAATATGATCTTCTGGAAAACAGAAAACCGCCACCCAACAAAGCTAATAAAGAAAGTAAAAGCAGCATATTCCGGTTCCAAACGAGATCAGGATTGTCCGAAGCCATTCCCGCAAACAAATAGAGCTTACGGCTCAGTGCACCGTTCGATATCGTCTCTACAACCCAATAAAATAAGGGTACGCCAAGTCCTGCAGCAAAGCTTCTGCCAATTAAAGTGGCGAGCATCGCCAGGTTGCCCAGCCATAGCGCTGGAGGGAGCACATCATAGGTGAAGTCTAAGAACGGGATCGGTATTTGTCCCAAATGGATCAGGATAACTCCTGCCGCATATAAGAGCACCAACAGTCCCATCCCGAGCGACCATCTATAAAGCAGTAGTGACCAGCTTCGAAAGGGAAGCGCCATAACCCAGAGAGCAACGCCTGGTTCTAATTCTTCTGCAAATAGTTGTGACATAATGAAGATCGCGACGAGCGGAAAGCTATACTCGTATATGGCCTGAACATGAAACAGCTGTGTCTTTGTGACAATTTCCATATTTTCCATAAAATTAATCACAAGTACTTGAATTACTGCAATGCCTGCAGCTGCCCAGATAAGTGAAGAGTTGATCAATTTTAAATTCAATAGCATCCTGTTCATGGTTATTTCCCCTCATTCTGCAGGAATGCAGGGATATCGACGTCCGTTTCAGGAGCACTGCTTAAGTGATCATACAAACTTCTAAGTATCCGTTCAACATGTGCATTCTCATTTTCAGTAATAAACGTAAGTATGTTTCTCAGATTCAATTCCACTTTTTTCGCCTCCGTCTCTGCCTCCGCAGTTGCCACCTTTTCTAAAGGGCTGGCTTCCTCCGATAAGTGATAAGCATCTGTGTGCTCTTTCTTCAAAAAATAAGCGGATAAGGCCGTAGTAAACAAGCGATCATTGGCAGGGCTCAGTGGAGTCGAAAAGAGCTGTGCGGATTTAATCCAATAGGACATCATCATGTCCACCGTTTCTTGAGTATCATACAAGCCCCCAAATATATAAGCTGGAACGCTTATATATCCTCCTTTCGACATGTGGATACCGCGTTCGCCCGAGTTGATCCAGTCCTCGGGAATGAGTGGTTCGTCCGAGTTGGTCCGGGCTGGCGAAATTTGTGGCTGGTTCATCTTAATCCAGTCCAATGGAATGAGTGTGTTCGATTCAGCCAGATTTGGCATAGTAAACAGTTCATAAAACATCAGTTTGCTATGATGAAAAAATAAAACGATTTGACGCCCATGGACATCTTCAACCAGTTCATTAACAATGGCCTTGGTCCTCAGACCACCGGATTCCAGTGCTATCTCTTTCAGTGCTCCGCCCCATAAACTAAATCCAGCTGAATCAACAGATTCGAAATGTACAATCTGCTGCTTGCCTTCCGTAGACCTTTGCACCATTGCGAAATTACTAAACAGCTTGGCCGTTATTGGATAAGTCACGTTGACGCCTTTCGGTCCTATTCCCTCATCAGCTAGTATTGGATACCAGCCATAATCCGCAGGAAGATGAATATTGTAGCGGTCAGCGAAATGAACCGGAAGCATGATTCCATCGTCCGAGTTCCGATAATCCTGAACATTTCCTTCATATAATACTGTAATATTGGCTTGCTGTTCCCCATAAGGCACAAAATCAATAGCCAGTATCTCCCCATCCCGCTTGAAAGGCACAACTATTTCTCCAGCTTTAACAGCCTCCACTTCAAATAGCGGATTCAGTATCAGCCGTAAAGGCGCATCCTTGGAAACAAGTGTATTTGCAAATGAGATGCTTGCCTGGATCCGCAGTCTGCCATTACTTAATGGAGACATCTCTAAATTGTACAAAGTGCCAGGAACCGCCTCTTCAGCTAGATGGCTGTTCACAAGCTTGTTGGCTGGAGCTGATATAGCCGCAATGCTCATTGGCTTTACCTCACCGGCTTCCATCTGACCCGTTTTCAACATCAAATGGGATGAAAGAAAAATAATCGCTCCAAGTAAGCCTATACTAGCTGCCGCTGCATGCATTCGAAAGCCCGGCTCTTTTCTTTTAAACCCAGTCCAACAAATAAATAAAGCAAACAAAAAAATGGTAATGAACATATAAAAACCACGGTGCATCCAAAACGAAAGCTCGCGGGAAAATCCCCATAAATCATCGAAATAGCCCATAGACTTATAATCAAACAAAAGAAAATTGGGAACCAGCCTGATGGGCAGCGGCAAACTAGGTACAATAAGCAGCATGCCGCCATAAAAATGCAGGAAAAAAAGCAGAAATCCTACAAAATAACCAAACCGGTTCCTCAATATTCCCCCTAACAGCCAGCCGAGAGTCAAAGCATATAACATAGGAATCAGGGATGACAGTAAAAATATGGCGGGGTACATGCTAGCTTCAGAAAATCTTGCAACGCGTGCCCAACTGAACAGGAAGACAGGTACAAGAGAAAATACAGCAAAAGGTAAAGCTAAAACGATGAATTTGGCCGACCAGCGGCGCATAGACAAGTAGGGTAAGCTGCCCAGCCAGCGTTCCGCGCCCGATGCCTGATCTCTTCTTGCTCCATACACACCGGAGAGGACAGCAAGAATCGTCAATGCCCCCAAAAACATAAATTCGAACTGATGCAAATATAAGCTAAAATTTTCTGTCCATGTATTGACGGAATGGACCAGCCAGGCATGCGCAGCTCCTACTATGGAAAGAACCCAGATATACGCCCCTCGCACGGAGAGTCTCCATTCTGTATGTAAATGCCCAAGCCACTCACGCATGATCGTCACTCCCCGTAAGCAGGATATAAGCATCTTCCAAGCCAGGCTTAGCACTTACAAAGCCTGGATCGGGTCTGCTGTCGGATACCATACGAATTTCATACCCTGCGAATGTTTTTCGTCGGCTCACAATCCGGCTGCTGCCTGCAAACAGCCGGTATTCACCTGCTTCCATCATCCCGACCCATACTTTATCTTCGACCCTGCCCATTAATTCCTCTATAGAACCCTGAAATACGATCCTTCCACGATCCATGATAGCCAGCGCTCTGCAGCTCGTTTCGATATCCGCTACAATATGTGTGGATAACAGAATCGTCCGTTCCAGACCGAGCTCCTCGAGTAAATCACGAAAGCGGATTCGTTCTTCCGGATCAAGTCCGGCAGTAGGCTCATCCACAATCATGACCTTGGGATCGCCGATAAGTGCTTGAGCAATCCCGATCCGCTGTTTCATTCCGCCGGAATACGTTTTTATTCTTAGCTTTGCCTTATCAGCAAGGTTTACCTTGTCCAGCATTTCATGAACAACAAGGCGCCGCTTCTTGGAGTCCTTCACTCCTTTCAACAAAGCTATGTAATTCAGAAACTCCTCCCCCGTCAACTTGTCGTAAAGTCCCAAAGTCTGGGGCAAATACCCGATGATTTGCCGGATCTGATGATCATCTTTACCCAGGCGGTAATTATCATAGTCCACTTGTCCGCTGGTTGGGCCGAGCACCGTGGCCAGAATCTGCATCAAGGTACTTTTACCTGCTCCATTGGGACCAAGCAGCCCAAACATCCCCACTCCTATAGTAAGATTAATTTGATTTAGCGCAGTTTTTCCATCTCTATACTGCTTCTTTAATGCTTGAATGCTTATTTCCACTTCGATCACCGCCATCTTCATATTCATTTCTAATTATTACGACGGGCTGCCAGCCAAAAAGTTTGGTGTCCGGGAAAAAGAAAATTGGTTATTACAGAAGCATCATGCTTCTGTAATAACCAATTCATGAACGCGATGAAAGCTATTAAGCCTTCTTCCACTATGTGCCTGCCTCACTCGTTAAAATAATCATTTAAGCCCTGAGCAACAGACTTTGCTGCCTTTTGCTGATAGGACTTCGTCCTGATAATAGATTCATCAGCCGGGTTGGACAAGAAGCCCAGCTCCACCAAGACCGATGGCCTTGAGTTGTTTCTTAGAACATGATAATCACCAAAAGAGATGCCATTGCTTTTCAAATCGGACATTTTGCCCAATCGGCCTTCGATCTTACGGGCTAACCGCATGTCCTTTTCCTCAGAATAATAGAAGGTCAATGTTCCAGAGACGGGAACCGTCGCAGAATTGTAGTGCACGCTGACAAAAGCATCCGCTTTATTCATTTCGCTGATCTGAACACGATTCGCAAGAGAAACCGCCTTGCTTTTTTCATTCCGTGTTAATATCACTTTGGCTCCAAGAGCTCGCAGCTCCTCAGCCAGATAAAGCGATGTGGACATGTTGAGATTTCTTTCTTCCGTTTCGTGGCTGACGCCTACGGTGCCAGGATCGCCTTCACCATGCCCCGGATCAATCACAATCACTTTCCCTTTGATCCCAGAACCGGAATTGACGGCTTTCTCAGGGACATCTTTGGGCGCTTCCGCGATTTCTACCTTGTCATCACCGACTTCTATGTAGCTGCTATGTACCCAGCCCTGCTCTTCTGCTTTCGCGCGGACTTGAACCTGCAACCATTCCCCTTGCTTGTTTGCGATGTCGACTTTCGTTCCCATGGACAGCAAGGTGATCACCTTATGTTCCTGGCTCGGGCCTGTTCTCAAACGCAAAGCGTCTGCAGTAACCTTTCCGGTATTTGCCGATTTCTTCGATACCGTTTGAGACTTTGTAGAAGTATCTGTTGACTTTTTCGGTGAGGCTTCAGATGACTTGGATTTTGAGACGGTAAGATTGCTTGAACTGCTTTTTATCAAATATTGGCCAGCTACCCAGCCTTCCAATTTTCCAGAGCGGATCCGAATCCAGCCATAGGACTCTTCATAGGCCCGCACTGTCTCCCCTTTTTTCAGAAAACCGACCACCTTGCCCTGAACGGACCCATCATCACGAACACTTAGTGTGTCGGCCGATACTACAGCATTCTCATAGTCTGCGGCTTGTGCCACAAATCCATATAACAGGGTCACCAGCAATACAAATCCGCTTAGCATCCCTGCCCTAGAAAGAAACTTCAACATGTATTCACCTTCATTCCCTTAGTTATACTACCTTTAGTATAACTAGAATTATAGAATTCAAAAGGAGCTTTCTTCCTATTTTTGCATATCAAGCGACACTTTTTCGACAAGCTTTCGACAAAACAACCATCATCAATTGGATATTTCCAGTCCTCTTCAGAAAAAATTCAGAATAATCCCCACTTTATCTGCAGAATTTCCAGCTAAGATAAGAACCATGATAATAGGGAGGAAAACCAAATGATACTAAATATAAAATCACTGATTTCGGAAAAGTTCTTGTTTTTATCCCGTTTTTTCCATACTCCGGGACAAATCGGAAGTGTAACGCCCAGCTCAAGGTTTCTTGCCCGGAAAATGGTCGAATCCGTTCCATGGAACCAAGTGTACCACATTGCCGAGCTTGGTGCAGGAACAGGAGCTATAACCAAATACATTCAAACAGCTAAAAGAAGAAATACAAAGGTTCTGCTTTTTGAAAAAGATCCTATACTTCGAAATAAATTAGCAAATGAATATGCAAATCCAGACCTTGCATGTTACGAGGATTGCCGCGAGCTTTATGCTGCCCTGTGTCATGAAAACATCGAGCATCTGGATTGTATCATAAGCGGGTTGCCTTTTTTTAATTTCCCTCAAGTGATCAGAGATCAGTTGATCGAACAAATTATTATATCACTTAAGCCGGATGGATTATTTATCGCTTTTCAATATTCACAGCAGATGAGAAATCAGCTCAGCGAGCATTTTATTATTGAAAAAATCAAATTCGTTCCAATGAACCTTCCACCCGCATTCGTGTATGTGTGCCGAAAAAAAGCGGTACCTGTATGAATAGAAAGACGCTCACCCCCTATATACCCTTGTTATGGATACTTGTCATACCGGTCCTAAACATTTTTTATGGCATACTGAACCAAGGCGGCGATAATGTCAGTAATTTGGCAACCCCGCTGGATACGATCATTCCTTTTGCACCTGCTTTTATAATTCCATACTTGATGTGGTATCCCTTTATTTTTGGTATGCTTATTGTGATTTTCTTTAGAAATCGAAGCTCATATTACCGGGTGCTGCTTACATTGAACCTAGGCCTGATCGTATGCTATGTGATTTATTATTATTTTCAAACGACCGTCACTCGCCCGCCAATTACTGATCAAGGCCTTCTGCATTCGCTTGTGAATTTGGTCTACCAAACAGATGGTCCTTATAATTGCTTTCCCAGCATTCATGTTCTGACAAGTTATTTAATCGTAAAAGGAACCGCAAATGCCCCAAATTTATCGAAAGCAGCGCGATGGTTCATAGTCTTGATTTCTTGGTCCATCATTGTTTCAACAGTTTTTGTGAAGCAGCATGTATGGCTGGACGCTGCCGGTGCCATCGTGCTGACAGAAATCCTGTATTTCGCCTGCGGCCTGTGGTTTCGTTCGCAAGTTGATCATCGTTCTAGAATTCGGGGATCTGGTTTATAATTGCAGCATGTTATTTTATTGGGGAGGATTCAAGCAGATGAGTGTGACCATATTAGTTGCTGATGATGATAGAGAAATTCGCGATGTGATCCACATCTACCTCCGAAATGAGGGGTATCAGGTTGTGGAAGCGGAAGATGGACTACAAGCTCTGGACATTCTGCAGCACGAAAAAATTCATTTAATTATTTTGGATATAATGATGCCTAATTTGGATGGCATTCAGGCCTGCCTTAAAATCAGAGAGGAATCGAGCATCCCCATTATTATGCTTTCAGCCAAAGAGGAATATCTCGATAAAATCACAGGACTTTCCACGGGTGCCGATGATTATGTAACTAAACCGTTTAATTCGCTTGAGCTAATCGCCAGGGTGAAAGCGCAGCTCAGACGACAAAGCTTTAACAGCCACATTCCTGCTCCCAGCTCTACTGAAATATGCATTGACGATCTTGTAATTAATAAAGATAAGCATACGGTTACCGTGCGTGGCAAGGATGTGCCTCTTACCCCAATTGAATTTTCTATATTGGCATTGCTAGCGTCTCACCGTGGCCAAGTGTTTAGCATTGACCGAATTTATCAAGGTGTATGGAAGGACCAAACTGCCTATTACTCTGAAAATACAGTGATGGTTCATATCCGCAATATCCGTGAGAAAATTGAAATGATACCAAGAGAGCCACAATATTTGAAAACCGTGTGGGGAGTGGGATATAAGATTGAGAAATAGCATCTGGACCTTCCTGAAAGGCACCAAAAGCTTGCGCGGCCAAATGCTATGGGCCTTTGTGTTAAGTCTGATTATTACCATTGCCGTAACCAGTGTCTTGGGACCTTATCTCATAATAGCCCCTGATCTTCTTGTGCAAAAAATCTTTGCTCTCGGTTCGTTTGTGTTTTTGTTCATCTTATCCTTTTTCTTATTAACAAGACCTATTATCAGATATTTCAAAGCGATCACCGATGGGTTGAAATTAATTGCCGAAGGGAATTTGAAATTCCGGCTTCCGCTTTCACGGCAGGATGAGCTAGGAGTTGTCGCGCAAAACATCAATATCATGGCAGAACGACTACAGCAGCAGCTGGAGCGGGAACGTAAATTGGAAGAATCCAAAATGGAGTTAATTACTTATGTTTCTCATGATTTGAGAACTCCGTTAACCAGTATCATTGGCTATCTGGATTTACTTAAAACCCAAGCCTTTCAGAGCGAACAAGAGCAAACGCGCTACATCGACAATGCGTATAATAAAACCCAACAATTAAAAAAGCTCATTGATGATCTGTTCGAATATACCAGGCTGACAAATGGCGATGTTCGTTTATCCATTCAAGAAGTCGAGTTCAACAGCTTGCTGGAGCAAATGCTGACTGAATTCGAGCCCGTTGCTAAAGAGCAGGAAATCTCCATCCGCAAAAAACTGAATGCCAGACCCATCCTGCTTCACGTCGATATTGAAAAAATGGTCAGAGCCATTGATAACTTATTTATGAATGCGCTGAAATTTTCCAATAGGCCTGGGGAGATTACCGTACAGCTTACAGCCAAACAAAAGCAAGTTACCTTGTCTATCGAAAACCTGGGCAAACCCATTTCCAAAGAGCAGGAAGCACAATTATTTGAACGGTTTTATAAAATGGAGCCCTCCAGACACGATAAACATCTACCGTCCGGTTCCGGTCTAGGACTCTCCATCACCAAAAATATTGTTGAGCTGCACAATGGGCAAATTTGGCTTGAGCACAATGAAGGACATTATAAGTTCTACATTGAAATCCCTTTTTCAAAAAAGAAACCAGTACATTGAAAGACGCCTTTCTTGGGCTTCCTTTGAGGAGCGTGTTCGGGATTTTGGTGCGTTGCGGAGGGAAGGGATGTGGGCTCCAGCCGCTGTTAAAGATTTGTTCCCTTGAATGGAATGGATGTGGAGGTTGGAACAAATCTTTAAATGCAGACGCTAACGCTCTTCCTCCCACATCCCTTCCCTCTCTCAGCTACAAAGTTCAAAACAAGTCAATCTCAAACGGACATCCAGCAGGCGTCTGTTTGACCGAAAGGGATAGTGATGACAGGGCAAATCGTGGCTTCGATTCTGATTTCATGTTGGAAATCATGACATTATATCTTTCTACTCTCTATCATATTATCGCTGTAAAGCTGTGCTTTAAATCCGAAATTGAGGAATGAAAAAACTAGAAGGACTGGGGACGTTCAGACCATGACGGAGCCAACCCCAAGCAGCTTACGGACATGAGATGGGCTATTTATGATAAATAAGGTCCTTTTCGGATCGCTACGGACATCAGATCCTTTATTCGCCTTGGTTGGGGGCTTTTGGGCTCCTTTTGATCCAAATAGCGGATCTGAGGTCCGTAAGCTTCCCCAGATAGGGGGATTTGCCACAAATAACGGCCCTCAGGTCCGTAGCGATTTGATTCCGTACTTTGCCACTACTACACCACTACTTTCCCCCCTTACTTAAGGCTTTGTTGTGGACATAGGATCCGCCATTTGAGAAAAATCCCAGATTCGAGTGAAGTCCAAATAAAATAGCAGCTTTAGCAGCTTCCTCACAGAAGTTTTCTAAGTAAAACAAATCCAAAAGGAGCCTTTCATCGGATGAAAGGCTCCTTTTGGATTCTTTGGGTTTATATCCATTGCCAATTACAATCTTATTTTATTTCCTGGATCTTTATCTGAGCCTGAATTAGGATACGGCTTTGTTTCTTCTCTTGCAGTCGCTAATATTGCAGTTGCGGGGTGTCCCCATGAAATCAAGACGGTGATCTGTAACCTCAAAGCCGTATTCCAGCTCAAGCCGCTTCTCAAGTTCAGAGAGCCAATCATCCTTGATTTCTTTGACCGAGCCGCAGTGGCTGCAAATCAAGTGATGATGCATATGTTCATGATCGTCGTCTCGTAAATCGAACCGGGCGACGCCATCACCAAAATTCACCTTTTCCACAATATGAAGCTCATTCAGCAGTTCCAAAGTGCGGTAAACCGTAGCCAGACCGATGTCTGGGAACTTCCCTTTGACCAGCATAAAAACATCCTCGGCGCTCAAATGGTCCTTCTCATTCTCTAGCAGCACATGCAGGGTAATTTCTCTCTGACGGGTGAGTTTTAAGCCCTTTACCTTCAACTTCCGTGTGATTATATCGATTTGCTCTGTTATGGTCATGGTTAAGTGCAACCTCCTTGAAGAGCATTATTTAGAATGATTCTAAATTATAATATATCGCACTTTGAGGAAATAAGCAAACACTCGTTTCGTTTACCACTCGTACTTTAATGGAGATCAGTTGTTCACAAGCTCAGAGATAAACTCTATGTACACTTTCGTTGTTAATTCTAGTTCACTTATTTCAACGTATTCCACATCTCCATGTGCAGTCCGTTGGTCTGGACCGGAACACAATACAGGAATAGAGAGTGCATTGGCCAGAATGCCTGCGTCCGTGACGAGCTTTTTGCCTACGAGCGGAGCTTCGATCCCTCTTACTGTTTGGATAGCATTCGTCAGTGCTGTAACGCTGGCATCATTTTTATCAAGACGGTAACCGTCTCGCACTTTTTTCATATCGAGCTCGATCTGGATTTGATTCCGATCTGCAATCTCGCGTAAAGCAGCCTCCATCTCAGAAAGAACATCACTATACTGCGCCTCTGGGGCATAGCGCCTTACACCTTCCATAACAGCTACATTAGGGAATTGATTATAGAATTGTCCGCTATTCAAGGCTCCAACAAAATATGAAGCGAAGCCTATATCTTCAATATACTGCTGTTCCAACACCTTATTCATTTCATTCAGCTTGCTGACGATTTCGGCAGCAACACTTATCGGATGCGGCGTGCCTGGCGCTGTGTGCAATTGATGACTCGGTTCGCCGTCTCTTTTAATATGGATGACAAAGGTTGCCGAACCTAATTGCGCTATTGTGCAATCGTATGTCGCCCCTTCCATCACGACCGCAGCGTCTGCTTTAATCGCTACCTGTTCGGTCAAAGCAATCAAGTCTTCCCCCCTGCCGCCAGGACTCTCATGCAAGCTGTTGGCTATCATCATAATTTTTCCCGGAAAGCTGATGTTATTCTCCCGCAGTATTTGCAAAACCTCAATGATACAAGCGAGCGAGCCCTTCATATCGTTGGTTCCTCTGCCATATATGCGGCCATTCTCAATACGGGAAGGTGCGTGTGCCAATGGAACGACATCCATATGTCCGTTGAATAATATAGTTTTTCCCGGTTTACCACCGTCATAGGTCGCAACCAGTGTTGGATTATTAGGTATAAATTCGTAACGCTCTACGGTACAGCCGACATCCTCCAGCATTTCCTGATAAACAGCTGCCACCTGGACGGTATTTCCAGTTACACTTTCAACATCTACAAGCCTTAACGTATTGCGCACCAAACGATTTATATCCAATTTGTCTAAAAGTTCCCGCATCCTCTTAAAAAGCCTCCTTATTCTTTCTACTCTATTAAAAATGATGAAGATATGTGTATTATAGCATTCTCATTCAAATAATCACATGTTCAGATTCACATTTTCCGGTATAAAATCTGGACATATCGCCAGCGGATAAAAAGGAAATAAAACGTTTGTATCACAAAAAAAAACACATTAAAAAAACGTATTGACATAGTCATAGTATAACTAGTATGATGATCACTATGAAAAAAAACAAACCTATTCATCGTTCTCCGCTTGCCCTTGTTATCCTTGCTTTTCTTGCAGAAGAGCCCATGCACCCTTACCGCATGCAGCAGCTGATTAAAGAGCGGGGCAAGGATGAAGTCATCAATGTCCGGCAGCGGGCAAGTATTTATCAGTCCATCGAGCGCCTGCAGCGCGAGGGACTGATTACTGTTCGTGAAACCACGAAGGAATCCGGCCGGCCCGATCGGACCATTTATGAAGCAACCCCCGAGGGCCACCAGTTGATGCAGGATTGGATGCGCGAAATTCTGTCCACACCTAAGCTGGAATTTCCTGAGTTTCCAGTAGCGGTTGCTTGTCTTCCCCTTCTTACCCAAGAAGACGCGCTGCAGCAGCTAAAAAAGCGGGCAGCTGCCTACGAAGAAGAGCTGGCTCGAATGAAGTCACAATTAGAGGGAGTTGTCGAGGTGGTTCCCAGATTGTTCCTGCTGGAAATGGAGCTCAAGCAGGCAATACTCACAACAGAGTTAACGTGGGTACAATCCGTCATTGATGATTTAATAAGTGGCGCACTAAGCTGGGACAAAGAATGGCTGAGTAAAATCGGAACGCTTATCGCGGAATCGATGCAAATGAATAGCAAGAATGAGGAGGATTAAGTTAATGGCTTCAACAGTACCTATCAAAGGCAACAACAAAGTCGGCGTTATCGTAGCCGCGCTTCTCCTCAGCATTCTCATGGCTTCTATGGACAATACAATCGTAGCCACCGCAATGGGCACGATTGTGGGTGATCTTGGAGGACTCGACAAGTTTGTCTGGGTTACCTCCGCTTATATGGTAGCGGAGATGGCGGGAATGCCCATTTTCGGCAAGCTGTCCGATATGTATGGACGCAAGCGGTTTTTCATCTTTGGTATTATCGTCTTTATGATTGGTTCGGCACTTTGCGGAACGGCTAACTCCATCGTTGAGCTCAGCATCTACCGCGCGATTCAGGGTATTGGCGGCGGTGCACTTATACCGATTGCTTTTACGATCATGTTTGACTCCGTACCGCTCGAAAACCGCGGCAAATTGGGTGGACTGTTTGGTGCGGTTTTTGGAATGTCGAGCATTTTCGGTCCTTTGTTGGGCGCTTATATTACGGATTACATCAACTGGAAATGGATTTTTTACATTAACCTTCCACTTGGACTCGTAGCTTTATTGATGATTGCCTTTTCCTATAAAGAATCGCATGAGCATTCGAAGCAAAGAATCGATTGGGGCGGAGCTATTACCCTGGTCGGAGCCGTCATGTGCCTGATGTTCGCTTTGGAACTGGGCGGCAAAGAATATGCCTGGGATTCAACGTTCATTCTCGGCCTCTTTAGCGGATTTGTTGTTCTGGGGATTGCTTTCATTTTCGTGGAAAAACGCGTGGCAGAGCCTATTATATCATTCAATATGTTCAAGAAACGACTTTTCTTTTCCAGCACACTGGTCGCCATGTTCGGAGGAGCAGCATTTATTACTGCCTCGGTATATATTCCCATCTACATTCAAGGGGTATTAGGCGGTACTGCTACGAATTCAGGGCTCGTTCTGCTGCCCATGATGCTTGGTTCTGTAGTTACAGCAACGACCGGCGGCTTCCTGATGAATAAAATGAGCTTCCGTGCTATCATGATTCCGGCTACAGTCATTCTTGTAATCGGATCGGTGCTGCTTTCAACTTTACAAGTAGACTCCACCCGTATGCTGATCACTTTCTATATGATCCTGATCGGTCTTGGCATCGGTGCTTCCTTCTCAGTGCTAAGCAATGCAGTTATTCATATATTTGATATTAGACAGCGGGGATCGGCCACTGCCACCTTGAACTTCGTTCGTTCACTAGGTATGACACTGGGAATCACAGTGTTCGGCATTATTCAAAGCCATGTCTTTTCCAGAAAAATGGCTGCCGCTTTAGGTGACCAAGGCGATGCTGGCAAAAATCTTGCGGAGTTGGACCCACGAACACTGCTTTCCCCGGAAACCCGTGTAGATATTCCAACACCCGTACTCGAAAAAATCACAGCGGCGCTTTCCTCTTCCATCGCCTATACTTTTATGTGGGCTATCATTCCTGCCGCACTGGCTCTCCTGTTCACTTTCACCATGAGCAGCGAAAGAATGGATCCAAACGCAGAGAAGGACGCTTCTGCCGCAGGCCATTAATGAGCACAGAGTGATATTGGGAAACGCTAGCGGCGTCCTTTGACCTGCTTGTTCGTGACGCTAGTGCTTGAGAGAGGTAAGGTATATGGGCCAATGTTGTCAGAATAACGAGGGGCAGCGGACGCGAATGGGAAGCCAGTAACTGTAACGGACACCAGCGCACCTTAGCGCCCCCCAAAAGCCCAGCTGGAATTCTAACGGACATTAGCGCCTCTTACAGCCCTAACGGAGCGTATTTTTCCCTTGTTGAGCGGGCTAAGAGTCGCTCATGTCCGTTATATGGGCGACGGATGAAAAAAACGCGTCTAAGGTGCAACAATGTCCGTTAGAAATCCGGTAGATGTGAGAACAAATCTTTAAATGTGGACGCTATCGCTTTTCCACCCATACCCCTTATCTCTTGCAGCTACAATCGTACGAACACCAAGCTCAAACGGACAGCCAGCAAGAGTTTATCACTTGGTTAGTGGAGATTTCCTAGCAGGCGTAGACACTGGGAATGAAGTGCGCGCTCAGCTGAACAGGATCTGCTACTTTAACGATGAAAAACATCGTTAAAATCCCTTTTAACCACCGTGAGAGGCCATACGGCCTCTTTTAACGATGAAAATCATCATTAACGTGACGGATTGACCTGGAACACTTGTTTTAACGATGAAAAACATCGTTAAAGTCAGTTAAAGTGTGGTTCACGCTCATTTCGGCGGAGTGCGGGCCGCTACTAGGCTGATACTAGGCTGCAACCATATAAAAGGAGCTTGCCGGAAAAATACCGGTAAGCTCTTTTTTCTCCTTTTTATGCGTTTATGCGCAAGATTATATGCTCAAGGCATCTTCCGCCCATTTAACAGCCCATTCGTAAATTTCAAAGCTCCTTACTTTATGAATAATGAAAGGGTCCTGCTCGACCAGAAGCTTCACTTCCTCCAGCGAGTCTCCCTTATAGATGACTAGTCCACCCGGCCCGTCCAGCAGACGTCCATTTGCCGCCACCTTTCCTTCTGAACGCAGACGATCTAGATAAGCAATATGTGCCTCCAAATAAACGGGTCCAAGCTCCGGATTTAATGCCGGCAAAATTACAGCAAAATATGTCATAACGACCCCACCTCCTTGTTTCTATTTCTATTTGCTGCTTCAGCCTCTGCGAGTATTCTTCCTGGATGATCCTTGCTTAGATAAGGGCCTTCACCGAAAATTTTCTCCCGGTATGTGCCTTCACGATATTCGGTTTGTACCAGACCTCTGCTTTGCAATTCGGGAATAACCAGCTCCACAAATTCATTAAGCGTCCCAGGCTGGATGATATGGCCAATATTAAAGCCGTCTACTCCGGTTTCAGCCACAAAGCTTTCCATCACATCAGCAATTTGCCCAGGACTCCCAATCGTTAAAGAGCTGGTACCAAAAGCAAAGAAATTAGCCAATTGCTCGGAAGACCATTTCTTATTTGGATCCGAACGTCGGAAAGACTCAATAATTCCGTGATTATCGCGTTTTTCCACAAATTCCAGCAGCTTATCCGGACCATATTGAGAGAAATCAATGCCGGACCATGCGCCTAACAAAGCGAAAATGCCTTCTGGACTCGAATATTTCAAAAAGTCTTCGTAGCGGCTCTGCGCTTCTTGAACGGTACGGCCTACAATCGGCGTCAATTTAGGGAAAAAGAATATTTTCGAAGGATCACGTCCTTGTTTTTCTGCACGCTCACGAATATCATTGACGATAAATTTCGTGGCGGCTGCCGTCGGAGTATTCAAAAAGATACTTTCCGCATGCTTGGCGGCAAACTCCCTTCCTCTCGTAGAGTTGCCAGCCTGGAAAAGCAGCGGAGTCCGCTGCGGCGAAGGCTCTGTCAGATGAATGCCAGGGACTTGAAAATAAGCTCCCTTATGCCCGATATCATGAACCTTGGACGGATCTGTATACATCCGCTTCGCTGTGTCCTGCACAACAGCATCGTGCTCCCAGCTGGCTTCCCACAGCTTATACACAACATCCATATACTCGTCTCCGCGATCATAGCGGTCAATGAGTCCCATCTGCTGCTCCATGCCGTAATTTTTAGCCGCGCTATCAATATTGGAGGTAACGATGTTCCAGCCGATCCGGCCTTTGGTCAAGTGATCCAGCGTAGACATCTTGCGGGAAAGTGCATAAGGATGCTCATAGGTGGTAGAAAAGGTGGCGGCAAATCCCAAATGTTTCGTAACTGCAGCCATTGCCGGGATCAGATAGCTCGGATCGTTTAAAGGCACCTGTATCGTCTGCCGGATGGCAGTGTCCATACTGCCTTGGTACGTATCATAAACGCCTAGCATATCTGCAAAAAAGATCGCGTCAAACTTTCCGCGTTCCAATGTCTTGGCCAGCTCGATCCAATAGTTAAGATCGGTATATTCCTGTCCCCTGTCTTCCGGATGAGCCCACATTCCTGGTGACGCAGTAGGCCCGGCAATGGTTATTACATTTAAATAAATTCGTTTGCCCATAAGCTGGCTGCACCTCTTTTTGTGTTTTATTATTGGATAGCAATTATTTGCACTAATGTTTCAAAGCTTCATTAACACGAGTGACTATTTCACTAAACGCAGACGTTGTACGAAACCCTTCCTCCCGCGGGAATGGGACTGGTACGTCAATCTGTTGAGCAATTTTACCAGGACGCGGAGTCATTACCGCAATTCTGGTGGAGAGAAAAACCGCTTCAAAGACGTTGTGAGTGACGAACAGCACCGTCATTTTAGGATTCTTTTGCCAAATAGCCAGCAGCTCATGCTGCAGCGTTTGCCGCGTTATTTCATCCAAAGCTCCAAAAGGCTCATCCATCAGCAGCAGCCCAGGATGGGCAATGAGCGATCTGGCAATGGACACCCTCATCTTCATCCCGCCTGACAGCTGCCGGGGCAGCGACTTGTGGTAATCCTGGAGTCCGACTAGCTCAAGCACTCTGTGGGCTTCCTCCCGCTGCGTTTTTTTGGGAACTCCGCGCAGTTGGAGCGGAAGGGTCACGTTATCAATGACACTGCACCAAGGCATTAACGTGGCATCCTGAAAAACAAAGGATAATTGACTGCTTTTGCGCGCTGCCTCCGGAGTCCCTCCCATCACCTGCAGGCTGCCACCGCTCGGTTCGCTAAGACCGGCAATCAAACGGAATATGGTAGATTTGCCACAGCCCGAGGGCCCCACGAAGGAGACGAATTCACCCTCCTTAATGTGCAGATTGGCATCTTGAACAGCAACAGTGCCGCCAGGATATATTTTCTCAACTTGCTGCAGCTCGACTAACGTTTGCCGATCGGATAGCCTTGAAAAAGGCTGGGCTGAAGCTTCAATTAATTTTTCCTGTGAAATGGCCATCATGTCCGCCCTCCTGTAACTCTGCTTCCGGGATGCTGGGGTGCCAGATATGACGTTTTGCCAAACAATTTTTCGCGGAAGGTGCCCTTCTCATAAACTGACTGGACGCGCTCTCTGCGCTGCAGCTCGGGAACTGCAAGGTCGATAAAGGACTCGAACGTCCCCGGTCTGGTGATGTAGGCTATGTTGAAACCGTCCACCCCCGTCTCATCGACAAAAGCTTCCAGTTGATCGGCAATCTGCACGGGTGTCCCCACGATTAACGAGCCAACTCCGCCAAAGGCAAAATACTTCGCTAATTCATCCACGGACCAGGCTTGATCCGCATAATTCCGGCCAAAAAAATCGGCCAAATAAGTGCTGCTGTTACGTTCCTCACCTTTGCGGATAAATGCCAGCAGCTCCTCAGCTCCAAACTTGGAGAAATCCATGCCTACCCAGGCGGATAATAAGGAAAGGGCCCCCTCCGTGCTGGAATGCTCCAGAAAACTTCTCAGCTGATGCTGCGCTTCTTCTTCCGTCGCTGCCACAACAGGGTTCAATTTCGGAAAAAATAGTACATCCTCCGGATTCCTCCCATTTCGCTCGGCACGCTCCCGGATGTCCTGAACGAGAAATCGCGTTTCCTTCACCGTCATGGCGTTCAAAAAAATACATTCAGCATGCTTCGCTGCAAATTCTCTCCCGCGGTCGGATGAACCGGCCTGGAACAAAACTGGTGTCCGCTGCGGTGATGGCTCGCACAAATGAATGCCTGGCACCTTAAAGTACTTGCCTTCATGCCGAATGTCGTGCACCTTCGCGGGGTTCGTATACATCTTATTTGCCATATCCCGCACCACTGCGTCCTCTTCCCAGCTAGCCTGCCACAGCTTGTAGCACACCTCCAAATATTCGTCCCCCCGGTCATAACGCTCATCGTGTTGGATCTGTTTATCCAAACCATAATTCCGGGCAGCGCTCTCGAGATTCGATGTCACCATATTCCAGCCCATTCTTCCGCCCGTCAGATGATCCAGGGTTGACATTTTCCGTGCTAAGGAATAAGGATGCTCATACGTTAAAGACACAGTCACGGCAAAGCTCAAATGCTCAGTAACAGCAGCCATCGCCGGCACAGCATAAGTCGGATCATTAATCGGCAAATATAACCCTTCACGCACCGCAGTATCGCGGCTGTTCTGATAAACATCATAGACACCAAGAATATCAGCAAAAAATACAGCATCGAACTTTCCCCGTTCAAGCAACTGGGCAAGCTCCGTCCAATAATCCAAATCCTTGTAACGGTCCACCCGATTATCAGGATAAGTCCAAAGGCCCGCGTTATCCTGAACGGGATTTGCCATTTCCACCGCATTTAATCGTATTCTTTTCTTCAAAGCAAACACCTCATCTTCTTTCGTTTCAGCTTTTGTTTCAACTTCATTTCAACAAAAACAAGCAATACCTTACTTTTCCTATGAAATAACTCGGTTATATGGATACAAAAATACCTGGAAGTCCCGCTTTTATAAGCAGAACTGATCCAGGTATTATACCTGAAGTGAGGCGTTTGACAATTGCATCAATCACCGGCTTCAAAGCAGTGAAGCCCTTCCGTGTTGCGTTTATTTTACTATATAGAGCACATTTTTTCAATACCCAGTTTTTCTATGCTTTAACAAGGATTTAACTTGGATGTTAGTTGAAAATTAGATGCTTATGTTCAAAAGGTTTCGACCTCCTGGGCTTTACGTTTCTTCCATGCCATTTCATAAATAACCGGAACGACGATCAATGTCAATAGAGTTGAGGTGAAGAGACCCCCGATTACTGTAATAGCCAAACCACCGGATATGAGGCTCGTCGATGAGCCAGATAAGGCAAGTGGCACTAAGGCTAGCATCGTTGCACAAGCCGTCATCAGAATCGGTCTCAACCGGGTTCTCGACGCCTCCACAATCGCTTCTCTCAGCGGAATGCCTGATTTGCGGTTTTTCTCAACACGATCAAGCAGCACAACTGCATTGGTAACGACAATGCCCACCAACATCAACATACCGATCATCGCGCTCATGGATAAGGCTTGCCCTGTAATCAGCAGTGCCCCGAGAGCACCTACAGGAATGAACATCAGCGAAGACATAATAATGATTGGAGTCAGCAAACCGCCGAACGTAATGCTCATCACCAGAAAAACAAGTCCGACTGCGACAACCATGGCAATTCCCAGACCGGTGAAGCCCTCTATAATCATGTCCATACCTCCGCCGAACTTAACCTCGACTCCGTCAGGCAGCGCCAGACTTTTGACGTCCTTTTCCACCTGCTTTGTTACTGCTCCTGCATCTGAGCCTTTGATTTTCCCACTCACTTTAGCATACGTAAGCCCATCCTCGTGGTTCACCGTAATCAGGGCTTTCTGCTCCTTGAGGTCGGCAATATCTTTGAGCTTCATCATCCCTGCTGCTGTGGGGATATCTATATTCTCCAGCACATCCTTGGAAGTGACTTGCTGTTCGTAAGTCAATATAAGCTCTCTGTCTGTATCATCCAGTTTGTAGGTGCCCACACCCATAGGGTTCAGTTGCTCATTCACAATCGACATAACGGCAAAGGCGTTAACATTAGCATCGATTCCCTTCTGATTCAGCGATAATACCCATTTGGGAGTTACCTCGTTCATGTTGTTGCCAATATCCTTGAGCTCCGTGTTCTGCTTCATTAGATCTTCAACCTGCTTAGCCGCTGCTGCTAATTTGTCCACTTGATTGGAATACAAGCTGATTTCTATATTGTTGCCAGTCGGCAAGCCAGCTTGTTCTCCTTCTCTGATGACTACTGTTGTTTCAGCCACTTCTGCTGCTGCAATAGCTGGAAGCTCTGCGCTTGCTTTATCGACCATTTGCTCCATATCCGCGGATGAGGAGAATTGTGCTGTTATCGATGCCTGATTTTTGCCCCCTCCAGAGGTCAAGGAATCCGATACAGCACCGCCGATACTGACTTGATAGCTTTCTATTCCGTTCATCCCTTTGAGATAGCTTTCAATCTTTTGGCTGACTGCATCCGTTTGCCCTCTCTCACTCTTGGCAGGCAAGGTAATCTCGATTGTCGCTGTAGGGACTGAGCCTGCCGGCAGGAATGCGACACCTAGCAGCGGGATCGTGCTGAGAGAAGCGACCAGCAGGACAATGGATACACCAAGAACTGTTTTCTTCCGCTGTAAAGCTGCGCGAATCCATTTCTCAAACGTATCGGCCATTCGTCCGCCTTCTTTATGCGGCTTAACCCGCTGAAAAAATTTCGCACCCAACACTGGAATCAGCATGACGGCAACTAACAGCGAGCTCAAAATGGAAATAACGACGGCAAGTGAAAACGGCCGAAAAAACTCCCCAATAATGCCATGAACAAACGCCAGTGGTGCAAATACAACAACCGTTGCAATGGTGGAGGAAAATACAGCGCCGCTGACTTCCTTGGTCGCTTTATAGGCCAGCTCTTTTCCCTTCATCTCATTGCCCTTCTCATGCCGCCATCTGTAAATATTCTCAATAACGACGATGCTATCATCCACAATCCGCCCAATGGAGACCGCGATTCCCCCAAGCGTCATAATATTAAGTGAATAACCCATCTGGTTCATCAGTGCAATCGTAGCAAAAATCGATATGGGCAGCGACAGGATAGAAATGAGGGTTGCCCGAATATTGCGCAGGAAGAGAAAAATAATTAGAATACAGAACAAAGCTCCGAATAAGCCTTCTTTAATAAGGGTTGAAACAGATTCCTTAATTTCTTTACCTTGATCCATAATTACATGGACATTGAAATCGCCCTTTTCCTGATAAGAGGCAATTACCTGCTTAACCTCGTCGGCAACGTCGGCCGTATTGGCATCCTGATTTTTCATAACTTCGATAACGAAACTGGATTCACCATTAAATCTCGTAATTTCATTTTGGTTGGAGACTGTCGTGATGACAGCTATGTCTGAAAGCCTGACGATATTATCGCCTGCTGGTTGTAAGGCAGCTGCTCCCTCTACCTGGACGTTTGGAGCTGCTCCAAGAGGAAGCTGTTTAATTTGCTCTATGGACTGGAGCGTTCCGACCAGCCGGATCGGTATCGTCGTCTCTTCCTCGTTCACAGAACCGAGGGGCAAACCATAATCAAGTGCTTGTATGGCGCTTTGAATCGTGCTTAATGAAATCCCATTTTGCTGCGCCTTTATTTTATCTACAACAATGTTTAGCTGCTCGGATTTCGTTCCTTTCAAAACTGCAGAGCTGACACCCTCTAATTTCTTCATTTTGGGAAGAATCTCATTTTCCAGCTTGCTTGCCAGCCCATCCGCATCATCCTTGGATGAGAACACAGCCGCTTGATAAATCGGCGCCGCTCCAGCGGATAAGCGCTGTGTCGTGATTTTCACCTTGTCTGGTAAATTAATTTTATTCAGTGCGTTCTCGATTTCTCCGGAAAGCTTGTCCATATTGGAACCGAAGGGAAATTGGATAAATAAGTTAGACATATTTTCAGAGGATGTACTCATTAGGGAATCATAACCTTTGAAGTTTTTTAGACTGTCCTCAATCGGCTTTGTAACCCCGCTTTCCATTTCCTCCGTTGATGCCCCAGGACTTATGGCAATTACGGCTACTGCCGGAAATTCCAGGTCCGGGAAGGTCTGCTGCTTGATTTGTGTTGCGGCGTAAAACCCGTAGCCTAGTACCAGCATACACAAAAGAATAATAGCTGCCCCATTTTTTAAACTAAATTTACTTATGGTGTTCATTTGAAAATCTCCTCTCCTCTATCTGGAGACATTATAACCTTTGAATTTGTCCGCACTGTGAACGTCAGGTTACATTTTTTCTTCTAGAGGAGCTTCAGGGAGAGTAACTGTAAACTTCGTTCCCTCACCTACACGGCTGGAAACTTGTATGTCGCTTTGGTGCAGATCCGCAATACGCTTAACTATCGACAGGCCAATGCCGCTCCCGTGCACCGAACCATCTCTGGATTTGTCCACCTTGTAAAAGGCTTTGAAAATAGAGCTGAATTCAGCTTCCGGTATACCTTTGCCGCTATCCGTAAAGGCTACAACAATCTGGTCTTTCTTTTTAGCTGCGCTGATCTGGACCGTTCCGCCTTCACCCGTAAATTTGATACAATTACTGAGCAAGTTATTCCATAACTGATTCAGTCTGTCCTCATCCGCGCATATATCGATTTCATCTAATTCAAGCTCTACATTTAGTTTTTTAGCTGTCCATTGCGGCTCATAGGCGATAACGACTTTTCTTAGCTGCTCATCGAGCGGATAATGACGGGGATGCAGCTGAAGATGCTCACTTTCCAGGGAAGACAATTGAAGTAGTGACTCGCTCAAGCGGGAAAGCCGCATGCTTTCCTCTTCAATGATGCTCAGCAGGCGGATGCGGGCAGGTTCATCCATTTTTTTGTGCATAAGCGCTTGTGTGAAGCCTTTAATTGAAGTAAGCGGGGACTGGATTTCATGAGACACATTGGATACAAACTGCTGCCTGATCTGCTCCAGCATGCCTAATTCCTTGGCCATTTGATTGAAGCTTGCGGTCAGCTGTCCGATTTCATCCTTCCGTTTCGTCTGTAATTGAATGCTGAAATCGCCCTTTGCCATTCTGCGGGTCGCTCTTGTCAGACGCTGAAGCGGTGTCACGATATATCTGGCCGCAATCAGAATCAGCACACAGCCGAAAAAAAGGATAATAGAAAGCTGGGCTAAGCCTCCGAGCAGAAATTCTTCCCTAGGAGCAATAAATAAAGCGTGTGGTAATCCTTTCACTTGAAAAGGAAGTCCAATCATCACTTTGCCAGGACCGAAATCACTGCGGTACACGCCACCCTTAAGCACATATTCTAGCTGTTCAGTGCTGATTTGGATCTCTTCACTGTTCGGCAGGATGCTTTCAAACAGCAGCTTATCCTCCGTATAAATTTTGAGCGTATATACAGGAATCGCCATCAACCCTTGCATAATAGCCTCCAGGCTAGCCTGATCCGACTCTTCAATGGAGTGGATAATCGCTTTGCCACCCACAATTAAACTGTCTTGCTTTTCCAATTCTAATTTTTTGCCATAAAACCAATAATCCACGACGACAGTAAGCACAAGACTCATTAAAATAACACCCAGAAAAGTGAGAACCACTCGCACATAAAGCGATTTAATCATGGAGTACCTCTAACCGGTATCCGAGCCCGCGGTGCGTTACAATTCGGAAGTCATCCCCATATTCAACAAAACGTTCCCGCAAACGTTTGATGTGCGTATCAACGGTCCGCTGGTCTCCATCATACTCATACCCCCATAATTGCTGGATGAGCATATCACGTGTGAACAATTGACCCGGGTAGCTGGCTAATTTATAAAGCAGCTCAAATTCCTTAAGAGGAAGCGTCGCCGTTTGGCCCGTATGTTCGAAAATAACCGTATAACTCTGCTTATCCAGCACGACTTTTCCCAGTTTAATAATCTGCGAGGTTGATATCCGGTATCGCTTAAGCAAAGCCTTGACACGCATAACCAGCTCCATCGGCTCAAAAGGCTTGACCAAATAATCATCCGTTCCGAGCTGAAACCCTTTGATTTTATCCGTAGGCTCCCCCTTCGCAGTAATCATCAATAAAGGCTTGTCCCCCGAATCCCTAAGTCTGCGGCACAGCTCCCAGCCATCCATATGCGGCATCATCACATCCAACACGACCAAATCGACCGGAAACTGTGTTACATAATTCCACGCATCCTCTCCATTGGATTGCTCAACAACATCCATCCCCTCATCCTCCAAATAAAGCCTTACCAATTCACGGATATGTGCCTCATCATCTACTACCAAAACGGTTGTCATGATCGTGATCTCCCCTGTTCTGCCTCTAAACTCCATCAAAAAGTCATGTAAGTCATGTAAATCATGTAATATAAAATATTACACAAGAAAAGTGAACTCAATGTGTACGTCAGGTTACAAATGACGCCTTGCGGCGTCCTTAGATGAGCGTGTTCGTGACGTGAGTGCGTTGCGGAGGGAATGGCTGTGGGCTCCAGCCGCTGTTAAAGATTTGTTCCCTTGAATGGTATACATAAGGAGGTAGGAACAAATCTTTAAAGGCGGACGCTACCGCTCTTCCTCCCACAGCCCTTCCCTCTCTTTAGCTACACTTGCACTAATCGCATCAAATCGCATGAACAACAAGCTCAAACGGACAGCCAGCAAGGGTTTTTCTCTGGATTGAAGGAGATTTTCCGGCGGGCCAAGCCGCTGGGAGTGAAGATCGGCCGCGCCAGCGGGCACAACCGAGAGGATCTACTACTTTAACGATGATTTTCATCGCTAAAAGCACTGGTTACACATCCTTACTTTAACGATGAAAAACATCGTTAAGTGGCGTACGCTCACTGTGTATTCGGAAATTTCCACTCCAGGCATCACCCAAAAAACTTATACTTACTAAATAAGCTCACAAAATAAAAAGTCCGCGATTTATGCGGACTTTGCTTCCTGGTTATCGTGACAATTTTACCACTTGCGGGCAGTGCGTTGCAAACCAGAGTGTAATAAACACGCCTTGGTGCGTCTTTTGAGGAGCGTTTCCGAGACTTGAGTGCGTTGCGGAGGAGATGGATGTTGGTTCCAACCGCTGTTAAAGATGTGTTCGCTTGACTCGCCTAGCCAGCCTTTTTTTGCAGTTAACGATGTTTTTCATCGCTAACGTTGGCATCTACCGTAATTTGAGCTCGATAGCGATGTTTTTCATCATTAAAGTAGCCATTTTTTCCTCTTTCAGCTAACTTCCGATACTTTAACGATGTTTTTCATCGCTAAAGGAGATCTCTCGCGAGATTCTGGCTCGATAGTGATGTTTTTCATCGTTAAAGTAGTAACTACCTCCATAATAAAAAATACATTTCACTTTAAGCTAACTTTTGGACAAGTATCAATGTTTAACATCGCCAAGCGTCGCCAATAGTAGCCAAGAAAGTCCTCGAGCTGCAACAAAGATTCCCAGATAGGTTCGTCGCCATATTCTCTTTTCCGTAACCAGATATGATCCAGATATGATTGATACCAATTCTCAATTACATACATAATTATGAGAACATTCGAAGAACATTTTTTTCCGGAGTTAGTCTGCTAACAGCTCTTTAAGAGCCTTCTCATATTTGGCTATTCTCTCCATATCTTTGGCCGTAGTATTCATAATCCGGGTCAAATCCATGTTGTCCTGAATATCTGCGATTTTTACTTGGCGGGCAATCGGATTGCGCTTAGCTCTTAGAACAAAGTCGAAGTAATCTTCGTCGGCGTTCCGGCTCAGTGCAACCACAGCATCAACCACTTCAGCTGTAAAGCCTTCCAGCACCAATTGTTCTGCACTTACATTCGTATCCTCAAGTACATCATGAAGAACCGCAGCCATGCGTGCTTCTGGAGAAGCAACCCGCTGCATAACTCGAAGAGGGTGCAGGATGTAAGGATTCCCGCCTTTATCGATTTGCCCTTCATGTGCACGGGTGGCGAGAATAATGGCTTTCTCCAATGAACTCATCCTAGTCTCTCCCCCTTTTCCCCTGAAACCGCTCCTTATGGAGCGGGCGGCAACTCTACTTTCACTTCACCCTCTACATCTACTTTTACAGACCCAGTATCGATCAGCGCCAACAAAGCCGCCGGTAAAGAGAACTGCTGATCATTAATAATGATCCGTTTCAATTCCTCTTCAGCATCTTCCATTTGTTCTTCTTTGATTTCTTCTATTTCCCTGTGCAGACGTTCCATCTGTTGATCCAACAGAGATGCCGAATCTGCCGCTTCTTTCAATTCCTGCAGCAGCCGCGGAGGCACAGCCTGATTGTATTTATAGAAAATCTTATGCTCCAGACTCGCCCAAAAATCCATAGCTATCGTTCTGATTTGCACTTCAATACATACAAGCTCCTGTCGATCGGACATAAAAATAGGTATTTCGATCAACATATGAAGGCTTTGATAGCCGTTGGGCTTAGGGGTTTTAATGTAATCTTTCACTTCAAGGATTTTCAGGTCATGCTGATTTCTCAGCATCTCACTAATCCGGTATATGTCAGAAATGAAGGAACAAGTAATACGCAACCCTGCAATATCTTTAATATTGTTTTTAATGCTGGAGAAGGAAATGTCAAAGCCCTTTCTGTAGAGCTTTTTGATAATACTTTCAGGTGATTTCAACCGGGATTTCGTATTTTCAATAGGATTATAATCATGCAGAAAATGAAACTCCTCTTGTAATATTTCGATTTTGGTTTCCATCGCATCCAAAGCAAACTTGTATACCATCATAAAGCGGGTAATTTCATTCTTAAACTTTTTGAATTGATCGACTTGCAGCGGATTCATCATTTCATCCCGTCCTGACCTCTTACATTTTTTATTGTTGCAAATTGTAGTAATAAGCAAAGCTTAATATAAACCTTAGTGGAAAATCAAATTCAATTCAACCGATTATACAATTGGACAGCAAAAAGGTTAAAAAAGTTGAATAAAGCTGTCACAATCTACAACTAAGAAAAAGCCTTGCGACGTCCTTTGATGTGCGTGTTCGTGAATTTGGTACATTGCGGAGGGAATAGCTGTGGGCTCCAGCCGCTGTTAAAGATTTGTTACATTGAATGGATGGATGCAGAGGTGGGAACAAATCTTTAAAGGCGGACGCTTCCGCTCTTCCACCCACAGCCATTCCCTCTCATTAGCTACATTCGCACGAATCGCACGAACACCACGCTCAAACGGACTGCCAGCAAGGGTTTTTCTCTGGATCGGAGGGGATTTCCCAGCGGCTTGGCCAGCTGGCCAAGCCGCTGGGACTGAAGAACGGTCCCGCCAGCGCTCACAACCGAGAGGATCTGCTACTTTAACTATGAAAATGAGGCTGTCGATTAACTCGGCATAACTCAAACTCCCACTGAAATCGATCAAAACTCGCCTCTCAGCAGCCTTGGACTGTACCCAAAGTAAAGGCTGCAAAAGTGCAGGATTTTTCACCTCAAATCGGGTATTGGCCGAGAATTGCTGCAAAAGTGCAGGAAAATAGTCACTTGGAGCGCTCAAACGGACAAGAGACGCCTAAAATCCTGCAGATTCGCAGCAATTTCCTTTTAGGGGTGCATTCGGGTCCATAAATGATGTGATTATGCATCTTTTTGTCCGCCATGGTTGGTTCTTATTGGCATGTAGGCTATAGGTAGGGAAAAAGAGTAGTGGAAATAAACATGTATATTAATCAAGAAGGCTTGGCACGTCTATTTTTTGTTCACAGTTAATCGACAGCCACAAAATCATCGTTAAATGAAGCACACGCTCGTTTTCGACGGAGGGCGGACTGCTTCGGGGTATGCTCTTCTACCTTATATGCTTTATCACTGTAAAGCACTTAAACATTCTTATCTTGTAAGCATTTAAGCATTTAAGCAAAACGCCATGCGGCGTCCTTTGATGAGCGTGTTCGTGACGTTGCTGCATGGAGGGAGGGAATGGCTGTGGCTCCAGCCGCTGTTAACAAAGTGCTCCCTATCATAAAAATTGCGCAGCAAAAAGGAGGAGACTTTAGACCTCCCCCGAAAACTTATACTTATTTTCAACAAAATATCCTATGCCTGCGGCCTTTGTTTTGCCTATACTTGTGCACCAGGATGACTCCGGGGCAAGCCTGCTTGGTGAGCAAAAAGCTTCTCCCGGTAAGTGCCCTCACGGTATTCAGATTGTACGAGTCCTCTGCGCTGCAGCACGGGTATGACTTGATGGACAAAGTCGGTCACACTTTCAGAACGGGTAATGTAACCAAGATTAAACCCGTCCGCTCCCGTTTGCTGTATAAACGACTCCATATGATCAGCGATTCGCCCGGGTGAGCCGACAATTACATTGCCAAGGCCGCCGAAGGCGTATAGTCGGGCTAACTCCTCCATGGTCCACTGTTTATCCTGCTGGGCACGACGCAAATAGTCAGTAATATAGCCATTTCCACCCGATTTTCCGGCAATAAGCTCGTACAATCTCTCAGGCGTGTAGCCATATAAATCGATTCCAGTCCATGAGGACAGCAGTGCTAATGTACCTTCCGTGCTCAGATGCTGTAAATAACGGTCAATTTTTTGCTGAGCCTCTTCATCAGTAGCACCTACTACAGGTACAATTCTTGGGAAAAAGAGAATATCGCCTGCTTCCCGGCCATATTTTTCTGCCTTAGCCCGCACATCACGGATCAGATAACGGGTTTCTTCCACGGTAACAGCGTTAAGAAAATTACACTCGGCATGCTTGGCCGCGAATTCCCTGCCCCGATGTGAAGATCCGGCCTGGAACAAGACCGGCGTTCGCTGCGGCGAAGGCTCACACAAATGAATGCCTGGCACCTGAAAATAAGTACCTTTATGAGCAATATCGTGAACCTTGGCCGGATTCGTATACATCCGGTTCGGGATATCCCGGACTACGGCTCCGTCTTCCCAGCTTTTCTCCCACAGCTTGTAGCAAACCTCAAGAAACTCATCGCCGCGATCATACCTGCTGTCATGCTCTATTTGCTGGTCATAGCCAAAGTTTCTTGCGGCACTGTCCAAATTGGAGGTCACGATATTCCAGCCGATTCTCCCTTTCGTGAGATGATCGAGCGTGGACATTTTCCTCGCCAGCGCATAAGGGTGATCGTATGTCAGCGAGCAAGTAACCGCGAGGCCTAGATGACGGGTCACCGAGGCCATAGCAGGGATTAAATACGTTGGATCGTGGATCGGCATACTGATCCCTTCGAGAATAGCAGTATCCCTGCCCCCTTTATAAGTATCAAAGGTGCCCAACGCATCCCCAAGAAAGATCCCGTCGAACTTAGCTTGCTCCAACAGCACCGCCAGCTCCATCCAATAGCTTAAATCGCCATGCCGGTGCGCTTCGCTTTCCGGATATGTCCAGAGTCCCGGGTTGTCGAGGATCGGGCAGTTTTTTTCCACAAAATTGAGCTTTATCCGCTTGGTCATCAGGCTCACCTATACGCATAGGAAAAAGCTTTTCCGGGATGCCCTTCCGGTATATAGCCAGAGCTGCCTTTGCCAAACAGCTTTTGACGGAAGGTACCTTCCTCGTACTCGGTTTGTACTCGGCCGCGGCGCTGAAGCTCTGGAACGACCATGTCGACAAAATCCCGAATGCTGCCCGGGCGGGTGATATAAGAAATGCTGAAGCCATCTACACCGGTTTCATCGGCAAACTGTTCCAATTGATCAGCGATCTGCTCAGGAGCGCCGACCAAGAGCGTTGTAGCCCCATACGTATAAAGATTCGCTAATTCGTCTGCTGTCCATTTTTTGTCCGGATTATTGTTCAGGAACTCGACGATCGATCGGCTGTCACCACTTTTGACGAATTCGAGCAGCTTATCGGGACCGTACTTGGAGAAATCGATCCCCGACCAGCCTGCCAGCATCGTAAGCAGTCCTTCCGAGCTGGAATACTGCAAGCCATCCTGGTATTTCCGCTTGGCTTCTGCTTCCGTGGCTCCGACGATTACTGTGATCTTGGGGAGGAATAGAAAGCTGTCCGGGTCCCTCCCGGCTTTTCTCGCCCGGCTCTGAACATCCAGCACCACATCTCTGGTCCCCTCAGTCGTCGGGTTATTCAAAAATACACACTCCGCATGACGCGCGGCAAAACTTCTGCCAGCATTGGAGGATCCTGCCTGGAACAATACCGGTGTACGCTGCGCTGACGGTTCGCAAAGATGAATACCCGGCACCTTGAAATGCTTGCCATGATGCTCGATCTTGTGAACCTTAGAGGGGTCAGTGTATATGTTCCGCTCAATATCACGAACTACCGCGTCTTGCTCCCAGCTCGTTTCCCAAAGCTTATAAACTACTTCCATATATTCTTCACAGCGCTCATAACGCTCTTCGCTGCTCATTTGCTCATCCAACCCGAAGTTTTTCGCCGCTGTAGTGAGAAACGATGTGACAATATTCCAACCCACACGTCCCTTAGTCAAATGATCCAATGTGGAAATTCTTCGTGCCAGTGAATACGGATGATCATAGGTCGTCGAGATCGTCACTGTAAATCCAAGATGCTCGGTGACTTGAGACATAATCGGAATCAGATAGGTAGGATCATTGATTGGTGCCTGAATGGCATGCTGCAAAGCAGGGGTCACACTATTATGATAAACATCATATTGACCTAGCACATCAGCCAGCAGAACGGAATCAAAGCGTCCGCGTTCCAGCAGTTGCGCCAGCTCCACCCAATAATCCGCATCCTTGTACCGGTGCCCTTCATCCTCAGGATGCCGCCAAAATCCCGGCGTATCCGTTGGATTAAACATTTCGATAGCGTTCAATCTTAATCTTTTTTTCATCGGTTAGCTCCTCTACTGCTTCGGCAAAAATTCGGTAGTAAACACTTCGGAAGCATCAACCTTTTTCTTCAATACACCTGTATCGGCCAGCTGACCAATTAATTTATTCCAGCGCTCAGCTGTCATGTAGCCAACGCCATGCTCCTTCGCATCGCCGCCATATACGAAATCCGTCTGTGCTACGGCTTCTATATTCAGACTTTCAACCGTTTGACTTGAATTGGCCGCAACGATGGCCGGATGGATTTCCGGGGCGCTGTCCTTATAGTAATTCCAGCCTTTTATTGTTGCTTCGACATAAGCTTTAACCGTTTCCGGGTGCTCCTTAGCAAATTTTTCTGTTGTAAAAATCACGCTCATATATGGTGCATAACCTGAGCTTGATACTTGCAAATAGTCAAACTCAACCCCCTGCGCTTTCAAATATTCCGGGGTGTTCGTAATATAGCCTTGAATAACCGAGGATTTATCCGCAATGAAATTGGCATACTGGCCGGTAAAATTAATTTCCTCGACCTTATCCAGCTTAAATGCGCTTTTTACATACTGCCAATAGGCGGCGAAAAGCAGGGCTTGAACCTTGCGGCCATTCAAATCTTCGAAGGTTTTGATATTCTCTCCCTTATGAAAAAAGAGCGCGGCCGGGCTATCCTGCAGCAGGGCAGCAACCGCAATAATCGGAACGCCTTCCTCACGGGCCTGGAGTACTACGTCTCCACCTGTGATGCCAAACTCTGCTTTGCCGGAGGCGACAATTTGCGTCGCTGAAACCTGCGGTCCACCCGGCTCAAGCGTAACGTCTAACCCAGCATCCTTATAAAAGTTTTTTTGCAAGGCTGCATATAGGCCGCCATGCGTAGGCTGGGGAAACCAGTCGAGAATTTGTTTCAATTTTACCTGCTCAGTTGGAGCACTAGGTACGGGAGTTTCTGTGGGCTTGACCGTTGCCGCGGCAGCAGAGCTCTTAGGGGTTGGAGCTGGAGAAGTCGCTGCTTCTTTTTTATTGCCGCAAGCGGACAAGAAGGCCGATAATATAAGGATGATAGATAGGATAGCAAGCACATTTTTTGTTTTCATGTTGTATTTCCCTCCGATGTTCGTTTCATATTCCTTTTTCATATCCCTATTTTATTCTCTGTTTTTAATACTCTTGTTTCATTTCCGATTCGTGCCAGGAGCTAAGCAATAGCTTCGATAAAGCATTAATAAGCAGAAAGAAAGCAATGCCTAGCGCTGATGCTGCCAGCCCGCAAGCAAATAAATAAGGGATCTGCAGCCGCAAAGCGGCATTGGTGATTGAAAATCCAAGCCCTCCTTTTCCTCCACCGATTCCGGCGATATATTCACCTACGATAGCTCCGATGACGGCCAGTGTGCAGGATATTTTCAATCCGGCTACGACATACGGCAGTGCCGCCGGAATCCGTAGTCTCCACATCGTTTGCCAGCGTGACGCGGAATACAGCTGAAATAAATTTTTTAAGTTTTGCTCTGTCGAATTTAACCCGATAAGTGAATTGGACAGCATCGGGAAAAATCCGATCAAGAATGTAATCGCAACAATGGCATTCAAGCCCGAGCCGAGCCAAATCACGATAATCGGAGCGATCGCTACGATCGGAATCGTTTGGAGGATGACCGCATAGGGGTAGATGCCTCTTTCTATCGTTTTGGAAGCAGCCAGGAGAATGGCTCCGGATACACCGAGGACGACACTGAGCACAAATCCGAGAATGGACTCCATAGCTGTCGTCATTACAGCACTTAAGAGCAGGCTCCTGTTTTCAACCGCCGCTTTCATGATGTCGGTCGGCTTCGGCAGCAAATACGGGGGAAGGTTCAATAGGCTGACACCAAATTGCCAAATGCCAACAAACACGACAAAAGCAATCAACGGGGGAAGAACTCCCGTCCGCAGACGGGAGCGTAGAGCTTGCTTGCTGGCCACCTTCATACCTCCTCTTGTTGTATAATCTTGCTGATTGATTACCTGATCACCTTATTGCTGCGCAGCCTCCAGAGCCTGCTCCAGATCGTAGATAATATCTCCGATTGCTTCTGTACCGACCGATATTCGGATCAGCCCGCTCGATACTCCGGCGGCTTGCTGCTCTTCCTCGGATAGCTGCTGATGGGTTGTGCTTGCCGGATGGATAATCAACGATTTAGAGTCTCCCACATTCGCCAGATGAGAGAACAGCTTGACGGCATGAATTAATTTCTTGCCAGCCTCCAAGCCACCTTTGATGCCAAAGGTTAATATCGCACCCTGCCCTTTAGGCAAATACTTTTGAGCCAATGAATGGGAAGCGTGGCTTTTCAGACCCGAATAGTTGACCCACTCTACCAAATCATGAGCTTCGAGAAACTCCGCGACTTTAAGTGCATTCTCACTATGGCGCTCAACCCGCAAATGCAGAGTTTCCAGGCCTTGAATTAGCAAAAATGAATTGAATGGCGATATGGCTGCCCCAAGATCACGCAGCAGTTGGACACGTGCCTTGATAATATAGGCAATAGGTCCGACGGCTTCGGTGTAGACCACACCATTGTAGCTAGGGTCCGGTTCGGTTAAGCCGGGAAATCTGTCACTCGTTTTCCAGTCGAATTTCCCTCCGTCTACGATAATGCCACCAATGGAAGTACCATGGCCGCCGATAAATTTGGTAGCCGAGTGTACGACAATATCAGCACCATAATCAATAGGCCGAAGCAGATAAGGCGTTGCAAACGTATTGTCTACGATAAGCGGGATGCCATACTCATGAGCAATCTCAGCTACCCGTTCAATGTCCAGGATATCCCCTTTCGGATTGCCTATCGTTTCCGCAAATATGGCCTTCGTCTTGTCATTGATGGCTGCACGGAAATTTTCCGGATCAGAGGGATCGACGAAATTCACTTTAATGCCTAGTTTAGGAAGCGAGGTTGAAAACAAGTTGTACGTGCCGCCATAGAGGCTAGTCGCAGATACAATTTCATCACCCGCTCCTGCAATATTTAAGATGGAATAAGTGATGGCTGCCTGCCCTGATGCTACTGCCAATGCAGCTGCGCCGCCTTCCAAAGCAGCAACCCTTTTCTCAAAAACATCAGTGGTTGGATTTGTGATTCGCGTGTAAATATTGCCAAATTCTTTTAATGCAAATAAATTAGCGGCATGCTCCGTATCTTTAAATCCATAAGAGGTAGTCTGGTATAGAGGCACAGCCCTTGAAAATGTAGTCGGGTCAATTTCCTGACCAGCATGAACAGCTAAAGTTTCGGGTTGATATGAATGTTGACCTTGATCTTGATTGGACATAGTAACACTCCTTTGAGTTAGTTAGTAAAAAAGCAAAAAGCACCTCACAAATAAGTGAAGTGCCTTCAGTTGACTGATCAGCAATATATGCGGTCTGCGATATGAAATTAATACTTATTATTCCTATGCATTTAGTATGAATAAATGCATGATATCACATCGCTGAACTCCCTGCAAGCTATTTTTTAATGTGTTACAATATTACTCTAGCAGTAAAATTATTAAGCTAATAGGCATTTATGTGCTAGTTGATTTCGAACAGGAGGATGCGATTTGACTGCAGTACCACTAGTAACCTTAGCTGATATTACAAAAAAATATTCCAGCAGGCTTGTACTCTCTTCGGTTTCACTAACGATCCATAGTGGACAAACCTTAATCTTGCAAGGGAGTAATGGATCGGGAAAAAGTACGCTCATTAAAATAATAGGCGGTTTTATTGACCCCACATCAGGACAACGCATAGTTAGCGGGTTGCATACACCTTTCATAAGTTACATGCCGGACCGCTTTCCTAAACATAGATTTAGTTCTATGGAATATTTAATGCATATGGGATCCATTCAGAGGATCGAAAAGAATGCCCTTAAGCAGCGTATTTTGGAATTGCATTCCCTTTTTCGTTTGAAGCTGGATGATCAGCCTATGCGATATTTTTCAAAAGGTATGCTCCAGAAAGTAAATATGATGCAAGCTGCTTTATCGAAGCCTGATTTGCTTCTGCTTGACGAGCCCTTCTCCGGGTTAGACGCTGCAACTATGATAGAAATGGTAAATGTACTAGAACACTTAAAAAAGCAGCATGTTACAATAGTAATTTCCACACATGAACTCCATTTACTTGAACAGTTAGCCGATAGAATGATTACCGTAAAGGACGCTTCTCTCTTTGAGAGTAATCATCTAAGTGCTGCGGAGGCTACCATGCTGATTGTATGTAAGTTTCCAGAATTACAGCAAGCTCATCATCTTTTTCAGCATCCTAGTATTTTGTCTAGTTATCATGAGCATGGAGCTACCTATTATCGTGTGAATGCTCTTGAAGCTGATACTTTACTTTTAGCGATACTTCAGGCTGGCGGATCTATTATTGAGGTAACTAAGAAAGGATAAGTACTATGCTGCCTATGTTGTATTATTATCATCAATACTATCATCGCTCGTTCCGTTATGTCGCGCCGCTTGCGATCTATTTCATTATTATTCTGTTCATCTATTGGGTTGTCCCTACTCCAGTTATGGATAGCTATGCTATCACCTCTACGCTGCTTTTTATTATTTCAGCCTGGCTTTGTTATGGATTTATAGATCATGAAGATGAAACACAACAGATCGTAACCTTTCTGCATGCCCGAAGCCTCACACTCTTATATACATGTAAACTGTTATACATATGGTTATTTACACTTCCAGTATCCATAATCGCCATGACTTACCCCATACTTTTCAACAAATTTGACCATCAGCCTTCCTTTCAAGAAATTGGCGTGGCATTTGCAAGCCATGAACTAGCAGCACTGCTTGGAATTTCGCTGGCAGCATGGTTTAACCAAAAATTGTTCAAAACAGGACTAATGTCATTTCTCGGTCTCGGTCTAGTTATAACTATTTCATTAGCTGGACAAGGGATTGTTACTATCATGCCAGCTTTCCTTTCCTGGTTGATCCCACCTTTAAGAATGATTATTTCTCTGCTTAGTAATTATACCAACGTATCTAATACTTCCTTGCTTACATCCCTGCTTTCACCTCTGCTATACGCCATTATGTTGAACGTATTTTTTCTTGTCGTAATGAAACGGAGAAAATTTGAGTCTAGAGGGAAGTAAACACGGTTCATCGTAAAAAATAGTTCTTGCTCCCAAAAGGCTACTCAAAAAATACTTCCCATTCGTTCCCGTCCGGATCATACGCCCAAACCTTATGCTTCTCCGCTACGCTCTTCCCGAATACAGGAGAAAGCTGGGCACGCTCCAAACGCTCCCCAAAAGCCTGCACCTCTTCTGCATTGTTAACTTGAAAGCCGGCATGATTTAGCGTACCCTTGCCTTTTTCAAAGGGAATGACATTAAGCGCCAGGTTCAAATTAGGTACATCCAGCTCAAATTTTGCAAAATCCTCTGTCTCTTTAGTTGGTTCTGCATCCAGAAAAAGACGGTAAAAAGCTAAAGCATTGTGCAGATTCGTTACATTGATGGAGATGTGAATTCTTTTAGCCATTGGAAACTCCTCCTTGTATCCGGTGCTTGCCGCCTGGGTGGTGCTGCGGCAGCCGGGCATTTTGCTCAAATAGTACTTCTCGAAAAGTGCCTTCTCCATACTCCTTCTGTACCCTGCCGCGGCGCTGCAGCTCCGGGACAACTAAATCGATAAAATCCTTCAAGCTTTGAGGCTTAGTAATATAGGCAATATTAAAGCCATCCACACCCAGCTCATCGACGAAATACTCCATTTTATCGGCAATCTGCTGTGGCGTTCCAATTGTTAGTGCTCCAAGCCCGCCAAAAGCGAAAAACTTAGACAGTTTGCGTACCGACCAATTTTTTTCCTTTTCAAAATGATCCAGCAAATACGTGCGGCCCTCTTTACTTTTCTCAATAAAAGCCAGCAATTCGTCCTGATCGAAGGTTGAGAAATCAATCCCGGTCCATGCAGAAAGCAAGGCCAATGTCCCTTCTGTTCTTGTATACTGTAAGTAACAGCGGTATTTGGCGTAAGCCTCCTCTTCCGTCTCCGCAACAATTGGCGTCAGCTTAGGAAAAAAAAGCACGCTGTTCGGATCACGTCCTTCCTTAGCTGTCCGGCCACGCGTATCCTCAACTACAAAGCGTGACTCCTCAGGCGACAAAGGATTCAAAAAGATGCATTCCGCATGCCTGGCTGCAAATGCACGCCCGCGTTCGGAAGTTCCCGCCTGGAATAATACAGGGGTCCGCTGCGGAGAAGGCTCGCTCAGATGAATACCAGGAACCTTGAAATATTTGCCTTCATGTTGGATATCATGCACTTTATCCGGATCGGTGTAGATGCGCTTTTCGGGATCGCGAAGGACCGCGTCGTCCTCCCAGCTTTTTTCCCACAGCTTATAGCAAACCTCCAGAAACTCGTCCCCACGATCATACCGCTCGTCATGTCCAAGCTGTTCGTCCAAGCCAAAATTGCGGGCAGCACTATTCAAATAAGAGGCTACCATATTCCAGCCAACCCGGCCGTTCGTTAAATGATCCAGAGAAGTCATCTTGCGGGCCAGCGTATAAGGATGCTCATAAGTAATAGAGAAGGTGATGGCAAAATTCAAATGCTTCGTCACATTAGCCATAACCGGAATCAGAAAGCTGGGATCGAAGTTAGGGAAAAACAGCGCGTCGCGTATAGCAATATCCCGTTTTTGCTGATAAACATCAAACACACCGAGCATATCCCCTATAAAGACTGCATCAAATCGCCCACGCTCCAGCAAATGTGCCAGCTCCGTCCAGTAATTCATATCCTTGTAGCGCTCCGCCTCGTTGCCCGGGTAAGCCCACAAGCCTGGATTGTCCTGCATCGGACAGGCTACTTCCACTGCGTTTAATTTTATTCTTTTGCCCATCGTAATTCCCCTTTTCCTGATGTGAACGCAAAGAAGACATCCTCCTCTTGAGAATGTCTCCGTTGATACGGTCGACAAGCCTATGGCTGCAGCTGCAGCCTAAATAGCCAAAGATTAATTCACACTTAATTCATAGGAATAATTATGATTAGAATATAAAATATCAAACATAACATGGATTGTCAACATGAAAAATAGAAGAACATATAGAAAATGAAACATAAATGGAATGAACGTAGAAGTGCTTCACTCCTGCAATCTAAACGGATGTCCATCAATCAGAACTGCCTCTACATTCTCCAAGGGTAAGATGCCCGCATATACGTATTTCAAAGTGTTATCAGGGTTCATATCCTTGATATTAAAAGGCTCCAGATCAATTACATAGCTCCTTTAACGATGAAAAACATCACTATCGAGGCTAAATGTCTGAAGATGCCTACTTTAGTGATGAAAATCATCGTTAACTGAAATGAAAACAAGTATGAAGTCAAAGCGTACTAATATTTGGTGGTTGTCTGGGTTGCCTGGAGTGTTCTTTCGATTTGATTTGTAGCAGATAGTGAGTAGAGGTGGGGGAGCAACATGTTGTCAGGTTAAGCCGGCCAAACGTGCGCGGTCTTCCGTCCACATTCGTCCGGCTCCTGCCCCGCGCATAAACATATTGTGCCTGGTTTTCCGCCTACATTTGCCGCTTCGGCTCGCGCATGCACATTGTGGTCGGTTTTTCATCTACAGTCCGCTGTTTCAGGCGATCCCTTAAATCGGCGCCGAAGGCGTCTTCAAAGCAAAGCTCTCCGCACAGCCCTGAATCAAGGTGCAGAAGGAACGATTATGATTAATAAAAAAAGAAGAAAGATCATACCGGTTTCTCTCAGGCTCATATGTAACCAGTAAGCGTTGCTTCATTCGGTGCATCGCATGATGCACAAATCGTTCTGTTTGCTCAGCCGTATTTTCAGTGGTAAGAATAGTTATGTAAGCATACAGTGAATGGTCTATTGGCTCATCCAATATACTTACACCTGCGCAGGAAAATTCAGTCCGTATTTGCAATTGTTTAAGCAGCAGCAGAGCTGTATACAGCTCTGCATCCACAGCAATGTCATCTAGCAGCAAAGTTTGCTTCGGGCGGATGGCTGGTGGCATGCTGCGTTTCACCCAAGCCTCAACCTCCAGTTCCCTGCGTACCCACAATTCCCTCGTCTGATGGCTTAACAATATTTCTTCCTCGTTATTCACACTAACAGTTTCCATTTTTTTCACTCCCCGCAGCACATTTCCTTAGAACTTCGGCAGCGGATCCGTCAAGGAACTCCAATTGCTATCCATTTCTTCATCGGTCAATAAGGCCTCATCCAATGAACGGATAATCGCCTCCCGGTCCATCTCAACTCCAATAAAAACAAGCTTTGTTACCCGATCCCCCCAAACATCATCCCAATCCGCCGACTTTGGAAAGTCGCTGCCGAAGTAAGCAAGCCGCTCATCGTCCGATAAGGCCGCCACCCATAAGCCTGCTGGACTTAGCTGCCTGGAAATACCGGCTTGACTGAAGGAAACCGCCATTTTATTGCGGGTAGCAATCCAGAGCAGTCCCTTGGAACGGACGACGGACTTGGGCCATTTACCGATCCATTGAAGCAGGCGTTCGGGGTGAAAAGGGAGTTTGCGGCTATATACAAATGAAGCAATGCCGTATTCTTCTGTCTCAGGTGTATGATCATCCCGCTGAAGCTCTTGAATCCAGCCGGCAGATTGACTTGCTTCCTCAAAGTCGAACAGATGTGTGTTGAGTATTTCCTTGTGATCAATTTGGCCATGAACTGTACGAACGATTTTCGCTCTTGGCTGCAATCCGCGCAATGCGGTTTCCAGCTTTTCGAGCTGCTCCTCACTAACCATATCACATTTATTCATAATAAGAACATCACAAAATTCAACCTGGTTCACAAGAAGATGGACAATATTCCTTGTGTCGTCCTCGCCCACTTCCTGCCCGCGGTCCTTTAAGGTTTCCCGTGTATGGTAATCATCCCAAAAGTGATAGGCATCAACCACAGTGACCATCGTGTCCAGGCGTGTCAGTTGGCTTAAATCAATCTGCTGGTCTTCATCAACGTATGTAAAAGTCTGTGCAACTGGCAGAGGCTCTCCGATACCCGTAGATTCAATTAAAATATAATCAAAGCGTTTTTCCCTAGCCAACCTCTCCACTTCCTGAAGCAAGTCATCACGCAGCGTGCAGCAGATGCAGCCATTTGACATTTCCACGAGCTTTTCTTCTGTGCGGCTGAGTCCGCCTCCATCACGCACCAAATCCGCATCAATATTGATTTCACTTAAATCATTAACAATCACTGCAACCTTTAAGCCATCGCGATTATTAAGCACATGATTCAAAATCGTCGTTTTTCCTGCTCCTAAATACCCGCTTAGAACAGTTACAGGAATCTTATCTTCTACAATTTGCACACTCATAACAATAGCACCTCTTCTTCTATTAGTCATTATCCACTGGATTCCACTACAACAAATGATTTTAATTGTAATATTTACGATTATAAATATAACAGAATTATTTTAATTTGAAAAGAGGCCCACCATCCGTAATTTTCTTACATTGACAGTGAGCCCGAATCCCGGTTCATTATTTGATTTTATTCTTTAATAATAAGCCCGAACATATTTACAAAGACGGAAGCTTGCTCGCGCGCAATTGTGCATCCTTTCAAACCTGCAATATCCACACCTAATTCGGTAAATTCGCAATCACTTAAATCAATGCCTTCGAGCTTCACACTTGAAAATTGTGCCCGGTCAATGCTGCATCGCTGAAAATCAACCTTCACAAAAACGGAGCCATAAAAATCCGCACTGCACAAAGAACACTCTTTGAAAACAAGCTGCTTGAAGTTGGCAAAACGAAACGAGGCATAATCTCCAAAACAGTTAGTAAACTTTATATTTCTAAGCGTGGCATTCGTGAAATCAATTCCGATCATCTTACAATTTTTAAATTCAGTCCTATGTATATTGGATCCGATAAAATTCATATTGGATAAATCACATTTTTCAAAAATGACATCCGTCAGCTCAAGCTCAGTCCAAGCTATTTCTGTAAAAACTACATTACGAAAAATGATTCTTTCAAACGATACCTTATGAGCCGCCTGTTGATCGATCGTGCAGTCGCTTATAACCCCCATGCTCATACAATCTTCGCTTTCTATCGTAAATTCTGATGGTGTTATGTCAGGCAGACCTGCTGGGATTTTGGGCGATTCAATTTTTATAGTCATCTAATTCCCTCCATAATTTTGCATCAAAAATAAATTTTGTTCGGATCACATATGGTATAATGAAAGAAATTCCAATTGAAGGGCGGTGCTGCTAAAAGCATGGCGAAAAGCATGGCGAAAATTTTCTCCGTTTGTATGAACAAAGGCGGTGTTGGTAAAACAAGTCTGGTTACACATTTGGCAGCAGTCGTTGCCTCCATGTTTCCCAAGAAAAAAATCCTTATTCTGGATACCGATGCTCAAGGAAATGCCGCGGTCGTATTTGGCACCGATCCGGAAAAAGCGGAATACACCATGTATGACGTGTTCCTGGGCGACAAACAAATAGATGAAATCATCATTCCTATTACAGCTAATTTGGATTTAGCTCCTGCATCTGACAAGCTGAATATGCTGGAGTTTCATATTTTATCACAAATAGACGCTTACAAAAACCCCTTCCTACTCCTTAAGCAGCAAGTGGACAAAATAAAGTCGCAATATGATTATATCTTCATTGATTGCCCGCCTTCGCTCGGACTGGTTGCAGGCAATGTGTTAAAAGCCTCGACCGGGGTACTGATCCCTTTTGTGCCAGAAGCTTTCTCCGTAAAAGGATTACAGCGTGTCATTCAAGCGATTGATGCATTTGGTACCGAGGATGAGCCAGCCCCAAGTATAATCGGTATTGTTGCGATGATGGTGGACCGGCGTTCCAGGCTGCACCAGGAATTGCTCAGCAGCGCGAGTGAATTCTGCCAGAAGAAAAATATCAGGCTATTTGATACCGTTATCCCTCGCTCTATAAGCTTTGCAAACTCTGCAGCTTATGAAGGCACACCTATTGTGTGGTCAGGGCGCTCAAGTATAGCTGCCGACGCTTACATTTCACTAACCAAGGAGGTTCTTGATTATGCCAAGAAGAAAAAAAGAACTGCTCGTTAGCTTTGAGGAAATTCCTCAGCCATCCTCTCCCCTTCCACAGGAAGAAGCGGCCGCCCCTCCAGAGGTTATCTCACGCCCCAAAAGAAAGCCCGCTGCTTCTAAGTTAAAGGCAAAGCCACAAACAGAAGCTAATAGTGAGGTTATAGCTGATAGTGTGGTTATAGCCGATAGTGAACCTTTAGCTGATACTTCATCCGATACTTCAGCTATAATAGAAACCCCAGCCGTAAGCGCACCTGAAGCCGCGACTTCTTCTGAAGTAGAAGCCATAGTTACAGATGTGGATGATTCACCAGCTGAGTCTAGAGAAGTTATCTTGCAAGAAGAGAAAATAGATAAGAAACAACGTAAAGAAACTCATACCAAGCATCCATTTTTTATTCGCAATGACCTTTTGGAACGACTAGACTCATTATCCAAATTAAAGGGTAAGGGCTTTAAAACTAACTTAATCAACTATGCGCTGGAAAAATCATTAGACGAACTTGAAGTTAAGTGAACCACACGCTCCATTCAGTGGTATCGGACTGGTACGGACTGTGGCTACTAAGATAAAAATAAACGCCTTGCGGCATCCTTTGATGTGCGTGTTCGTGACGTTGGTGCATGGAGGGAGGGAATCGCTGTGGGCTCCAGCCGCTGTTAAAGATTTGTTCCCTTGAATGGTATACATGAGGAGGTAGGAACAAATCTTTAAAGGCGGACGCTACCGCTCTTCCACCCACAGCCATTCCCTCTCTTTAGCTACAATCGCACGAACACCAAGCTCAAACGGACTGCAATCTAAGTTTACAAAAAAAGGCAATGCAGACTGTGATCCTTCGATCACGTGCTGCACTGCCCTTTTTTGATTAAGTTTTATTATGGCAAAGCAATATGCTGTCCAGGGTAGATCAAATTCGCATTACGAATATGATTCAGCTTCTGCAGTAGCTGCCATGTCGTATGATAATTTCTGGCGATAGCGGATAAAGTATCACCATATTTAACGATATATTTCTTTTCTGCTTGCTCGGGTTTTATTGGCTCCTTGCTGCCGTCCACCAGCGCTTCCACGACGATTCTGCCTTCCACCCCAGAAGTCATTTCCATTTTTTCTTGAATATAGTCTATAACTGCTTCCTCCAGGGAGGAAAAATCGTTCATAATCGGCTGCGATTTGAACATCACATATTCATCTCCACCTGCAGCCATAAAATCATTCGTAGCCAGAACGTACGTTCTATTCAAGTCGAGTGCCTGTCCTTTTATGAGGACGGTATGGACACGCTGACCAGCCGGTTGATTGGCATCGAACTTGAATCTAATACCAGCTACGTGTGGAAATGCACCTAGTGATTCTGGATAGGAGCCCACGCCATGCTCAAGTGCCGCCTTCAGATCTGCGCCAGTCACTTGCTTAGTTTGGATGTAATTGCCAAAGGGAAGAACGCTAATGACATCCCCTTTCGTAATTTCCCCTGCAGGAATTGAAGCCCGGATCCCCCCGCCGTTCGTAATCGCTACGTCCGCTCCAGTTTCGTTCAGCATCGCATCTGTGATTAAATTTCCAAGATTCGTTTCACTAACGCGAACCTTTTCCCGTTCTCCGCTCAAGTTAAATTGCGTCATACCAATCACTTTGGAGAGAACGTCCTCCTGTGAAGCTTTGACTGTAGTGATCAGTTCAAGAACCGCAGGATCCGCAGTCATATTTTCCGCTTCTGCTCGTGTAATTAAATGCGCTTTTTTTTCCGTCACTTGTTTATTTGCTATTGTGAGCTCCACAACGCCTACATTTTTTCCATATTCCCCAGTTTGGGCAATTAAAGTCGTTCCTGATGTAAGTCCGCTCTCAAGAACGGTATGGCTGTGTCCATCGATCATCACATCGATGCCTTTCACCTGCTGGGCAACCTTCAAGCTCGTATCCTTGCTGGAAGCATCCAGGCCCAGGTGAGACAATGCAAGGATGATATCGGCTTGACCCGACAGCTCGTCGACCATTTTCTTCGCTTCTGCGACGGGATCTGCAAAAGTCAAGCCTTCTACATTTTTCGGGTGTGTTTTGTATAAGGTTTCTGGTGTAGCCAATCCGAATACAGCCACTTTCAGTCCGCCTACATTCTCTATAACATAAGGCTTAAGAAGGCGTGTTCCATCTGCTTTGTATACATTGGCCGCGAGCACCGGGAAGTTGGCCATTCCAGCTAATTCTTGCAGACGAGTACTGCCATAGTTATAGTCATGATTGCCAGTAGTCATTGCATCAAAGCCAATTTCATTCATGAAGCTTACGATGCTTTCTCCGCTTACTAGGTTAGCAATCGTTTGACCGTGGAACGTGTCACCTGCATCCAGAACGAGTGTGTTCGGATTTTCTGCTTTGATCTGTTTGATCAGTGTGGCCAGCTTGGCATATCCGATGTTGTCTGCTGTTTCCTCAGCACGGGCATGCATATCATTGACATGAACAATGGTAATCTTATCCGAATCAGCCCCAGTACTGATACTATCCAGTTCCTGGACCTGCCGTTCTCCGCTTCCGAATCCTGTACTCTGAGGCGCAGCTGTCTCTGCGCTTGCCGCACCGCCGGACAATTGCCCAAGAAGCGCCAAAGCTGCCAGCGCTCTTGCTAACTTCATTCTCCATCGTCTCATTCCATAACCTCCATAGCTATAATGAATGCTTCATTTAGACTAATGGAGTTGTGTTAACGGAGTTCGAATTTTATTTAAAGAAATTGTTAAACATGCTTTATTTAAGCGAAGCCAGCCAGCCTGCCAATGTTTCTATGTCCTCTTTCGAAAGGCTTGCATTGTAGGCTGGCATCTTCCCGCCCCCATCCCTGATTTGCCCGGCAATTTGCGATTTAGTTTTCCTCTCCCCTACCTTACGCAAATCAGGGCCTACCTTGCCTTCCAGATCAACACCATGGCAGGCGATACAATTTGCCTTATACAGCTCCATTCCCTGTTCGGATACAACTTTGATGTCCGTGACAGGTGTTTGGGATGTTTGATCTCCAGTTGCAGAATTCGCGCCGCACCCCGCCGTACCCAATGCGGTGATAAGAAAACAACTAGCAACTATTACACGGATACGCTTCAACCTCTAGAACCCCTCTCACCATAAATCTGCTAATTAAGCCGTTACCAGCAAGGCAGTAGCATACATCACAACAATGCCCAGCGCCACACTGCTGAAATTTCTCCATGAGAACAGAGAATACTGATGCTTAACCGATTCCTTCATGATCATCCTGGCAATGACATAGATAACCTGAGCGATGGCCCCGGCACCGATACCAAAGCACAGCGCAGCAAGCGTATTATTGAGGATTAAGCCTCCAGACCAGACGCCCAGAATAGCAGGTCCGCCGCCTATTAACGCCAGCCAAGCGAATGTTTTCCAGGTTGGTGTTGCCTTGGTCAAAGGTGCTGCGATGCCGATCCCTTCCGTGATGTTATGCAGTGTAAACCCGATTATCAAAAAGGTTCCAAGTGCCGCTTCACCAACAGCAAATGCGGTACCTATCGCCAAGCCCTCTCCAAAATTGTGCAGCCCAATGCCCGTAGCCAATTTATAAGCAAGTGATCTCCCCTCCGCATCACTGTTCCTTGCCTTACGGCGGTTTGACTGATCAATGGCTGCCAGCAATAAAAAGCTGAGCAAGGCACCAAACCAGACGAGTCCCGTTCCATGAAAAATGGAAGGAGCCGCAGCAGCAAATTCAAAGCCTTCCTGAAACGTATCCACGACAAGGAAGATCAGAAGTCCTGCGGTAAATGCAAGAACAGCATGCATGCCCCTGACTGAGAACCTACGCATAAAAGGAAACCACATCAATCCCAGCACAATGGGGACAACCCCGACATAAAGCCCAATCAATGCATATTTTCCGAATCGTTCCCCGCTCATTTCAGGCGTTTTGAACGCGACTTCAATGGTTTGATTGAATATGGTGCTTTCGGATGAAATCATCCGGATTTCATGGGCATCACCCTCTATCCAAGGATAAGGGATCGTAATCGTCGCCCGGCCCATACGGGGGATCGCTGATTGCGGCACGATATTGAAATTCCAATATGCATCATCCACCATTACTTGGGCGATGGCCAGCTCCTGCGGACCCGAATTCAGTACATTTAATGTGATGCCGCTGTCTGTCAGCACTGTTTTTTCAACATCCAGACTTTCAATTGGAACTGGCGATTTTTCGTCAATTCCCGTACCCATGATCATAATAGCAGTAATTATGCCTATCAGAAGAAGAACCGGGAGGATTCCCCATAACAGCATTCTGGCTTTTCCCGATGGAATTTGCGGACTTTGTGGACTTTGCGGACTTTGACCTGTTTGCACCTGACTCATCTTTACACCCTCCCCCTTCTATTCCGCTTCAAAGAAGCCCACCCAACCGAGCTCCGTAAATTCGCTCACATGGGCATGAAACATATACTTCCCAGGCGCCGGAAAGGTAGTTTCCACAAGTCCCCGCTCACCCTGCCCAAGCATCACCGTATCGGTGTAGAGAGGTCTCGCCTCCGGATCTGCACCAATCGCGTAATAATGAAAGAAATTTGCATGCAGGTGAAAGGAATTGATCAAATCGAATTCCAGAAAATTGCTTAAATAAATACGAATCGGTTCACCAACCTTCACCTTGATCGGCTCCTGCATAAACGCAAAAGCATAACCGTTAACGGTATACACTTCATTCGCTCCGTCAAAATCGAGATCGTAACCATTCATAACCATAGAAAATTCCTTGGCAGGAGTTCGGGGTTTCTTCGGATCGATAATGAAGTTCCCGTACATACCTTTGTGAATGTGATGTCTGAAAGGCTGCACATGACAATGATAAACCATCATGCCTGCGGGCTTCGCTTCAAATTCGTAAGTAAAGGTTCCACCAGGAGGAACCTCTTCCAAACCGTCCATATTCGTTGGATGAATCCCATGAAAATGAATCGAGTGAGGATGTGTAGCCGCATTGTTAAACTTGATTCTCAGCAAATCTCCTTCCGTACAGCGGATCGTCGGTCCAGGTATCGTCCCGTTATAGGTCCAACCAGGAAACTTCACCCCTTTCATAATTTCGATCTCCTGTTCCAGCGCAGTGATTTCATAATCACGAATCGTTCTGCCGTCAGCGGAGCGGCTTACCTTACCGTAATCGAAGGCTGTCAGCGCTTCCTTCGCCATCTTGAAGCCTTCCGTAATCTCTGTTCCGGGATCATACCCATGGCTCATACCGCTCATACTCTGTGAGCCTTCACCTGATCCGCCGTGAGAGCCGTGAGATTCAGCGCTGGCCACACTCTGCAGCATCGAGCCTGGATTCAATAGTGCGCCTCCGATCAGTGCAGCCGTACCTGCTGCTCCCGCCTTCAAAAAATTTCGTCGTGAGACCTGTTTGTTACGATCCTTCATTGTCTTCCCTCCACAAATTTTGTACAAGACAAATTATTTTTACCTAGGGCAAGAAATATCCCAAAAAAAAGAAACGCTTTTCTGATCTAAATTATACGCCCAGCTATTTTAAGTGTAAAGAAATATTTTTGTCCCTGTCCATCTTTCTTTCGCAAGGGAAACTTTCATTAAATATCTCCTTGGATATAAGCTCATGTTATGCGAATAGCTTGCCATGCTTGCGCTAGCCTCCCGACTCCTGAACGAATATCGGATTCGGACAATCCGCCAAAGCCGAGAAGAACTGTCGAGGCTTCATGCTGCCCCTTCTCAGCCATTTGCGCAGCAAGCATATACGCAGAAATCGGGTACACGGCCACTCCCTCACGGCTGGCAGCCTCCACAAGCTCCGTTTCACTCATTCGGCTCTGGACACGCAGCAGGACATGCAGTCCGGAATCTGCGCCAATGATGTCCACATGCTCAGGAAAAGCCTGGCGCAGCGCGCTTAATAGCACATCGCGTTTCTTGTGATACACACTGCGCATTTTGCGCATATGGCGCTCGAAATCTCCAGTTTGCATAAACATCTGCAGCGTCATTTGAAAAATTGGCGAAGCTAATTGATCATAGCTATGTTTACGTTCGCGGAACCTCTCGAGTAGTGGGAGCGGCAGCACAAGATAGCTCAGACGAAATGATGGAGTCAGTGACCGGGAGAAAGTACCCACATAAATAACCCGTCCCTCCTCGTCGAAGCTTTGCAGTGAGGGAATCGGCCTTCCGCTGTAGCGAAACTCGCCATCATAATCGTTTTCAACAATATATGCGTTCTGTTCTGTCGCCCATTGGAGCAGCTTGATTCTTTTACCTGCTGACATCGTCATCCCGTATGGAAATTGGTGTGAAGGTGTAACATATACAGCTTGTGCCGCGCATGAATACAATTGTTCAACACGAACGCCATCACTCTCAAGCTGCAAAGGCTGACAGTCGAAACGGAACTGCTCGAACAGTGCTTTCACCCCATCGTTGACCGCTTCTTCCGCTGCCATGCAGGTTACATCTTCTTGAAGAAGCTGAAATAGCAGATCCAGCGAATGATAAGTGCCAGCGCCGACAACGATTTGCTCCGGTAAACAGTGCACCCCGCGCATCTGACGTAAATAAACGGCAATTTCTGCGCGCAGCTCCGGCTCGCCCTGCAAATCACCATACAGCAGCAGCCTGCTGTTTGCCGGCTGCAAGCAGCGGTTCATCAATCTCCGCCATTTGGCAAGGGGAAAGCTGGCTACGTCCACGCTGCCATAGCCGAAATCATAGAGTACCTCTTCCCTTTGGGAGGCATGATAAGCTCGTTTAGGGGATGGCAGCGCGGCTGGTGCGGATGCGGAATCAGTTCCTGATGCAGTTACAGCCCGGCTCTTCAAGCCAAGCCGCTGCTCTGCCGAGAAACCAGCTGTATCCAGCTTAGCTGCGAAAAGCCCGCTCCGCGGCTTGCTTCTCACATACCCCTCTGCCAGCAGCTGCTCATAAGCAAGCGCCACAGGCGATCTGCTGACACCTAGGTGAGCGGAAAGTCTGCGGATCGATGGCAGCTTGACATTCGCAGCAATATGACCTAATACGATTTCATCACGAATATGACGATAGAGCTGCATATATAGTGCCTCATCCGAGGTTTCGTCCAGCTTAAACATAAATTCAATCATGATATCTTCTCCTTCTTACCTAACCATTTGCCACTTTAATTGTGCTACTTTACTTGTGCCACTTCACAATCTGTCACTCTAACTATTATCAATCTGTCCATTTTAAAAATGCCAATTTCAAGTTATGCTCATCTTATCATCCCTTTGCGCAAAACGGAAGACAACAAGCTCAATTAAGAAAATACGCTTTGCGGGACTGTTGACAAAAGCCGATTTTGCGAAAAATGACTTTTATATACCCAGTGTTTATGCGGGTTCTCAAATGTCAATTTCGTCAAAAAGGTATTTTGTCAACAGTCCCTTGCGGCGTCCTTTGATGAGCGTGTTCGTAACGTGGGAGCTTTGCGGAGGTAAGGGGAGGGAGTGGCTCCAGCCGCTGTTAAAGATTTGTTCCCTTGAATGGTATCGATGAGGATGTAGGAACAAATCTTTAAAGGCGGACGCTATCGCTCTTCCTCCCACACCCCTTACCTCTCTTTAGCTACAATCGCACGAGCACCAAGCTCAAACGGACAGCCAGCAAGGGTTTTTCCTTGGATGGAAGGAGATTTCCCCGCGGGCCAAGCCGCTGGGACTGAAGATCGGTCCCGCCAACAGGCACAACAGAGAGGAGCTACTACTTTAACGAACTTTAACGATGATTTTCATCGTTAAAAGCATAAAGTCCCTGGATGAAGAGTTACACCGTCTACTTTCCCACTGTAAAGCTACACTGTGTAGTCGGGAATTTTTCACTCCAGGCTTCACCCAGAAAACTTATACTTTCTGGCGTTCATTAAGAAAACCCGCTAGGCGAAAATAAAGGAGGAAAAACTAACTATGACATTTATTTTGCCACATATTGAACAGTTATCCACATACGTACTGGGAGAGCATCCTCCAGATGGAAGCAGCGTGCTCAAGCTTAATCAAAATGAAAGTCCGTATCCCCCTGCACAGCTAGTCCTTGAGACTCTTCGTACAATTGGCGAGGAATCCATTCGCCGTTACCCGGACACTGCGTGCGGAGAACTGCGTGCAGCCCTGTCACATCGTCATAACGTTAAGGAGGAGCAGGTGTTTTGCGGGAACGGATCAAGTGAAATCATTTCATTAATCATCAAAGTGTTTGTCGGACCAGGCAGATGCATCGCTATTCCAGACCCTTCCTTCTCGCTCTATCATTCGGTAGCCGCATCCTATCAAGCAGCAAGCATCCGCATTCCGCTGCGAGATGACTACACCATCGATACGGATTTGCTAATCCGCAGTGAAGCAGATGTACTTGTGCTGGTAAATCCAAATGCTCCCACCGGACGATTGCTGCCACTTGTAGAGGTAGAGCAAATTGTCAGCCAGTTTCGCGGACTTGTCGTCATCGACGAAGCTTATATGGACTTCGCCACTCCTGGATCGTCAGCTCTTCCACTTGCTCAGCGTTATGAGAATGTGCTCATTCTACGGACATTTTCCAAAGCGTATGCCCTATGCGGAGCGCGTGTAGGCTACTGCATCGCCAGAAAGCAGCTCATTTCGGCACTGGAAAAAGGTAAGGACATTTACAATATTAATGCAATCAGCCAGAGGCTTGCAGAAGCTGCCTTGCGGGCCCAAACCTACACAGATCGTACCATAGCCGCTACTAAACTGACCCGTGACGCTTTTAGTGCAGAGCTGGAGCAGCTTGAATTTGAGGTTCTGCCCTCGCATACAAATTTTGTACTGTGCACACCTCCTTCTGGCCCGGAGAAGTATACAGCCCGTGAATTGTACCAGGAGCTCATCAAACGAAATATATACGTTCGCCACTTTGAGCATCCCCGTCTCAGCGACAAGCTCCGCATTTCGATCGGCACTGATGAAGAAATGCGGCTTGTTACTACTGCTCTAAGCGAATTATTGAATTAAAGGATAAGTTCCTCAGGAACTTTCACCCGGGTATAGGCGTCTAATAGCTATACCCAGTATTCCCCTTTATTTTTTCTTGTTTTCCTTTATTCCCCTTTATTTTCTGGGGTTTCTGGGGTTTCTGAGGTTTCTGGGGTTTCTGAATTTTTCTGAATTTTTCTGAAAGGTGGAGTTGTTTCTGAGATCTGTATGCCTGCTTGCTTTGATCCTCATGTTAGTGTCGGTGTCAGGATGTAAAGAATCAAAACCAACCCAGTCCGGCGTGAGTGCGCTATCCAAAGAAGATGCCCTTCAAATTGCTAAACAGCATGTTCAAGACCGGGAAGCTGAATGGAGTGCAAGGTTTGCGGAAAGTGAGGAGCTTGAAATCAATAACGTGAAGCAGCAATATGCGGTCTGGATCGTGGAAGCGGTTTTTCCTGGCGGCAATAAAGAAACCTACCGGATTGATGCTGATAGCGGGAAGCTTCTGATTCTGACAGAGACCGAAGCTCCCTCGCAAGAAAAATAAGATACACATCAGAAAAAGAAAATAGCCTTGACCAAACCGGTCTAAGGCCATTTTCTACTTACTGTTTAATTAGAACAGCTCAATCATCACGCCACCGGCAGCACCAGTAACAACAATGACCCACGGCGGCAGTTTCCAGAACACCAGCATAATAAACAAAATCAGTACTAGCGCAAAATCGGCAGGAGCGAGAACAGCCGTTGTCCAAAGAGGGTTGTACAGGGCAGCCAGCAAAACACCGACAACAGCAGCATTAATGCCAATCATAGCCCCTTGAATTCTGGGACTTTTGCGCAAGATGCTCCAAAAGGGCAGCGCTCCAACAATAAGCAGATAAGCCGGTAAAAAGATAGCCATCGTTGCAATCACAGCCCCTACGGCTCCACCAGCCATAGCACCCAAATATCCGGCAAAGGTGAATAGTGGTCCTGGTATTGCTTGGGCAGCACCATAACCTGCGAGAAAGTTTTCCTGGCTAACCCAACCGGTGGGGACAACTTCTCTCTCAAGCAGCGGAAGAATAACGTGTCCTCCACCAAATACCAGAGAACCTGTACGGTAGAAGCTATCAAACATCGGAAGCCAGCCCGCAATCCCAGCATGACGAAGTAACGGTAATACAAGCAAGAGTGCGAAGAAGAGTATCAGGCAAATAATAGCTACCTTGCGGCTGACTGGCACATGCAGATCAGGCAGCTCTGAAGCTGGCATTTTCCGATACATCCATAATCCGACCAAACCTGCAGCAATCATGATGACTACCTGACTGAGCACAGATTGCCAAATGAGGGTTACAGTTGCTGCAGCAATGGCTAACGTCATCCGATTACGATCCGGTGTCAGCTTTTGTCCCATACCCAGAACAGCATGCGCAACAATCGCGACCGCTACAATCTTGAGCCCATGAATCCAGCCGGCGCTGCCAATGTCCAGTCCCTGCATCAAAAAGGCGAACAGCACCAATGCAATAAAGGATGGCATCGTAAAGCCGATCCAGGCCATCAGTCCACCAAGCAAGCCGCCGCGGATAATACCTATGCCCATTCCCACTTTGCTGCTTGCCGGTCCTGGAAGAAAGTGACAGAGGGCTACCAGATCAGCATAGCTGCGCTCATCCAGCCATTTACGCCTGCGTATATACTCTTCGTGAAAATAACCGAGATGTGCCACCGGTCCCCCAAATGAAGTCAGACCAAGCTTGGTGGATACCGCTAACACTTCTATAAGCGCTTTTAATTTACTTTCATGCTTATCTCCCACTGACTATCCTTTCTCAAGCGCTCGAAACCGCCTCTATCGTAATATGAGTTTATGCTATTATGATACATTGCTTTAGCAAACAGGTCACCTATAATTTCTCAATACCTGGCATATTTACAAAAATAAAAAACAGCCTTGCGGCGTCCTTTGAGGAGCGTGCGGCGCTACAGCTCTTCCTCCCACAGCCATTCCCTTCTCAGCTACAATCGCACGAATCAGACAAACACCAAGCTCTAACGGACAGCCAGCAATGTTTTTTCTCTTGGTTAGAGAATGTTTCTAAGCGGCCGTAGGCACTGGAGATGAAGAGCCCGTGCAGTTGAGGAGGATATTCTACTTTAACGATGTTTTTCATCGTTAAAAGCACTAGCTCCCTCCACATTCTTACTTTAACAATGAAAAACATCATTAAAATCCCCTTTACCTGGCCAGAAAGGCCATCCGTCCTCTTTTAACGATGAAAATCATCATTAAAGTGGCTGATGACCTGGAAACACGTGCTTTAACGATCAAAAACATCGTTAAAGTCAAGCACATGCTCATTTAGGGGAGGCTGGCTGCCGGGGGATTACACTTACCCAAAAAATCAATGATAGGGAAGAAAATAAGTGGACTCGACCTCGTTGGCAGGCAGAGGACGGCTAAAGTAATAGCCCTGGATTTCCTGACAGGAATTATCCAATAGAAAATCGAGCTGCTCCTTAGTTTCTATGCCCTCTGCAATAACCTCCATCTTAAGGTGCCGAGCCATAGAAATGATTGTCGCTACAATAGCTCTGTCGCTTTCACTCAACGTCAGGTCCGTAATAAACGAGCGGTCGATTTTCAGCTTATTGATCGGAAGATGTTTTAGATAGCTGAGTGAGCTGTAGCCCGTTCCGAAATCATCGAGGTTTACCTTTACTCCATATGTACTGAGCTCCGTTAGAATGGCTGTCGAGGCAGCTGCGTCCATCATCATGCTCTCTGTAATTTCCAGTTCCAGATATTGTGGCTCAAGTCCTGTTTCCTCAAGAATTTTGCGTATGTACTCGACCAGATTGGATTGATGAAATTGCATCGTTGACAAGTTGACGGAAACGGGAATACGCGGGCCTCCGGCATCATGCCATTGCCGCATCTGGCGGCAGGCTTCACGTAATATCCAGGTGCCCATATCGTAGATTAAGCCTGATTCTTCGGCGATTGGAATAAACGTGTTGGGCGGAAGAAGCCCTTTCGTAGGATGGTTCCAGCGCACCAATGCCTCCACACCAATGATCCGTTGATCCAGTGCGAGCATTTGGGGCTGATAATGCAGGAGCAGCTCATTAAGCTTCATTGCCTTTCGCAGCTCGCCTTCAAGTTCGATTTTTTCCTTCAGCTGTGCATTCAGTCCGGAGGTATAAAACTGGTAGCCGTTCTTCCCGCTTTTCTTGACCTCGTACATGGCCGTGTCCGCATTTTTGAGCAGCTCAACGGCATCTCCGCCATCATCCGGAAAGACAGCAATTCCTATGCTCGCTGTAACATAAAACTCATATTCATTCAGATGGAAAGGCTGTTGAATCGCTTTCGTAATGCATCCCGCAATGGTGCACATTTCATCTTTCCCACCACAATCTTCAAGGAGCAGCGTAAACTCGTCTCCGCCCATTCTCGCAAGCATCCCCTTGCAGCCCGAAAGACCATTTTCGATCCGTCGTCCCATTTCCTGCAGAAACATATCCCCATACATATGGCCTAAAGAATCATTAATCATTTTAAATCTGTCAATATCTACAACCATAACGGCAAAAAGCGGGATTGCAACTTGGTTCAGACCTCTTTCGAGGATCATGCGCGATAATTCCTGATTGAATTTCCTCCGGTTCGGCAGACCTGTAAGCGCGTCATGATAGGCCATGTGGATAATCTCCTGCTCTGCTTTTTTGCGGGCACTAATATTGCGCAGCACCGTCAAAATCGCGGGCTCTCCTTCATAGCTGATGGCCTTGCTGGCCACTTCAACATCGATCGCTTCGCCTTTCAAATTGACAACTTTAATTTCCAATATTTCCGTTCGTTCATCGGAAGCACCAAGAGTCTGAAGCCGGGAAACAACTGAATCCCAATAATCGGGATGCACAAATCGTCTGATCTTCTCTCCAAGCAAATTTTCGCGGGTTCCTCCGAGAGTTTCCTCCGCTATCTCATTGATAAAAACGATTTGCAAGTCCTTAAAGATCACAATCGGATCGAGGTAGACGTCAATAAGCTGGTGGTAGCGGGTAATAATTTCCTCCGTTATGCTTTGCTGCTTCACAGACTCTGAAATATCACGGATGCACAAATGATGCCCTTGAATGCCCCTGTCTGCAAAAAAAGTAAAGTGATCAACTGTCCAGGTCAAGATCCTGCGGTTATCATCATGTAAACGAAGCCTGTAGGTTTGAGCAGTATCAGCCAAAGCTTGCACCTTATACCGCTCGAACATCTCCAGATCCTCTTCGATAATCAAATTGTGAATCATAGTTTCCAGCCGCAAACCGGATAAGGACTGCTGTGAATAAGCAGCCGCATTGGCATTCATTTTTACAATTCGTCCATTTGCCTCTATCGCCACAACGAGTCCGGGATAAATTGTATATAAAAAAGACAGCGATTCAATCCAGTCCTCCATGAATATCCTCCTAAAAAGAAAAAAACCGGAACCTTATCCGGCCTTGACCCAAGATAAATTCATTAAATCCGTCTAGTTATATACACATCCTATATCACTAGAAGATATAATTGCAATGGGTCTTATTATTCTTTTTTCAAATTAACTTATGGCTCGACAAATGATTGTCCAACTGAATACTTTTGGCCATGATTCACTATATCATCCAACCATTTAGTCATCTGGATTCCATCTTCTTCTACATCAAAGAAAATCTTATTGGGAGAGATCGTGTGTGTGGTTGTTCCAGACTTTGCGTTTATCCCATAATCAGTCAAATAATAATAATAGTTAGGAATTGTATCCTCCAGCAGCTTCGTAGACTGCAGCATCTGCTTAGACCAGTTCTGAACAGCCTGAGAATCCGCTTCGATCCCGTTCAATCTGCTTTGGTAAGCAATCAGGATAGCATCATATAAGGTGTTGGATTGCAAAAGTACAACATTATCTGGCAGCTTGGTACGGCTGCCGGCAACTGCGGAGCCGATCAAATCTGCACTTGGGGAATACCCGAATGTTTGCTCGAAATCTGCCTGCCACACGGAGTCAATGATGTCTGGCCATTTACTTATGTTCAAATAAGCGCTGTCTGAAAATTGAAAGATGGATGAATCGGGATAATGACCAGCGATTTCCGGCGCCCAGAAAGCTGAAGCGAAGCCTCCTGCGCTTTCTCCGGCTATCATCAGCTTGGATGGTTTATCAAAATGCTTGTAAACCCAATCCAGCGCAGCGAGCGTATTATTTTTACCATTGTGATGAATCGTTAACGTTTCTCCATGTTCCAGCGGATAATCAATCGTCGTATTCCCGATATGGAAATCTCCGGTTGTATAAGGTATGTACACAATATTCCAGTCGTTGAACGGGTTCTGGGCATTATTTGCTGCCAAAATACCATTCATCATGGTTAGCTTATAGAAGGAAATATTTGCAGCATAATCGCCAATGTCTCCTTTAAAGAGCAGCGAGCGAAGACTTTGCGGCCTGGATGCGCTATTAGCGTCCCAGCTAAAGCCTCCACCGGAGAAGTAGACCATCACATTGTCACTGGTTCCTTTTTTCGTATATAAATAATAGTCCGAGCCATCGCTGGAAATAACCTGACCAGGCAATGTTGTTTTGTACCATTCGTTCACCTTCGTTTGGCTAAAATCCGCAGCTTCCTTAGGCTTCTGAATCACGAAAACATACACATAACCAATCAGTAGAACAATCAGGATAGCAAGGATGCCAAGGGATATTCCTGTTATTTTAAAAGCTTTTTTCATTTGCCGATTCTCCCTGCCCAATCACCCAGCTCCCGCAAGGCATCCTCTACATTCCGCTCGGCATTCAAGGAAAGAATCATTTGCTCTGTAATCGCGGAACCCTTATAAATCTCTCTTACTACTTCCACCTCTACCGGCATATCAAAGTAATCTTCCGCCCATTCCACATAATCCTCCGCATTTTCATAAATCGTGCCCAGCAAAAACGAAGAGCCATCCGATTCTCCTTCCGGAATATGAACCTCTCCCTTCCGCCAAGCGGTATCTCCCGCTTCACGCCATATGCAGAACGTCACATCATCCTTTTCGATAGCTTCATCATCCAGATAAGCAAGCAAAGCGGCGGGCGCATCTTCATATATACCTGGCCACACTTCATAGGTATCCCCCGCATGTGGACTTAAAGCCGATTCGTGATCAAACCCCTTTACTATACATCCATCCGGGGTAAATGCAACAAACATATGATCTCCGGAGCCATTGTCGACTTTCCCCAGCGAAACATGTGCAGACCATTCGGGATAAAAAAGGTGATAACGCAGCCAATCCTCCGGACATAAAATCAAGTCCAAAGCAGCCATAGCGATCATCTTTTCCCTTAATATTTGAGGTGCAGCCAAGCCATTCAAAGTTCTCATTTCATCATCCTTCCTATAATCATTTATGAACCATAAGACGAAGACACCACGATTCTGTAATCTAGACAACTCATTTTATATAATAAACGAACAATAGTAAAGTTTCACTCATGTAGCAGAATATCGGCCAATAAACACTCTATGGTAACTTGTGCATCCAATCACACCAACGTATAGGCAAATGCATATGATGAAAAATAGTCTAGAGCGTATACGGAGGTCGTAGTCATGAGCATGCAATACCCAGGATACCAGCAACAGCCCAGTAACCTCTCCTTGCTGGACATAAGACATGGTGATGTAAACGGTGATGGGATAGCAGATATCATCTATTTATTCGGTCATAAGCCGCAAGGACAAGCCGGGCTTTTTGCCGATTCTATTATCCTTGTTATTCAAGACGGGTATTCCAGAAAGAGGACAACGGTTCATTTTCAAAATAATGCTGGATACAATGCGAGGTTGTTCCTTGGGGACTTTGACAAAGATCAAGTCGCGGACATCTTAATAATGATTGATTCCGGCGGAAGCGGGGGCTACATTAGTGCTTATATGTATTCATTCAGAAATAACGTCCTGCGCGAACTGTTTAATGTCGATGCCTATAATAATACGTATACATTTCGTGTGAATTATGAAGACCAGTACAAAGTGAGTGTAAGTAGTCCTCAGCTTGATGTGCTTTTTATGATAGACATTAGCAATAAAGGCTTTGATTATTTATCACAATATTATAATGAAAATGGGAAGCTTAAAAAACCGGCACAGGGTGAGGTACTTGCTCTAGGTGCGCTATATCCAGTTGTCGTAGATGTAAAAAGCATGAGTTATGACTTAATAGCCTTGCAGCGTATTATTGGCACAATAAATGCGGACACACTAGGATATGTCGAAAACCTTCTGACATGGGATGGCAATCACTTTGCTTCCTCAAGACTTTCTGTCTCCATTCTGCCGAGTAAGTTAATTGCGCTTTATTGACGAAAGACGCCTTGCCGTTTCCTTTGAGGGGCGTGTTCGGGACGGCTAGTGCTAGGGGAGGGAATGGCTGTGGGCTCCAGCCGCTGTTAAAGATTTGTTCCCTTGAATGGTATCGATGAGGAGGCAGGAACAAATCTTTAAAGGCGGACGCTACCGCTCTTCCTCCCACAGCCATTCCCTGATATGAACGTATCTGTCAACTCCGTAACTCAATCGCCCT
>NZ_JAGGLB010000049.1 GCF_017874215.1 Paenibacillus eucommiae
GAACAAATCCGCTCGACTTGCATGTATTAGGCACGCCGCCAGCGTTCGTCCTGAGCCAGGATCAAACTCTCCAATAAAGTTGCGCATGCTGCCGAGGCAACACACGACTTTTTATTCTCAAGCTTAATAGCTCAAAATTCGAAACTGACGAGATTTACATCTCATTTTAAAACTTATTGTGATCACTTGTGCGCTTCATTTCCGTTAGGGATTTGAGGCCTCATCAGGCGATCTCTTCTTCACTCGTTGTTCAGTTTTCAAAGAGCAATGTTTCATTTTCTTGCTTGAAGCCCGTTTAGAGGCGACTTCTTTAATATACCATACTGTCCTAGTTAATTGCAAGCTTTTTTTTCAAAAACTTTTTTAATTCTTATTTGCTTCCAATAATCCGAGACACCTGCAAAAAGCGGGCGAGATATAAAGTAACATATTTTCGCTAGAGAAGTCAAGCATCTCGGTTCATTTTTTACAAAGTTTTTTAAAACACTATATTTTACAACGTTTACTGACCTTAATGTGATATTCGATTTCGGGCATATTTTGAAATTTCTTTAGGTGAAGCCAAGCGTGCATACATCCGAAATATCACTTTATATCTAGATTCGATAGCTAATTTGATTTCTTGGTCGATGCGTTTATCGCTTAAATCGAAAAGCATTTCGTCCAGTTCTTTGCGAAGCACGTAATCTAACTCCCTGCACTCTCGTTCATTAAACAAAAATCCAAGCATGGATGCTTCAAAACCCCTCTCAACAATTCATAACATATCGCCGCCATCTTCCGCTTTAATGGTATGCTCAAATTTTTCCATTTTTATTACATGAAAAACAATTAAATTTTATCCCCCGAGCAGCCAATAACTTATTGTGCTTTCAACAACAGCAGCCACCAATAACATACAAGCGATAAAAAGAATTAGGGGCCTGGTAAGCTTCAGAATTCGAATGAATTCGGCCCGTGCAGTGGTACCAACTTTTCGCACAATTAAATGGAGCAGCATTTTTCCTACAAGTGATCCCAGTTTAATTCCATAGGCACAAGCAATCATTACAGCTGAAAGCTCAAAGATGCCATGAGGCAATATGCCTTTAAGAATCAGCATAAATGTGGAACCCTCATTATTCAGTGAAAGCACATAGCCAAGAATCATGCCGTTGCTAACTAATAAAAACAAAGGAAGTATTCCAAAAAACAAGCCTAAAAAAATAAACATAATAGAGATTGAAAAATTGTTCGCAAAAATGATAATAAAAAGCCAGAGCTGAGGATTCTCTTTACTGTTAACAAAATCGCTGATCGGCTTCATCTTCTCTACGCCACCGCTTAAAAATGCTGAAAACTGCCCCGAGTCCTGCCATCCCAAAAAAATACCGGTCGCAAAAACAATAGCAACAGCAATAAAATAGTGCTTCATTTCACGGAAATGATTAAAAAGCAGTCTGAATTTCATCTCAAGTTCCTCCAAATTTACAAGCATAAGTGATGGGTGTACGAGCATACATTTGAATTAACCATTTGAATTTTATACTTCCCAATATTTTAAACAAGCCTTACTCAGTAAGGCAACGAGGAGGCTTTTCAGAATGAATTATTTTGTCGTGTTGAATGGAAAAAAGCTGAAGCAAACCGTTTTCATTATTGCTGCCGTACTATTTGCAGCAGCTATCATCTACTCGGAGAGAGGCAATGTTTCCGTCTTTTCCAGCAATGAGCCCGCAGCGATATATAGTGTGAAGACAGAAAAGAAGGTGATCGCCCTTACATTCGATATTAGCTGGGGGGATAAACGGACAGAACCCATCCTTAAAGTTCTGGAAGATAAAGGGGTAAAAAATGCAACCTTCTTTCTCTCATCCCCCTGGAGCAAAACTCATCCTGAAATCGTAGAACGTATCAAAAAAGATGGATTTGAAATAGGCAGCCACGGGCACAAGCATAGCAATTATAGCAGTCTAAGCGATGAGGAAATCCGCAAGCAGATCACTACAGCACATGGAATACTCAGTGATATGATTGGCAAAGAACCTAATCTCATACGTATGCCTAATGGCGATTTTGACAAAAGAGTGCTTAACATCGCTAATGAACTCGGCTATTCAGTTATTCAATGGGATACCGATTCACTTGATTGGATGAATAAAGGGGTCGATAATATTATAGATCGTGTAGTCACCAAGGCTCATCCAGGTGATATAGTATTGCTACATGCAAGCGATTCCTGCAAACAGACTCATGAGGCACTGCCAGTTATTATTGATCAATTGAGGGCTAAAGGTTACGAATTCGTGACAGTTAGCGAGTTAATGAAGCAAACACAAGTGGAGCATAAAGAAATTCAAGATCAGTCTGTGCAAATAAACTGAATGACGAAAGGAGCTAAATGAAAAATTTAGCTCCTTTTTTTGTCTGACATTTTGTGCAGATTAAGAATTTGATAAGCATTGCAGATCATTAAAGGAACAAGCATAAAAACTGTCGATGCAGCACTGTCTTGTTTAAAAGCTGGAACGGCTTCGAGGATCGTAACCACAACCATAAAAAATAACGCAGGAATAAATGCGGTTGGGTTCGTTAATTTCACTTTCCAGTAAGAAACAGCTACTGAGGCAAGTAAAATCAGAATTGGTGTAATGCTGTAAGCCCATAAGGAACCTTCAAAATTACTAAATCTGAGATACACCAAATCAACAAGAGCAACAATAACCAGTGCTAGCTGAATAATATCCCATATAAATTTCTTACGTATAATTCCAATAGCAATAAATCTCACAATCAGGAATGAAAAAAAGCCCATTTGACTCAATACACTTATGGTTGCTCCCCCAAGTATCATATTGATCACATTAAAACCAACACCGGAAATACCTGGAACCGGAAATTCACTATCGGAAAATTGCAGGATAAGTCCAGTTATTGTGGATGCAATAATTCCAATCAGCAGAGTAGACCAAAACAAATGAAACCATTTACGTAATGTCAAGCTGCATACCTCCATGATTCTGCTTTCTATTAGTTAATTGTACCAACCTTCTCATTAAAAAGCCAATTGTCAATGTTCATAAACACTCCCTTATTACGCATACTAGACGAACAAAGTAAAGAAGGGAGCGTAAAACAAAAATGATAAGAAAATGGCACAGCCTTATTCCTCTCGTACTCATGACCTTGCTTGTTACTTCATGCGGATCGGGCTCCTCCTCTGGATCTCAAGGCCCCGGATATAAAGAAACGAAAACGATGGTTATGGATATCCTGAAATCTGAGGATGGCAAAAAAGCTATTAAAACAGCCCAGGAAAGTGGAGGAGGTTCAGGAGCAGGCGGCAGCTCACAAATCAAGCTCTTGTCTGCAGAAGACTCCTCCCATCTTCAAATGGCGGTAAAGGATGTACTCGTTGCTCAAGAAAATAATAAATTTTTACAGGATTTAATGAAAGATCCTAAATTTGCAGGAGATTTTGCTAAAGCTATCCAAAAAGAAACAAAGCAGATGCAAAAAGATTTGCTCAAAGACCCTGAATATCAGAAACAGCTCCTAGATACGATGAAAAATCCGGAATATGAAAAACTGCTTATGGACACGATGAAGCAAGCTCAATACCGCCAGCAAATGATGACGGTTATCCAAGAATCCATGCAAAGCCCATTATTTCGCGCAGATCTTGTAGAACTGCTTAAAACAGCACTCAAGCAGCAAACAGAATCAGGCGGCAAAAGTGGCGGCAGTGGACAAGGCTCTGGCAGTGGTCAGGAGAAATCAAGTAACTCGGAAGGACAGAACATGTAATAAAAGGCCTGCGCTAATTATCGCAAGACCTCTTTTATATAAATATTGATCGGTTTACAGCTTCTCAAGCTTACTAATAACCTTATCAGCCATTTCCATGTATAGTTGGCCAGTGGCTGATTGTTCTTTATAGACCGAAGGAGAGTAATCCGCCTCTGATACATGGTTATCCGGGGCGCCTAACGGAATTTGTGCCAGCAGCTCACTATTTAACTCATCAGCAAGCTTGGCTCCGCCACCTTTTCCGAAAACATATTCTTTTTCCCCGCATGATTTGCATTCGAAATATGACATATTTTCCACAACACCCAAAATTTCATGCTCCGTATGAACGGCCATAGCGCCCGCCCTTGCTGCCACAAATGCAGCTGTAGCGTGAGGCGTAGTCACGATAATCTCTTTACTATGCGGGAGCATTTGATGAACGTCAAGAGCAATATCCCCTGTTCCTGGTGGCAGATCAAGAAGCATATAATCCAGCTCGCCCCACTCCACTTCATTGAAAAAATTACGAAGCATTTTGCCCAGCATAGGTCCCCGCCAAATAACAGGAGCATTATCCTGAACAAAGAAGCCCATAGAAATTACCTTCACTCCAAATTTCTCGATGGGGATGATTCTATTGTCTATAAGCTGGGGCATTTCTTCGATACCCATCATATCAGGGACACTAAAGCCATAAATATCGGCATCAACAATACCTACCTTTTTACCGCTTCGGGCTAAGGCAACGGCCAGATTAACGGTTACTGTTGATTTGCCGACTCCACCTTTTCCACTTGCAACTGCTATGAAATTTACATTCTCTGTCTCAAGTAGAGGCTCCCTTAAAGACGAAGGCTGCGAAGGCGCGGATGGCTGTGATGGTTGAGCCGGAGCTTCCTGCTGGCCATCCCCTTCTTGCATAGTCTGCTGAATTTGGTTACGTTCATGATCAGTGATCATCCGGAAACGAATATGTACCTGCTTCACGTCTTGACCTTGCAGTATTTCCAACACCGCTTGGCGCATTTCTTCTTTGTAGCTGTCACCTTCTTCTGTTGTTACAAATGTTAAAGAAACACTATCTTCTTTAATCATAATATCTCTTATCAAATTAAGCTTGGTTACGCTTTGTTTGAAATGTGGATCTTTCAGCTGTTGTACGAATGTCAGTATTTGTTCTTTGGTTATCATTACCGCACCTCAGTCATCAACATATTTACATGCGGTTATATTATATCACAAATTCAGTTTGTGCCTAATTTTTCTCCTGCGTAATAACGAAGTATTCCTTGATATATGGAAGCAGCGACTTTTTTCTGATAAGCTTCGCTTGTCAGCAAACGCCCCTCGTCTGGATTAGAGAGAAATCCTACTTCTACTAAGGCGCTCGGCATTTTCAACACCTTAAGCAAATAGATGGGCCTATCAGCTGGTTTTGCTATACGATCCGTATTTTCTAAATTTCTTACAAGCTCACTTTGTATTAAACCGGCAAGGTTAGCATTGTCCATATGATTGCTGGAATAAAACGTTTGTGCCCCTCTCCATCGGTTCGAAGGGATACTATTCAAATGAACACTGATAAACAAATTAGATTTCATTGCCGATACAAAGTCTGCACGCTTCATAAGATCCTCTGTTTTTCTCCGGCTGTAGCCTTTAGTGTCTTTGCTTGCGAGATCCTTGTCCTCTTCCCTAGTCATTATGACAATAGCTCCAGATTGTTGAAGGTAATCGCGCAAATGAAGAGTAATGGCCAAATTAATATCCTTTTCAATAACACCCTCACTATTTTTGGCTCCCCCATCAGGACCTCCATGGCCGGCATCAAGCGCTATCGTCTTTCCAGACAAGGGCAGAGTCCATTCAGACCAGGTCCTCGTCGCTGGCAGCTCATAAGTATATATAAAGACCAACAAAGCCATCAGCAAGACTGACAAGGCCAGCTTAAGCCCGCTGTTCGGGGTCAGCCAAACAACAAAACGTTTTCTTCTTTTCCACATAAAAAATCCACCTCTGCTCCTTATAGACTCTGTATCATCTATATGGGACAGGGTGGACGATTATACCATGAACCTGTCCTTAGACAGATTCTCTTGCATGTAATTTGTTAAACCTGATACTCAGGCTCTTTCATACCTTCAATAAGCACCTCAGCCACTTCAGGACGTGTAAACTGCGGAGGCGGACATTCACCGTTTCTCAACAGCTGACGAACCTTGGTGCCTGACAAATGAAGATGAACTGATTTATCATGCGGACAAGTTTTACTTGATGCCATATTTCCACATTTCGTACAGAAAAAGCTGTGCTCAAAAAACAGTGGAGTAATTCCAATTTCCTCAGCAGTAAAATTACTGAAAATCTCTTGCGCCTCGTAAGTGCCATAATAGTCCCCTACGCCCGCGTGATCGCGTCCAACGATAAAATGGGTGCAACCATAGTTTTTACGAACTGTAGCGTGGAATATGGCCTCTCTGGGGCCTGCGTAACGCATAGCAGCCGGGAATACGCCTAAAAACACACGATCCTTAGGATAGTAGTTTTCCAAAAGCACTAAATAGCTCTTCATACGCACATCAGCAGAAATATCATCAGACTTGGTCTCCCCAACAAGCGGGTTCAGAAATAGTGCATCCACAATCTCAAGTGCTGACTTTTGAATATATTCATGTGCACGATGAACAGGATTACGTGTTTGAAAACCAACAACAGATTTCCATCCGTTCTCAACGAATAGGCGCCGCGTATCCGCTGGATCGAAATAAAATTCTTCAAACTTCTTCGGTTTAGGACGATTAATAAGCTCAATAGGGCCGCCCAAATAAGTCGAGGAACGGGATAAAAGCTTCTGCACACCAGGATGCTCCGAATCATCGGTTTTGAACACTTTTACCGCTTCATTCTGTAGATCTACCGTGAAGATGCTGGTGACATCCATGATCGCATAAGTAATACCATCTTCTTCACCGGTAAGTGCAATCTGTTCCCCTTCCTTAATCGTTGCCGCCAGGGCGGGCTCAATAGCCAATGTGACGGGAATGCTCCATACAGTACCATCAGACAGCCTCATTGTATCCACAACGGAATGGTAATCCTGTTCAATCATAAATCCAGTTAGCGGAGAAAATGCCCCCACAGCAATTAAATCGAGATCAGATATTGTCCAAGCGCTTACTGGGATTTGTTTTAAACCAGCCGCTTTCTGCTCTGCAGCAGCCTTATCAGCTTCGGGTACTAATCTGTTGATTAAAGTTCCTCCATGAGGACGAATTGTTTCTTTCACTTTTTTAACCCTCCTACTTCCATTAGCCAGCTTATATTATTTATGAAGTCCGCATTCTGTTTTATCTGAATTTGCCCATCTTCCCGCCCGAGGATCTTCTCCATCAGCAACTTGGCGCGTACAATGTGTGCAGCCTATGCTTGGGTAATTACGGTCATGCAGAGGGTTGTAAATGACATCATTCTCACGAATGTAATTCCATACGTCCTCTGAGGTCCAGCTTGCCAAAGGATTAAACTTAATCAGACCAAACTTAGCATCATATTCAACCTTCTTAGAATTGGCTCTGGTCGGAGCTTGATCGCGGCGAATTCCTGTTATCCAAGCATCGTAGTTTTTAAGTATATCTGTAAGTGGATCCACTTTGCGAATATTGCAGCATTGGTTCGCATTGCTTTTCCATAATTCATCTCCAAACTGCTCAGCTTGCTCATCAAGAGTTAGCTTTGGAAGCACTCTTACAAACTTCTTTCCATAATGCTGCTCTAGACGATCTCTGGTTTCATAAGTTTCATCAAAATGAACATTTGTGTCCAGATAAAAAATATCCACATTGGAATCAATTTTTTGCAGCATATCCACAAGCACAACATCCTCAGCACCAAAACTGCAAGCTAACGTAAGGCTAGAGAACTTCTCCACAGCCAAACGGATCACAGCTTCTGCTGATTGATGCTCATATTCCTCACTGCTCTTTGTAACGAATGCTTCTTTCTCAAACAAATTCATCTGTATATGCCTCCCTCTTATAATTCCGACTAAACTTATGCGAATTTACTTTTAATCTAATTATAAATGTATTTCAGCCATTGTCAATAACTTCTTTTCATTTTGGTTTTTTGTTTGGCTTTTATGCGTTCCTATATCCTATTCATAAGAGTAAATTTGGATAAAAAAAAGACCCTTTTCGGCAATTTGCCAAAAAGAATCTTTTTTGAACCGTATATTAACGTTTCGAGAATTGCGGTGCACGACGTGCTGCTTTCAAGCCGTACTTTTTACGCTCTTTCATACGTGGATCACGTGTTAGGAATCCAGCTTTCTTCAAAGATCCACGATATTCAGGATCTACTTTAAGAAGTGCACGGGAAATTCCGTGACGGATAGCTCCTGCTTGTCCACTGATTCCGCCTCCATGAGCGATAACCAAAACGTCATATCTGCCTACAGTTTCAGTTAAATTCAGGGGTTGCTTAACGATAAGCTTTAATGTCTCAAGACCAAAATATTCGTCCAGCTCACGTTTGTTGATAATGATACGTCCTTCACCCGGTATAAGGCGTACACGCGCTACCGAATGTTTACGACGACCAGTTCCATAGTATTGAACTTGTGCCACAAAACAGTCCTCCCTTTATATTATCCGCGAAGTTCCCAAAGTTCAGGTAGTTGTGCTTGATGTGGATGCTCAGAACCAGCATACACCTTCAATTTTGTTTTCATGCTGTCGCCAAGACGGTTCTTAGGAAGCATACCGTGAATAGCGAGTTCAATCATTTTCTCAGGCTTGTTGTTCAACATATCCTGAGCAACAGTTACTTTTAGTCCACTTTGGTACATAGAGTGGCGGTAGTATTTTTTGTTTTGCAGCTTTTTACCGGTCAAATGAATTTGTGATGCATTGATTACAATCACAAAATCTCCTGTATCCACATGCGGAGTAAACTCCGGCTTGTGTTTACCACGGATAATGCTTGCCGCTTCACTGGCCATACGACCTAAAGTTTTACCGGCAGCATCAATAATGTACCATTTGCGCTCTACTTCGTTTGGCTTAGCCATATATGTGGTACGCATGCTTAATCCTCCTAAAATATATCTCGATCCGTCATCCTATGTTCTTGATCTTACGTGATGTTGTTGTTTCTGTGATCACGGGGCTGTGGGATAGCCGATCAAGAAACGCCAATTAATATCATACATGATACTGGAGAAAGAATCAAGTAGTTCTTTTTGCAAACTAATACTCCACGTTCCAAAGCGTTAAACCGTTTGCTTCAGCAGTAGGACCTGCCTGGCTGCGGTCACAAGCTTCGAGAATACGTCTCATATCACTGCTATCTCTTTTGCCTTCACCGATTTGGAATAGGGTGCCTACTATAATTCTCACCATATTGTACAGAAATCCGCTCCCTGTAATCATCACTCTTAAGCTTCCCGCCTTGGTGTCATCCGACATAGCATCAGGCTCCACTTCGATTCTGGCCTCATAGATGGTCCTGACCCGAATTTCTTTATCGGTTCTAACCGTACAGAAGGATGTGAAATCATGCTCGCCTATCAAACATTCAAGAGCTTCCCTCATAGCCTCAATATGCAATGGAGTATAGTGATGAAATTCAAATTTTCGTTGAAATACATTGGGGAATCGCGCAACACGAACGGCATAGCAGTACGTCTTACGCTTTGCAGATTTACGGGAGTGAAAAGTAAGAGGCGCTTCTTCCGCAGATAAAGCCACAATATCTTTAGGCAATCTAGTGTTTAGAGCCAAACACCAGCGTTCGACTGGAATCACCGAGTTGGTTATGAAGTTAATAACCTGCCTTCTTGCATGTACGCCTGCATCCGTTCTTCCAGAAGATATCACCTTTACAGATTCACCTGTAAGCTTGAAAATCGTGTCCTCAAGCTTGTCCTGAATGGTGTTCCCTCCAGGCTGTGTCTGAAAGCCAGAATAGGCTGTACCATCATAGCTAATAATAAATTTTAAGTTTTTCACACTTGTTCCTCCGCTTAGCAGCGAAGTCCAGGATACTATAGGCTGCAAAGCCAGCCCACAGTATCCTAACTAAGACTGCAAAAAAAGGGCTTCAGCAGAATCGCAGATTCCGTCCACCCTTTCCCACTGTCTTATGCGCGATCTACTAGCTCTAAATACACCATAGGTGCAGCGTCTCCACGGCGCGGTCCAAGCTTAAGGATACGAGTATATCCGCCTGGACGCTCGGAATAGCGAGGAGCCAGCTCAGAGAAGAGCTTTTGTATAGCGTCTTGATCAGCATTTGCAGCTTCTCTACGAACAAAAGCAGCCACCTGACGGCGTGCATGAAGATCTCCGCGTTTAGCTAATGTAATCAGCTTTTCCGCAATAGAACGAAGCTCTTTTGCTTTAGCTTCAGTTGTTTGAATGCGCTCATGTATGAACAGATCCGTTACCAAATCACGAAATAAAGCTTTACGTGAACTGGAATCCCGGTTCAGTTTCTTGTAGTTCATGGTTTAACCTCCTTATTCCTCGTTACGTAAACCCAGACCAAGCTCTTCGAGCTTCTCTTGAACTTCTTCAAGTGATTTACGGCCTAAGTTCCGTACCTTCATCATATCTTCTTCGGTCTTCGTTATTAGCTCTTGAACGGTATTAATACCGGCACGCTTTAGGCAGTTATAAGAACGAACAGATAGATCCAGTTCCTCGATAGTCATCTCTAGAACTTTCTCTTTCTTATCTTCCTCTTTTTCAACCATAATTTCGGCATCCTTCGCTTCGTCAGTTAGGCCAACGAAAAGGAACAGATGCTCAGTCAAAATTTTGGCGCCTAAGCTAACGGCTTCTTCAGGTCGAATACTGCCATCAGTCCACACTTCGAGGGTAAGCTTGTCATAGTTAGTTACTTGGCCGACGCGAGTATTTTCTACTGTGTAATTAACGCGGGTAATAGGTGTGTAGATCGAGTCAACCGGAATTACGCCAATAGGCTGCTCATCCCGTTTGTTCTTATCTGACTGCATATAGCCGCGGCCTCTGTTAGCATGAATTCTCATATGAAGACGAGAATCAGAAGAGAGCGTCGCTATATGCAAATCTGGATTAAGAATTTCGACATCACTATCGCCGCGGATATCACCAGCAACGATATTGCCTTCGCCTTCAGCGTCAATTTCAAGTATTTTTTCCTCATCGGAGTGAATTCTCAGCGACAATCCTTTGAGATTGAGGATTATTTCTGTTACATCCTCAAGCACGCCGGGTATCGTTGAGAACTCATGCAAAACTCCGTCGATGTGAACAGAGGTCACTGCAGCACCCGGTAAAGATGACAGTAAAATACGACGTAAAGAGTTACCTAATGTTGTCCCATAGCCACGTTCCAGCGGCTCTACGACAAACCTGCCGTATGAGCCATCTTCACTTAAAGCTACAGTTTCTATTTTTGGCTTTTCGATTTCGATCATGAAATGCACCCTCCATTCAAAACGTCGTTTCCTCTGGATACTTTAGCAAAAATAGGGTAGTATGCCTATCCTTCAACACCATTATTCACGATTTTGGGATATTTATACTACAGAGAACCCTGAATTATACGCGACGACGTTTCGGAGGACGGCAACCATTATGCGGGATCGGTGTCACGTCTTTAATTAAGTTTACTTCCAAGCCAGCTGCTTGCAAGGAACGAATGGCTGCTTCACGTCCGGCACCAGGGCCTTTAACCATAACTTCTACAGCCTTCATGCCGTGCTCCATAGCTGCTTTAGCTGCTGATTCAGCTGCCATTTGTGCTGCGTATGGAGTGCTTTTACGGGATCCCTTGAAACCAAGGTTTCCTGCACTTGCCCAAGAAATCGCATTACCATGCGGATCCGTGATAGTCACGATGGTATTGTTGAATGTGGAGCGAATATGTGCCACTCCGGAATCAATATTTTTACGGTCACGACGTTTCGTACGGACTACTTTTTTAGGTTTTGCCATTAGCTCTAACCCCCTTTATTATTTCTTCTTATTAGCCACTGTACGACGAGGACCTTTACGTGTACGGGCATTTGTTTTGGTACGTTGACCACGAACAGGTAATCCACGACGGTGGCGAATACCACGGTAAGAACCGATTTCAATCAGACGCTTGATATTCAGGGAGATCTCACGACGAAGATCGCCTTCTACTTTGATCGTCTTGTCGATAACTTCGCGAATTTTGCTTACTTCATCCTCAGTCAGATCACGAATACGTGTTTCAGGGCTAATCCCTGTGCTGCTGACGATTTTTTGGGAAGTCGTATTACCGATACCAAAAATGTAAGTTAAAGCAATCACTACGCGCTTGTCACGAGGTAAGTCTACTCCAGCTATACGAGCCATTTACCAGCTGCACCTCCTTCTATCCTTGTTTTTGTTTATGCTTTGGATTTTCACAAATTACCATAACATTGCCTTTACGGCGAATAACTTTACACTTTTCACACATGGGCTTGACCGAGGGTCTTACCTTCATTTCGATTCCCTCCTAAGAGTAGATTCATGCCATTTATTTAAATCGGTAGGTTATACGGCCTCTTGTTAAATCGTAAGGCGATAATTCTACGGTAACCTTATCTCCAGGTAATATTCGGATAAAATGCATTCTGATTTTACCGGAAACATGGGCAAGGATTTTATGACCATTCTCCAATTCAACCTTGAACATTGCATTAGGAAGAGGTTCAATCACTGTACCTTCTACTTCAATCACATCTTCTTTGGCCACAGTCATTCTCCTTTCTCATGTGCTTCAGCTTTTAAATTTTCCACGAACTTAGCAATTGCAAATCGCAATTTACCATTAGTTACACGACCCGTATCCATTAAGCTTCCTACAACCTCACTGCTAATTGTCGTCTGCAATTGAAGATGTAGCAGATTCTTCTTTTTGGGGGAGTCAAACCTTCGCTTGTCTCCATCAGCGATCAAGACAAAGCGAGAATCCAGAAGAGCGATGATAACGGCATATTTGCCGGGATCACTCCCGCGAAGCACCTTGACAATCTGCCCGAGTTCAGGGGTTTGATTTATAAACACGCATTATCACCTACGCTTTGAGTTTCGTCAGGATCTCAAAACCATCCGCCGTAATCGCCACTGTATGTTCAAAATGAGCGCATAACGAACCATCCACTGTCACTACAGTCCAATCATCATCCAAAGTCTTCACAAATCTATCGCCAACTATAACCATAGGCTCTATCGCCAAAACCATGCCTTGTCTTAATCGAGGCCCTTTATCCGGCAGCCCATAGTTAGGAATTTGCGGCTCTTCATGAAGCTTGCTTCCGATTCCATGCCCGACATATTCTCGAACGACAGAAAATCCGGCATCTTCAATACAGTTTTGAATCGCATGTGAAAGCGAGAATAACCTAACATCCGGTTTTGCTACTGCAATTCCTTGCTCTAGAGACTTCTCTGTTACCTCCAAAAGCTTTTTAGCGGTTTCCGAGACCGCACCCACCGGGTACGTCCATGCGGAATCCCCATGATAGCCTTTGTACTGAGCTCCAATATCAATGCTGATAATGTCACCCTCTGCCAGTCTTCTAGGACCAGGGATGCCGTGTACTAACTGTTCGTTGACTGAAGCACAAATGCTGCCTGGAAAACCGTTGTAGCCTTTAAAAGATGGAGTCGCTCCCTGGCTGCGAATGTAATCCTCTGCGATCTGATCAAGATCCTTCGTTGTAACATTCGGACGAATCGCCCCTGCTAGCAAGCGGTGGGTCTCAGCTACGATACGACCTGCTTCTCGCATAAGGTCCAGTTCAATCTCGGACTTACAAATGATCATTCCGCCAATCCTCTGAGCAATGAGCTTATTTGCTGTGTTACCGCATGAATATCTTGTTCCCCGTTAACCTCACGTAAGATTTCTCTTTTGTTGTAATAATCCAGCAGCGGAGCTGTCTTATTCGTATACTCATCTAGGCGGGTGCCGACTTTTTCTTCCGTATCATCGCTTCTTTGATACAACTCTCCGGAGCATTTATCACAAATGTCTGATTGCTTCGGTGGATTAAAGATCACATGATAGGTAGCGCCGCAAGACTTGCAAATTCTACGTCCGGTAAGTCTTGCAAGGAGAAAACTGCGATCCACTTTCAAATTAATAACATGCTCAATCTTTTTGTTCAGGGATTGTACGATTTCACCCAGCGCATCAGCCTGCGCTATTGTTCTTGGAAAACCATCAAGCAAAAAGCCCTTTTCACAATCCTGCTGAGCCAGACGCTCTCTTACAATACCGTTGGTGATCTCATCAGGCACGAGTAGACCTTTATCTACATAGCCTTTAGCTTCTATGCCCAGAGGTGTTCCTTGACTCATAGCCAAGCGAAACGCGTCTCCAGTAGAAATATGGGGAATTTGAAATTCACTGACGATTTTCTCCGCCTGCGTACCTTTGCCTGCACCAGGAGGACCCATAAAAATAACGTTCACCTTGACTCCCTCCCATCGCACTTGGCATTACGAACAGCACAATAGGTGCCGATGCCGCAACAATTTGCCCCATCAGAACCTATCTGCTATTTATTGATAAATCCTTTGTAATGGCGTTTAATCAGATGGCTTTCGATCTGTTTCATGGTCTCAAGTCCAACCCCTACAACGATTAGTATCGAGGTACCGCCAATCTGTACGGAACTGGGCAGCCCGGCTAAACGACCGAACAGCATCGGCAGTATGGAGATAGCTGCCAAGAATAGAGCTCCAGATAACGTGATTCTCGTCATGACACGAGTCAGATAAACCGATGTGGTTTTACCAGGACGAATTCCTGGAATGTAGCCACCGTTCTTTTTCATCTGATCTGCCATTTGTACCGGATTGATTTGAACGAACGTGTAGAAATAAGTGAACCCGATAATGAGCAGAATGTAGAGTACCATACCCAATGGCGCCGTATAGCTTAGGTTGTTAATAATCCAGTCGGCTACTACATTACCTCTCCAGTAACTTGCAATAGTTGGTGGAAATACCAGTAGTGATAATGCAAAGATTACTGGAATAACACCTGCTGCATTTACCTTGAGTGGAATGTGTGTTGTTTGACCGCCATACATCTTGCGTCCAACGACACGCTTCGCGTATTGTACCGGAATTTTCCGAACACCCTGCTGAACGAAGATAACCCCTGCCACGATAGCAATTACGACTAACAGGATAAGGATAACCTTCACGATATTTAAGAATAGCGCTCCACTTGCATCAGCAAACAATGTTTTGTAAATTTGCTGAATACCTGTTGGAAACGCGGCAACGATACCTGCAAAAATGATAATGGAAATACCGTTTCCTATCCCAAACTCGGTGATTTGTTCTCCTAACCACATCAGAAACGCAGTTCCAGCCGTCAATACAATAGCGATCATCACATAAGTTGTGAAGCTAGGATCGATAACAAGACCGTTGTAGGCATTGTTAAAACCAATAGCAAGACCAAAGGCTTGAATGATACCTAATCCTATCGTACCGTAACGAGTAATTTGCGCCAGCTTCTTTTTACCAACATCGCCTTCTTTAGCCCATTGTGCAAAACGTGGAATCACGTCCATGGACAATAGCTGAACAATAATCGAAGCGGTAATGTAGGGCATAATCCCCATCGCGAAGATGGAGAATTTAAAGAGCGCCCCACCAGAGAAAGTGTTAAGTAAACCAAAGACATCAGCTTGATTCGTTTGGTCTTGCAGCTTCAGAACGTCTGTATTGATGTTAGGTACCGGGATAAAAGCACCTATTCTGTAGACGATTAATACAAGAAGGGTGAATACTATTCTTTTGCGCAAATCCTCTACCTTAAAGATGTTGGATATGGTATTAAACATTAAATCACCTCGGTTTGACCGCCGGCAGCTTGGATTTTCTCTACCGCAGATTGAGAGAACTTGTTCGCCTTAACGGTTAATTTTACTGTGATTTCACCGTTACCTAGAATTTTAATACCATCTTTAGGAGACTTTACTATACCGGAATTCAAAAGAATTTCCGGAGTCACTTCGGTACCATCAGCGAAACTGCTAAGATCTTCTAAGTTGACGATCGCGAACTCTTTGCGGAAAGGATTGTTAAATCCGCGTTTCGGTAAACGACGGTATAACGGGTTTTGTCCGCCTTCAAATCCTGGACGAACACCGCCACCTGAACGTGCATTTTGACCTTTGTGTCCGCGAGTGGATGTTTTACCCATTCCGCTACCTACACCACGGCCAACACGCTTACTAGCGTGACGAGAACCGGTTGCGGAGCTAAGCTCATGTAACTTCATCGTTGCACACCTCCTCTAGATCTTAATGTAACTCATTTATGCTTCTATTTCTTTAACTTCAACAAGGTGACTTACTTGCTTAACCATCCCTCTGATAGCGGCGTTATCCTGATGAATCACAGTTTGCTGCAGCTTGCGCAGACCTAAAGTTTTCACAGTAACGCGTTGTGTTTCCGGACGACCGATCAGGCTGCGTTTGAGGGTAATTTGTAATTGTTTTGCCATGTTTACCCCTCCTAACCTAATAGCTCTTCAACGGTTTTACCGCGAAGCTTCGCAACGTCTTCCGCTCTTTTCAGACGGCTTAAGCCTTCAAGAGTTGCATTCACCATATTCATGGAGTTGGAAGAACCCAAAGATTTTGTCAAAATATCGCCTACACCAGCAAGCTCAAGAACCGCACGAACCGGTCCTCCAGCAATAACTCCAGTACCTTGCGAAGCCGGTTTAAGTAAAACACGGCCAGCACCGAAACGGCCTGTAACCAAGTGAGGAATCGAAGTTCCAACGATCGGAATATGAATTAGATTTTTCTTCGCATCTTCAATGCCTTTGCGAATTGCATCCGGAACCTCGGATGCTTTCCCAATCCCTGCACCAACCCAGCCGTTACCGTCTCCTACGACAACAAGTGCGCTGAAGCTGAAACGACGTCCGCCTTTTACTACTTTAGCTACGCGATTAATATTTACAACTTTTTCTGTAAGCTCTAAAGTATTAGGATCTACACGCAAGTCGTTTACCTCCTTATATATTATTCTAGAATTCTAATCCTGCTTCACGAGCCGCATCAGCTAATGCTTGAACACGTCCATGATATAGGTAACCGCCGCGGTCGAAGACAACTTTCTCCACGCCTTTTTCTTTAGCACGCTTTGCGATTAATTCTCCGACTTTACGAGCTGCTTCTACGTTGCCACCATTAGTAACATCGCTTTTCAGATCTTTATCCTGAGTTGAAGCTGCTGCTATAGTAACTCCGTTTGCATCGTCGATAATTTGCGCATACATATGCTTAGAGGAACGGAAAATGTTCAACCGAGGACGTACTGTTGTACCTTCGATTTTTTTACGAACACGAAGATGCCTCTTTAAACGGGCTTTATTCTTATCGCCTTTATTAATCATTTGGGCATACACTCCTTCCAACAGTATTACGAAGCTAAAGCTTCTATAGAACCTATTAGATTGTTATTTTTTCTTACCAGCTTTTCCTTCTTTACGAAGAATCCGTTCGCCTTCATACTTGATTCCTTTACCTTTATACGGCTCAGGCTCACGTACAGAACGAATTTTAGCTGCTGTTGCTCCAACTAACTCTTTGTCGATCCCTTTAACGATAATTTTCGTGTTCGTAGGAACTTCGAATTCAATACCGTTCTCCGGGTTGATTTCAACCGGATGGGAGTAGCCAACGTTAAGAACTAGCTTATCTCCATTCTTGTTGGCACGATACCCTACACCTACAAGATCAAGATTTTTTACAAAACCTTCCGTTACACCATTAACCATGTTCGCTACAACACTGCGTGTTGTTCCGTGCAAGGAACGATGAAGCTTGTTATCGGAAGGGCGCTCAACGTTAATTTCGCTTTCAGCAACGTTGATCTTCATATCTTTATGAAGTTCACGAGACAAAGTACCTTTCGGTCCTTTTACTGTGATTAAAGTATCTTCCAGGGTAATATTAACACCACTTGGAACGCTAATCGGTTTGCGACCAATACGAGACATGTTTGCACCTCCATTCAATTACGTTGTATTACCAGACGTAGCAGATTACCTCTCCGCCGGCTTTGGATTGACGAGCATCTTTATCCGTCATTACTCCGTTTGATGTGGAGATGATGGCAATTCCCAAACCTCCAAGTACACGGGGCACTTCTTGTGATTTGGTATAAACGCGCAAACCTGGTTTGCTAATTCTTTTCAATCCGGAAATAACACGTTCATTGTTTGAACCGTATTTCAGGAACAAACGGATAATTCCTTGCTTGCTATCTTCTACGTATTCAGCGTCACGGATAAATCCTTCTTTTTTAAGGATTTCAGCGATTTCCCTCTTCATCTTGGATGCAGGGATTTCTACTGTTTCATGACGTACGATATTCGCATTACGAATGCGTGTTAACATATCTGCAATTGGATCTGACATGACCATTTAGTGTAAACCTCCTTCCCGAAAATAGGGTGATTACCAGCTTGCTTTTTTCACACCTGGAATCTGACCTTTGTATGCTAATTCACGGAAACAAATTCTGCAAACTTTGAATTTGCGTAGCACGGAATGCGGACGGCCGCAGCGCTCGCAGCGTGTGTATGCTTGTACTTTAAACTTCGGCGTACGTTGTTGCTTTACTTTCATCGAAGTTTTTGCCACTTAGTTTAACACCTCCTGAAAAGGTACGATTATAAGCTATTTGACGAAAGGCATACCGAGTTGCGTTAACAGCTCGCGTGACTCTTCATCTGATTTAGCTGTTGTTACGATAACAATATCCATACCGCGCACTTTGTCGATTTTATCATATTCGATCTCTGGGAAAATCAATTGCTCTTTCAAACCAAGCGTATAGTTGCCGCGGCCATCAAAAGCTTTGTTGGAAACACCGCGGAAGTCACGAACACGTGGAAGTGAGATGTTAAAGAGCTTATCTAAGAAATGGTACATGCGCTCGCCGCGCAGTGTTACTTTTGCACCGATAGGCATATTTTCACGAAGCTTGAAACCCGCAATGGATTTTTTTGCTTTCGTTACAACAGGCTTTTGACCTGAAATTTTTTGTAGATCTTCTACTGCAGTATCGAGAACCTTGGAGTTAGAAACTGCCTCACCAACACCCATGTTGATGACGACCTTCTCAATCTTAGGCACTTGCATCACTGTTGTGTAGTTGAACTTTTGAATTAATGCTGGTGTGACTTCATTTAAAAAACGATCCTTCAATCTTGCTGCCATGTTTCAAGGGCCTCCTTTCCGAGCATTTGGCTTTAGTCGATTGCTTCACCGGATTTAGTCGCTATGCGAACTTTAGTTCCGTTGTCTAGCACTTTATATCCTACACGAGTAGGCTTTCCGCTCTTCGGATCGATCAGCATCACGTTGGAAACGTGAATCGCAGCTTCCTGATTCAAAATACCGCCTTGAGGGTTTTGCTGAGTAGGCTTAGAATGCTTCTTCACCATATTCACACCTTCTACAAGAACACGGTTTTCACGGGGATACGCAGCGATCACGCGTCCTTTTTTACCTTTGTCCTTACCGCTGATTACAAATACTGTATCGTCTTTTTTAACGTGCAGTTTATTGTTATGAGACTCAAGTCTCTTTTTCAATCTTGGCATTGTCGTTTACACCTCCTGGAAAAAAGCTTACTGCGTTAACTATGCTTAGCCTTTCTCGCCGAAAGGCATGCCTTACTAAATGACTTCAGGAGCCAGAGAGACGATCTTCATGAAGTCTTTATCACGAAGCTCACGAGCTACTGGTCCGAAAATACGAGTTCCGCGCGGGCTCTTATCGTCTTTCACGATAACAGCAGCATTCTCATCAAAAGTGATGTAAGATCCGTCTTTACGACGAGCTCCGCTCTTTGTACGAACGATTACCGCTCTTACAACATCGCCTTTTTTGACAACGCCACCTGGTGTTGCTTCTTTAACCGAACAGATAATCAAATCACCGATGTGACCTACGCGACGACCTGTACCGCCTAGTACACGAATGCACATAAGTTTCTTTGCACCAGAGTTGTCAGCCACATTCAAACGGGATAATGGTTGAATCATCGTATTTCCTCCTTTCGGGGTTCATGCCTGAAATGTTTAAATAATTACTGCTGTTTCCACGATTTCAACGAGTCTCCAGGACTTATCCTTGGAAAGTGGTCTAGTTTCCATAATTTTCACAACGTCACCAATCTTGGCTTGGTTGTTCTCATCATGAGCTTTAAATTTCTTCGTGTATTTAATTCTCTTATGATAGAGATTATGCTTTTTGTAAGTTTCGACGGCAACAACGATGGTTTTTTGCATCTTGTCGCTGACTACTTTACCAACTTGCACTTTACGGTCATTGCGTTCACTCATATCGAACCCTCCTCTCTAGATTTGGTTACCCAATCCCCAGTTCTCTTTCTCGCAAAACAGTTTTGGCACGCGCGATCTCTTTCCGTACATGACGGATTTGAGTCGGGTTATCCAATTGACCTGTAGCTAGTTGAAAACGGAGGTTAAAGAGTTCTTCTTTAAATCCGGATACTTTTTGCTCGATCTCAGCAGTGGTTAAGTTGCGGAATTCACTAGCCTTCATTTGCTTCACCACCTACTTCATCTCTCTTCACGAACTTCGTTTTAATCGGAAGTTTGTGAGCAGCTAGACGCATCGCTTCACGAGCGATCTCCTCGCTTACACCTGCAAGTTCAAAAAGAATTTTGCCGGGTTTTACTACGCATACCCATTTTTCCACGTTACCTTTACCGCTACCCATACGAACTTCAAGCGGTTTTTGTGTAACAGGCTTGGATGGGAAAATTTTAATCCATACTTTACCGCCACGCTTGATATAACGAGTCATGGCAATACGAGCTGCTTCGATTTGACGGTTGGTTACCCAAGCCGGTTCTGTCGCCTGCAGACCGAATTCGCCGAAAGCAACTTCTGTGCCGCCTTTAGCTTGGCCTTTCATGCTGCCGCGGTGTTCCTTACGATGCTTAACACGCTTTGGTACTAACATGATTAATTTCCTCCTTCCGGCTGAGCCTTTTTCTTAGCTGTCGGAAGAACTTCTCCACGGTAAATCCATACTTTAACACCGATACGACCATAAGTGGTGGCTGCTTCTGCAGTACCATAATCAATATCCGCACGTAGTGTATGAAGTGGAACGGTTCCTTCGCTATATCCTTCCGTACGTGCGATTTCTGCTCCGCCAAGGCGTCCGCTTGTTGCAACTTTAATACCTTTAGCTCCGGCTCTTGTGCTTCTTTGCATTGCTTGCTTCATAGCGCGGCGGAATGATACCCGACGCTCCAGTTGTTGAGCAATACCTTCTGCAACTAAAATCGCATCCAGTTCTGGATTTTTAATTTCGGCAATGTTGATGTGGACTTTCTTGTTGGAAAGGTTAGCAATGTAAGTACGAATAACCTCAACTTCGGCTCCGCCTTTACCAATAACCATTCCCGGTTTAGCTGTATGAATCGTAACGTTCACGCGATTAGCCGCACGCTCGATTTCGATATGGGATACTGCTGAATCTTTAAGCTTATTCTTCAAATATTCACGGATTTTCACGTCTTCCATCAACAGGGTTCCAAAATCTTTCCCTGCGAACCACTTGGATTCCCAATCGCGAATAATCCCTACTCTGAGACCTACCGGGTTTACTTTTTGACCCACTCGTTATCCCTCCTTATTTCTCGGATACCACTACTGTAATGTGGCTGGTACGCTTCTTGATGGCACTTGCACGGCCCATCGCGCGTTGTTGGAATCTCTTCATTGTTGGCCCTTGGTTAACAAAGACCTGTTCTATAACCAATTTATTTGGATCTAACGAATAGTTATGTTCTGCATTGGCAATAGCGGAATTGAGCAGTTTCTCCACGATTGGAGAAGCTGCTTTTGGCGTGTGACGCAAAATTGCAATCGCATCGCCTACCGCTTTTCCCCGAATTAAGTCAATGACTAATTGTACTTTACGAGGAGCAATCCGAACAAAGTTTGCAGCTGCTTTCGCTTGCATGGTAGTACCTCCTCTCGGCAAAAAATGCGATTAGCGTTTCCCTGTTTTCTTATCATCGTCGTGACCTTTGTAAACACGAGTTGGTGCGAACTCACCTAGCTTATGTCCGACCATATCTTCTGTTACATACACAGGCACGTGTTTCTTACCATCATAAACCGCAAAAGTGTGACCAACGAACTGCGGGAAAATTGTAGACCGACGCGACCAAGTTTTGATTAGTACTTTCTTGCTCGCTTTATCCATATCTTCTACTTTTTTCAGTAAATAGCCATCAATAAATGGACCTTTCTTCAAGCTGCGCCCCATTGATGAACCTCCCTTCCCTGTACCTTACGAGTTTTGGTAGACCCTCTATTACTTCGTACGACGACGTACAATGTATTTATCGGATGCTTTGCCTTTTTTACGAGTTTTGTAACCGAGTGTAGGTTTGCCCCATGGAGACATAGGAGACTTACGTCCGATTGGTGCACGTCCTTCACCACCACCGTGTGGGTGATCATTCGGGTTCATAACAACCCCGCGAACTTCAGGTCTTTGACCTTTCCAACGATTACGTCCAGCCTTACCAACCTTCACTAGCTCATGATCCCCGTTACCAACGGATCCGATCGTAGCGCGGCAAACCTTAAGAACTTTACGAACCTCACCAGATGAAAGGCGAACGGTTACGTATTGCTCTTCTTTACCAAGCAATTGGGCCTCTGTACCAGCAGCACGAACAAGTTGTCCGCCTTTTCCTGGCTTCAATTCGATATTGTGGATAACCGAACCTACAGGGATGTTTTCCAAAGGAAGTGCATTCCCAATCTTGATATCGGAAGTTGCTCCAGATACGATTTGATCGTCAACTTTCAAGCCTTTAGGAGCCAGAATGTATCTCTTTTCTCCATCCGCATAGTGAATCAATGCAATGTTAGCTGAACGGTTTGGATCGTACTCGATTGTAGCAACGCGTCCTGGTATTCCATCTTTATTCCGTTTGAAATCGATAATCCGGTATTTACGTTTGTGTCCGCCGCCACGGTGACGAACTGTAATTTTACCTTGATTGTTACGACCTGCAAACTTATGCAGAGGAGCCAGTAACGTTTTTTCCGGTGTTGATGTTGTGATTTCTTCAAAAGTAGAAACCGACATCGCACGTCTAGCAGGTGACGTTGGTTTATATTTTTTAATTGGCACTAGGATTCCCTCCTTACTTCAGAAAATGAGTTACACAGTTTCAAAGAATTCCAATTCTTTACTTTCCGGACTAAGAGACACAATCGCTTTCTTCCATTCGGAAGTGTAGCCAGAGTGACGACCTTGGCGCTTCGGCTTGGCCGGCATTCTAAGTGTGTTTACATTTGTAACTTTAACTTTGAAGATAGCTTCAATGGCTTGTTTAATTTCTGTTTTGTTAGCACGAAGTTCGACTTCAAAAACATACTTTTTGTTTGCCATTAAATCGCTTGTGCGTTCCGTAATGATCGGGCGCTTGATAATGTCGCGTGGATTTTTCATTGTGCAAGCACCTCCTCTACCTTCTGTACAGCATCTTGGGTAATGATCAATTTATCATAGAGCATTACGTCCAGAACGCTGATTCCATCAGCAGCAACAAATTTCACACCTGGAATATTACGTGTCGATAATGCAATGTTATCTTCAAGTGTTGCAGCAACCACTAATGCTTTGCTATTCACTTTAAGATTGCTTAGAATCGCAATGAAATCTTTAGTCTTAGGGGCATTCATTTGAAGTTGATCCAGAACGATCAATTCATTATCAATTACCTTTGAAGACAAAGCGGATTTAATCGCTAGACGACGAACTTTTCTTGGCAATTTGTAGCCATAGCTGCGAGGAGTCGGTCCAAAAACCGTACCGCCGCCTTTCCATTGAGGCGCACGAATGCTGCCTTGACGAGCACGTCCAGTACCTTTTTGTTTCCACGGCTTACGTCCACCGCCACGAACCTCAGAACGACCTTTGGTCTTGTGTGTTCCTTGACGCATAGATGCTTGCTGCAAGAGCACGGCTTCATGAAGCACATGCACATGAGGCTCAATGCCGAATACGGCATCTGACAATTCTACTTCACCAACCTGAGCACCCGTTACATTATATAAAGCTACTTTTGGCATCAGTTTTCCTCCTTTCCTACTTTTTCACGGCAGATTTCACGCTAACGTAGCTGTTTTTAGGTCCAGGAATAGATCCTTTTACTAGAAGCACGTTGCGATCTGTATCTACTCTTACGATTTGCAGATTTTGAAGAGTCACTGTTTCATGACCCATATGTCCTGGCAGGTTTTTACCTTTAGGAACACGATTCGCTTGAATGGAACCCATGGAACCCGGTCCACGATGGTAACGCGATCCGTGAGCCATTGGCCCTCTGGACTGGTTATGTCTCTTGATATTACCTTGGAACCCTTTACCCTTGGAAGTACCTGTTACATCAACGAAGTCGCCCTCTGCGAACAGATCTGCCTTCAGCTCTTGGCCAACCTCATAGTCAGCGAGTTGAATGCCGCGAATTTCTTTAATGTAGCGCTTAGGTGTTGCGCCCGCTTTTTTCGCATGGCCCAACTCTGGTTTAATTGCATTCTTTTCTTTCTTGTCGTCAAAACCGATTTGGATAGATTCGTAACCGTCATTCTCCGCATCTTTCTTTTGAAGAACCACGCAAGGACCAGCTTGAATTACAGTAACTGGAATTACTAAACCTTCCGGAGTAAATACTTGAGTCATCCCAAGTTTCTTCCCTAAGATACCTTTCATCGTTGACACCTCATTTCCTTCACATTTGTTTCTATCTATGGCTTACAGTTTGATTTCGATGTCTACACCAGACGGTAAATCCAGTCGCATTAGAGCATCAACAGTTTGCGGTGTTGGATTCACAATATCGATCAAACGCTTATGCGTACGCATTTCGAATTGCTCTCTGGAATCCTTGTACTTGTGAACCGCACGAAGAATCGTGATGATTTGCTTCTCAGTAGGAAGCGGAATCGGTCCGGATACACCTGCACCAGATCTTTTTGCAGTTTCTACAATTTTCTCAGCGGATTGATCAATGATTCTGTGATCATACGCCTTCAAACGAATACGAATTTTTTGCTTTGCCATATAAGTCCCTCCTTCTATCGCCCAATTTATTATCGGACATACTCCGCGAAAATCCCCTGACGCCCTCCCCATGGCAAAGGGGCCGGGTGTGTCAGCAACCTCCCGCATCATCGCAACGTCGCAGACCAACGTTCACTATTATATAAAAAAACAAAAAGAAAAGCAAGTAAATTTTAGATGTTTGCCTAAAAAAAACTCATCACGCGAAGTGATGAGCTTTTTTCCTATTAAATTGCTTACTTTTGAATGGAAGCAACTGCTCCTGCGCCTACAGTACGTCCGCCTTCACGAATAGCGAAACGAGTACCTTCTTCTACAGCGATTGGGGCAATAAGTTCTACTGTAACAGTGATGTTGTCACCAGGCATAACCATTTCAGTTCCTTCAGGAAGGTTAATGATTCCTGTTACGTCCGTAGTACGGAAGTAGAACTGAGGGCGGTAACCTGTGAAGAAAGGCTTATGACGGCCACCTTCTTCTTTAGTAAGAACGTAGATTTGTGCAGTGAAGTTTGTGTGTGCTTTCACTGAACCCGGCTTTGCCAAAACTTGGCCGCGCTCAATGTCATTACGATCAACACCACGAAGAAGTGCTCCGATGTTGTCGCCCGCTTGTGCGGAATCAAGCAATTTTCTGAACATCTCAACGCCTGTAACTACACATTTGCGAGTTTCTTCAGCAAGACCAATAATTTCTACTTCGTCTTGGATTTTAACTGTTCCACGCTCTACACGGCCTGTAGCAACTGTTCCACGGCCAGTGATGGAGAATACATCCTCAACAGGCATAAGGAAAGGCTTGTCAGTTTGACGCTCAGGAGTTGGGATGTAAGCATCGACTTGTTCGAACAACTCGATAATTTTGTCAGCCCAAGCACCATCAGGGTTGGAAAGAGCTTCACGAGCAGCTCCACGGATGATTGGAGTATCATCGCCAGGGAATTCATATTCATTCAACAGGTCACGAACTTCCATTTCAACAAGCTCAAGAAGCTCTTCGTCATCAACCATGTCGCATTTGTTAAGGAAAACTACGATGTAAGGAACACCTACTTGTTTGGAAAGAAGGATGTGCTCACGAGTTTGTGGCATAGGACCGTCAGCTGCGGATACAACTAAGATCGCTCCATCCATTTGTGCTGCTCCAGTAATCATGTTCTTAACATAGTCGGCGTGTCCAGGACAGTCAACATGTGCATAGTGACGATTAGGAGTTTCATACTCAACGTGTGCTGTGGAAATTGTAATACCACGCTCGCGCTCTTCTGGTGCTTTATCGATTTGATCGAATGCTACTGCTGCTCCACCGTATCTTTTGGAAAGTACAGTTGTGATAGCTGCAGTCAAAGTTGTTTTACCATGGTCGACGTGACCGATTGTACCGATGTTAACATGCGGTTTATTACGTTCAAATTTAGCCTTTGCCATTTCAAACAATTCCTCCTTAGGGGTTACAATAGTTTATTTTTAAACGCCTTTGGCCTTTGCAACAATTTCTTCTGCAATGGACTTAGGAACCTCTTCATAATGTGAAATTTCCATGGAGTAAACGCCGCGGCCTTGTGTTCTTGAACGAAGTGTTGTCGAGTACCCAAACATTTCAGACAAAGGCACCTTAGCACGAATAATTTGCGCTCCAAAACGGCTGTCCATACCTTCAATACGTCCACGTCTGGAGTTCAAATCCCCCATAACGTCGCCCATATATTCTTCAGGTACAGTAACTTCAACTTTCATGATTGGCTCAAGAAGAACCGGTTGACACTTGTCTTTAGCTGCTTTAAGGGCCATGGAACCAGCGATCTTAAACGCCATTTCGTTGGAGTCAACATCATGATAAGATCCGTCTACTACAGTAGCTTTGATGTCCACGAGCGGGAATCCAGCAATTACACCATTCTTCATGGATTCCTCAATACCAGCTTGAATAGGTGCAATGTATTCTCTTGGAATAGAGCCCCCTACTACTTTGCTTTCAAAAAGGAAACCTGCGCCTGGCTCTTGCGGACTAAATTCAACCCAACAATGTCCGTATTGACCACGGCCACCGGATTGACGAACGAACTTACCTTCAACCTTGGCAGATGCACGGAAGGTTTCTCTGTAAGCAACCTGAGGCTTACCAACATTGGTCTCAACTTTAAACTCGCGAAGCATACGGTCAACAAGAATCTCTAGGTGAAGCTCACCCATACCTGCAATAATCGTTTGGCCTGTTTCTTCGTCCGTATGAGCACGGAATGTTGGATCTTCTTCAGACAGCTTTTGCAGAGCGATCCCCATCTTATCTTGGTCAGCTTTTGTCTTTGGCTCAACCGCAAGCTGGATAACCGGCTCAGGGAAGTTCATTGACTCTAGAATAACCGGGTTCTTCTCATCGCATAAAGTATCTCCAGTAGTTGTATCCTTCAAACCAACAGCAGCTGCAATGTCACCGGAGTAAACATCGCTAATTTCTTGACGGCTGTTTGCATGCATTTGAAGAATCCGACCAACTCTTTCCCGTTTGCCCTTGGTGGCGTTCAAAACATAAGAGCCTGAACTTAGAACACCAGAGTACACACGGAAAAACGTAAGTCTTCCTACGAAAGGATCCGTCATAATTTTAAATGCAAGAGCTGAGAATGGTTCAGCATCTGAAGATTTACGAATAACTTCAGTACCGTCATCCAGCAGTCCTTTAATATCTGGTACATCCAAAGGTGAAGGAAGGTAATTAATTACCGCATTCAACATCAGTTGAACTCCCTTATTTCTGTAAGAAGACCCACAGATAACCGGGAAAATCTTAACTTCGCAAACTCCCTTACGAAGAGCTGCCTTGATTTCAGCTACAGTAAGTTCTTCACCCTCGAGATATTTCATTGTAAGCTCTTCATCAAGCTCAGCAACCTTCTCTACAAGCTCCAATCTTAATTCAGCAACTTTATCTTTGTACTCATCAGGAATTTCAACTTCTTGAATATCCTTACCAAGATCGTCCATATACATATAAGCTTTTTCTTCAACCAGGTCGATAATGCCTTTGAATTCATTCTCAGCACCGATCGGAAGTTGAATCGCAACTGCATTTGCACCAAGCTTTTCTTTCATCGAAACAATAACGCCTAAGAAATCCGCTCCGATAATGTCCATCTTGTTTACATAAGCAATCCGGGGAACATTATAACGGTCCGCTTGTCTCCAAACGGTTTCGGACTGTGGTTCAACGCCTTCTTTGGCACTAAACACACCTACTGCTCCGTCCAACACACGAAGGGAACGCTCTACCTCAACAGTAAAGTCTACGTGCCCTGGGGTATCGATAATATTGATGCGGTGACCTTCCCATTGCGCTGTAGTAGCAGCGGAAGTAATCGTGATTCCGCGCTCCTGCTCCTGCTCCATCCAGTCCATCGTTGCGCCACCTTCGTGGACCTCACCGATTTTGTGTACACGGCCTGTATAGTACAGAATACGTTCAGTTGTAGTCGTTTTACCGGCATCAATATGAGCCATAATCCCAATGTTACGTGTATTAAACAAGGAGAACTCTCTAGCCATACGTATTTCTCCTTCCTATATTGGGGGGAAAATTTATTCTACCAACGATAGTGAGCAAACGCTTTGTTTGCTTCAGCCATCTTGTGTGTATCTTCACGTTTTTTCACGGAAGATCCTGTGTTGTTGCTGGCATCAATAATTTCATACGCCAGTCTTTCTTCCATTGTCTTCTCTCCGCGCAGACGCGAGTAGTTTACGAGCCAACGAAGACCTAAAGTTGAACGGCGATCCGGTCTAACTTCGATAGGTACTTGGTAGTTAGCTCCACCCACACGGCGTGCTTTTACTTCAAGAACTGGCATAATGTTTTTAATTGCTTGTTCGAAAACTTCCATTGGCTCTTTGCCAGTGCGCTCTTGAACTAGGTTAAAAGCATTATATAAAATGGACTGTGCTACCCCTCTTTTTCCGTCAATCATGATACGGTTAATTAGACGGGTAACAAGCTTGCTGCTATAAATCGGATCTGGCAATACATCTCTACGAGTAACTGGACCTTTACGAGGCATAGTTATCCCCCTTTCTTGAAAAAATCATCCCTGATATAGTCGATCTTATTTCTTTACCTTCGCACGTTTCGTTCCATATTTCGAACGAGCTTGCTTACGGTTGTTTACGCCTGAAGTATCCAAAGCGCCACGAACGATGTGATAACGTACCCCTGGAAGATCTTTAATTCTTCCTCCACGAATCAGAACAACGCTATGCTCTTGCAGGTTGTGTCCAATACCTGGAATGTAGGCTGTTACCTCTACACGGTTTGTCAAACGAACACGGGCATATTTACGAAGAGCTGAGTTAGGCTTCTTAGGAGTCATCGTACCTACGCGGGTGCAAACACCACGTTTTTGAGGAGCGCTCAAATCGGTTGCTTCTCTTTTCAAAGCGTTAAAACCTTTTTGCAAAGCTGGGGATTTGGATTTCTCCACCTTCGCTTCACGGCCTTTACGAACTAATTGGTTAATTGTTGGCATTTCGCCACCTCCTCCCTAGAATTATAAACCACTTCTTATTGCAAGCCCACAGATCCAGGCGAGTCATAAATGGACAAAGGAAATGTCTCTGTCAGGGGACTTAGGCTTTAATTCTGAAGAATCATGCTTATGTCCTGCAACAAAAACGTCTTTCGGATCACTCATTCACGATGGCTGCTACGGCAGCTCCAACTTCAATTCCACATGCTTTACCTAAAAGCTTCATAGAATCTACGTAGATTACTTGTACATCCATCTTCTTACAGAGGTTCACCATTTTTATCGTCATACGTGGATCTGCATCTTTGGCAACAAAAACTTCGGCCGCCCTGCCAAGCTCGACCATTCGAATAGCTTTCTTGGTACCAATACTCACGTTCTTTGCCTGTTTCACTTTTTCATAAGACATCAAACATATCCTCCAAAGCACAGGAAAGCATATTAACATAGGCACACTTTGATATATTAGCACTTCAAAAAAGCAGTGTCAAGAAAATTAAGTATTCTTCACAAAATTTATCTCAGAAAAAAGCGCTCGGAAAGAGATCCTCTCAAGAAGATCTGCTTTCCGGCGTTGCTTCTTCACACAATTTTATTCAACTGCAACTGTTTCTTTTTCCAGTCCTTCTACTTCTATATCCACTTCGTTCGGATTCGTAATACGAATATTCCGATAACGCGGCATACCCGTTCCAGCTGGAATCAGCTTACCAATAATAACATTCTCTTTAAGTCCGAGAAGCTGATCGACTTTTCCTTTGATCGCCGCATCTGTCAAGACACGAGTTGTCTCCTGGAAGGAAGCAGCGGATAGGAAGGAATCTGTCTCAAGAGAAGCTTTGGTAATACCAAGCAGGATTGGTTTGGCTACTGCCGGCTCACTATCTGAGAAGAGAGCTGTTTTATTAGCCTCCTCGTATTCATGAATATCTACGAATGAACCAGGAAGCAGAGTCGTGTCTCCGGCATCAACGATACGGATTTTACGCAGCATTTGACGTACCATAACTTCAATATGCTTGTCGTTAATTTCCACCCCTTGGTTCCGGTAAACGCGCTGTACCTCTTGCAGAATATAGTTTTGAACGCCGCGAATCCCTTTAATGCGGAGCATATCTTTAGGATCGATAGAACCTTCTGTCAGCTCATCCCCTGCTTCAATATGCTGATTCACTGAAGCACGGATTCTGGATCCATAAGGAACTGCATATGTCTTGGATTCAGCTTCGCCTTGAACTTCAATTTCACGACGATCCTTAGCCTCACGGATTTCTTTCACTACACCATCAATTTCGGAGATAATTGCTTGCCCCTTCGGATTCCGTGCTTCAAAGAGCTCTTGAATACGCGGCAAACCTTGGGTGATATCATCTCCGGCAACGCCCCCGGTATGGAACGTACGCATGGTCAGCTGAGTTCCCGGCTCACCAATCGATTGAGCAGCGATAATACCAACAGCTTCTCCGATTTCTACGTGCTGGCCTGTTGCCAAATTACGGCCATAGCATTTTTTACAAACACCATGTCTGGAACGGCAGCTTAACACAGAACGGATTTGCAGCTTCTCGATGCCAGAGTTGATAATTTTATCAGCTGTTCCGGCTTCAATCAGTTCATTGCGGTTTATGATAATTTCTCCCGTTTGCGGGTGACGCAATGTTTCAAAAGCGTAACGTCCTTCAATACGGTCGTAAAGATCCTCAATGACTTCTTTACCGTCTTGAATTTTACTTACCATAAAGCCTTTGTCAGTACCACAATCTTCATCACGAACGATGACATCTTGAGCAACGTCAACAAGACGACGAGTCAAGTAGCCGGAATCCGCGGTACGAAGCGCTGTATCGGCAAGACCTTTACGGGCACCGTGCGTGGAAATAAAGTATTCCAGAACCGTAAGTCCTTCACGGAAGTTCGATTTAATTGGAAGCTCGATAATTTTACCGGAAGGATTGGCCATCAGACCACGCATTCCTCCGAGCTGTGTAATTTGTGATTTGTTACCCCGAGCCTTGGATTCAACCATCATATTGATGGAGTTGTATTTATCAAGGGATTTCATCAAGATATCTGTGATTTCATCCTTCGCTTTACTCCAAATGGAAATGACTCTGTCGTAACGCTCTTCATCTGTAATCAGACCGCGGCGGTATTGATTCGTTACGGAACGTACCTTTTCTTCGCTTTCTTGAAGAATAAGATCCTTTTCCTTCGGCACGATAACATCCGAAACCGCAACTGTAATACCTGCTTTAGTCGAATACGTGAAGCCTAACTCTTTAATTTTATCCAGAATCACTGAGGTTTGGGTCGTATGATATTTACGGAAGCATTCCGCAATAATCGTTCCGAGATATTCCTTGCCTACAGCCTTACCTTCTGGAAGCTCCTGCATAATCGTTCTCAGATCCGCCCCTTTGTCAAAAACAAAATGGGAATCCGGGATACCATTCAACAGATTTGTCTTCGTAGGCTCATTGATAAACGGCAAATCTTCCGGGAAAATTTCATTAAAGATGATTTTACCGATTGTCGTGATCAATATCGCTTCCTGCTGCTCAGGAGTGAAGCTTGTTTTATTTAGAACCTTGGCTGGGATAGCTACTCTGGCATGAAGTGCAGACTTCCCGGACTGATAAGCAGAAACTGCTTCATTCACGGATCTAAGTATGCTCAGCGCGCCTTTGGCAAACTTGTTATCTGTTGTTAAATAAAAGCTTCCCAGTACCATATCCTGTGAAGGAGTAACAACAGGCTTGCCATCCTTAGGATTCAAAATATTCCCGGACGCCAGCATCAGCACACGTGCTTCAGCTTGGGCTTCAGAGGATAAAGGAACGTGAACCGCCATTTGGTCACCGTCAAAATCAGCGTTGTATGCTGTACATACGAGCGGATGCAATTTGATCGCACGACCCTCAACGAGAATAGGTTCAAACGCTTGAATACCTAGTCTATGCAAGGTAGGGGCACGGTTTAGAAGAACCGGGTGCTCCTTAATTACTTCTTCAAGAACATCCCATACATCAGGACTTACGCGCTCGACTTTACGCTTCGCACTCTTGATGTTGTGAGCTAAGCCTTTATTTACAAGCTCTTTCATTACGAAAGGCTTAAATAATTCTAGTGCCATTTCCTTCGGCAGACCACATTGATACATCTTCAGATCCGGGCCTACAACGATAACAGAACGGCCTGAGTAGTCAACACGTTTACCCAGCAAGTTCTGACGGAAACGTCCCTGCTTCCCCTTCAGCATGTGGCTGAGGGATTTAAGTGGACGGTTACCAGGTCCCGTAACGGGACGGCCGCGGCGTCCATTGTCGATCAAAGCATCGACAGCTTCTTGAAGCATACGCTTTTCATTCTGAACAATGATATCGGGTGCACCCAGATCAAGCAATCTCTTGAGACGGTTGTTCCGGTTGATTACACGGCGATACAAATCGTTCAAATCGGAGGTAGCAAATCTGCCCCCATCCAGCTGAACCATTGGGCGCAGTTCCGGCGGGATAACTGGCAGTACATCAAGTACCATCCAGCCTGGCATATTTTTGGAATTACGGAAAGCTTCCATAACTTCCAGGCGCTTGATCGCACGATTACGACGTTGGCCCTGTGCGGTCTTGAGCTCTTCCTTAAGCATTTCCACTTCTCTATCGATTTCGATATCCTGAAGCAGCTTTTTCACAGCCTCAGCGCCCATACCGGCCTGGAAGGCGTATCCGTACTTCTCGCGATAGCTGCGGTACTCTTTTTCGGACAGAAGCTGTTTCTTCTCTAAAGGTGTATCTCCTGGATCTGTGACGACATAGGATGCAAAGTAAATGATTTCCTCCAACGATCTTGGAGACATATCCAGTGCAAGTCCCATACGGCTTGGAATCCCTTTGAAGTACCAGATATGGGAAACAGGAGCAGCGAGCTCGATGTGTCCCATACGTTCACGACGTACCTTTTGACGGGTTACTTCTACGCCACAGCGGTCACAGACAACGCCTTTATAACGGACGCGTTTGTATTTACCGCAATGACATTCCCAGTCCTTTGTTGGCCCGAAGATCTTCTCACAGAAGAGCCCTTCTTTTTCCGGCTTTAAAGTTCTGTAGTTGATAGTTTCCGGCTTCTTCACTTCCCCACGAGACCAGGAACGAATTTTATCGGGTGATGCTAAGCCGATTTTCATGTACTCGAAGTTATTAACATCTAACAAGGAGCAACCCTCCTTAAGAATATATAGCCTAGCAAGCTACGAAGCTTATTCGATCTTCGTCAAGTTCGTTTATTCCATTCCCATTTCGGCGCCTTCTAAATTAAGGTTCAGCTTGTCGCTGGTAACCTCATCGTCTTCATCCGATTCCTTCATCTCGATCTCTTCTTCAGTGCCTGACAAGATTTTGACATCCATACCCAAGCTTTGAAGCTCCTTGATCAGAACCTTGAAGGATTCCGGCACGCCTGGCTCCGGAACATTCTCGCCTTTGACAATAGATTCGTAAGTTTTCACACGTCCTACGACATCATCCGACTTGACGGTAAGAATTTCCTGAAGTGTATAGGCTGCGCCATAGGCTTCAAGCGCCCAAACTTCCATCTCCCCGAAACGCTGTCCACCGAACTGTGCTTTACCACCCAACGGCTGTTGAGTAACGAGTGAGTAAGGACCGGTAGAACGTGCATGGATTTTGTCGTCAACCATGTGCGCAAGCTTGATCATGTACATGACACCAACGGTAACTTCCCGTTCAAAAGATTCTCCGGAGCGACCATCATAAAGCATAGTCTTGCCGTTACGCTGCATCCCAGCTTCTTCCATAGCATCAAATACGTCATACTCACGCGCGCCATCGAAAACTGGAGTGGCAGTGTGAATACCCAAAAGCTTTGCAGCCATCCCCAAGTGAACTTCCAGCACCTGTCCTATGTTCATCCGGGAAGGTACTCCCAGCGGGTTTAGAACGACTTCTACAGGAGTTCCATCAGGAAGGAACGGCATATCTTCTTCAGGAAGAATACGCGCGATAACCCCTTTATTACCGTGACGTCCGGCCATCTTGTCACCTTCGGAAATTTTCCGTTTTTGGGCAATATAGACACGAACCAATTGATTAACGCCCGGAGGAAGCTCATCGCCGTTCTCACGGGTAAATACTTTAACGTCAACAACGATACCATCTGTTCCGTGAGGAACCCGCAGGGAAGTATCCCGGACTTCACGAGCCTTCTCACCGAAGATAGCATGAAGCAATCTTTCTTCTGCCGTCAATTCGGTAACACCCTTAGGCGTTACTTTACCGACAAGAATGTCTCCGGCGCCAATTTCTGCACCTACGCGAATAATTCCACGCTCATCTAAATTTTTCAGGGCGTCTTCACCAACATTGGGAATATCCCTGGTGATTTCTTCTGGTCCAAGCTTCGTATCGCGAGCTTCAGATTCATATTCTTCAATGTGGATTGAAGTATATACATCTTCTTTCACCAGCTTCTCGCTAAGTAAAATCGCATCCTCGTAGTTGTACCCTTCCCATGTCATAAAGGCAACGACTACGTTGCGGCCTAGAGCCAATTCACCTTGCTCAGTGGAAGGACCATCAGCAAGAATGTCTCCTACTTTAACCTGTTGTCCTTTTTTAATAATAGGACGTTGGTTGATACAAGTACCTTGGTTGGAACGCATAAATTTATGCAGCTTGTGCTTAACAAGATTTCCGTTAACCAATTTGCCATCAACAAGCTCTTGTCTGCGAACCCAAATTTCATTAGCCGAAGCTTTTTCAATAATTCCATCGAATTTGGAGACAATACATACACCCGAGTCCTTCGCAGCTTTATGCTCCATACCAGTACCGACAAGCGGTGCCTTTGGAATCAAAAGAGGAACGGCTTGACGCTGCATGTTCGAACCCATTAGCGCTCTGTTAGAGTCATCATTTTCCAGGAAGGGGATAAGCGCCGTCGCGACGGATACAACCTGCTTGGGAGATACGTCCATGTAATCTACACGTTCGATCGGAAGAATAAGGTTGTCATCCTTGAAACGAACAATTTCCGTATCTTGGACAAACTTTCCTTCTTCAGTAAGCTGGGCGTTCGCCTGTGCGATAACGTAATTATCTTCTTCATCCGCTGTCATATAAGCAATCTGCTCGGTTACAATACCCGACTTCGGATCTACCCAACGATACGGAGCTTCTATGAAACCATACTCATTGATTCTGGCAAAAGTGGAAAGAGAGTTGATCAAACCAATGTTCGGACCCTCTGGCGTTTCAATCGGACACATACGGCCATAGTGAGAGTGATGAACGTCACGGACTTCAAAGCCTGCGCGCTCTCTCGTCAAACCACCTGGTCCCAGTGCTGAGAGACGTCTCTTATGAGTCAGCTCGGCAAGCGGGTTAGTCTGATCCATAAATTGGGACAACTGTGAGCTTCCGAAGAACTCTTTGATCGAAGCGATAACGGGTCTGATATTGATCAAAGCTTGTGGTGTGATCACGTTAGCATCTTGAATGGACATACGCTCACGTACTACACGCTCCATACGGGATAATCCGATACGGAATTGGTTTTGCAGAAGTTCACCAACGGAACGCAATCTACGGTTGCCAAGATGGTCAATATCATCCGTGTTTCCAATGCCATGAAGAAGGTTAATAAAATAATTAATTGAGGAAATAATATCGGCAGGAGTAATATTCTTAATGGCTTTATCAATAACACCATTAGAAATGACTTTAACTACTTTGCCGTCTTCTATTGGAGAATAGACTTCAACGCACTGCACTGGAATTTGCTCTGCTTCAGAAACGCCAGTAATATTGTACTGCCTGAAGCCGACACCCTTTTCCAAGTATGGTAAAACTTCATCCAAAGCACGGCGGTCAAGCACTTGCCCTGCTTCTGCAATAATTTCACCTGTCTCTGGATCTACCAGTGTTTCTGCAAGACGTTGATTAAACAAACGATTCTTAATGTGCAGCTTCTTGTTAATTTTGTAACGACCCACGTTTGCTAGATCATAGCGTTTAGGATCAAAAAAGCGTGCAACAAGAAGACTTCTAGCATTATCTAATGTAGGAGGTTCACCCGGACGAAGACGTTCATAGATTTCAATCAACGCTTTGTCTGTTGAATCCGTATTATCTTTATCTAGCGTATTGCGGATATATTCATCATCACCTAGAAGCTCCAAAATCTCCATATCTGTACCGAAGCCCAAAGCTCTTAACAGCACGGTCACAGGAATCTTCCGGGTACGGTCAATACGTACATAGATGATATCTTTGGCATCGGTCTCTAGTTCAAGCCAAGCCCCACGGTTCGGAATAACCGTCGCGGTGTAAGTTTTTTTGCCGTTTTTATCAACTTTCGTGCTATAATAAACACTGGGTGAGCGAACGAGTTGGGAGACGATAACACGCTCCGCGCCGTTGATAATAAAGGTTCCCGTTTCAGTCATAATTGGGAAATCTCCCATGAACACTTCTTGCTCCTTGACCTCGCCGGTTTCTTTATTAATCAAACGGACCTTCACCCTTAACGGCGCTGCGTAGGTCACGTCACGCTCCTTGGACTCATCGACCGAATATTTAGGCTCACCTAAACTGTAATCGATAAACTCCAATATCAAGTTTCCCGTAAAATCCTGGATCGGTGAGATATCCTGAAACATTTCCCGCAAACCTTCATCCAAAAACCATTGATATGATTTCTGTTGGATTTCGATCAGATTGGGAATGCCCAGCACCTCATTAATTCGTGCATAAGTCCTGCGTTTACGTCGTCCAAATTGAACAAGATGTCCCGCCAACTTTCATTCACCCCTCAACTCTACTCATTAAGTAAAAAATAAAGAAGAAAAACTTCTACCTACCTACACTCAGGACGCCTCCATTTTGGAGCCCGTCCGAACAAGCGACTGTATGGATGGAGGTTTTTCTCTGTTCATCGACAAGACTTTTTCCATATATTTCTTTTCATCATGTTAGAGTTGCCTAAAATTTCAACATTATACGCTGGATGCTAAAATTTTATTCATTTCTCCCTGAAAAAAAGACTTGACATTTTTGTAGACTACATACATGTGTCCCATCTTAATACTGACATTTTTTAATGATACCACATCCAAAATGTCAAGTCAAACATTTCTTTGTTAGCCGTTACGGGCTTTTACTCACCTATCATCTACCTTGCCAGTTGTGCAGCTATCTATCACTTCGTCGCCTTCAAAATCCAGTACCCCTTATCCCTGGATACTTCCTCAACTTCACTGTATAAGGATTCCAGTTTCGCTTTCGCAGAAGGTGCCCCCTGTTTTTTTTGAATAACGACCCATAACGAGCCCCCTTGTGTTAAACACTCATAAGCTTCTGAGAAAATACGATGGACGGTCTCCTTACCTGCCCGAATAGGCGGATTCGTAAGAATGACATCGAACTGGTGGCCCTTCACCTTTTCAAAAAGATCACTCTGCATGACCGATACGTGAAAAACTCCATTTTTCCGAGCATTTTCCGCACATAGTTCTACTGCCCGCTCATTGATATCAATCATTGTTACATGTCCATCCGGACATAATTTAGCTGCCGTAATGCCGATCGGGCCATATCCGCAACCAACATCGAGAACTCGTGCTGATCTATCGAATTTCATCGTCTCAATCAGAAGTTTACTTCCATAATCGACTCCTTTTTTTGAGAAAACACCAGCATCCGTCCCAAACACTAGCTTATATCCCCGAAGCACCTCTTCTGTTTGATGGTGATCATGCTCTACTGTAGGCTGCTTAGTATAATAATGCTCAGACATTTTCGAAACTCTCCTTTCAAAAGAAAACCTCTTGAAGACTAGCTTCAAGAGGTTTGGTTGAAATTAGAATTACTTCACTTCTATAGTTGCGCCAACTTCTGTAAGCTTAGCTTGAATAGCGTCAGCTTCTTCTTTACCAATTTTCTCTTTAATTGCTTTAGGTGCGCTGTCAACAAGATCTTTAGCTTCTTTCAGGCCAAGACCTGTGATTTCGCGAACTGCTTTAATAACGTTGATTTTGGATGCGCCTGCGTTTGTCAGGATAACATCAAATTCAGTTTGCTCTTCAACTTCTGCTGCTGCTGCGCCGCCGCCAACTGCTACTGGAGCTGCTGCAGTTACACCAAATTCTTCTTCAATAGCTTTTACCAGATCGTTCAGTTCAAGAATAGTCATACCTTTTATTGCTTCTAAGATTTGTGCGTTGCTCATAGGTTAAACCTCCATTATTTTCGTAGAATTATTTAAATAAGATTAAGCTTCCGCTCCGCCTTCTTGTTTCTCAGCAACTGCTTTAACAGCAAGTGCAAAGTTACGAACAGGAGCTTGAAGAACGCTAAGCAACATAGAGAGCAAGCCTTCTTTGGAAGGAAGATCTGCTAAGGCTTTAATTTGGTCGTATCCAACAACGCGGCCTTCAACGATTCCAGCTTTAACGTTCAGTTTATCATTTTTCTTAGCGAACTCAGTTAAAATCTTGGCTGGTGCCACGATGTCACCTGAGCTGAATGCGATAGCTGTAGGACCTGTCAGATACTCATCCAAACCGGATAGTTCCGCATTAGCACTCGCTCTTCTGGCCAAGCTATTCTTAAGAACAGTAAACTCGATGCCCGCTTCACGCAAGGTTTTGCGCAGCTGAGTTACTTGAGCTACGTTCAAACCGCGATAATCCGTAATAATTGTGCAGCTGCTGTTTTTCAGCTTTTCTGTAACCACGGATACAGCCTGTTCTTTTTCTGCGATAATTTTCGCGTTTGCCATTTCAGTAACACCTCACTTCTTGAGCATTGTATCTTTCTATTTTACAAACAGCAGACCGGTCAGCATTTCCTATAGACATAAGAAATGCCTTCGTAGACTCTACGAAGGCATGATGTGCTGATTTTCCCTTGTGTAAACAAAGAAATATATCGTTCTATCATAACACCTCGGTAGGAAATTAAGCGGTTAAGCACCTACTGTCTACGGTTTGCATATTCATTTTTAGACTTTAGTCAGATTACCATGTTTGAACCCGAAAGTCAAACGTGCTAATTCTTATCTAAAGGATGTTAAATTCACACGTACGCTAGGTCCCATAGTTGAAGAGATTGCAACACCTTTAAGGTAAACACCTTTAGCTGCTGCAGGCTTCGCTCTAAGAAGAGCATCAATCAATGCACGGAAGTTTTCATTCAACTTAACGGCATCAAACGATACTTTACCCAGTGGAGCATGAATTTGGCCGGCTTTATCCAGACGGTATTCGATTTTACCAGCTTTGATCTCCTGAATGGCTTTAGTTACGTCGAAGGTTACAGTACCAGCTTTCGGGTTAGGCATTAAACCTTTACCCCCGAGAATACGGCCCAGTTTCCCTACTTCGCTCATCATATCTGGAGTGGCTACGCAAACATCGAAGTCGAACCAACCTTGTTGGATTTTGTTGATCATATCCAGATCGCCTACAAAATCGGCCCCGGCTGCTTCTGCTTCTCTGGCTTTGTCGCCTTTAGCAAAAACGAGTACGCGCTTTGTTTTACCAGTACCATGCGGAAGTACAACTACCCCCCGAACAGCTTGGTCTTGTTTTCTTGGGTCTACACCCAGACGAACTGCAACATCTACAGTTTCATCGAATTTAGCTGGAGCTGTTTTCTTTACCAGCTCGATAGCTTCTGACGGATCATATAAGGCTTCAGCGTCAACAAGCTTGGAAACTTCTTCGTACTTCTTACCGTGCTTGGGCATTTCTACTCCTCCTTAGTGGTTTTAACGGATAATCCTCCCACCGAGCGGCATAATTACCGCATTCCTTACGGAATTAATCTTCGATGACGATTCCCATGCTGCGAGCAGTACCTTCAACCATGTGCATTGCACCCTCTACGGTTGCAGCGTTAAGATCGGGCATTTTTTGCTCAGCGATTTCGCGAACTACCGAACGCTTGACAGTTGCGACTTTCTTTTTGTTTGGTTCTCCGGAACCTTTTTCAATACCTGCAGCTACGCGAAGCAGAACTGCTGCCGGAGGCGTTTTGGTGATGAATGTAAAGGAACGATCCTCGAATACGGAGATTTCAACCGGAATAATAAGTCCAGCCTGGTCTGCAGTACGAGCATTAAATTCTTTACAGAAAGCCATGATGTTCACACCTGCTTGACCTAATGCGGGACCGATTGGCGGCGCCGGATTTGCTTTCGCAGCTTGAACCTGAAGCTTTACTACTTTGATTACCTTCTTTGCCATTTTGACACCTCCTTGCAATAGTGTGGTAAGCGGGTCTGGGACCCTCCCACTAACGAAGGTCTATCCCAAGGAATAGACCTGGTAGTGACTTGTCGATAAACCTTCCTTGCCTGCGAAGCTGGCTCACCGCTCGCGAACGAGACGGGAGTTCGTTCCCCAAGGAAAGTCGATACACGCTGTAGCTACAGCTTCTCTACTTGAGTGAAATCAAGCTCCACCGGGGTCTCTCTGCCAAACATATTCACATGTACCTTAAGCTTGCTCTTGTCCACAATAATATCTTCTATCGTTCCGACGAAGTTGGCGAAAGGCCCCACCTTGACGCGCACAGTATCTTTGAGCTCGAAGTCGATTCTCGGCTTCGGTTCCTCCATACCCATGTGCTTCAGGATAGCTTCCACTTCCTCCGGAAGGAGCGCAGTCGGCTTGGAGCCGGAACCCGTAGAACCTACGAAGCCGGTAACTCCAGGAGTATTACGGACGACATACCAGGAATCATCAGTCTGCACCATTTCAACGAGAACATAACCTGGATAAACTTTGCGCATGACGGTTTTTTTCTTGCCGTCCTTGTTTACCAGTTCCTCTTCCATAGGCACGAGCACACGGAAGATCTTGTCCTGCATTTCCATAGATTCAACACGTTTTTCGAGGTTTGCTTTTACTTTGTTCTCATACCCGGAATAGGTATGTACGACGTACCATCTTTTTTCCATTTCCATTTTCTAAGTCACCTATAGTCCTGTTTATTTAAAAACAAGGCGCAGCAGCTCAGTTAGGCCAAGATCAAGTACAAAGAAATACACAGTAACAAAAGTTACTGTACCAATAACGACAAGCGTATAGGTGATCATTTCTTTGCGACTTGGCCACTTCACTTTTTTAAGTTCTGACCAACTGTCGGTGAAGAAAGAAAAAGAGGACCCCAAGCTTTGCCTCATTTTAGCTAAGAAAGCCACAAACTACACCTCCAAAGAACTACCTGGTTTCGCGATGAGCCGTATGTTCATTGCAAAATCTGCAATATTTCTTCAACTCAATACGGTCTGGATTGTTGCGCTTATTTTTAGTGGATGCATAGTTTCTTTGTTTGCAACTTGTGCACGCAAGTGTAATGATAACCCGCATGTTGTACACCTCCTACTACAGACACTTTCTGATTACAGCCCTTTTTGCGCATCAGAAAGAAAGCGACTTTGAGGGCTACCTGCAATACTGTATCACAACTGAAATAGAGTGTCAAGAAAGAAGTAGCTTCAAGTGATGCTTCAAGAAGAAGTATCTTCATTATGCACTTGGACAGCAGTGATTAAACCTTATAAAACAAAAAACACCCTCGAACAACGAAGGTGCCGCTATAAATCTCTCACTTCTAAATATCGCTCAAGCTTGCGCTTTACACGCTGCAGCGCATTATCGATAGACTTCACATGTCTGTCCAAATCTACGGCAATTTCTTGATAAGATCTGCCATCCAAATAGAGCATCAACACTCTGCGTTCCAGCTCACTCAAAATTTCCCCCATTTTATCTTCAAGACCGCTAAATTCTTCTTGATTGATAATCAATTCTTCGGGGTCGGTAACCCTTGATCCGCAAATGACGTCCAATAAGGTGCGATCGGAATCTTCATCGTAGATGGGCTTGTCTAAGGAAACATAGGAATTGAGAGGAATGTGCTTCTGACGGGTGGCTGTCTTGATTGCAGTAATAATCTGCCTGGTGATACATAGTTCAGCAAACGCTTTAAAGGATGCAAGCTTGTCTCCACGAAAGTCACGAATTGATTTGTACAAGCCTATCATACCTTCTTGCACTATGTCTTCCCTGTCGGCGCCTATTAAGAAATAAGATCGAGCCTTGGCACGAACGAAGTTCTTATATTTGTTAATTAGGTATTCCAATGCTTCACTACTGCCTACTCGGACTGCCTCGACTATGTCTTCGTCTGTCTTGAGGTCATAATCTTGCATTCTCAGTTCTTTGAGGTCGACACTCACCAACAATCCCTCCGGCCTGCAGGACTACCCAGATTCTCTTAAAAGATAGGATAAGTATACATGATGTAATCTAACATCGTCAACGGGGAGGCGCTCCCTTTATAGTCCCGAAAGTCTATTATTTACCTCTTCTCCACTTTTCCAGGGCATCTTTGACGTCATTTTTCAGATTACTGTCAAAAGAATTACGCTTGGAAGCAGGTTCCTGACGTATTTTGGCGCGCATTTCCCTGCGGCTTTGCTCAATCTTGGTCAACAGCTCGCCTGATGGCAGCCTTAGCGCCCCTTTGCCGAAAATAACATGCTGCTCCATCATATCCGAGGTAGCTACATATATCTGCTTCCGTCTTCCGACCAGTTTGGTGACCAGGCTTTCAATCAGCTCATCTGCCGTTTCCTTCTCTTTGGTATAAAGAATCCGCAGCTTGCTCTGCACATATTTTTTTCCCAAGCCCGGAACCCGGTAGGCATCGAAGACAAGATATACTTTCATTCCCGAAAAAGCTTGGTATTCCGCCAGCATATGAATCAGCTTATCACGTGCTTCCTCTAACTCTGTGTCTTTCAGTTTCTGCAGCTGCGGCCAAGCCCCAATTATGTTATATCCGTCTACGATTAGATACTCTTCCATAGCTCTTAGCTCATACTGCGCTGTCTTACCACTTCATACATCAAGACGCCGGCCGCCACCGAGGCGTTCAAAGAATTAATGTGCCCAGCCATAGGAAGCTTCACAAGAAAGTCGCATTTCTCTTTGATTAACCGCCCTACGCCCTTCCCTTCGTTTCCGATCACAAGGGCAAGCGGCAGCTTGAATGTGGCTTTATACACATCCTGAGTCGCCGAAACGTCCGTTCCTGCCACCCAAACCCCTGCTTCCTTCAACAGGTCGATCGTTTGGGCGATATTCGTTACACGGGCTACAGGCACATATTCTACAGCTCCAGCCGACGTTTTGGACACCGTTGCCGTTAAGCCAACCGATCTCCTTTTGGGAATAATTACACCATGTACGCCTGTGCAATCTGCTGTTCTAAGAATCGAACCCAGATTATGAGGGTCTTCGATTTCATCCAAAATCAAAATAAAAGGCTCTTCACCAAGTTCCTTGGCTTTGGCTAAAATATCTTCAATCTCCACGTATTCATAAGCAGCAACTTGAGCAACTACACCTTGATGCTGAATGCCTTCAGCCATTTGATCAAGCTTGCGCTTGTCTGTGAACTGCACAATAATGCCGTTGTTTTTGGCTTCAGCCACAATCGGTCCGGCAAATTGCTTCTGGGCGCCCTCGGCAATCCAAATTTTATTAATCGTCCTGCCCGCACGCAGCGCTTCAAGAACGGAATGCTTACCACCGATGTAATCCTCCATTAGATTCCCTCCTTCATCGAAACGTTATTTGCTATTTCCCCGCATCTGCTTTAGAAGCCATTACGAAATCCAACAGCTCTTTTAGCCTCGCATATGACTGCGTATAATATAAATATCCAACCAGACATTCAAATGCCGTACTGTGACGATATTCAAGCACCTCTGCATTTTTGGCCGTAGAACCTGACTTAGCGTTACGGCCCCTTTTAACGACATCCTTCTCTTCCTGCGTAAGCAGAGGCATTAATGTTTCCAGCAGCTTGGCCTGCGCTTTAGCTGAGACATATTTCGTCGCCGTTTGATGCAGGTGATTGGGACGGTGATTCGTTTGGGAAATGACATACTGCCTAATATATACTTCGAAAATAGCGTCCCCTATATACGCAAGCACAAGTGGATTTAATAAATGGGGCGCCTTGGACGGTGGAAAATGAAACAAATTCAACTCATCAGCCCATTCACTCATTTGCGCCGCCAGCGAATGCCTTGAGGCGTATCCTCAAGAAAAATCCCCTTCTCCGTCAGCAAATCCCTGATTTCGTCTGCACGCGCCCAATTCTTCGATTTCCTTGCTTCCGTACGCTCAACAATAAGCTGATCGATCTCTGCATCAAGAAGCTCAGCAGCTGCTTCACTTAAAATGCCAAAGATCGCATCAAAGCTATGCAGTTGATCCAGGAGAAGCTGTAATCCCTGAAGGCTAACACGGTCCTGCTGCAGGTAAAGATTCGCTTCGGCAACGAGGTCAAATATCGCTGTTATAGCATCCGGTGTATTGAAATCATCATTCATTTTTTCTTCAAAATTGCTAGCAATCTCTTTAACCCGCTCGGCCAGTCCTTCAGGAATTATGCCTTCTTGGGCAACGGCCATACGATGCTTAAGATTATCAACGGAGTTCTGAATACGCTCGAGTCCATTAGCAGCCTGAAGCAAGCTATCATCACTATAGTTTAACGGATTGCGGTAATGACCAGTCAGCATAAAAAAGCGGAACACCTCAGGACGGACCTGCTTCACTATATCGCGAATCAGGACACCATTGCCAAGTGATTTGGACATTTTCTCATTATCAATGTTCACAAATGCGTTATGCATCCAATAATTGGCCATAGGACGGCCTGTGATCACTTCCGTCTGGGCGATTTCGCACTCATGATGCGGAAAAGTCAAATCATGTCCGCCTCCGTGGATATCAATCGATTCGCCCAAATATTTGAGAACCATTGCTGAGCATTCAATATGCCAGCCAGGACGGCCTTGTCCCCATGGACTATCCCAATATATTTCACCCGGCTTAGCAGCCTTCCACAGCACGAAATCCTGCGGACTCTCTTTGCGTTCGTCCACATCAATGCGAATTCCATACTGCAGTTCATCCAGCTTCTGGTGGGAAAGCTTGCCGTATTCTGCAAACTTTGAAGTCCGATAAAACACATCGCCACCACTCTCGTAAGCGAAGCCCTTCTCCAAAATCGATGAGATGAAAACGATAATCTCATCGATGTTTTCGGTCACTCTCGGATTCAGACTAGCATCCCTGACCCGCAGCGCCGCGATATCCTCTTTGAAGGCCTGAATGAACATCTCAGCTAGCTGAGGCACTGTCATATCAAGCTCTTCAGCTTTACGGATCATTTTATCGTCCACATCTGTGAAATTAACCACATAGTTCACGTCAAAACCTTGTGTTTCCAAATATCTGCGCACTACGTCAAAGAAAATAACCGGTCTGCCGTTGCCAATATGAATATAATTATAGACAGTTGGCCCGCAAACATACATCTTCACTTTCCCTGGTTCTAAAGGAATGAACTCTTCTTTTTGTCTGGACAAGGTATTGTATATCTTGAGCGTCATGCTCTTTTCACCCTCCGTTCTTTCGTTTCTCTGCTTCAAGCTCCGTCTTCAGCGAATCGATCTGCTGCTGCAGATCTCGGCATAGCTCAATAATCGGATCAGGCACATTCGCATGATCCAGCCGGTTCACCCGCACGCCATCACGCTTCACGATTCTGCCTTTAGGACCTACCACGGTAGTATTGGCAGGCACTTCCTCCAACACAACAGCATTTGCACCAATACGGGAATTATCCCCTACACGGAAGGATCCTAATATTTTGGCTCCAGAGGATATTACCACATTATTGCCGATTGTAGGATGTCGTTTCCCCTTTTCTTTTCCTGTACCCCCTAAGGTAACACCTTGATAGAGAATTACGTCATCGCCAATTTCACATGTTTCCCCAATAACAACCCCCATACCATGGTCGATAAACAACCGCTTTCCAATTACCGCGCCAGGATGCACTTCGATGCCTGTCATAAAGCGGCTCGTCTGTGAGATAATTCTGGCAATCGTATGCAAGCCATGCCGATACAGCCAATGGGCCAGCCGGTGCCCCCATATAGCATGCAGACCTGAATAGGTAAAAATCACCTCAAACCAATTACGCGCAGCAGGATCATTATCGAACACGGCGGTTATATCAGATCTGAACGTTTTCCACATACACTCACCTTCTTATGAATGCCAATGCATCCTTATGTGCTAAGGGTAGACGGCTTCGCAATCCTACTTAAGAATGAACCCCTGTTTGTCCTGATAATCAAAAAAGCCCCCACAGCCCGAAGGCTGCAGAGGCGTTGTAACGCGGTTCCACTCTGCTTGGTGACTTTGAAGTCTCCCAACTCATCGCCCTGTAACGTGGACGTCCCCGGCTGAACCTACCCCGCGCTTTCACACGGATCGGTTCAGCGGCTCCCAGGTGCATTTCCAGTTAAGGGGAATGGATAACTTTCACCCAAAGCTTCCGCTTTGATTATCCTCTCTGTGAATCCCTGCTTATCTGTACTTTCCTGATCATTGCTTTTCCTGCCTTTTAGTATAGCTAAAATAATGTCCGTTTACAATAATTTCTGCAGCCGGGACACAACTTTTTCTTTGCCTAGCAAATACAGCGACATATTCAGATCCGGTCCATGCACCTGTCCAGTCAATCCGGCGCGTATAGACATGAATAATGGCTTGCCTTTGTACCCAGTTTCCTTCTGCACCTGCTTCAGCAGAGCCGGCATTGCTTCTGGTGTAAACTGCTCAGCTTGCTCCACTTGCGCAAGAAAGCTTTTGAGCACCACAGGTACATGCTCCTCAGCGAGAGCAGCTGTTGCCTCTTCATCCAGTACTAGCTCCTCTTTGAAGAAAATAGCGGACAATTCGACGATTTCTGCAGCAAAACGCATTCTGTCCTGATTCAGTCCAACTAAAGCAGCTACCCAGTCCAACGTTTCCTGGTCCGGCTCAGCTGCGATGTAGCCTGCTTTTTGCAAATGGGGCAGGGACAGCTCCACCACTTGAGACAAAGGCGCTTTTTTGAGGTAATGATTGTTCATCCAATTTAGCTTGTCCATATCGAAAACAGCGGGACTTTTCGAAACACGGTCCAGATCGAACTGGGCAATCAGCTCCTCCTTGGTAAAGAACTCCTCTTCACCTTTTGGAGACCAACCCAGCAAGGCTATGAAATTTACGACCGCTTCCGGCAAATAGCCCAAATCTTTATATTGTGCAATAAACTGGATGATGGACTCATCACGCTTACTCATCTTTTTACGATCCGTGTTAAGAATCAGAGCCAAATGGGCAAATTCGGGGACAGACAAGCCCAGCGCCTCATACATCATGATTTGTCTTGGTGTATTGGATAGATGCTCCTCGCCGCGAATGACCAAAGAAATCTTCATCATGTAATCGTCAATGATAACAGCAAAATTATAAGTGGGAATCCCATCGGGACGGGCAATAATAAAATCGCCAATACCATCTGACTCAAATTCAACATGTCCACGCACTTTATCTTCAAAAGCAACGATCTTCTGCGCTGGTACACGGAACCGTATAGAAGGCTTACGTCCTTCAGCTTGAAACGCTGCCACTTGCTCAGCAGTCAAAGAGCGGCATTTGCCTGAATAGCCAGCAGCCAGTTCGCCGCGGCTCTCCTGTTCAGCACGTTCCTGCTCCAAATCCTCTTCCGAACAAAAACAGGGGTACGCGTTGCCTTCCCGCACTAATTGATCAATGTAAGGCTGGTATAAATCAAGCCGTTCCATTTGCCGGTAAGGACCATAAGGCCCTCCAATATCTACACTTTCATCCCAATCCAGACCCAGCCATTTCAGCCCGTCGAGCTGGTTGCCAATCCCAGACTCCAAATGTCTGGTTTGATCCGTATCTTCAAAACGAACAATAAATGCGCCGCCGCTGCGGCGGGCCGCCAAATAATCGAAAAGTGCTGTACGCGCTCCCCCAATATGAAGATGCCCCGTTGGGCTAGGTGCGTAGCGCACCCTTAGTTGACTAGTCATAACGCACCCCTTTTTTTAAATATAATACCAGCAATCATAGCATATCTTTAAATAAACAAACAACAGATTGAGCCGCGATACCTTCTCCTCTGCCGGTAAAACCAAGCCATTCAGTCGTCGTCGCTTTGACATTGATCTGCTCTGGTGCAGCTTCAAGAGCTTCGGCAATGATAGCTACCATGGCAGGTATATAAGGAGCCATCTTAGGCAGCTGAGCGATGATTGTACTGTCCGCATTGCCCAGGCGATAGCCTCTCTCCTTGGCAAGCTGCCAGACTTGCTTAAGCAGCACCAAACTATCTGCATCCTTGTACTCTGCAGCTGTGTCCGGAAAATGTTTGCCGATATCGCCAAGACCGAGCGCTCCCAAAATAGCGTCACTAATCGCATGCAGCAGCACATCGGCGTCAGAATGCCCCAAAAGTCCTTTCTCGTATGGAATATGTACGCCCCCGATAATACAACTTCGTCCTTCAGCTAATTGATGAACATCAAAGCCTTGCCCGACTCTAATCATGATGATTTCTCTCCCCTTACATTCTTTGCAATCCATTCGCCCCAAGGTAAATCCTCCGGGGTTGTAATTTTAATGTTGTAATAATCTCCCTCGACCACATGAACAGGCACTCCCATTCGTTCTACCAGCATAGCATCATCCGTACCAACAAACCCGTCCACATTCGCCCTTTCATGCGCTTCAAGCAAAAGGGAAAAGCGAAAAGCCTGCGGCGTTTGGATTGCCCACAAGCTCCTTCGGTCTGGCGTAGACTGAATCTGCCCTGCTTCATCAACTATTTTAATTGTATCCTTAACAGGCACGGCCAGCACAGCCGCTTCCTCCTGCATGGCTTTGTGCCAGCAGGAGAGCACCTGCTCAGGAGCCACGAACGGTCTTACCCCGTCATGTACCAATACCCATTCTGTCTCGCCCGAGAGGGCGCCCAGCCCCTTATACACCGAATCCTGCCGTTCCTTTCCACCAGCCAGCACATGCTTGACCTTAGTGAACGCATATTCGGTTATATATTGACTGCAACGCTCCAAATCGGCTTCTCCTACTACAAGTACGATACTGCCGATTTGCTGTATGTTTTGAAATAATTGCAAGGTATGTACGAGTATTGGCCGTCCACCAAGCTGCATGTATTGCTTACTCTCTTCTGACCGCATACGCGAGCCTTTACCCGCGGCTACGATGATCACGCCTAGCTTCCCCATGTTTTCCCCACCTGTTATCTGCTTGCTGCCTGCACAGCTCCTCTCCTTATCATACTGGTTTTACTGCGCTTTTTCCAATAGTTTCGGTTTAGCGAAGATCATCCGCCCTGCAGAGGTTTGCAGCACACTGGTTACCATAACCTCCAGCAGCATGCCTATAAAGTCACGGCCGCCTTCAACCACAATCATCGTACCATCATCCAGGTAAGCAACACCTTGTCCATGCTCCTTGCCATCCTTGATGACCTGCACGAGAATCTCTTCACCGGGCAAAACAACAGGTTTTACAGCATTCGCCAGGTCGTTAATGTTAAGCACGGATACACCTTGAAGCTCACATACCTTATTCAGGTTAAAATCATTTGTAATTACTTTTCCCTGCAGCACCTTCGCGAGCCGGACCAGCTTGCTGTCCACTTCCGAAATGTCCTCGAAATCACCTTCGTAGATCAAAACCTTTACCTCAAGCTCTTTTTGAATCTTATTGAGTATATCCAGTCCTCTTCTGCCTCTGTTGCGCTTCAGCAGATCTGAAGAATCCGCAATATGCTGCAGCTCCTCCAGCACAAATTCCGGAATTACCAGCGTGCCCTCGATAAAGCCCGTTTTACAAATATCCGCAATACGGCCGTCAATAATGACGCTGGTATCAAGAATTTTATGCTCCTCATAAGGTCTTGGACCTGGTTTGTCCGCCCCTTGCGAACGGCTCTTCATAATAATTTGAGCTAACTCGTCCTTTTTTACATAACCAATCCGAAATCCCATAACTCCCAATACAGAAGAAACGATAACAGGAAGCACCGCACCGATCCAAATCGCTTTTTCCAAAACGGGAAATAAAAGTACGGAAATAAATAACCCCACAACCAGTCCGAAAGTCCCCGCCAGCAAATCCGCCGCCGGGATGCTCGCTATGTTCCGCTCCCCTTTCAGAAGCAGCTTCATTCCATACCCCGCTATAGCAGCCGCAATTAAACACATGATGCATGCGCCCAGAGCAGCCATCCATAACGTTTGCCCACTCCACTCACTCCACTGATATCCTAATACTCCACCCATGATTGCAAAAATGACCTGAACCCATTTTCTCATCATAGATTCACCTCCAATTCAACAAAGTTAACGTTCTATTACAATTATGTTCCAATTTCCTATTCGTTAATCATTAAAATTGAAATATTGAAAGGCTTCCTATATAATAAAAATGGAAATTACAAACACACGAGGTGGATGGAATGGACTCCCTGACTTTAAAGCAGTTTCAGGATCAAGTATCAGAATTGTTACTCCGTCACCGCAGCTTACTTGATGTTTTATCGAAATTCCAGCAATCGAACGCCGCTGTCAATCGTTCCGTTATTAAATCTATAACAGAGTGCGGATGTATTGAAGTCATAGCTGGCAAGCAGGCTTATCACCCTGAGATGACGATGCAGGAAGCGAAGGATACGCTGGGCACGCATGTGAACGGTCAATTATGTGAGAATTGCAGGGAAGCAGTTGGCACGGAACTGGGCAGAAACCTGTTTTATATGTCGGCTTTAGGCAACATTCTTGATGTCGATCTGGAGCAGGTCGTTGAGGAAGAATCGAAGAAATGTTCTACGCTTGGTTTTTTTAACATGTCTTAATCAGGGCTGAGGTAAACGGTTTTATGTTCTTTAGGAATTGATAGCGTTTACTTGGTAATATTAGTGAAAAGTATGGAGCATCGACTTTCTGATATTGCCATATGGCAGCAACAAAAAAGCATTTATTTTTCTGAGAACTCAGAGAAAATAAATGCTTTTTATTTTCCTTGCTTAATATTATCCGTCTAACCATTGGGCTTAGATTCAAGAAATTTCTCTACTTTCTTAACCTTATTACGTCTGCGAAAGCGAATGAAGATCCCATCAACGTTTTTTTTTAAGCCATAGAGGGCGTAGAGTAATAAGGGTACGAAAATCATCTTGGAAATGGACTCTGGCCACTTAATCGCGATGATAACCGCCGCTGCGACTATAAAAGGAGTAATCCAAATAGCTGCCTTGGGAATTCCCGCTTTTTTGAAATTCGGATATTTAACTGTGCTTACCATCAAATAAGATAAGAGAACCGTGCTAATGACTAACACATACGAATTGATTTCGCCGTGAAACAAGGCTAGTGTGCAGAGAATACCTCCGGCAGCTGGAATCGGCAGTCCGATGAAATAGCCGGGAGTACCCGCAACTACGTTAAATCTTGCAAGCCGAAGAGCTCCGCATATCGGGAAAATGGCTGTTACAATCCATGCAAATCCAGGACTTAACAGTGTGGGATCATTAAAAGCTACTACATACATAATAAAAGCGGGGGCAACCCCGAAAGAAATAACATCCGATAAGGAATCAAGCTCTTTACCGAACTCACTTTGCACATTCAATGCTCTCGCCACTCTGCCATCCAGGCCGTCTAAAAGCATGGCCACAATGACCAGCACCGCAGCACGTTCAGGTTCATTATTGAAAACAAGAATAATCGAAAGTATGCCTAAAAAAAGGTTCCCTACCGTAAAAAGGCTGGGAAGTGACTTTGTTATCATAAGTTTTATCCACCTCTGGTTTACTATACCCCAAATGCTACTGGTCGCATACGGAATAGTGATCCTTTACTGATTGTATGCAATTTAGATATGCCTGTCAATGAACATTTGGTCTTGAATGCGCTTGAGGCCTTCTTTTATCGCCCTTGCCCTAACTTCTCCAATGCCGTCAACTTCATCCAAATCTTCAATTGTTGCCTTAGTCATATGAGGTAAGTACTGGAATTTTTCGATCAAGTTATTAATAATAATGGAGGGAAGTCTTGGAATTTTGTTGAGTACTCTAAAGCCTCTTGGAGATACGATTTCCTCTAGCACGGCATTTGAATTCGAATATCCAAGCAGTCTTACGATATGTTGCGGCTCCAGTAGTTCATCCGAGGAAAGCCGCTTAAATCCAAGAAGCGCTTCTCTCACTTTATCATCCGTCAACTCACGCACATAATCTTTGATGAGCAATCGTGCTTCCAGCTCTGCATTGCCTACAAGCTCTTCCAGCTGCATCCGAATTAACCGGCCTTCATTGCCTAATTCATTGATATAACGATTGATTTCCGTCTTGATTCTAAGCACCATCTCCACGCGTGATATAACATTTGTTACATCGTGAAGGGTCACTAGCTCCTCAAATTCAGAAGCCCCAAGATTAGTCAGTGATTGATCCAATACTACCTTGTATCTTTCGAGCGTCTGGATCGCCTGATTCGCTTTAGTCAGGATTACTCCTATATCCTTCAGAGAGTAGCGTAAACTGCCCTGGTACAATGTAATTACATTTCTGCGTTGTGATATGGACACGACCAGTTTGGATGTTTGCCGGGCTACTCGCTCTGCGGTCCGATGGCGAATCCCGGTCTCTGTAGATGATATGGAAGAATCGGGAATAAGCTGGGTGTTCGCGTAAAGAATTTTTTTGATATCTTCACTGAGGATAATGGCTCCATCCATTTTGGCTAACTCATACAAATAATTGGGCGAGAAATCACAATCGATGGAGAAACCGCCGTCCACGATCTCCATCACCTCGGGGCTGCATCCAACAACAATTAATCCTCCTGTTTTGGCACGCAGCACATTTTCCAGCCCATCGCGAAAAGGAGTCCCGGGAGCTACCATTTGCAGCAGTTGGCTCATCACATCGCGTTTGCTATCTTCTTTACTCATCATGTTCCTCCTGGAGCTATACTAATTAAGTTTGATATGTCCTATTCTTATTCTTCTAATTACCCAATGCTGCTGCCAATGCTTCTGATACTGTGTTAACCCCTATAATTTCCATGCCAGATGGCGGAGTCCATCCCTTGAGGCTTTTTTCCGGCATGATCACTCTACGGAAACCAAGCTTTTCTGCTTCTTTCACTCTCTGATCAACACGGGAAACACCGCGTACTTCTCCTGTTAAGCCGATCTCCCCAAAAACAACATCGTACGGTCTTGTAGGCTGATCCTTGAAGCTGGATGCAATACATATTGCTATTGCCAAATCTACAGCAGGCTCATCAAGCTTGACGCCACCCGCCACGTTCAGATAAGCATCCTGATTTTGCAGAAAGAGGCCCATTCTTTTCTCCAGAACCGCAATGATTAATGATAAACGATTATGATCAACACCAGTAGCCATTCTTCTTGGAGAGGGGAAATTTGTAGAAGAAACCAATGCTTGAATTTCTACCAGGACTGGCCTTGTTCCCTCCATGCTGGCTACAACCGTAGATCCGGCAACACCCAGTGGCCTCTCAGATAAAAACAATTCCGAAGGGTTGCTGACTTCAACGAGCCCTGATTCCTGCATTTCAAAAATTCCGATTTCATTCGTCGAACCGAAGCGATTTTTCACCGCCCTCAGTAACCGGTAAGAATGATGTCTCTCGCCTTCAAAGTAAAGAACGCAATCTACCATGTGCTCAAGCAGCCGCGGCCCTGCAATAGCCCCTTCCTTCGTTACATGGCCTACAAGCACTATTGCGATGCCTTGCCCTTTAGCTATTCTCATAAAGTGCCCTGTACATTCTCTAACTTGCGCAACAGTACCAGGAGCCGAAGCAATAGACGGATGATATACCGTTTGGATGGAATCTATGACCATGAAATCCGGCTTTAAGTCCTCAATAGCTTCGGCAATCAAGTCAAGGTTCGTCTCACATAGTACATAGAGCAGATCAGAGAACGCATTCAAGCGATCAGCCCGGAGCTTTGTTTGTTTGATGGATTCCTCACCCGAGATATAAAGAACTTTCTGCCCAACCTGGGTTAGTGCGAAAGAGGTCTGCAGCAGCAGCGTGGATTTCCCAATTCCCGGATCGCCCCCTACCAATATCAGAGATCCGGGGACAATACCGCCGCCCAGAACCCGATTAAGCTCCTTATTGTTCGTTAAGACCCTTGGTTCAGGGCTACTTTCTATTTGTATGATAGGAGTCGGTTTTTCTTTCGTCCGGACGACGGAAGAATTCATTCCTTGCGTCCTGACCACCGTTTCCACTTCTTCCACCATCGTATTCCAGGATTGGCAGCCTGGACATTTCCCCATCCATTTGGGTGTCTCATATCCACATTCCTGACAGCAATATTTGGTTTTCTGTTTACTCATTAACGTATGACTCCTCTTAACCGACCGCATATTAAGTCCAGGATCGATTAATCAAAGTTTACCATTTTTACTAAGCCCGGGAAACCCCTAGCCCATGAATATTAGATATCCCCTAAGATATATCTAATATTCATGGGCAGATGAAATCAGTCCATTCATAAAAGAAAAGAAATAGAGGCAAGATGCGTCTCCCTTGCGGGAAGCTGCATTTTGCCTCATATCATCATATTTATTATTGATTTGATTATTTATTTAACGTAATGCCTTCGCCGCGAAGAACTGTCAATTCACCATCAACTTCATCAATTGTTAATGAATCTCCTTTGGAAATCGTTCCTTTTAGCAATTCTTCTGACAGGCGGTCCTCGATATGCTTTTGAATCGCTCTGCGCAAAGGTCTTGCCCCATAAGTTGGGTCAAACCCTTCCTTAGCAAGGAATTTCTTCGCCTTATCTGTAAGCGTAAAATCAACCTCTTGCTCTTTCAAACGCTTGCGGAGCTCTTCTGCCATTAAAGTAACAATACGGGCGATATGCTCCTCGTCCAAGGAATGGAACACGATGATCTCATCAATACGGTTAAGGAACTCAGGACGGAAGCTTTTCTTCAGCTCTGTCATAACTTTATCCTTCATATTGGTGTAATCCCGGCCTGCATCCTGAGTAGCTGTAAAGCCAAGTGAAGAATTTTTCTTAATAGCTTCAGCACCCACGTTAGAGGTCATAATAATCAGGGTATTGCGGAAATCAACAACACGTCCCTTGGAATCGGTCAAACGGCCATCCTCAAGAACTTGAAGTAAAATATTAAATACCTCTGGATGCGCTTTTTCAATTTCATCAAGAAGCACAACCGAATAAGGCTTGCGTCTCACTTTTTCCGTTAACTGTCCGCCCTCTTCATATCCTACATATCCTGGAGGCGCCCCAACCAATCTGGAAGTGGAATGCTTCTCCATATACTCGGACATATCAATGCGAACTACCGCATTCTCATCACCAAACAGCGATTCGGCAAGAGCACGGGCCAACTCTGTTTTACCAACCCCGGTAGGTCCCAGGAAAACAAAGGAGCCCATCGGACGTTTCGGATCTTTAAGTCCTGCACGCGCGCGGCGGATAGCACGGCTAACTGCTTTAACGGCTTCTTCCTGACCAATAACACGTTCATGAAGAATTTCTTCCATCTTGAGCAGGCGTTCCGTTTCTTCCTCGGCAAGCTTGCTGACAGGTATTCCCGTCCAACTAGCCACGATCTGAGCGATATCCTCAGGAGTAACTTCAGTATCCAAGCGGCCCTGTTTTTCTTTCCATTCATTCTTGGTCAGATCGAGCTCCTCGCGAAGCTTTTGTTCCGTGTCACGCAAACCTGCAGCCTTTTCGAATTCCTGGCTTTGTACAGCTGCATCTTTCTCCTTGCGGATATCTTCCAGCTTGCTTTCCATTTGCTTCATGCTTGGCGGAGTCGTATATGAACGAAGCCTTACTTTCGAGCTGGCTTCATCAATTAAATCGATCGCTTTATCTGGCAAGAAACGGTCCGGAATGTAGCGGTCTGATAATTTAACAGCTTCTACAATCGCCTCATCCGTAATTTTTACCCGGTGATGTGCCTCATAACGATCTCTTAAGCCATGCAAAATTTGTATAGCTTCCTCAGGAGATGGAGGATCAACGGTGATAGGCTGGAAGCGTCTTTCAAGCGCTGCATCCTTTTCAATATACTTGCGGTATTCATCAAGCGTAGTAGCACCTATGCACTGCAGCTCGCCTCTGGCCAAAGCAGGTTTTAAGATGTTGGAAGCATCGATCGCTCCCTCAGCACCGCCTGCTCCAATCAAGGTATGAAGCTCATCAATGAACAGCACGATGTTGCCCGCTTGACGAATTTCGTCCATGATTTTTTTGAGACGGTCCTCGAATTCGCCGCGATATTTAGTACCTGCCACGACTGAACCCATATCGAGGGTCATTACTCTTTTATCCTTCAACGTTTCCGGGATTTCGTTATTAATGATTTTCTGAGCCAAGCCTTCAGCAATCGCCGTTTTACCTACACCCGGCTCTCCGATCAGGACTGGATTGTTTTTCGTTCTACGGCTTAACACCTGAATAACACGTTCTATTTCTTTACTCCGTCCGATAACCGGATCGAGGTGACCTTCCTTCGCATACGCAGTAAGATCCCGTGCCAAGCCATCCAGAGTCGGTGTATTTACGTTTGGATTGCTGCCATGATTCGGAGATACCGATTCACTGCTGCCTAGAAGCTGCAGAACTTGTTGACGAGCCTTGTTCAGGCTGACACCAAGATTATTTAATACTCTTGCTGCTACGCCCTCACCTTCACGAATAAGTCCAAGCAAGATATGTTCAGTTCCAACATACGTATGGCCCAGCTTTCTTGCTTCATCCATAGACAGCTCGATAACTTTTTTAGCTCTTGGTGTATAGGCAATGTTCGTTGGCTGCTCCTGTCCTCTTCCAATCAAGGATTCAACTTCGTCTTGAATTTTCTCAAGTCCCAATCCAAGAGCTACAAGCGCCTTTGCGGCAATGCCTTCACCCTCGCGAATAAGCCCAAGTAAAATATGTTCAGTACCAATATTATTGTGACCTAAACGGACAGCCTCCTCTTGAGCAAGAGAAAGAACCTTCTGAGCACGTTCCGTAAATCTTCCAAACATCATAAAAAAACACCTCCAAAAATTAATAAGTATATAAGAAATCCTTACGGATGAATCAACCATATAAACAAAAATTTCTAAAATAAACTTTAAACTAATCTAATGAAATCTAAACTAATCTAAATAATCAAGATCTTTACAATCATGGCCAAACTTTTCGCGGATCATCTGCGCCCTTCGTACATCACGGTTTTCTGCAGATAGCTTCTCTCCAGCATATTGCTGAAGAAATCCGGGTTGGGTCATGACAAGAAGCTCATTCAGTACTTGCGAGGACAAGTTCTTAATAATACCCAAATCAATGCCAAGTCTAACATCTGAGAGCCGCTGTGCAGCTTCTTTTGAATCCATAATACCGGCAAAGGAAAGAATACCTAAAGATCTGTTCACCCGGTCTACAATCCGCATCTTGGATTCCAGCATCAGCTTCTGCCGCGCAGCTCTTTCATGCTCAATAATTTGTCTGGCCACACTGTGCAGATTGTCGATGATTTCTTCCTCGGATTGCCCTAATGTAATTTGATTAGATATTTGAAAAATATTTCCCAATGCTTCGCTGCCTTCCCCATATAGCCCTCTGACTGTAAGCCCTACTTGGGTAACTGCCGATAAAATACGGTTAATTTGCTGTGACAACACCAAGGCAGGCAAATGCATCATGACAGAAGCCCTGATTCCCGTACCGACGTTAGTTGGACAGCTTGTTAAGTAGCCCCTCTTCTCATCATACCCATAATCGAGATGGCTTTCAAAAATATCATCAATTTGATTAGCCAGATCCCAAACTTCCTTGATTTGAAATCCGGGGCATAAGCATTGTATTCGAAGATGATCCTCTTCGTTTATCATAATGCTAACCGATTCATTATCACTTAAAATGACGGCCCCGTTTCTCGATTCATTAGCTAAATTGGGACTGATCAAATGTTTTTCAACGAGCACCATCTTTTCAAGCTCGGAAAGCTCAGAAAGCTGGATCAGCGTAAAGCGGCTGATGGTTTCCAAATCGTCATTGTCAAGGACTTGCGATACTTGATTCAGTATTTCCTTGGACTGCGGATTGGTCGCCAGCATTGGATAAGGGTAGCCTTTAAGGTTTCTGGCAATGCGGACCCGGCTGCTGATAACAATATCCGATTCCGGCCCCTCTCCCTTCATCCAGTCGCTCAAAGCATCACCGGTAAAGCGATGTAACGTCATGAACAACATCCTCCTTAGAGTTTCGCTTTAGCAAAAATTCGAAAGCGTAAGCCAACCCTAATTTCCGGCTATCTTCTTTTCGATTTCGCGAATTTCATCCCGGATTTTAGCCGCCTGTTCGAACTCCTCGAGTTCAATATGGGTCATCATTTCTTTCTTTAAACTCTCTATTTCACGCTTGTGCTTAATGATTCCGCCCGTCCGCTTTGGAACTTTTCCTACATGAACTGTAGTTCCATGCACTCTTTTGAGCAGGGGATCCAGCCTGTCTGTGAAGCTCTTGTAGCAAGTGCCGCAGCCGAAACGCCCAAGCTTACTGAATTGTGCATACGTCAGACCGCAATCTTCACAACGAATCTCTTGTGCTTTAGCAGCCATAGTGCCGGTCGAAGAAGGTTCAAAATCAAGCAATCCGGACAAAAGATTATGAATTGAAAAACCATTAGGAGTACCTGGAATCATTTCTCCTTTTTCACGGGCGCAAGCCTCACAAATATGGAATTCATTCTTTTCTCCGTTGACGATTTTGGTAAAATGAAGGGTCGCAGGACGCTTACCGCATTCCTGGCATATCATGATAACTCCTCCCTTATTTGCTGAGCAGTGAGATCAGCATGGCTTTCAAAATTTTGGCCCGTATCTCATCGCGAAGTGGGAGCTTAAAGCTTAACACATCCCGGGATATAGCCGCCTTGATAAGATTAGCTTCTCTTGTCGAGATAAAATGACCTTCCTGCAGCTGATAAATAAGCCCTTCCGATGTCACCTGGTCAATATGGGAATGGATCGTTTGAAAAATAAGATCCAATATAGACCCATGTGATCTAAGCTCGATTCTTTGAATACGAATATACCCGCCACCACCACGCTTGCTCTCTACAATATAACCCTTCTCCAGCGTAAATCTTGTGCTGATGACATAATTGATTTGAGATGGAACGCACTGGAACTGATCGGCTAACTCGTTTCGCTGAATTTCAATTGCTCCTTCCGGACTTTGCTGCAGAACCTGCTTCAGGTACTGTTCAATAATTTCGGAAACATTACGCATCAATTCATCCTCCTGAAAGGCTAGAAGTAAATTGACTTTGACTTTCTTTGACCTTAACTAAATTATAATCATTTTAATCGCATTTGACAAGTGCTGTATGAAACCCCGTGCAAAAAAGTTCGATTCCCCATTCTTACTTATATTGTTGACTGTCCCCCTTTATTTATTCTGCCCCCACAAGAAAAACCTGAGCTATGCTTAAGCAAGCAGAGACCAGGCTTTCGAATTCTTGAATTTTCTATAAAATTCGTTCTCAAATGGAAAGCCAGCAAAGTTTTTCTCTTGATTGGAGGAGAAAATCCTGACGCAACTACGCTTTGAAGAAGACACTACCTGCTTTAGCGATGTTTTTCATCGTTAAAATCACGAGTCATCTCCAAATACTTACTTTAACGATGAAAAACATCATTAAAATCTCTTTTATCTACCCAGATGGGCCATCCGGCCTCTTTTAGCGATGAAAATCGTCGTTAACGTGATGGATTGACCTGGAACGCATCATTTAACGATCAAAAAGATCGTTAAATGATGCATACACCAATACAGCACAAAAAGCCTCCTTGAGTTATCTCAAGAAGGCTTTTCAAAATCCAATGGAATGTTATTCCCTGAAAACTAGCAGCGAAACGAACGATTGCGATTGAAACCCGGCATACCATCTGCATGGCAGCCTTGGTCTTACATTGTGTGGTTAAGCCCTCGACCGATTAGTATTCGTCAGCTGCATGCATTGCTGCACTTCCACCTCGAACCTATCAACCTCGTCGTCTA
>NZ_JAGGLB010000050.1 GCF_017874215.1 Paenibacillus eucommiae
TACTCCTAAATATCTGAACCGGATTTTCCCATATCCATTATTTGTAAATCGATGTGAGCTTTAATGCATGCTTAATGTGAAAAACATCGTTAAGTGGAGCACCAGATCATTTCGACGGTGGGCGGACTGCGACTAGGCTGCTACTCTCGTTTTTCCTCCTACATACCTTCCATTCCAGCTAAAAAGTACCGATCCTGCCAAAGAGAAGCCGCCCTGAATCGGGCGGCTTCTCTAGTTTCTATTTTATTCATCTGGCAACGGGTCTGGAGCTGTAACGGAGTGTTCTTTTTTTCGATGGCTTGTGCATGAGGCTGCCCACTCCCATTAAGAACGTCGGTATTCCCGCGGCTACGAGTACAAGTATCCATTCCTCCCAGCCAAGCGGTACCGTTTTGAAGATAGGCTGCAGCTTCTCAACGTACATTACAGCCAGCATCAGCCCTAAGGATGAGAGCACGGCAAGCACCAAATAACGGTTCTGCAATGGATTTCGGTGGAAGATCGAGCGCGAGCTGCGGCAGTCAAACACATGAATGAGCTGCGCCATCACGAGGGTAGCGAACGCTACGCTCTGAGCTTTCAACAGATGTGCCGGATCGCCCGGATTGGTGCGCAGCACCAGCCAGAAGGCGGCAAGCGTACAAATACCGATGAGGATTCCACGGCTAATTATTTTCCAGCCCAAGCGGCGGGCAAATATATTTTCTTTCGCAGACCGCGGGCGATGCTGCATCAGATCCTTCTCAGCCTGATCCACACCCAGCGCCATTGCTGGCAGACCATCTGTGACCAGATTCACCCATAGGATTTGGATGGGTACGAGCGGGAGCGGAAGTCCAGCCATCATCGCTATGAACATTGTTAAAATTTCGCCTACATTGGAAGCCAGCAGATAGCGGATGAATTTACGGATATTTTCGTAAATTCCTCTTCCTTCCTCAATAGCTGCTACGATCGTAGCAAAGTTATCATCACTTAGTATTAATGAAGAAGCTTCCTTAGTAACGTCTGTGCCTGTTATACCCATAGAAATCCCGATGTCAGCAGCTTTGATAGCCGGGGCATCATTGACGCCATCTCCTGTCATCGCCACCACATGACCCTTACGCTGCAGCGACTTCACAATTCTCAGCTTATGTTCTGGAGATACGCGGGCAAATACATAAATGTCATCGACCTTGGCATCAAGCTCTTCATCGGTGATCAGCGCTATTTGTTGTCCGCTGAGGCTCATGCCCGCTGCCGGAATCATCCCCAGTTGCTTGGCAATTGCTTCTGCCGTGGTTTGATGATCACCGGTTATCATAACTGTTTTGATCCCTGCCTTGCGGCACTTGGCGATGGCTTCACGCACTTCCTTACGCGGCGGATCTATCATGCCGGTGAGCCCAACGAAAATAAGTCCGCTCTCCATTCCCTGGTCTTCTTCGATGCGTTCTGCCGTCTTCACATCACGGTAAGCGAGCCCCAGCACACGCAGTGCATTTTTAGCCATTCCCTCATTAGCATCCATGACCCTTTGTTTGAGCGTAGGTGTGAAAGGAATAATCTTGCCGTCCCACATCATATAGCTGCAGTGCTGCAGAAGCACATCCGGCGCCCCTTTTGTACAAATCATCCTGCCGCTCCGATGGTTGACAATGACCGACATGCGCTTGCGTTCCGAGTCAAAAGGCAGCTCTGCAACGCGCTTAAACTGATCTGCCAAGGCTTCAGCGGTTAGCCCTGATTTCGCCGCGAGTACGACGAGCGCCCCTTCTGTGGGATCCCCATTGATATGCCAGTCCGATATCGGATCACTGTTTTTATTCTTTTTGCCCTTGGCTTCCACTTTTTCAACCTGCAAGGTAGCATTGTTGCAAAGCACTGAGACCTCCAGGAGCTTGCTGAGCATAGGATTTTTGGAAACCTCCATGCTTTCTCCCCTGCATTTGATATCTCCATAAGGCGAATAGCCATCGCCGCTTACTTCCATTACATGCCCACTTACCCAGAGATGTGTAACTGTCATTTTATTCTGTGTCAGCGTGCCTGTTTTGTCAGAACAGATGACCGATGCACAGCCCAGCGTTTCTACCGAGGGAAGCTTGCGTACAATCGCCTTGCGTTTGATCATTCGCTGCACGCCGAGCGCCAAAGCAATCGTTACTATAGCTGGCAAGCCTTCCGGTATAGCAGCAACGGCTAAGGTGACTCCTGCAAGAAACATGCCATAGGGAGGCTGTCCGTGTAAAATACCTGCGATAACCACGAGTACAGTCAAACAGATAGCTACAATAATTAATATTTTGCCCAACTGCTCCAGCCGGTGCTGCAAAGGAGTTTCCATCGATTCTGTATTCTGAATCAGATCTGCGATCTTGCCCATTTCTGTTGTCATTCCTGTCCTTACCACAACTGCTTTGGAGTTGCCTCTGGCCAGCATAGTTCCCATAAAACCAAGATTTCTCTGGTCACCTAGAGTGACCTCAACTGAAGGCAAGGCATCCGTAATTTTGCTGACTGGAATAGATTCACCCGTAAGCGCGGATTCTTCCACATACACGCCATTAGCCTCCAGAAACCTTATATCTGCAGGAATGCGATCCCCGCTTTCTATAAGCACGATATCTCCAGGCACTAATTCTTTGGCCGGAATCTGATGGATTGTATTCTCTCTGAGCACTTTAGCATTTGGAGCAGACAGCTCCTTAAGAGCCCTCAGCGAGCGTTCCGCCCTGAACTCCTGAACAAACCCGAGAACACTGTTCATAACAATAATAGCAATGATCGTTATCGCATCCAGATATTCACCCAACAGACCAGAAATAAGGGTGGCTCCTACAAGAACCAGCACCATAAAATCCTTAAATTGATTTAAAAATAACGTAATCGGGGAGACACGCTGCCCTTCCATAAGCTCATTTAAACCTAATTCCTCCTGACGCCTGCGAGCTTCATCCCAAGACAACCCTTGCTCCACACTCACCTGTTGAGATTGCAATACCTCTTCCGGTGTCATCTGGTACCATTCGCTCTGACTCATTTGCCCTTCTCCCTCCCACCTTCATCATTTAACAATAAGTTCGCCTCTACATGCTCTGGACAAACCCCAACCTGCACTCAAGCTAAATGTATTCAGACAAGCCGGAAAATATCCCTATAAACATCTTTAGTGAAAAAAGAAGCTTAAATTTTTGTTAGAAGTGTGGCATGATAGAGGATAACGAAATGTAAGGTGCTGGAGAGTACCTCTTTTGGAAGGCTCAGTAGCCTTAGGATTCGAGTACAGAATGGAGTTGTTTGTAATGGCATTAGACGGACTCGTCCTGCATGCGGTAGTGCATGAGCTTAAAGCATGTATTGGAGGGCGTATCAATAAAATTCATCAGCACAGCGAGAACGAGATTCTGCTTCACATCAGGGCCCAAGGGCAAAACCTGAAGCTGCTGCTTTCAGCTAACCCTACTTATCCGCGCATTCATTTCACAGAGCAGCAGTTTATGAATCCCATGGATGCTCCGATGTTCTGCATGCTTTTGCGTAAGCACTGCGAGAATGGGGTTATAGAGGCCATTGAACAAATGGATATGGAGCGGATGATTCACTTGCATATACGGCAGCGGGATGAGCTGGGAGATATCAGCCTCAAAACGATCATAATTGAAATTATGGGCCGCCACAGCAATATCATTCTGATCGATTCTAATAGCGGAACGATACTGGATGGTATTCATCATGTCACTCCTGCTATCAGCTCCTATCGCATTGTAATGCCAGGCAGTACTTATACAGCCCCCCCTGCTCAACACAAGTTAAACCCACTGCATGTATCCTCATCCGAGTTTCGAGAGGCATTCTCTTCGGAGCATTGGGAAGCACCAGGCACCCGGGAATTGCCCAAGCTTACCTTGGAGCAAGAGATCGAAGCTTCATTTGCCCCGCCTGTGGAGCGAAAGCCTGATAAGCTTGATCAGCGACTGGTTGCTGCGTTTAGCGGACTGAGCCCTTTGGCAGCCAAGGAGATTATTTACCGCAGCGGGCAGCCTGCACACTTGATCGTTGGAGAAGCGGATATTGCTGCGCTTTGGGAAGCCTTCTCCGGCATTATGGGGCAAATCAGAGAGCATAAATATGAGCCTAATATTGTAGAGGACGAAAGAAGCGGCAAGCCTTATTTTGCGATGACCGCCTTAACACATATACAGGGAACCGTGACTCATTATGCTACAGCCGGGGAATGTCTGGAGAGCTTCTATGGCAATAAAGCAGAGCGGGATACCGTTAAGCAGAGGGTCTCTGATTTAATCCGTTTTTTGCAAAATGAAAAAAATAAAAATGTAAAAAAGCTGGAAAAGCTGCAGGAAACCCTGCAGGAAGCCAAAGGTGCGGACCAATATCGTATACTAGGCGAACTGCTGACAGCCTCTCTGCACCAGGTTCGCAAAGGTGACAAAGAGCTTATTACTATCAATTACTACGATGAAGAGCAAGCTGATGTCAGGATTCCGCTGGATCCCCAGCTGAGCCCCTCCCAAAATGCACAGCGTTTCTATAAAAAATACACAAAAATGAAAAGCAGCATGACGATCGTCGAAGAGCAAATGACACAGACCCGCCAGGAAATTCTCTATGTAAGCTCACTTCTGCAGCAGCTGGACGCGGCTTCCCTGCAGGATATTGAAGAAATCCGCGACGAGCTTGCGGAACAGGGCTATGTGAAGGATCGCCGCAAAAAACAGCGCAAAAAGAAAAAACAGGACAAGCCGAAGCTCTCCTGCTTTACCTCTAGAGAGGGAATCTTGATTTATGTGGGGAAAAACAATACCCAGAATGAATACCTGACCAACCGGCTTGCATCAGCTTCCGATACCTGGCTGCATACGAAGGACATACCCGGCTCTCATGTGGTCATCCGCAGCGATTCCTACTCGGACGAAACCTTGCTGGAGGCCGCTCAGTTAGCCGCTTATTTCAGTCAAGCCAAAGCGTCAAGCCAAGTACCCGTCGATTATACGCTAATCCGGCATGTGCATAAGCCTAACGGTGCCAAACCAGGCTTCGTCATCTATGTGAATCAGAAAACGCTGTACGTCACTCCGGACGAACAGCAAATTAAACAAATGACAACTAATTAGAACCAGCTTTGAGCCTGCTTAGAGGCCAGTTTAAAACCTGTTTAGAACCTGCGCTCACGCCTGAGGCTTGCCCCCTCTCCCTTTAACGATGTTTTTCATCATTAAAAGCTAACTACAGGCTGAAGAGGACCAGATTTTTTTAATCGGTCCTCTTTTTTTGTGCTTTATCTGGCTCTACATTAAAAGTTAGCGTTTGACTCAATGGTATGGATTTTATGTTAGATGCAATAGATGCGTTAGATGCCTTATACGCATCATGCACAACCATTGTACCAGCCATCCATAAAATCACATGTTCGCTTTCATCTAGTCATTCCAGGTTAATTCCAAGTTAGTCATTCCACGTTCGAACCAAAGATTGAATATATGCTTTCACCTGCTCTTGCAGCTCAGGTCTTTTCAGCGCCAGCTCAATTGTAGCCTCGATATAACCTAGCTTATCCCCGACATCATATCGCTTAGCCTGTACCGGGTAAGCAACCATCCGATGCTGCCTGTTTAAGCTTCTAAGTGCATCGGTTAGCTGGATCTCACCGCCTCTTCCCGGCTCAAGACTCTCAAGAATAGCGAAAATTTCCGGCTCAATAATATATCTGCCAATTACGGCCAGGTTCGATGGCGCTTCATCCCGGTCCGGCTTTTCCACCAAATCGTCTATCCATTTGAATGTGCTCATGCCATCAACAGGCGACACGATGCCGTATTTGCTCACATCTTCCCAAGCTACTTCCTGAACCCCAATTACGGAGGTCTGTGTTTGCTCAAATACGTCCATCATTTGTTTCAAGCCTGGTGGCGAGGATTGTAGAATATCATCCCCAAGCAGCACGGCAAAAGGCTCATCGCCGATGAATTTGCGGGCGCACAAGATAGCATGTCCCAAGCCAAGAGGCTGCTTTTGTCTAATATAATGAACATCGGCCAAATTGGATACCGACTGGACGATTTGCAGCAGCTCCCGGCTCCCCTTCTCCTCCAGGATCATTTCCAGCTCTACCGATTTGTCAAAGTGATCTTCAATTGCCCTTTTGTTGCGTCCGGTGACAATAATGATATCCTCAATGCCGGATTCGATTGCTTCTTCCACGATGTATTGAATCGCAGGCTTGTCGACAATAGGCAGCATTTCCTTCGGCTGCGCTTTCGTTGCCGGTAAAAATCGGGTTCCGAGACCGGCAGCAGGAATAATCGCTTTGCGAATATGCTTCACATTAATCACCAGCCTTTCTATTTAACTGCTTCAGCACATCCGTACTTACTCTACGGGACCCGATGGGAGCATGAAAAATCTCACCGCCCCGTTCCCCGTGAAAATCCGATCCCGCTGTAATTAACAGCTCATAACGGTTCGCAAGCTGCAAATACCGGGCTTCATCTTCTGGTGTATGATCGGAATGATAAACCTCGATTCCATCGATGCCACCACGAATAATATGTTCAACCAAAGCATCATCCCCATATATACCCGGATGTGCCAATACTGCCGAGCCCCCTGCTTCATGAATCCACTTAATAGCCGTGGCCGGGTCGATTCGCGGCGGGTTGACATATGCAGCACCATCTCTTCCAAGATAACGGTCAAATGCTTCCCGAATGGAAGTCACGTACCCTTTCTTAAGCAAAACAGCAGCAATATGCGGTCTCCCCACAGTATCCCCTTCAGATTTGGTAGCCTCTACCTCCTGATGCACATCTGCTATCGTGATATTCATACCAAGCTGCCGCAAGCGCTCCAGCATTAACTCATTTCGGGTATTTCTTACTTCTCTCAGGTTTTCAAGTCTTTCCAGAAATTGCGCATCTGTATAATCAATAAAATAGCCCAATACATGAATGTCTTGCTCACCTGCAATCGTACTGATCTCCACACCAGGTACAATTTCGACATCTAACCGCTTTCCTTCGGCAATAGCCTCAGCCACGCCTGAAACGGTATCATGGTCCGTAATTGCAAGTGCACTTAATCCTGCTTGTTTGGCCATAGCTACGTTAGCAGCTGCAGACTGTGTGCCGTCTGATGCAAGGGTATGCGTATGTAAATCCGCCGCAAATATGGAATTGGTCAACTCGAAAGCCCCTCTCTTATACTTATAGCCAACGACTTAAATTATCCTGCCTCAAAAAGGTCATAAAGCTCACCGCAGAAATGGGCAAAAGCGTGGAATTTAAATAAATGGCATAAAAGCTTCTCTTAAATGCAATATCCTCCAGGGTAATGATCTTGAATAAACCAAGCGTCACTTCATGCTTCACGGAAGTTTGCGATAAAATAGAGATACCCAAGCCTGCCTCAACCGCAGATTTAATCGCTCCCGTACTGCCAAGCTCCATAATAATTTTCATCGAACTGAAATCTATATGTCTACGAGTGAGTTCTTCCTCCATTACCCTTCTGGTTCCAGACCCTTGCTCGCGAAGTACAAACGGATATTCCAGAGTATCCTCCATTCGCACACTATCCATAAGTGCAAGCGGGTGATCAGCGGGAACGATCAGCTTAAGCTCGTCACTGAGAACCGCTTCAGTATACATATCAGGATGATGAATAGGTGCTTCAACCAAACCAAAGTTCAGCTGATGGCTAAGAACCTCGTCCAGAATCTGTGCTGTATTCATAACCTTCATAGAAACAGAAATATTTGGATAATCTTTACTAAAAGGCCCCAGCAGTCGCGGTAAAATATATTCACCCATCGTTAAGCTGGCTCCCAATTGAAGCCGTCCTTCGATCATCTTTGTAAATTTGGACATGGCAATTTCAGTCTCGCGAATCAAATCAACACTTTGTTTGGCATACGGAATTAATGTCCGCCCGGATTCAGTCAGTTCAATTCTCTTCGTGCTGCGATGGAAAAGCTTGATGCCAAAATAATCCTCCAAAGCTTGTACCTGCATCGTAACTGCCGGCTGAGTCATATGGAGAGCCTGTGCTGCGTAGGAGAAGCTTCCCTTTTCAGCAACGGTATAGAAGATATGTAATTGGTGAAAATTAAGTGCCATAGATATCCGCCCTTCTATAAAATATCAAGACACGCATTTAGCTGAACGCACCTGATATTCACAGGCTAAAGCGCTGCGCGCGACTTTATCGTGACCCGCAGCCGATTCACCCTTGGTTACCATTATATGAAAAAGCACAGCCTTCGTCCATTCAGGTAAAAAAAAGAGCATGAGGACCCATATCCACATACTCCATGGCACTATTTATCTGCGTTTACGGCTGTTTTTGATTAATGTCATTCTGCGGGAGTGGCGGAGCCAGGAATAATAAGATTTCAAATCGCGAAGCTCAATCGTTTCCGACATTTTCCCTAAGAAGGTCACAATGATCATCTTATGGAGCGGATCACCCACAATATCGGTTTCATTCTCTAAACTTGCAAATTCGGCAACCACTACCAAATCCTCATCGACCAGGTAAACATCCTGCTCATTTCTGTAATAAGGTACAATCTTGTCATTCTTGAGATGATCCCAAAGAAAGTTGCATATTTCCTCGAAAGAGGACTTTTCGCCGGAGACGCGGTCCGCCCACCTCAGCCGTGCGTGATTGGTGATCACGATATCCGCCACTTTTTTATCGCCTAACGGTACAAAAAAGGGTTCGTAAGTGCTCCATCTGCCCATAATCTTATCTTTCATGATCCACAACCCCTCTCCCAGCGAAAATGATGCCAATTACCTATATACATATGGCTTGTCCTATCTATATTACTAGATAAAACGAATAATTTCTATGTAAATATTCATAAATAATTCGCTGATATTTAAAACATATTACAAAAAGATAAAATAACGCTTCTTTATAAGGCGGAGCAAGGCTTCTTTCGAAGCCACTGTCATTGCCCCTGGCTATTAAAGTGTATAAAATTTACTTTTATCTGGACCATCACTGCTGTATTCGGTTTTAATTTCATTGCGGTAAGAGCGCTCTACCTTCTTAACGTAAGGAAGCTTCTGAATGTTTCGCATAGCCTCTTCTAATTTTGTCGTATGCACGTACATGGCTACGTAATGCATTTTTTTGGAAATATAATGAACGGATCCGAAGCGCTCCAAATTTCGGGCTGCTTTCGTATCATTTACCCATACTATGATTCCGCTTCTTTCGACGAACATATCCGTTACCTCTTTTCGACAAATCCTTGATTTGGAGTGTGAGTCTTATTTATGAAACCATCGGCAGCCATCGTACACGTCAACCGTGGTCCTCTTACTGAAAGCATCCATCACGGACACATCGCTGTTGTGAATAATCAAGGAAGGCTGCTGGGGCAGCTTGGCTATGCAGGCTTTCTTACTTTTGCCCGTTCCACAGCTAAATTGCTTCAAGCTATTCCGGTCATTGAATCCGGAGCAGCGGATCATTACCAGCTCTCCGATGCTGAAATTGCCCTGCTCTGTGCTTCACATAATGGGGAAGCAGAACATACGACCGCGGCAGCATCGATCCTCACCAAGCTTCAGCTTAACTCAGACCACTTGCAGTGCGGCATACATGAGCCTTGGCATGTCCCTACAGCTTTGCGGCTAAGAGCTGCTCATTCCGCTCCCACGCCCCTGCATAATAACTGCTCAGGCAAGCATTGCGGGATGTTGACCCTCGCGGCTCACATGAACGTGTCGCATGAAAACTATTTACATGCCGCACACCCTGTTCAGCAGCAAATGCTGAATATTATCAGCGAAATGAGCGGAGTCGAGCGAGCCCACATCAAGCTGGGTATAGACGGATGTGGCGTCCCCGTATTCGGCATCGGCATTGATAGCCTTGCTCTCGCCTACGCAAAATTGGGCTGCCCCGGAGACTTGTCCACAAAGCGCGCAGCCGCCTGCAACCGGATCCGAAGAGCTATAAGCAAGCATCCTCATTATTTGGCTGGCAGTGACAGATTTGATACTTGCTTGGTTCAGGTGACCCAAGGCCGTATCATTGGCAAGATGGGAGCAGAAGGCGTCTTTGCGCTCGCTGCAGCTGATGCAGGGCTTGGTATAGCCATAAAGGTTGAGGACGGAAGTGAAAGAGCTCTTTACCCTACAGTTGTTGAAACACTGCTGCAGCTTGACCTGCTAAGCCTATCTGAGCTGGAAGCCCTCTCCGCATTCCATTATCCGCTACTGCGCAATTGGCAGGGAACTGAGGTCGGAAGCATCCGCCCCCAGTTCCGCCTTCATTTCGTTTAGCCGCATTTACCGCTGCAGCTTCCGCCTGAGCTGCAGCCGCCACCAGTTGGTAAAGGATTGTTGCTGGGCACCTTTATCGTATCCGAGACAGCATGAGCAATCGTTGTGGAGATTGTAAACAGCAAATCATCAAGACGGTCCTCAGCTTCCTTATAGCGGCGCACAGGTTCAAGCCGGTTCAGCTTTTCCTGTATTTCATTCACCTGGCCCAACGCATCATGATAGCTTGGGTGATAATGCCCGAAACGTTCGCATTCTTCGAATAGCTCTTTCTTCTTGTTAAACAGAACTTTCAGCTCCGCTACTTCTGTGCTGCTGTCGACTGCAACCTTCCAATATAAATAATCTGCCACCTCGGCAGAGGATTTGATCATATCGCCCATATCATAAGCGTGTATCAGAACGGAGGACATGTCCAGCGTATCGGCTTCCATTATACTCATACAGCGGATCCCTTCCTTTTCACATAAAATCTTATTATAAACACCCTCTCATCATAACATAGAATACAAATCATTTCTTCCTTTTCTTACGGATCATTGATGCCTGGCAGCAGTAATTTCATCTCCTCCCAGTCAGTGGAATGAAGGTTAATTTCCTGATTGTCTTCTACGCCAACAAGTGTCCAACCATTTCTATCTTCAAGCAGGCTATGGGGAATAACGCTTCTCTCCATGCCTTCTTTCCGCAGCTTAAGAGAGCTTCTCCATTCAATGGCCTGACGGATCATATCCTTGCGGGTAGAGCTGTGATAGTCCCTATATTCCTTCAACCAAAGAGCTGGAATATCCTGCAAGTTCGGATATAAATCTTCAAATCGTGTTAATATTGGGGCAAAATCATACAAGGGGTACGGTGCCCGGCTATCAAACAGCCTTGTTTTTGGAAGCTCTTTTGCTTTGAACCGGTTTTGCGCGGCTGGAATTTCTTCCTTGGAAACTGCATTCTTCGGATTATAGCCCATCCGGGTTAATTGTTCGACAAACGGCTTTACATGCTTTCTTTCAACAATAAAGTCGACTTCATTTAAACGTTCTGCAATATAGGGGCTGCAGCCCTCGCTTTTGCGAACGACCTCTGCTATTTCCACTGAATGTACCCGCAGCAGTGTCACATCCATAAATACCAGCTTTCCATGCTGCTCCTCCCACCCGTGAAGCGTCAGCAGCACACCTGGTGATATCTCATACAGCGCATAACGCTCAAGAAAATCAATGATGGCTTTGCCGTCACCGCCTCGCTCTAAAGCTTGAAGAAAGCTTTCTTTTGTTAGTTGATAGGTGCGTACCTGATCGGAGCTTTTCAGGTTTGCAAATGAAGCGACCTCCCACTCAATGGCCGAAGGAACGGATGGCGGCAAAAGAAGCTCGAAATCCGGTTGTACATAGAAAGCAAGCGCGCCTTTCTCCGAGATCTGTCCACTCGTCTTTTGGGCGGTCAATCCTGTGGTTCCAGCCAGCCTCATTTCCATCCGCTCAGACATCAAGCTTTGAATCCATAGCTCCCCTTTTTTATCTACTGCAATGTCAAGCCAGCGATAAGCCTGCAGATGTACAAGCCATTGCCGCAGCAATGCTTCTTCAAGCTCTTTTTGCCCTGAAAAATCCTGTGGAATTTGATGATAAAGCAACCATTGCACGATATCGTCTACCGCGCACCACCGCTCTGGGGACAGCTTCTCAATCCATGCGATGCAGTGCTGCAGCCAAACGGGTACATTAAGAAAAAGCCCCTTCCAAAGCTCGTAGAGCCTTACCTGCTGCTCTTCAAACGAAAGCTCAAGCCAAAGAGCTAACGCCTCTTTATTAAGTTTAAACACACTGGATTCTTGAACAAGTAGTCCTTGAGACAGAGCGCAATGCAGGAGCAAAGCAAAGCCGAATTCGTACGCACCGGACCAGCTCCCGGCAGCCCCTCCTGCAGCCAGATAAGTAGTCTCTGCGCCTTCACAGCCTGCCTGTGGCAGGTGCAGCCGCTCCATCAGCTTTTGCAGCTGTTTTTTATGCAGCAGACCTTTCGCTGTTACAATCAAATCTTCTTGCGCTGCAAAAGCAAGCAGTGTAAAAAGCTCTTGAGCTATCCCTCTCGATCCCCCGGCTGTCAGCTCTGACTCCGTTCTCTCCAGCCCATCCAATTCCGCTTCCGTCATAGTCTGTATTCCTGAAAGCAGCAATTGCTGCCATACAGCAAAACCATCCTCGGGCAGGGCATACAGAAGATCCCCCCATGATTTACGGAAGGATGCTATAATGCCATACTTCCTCAGACCTTCAAGCGCCACCCGCAGCTCGGCTCCCGATCTATAGATGCCCACTTGTTTTCCCAGTTGGTCCAGAGTGAACATGTCGCTGCCTATCAGAGTGACTATATGCTGCAAAACCACACGTTCCGAGCGATTTAGCTTGTTGTGCTGCAGCTCCCTCATAATTCCCTCTGACGCTAGCAATTCAGAGAGCTCACTCCCTTGCTGCAAATATGGAAGGGCCCAGCCCTGAATTTGAAGCTGCTCCAGCATAAATGCCGGCATTTTATCGAAAACATGCTTGTACTTCATCTGCAATCTCCTTTCTCCAGGGCCAGCTCCTCCCAATCAACAACGGCATACCGATAGCCCTGTTCCACCAGAAAAAGCTGCCGCTTCAAAGCAAAATCCTGCTCCTTCGTAGCTGAGCTAATGATGGAGTAAAATATCGCCTGGTTCCTGCCAGCCTTAGGCCTTACGATCCTCCCCAGCCTCTGGGCTTCCTCCTGCCTCGAGCCATAACTGCCGGAAACCTGAATCGCCACAGCCGCATCCGGGAGATCGACGGCAAAATTGGCCACCTTGGACACGATCAATAAAGTAATCTCACCTCTCCTAAAAGCTGAATACAGCCGTTCCCGCTCATCCTGAGCTGTTTCTCCGCTGATCATAGGCGCATTGGTTTGCTCGGAAATCAACAGCAATTGATCCAAGTATTGCCCGATTATTAATATCGGCTCCGCGGCATGCTGATGGATCAGCTTTTCTATGACACGCAGCTTGGCTTCGTTCTCTCCTGCGATTCTGAATTTTTGCTTGGCTGCGGATGCTGCATACGCCTCACGCAGCTCAGAAGCTAACGGCACACGGATTTCTTGACACTCTACCTGTGCTATCCAACCTTCTGATTCCAGCTCTTTCCAAGGGACATCAAAGCGTTTGGGACCAATTAACGAGAAGACATCCTCTTCCCGGCCATCCTCGCGAATTAATGTGGCTGTCAGCCCCAATCGCCGGGTTGCTTGTATATCAGCCGTTTTACGAAAGACTGGTGCGGGCAGCAAATGGACTTCATCATAGATTAGCAAGCCCCAGTCCCTCTGGCCAAATAGCTTCATATGGGTAAAATCAAGCTGTTTAGACATGCGATGCGTCAAAATCTGATACGTAGCAATAGTAACTGGAAATACTTCTTTCCGTGCTCCGTTATATTCGCCCACCTGCTCCGGCAGTAAATTCGTTTTTTCAAGAATTTCCCGCTTCCATTGTCTGACAGAAGTCACGTTCGTCGTAAGGATCAACGTAGCACATTGCAAGCGGGCCATAGCTGCAATACCTATTATTGTTTTTCCAGCCCCGCAGGGGAGTACCAGCACACCACTCCCTTCATTCTCTGCAAGGCAGAAGGAGTCAACTGCTTGAAGCTGATAGCCGCGCAGCCGAAAGCCCCCCTCTGCTTCATGCAGAGCCATGGATACAGGCTCACCTCTATGGTAGCCGGCCATATCCAAAGCTGGTAATCCAAGCTTGATCAGCTCTTGCTTTAATAGCCCCCTGTTAGCATGGGACACAGCAATTGCCCGTTCTCCTCTGGCTTGTCCTAATAAGTCCTGCAAAGCCTTATGAGCCCCCAGCTCTTTCAAAACGACAGTATCTTCGCTAAGGAGATGAAGCTCATCCCCAACATTCACTAATTTCAAAAGCCCATAATTTTTCACGTATTTTCTCATTCCATGCACAACTGCAGGAGGAAGAGCAAACTTGGCATGCTTTTCCAGAAACAGCAACATTTCTTCCAGCTTCATACCTGCGGAAGCCGCGTTCCATAGAGAGAGTGGTGTTATCCGGTAGGTGTGCAGTGAATCCGGGCTTTTGATCAGATCAGCAAATTGTGCCAGGAATAAGCGAACAACAGCAAAATCCTGATGATAAGCCTCAAGCAGAACAGTAAAATCATTTTGCACAATTAACGGTCGGGTCGAATCATACGTCATTTAAACCCCCTCCTACTATCTAGTATGAAAGTAAATCTATTTATTTAAACATGATCCCGCATGCCAAAAAGGCAGTACGGCGGATTTCCCCGCTGCACTCCCCTCTTTTATTACCCAATATCTTATCAAAATATAATCAGTCCGTTTCTACATGCAAGGCATGCTTCTGTGCCAGCAAACAGAGCTCTGCTGCTTTAAATGCATGCTCCTGCGTCATAGCATGTTCCGTACGATGAATGCAATCCAGAATAAATGCGCCAAAAAAGGGAAATCCAACTTGACCCTGCAGATTATAACGCTGTTCCCCCTGCCCATTAACCAGATAAAGCTGATTCCCAAGGGCATCCCGCGCGATGTCGATATACTTTCGGAGTTCTATGTAGCCTTCCGTTCCTAAAATAATAGTCCTGCCGTCTCCCCATGAGCCTAATCCATCAGGTGTCAGCCAATCCACACGAAAATAATTCGTTGCCCCATTATCTCCAATAAGAGAAGCATCACCAAAGTCTTCCAGCTCCGGATAAGCCTTGTTCTTATAATTGGCCACTTTACTGCTGATTACTTTAGCGTCCTTGCAGCCCGCGTAGAACAAAAATTGTTCGATTTGGTGACTTCCAATATCACATAATATACCGCCATATCGCTCATGCTTGAAAAACCAATCGGGGCGGGATGCTGCATTCAAACGATGCGGGCCCAGCCCGATCACCTGAATAACCCTTCCTATGACCCCTTCCTGCACCAATTGTCCAGCAAATACAGCGCTCTCGTTGTGCAATCTTTCACTGTAGTAGACGCCATACTTCATGCCTGTTTCTGCCACTTTCCTTTTGGCTTCAGCCAGCTGCTCCAGAGAAGTGAATGGTGCTTTGTCGGTGAAATAATCCTTCCCATGGTTCATCACTCTCATTCCAAGTGCATTTCTTTCGGATGGAATAGCTGCCGCAGCTATAAGGCGCACTTCCGGATCCTGTAAAACTTCCTCTTCATTCGAAGCAATCCTCACTTCAGGGTAGGTCTGGCAAAACGCTTCCACCTTCAACGGATCCGGATCATACACCCACCGCAAATCTGCCCCCGCTTCTATCAGCCCGTTGCACATCCCGTAAATATGTCCGTGATCCAAACCTACAGCAGCAAACACAAATTCACCTTTATTCACAACACGATTCGGTTTCCCTTTTGGTGCATAATTCATTCCGTCATTGTTAGACATTAGCGTCTCTCCCCTTTCAAACAAAGCCAGTTTACCATATAATTTCTGCATCATCCTGCTAGAAATTGACACTCTTATCGCATATATTGACATCATTGGGAAGACGGCTTGTGGTGTCCTTTAAGGTTCGTGTTCATAACGTAGGTGCATTGCGAAGGGAAGGGCTGTGGACTCCAGCCGCTGTTAAAGATTTGTTCCCTGAAATGGAATGGCTACGGCGGTTGGAACAAATCTTTAAAGGCGGACGCTACCGCTCTTCCACCCACAGCCCTTCCCTCTGCTCAGCTACAATCGCATGAATCGCACATATCACACGAACACCAAGCTCAAACGGACAACAGCAAAGAGTTTTTCTCTTGGTTGGAGAGATTTCCCCCTGGGCAAATGCGCTGGGAATGAATAACGGAGAGGATCTGCTACTTAATGAGATTATGAGATTTAAGGAGATTTAATGAGATTTAATGAGATTTAATGAGATTTAACGAAATTTTCATCGTTAAAAGCACCACTTCCTCTTCACTACCTTAATTTAACGATGATAAACATCGTTAAATCCCTGTTATTCACCCTGAGAGGGCCATCCAACCTCTTTTAACGATGAAAAATCACCATTAACGTGCGGATTCGCTTGGAAACACTCGCTTTAAAGATGAAAAACATCGTTAAGTGAAACATACATTCATTTCGGCGGAGGGCTGGCTGCTGCTACTGGGTTGCTGACAGATTCCCTCTGGTTGTTGAACAAAAAAAGACCTCCCGCACTGATTTGGCATAGCAAAGCAGTCTGGGAAGTCTTTGATTTTTTAGCTCATTCTTTTATTTCAGTCGTGTTGTTCATTCTTCCTGGTAAAAGCTAGTTGGATTAATGGACCTTCACATTATTTTTGTCTGAAGAAATTTGGCTAAGCGCTTCGCCTGCCTCGTCTTCAAACTTACCTCTTACCGCAAGGTCACCGATAGCAACGATACCTACAAGCTCGCCGTTCTCGACTACAGGTAGCCTGCGCACCTGCTGCTTTGCCATAATTTTGGCAGCTTCCTCAATCTTCGTTTGCGAATCAATCGTTTCGATTCCATCGGACATCACTTCGCGCACTGCCGCGGAGCCCGATTTCTTCTCGGCATAACCCCGCAGGACAAGGTCCCGGTCCGTAACGACACCTATTAGCTTCCTTCCCTCTACAACTGGAATGAAACCTATATCGTGCTGTTTCATTTTAAGTGCAATTTCAAATACGTTATCCTGCAAGCCGACAGTGACGCAGTCTGTTGCCATGATATCCTTGACGATTTTTCCTGTCATTTCGGGCATTCCTCCTTCAAAGTTAACGAACAGATCCGGCGCAATCAAGCATGATCCGCCTCCCCTATTAGATTCTCCGAAATGCCAGAAATCATTCATCCCATGTAGTCAAGTGCCATGCCCATTAGAAGCTTGCCCGCTTGCAGCATCGAACGCTCATCAATGTCGAATTGAGGATGGTGATGAGGATGGTGGATACCCGCCTCTTCATTCCCCGCGCCGACGAACATAAAGCACCCCGGCACATGATGCATATAATAGGCAAAATCCTCACCAGCCATAATAAGTGGCGAATGATGAACCTGTGCTTCCCCAAACTGCGAACGCGCTACCCGCTCAAACCGTGCTGCTTCTTCATCATGGTTAACTACCGGTGGATATCCGAGCTTATATTCCAGCTCCCAATCGGCGCCAAACATTTCGCAAGTGGAAGCAATAATCCGTTCCATCTTCTCTTTAATATCGAGCCTCAAGTCTGCATCAAATGAGCGCACAGTTCCTACTATAGTGCATGTTTCAGCAATTACATTGAAGCTGCTGCCTGCATGAAAAGACCCCACACTTACCACACTAGGCTCTGTAGGATCTACCATCCGACTGACAATTGTCTGCAAATTGACAACCAGATGAGCCCCCACCGAAATACTATCGATCGTTTGATGAGGCAGGCCTCCATGACCCCCTTTTCCAATGATCTTAATAATAAATTCATCAGGTGCTGCCATCATCGCTCCAGCCCTACAATAGACATGGCCAACTGGGAAAGGCGTCCAAAGATGTACACCGTAAACTGCATCAGCCCCCGCCAAAGCGCCAGCTTCAATCATGGATTTAGCTCCGCCCGGGGTTATTTCTTCCGCATGCTGAAACAAGAAGATCAAATTGCCCTTGAGTGAGCCCTTCAGCCTGCTTGCAGCTTTTGCTATGCCGAGGAGGGTTGAGGTATGTGCATCATGACCACAAGCATGCATCACCCCAGGTACCTTCGATGCATATTCGCACTGCTTTTCATCCTGAATCGGCAAGGCGTCCATATCGGCCCTTAGGGCTACAGTGGGTCCATCCTGCCCCCCTTTTAAGAAGCCAACAAGTCCATGTCCTCCTACGTTCGTCCGCACCTCTATACCCCAGCTCTGCAAATGCTCGGCTACGAATTGAGCCGTACGGACCTCCTTGTAGGATACTTCAGGATGCTGGTGCAAATGACGTCTCCAGCCGATCATCTCTTCATTAATTTCTTCCAATGCTGCTTCAAAATTCTTTATCATATGGAAACCTCCACTATGTCTAAGGCTTGGCGAATTGTATACTCTCTAATATTTTAACAAAACCAGTGACGTATTTCACCTGTTAATTGCCATAAAATGAGAAGCCAAACTTGCCAAGAGGCTATTTGTTATGCAAAAATTCCAATAACGTTCTAATTTAAGGCATGCATTCGACTTGCAGAACCTGTTGAAACATAATATCATTAAATGATGAATGCACACGTATACTATGGAGGCGTTTACCAGTGATTATTGAAACTGCTAACTTAAAAGGTTTGAAAAGCGATTTGGCTCACCTGGATGAAGTAACTTCAAAGCTCGGCTTTGTTCGTTGGCAATGGGAGTATTATCGCGCGACTTATGACTTGAAAATTGAAGATAGAACGCAAAAGGATGAATATTTTCTCCGCATCAATGCCAGAGTTGAATCGGGCAAGCTGGAATCTCCTTATGCCATTCTCTATCTGGAAGAAGCGTACATTGGCAAAACAACCTTTCCACACGGTTTGGCTTATGATGTACCGATTCCTGTTTCCGTCACTAAAATAGCTGAGCAAAAAATAGGACAGCTGCAGCAGTTACTATCGGAATAATGGGGCTGATATGAATGTCCCCCGCAGAGGAACGCCTGATTTTTTGCTACTCTTCCTGACATTTTCACTTGTTTGCTTCGGTTTAGCCATGGTTTTCAGCGCAAGCTCCATGACAAGTGCTACCAGTCCTATCACCAAGGGAGATCCTTGGTTTTTCACGAAGAAGCAAGCCATTGCTGTTGTGATCGGCACGATCGGTATGTTATTCTGCATGAACATCCATTATTCAAAGCTGAAAAAGCTGGTCCTTCCCGCTTTTTTGGTCATCCTTATTATGCTAACTATGGTTCCCTTCGGTATTTCCACCAAAGGAGCCAATAGCTGGTTTTACATCGGCTCCTTTGGTCTTCAACCCTCTGAGTTTGCCAAGCTGGGTATCATTCTCTATTTGGCAGCTCTAATTAGCAATAAGGGCGATAAATTCCGCCAATTCAAAAAAGGGCTGCTTCCAGCGCTCTGCATCGTTGGGCTGGTTTGTTTTTTGATCATGCTCCAGCCTGATCTTGGTTCTTGTATGATCGTATTGTTTTGCGCAGTCATTGTTATCGCCGTTGGCGGATCCAATTTAAAGCATGTATTTCTGCTTGGGGTAAGTGGAGCCGCAATTGCTGCTATTGGAGTCAGTTTATTTTTACTTAACAGTGATCCGCTTGAGTATGACTATCGGATTCACCGCTTAACGGGGTTTTTGAATCCTTGGGATGATCCCCTCGGCGGAGGCTATCAAATTATCCAGTCCCTTTATGCTTTTGGACATGGTGGTCTTGTCGGAGCGGGCTTCGGACAAGGCATTCAGAAGCTTCATTACTTACCGGAAGCTCACAATGACTTTATTTTTGCTATTATTGGAGAAGAGCTCGGTTTTATTGGTATTGCTATATTTCTGTTAATCTACCTGCTCTTTATATGGAGGGGTATCCTTATATCTGTGCGGTGTACGGAAACCTTCGGTATGCTTTCAGGTATAGGTATCATGGGAATGATAGCGTTCCAGGCTGTCATTAATATCGGTGGCGTTACGGGTACCATACCGCTGACAGGTGTTACACTGCCTTTTATCAGCTACGGAGGTACCTCGATGATGATCACATTGATTAGTATGGGAGTTTTACTGGGCATATCGAGAGAGCAAAGCAGCACCGCTGACAAATCAGCGAAAAAAACCTAATCGTATCGATTAGGTTTTTTCTTTGTGCTGCACGATTATTTGACCCGATGGGGGTCCTCTATTTCATCTTCTCTGAATGCTACACCTTCGACCTTTACGTTAACCTCTATGACCGATAAACCAGTCATATTCTCTACTGCCTCTCTCACATTTTCCTGGAGGTCCCTACACACATCTTGAATTCGTGATCCATAGTTCACAATAACTCTGAGATCGATCGCCGCTTCTACGTGTCCGACTTCTACAGAAACTCCTTTTTGTACATTTTTTCCGCTTAACCTTTTGGCTAAACCTTCAGAAATGCCACCTGACATAGCAGCTATGCCCGGAGTTTCAAGTGCTGCGAGACCTGCAATTGTCGATACTACATCGTCGGAAATTCGGATAAGTCCGGTTTGCTGGACTTCGGACATAACGATCACTCCTATAACTGAATATAGCTATATTGTAATAAGTTCTTCTTGTGAAAGCAAGAAACAAGCCTTCTGGTTTATCCAATTTACTTTATGGTAAAAATTAGTTATATTGAAATCATGCATTTATGAAGTAGACGAATATGACCATCGGAGGGTTCAAATTGAAAGCAAAGTTTTTACACGGCGGGTTAGCAATTAGTTTTGTGCTTAGTGGTATCGCTCATTACACACATATGAACACCATCGTTCAGTTTGTTCTTTCAGCGATCACGATTTTATTTGCAGCCGGCTTTCTCGGGAAAGCTACCGAGAGCGTAGCTCACTATGCCGGAGATCGTCTAGGCGGCTTCCTGAACGCTACGTTTGGTAATGCGGCAGAGCTGATCATCGCCATCTTTCTAATTAAGGATGGGCTCTTTGATATTCTCAAAGCAAGCTTAACAGGCGCGATTATCGGTAATCTGCTCTTAGTTCTCGGTCTGAGCATCCTCTTAGGTGGACTGAAATTTAAGGAACAGAAATTTAACAAAACGCTGGCATCGCATAATGCCTCGCTCATGGTTCTGGCTATTGTGGCGCTCTTCATTCCCGCTGTTTTCGTTAAAGACCTCACTCCTAAAGAAACCTCCTCCATGAGCATGATTGTCGCTGGCATCCTGATTGTCGCCTATCTGCTTTGGCTCCTGTTCTCTATGGTTACTCATAAAAATGAACTGGCAGATGAGGTCGTGCAGCACGGGGAGCCTGCTTGGTCCAAACGAACGTCCATTATATTCCTCGTCTTAGCTACAGCTATGGTCGGCTTCACCAGTGAATGGCTCGTAGGTACCCTGGAGGAGATCACTCATAGATTCGGATTGTCAGAGCTCTTCGTAGGTGCCTTCCTGATCGCGATCATAGGCAATGCTGCCGAGCATAGCGCCGCTGTGATGATGGCAATGAAGAACAAGATGGGGGCAGCAGTGGAGATCGCTGTTGGTAGCTCCTTACAGATTGCTTTGTTCGTAGCACCTGTGCTTATCATTATCAGCTTCTTCTTCGGAAACACCATGGACATCGTATTTACCACTTATGAGCTGGCTGCCATCGCAGTTGCCGTTCTTATTACCAAATCGATTTCACAGGACGGTTCCACCAGCTGGTACGAAGGTGTTCTTCTCCTGGTTGTCTATGTCATACTGGGAATCGTCTTCTATCTCGTATAGGTGACGCAGATTTATGTCACAAAAAAAAGTAACCCATCTGGGTTACTTTTTTTGATTCAGAGCTTCATATAGCTCTGCAAGATTACGTTCCAGCTTGCTAATAATTTGTTTCCCGGCCAAATCTGTTATAAGTCCCGCCCGTTTAGCAAAGTCAACTTCTCTCGATAAACCGTACATCTGCGTATCCAGCACTTCCTCGTACAGCGGGCATTGACGAGTCGTCAAGTTTTCCATCTGGACTTCGATCAGCTTTTCGATTTTATCTGCATCTTCTTGAAGAAGATTAAGTGCTTTGTTATTAAGAGTAAGCAATAGCTCAGATGAAGACATTCAAACTTCCCCCCAATATACTAAGTCATCTGTCCTTATATGATCTATATTAAGCGAAATCGAATGAATATACAAGAGAAGAAGGTATCCCGGAAAGCAGATCCGGAAATACCTTCTTGGGTTGATTACTCCGCAACCACGTTAATGGCAAGATTATGCTTGGCGAATGCTTCTGCCATAGCTACCTTCGCTTCATCCGCGTCCGGTCCATGAACATGAAGATCATACTTGCTTGAGCTTAGCAGTGTCGTGAACAGACCAAGAATGCTCTTCACGTCGATATACTTATTATCATACTGCAGCACGATAGAAGATCTGAATTTGTTAGCGGTTTGTGAAATTTCTACAATTGCGGCATTATTGGCACTTGGCATGGGGATTCCTCCATTTTCGCTTTAAAATCGCTCTTCAATACTCCCTCTATGATAACTTGGAAGCTCGCCGAGTGCAACACAATTTTACCACATTGAACCAGGCAAAAGACTCTTTTGCGGGAAGCCCCTATCGCTCTTCATCTTGTGCCTTGGAAGCAAGCCTTTTCTTAAACCAATTCCCGATCAACAACAGTATGACTAAAATCAAGAGCAGCAGCAGCAAGCGGTCTTTATATTTGCGGAAATGAAACAAATCATGGGCAATCATCGATTCAAGAAAAACAATTGGAATTTTACCAATTATAGTGCCCCATAGAAATTGACTGACTTTAATCCGGGTCAATCCCGCTGCCAAATTAATGGCCGATGAGGGGATGACTGGAATCAAACGACCCAGGAGTACATAGAAGAAACCTTGAGACTCCATTCGCTTGCTAAACTGAGTAATTACCGGAAAGCGCTGCAGCCTCCTCTCTACCCAACCATGACCATAATACCTGGCAAATAAAAAGCAGCAGACAGCCCCTAAAACCGACATGCTGTAGTTTACGATAAAACCCAATTTGAAGCCAAAAATAGCTACATTAGTGCCAGCTACCAGGACAAAAGGAATAAAAGGAAAAAAGGTTTGCAAAAACACAGCAACCATGCCAATGATTTTGCCATACCAGCCTAATGACTCTATATAAGCAGTTAATTGATGCATATTACTGTGGGTCAGCCTGACTCCGTTTCTCGTAAAAAATAAAAAATGGATAAGGACCACCAGAAGGACCAGCACGACCAAAATTATCAACAGCCGCCTTTTTTTAAGAAAAGCCAAAAAAAACAACCTACCTTTCCTTGCTCCGTCAGCTGCAAAGTCAGCGCTAGCCCATTTTGATCTGATTGCGCCCGCCATGCTTAGCTTGATAAAGTGCCATGTCAGCTCTATAGAATAAGGCTTCCACACTTATTTTTTTCTCTTCACAGCTCCAGTCAGATATCCCGCAGGATACAGTCACCGAGGGGTTCGTCTCCTTCATCACACGGGCCCGAATTTTTTCTGCAATCTCCTGTGTGTACTTATTGCTTGCCTGTGGCAAGTAAATAGCTAACTCCTCGCCGCCCCATCTTGCTGCAATATCGGATTTCCCGATTATCGTCTGGATAATGCAGCTTACTTGAATCAGAACTTTATCGCCAACCTGATGTCCATGCGTATCATTTACCTGCTTGAAATCATCAATATCCACAACGATTAGTGAGCCGCAATAGTCTGTCTTTTGCCTTATATTCGCCTGCTCGTCCAGATAATGCCGTGCATAAAGTCCGGTTAAATGATCTGTGATCACCATTCGATTGACTTCTGCATGAAGGGAAGCGTTCTTTATGGCCAATCCGATATGGCCTGACAAGACTTGAAGAAGCTTGTAGTTGTCGTAAGTAAAATAATTAGGTTCTCTATGCATAACCAGTATCATGCCCCCTACGTGCCCATTTACCTTTATTGGGGTGGCAATTAGGGAGCGTGCTCTAGTTAGCGCCTTCAGCTTCATATCGCCTCTAGCATGAACTCCGTAATCAGAGACGATAATTGGCTCCCTGGTTGCAAATAGAAAGTCTGAAAACTCCTGGTCCAAAATAAGCTTCTCGTCCGAGAAGGCTGCTGCATTGCTTGCTTGCAACAGCAGTTTCTCCTCGTCTTCATCCACTTGAAGAATACAGCAATAATCCGCACCGAAAATATGCGGCAGCTCCGAGCAGGCAAAATCAAAAATTTCGTCCAGTTTAAGACTTTCATTCAGCCTTTTTGTGATTTCATTAATCAGCCTGAGCTCATCAATCAAAAAATTCGATTGTTCATACAGCTTGGCATTTTCAAAAGCAGAACCTGCAGTATCAGCAAGCATAGAAATAAATTGGATGTCGGCAGCATCAATCTGCTGTTCTATTTGCAAATACAATATACCGTACACACCTTGCTTTCCAGAAAGAGGGGCAGCTATTTTACCGCCAGCACCAGATTGGCCGGCAGGCATCGCTGGTTCAAAGATTAAAAAACCATTTATAAAAGCTTTTGTACAAATATCGCCTTCAAACGTTTGGAAATTCAGCGGCTTAACTTGCAAGCTTGTGCTTTCGCTGTCTTGAGTAAGAAAGAGGTCGATCTGAATATTTGGATAAGCGCTGTGCATACTCTCAATAACTTCCGTTAAAACGGAATCGACGTCGATTTTGGCGTGCAGCTTCTTAGCCGCCTGAAAGAGAATGTCTCTTTTCCTGACTTCCAGCTCTCTTTTTTGCTGCTCACGCTTCAGTACAAGATTTTCTTGCTTTTCAACGAAAAGTAACGTGCTGTTTCTGAACGAATTCATCCATGTCATGCAGAAATTTATTAGCTTGTCAGGATTCCACTTTTCATAGGTAATAATACCTATGTGCCCAATACATTCACCTGTTTCTGTATATACGGACGCCGCATAGCTGGCACTTCCCAGCAGCAATCCCTGTTGTTCATGTTCTTCAAATTGTACAAAGCCGTAAGTCTTAGAAGCCATGCATTCTATAAATGCATGATTCCCCAGAGCGGGATCTTTCCAAGAATAACCCTTTGTTAAGGGAATCAGCTTGCCTATTTCTTCATTTGCGGCTGCATCAATAACCTCTAAATTCATATTAGTAAGAAGAAAAGCCGCTCCGGAGAATATCCTTTGGGGCTGGGAGTGTTGCAGCCAAAAACTAAATGCCTCTTGAAGAGAAGGTTGAACCGAGTCTGAGTCTCCACTATGCAATGACTTTACAGGTAACACCAGCCCATGCTGCAAAAAGTCTTCGCCATGCCGCTCATGTTCCATATGTTCTGGTTGTTTGGACTCATGAAGATGGTCGCTCATAAGCTTCTCCTTAATCAATAAAAGTTGAAGTGGCGTGCTTAGGTAGATTTACACCCCTATATCATACTATTTTTCTAAGCTCATTGCACTATTTATTCATTTATGGAAATGGATAGACATGGGTTAGGCACTTGACATCTTAAGATGTTTTTAATAGAATTAGAAGTCGAGTACCAACATGATTCCGGTGAACGTTTCTTGTGATCACCCTCACTGATTTTGCTCCTGCCAAGACAGCGGCTGAACTACTCTTGCCAGGGAGTCCAGAGGATTCTTTAGCAAAATTGGGCACATGAATTCACCAACACATCCTTGAACATCCAACCTATATATGAAAAAGAAGGAGTTTTTCCTACATGTCACGTTATACAGGTCCTAAATTTAAATTAAGCCGTCGTTTGGGTATTTCCCTAGGCGGTTCCGGAAAAGAATTGAAACGTCCATTCCCTCCAGGTCAACATGGTCCCGGACAACGTAAAAAGCTGAGTGGTTACGGTATTCAATTACAAGAAAAGCAAAAGCTTCGTCACATGTACGGCATGAACGAGAAGCAGTTCCGCAACCTGTTTGATAAAGCTTCCAAGATCCAAGGTATCTCCGGTGAGAACTTTATGGTATTGCTTGAAAGCCGTTTGGACAACCTGATCTACCGTCTAGGCTTCGCTAACTCGCGTTCAGGAGCTCGTCAATTAGTAGCTCATGGTCACGTAACAGTTAACGGTAAAAAAGTAGATATCCCTTCTTATACCGTATCAACTGGCGAAACGCTTGGCTTGCGTGAAAGAAGCAAGAACCTGTCTTCCATCAAAGAAGCACTGGCTAACCGCAACTATCTTCCAACTTACCTGGAATACAACGATTCTGCCCTTGAAGGTAAATACATCCGCCTTCCTGAGCGCTCTGAGCTTCCACAAGAAATTGATGAGAAGCAAATCGTCGAGTTCTACAGCCGTTAAAAAAAAACCTTTTGGGAATTTCCCAAAAGGTTTTTTTTTTGCAATATAAGAAAGTTTAAGTGTTTTACAGTAATAAAGCATAGAAGAGGGAAGAGTATACCCCGAAGCAATCTGCCCTCCTCCGAAATGATCTGGTGCTCCACTTAACGATGATTTTCATCGTTAAAGCAAGGTTGTGGAGAGGACCAGTGCTTTTAACGATGAAAATCATCGTTAAAAGCACTGGTCCTCTCATTTGCGCGTCCTCTCCATCCCTAGCGTCTGCGACCGATAGGAAATCTCCTCTACTCAAGAGAAAAACCCTTGCTGGCAGTCCGTTTGAGCTTGGTGTTCGTGCGATTGTTGCTAAAGAGAGGTAAGGGGTGTGGGAGGAAGAGCGATAGCGTCCGCCTTTAAAGATTTGTTCCTACCTCCTCATCTATTTCATTCAAGGGAAAAATCTTTAACAGCGGCTGGAGCCCACGTCACGAACACGCACATCAAAGGACGACGCAAGGCGTTTTCTTAATTTTCAGAGCCTCGCACCTCCTTTCACTGTATATATCATCGAATTACTGAAGCATCCCCTTTGTCAAAACCGCATACGAAATGATTCCTTGGTCGTTATAAATTCATTACAGTTTATGTTATAATATAAAATGGTCATGTAAGGAGGATAAAATAGAACTTATGCGGAAATTTTTCTCAAAACTTAATCAACCCTGGGTTAGAACTACCTTTAAAACATTGTTTTTAACCTTAAAGTGGACCCTCGTGCTAGTGTTATTGCTGGGGATTCTAGGTGGTGCCACGGCGTTTGGCTATGTGAGCGCGCTTGTGAAGAGCGATCCTGTTCGAAGCATGGACACCATTAAGAAGCAAATGCAGGAAAATGCCGAAACCGGCTTTGCTTATTTCAATGACGACTCAGTAATTGGGCAGCTAAGAACCGAGGAAGACAGACGCCTTATTGGTTTAAAGGATATTCCTCAAGTCGTGCTTGATGCCGTGCTCGCGATTGAAGACAATGATTTCTACGATCATAACGGTGTTGATTTAAGAGGACTCGTCAGAGCCGTTTCTCAAAAGGTTATGAACGAAGATGTGCAAACCGGGGGCAGCACCATCACTCAGCAGCTTGCAAGACGTGTATTCTTGACTTTAGATCGTGATGACGGACGGAAAGCCAGAGAAATCCTGCTCGCACTGCGATTGGATCGTTTGATGTCCAAAGATGAAATTTTGCTTGCATATTTGAATAAAATTCCATACGGCAGCGGCTCAACCGGTTACAACCTCTATGGAATCAAAGCAGCAGCAAAAGGCCTTTTTAACATCAATGACCTCAATGAAATCAATATTGCCCAGGCTGCTTATCTGGCAGGCATTCCTCAACAGCCGTCTAATTACTCGGCTTTTACCAGCACGCCTAAATTTGATGATGAAGCCTTCCAGAAAGCTTTAGTACGCCAGCGGCTTGTGCTCAAGCGGATGCTTGAAGAGCAAAAAATTACAGAAGCACAGTATCAGGAAGCTTTGAACTTTGACCTAAAAGCTTCTATGCCCCAACCGTCTCAAAAAGCCTATAATACATATCCATTTTTGATGATTGAGACGGAGCGTCAAGCTGCAGAAATTTTGCTGAAGCAGCAGCATCCTGAGGCTGATCCTAAGAAGAACCCGACCCTCTACAACGAAGCTCTTAAAGCTGTGCAAAATCAGCTGCTCCGGGGAGGCTATCAGGTTTACACAACAATTGACAAAACCATCTATGATTCCATGCGTGGTATTGCCGAGGATAAGAACAACTTTGCTCCGAAAGATCCTGTAAAAGGAACTGAGCAGGTTGGCGCGATTATGCTTGACAGTAAGACAGGAGCTATACTCGGAATGATTGAAGGCCGCGACTTCTTTGAGGAGCAGCTCAATCACGCAACCCAGGCTTACAGGCAGCCAGGCTCGACGATGAAGCCAATCGCAGCTTATATTCCTGCTCTTGATAGCGGCGCTATTCAGCCGGCAAGCGTTATTGACGATGTCCCCATCATTCTGAAAGATGGTGGAAAAGGTTATCACATTCCCGAAAACTGGGATAATAAATTCCATGGCTTGATCACAGCACGAAGAGCATTAGATCAATCTTACAATATTCCCGCTATCAAGTTGTTTACAGAAACAGTGGGTATTGATAAGGCATGGGAGTTTGCCAAGAAGCTAGGAATTAATTCGATCCAAGATGAAGACTACCAGGCGCAAACTGGCGTTATCGGCGGACTGAAGTATGGAGTTTCTGTCAAGGAGCTAACCCATGCCTTCGCAGCGATTCCTAACCAAGGCAAATACAACGAATCCTTTATGATTCGTAAGATTACCGATGCCAATGGTAAAATCATTTACGAGCATGAAGTTAAGCCCACCTCCGTCTTCTCGGAGCAAACGTCATATTTGATTACAGATATGATGAAAACTGTTATTAAACAGGGAACAGCAACCGACTTGAAGAAAAAATTCAAGTCCTATGGCAAAATCGAAATTTCCGGAAAAACAGGTTCGACACAGGAAGATGCCGACGCCTGGTTTGTAGGCTTTAGTCCAGATATTACAGTTGGAGTATGGATCGGATATGACCAGCCTATCCACAAGCTCAGCTCGAAGCTGAAGCAAACTAATCACGCCAAGGATATTTGGGCAAGCGTAATGAATATGGCTATTGAGAAAAAGCCCGAGCTTTTCCCTAATGATAAGTTCACTAAACCAGAGGGCATTGTCTCGGCTACGGTTTCGAATCTTTCGGGAAAACTGCCGAGTGCAGTGACAAAATCAAGCGGGCATTTGGTCACAGACATTTTCAACAGTAAATTTGTGCCTAAGGAAGTTGATGATGTCATGGTAAACATGCCTATTATCACTTACAATGGACTCAATTATATTGCCCATCCTGAGACACCTGAAGAATTCGTTACCCAAAAATTGCTCATTAAGCGGCAAAAGTCAATTGCTCAACTGCTGAAGGAACTTGGGGAAATTATGAAGAAAGTTCCAGCGAAAAATCGCAAATCACTGGATCGCTACAAACCGCTAGACTATCAAGATGATGCACCATCCGAAACAGACCCGCGTGTCGATGATGGGAAAGCACCAAATTCGCCTACAACGGTTATTGCGACTAAATCAGGCTCCCAGGCAGTCATTACCTTCCAGCCAAGCACAAGTACAGATGTTGTTGGTTATCGCCTGTATAAATCTGAGGGGCTAGGAAGCTTCAAAAGAGTAGATGGAAATATCATCGCTGGACAGGAAAGCAAGTTCGTCGTTCAGACTTCTGCCTCTACCATTGACGGGTATTATGTTACTGCTGTTGATGTGGGTGGCAAGGAATCCCCACCAAGCAAACAGGCCTTTACAGACGGCAGTTTCGGTGAAGATGATATTCCCCCGGGTGAGGATCAAACCTCACCTGGCAAGCCAGATCCAAATCAGGGTAATGGTACCGAGAATGGGTCAGGCAACGGTACTAACAATAACAATAACGGGAATGGTAACGGCAGTGAATCTGGGGGCAATCAAGGAACGGAGGGGCAAGGCAGTGCGTCTAAACCCTCCTCCCCAGCTGGCTTAAAAGCCAAAGAGGACGGCGCAGGTGTTATGTTCACCTGGTCTGCCAATCCTGGCAAGGAAAACGTCAAGCAATACATTTTGTATTACAGCGAAAAAGAAGGCGGAACTTATAACAAGCTGGGCTCCGTTAAAAATGCCACCGAATTTTATTATTATGCTATTACCTACAAAGGCTTTTATAGGCTCACTGCGATCAGTGATTCGGGTGAATCCTCCCCGTCACAAGTCTACGAGTTTAAAGGCTAGCACATTCGTCCACAGCATCAAAAAAAACCCTTTATCAGTCGGATATGCATCCGTCTGGCAAAGGGTTTTTTATTTGTGATAACTTGCAATCCGCTCTTAATCTTCGATCGTTGACAGATCTCCTGTAGGCAGGTTAAGCTCCCAAGCCTTCAGCACGCGGCGCATAATCTTACCACTGCGGGTTTTTGGCAGTTTATCCTTGAACTCAATTTCGCGTGGTGCGGCATGAGCAGAAAGACCTTCCTTGACGAACTTGGAAATCTCAGCTTTCAGCTCATCTGAAGGTGTATATCCTTCACGAAGCGCGATGAATGCTTTAATGATTTCTCCACGCATAGGATCAGGCTTCCCGATAACACCCGCTTCAGCAACAGCAGGATGCTCGACAAGCTTGCTCTCTACCTCAAAAGGTCCTACACGTTCACCTGCAGTGTTAATAACATCATCTACTCTTCCTTGGAACCAGAAATAGCCATCTTCATCACGGTAAGCTGAATCTCCCGAAATGTACCAGCCTGGAATACGGAAATACTCTTCATACTTAGCAGGATTATTCCACACCTTACGCATCAGGGAAGGCCATGGTGTTTTGATAGCCAGGTTACCCATGCGGTTAGGAGGAAGCTCGTTACCTGCATCATCCAAAATCGTCGCTTCAACGCCCGGTATCGGACGGCCCATCGAGCCAGGACGGATGGCCATGCTTGGATAGTTACAAATAACCTGAGCACCTGTTTCAGTCATCCACCAGGTATCATGAATACGCTGGCCATAGATCTTCAAGCCCCAACGGACAACTTCCGGATTAAGCGGCTCTCCAACGCTAAGCACATGACGAAGCGAGGATAAATCGAATTCTTTAACCGCGTCGTCGCCTGCACCCATAAGCATGCGGAATGCAGTAGGTGCACTGTACCAGACAGTAACTTTGTATTTTGCAATCGTGCTGTACCAATCAGCCGGACTGAACCGGCCGCCGCGAATAACGTTAGTCGCCCCATTCAGCCAAGGAGCAAAAATGCCGTAAGAAGTCCCTGTTACCCAGCCTGGGTCAGCTGTACACCAATATACGTCATCTTCTTTCAGATCCAATACAACTTTACCGGTGTAATAATGCTGAACCATTGCGTTATGAACATGAAAAACACCCTTAGGCCTGCCTGTTGAACCTGAAGTATAATGTATGAGCAGCCCGTCTTCCCGGTCCATCCACTCCAGCTCCAGCTCGGTTGAAGCTGTCGCCATTTCTTTGTGGAAGTCCACTTGCCCTTCAGCCAGCTCGATATCTTGTCCTACCAGAATAATATGTTTCAGGTTCGGCAATTCGCTTGTTGGTATACGGGAAAGCTGGCTAGGAGTCGTAACAATCGCAACAGCCGAGCTGTCTTCCAAGCGGTCCTTTACTGCTGTTTCCATAAAGGCTTCGAAAAGGGGACCTCCAATAGCGCCTACCTTTAAAATACCTAGAAGCGAATAGTAGAGTTCAGGCGTGCGGGGCATGAAAATAAACACACGCTCCCCCTTGCCAACTCCAAGCTTACGCAATACATTCCCAAACTGATTTGATTTCTCTTTCATTTGGGCAAATGTGATTGCCTCTTCGCGTTGATTGTCGCTGTAATACAATGCGATTTTGTCTTTTCTTAAGGAATCCGCGTGCCGGTCGATAGCTTCATAAGCCATGTTAACCTTGCCAGTCTCATACCAGGAAAAGTTCCGTTCAACGTCTTCCCAATTGAAGTTCTCGCGAGCATCTTCATAGCTTTTCATGTTAGGATTCGAAGCAACCGCTTCTATGATTTCCTCATTCAGTTGATCCATTTTCTAAATCCTCCTGACTAATTTTCAAAACGCTTTCAAATTCCATATTGTAGCTCGTTAACATATAATGGTTTTACGGCCAATCCTATTATAGCATATGCTCAATTTTTCGACTATTCCCTTTTCCTTCTTTTCAAGGGGATAAAAATTTGTTATAAGTGTACATAGGGTTACTAAGGCGAAATGACTAACGTGTAAGTTATCCTAAACTATTAAAAGGAGGGGCTACTGTTATGCAGCATGATAAACTGTATCACAAATACAGCTTCCTCCCTGCCCCCGAACGTTTGGAAATTGTGGTGGAAGGGCCTGTTACGCCAGAAAGCTTGAGCGGCTTAACGATGCATGCACAGCTTGACGCGTTTCGCAGACCTAAAGAGCAGCACGAAGCATTGGTAGAAATTGCCGGGTTGCCCGAGGGCAGGATCATTCTTGCTAGAGAAGGCTCAACCATTGTAGGCTATGTAACCTTTCATTATCCAGACGAAATAGAGAGATGGTCGGAAGGTAAGATGGAGGATCTTATTGAGCTTGGAGCCATTGAAGTCGCCGACGAATATCGTGATCTGGGTCTTGGCAAGAAGCTGATCAAGCTGGCTTTCTTCAAGGAACAAATGGAGAATGTAATTTGTTTTACAACAGAATATTACTGGCACTGGGACTTAGAAAATAGCGGGCTTAATGTTTGGGACTACCGGAAGATGATGGAAAAGCTAATGAAAAGCGTCGATATGGTCTGGTTTGCTACTGACGATCCGGAAATATGCTCGCATCCCGCAAATTGCCTGATGGTCCGCATCGGTAAGAAGGTGCCGCTCGCATCTGTTGAGCAATTCGATCGCATTCGTTTTCACCAGCGTTTCATGTACTGAGAAAGCGGACGGTTGGCTACAGGAGGAAAAAGCAAATGGGAATGACGACCAAGGATCCCGTATTTATTTACAATCATAACGAAATTCAATACAAATTTAATGATCGGCATCCCTTTGACCCGCAGCGTTTAGTGCTAACCGTTGATCTGTTAAAAAAGGCAGGAGTGCTTCCTGATTCAGTCATCAGAAGACCGCGTCCTGCCATGGAGCGGGAGCTGCTGCGGGTTCACACTTCCTCTTACATCGAAGTTGTAAAGGGGCTTAGCTATACGTCTCCAGAGGAGCGGTGGTTAAACGAGGCGAATCGCTTCGGGCTTGATACTGAGGACACGCCGTACTTTCCCCGTATGCACGACATCACTTCAACGATCGTAGGCGGTTCAATTACCGCGGCGGACATCGTTATGTCCGGAGAAGCTCCTCACGCACTCCATCTTGGAGGCGGTCTGCATCACGCTATGCGCAATAAAGGAGCTGGCTTTTGTGTATACAACGATGCCTCGGCCACTATTGCCCACCTGAGGGAGAAGTATGACGCCAGAGTGCTTTATGTGGACACGGATGTGCATCATGGTGACGGTGTGCAGTGGAGTTTTTATTCCGATCCCAATGTATGCACGCTCTCCATTCATGAGACTGGCAAATATTTATTCCCAGGCACCGGAGCTGTCAGTGAGCGCGGTGAAGGCGATGCATTCGGCACAAATGTGAACATTCCTGTAGAGCCTTATACGGAGGATGATTCGTGGCTGGAATGCTTCGGTGAGGTACTGACATCCGCCATCTCGCACTTCAAGCCGGATGTCATTGTCTCCCAGCATGGCTGCGACGCCCATGCCTTTGACCCGCTCGCGCATGTGCATTGCTCCATGCGCGTGTACAAGGCCATGCCAGAGCTAATCCATAGTCTTGCGCACCACTGGTGCGAAGGACGCTGGATTGCGCTTGGCGGGGGCGGGTACGACATCTGGCGCGTCGTACCGCGGGCCTGGAGCCTGCTCTGGCTCGTTATGAGCGAGCAGGCGTTATTGCATCAGCTGGACGCTGATCCGCAGCTGAGGCTGCCCCAGGCGTGGCTGGACGCCTGGCAGCCGGAGAGTCCTGTCCAGCTGCCTGAGGCATGGCTGGACCCGGTGAGCGACTGGGAGCCCATGCCCAGGCGCCAAGTGATCACTGATCAAAATAGGCAGAATAAAGAGATTGCCTTGTTGTACCTTAAATAATGCCGTGTAGCTAGGCAAATTATAATCAAGGCTCTATGATATTGACGTTTGTGACGTTTGTGACGTTTGATTTTCATAGGAATGACTGTGAAGTGCAAAAGGGATCGGCACAAGCATAAATATTGCTTGCAACCGCATCCCTTTTTACTATCCTGTGTGCTGCTCCGCAGATAATAAGCGCCCAATTCTCAGCCGCCCTCATACTTAAGTAATTTTTTTATATCAGCAGTGATGTTTTTCATCGTTAAATGATGGAATTCCTTGAAAGCTAGGTCTTTAACGATGTTTTTCATCCTTAACAGAGCTAATAACCTGAAGCCAGACTATTTCCGCCCACTTTAGTGATGTTTTTCATCGTTAAGTGATGTAATTCTAAAAATTCTGGCCAAATAGCGATGTTTTTCATCACTAACTATAGGGACGCACATTTCAACGGCCCCATCCTTTCTCTTTTCCTATTTCTACTTTACCAGGATACTGCTACGGTCATCACACTGGTTTATTCTTTTTAATTGGGTAATGGAAACAGCCCAAGCGAAGGCGCGGGAGGCTCATATCCCTCCAAAGCACACTTTTCAAATCATTTTCATCTTCCATGCAACTCCCCACTCTATTTTTCCATAAAAAAACTGCCGAGAAACGACCTCGACAGTGAATGGTTAGCTCTTTTACTGATATCATCTTATGCTCTACATTCGTGTTCCAAACGCTCACTCCATGCCCTTACTCCCCACGCCACTCTACGCCCATACTCCAGACGCTCACTCTACTCCCTTACTCCGGACGCATGCGCTAAGCCCTTACTCCGCACTTCCCTAAAAAGCTCTCAATTGCAGCCGCGCCATCAACTTACTCCAACTTGCGCACGATGTCCTCGACAATTTTGTAGGAGTTCTCAGCTGCAAGCAGCGTGAACTCAGCGAAATTGACATGTGCGGAGCCGTCCGCTTTGTCAGACATGGAGCGGATAATAACGAAAGGAATTTCGTTAATGGAGCATACCTGCGCTACAGCAGCCCCCTCCATTTCCACGCAAACACCGCCCAAATGCTGATGCAGATCGGCTACGACATCCCTATTTGCAATAAATTGGTCGCCGGATAAAATTCTCCCCCGCTTCACTCGTTCCGAGAACAGCTCATTGCCTGAAGCAACTGCCAGCTCGACAAGCTTGACATCAGCAGCAAATATCGATTTGTCCGCATACGGGATAATCCCCTTATTGAAGCCAAGCGCTGTCACGTCCATATCATGCTGCATACATTCATCCGAAATGACAATATCGCCAATATTTAGCTGAGGATCTAGCGCTCCTGCAACACCTGTAAAAATAACCGAATCTACACCATATTGATCAATGAGTATTTGTGTCGTTATCGCAGCATTTACCTTGCCTACGCCCGTTTTACACACGACAACTTCACGGCCAAGGAAAGTACCCTCATAAAAAGCTATACCCGCTTTGCTTGATGGCTTTGTGTGCTCCATATGCTGCAGCAAAAGCTCTATTTCTTCATTCATAGCTCCAATAAGCGCAATTCTAGCGAATCCCAATCCCATCAGCTTAATCTCTCCTTATCCAGGTGCTCTCTTTATCTAGGTTACACGTTACAAAAAAGAAAAAAATGGCTCATTAAACATGAGCCACCGAATTGCGATTAATAACTTCATGGGGTAAAATCACTTGATTATTATCAATCGTTTCTTTATTCATCAGCTTCGTCAGAAGTCTCATGGACACCGCACCAATATCATACATAGGCTGCGCTACAGTAGTCAGCATAGGCCTTACCATAGAAGCCATACGAATATTGTCTACGCTTATTACGGACACATCATCCGGTACCTTAAGACCATGGTCTTGAATCGTATGAATGGCTCCAATAGCCATTTCATCAGTTGCTGAGAAAATTGCTGTAGGTTTAGGATCAAGGGATAGGAAATACTTAGTTGCCTCTATACCTGATTCATACCGGTAATTTCCGACACGCACATAATTGTCTCGAATCGGTATTCCAGCTTCCTCCAGTGCTCTCTTGTAGCCTTGATAACGGGAATAGCCATTAGCTGGGTCTTCCAAAGTACCCGATATCATCCCAATATTACGATGCCCTTGGCTTATAAGTACATTGACTGCGTCAAATGCAGCAATCTCATGATCAATATCAACCGAAGGGAATGAATTGCCCTCTTCTTTGGTTCCACACAGAACAATCGGAACTGAGGAAGTGTTAAAAGCTTGAATATGATCCTGCGTGACAACGCCGCCCATGAAAAGAAGCCCGTCCACCTGCTTCTCAAGCAAAGTGTTGATAACACGAATTTCCTTTTCCTTCTTCTTATCGGCATTACACAGGATAATATTGTAGTGGTACATATTCGCGATATCCTCAATTCCGCGGGCAACCTCAGCGAAAATCGAGTTGGATATATCAGGAATAACGACGCCTACTGTTGTCGTTTTCTTACTGGCCAGTCCTCTCGCTACTGCGTTCGGACGATATCCGAGACGTTCAATAGCTTCAAATACCTTCTTGCGTGTTTGCGGCTTGACATTCGGATTATTATTTACAACCCGAGATACCGTTGCCATCGAAACCCCTGCTTCACGTGCTACATCATAAATGGTTACGGTCACGGCTCTCTCTCCATATCCCAAGAATATTCTGCGATCCTATCATATTACGATTATGATACGACAATTTTTGCCTTCTTGCAACAATATTGAAAGGCTATGAAATAATTCTACCCTATTTTCATACACATTTGCAATTAAGTCGATTTTTATTCGTCTCAGCTGTTGGCAATTTGTCATTTGTAATTAGCTAAAAACAATCAAGTAGTTATGGCATTTTGGCTAATTTGTGAAAGCCGTTTACGGGCATCGTCCATCCAAGGCCCATCTCCCAGGGATTGAGCTAGCAGCATGATATCCAACAGCTCGTTAATTCTCTCGGATACAATCTCTTCCACAGAATCGTTCATATGCTCTCTTTCGGTAACCTTAAGCAGTAAATAGGCAACTTCCGAAAGCTCATGGAAAAAGTATTGCTGCTTATCCGGCTTGCTTCCAAGCTTCCCGATCAGGGCTGTTAACTCAGGTTTTACATGGGACACCACTTCACTTCGGCCACATGCTTCACAGGAAAAAATAGGGACATTGTCGATGTCCACTTTATTCTGATAAATAACCGTACGCAGCCGAATGTTCATTGTACGGCCACATTTGCACTGCTTTTGCATCCGTTCCACTCCTTCATAGCAGGTGACAATTACATGATATTTCACATGTACTTCTTATTCTATTTTTAAACGTCTTTTCCTTCCGCAAAAAAATAGTAGTTTTTGTCACCAGCAGCAAAAAAAGGGTTAAGCGCGTAGGTAAGCAGCTAAAACCTCAACAAATTCCTTCGTAAAGGCTGGCAAATCGGGCGGGCGGCGCCCGGACACAATGTTGCGGTCGACAACAACCTCTTCATCAACCCAGGTAGCTCCTGCATTTTCCAGATCATCGCGAATTCCAGGAGTAGAGGTCATGGTGTATCCATTCACTATTTTTGCTGATATGAGCACCCAGCCAGCGTGGCAAATTTGAGCAATTGGTTTTTTCGCTTCATGGAACTCCTTAGTCAAACGAAGAACATCCGCATAGCGGCGAAGCTTATCAGGTGCCCAGCCTCCAGGAACGTACAAGCCTACATATTCAGATGACTTGGCTTCATCAAAAGCTAAATCGGTTGTAATGGGCACTCCGTATTTGCCATGATATACAGTCTTTGCTTTGGGTCCTACAATATCTACGATTGCTCCCGCTTCTCTTAAACGGAGAACCGGATACCACATCTCCAAATCTTCAAATTCATCATCAACAAATGCAAGCACCTTATTACCAGACAATTCCATATTCAATTACCTCCCCTAATGGTTTCTGTTTGCTCCGTTTTAGCCAGCAGCTCAATTATTTCTTCACTTGTCTTACACGCAAGAACGGCTTCCATAACCTCATGACACTTGGCATATTCACTGGTGAGCAGCCTGTGCTTGACCTGCAGCAGTGTATGCACCGAAATGCTCAACTCCTCAATGCCAAAGCCAAGCCAGATAGGTAAAGCCCGTATATCACCGGCAAGCTCACCGCATACACCAACAGGAATGCCTACCCTGCGGGCTGAATCGATTATATGCTTAAGGAGCCGAATCACAGCCGGATGAAAAGGATCGTACATATGTGCGATATTCTCATTCATTCTATCCACAGCCAACACATACTGTACAAGATCATTCGTGCCTATGCTCAAAAAGCTGACTTCACTCGCCAAAATATCAGCAATTAACGCAGCAGCCGGAACTTCAATCGTAACGCCAACTTCGATCTTCGCGTTGAAGGGGCGCCCTTCTGCTCTCAGCTCATTTTTGGCTTCTTCCAACAAAGCATTAGCCTGCCTAACCTCATACAGCGAAGTAATCATGGGATACATGATTTTAACATGGCCGAAGGTGCTTGCGCGAAGGATAGCCTTCAATTGCGTTTTAAACAACTCCGTTCGATTCAATGAAATCCGGATGGCCCTGTACCCGAGAAATGGATTGTCCTCCTTAGCCAGCGGCATATAATCAAGCTTCTTGTCGCCGCCTATATCTAAAGTACGGATTACAATAGGACGACCCTTTAACTCGATAGCAGCATGCTTGTAAACCTCGAACTGTTCATCTTCACTAGGCAATGATTCTCTATCCATGTACAAGTATTCGGTACGGAATAAACCAACACCGGAAGCCCCATTGCGCATAACCTGGCCGATTTCCTTCACAGAATTGATATTCGCATGTAGATGAATAATTTTGGAATCCAATGTCATTGGTGGCAAGTCAGCGATATTTTGCAAACTCTCTTTGAACTGCAGCCAGCTGTTTTTGGTAGCCTTGTAGCGTTCGATCGTCGCTTCATCAGGATTAATATAGACAGTGCCATCTTGACCGTCCACAATCAGGAAATCGCCGTTCTGAATAGGCCTCAAGAGCTTTCCTTCAAGCCCCAGAACGAAAGGAATGGACATAGCTCTGGACATAATAGCAACATGGGAGTGTGTGCCTCCCAGCATCGTAACAAGTCCCAGCACTTTGGAAGGGTCCAAATGCGCTAATTGCGAAGGTGTCAATTCTTTTGAAACCAGGATGTATGGATAATCTGTCGGTGGTACGGTCTCATCAAGGTCACCTAACAAATGCTTAAGCAGCCTGTTTCCTACATCCTTAATGTCCAGAGCACGCTCTTTCATATATTCGTCGTCAATCAGATCGAACATCCCGACGAACTTGTCTATGACTTCTTTGACAGCTACTTCCGCGCCTTTATACTGGCGTTCAATGATCCCCTGAATTTCATTCATAAATATCGGATCTTCCAGGATAGCCAGATGAGCGTCAAAAATATAGGACTGCTCCTGACCTACTACCTCTTTGATTTCCTGCTTGATCAGCTCAAGCTCATCCTTGGAAGAACGGATACCGTCATATAATCTTTCAAATTCATATGCCATATCCGTAACATCAATCATTTTCTCCGGAAAGTCCCATTCCCATGTTGGAATGATGAAAGCCTTCCCCATGGCGATACCAGCTGAAGCTCCAATTCCCTTAATCATCCGTGAGTCCCCCCTGATGCTTTTGGATTTTTCAAGACAACGGACATCACTGATTTCTGGCCCTTTTTCACTGATTTGAACGGAGCAAAGCTCCATGATTGGACCATCTCTGGGTTCGTGACGATCATAGGAGTGGCCAGTGAGGTTGCGAACTTTCTAATTTTGTTAACATTAAACTTGACCAACAATTGACCTGGCTCCACCGTGTCTCCTTCTTTCACAAAAGCAGTGAAACATTTCCCCGGCAAATTAGCCGTATCAATACCAATATGCAGCAAAATCTCCAGTCCTTCCTCCGTAGCGATACCTAGAGCATGCTTAGTCGGATAAATGTGCATGATTCTACCGGCGACTGGCGAGACGAGTTCCCCTTTCTCCGGAAAGAATGCGACCCCATTCCCTACCAGCTTAGATGCAAAAATTCGGTCTGGCACCTCTTCAATTGGAATCATGCGACCTTGCATGGGTGAATGAAATAGCACCAGCTCTATATCTTTGCGTAGAACCTTCATGATCTCTTCCCGGATAAGCTCCGAGAAAGTACCGAACACAACCTGTACATTGCCACCCCCTAAGCGGATGACCCCTACCGCCCCCAAATGCTTAAGGGCAGTGATGTCCAAGAGGCGATCGTTAACTAACGTCAGCCTTAATCTGGTAATGCACGCTTCAATCTTTTTGATATTATCCTTACCTCCGAGAGCCTGAAGAATAAGAGGTGAGCGGTACGGAATATCTCCTGCCCATTCCTCCAGAGAAGATCCTTCCTCCCGGCCAGGAGTAGGTATCCGAAAACGGCGAATTGCCCAACGGAACAAAAAGTAATAAAGCAAACCAAATCCTACTCCTATTGGAAGCAGCAGCAATCCGTTATGAGATAAATGCTCATTAATCACATAATCAATTGCTCCTGCTGAGTAAGAGAACCCATGATGAATGTCCAGCTCATAAGAAATCCACATTGCCACACCAGACAATATAGCATGGACGACAAACAGATATGGCGCAACAAATAAAAAAGCAAACTCAATAGGCTCGGAAACACCAGTTAAAAAAGAGGCTAATGCTGCAACAAGAAAGGTTGCCTTGATCTTCGGCTTTAAATCTTCTCGCGCTTCATGAACGATGGCGAAGGCAATCGCCGGTAAAGCGAACATCATGATGGGATATAAGCCGGCCATATAAATACCCGCTTGCGGGTCCCCCGCGAAATAGCGCGGTAAATCGCCGTAAACCATAACTCCGTCCCCTGCGTCATATTCACCCAACTGAAACCAGAAAAAATTATTTAAAATGTGATGCAGGCCTGAAGGAACAAGCAGACGATGGGCAATTCCATATAAAAAGGAGCCAAAACCGCCTAATCCCAGCAGCCAGCCGGAGAACTTCTCCATCCCTATTTGCAAAAGTGGGCCGACACCGATCATGATATAGGAAACGATCAATGTAGTTAAACCCATAATAAAGGGGACGATCCGTGGTCCGCCGAAGAATTGAATATATTCCGGAAGCTTGAATTCCTTATACCGATGGTGAATGATAGCTGCAAGCAGTCCAATCAGTATGCCTCCAGATACACCTAACTGAAACTGATCACCAAGCTCATGCTGGACAAGGCTTGTAAACATAAAGTAGCCAAGCATAGCAGACATGCCGGCAATTCCAGCACTTTCTGTCAAGCCCAGCGCTACTCCCACAGCAAAAATGATCGGAAGATAATAAAATATAGTGTTTCCTGCAAGTACAAGTAATTCTCCTAGCTTGGATGCATGTATGGCCTCCCAGGGAAGATCACCAAGACGCAGCAGTATAGCGGCAACAGGCAGCGCTATTGTGGGCAGCATTAAGGAACGACCAAGCTGCTGCAAATTTCCCATCCAGTTCAAACAAATGCTACCCCCTCTCTATTCAAATCGTAAAGCTTGTTTGGACTTTTGTCAAAAATAAAAAAACGGACCCTTTTTTAGGAGTCCGTTTCTTCAGGTTTCTTCACAATCTAGCCGATCTTAATAGGCAGAATTGAAACCGAATTGTTGAGCATTGTTATTAATGCCAGTGTTGTAGCCTTGTTGAGATCCTTGTTGGGATCCTTGTTGAAATCCTTGTTGAGCTTGGAATCCTTGTGTGTTATATCCGCCTTGAAAACCACCCATTTGTTGTTGTGCAGGTGTTTGCGAGTCGGAACGCAAGTAGCTGTCGTGGCCGATTTGATTGCCGCGGTAGTTAGCTGTGTGGAAAGCTTCTGGGGAAGCTTGATTGTATTGTTGATTTCCAGCTTGGCTGCTCATTTGATTGCTGCTGCGGAAATTATAAGGGGATTGCGAGAACCCGAATTGACTGGAAGTATTCATCCCAGTATTGGCATTGCTGTTCCCGTAGGAGGAATATCCACCTTGAAAACCTTGCTGTTGTGCAGGAGTTTGGGAATCGGAACGCAGGTAATTATCGTGGCCAGCTTGGTTGCCGCGATAGTTTGCTGTGTGGAAAGACTGGGAAGGTTGTTGTTGTCCGTACCCTTGGTTGCCTTGAATCGCGTTCTGACCATAAAAGGATTGAACGTTTCCTACAGGCTGATAGGACTTTTGAAAACCTTGGTTTTGGGATCCCATTCCAAAGGAAGAAGAACCGAAATTGTTTGAGTTGCTATACATGCTTGTAAATCCTCCTTTAAATTCTTTTATACTTGCGCCTCCGTTTTGAAGACTCTAATATTCTCTCCGGCTATTCGATTAATTATTTATGGTAGCTGCTGGAATAAAATAAAAGCCTTACGGCGACCTTTGATATGCGTGATCGTGATTTTGGAGCGTTGCGGAGGGAATGGCTGTGGGCTCCAGCCGCTGTTAAAGATTTATTCCCTTGATTGGAATGGATGTGGTGGGTGGAATAAATCTTTAAGGGACTTTCTCTTGGTTAGTGGAGATTTCCTAGCGGGTACAGGCACTGGTTGGATGGGCGTCCACGCCACTAAGGTGCGCAACTGGAGGATCTGCTACTTTAACGAACTTTAACGATGAAAATCATCGTTAAAATCCCATTTATACCCCTAGAGTTGGTAGCGTCCCTCATTTAACGATGAAAAACATCATTAACGTGGCGTATTACCTGGAAACACTTGTTTTAACAATGAAAAACATCGTTAAGTGGAGCTCAACTCCCTTCCGTGGAGCTCACGCTCATTTCGTTGGGACAAGCGCTCATTTCGGCGGAAGGGCGGGCTGCTGCTGGAGATGAATTGTCAAATTTGTTTTATCGCTCCTCAGGAGTAATTTTCAAAAAAAAAAAAAAACCGCCCACTGGGAATCCCCATTGGCGGTTTTCATCGATCCTTATTTATTTCTTGGATTTAGAATAGCATCCTCTACTTTAATGCAGCGGTCCATGATGACATCAAGGCCGCCCTGCTTGGCAACTGCCGCGGCTTCTTCATTAATAATATCAAGCTGCAGCCAGAACACCTTGGCTTTAATCTTCACCGCTTCTTCGGCTATCGGCACGACTTGATCCGCCCGCCGGAACACATTGACAATATCAACAGGATCCGGAATAGCTGATAACGAAGGATAGCATGGCTCCCCAAGTATCACATCTGCATTCGGATTAACAGGAATGATGCGGTAACCGCGATCTTGCATGGCTTTGGCAACCATATACGAGGTTCTCTCCGGATTATCTGAAAGACCTACTACTGCAATGTTCCCAGCTAATGCCAACATTTGTTTAATATATTCCCGAGACGGATTTTCATGTGCCACATTAAAGCCTCCTCTATTTATTATAGGTAATCCCTTGTTTCCCCATTGCTTCCCAGGTTTGGATAAATTGCTCTTTATTGACCGCAAAAGCCTTTTTGCCATTAGTAGGGTCGTTCAAGTACACATTGTTTTTATCATACCCTACTAACAGAACCGCATGTTCGGAAAAAGTTGTTTCGATTTTTCCTAGCGATGTTTCCCAGGATACCATCTTGGTAGGGAGCTTATAATTAATTGTTGTCCACACCACAATTGGAATACCATCAGCAACATGCTGCTCGTAAGACTCAAACGATTTGTTAGTCAAATCAACAGCAGTGGGCATATAGCTCTTAAGCAGCGGAAATAAACCTGCGTGATAAATCCCGAAGCCCATTCCTTTTCTAGTTACATCTCCCACAAAACCAACATTCGGATTACCCCAATACTTAATCGAGCCGTTTGCATGTAAGACGGCTTTCGTTTCATCCTTTGGCATTTCTGCGGCAAGCTCCATTTTACTTTTCTCTATGCCTGCAAACTGCAGCAGCATAGCCAGACTTGTAATTTCGCAGCCTGCAGGAAGCTCAGGATGCTGCATAATGGCTGGAGCTTCGATCATCGCCGACTCCGGCTTTTTCTTGATTGGCAAAGGTGTTGGCGCTGATGTGGATACTGGCAAAGGTGCAACCGTTTGAGATACTGCTGCTAGAGGCATATTGGGATTCTGATAAAACAGGAAGGCGTCCTCACCTTTAAACTTAGCATACAACAGCATCGTAAAAACCCCGCTGGCAAACACTAATCCTGCGATCAAAAGAAAGCCGAAAGTCACCTTTAGCCCCTGCCATAGTATAGTCATGCTGCATCACCCGTTCATAATATTAAATGCTTTAAGCCTTATGAAGCCCTAATCTTCTACAAGTTCAACATGGGCTCCAATCGATTTTAAATGATCAAAAAATTGCGGGTAGGATTTAGCCACATGATGGGCATCATGAATGACAAGACCTTGTGCGGAACGCAGCCCGACAACGCTTAATGCCATAATAACGCGATGGTCAAAATGAGCATTAATCTCTACGCCACCCTCTACGCCTTGTGGACGACCATGAACGATAATTTCGCTCTGACGCTCCTCCACGTCGGCACCTGCCTTGCGAAGCTCGTTAAGGAAATCCGTGATCCGATCACATTCTTTGTAACGGAGATTCTCCACATTGTAAAACCGTGATGTACCTTCAGCAAAAACAGCTGCTGCAACCATAGCCAGAACGGCATCCGTGAAATGATCCCCATCGAACTCTCCAGCTTTTAACGTGCCGTTGCTCTGTACATGAACCGTTCCGTTCTCATGCGTCAGATTCACATTCATAGCCTTGAGAACATCGACACAGGCTTTCTCCCCTTGTTTACTATCGGTTTCCAAACGCAAAACCTTTACATCTGAGTTTGTAACTGCCGCGGCTGCAAGAATTGCTGCCGAACCCGGATAATCGCCTTGAACTACGTACTCTTTGGCTTGATAGGCTTGTCTGCCAGGAATTTTATAATGCATTAAATCTTCGCTGGCATGAATAATAATTCCTGCTTGCTCCAACACCTCCAATGTTTGTCCGATAATGACCTTCGACTTCAAATCATGCAGTACTTCGATTTCACTGTCTTCTTCCAGCAGTGGCGTCATAAACAGCAAAGAGCTAAGAAATTGGGAGCTGACGTTGCCAGAAACCTGGATTTTCCCTCCCCGGGGCTTGCCCCCTTTAATAGTTATCGGCAAACGACCGTCCTGATGTTGTAGCTGAATACCCATTTGTTCCAAAGATTGAATTAAATCATGATGCGGACGTTTACCTAATGATTGTGGATACGTATTGACAAAGGTTACATCAGGGCAAAATGCCGCTATAGACATCAAAAATCGAAGAACAGCTCCGGCATTGCCCACATTAAGCTCAGAGACATGCTTAGGGTGCTTGCCAAAGCCTGTTATTACAATTTTCTCCTCATCTTCCTCTACAATAGCCCCAAGATCGCGTATGCAGCGTCTCATAGCATCGCTATCCTCACTATGCGCAGGGTAATAAATAGTGCTGGTTCCTTCTGCTAATGCTGCGATTAACAAATAACGGGTCGTATAGTTTTTGGAGGACAGGGCATTGATTTCCCCTTGAAGCTGATTGCTTGGTTTTACTATGGCTTTCATGACTTGTATCTCCCTTCCAAGGTAGCGGCTGACGTTATCCTCTTTTGAACGATTGTTTAAGGACAAACGCGTTTGCCTAAAGTGCCAGAAAGTATATAATTAACGATATGCTTCCTGATATTGTTGTATATGTTTATTACAATGATTGATAGCTTTACTAGAAGCTGAATGCTTTACTGCAAAATGAAACCTATGATAGACTTTTAAGAGGGCTAGGCCCTAAATTGAGACAAAGACGAAGGAGGCTTGCAATCATGGAACTAATACTTCCCCAAGAAATTAAAGACCGCCTTGCCAAAGGTGAAGAGCTTACTATCGTTGATGTGCGTGAAGATGACGAAGTTGCAGCCGGCATGATCGCAGGAGCACAGCACATCCCACTCGGAGAACTGCCTGACCGGCACACTGAAATTAAGCAAAACGGAGAAGAAATCATTCTTGTATGCCGCAGTGGCAATCGCAGTGGTAAAGCACTTAATTATCTAGAAAGCCTCGGTTACAAGGGCTTAAAGAATATGACTGGCGGGATGCTTGAGTGGGCTGAATAGGTGCTGAATTATGGCATAGCCTTCAACTGTATCGCCTTCAACCGCTTCATAATAATCCGGGCTATTCTTTCAGGTGACAGCTCGGAAGTATCAATCGTCATATGAGCAAAATCATAAGCCTGTTTACGCTGTTCCAATAGAGAATGAACACGCTCGTCCAAATTACCCTGCAGGAGAGGACGGCTTTGATCGCTGCTTACTCTACGAATAATTGCTTCAGGAGATGCAATAAAAGCTACAACAAAGCCGTTCTTCAACATGCAGGAGCGGTTCTTCTCAGCAAGGACAGCTCCACCGCCCGTTGCCAGCACCTGGTGCTCTTCGGCCAATAACTCCTCTATGGTCTTAGTTTCTAGGGAACGGAAATACGCTTCACCACGAGCTTCGAACATCTCGGCAATAGTCATCTGTTCCTTTTGTTCGATCATTGCATCTGTATCGGTAAAGCTCCAGTTAAGCTGCTTGGCCAGAAATTTCCCGACTGTTGATTTCCCTGTTCCCATAAATCCGATTAAAACGACATTATGCCTGTGCGATTCCATGTTTTTTCACCAAACCTATCGTTGTAAACTTTTCATATCATACCATAAGCTCCTCTTCCCTGAATACAGCCTTTAAATAAATCGCTACCTTTTGTGAATAAATTACAGATAACGTAGTAAAGATGAAACATAGGGAAATAATCGCGAGTATGATAAGGAGAGATGATAGCTTTGAACCCAACTCGTCTATACCAGAGCCCTCACCAAGGCAGATTAGAACGAATTCTTCATCCAAGCTACCAGCTTTGCAAAGATGATGTCATCTGGATACTTGAGTTTATTAAGAAAAAGGTGGCTGAAGAAGACCCGCAATTACTAGGTCTTGCTCAGCCACGCTTAATGAAAAACTTTCACTATTTTGCCGAAGTGGCGATGATGCTCATTCACCGCAGAAACGGCTTCGATCAAGAAGCCGACCGGTTGAAAATGTGGCTTCGAGAAGCCGCATACGGTATTCAAAGCTAGCTATTTATCCGGCTGAAATTAGTTGTCGAGCTCCAGCCAGTTGTAGTGGAAGGAGCCTTCTTTGTCTACACGCTGGAAAGTATGGGCACCGAAATAATCGCGCTGCGCTTGCAGCAGATTGGCAGGCAATCTTTCCGTACGATAGCTGTCATAGTAGGCAAGCGCAGATGCGAAAGCGGGAACCGGAATTCCACGGGTAACGGCGGTCGCGATGACTTCTCTCCAGGCTGATTGATAGCTGCCAACAATCTCTTTAAAGTAGTTATCAAGCAGTAAGTTCTTAAGTCCCGCATCCTGATCATAAGCTTCCTTGATATTTTGCAGGAATCTGGCACGAATAATGCATCCGCCTCTGAAGATCATAGCGATACTGCCGTAGTTCAAGTCCCAGTTATATTCTTCAGAGGCTGCTCTCATTTGAGCAAAGCCCTGTGCATAGGAGCATATTTTGCTGGCGTAAAGCGCCTTTCTGACAGCTTCAATAAAAGCTTCGCGATCACCAGAGAAAGCCTCGGTTTGAGGTCCCTCAAGCACCTTGCTGGCAGCCACACGCTCTTCTTTCATAGCGGAGAGGAAGCGTGAGAACACGGACTCCGTAATGATGGATAATGGCACCCCAAGATCAAGCGCGCTTTGGCTCGTCCACTTACCAGTACCCTTTTGGCCTGCGGAATCGAGAATAACATCGACCATTGGCTTACCGGTCTCTTCATCGTATTTCGTAAAAATATCCTTGGTGATTTCGATCAGGTAGCTGTCAAGCTCACCGTTGTTCCATTCCGTAAAAATATCGTAAAGCTCTTCTGTGCTAACATTCAGCACATCCTTCAACAGCTGATAAGCTTCACAAATAAGCTGCATATCCCCGTATTCAATACCATTATGCACCATCTTCACGTAATGTCCTGCTCCATCTGGTCCGATATAGGTGCAGCAAGGATCACCGCCCACTTTCGCAGAAATAGCAGTCAGAATCGGCTCTACAAGCTCATACGCGTCCCGTTGGCCGCCCGGCATGATGGACGGTCCCTTCAAGGCGCCTTCCTCTCCGCCCGAAACGCCAGTACCAATAAAGCGAATGCCCTTCGCCTCAAGCTCCTTGTTGCGGCGCTGTGTGTCCGGGAAAAAGGCATTGCCGCCATCGATCAAAATATCTCCTTTGGTTAAAAAAGGAATCAATTGATCAATGGTATCATCCGTGGCATTGCCGGCCTTCACCATAATTAAAATTTTGCGCGGAACCTCAAGTGATTCCACAAACTCTTCTATACTGTATGTACCCACCAGCTTTTTCTGTGGAAATTCTTCTACAAGCTCCTGGGTTTTTTGCGGTGAACGGTTAAACACAGATACGCTAAAGCCCCTGCTCTCAATATTAAGCGCGAGGTTTTTACCCATAACAGCAAGACCTACTACTCCAATTTGTTGTTTGGTCATGATTTCTCTAAACTCCCTTTCTTGTGCAAAATAAATGTTAAATCGTCATGGCGCCGAAGCCGCCGTCCACCCGGATCATAGCTCCGGTGACGAAGCTGGAAGCCTGTTCGGAAGCCAGAAATACAGCCGCTCCCTGCAGCTCCTCAGGAACACCGAAGCGATTCATTGGCGTATGCTTCATGATCGATTCGACGCGCTCAGGCTGCAGTATTTTACGGTTCTGCTCAGCAGGAAAAAATCCCGGGATAATGGCATTGACTCTTACCCGGCTTGGTGCGAACTCCCGTGCCAAAAACTGCGTAACGTTGTTTACAGCTGCTTTGGAAGCGGAATAAGTGAATACGCGCGAGAGCGGCGGATCGGAAGAAACAGAAGAGATATTAATAATACTCCCCCCTCTATCCTGCTCAACCATATGCTTCCCAAAAATTTGGCAGGCTAAGACGACGCTCTTAAGATTAACCTCCATAATAGAATCCCATTCTTCCATGGAAATGTCAAAGAAAGGCGTCGTACTATTTTTACCAGGGCAGTTCATTAGAATATCAATGTTTCCTGTCCAAGCAAGTATGTCCTGCAGCACCTGCTGTAAATCCTCTTGCTTCGTGGCGTCCGCTTGAAAGCATTTAGCGCTGCCGCCCGCTTCCTCTACAAGTGCCCTGACCTGTTCGCATTTCTCCTGATTACGGCCAACAATCGCCACATCCGCTCCATGACCACCCAGCGCAACGGCCATAGCTCCGCCGAGCGTGCTGTTTCCACCTACGACAACCGCTGTTTTTCCCTTTAAGTCGAATAAGTTCATTGAATATCAGTCCTTTTCTCTTTGTTTTAGGAATTGGAATTTGCCTTTGCCTCTGGGGGATGGGCTTGCTGAAAATAGGAGATTGCATCAAAATCATCTTTCAAATGATCATATACGTTCCTATAAATAGTTGTCAATTGCTCATAAATGCGATGATTCGCTTGATTCGTTTCATGAGAAGCCTCTATGCGAATCCAGTTATGGGCTTCACTGAAATCCTCAATCTCCCCCATAGCCAGCAGACCGAGCAGAGCAGCTCCAATTCCTGAGCTTTCGATGGAATCCGGCACGGTTACCGGCGTATCGATGACATCAGCCAAAACTTGCCGCCAAAACTCAGACCTTGCAAATCCCCCGGATGCGCGTACTTCCTTAGCCGGCGGTGTAATTTCTTCGAGCGCAGAAACGACAGAATGAATCCTGTACATTACACCCTCTAGAACAGCACGGATCATATGCTTCTTGTTGTGATATAAAGAAAGTCCAAAAAACACACCCCGGGCATTGGCATTCCAATATGGGGCTCTCTCACCGGCAAGGAGCGGCAGGAATAACAAACCGTCCGATCCCGCAGGCACTTCAGTGGCGAGCTGTGTCAGATAATCATAAGGATCTATGCCTAGACGGCGTCCCTCCTCTGCTTCCAGCGTCGCCAGTTGATCGCGCACCCAGCGAAACATAATCCCGCCGTTATTAATCGGGCCACCCACGACCCAGAAATCCTCTTTGAGTGCATAGCAGAACAGTCTGCCCTGCGGATCCGTAATCGGCTCTTTCACAACAGCACGAACGGCCCCGCTGGTGCCTATGGTGACCGAATACGTCCCCGGCTCGGTGGCTCCAATGCCCAGATTAGCCAGTACTCCATCCGACGCCCCAACGATAAATGGCGTTGCTGCAGCAAGTCCCATCTCCTGCGCATACGATGCTTCAAGACCCGTGATTGCATAGGTGGTCGGAACAGGCTCTGACAACTGTTCACGGCTCACCCCTGCCGTATGCAGCGCTTCTTCATCCCAATCTAGCCGCTGCAGGTTGAACAGCCCTGTCGCACTTGCTAGTGAATGATCAATCACAAAACGGTTAAACAGCTTGGCAAATACAAATTCCTTAATACCGATAAATTTGTGGGCCCGCTTTATCAGCTCAGGCTCATGGTCCTGAAACCACATCAGCTTTAGCAGAGGTGACATGGGATGTATTGGGGTGCCCGTACGGGCGTAAATGGCCTGGCCCAAACCGCTCGACTTTAGTCCTGCGACATAATCGACACTGCGGTTATCTGCCCATGTGATACAAGGGGTCAGCGGCGTTAGGTCTCTATCTACAGCAATCAGGCTGTGCATAGCGGAGCTGAATGATACGCATAAAAGCTGCTGCTGCTGGAAACCCGACTTTTGTACAACTGCCCCTACCCCCTTAACAACAGCCTGAAAAATCTCCTCCGGATCCTGCTCAGCCCTGTCAGGAGCAGGAGTAAGGAGCGGGTACTCAATGGAGTGGGAGGCAGTTACCTTCCCATCTCTGTTAAACAGCAAGGTCTTGGTGCTGGTTGTCCCGATATCAACGGCAAGAATCATTTGCTAATATTCCCTTCTGCATCGAATGATAGCTCATAAGCTTCAGTCAGCACTTCAATATCTGGATGCCCCAGCGCTTCCTCCAGTAAATTCACTGAAATCTCGATTTCCCCCAGATGCAGGGTGTCTTGAATCCTCACTAGCTTACACTTGGTGTAATCAAGAATATTGCAGGTTTTCACCGCCGCTTTGATAGCAAGAAGATCGCTGTCCAGTGTTGTTGCTATTTTCGTTGGAGCACAGACGGTAGAGGTTAAGCCATTGGCATAAGTAGCCTCCAGGTTTGTTTTGTCAACCAGGCGTTTGGTTGTGAAATCAGCAGTACCAACGCCATTGGCATTTCCGTCGGTTTCCTCCGTTAGATCAAGCACAACCATCTTAGCCACATCAGGACCTCCATGTGCATAAGGCGTCGGATATCGCCCCGTTACATTCGGATCCATGCCATCGCCGCTAATGTTCTTGCCTATATAATCAATAACAAGCACATCGAGGTTGTCGAATAAAATTTTGGGGAGCCTCGCCTTCGCCTCTTCCAGCAATACTTCTTCACGAGCTTCAATCTGATCGGCAGGAAGGACCTCTACCCTGCAAGTCTGGTCGTAGGCATTCTCAACAAGCGCTATGCCAAAAACAATGGGCAGCTTCTTCATCATCAGATTGGCCATCTGCCGCACATTAACGGCCATATATTTAAAACCTAGCTGATGACAGGCTTCTGCCCCCTTTTGCTTGCCAAGCCCTATCGCGATCATCTTCATAATTCCGCTCTCGATCTTACCGCGGAAAGCTGTATGAGGCTTGACCCGGTTAATGACTACGATGGCATCCGCCTCTGCGGCGATCTTATCCACATAAACCGGAAGCCCGTTAGACAAGCTGTCGATCTGGATAACCTCCATAGACGAACGGATTGGCGCTCCCATGGCTTCATCTGTGATGCCAAGATGATGTAGAACGCCCGTCTGCCCTTCAGCTGTAGCGCCTCCATGGCTGCCCATGCAAGGCACTAGAAACGGGTGTGCGCCTGCTGCTTTTATCGCATCAATGGTTGTCTTCGTAAAAAGCGCGATATTGGCGACACCTCTGCTCCCCACTGCAACAGCTACTTGCTGGCCGGGACGAATTTGATCCATGGCGCCAGGCTTTTGAAGCTCAAGCTTAAGAATCTCTTCCGGATGCTCAAGGATGGAAGCGTCAAATTTTTGACGGATTTTGATAACAGGTGGAACGGGTATGTCTTTTAACAGTTCTTGGATGATGCCCATACGTTTGTTTGCCTCCTAATTTATTTTTCGGACGGAATCGCGGATAATTAGCTCTGTTTTCAAATAAACAGGCTCATGATCCTGCTCCTTCTGCTCGATATTTGTTAATAATCGGATCGCGCCTTCTCTGGCAATAAGCTCAATCGGACGTCTCACCGTTGTTAGTGCAGGTGTCACAAAGGCGGAGAAAACCGTATCGTCAAATCCCATAACAGACAGGTCCTTCGGAACCTGCAAGCCCTTGTCCGTTATCGCTTTGATCGCTCCAAGCGCCATCTCGTCGTTGCAGCAAAATACAGCGGTTGGAGGCTCCGCCAGCTCCAGAAGCTGTTTCATCGAAATAAAACCGCTTTGCAGATCATACATGCCTGGCATCAAGTACTCATTCTTCACTGTTATACCCCGCTGCCGCATCGCCTGGAGAAAGCCTTCCTTCCTGTTTTGTGCAGATTTAAAGCCCTTCCTACCTTCTATCAAGGCGATCCGCCTGTGTCCCTGATCGATTAAATAGGTTGCTGCCTGAAAAGCGCCCTGTTCTTCATCCGACATAATATTCAATATGCCTTTGTCTTCAACCTCACGGTTCAACACAGCAACAGGAATCTGGGCCGCGACCGCATGGTCAATAAATGGCTGATCATCCCTGCTCTGACTCACGACAACGATGCCGTCAAAGCTTTTGCGTGTTATCGCCTGAAAGCTTCTGTAATCGTCGATTCCTTTGACAATCAAATGATAGCGGTCTCTTATGACGGTGTTGACACCGCGTATCGCTTCATAAAAAAAGCCTGCTGAGGTGCCCTCGCTAAGCGTCGTAAAAAATAAACCGAGATTATACGAACGGTCAAGCACCAAGCTTTTCGCACTAAAATTCGGTGTATAGTTCAATTCCTGAGCGATAGCCCGAATCCGCAGCTTTGTCTCCATGCTAATTAGTGGACTATCATTAAGCGCCCTGGAAACCGTAGTATGGGAAACGCCTGCGAGCTTGGCAATATCTTTAATCGTGACACTCATACCTTCACCTCTACACTTATCATAGCACATCCATGCACACGTTAACAATAACATTTTCGCCCGGATTTACATGCAAAAAGAGAGCCCGTAGTATAACGTACGTCTCTCTTCAAAAGCCTATATGATTGGTCATCATCACATCTCCAATAAAAGCATTTCATGCCTTAACTCGAATAGCTTCGTCTTGCTGGCCTGTGCGGCCGCTTCATCATTTGCTACAATCGCATCCTGCAGATTAGAAAGCTCGTAATCCAGCTCAAGTCTCAAGACCGGAATCCGTTCGTCAGGACGCTTGGATCGCAACGCTTGCATAACCTCTTCAACCGTCACGACAGGCTCCTTCTGGTAGAGTACCTTGTGCTCAATCCCTGTTATCTCAACCATGCGAATGATCTCACCAAACATGATGTTCTCTATCAAAATTTGACGGTCCTTAAACCGCTTGACCACGGCATGTCCGCGGGTATCACCAATCATCTTCTCCATCATTTCTGCAAGCTTCTCATCCTTAAATGAATAATCACCGACAATTTTGTATTTTTCACCAATCCGTTCAAACTTTAATTTAATGAGCTTGCGGCCTGTACGTATGGAAATAATAAATTGCTGCTCGCTTTCACTCCAATAAAGGGAATAGCCTTCCTGAATCAGCGCCTTGATGAAATTCCGGATTAGCCGGCGATCAAATCGTAACTCTAGGTTGCAATACTCGACTTCATGACTTCTACTCACGGCAATCCCCTCCATAATCTGAAAATCTGAATCATCCTTCATTGTCGATCTTTTTTACCATTTAACTAAATATTCAGACAACTTATTGACTTATCTTTATCTTATTATGAATTCTATGTTTTAGCAACTTGGATTATTGATATTTTTTTAAGCTTCTTATATAAAAATATGCAGGGCTTGTCCTGGAGCCTTGGAACCCAATAAAAACCTGGAAAAAACACGGAAAATTCCATCCTCTCAAAAAAAAGAAAAGCGCCCAGGAGCTGCTCCTGAGCGAAGGCATGATTATAAAACCTGATAGGATTTAAATCGTGATCTCTTTTTACTATTTGCCGGTCACCTTTATTTCTATATTCTCCATGGAATAGCTGCTAAGTGCATAATTCCCATCCTTTTGCTTGGATAGCTTGATGTGCATAGTAAACAAAACATTATTTTGCATCAGCAAATATTGATATTCGTTTTCCGCGGGCAGGGCATCGATAATGATAGGCTGGCGATAGAAGCTTTTATTATCTACTACAACATTTCTTAACGCTTCCACATGGGACCTTAGTACTTCAATCTTCTTTAAATCCTTCTCCCCGGCCACAACGACGCCAGGAGTACCATAGCCCATTTTCGGCTTCTCCTTCCAGCGCGTGCTCAGCTCCGTCTCACTGACATAAAGCTCCTGCGTATAAAGCTCCCTTGCTTTGCGCAGGCCATTCGTATCAATTCCCATTCGGTCAACATCTCTCAAGCGGTAGTAAATCTTGTTCGTTCTATTGATGAGCATCGGGTATTCTGATCCCAAGTAAGTGAGCGTGCTTGCATAGGGACTCATCATCTTAATTTCATCATAATCCACATTTTCATTCTGAACAGGCTGCTCGGGGTTGATCCGGCTGTTGAGATAAATGGTTTTTGTATCTCCCTTCCAGCTTACATTAGCTCCCAGATAGCCAGCCAGCTCATTAAGAGGCAGGTAGCTGCTGTCGTTGTAAATCAGGATCGGATTGCCGAGCACCACTTTATCCCCATTTACCACTAGGTTAAAATCAGTTCGCAAATACGCACGTACCTGCTCTATGATATTCTGCGCATAAACTCCTGCTGTAAAACAAAAAATCATGATGGTGCCGAGTACAATAATACGTTTCCACTTTACATGCTTCATTCTATCCGCTACCTTTCCGCAATCTTATTCTCTGCAAATAAAATTCTCTGAGAATTAGCAATTTCCTGCTTTTTTCCATAAATTAATCAAAAAAACATAATAGATTTTGTCGAAACATGTCTGAATGCGTTCTAAATTGCAGGTCTTGCATAATTCCATTAGAATAAAGACGAGGACAATACAGTTAGAGAGGGAATAACCTATGAGCTTTGAAGGCTTTACACAAAAAGATTTTGATACCTTCCATATCGAAGGTCTTGATGCAAGAATGGAAGCTATCCGCGAACGGATTCAACCCAAATTTAAAGTGCTTGGTGATGCGCTGTGCAATGAATTATCCTTGCTTTCCGGCAGCGAGATGCACCTTCATATTGCGAAGCATGCCAGAAGAAAGGTCAACCCGCCTGTCGATACGTGGCTTGCCATTTGCCCAAATAAACGGGGTTACAAGCAGTTCCCGCACTTTCAGGTTGGACTTTTTGACGATCGGGTTTTCATTTGGCTCGCGCTTATTTATGAATTGCCAAATAAACAAGCCATCGCGGACACCTATTTGAAAAAACTGCCTGCTATCAGAAAATCATTGCCGGATTCCTTTGTACTTTCCTTTGATCATATGAAAAAAGATACGATTTCCGTAGGTAAGCTGGATAAGCAAGCATGGATACAGTCCCTGCAAAAGTTTCGCGATGTGAAGAAGAATGAATTTCTGGTGGGGCTTAATATCCATGCAGATGATGCAGTTTTACAAGATGGTGCCAAACTTGAGGATCTGGTGAAACATACATTCGAAACGCTGCTCCCGCTATATGTACTCGCCCGGGATTCTGCCTGATCTATTCATTATTCAAGAAATTTATCTGAGCTTAATATTTACTTAAAGTAAAATTAAGTATTTTTGTGTAAACTACGGGAGTACAACCCTACCCTTACTTGAAAGGAGGCTCTCTATGAACACTACAGCATACACCAAAAAGCTGGTTATCAGCTCGATCGCTCTCTCCTTAATGCTCGGAGGCAGCTCGCTTTATGCAGCCAAGCAATCCTATGCGGCCGCGGCAAGCAAAGTGCAAACCCAGCAGCAGGCGAGTGAGCATTTGCAGGATCCCGGCAACGCTTTACATAAGCAGCGCCGTGCTAATGACGAAGACAGGAAATCCAGTCATGGCTTTCCGATTCTGGACGAAGCTGCTTCAATCCTCGGCATGGATAAGCAGGCATTAGAGGATTCGTTGAAGCAAGGGAAAAGCATCGTTGATGTTGCGAAGGAAAAAGGAATCAGCGAAGCAGATATAACGGCGAAGCTGCTTAAGCTGCGTAACGACAAAATCGACAGCGCAGTGAAAAGCGGAAAGCTGGATGCCGATAAAGCCAAAAGTATAAAGCAGCGCATGCCTGCTCATTTAAAATTTCTTTTAAATGATAAGGGGCTGCCTAACAGGCATGAGCAAGGCTCCAGAGGTGAGCGCTTCGGTTTTCACCCGAGCTCTGAGGAGCTTGCCCAATTTCTGGGCATCAGCAAAGATCAGCTGATCTCTGAGCTGAAAGCAGGCAAATCTCTCACAGAAATTGCCGCAGCCAAAGGCATTTCCAAGCAGCAGCTGCTCGATAAAATCAAAGAGCTGATGACACCATCCATCGAACGAATGGCTGATCACAAGAAAGCCGCTGCCGCCAACTAGAACCAGGTTTTAACATGCTTGTCATCAGGCTGTCCCGAAGCGGGTTTATCCGTTGTCGTGGCAGCCTTTTTTGGCATGAAAACATTCATGTGAGAAATAGGCTATGCGGCGACCTTTGAGGAAAAGAACTTTTACTTTAGCGATGTTTTTCAGTTACTACTTAGGTAGGCTAAAAGGAAAATTGTCCGCGATAAGCAGAAGTCAAAGAGGAAAGAAGAGGAAGTTTTTGTTTAAGGAGCGTCGAA
>NZ_JAGGLB010000051.1 GCF_017874215.1 Paenibacillus eucommiae
TCCGTCGTTGTGATATACGGATTCTGCATCGGTCTATTCCTCTTTTGTTGTTGGGTAGGACTTTCAACCGTACAGGATTGGCAGATGTTTTTCCAATTTTAGCTATCCATTCATTTGTCAAGCACTGATTGTGGTGGTGAGCCCCTCTTTAATTGCTTTTTATTTTTTCAGGAAAAGAAGGAGTTACAACCTTGATCTCATGCAACAACAGGGATTTAATAATAATTAAAGGATGTAACGGGTAGCCTGCCCGCAGGCTACCCGTTACATCCCCACAAAATCAATCACATACTGCCCTTCTCACTCAACTAAGCCCCTCAGTCTTTGACGACCTCAGACATAAGCTGCTCAAGTGAAACAGGGAATAGCGGCCTGATCAGCTCTAGAATAGCTTTGGCATAATCCTGGATTTCTTTTTGGGCATCATGTTCAAGCCTTTGTTTTAAGAAGTGTGCTATCGATTGGACAGATGCTGTCCAGTACCAACGAACATACATACCGTAAGCAGGAAGAAAAAGTCTCGCTTGCTCAGCACATATTCCATCTGCTAGCGCTGCCTCATATTTAGATATCCCTAACTCCGTGTAGTCTATTAGCTCGCGACTATACTTCTCACCAAGCTCCCATTCAATGATTGCTCCGCTGCCTTGTTTAGAGTTTTCCGGTTTCGATCTCCACTCTCCCGCTTCTGGGAAATAGAAAGCCGGTTCTTCCGTTATGTACCGTCGGCTAGATTCATTCCAAGCATCCAGGCTATCACCTGTACCTTCATAGTGAGCAGAGCCCACGACATATTTCCACCATTGTCTAGCAACCATTAAGGGAGCATACACCTCAAATTGAGTGATTGCATGTCGAAATGGCGACGTGTGGCCTTCGCGTGATAAAAATTTAATTAATTTTATATCACGATCACTTAATTCAAGAGATTCCTTGGCATAAGATACACGGGCAGCATTAACTACTGTTAGGTCCGACCCCATATGATCGACTAACCTTACATATCCTTCATTCAGTACTTTGATTAATGACAATTTAATATATCCCCCTTTTATTCCAATCGTTATAGGTTCTACAAAAAGTAAGATTTTCCTCTTTTAGGTTCATCGTGCTCATCTTTTTATAAAAAATTTTGTTCTAAGCTTATAAAGAAACCACGATACAATAACTGATTCTTTTGGATTGTGATATGAAACTTTGTTTATAAAATAAAAATCTTCAGGTTCCACCTCAATTTTTGTAAGGGGTGCAACTGGCGATTTGCTTATCCACTCATCGAAGGGAACTAATGAATGATTTACTTTTTCGAATGTTTCTTCAGGCAAGAAGTAAAGCATTCCACTCGTCCATGGATTTGATAGGATGGTTTCCCTAGTCAAAGAAAAGAAATAATAGTTGTATTTCAAATCACTACTAATACACGCGTTACGAAAATTACCAACTAATTTATTGCGATCAAAAACAGCATAGAATATAGGCCAAATTCCATCTCTTGTCGCAAACACGGCTTCCTCATATTTTCCATTAAATAGCGTTTGCCTTCTCGGCTCGAACTCATTAATACCTTTATGATTTGAACCGTGGAGCACAACTTTTTTCGTTGAAGCGATGTATTGAATGAAATGAAGTTTTGGAAAATTGCTGGAATATTTTATCTCGGACTTACTTGTAAGGGCTTTCGAGTACATTTTTTCGTATTCCTCGATCTCTTCTTGTGAATATGCAAGTTGAGGAAAGCGGTAAAATAACAGCCTGAAAATTATTGAACTAATTAGCCTTAACATTCATTTCCCGCCTTTACGCTAATTCATATATTAGCATTTGGTATTAGAACTTAGTACTAAATATACCTTTGTCTTTTTCACACGTCAATTTTTGTTTTTATCGTTCCAGAAAAGCGACAAAAAACCTACCGATTAAGGTAGGCAATTTATTTAAAATGAATTTTCACCATAAATCCCCATTTAAATCAAACTGCATTTCACGCAGCTCACCGACAATTTCCATATTCGAATTTTTTGCAACCTCATCCAAAAGCGCTTCAGAAATATATATATACTCAATATGAAGCGAATCGGATATACGTATTACTCTTGGACAATTAATATCAATTTCATTGCTTGCTCTTATACATGCAGCAATAGCGTCACGATCACTTTTTAAGATCATGGGTATGCGCACAACATCAAAAACCGTCGATGTTAAAGCATTGATATAAGACGCCTCTAAATCAGCCTTATCAAACAATCTTTGTGTGGTTGCATCAGCCATTCCGGCTCCTATAATTACCCCATGGCTTTCATTCGTAATATCAAGTACAGCAACTTTTTGTGACTTCAACCCGCCACTGGCATATGGCGTAGCAAATGTTCCAGTAATGTTTGGATCCATTCCGTCGCCGCTAATATTTTTTCCGATTTTATCAACAATCAATACATCAGTTTCATCAATCCATATACGGGGCATTAACTCTTTCGCTTTAATTAACAATTCGGGTTCTCTTTCGGCAATTTTATTTCTGGGAATCGCTTCAAGGATGCAGGTTTCATCAAAAGCGTTTTCCACTATGGCAACTCCAAAAAGAATGTTTGCGTGTTGTAGAATAGATTTACCAAAAAGCGGAATTAAATGGTGCATATGTTTCCAGCCTGCTGCGTGGCAGGCATTGGCTCCCTCTCTTTTGCCCAAACCTATTGCCATCATTTTCATGATGCCGCTCTCATATTCCCCGCGAAATGCAGTATGAGGCTTTACTCTTCCTACAACAACAATTCCGTCAGCCGCAGCAGCATATTTGTCAATAACAATAGGATGACCTTCTGGAGATTTTCCTATCTGCACCGTATCCATCGTCGACTTAATGGGGCAGCCACAGTACTCTTCAGATACACCAAATTCTTCAATAATTTTTCTCTGGTTTTCCGCAATACCTCCACCGTGACTCCCCATGGCAGGAATAATGAAGGGATTCGCTCCCTTTTCTTTTAACAACCTTACTAATTCTCTTGTAATTAAAGCAATATTGTTTATTCCCCTGCTTCCGACAGTTATGGCAATACTCATACCCGGAACAATTGTTTTTAGAATATCTTCATTTTCCAAAATTTCATTGATCTTCTTTGGAATATCATCAACATCAATCGAAACACGCGGAAATTTTTGCCTTACTTTTACCATTTTAGGAATTGGCACATCTCTTAATAAATCATAAAAAGTACTCATCAACCTACCACTCCCATTTAAACATCATCAAACAATTAAACCTCTACAATTGAATGACTTGATTAATCTTAATACTTTCATGCACAGCTTCACACATTTGTGTAGACACTAAAGCTTCCTCTCCACAAGGATAAGAGCCTTCTAACTGCTCCAATTTCATCCCATTTTTCATTAAATTTATGAGTTTTGTAAAATAAAGCATGGATTCAAATGTATACCCCTGAGGAGCGATTCCATAAAATGGTCTTTCAACTTCAAGCGCTGCAAATGGGTTCGATACGATTGAAGTAGCGTCATCCTCAAAGGCACTTAATACACCTCTATCTTGACTGTCTACTTCAGTCATACCATTCGAACCAATTAAACGAATACTTTGATTTACGATGGATGGAAAACTGTTAGGAAGAATCCATGAAGAATCCATTGAAAAATGGGTACCATTCTCGAACTCAAATTTAGCCTGAATAGAATCATAAGTGTCAATACCCATTCCGATTAACTTGTCCTTGATTGCAGTAGCATAAACTCTCTTAGGCTTGGATGCTAACAACCAGTAAATCAAATCATAAAAGTGAATTCCAAGAAACCACGCTGGAGAACTGTGTTGTGCCCAATTCTTAAGCCAAACGGATGGAACAACAATTTTATCTTCCATATGAGCATAGCCATACTGAATATTACCTAGTTTTCCATGCTTGATATCATTTTTGAGCTGCATATGAGCCGGATCAAAACGTTTATGGAAATCAACGAACAGCATCAAATCATTCTCTCTTGCAGCTTTAATCATGTCTTGGGCACCTTGACTGCTTGTATCTAACGGCTTCTGTACAAGAACGTGTACTCCGTACTTTACTGCTTCCAAAGTAATTTCCCGATGTAAAAAGTCAGGTGTTACAATAGCAACAGCATCGAGATTCTCCTTCTTTAGCATTTCCTTATAGTCAAGATATCCTTTAATATTAAAATCTTTTGCTTGCTGATTAACAACCTCTTCATTAATATCTGCCAAGGCAACTAATTCAATGTCTTCCATTTTACTAGCAAAGGAGAAGGCTTTTAACATTTTCGTACCATAAATTCCTCCACCGATTATTCCTAAACGTGCTTTCATATGTTATTCCTCCTGAATTTCATGTTTGTATTTAACCTTTCAAACCTGTAGTAGCAATACCCTCCACAAAGTATTTTTGTGCAAAGAAGAACAGCACAATACAAGGAACTATCGTTAGTGTAGCCATTGCCATTATCTGATCCCAGTTTACTGCCGCTTGTGCATCCAGAGACATTCGAAGTCCAAGAGTAAGGGTGAACTTTTTTATGCTGTTGATAAATATCAATGAGTCTAAAAAATCATTCCATGTCCAAATAAACTGTAACAGTGCCACCGAGAATATCGCCGGCTTACATAATGGCAGCAATATTTTTGTCAGTATTGTAAATGAATTGCAGCCATCCAGAAAAGCTGACTCATCGAGTTCTTTGGGAAGTCCCCTAATAAACTGAACGACTAGAAAAATAAAAAATGGAAAGCAAGCAAATACGGCTGGAACAATGAAAGGATAATAAGTGTCTAACCAACCCAAATTTTTAAATAGTATATATCTTGGAATGATAATAACCGCATTAGGAAGCATGAGAGTAGAGATCATGATGGCAAATAATATTTTTTTAAAAGGAAATTTGAACCGGGCAAAACCATAAGCCACCAGAACACTGGAAGCAACTGTAAATACAACGGTAGGTACAACTAGTTTGAAAGTGTTTATAAAAAAGTGGCCATAGGTAAACTGACCGCTCCCTTTCCAGCCTTCTATATATGCCTTCAAGGAAAATTTCTCAGGCAGGAAGCTTGTCGTCACACCGAATATTTCCTCATTTGTCTTGAATGAGGCTAGCAAAAGCCAGATGAGCGGATATATGATGATGATTCCGACGATTATTAATAATATATATCGTGTATAATCTTTTCCAATTATTTTCATCAAAAATCACCCCCGTCTTCATAGTGCACCCATCTTTTTGACGACCTGAATATCAAGTAGGTTATAATCAGGATAATTATAAAAAGTACCCATGAAAGTGCAGATGCATATCCCATTTTAAAATTTGAAAATGCTTCTTCATATAACTTCATCCCATAGAGATATGTTCCTTTCATAGGAGCACCGTTGGTTACGACAAATGCTGATGTAAACTCCTGTAAAGCAGTTATCATCTGCATGACCAGGTTAAAGAATATAATGGGTGTCAGCATGGGTAATGTGATTTTAAAGAACATCCTTATTTTGGATGCACCATCCATTGTCCCAGCTTCATATAGCTCTTTAGGAACCTGTTTTAATCCCGCCAGAAAAAGTACCATAGAAGAACCAAACTGCCAGACTGTAAGCAAACTTAAGGTGAACAGAGCTATAAATGGACTCCCGAACCATTCAATCTTTGGAATATGAATAAAAGCCAGCGCACGGTTTACCATTCCATCTTGTAAGAACATAGCCCTCCATAGTATTGCAATTGCAACACTTCCTCCGAGTATTGAGGGTATATAATATACTGTCCTGAAAAAATTAATGAATTTGATATTTACATTTAATATAACGGCAATTAACAGCGCAAAAGCCAGCTTTAAAGGGACTGCCATTAAAAAATAAAGAAGTGTAACTTTTAAAGATTGAATAAAATTCGGGTCTATTGTAAACATGTCAGTGAAGTTTTTTATTCCGATAAATTTAGGAGCTCTCCCCAAAGAATAATCGGTGAATGAGTAATACAGTGACGCAATCATCGGATAGAACTGAAAAACCGCAAATCCAATAATCCAAGGTAAAATATATAACAAACCTGTGTAATTCTTGTATTTTTTTACAGAGACCATTCGATCAGCCAACTTTCGCATTGAGGTTGTTTAAACCACATACTAACAACAAAGAGCGCTCGAAAACGGCTTCGCCGTATTCGAGCGTGCCTTGCACAAACAAGTGAATGCGCTAACAATTATTCAGCAAGTCGTCTTATTTAGCATTTGCCTTTAATTCTGTTAGTTTATTCTGGAACTGTTTGATCATATCGTCAGCAACTTGTTCGGGTGTTAAAGCGCCGAATCCGACTTTTTCAACTGCGTCGATCATAATGTTTTGCAACTGTATATTGAGTGATATCACATTATCCGCCATGCCTTGTCTTCCAGAAGCCAGTTCAACTGCCTTCAATATTAGAGGATCTATTAGATTTGCATCTGCAATTACTTTTCTGCCTAATTCTGTTGGGGGAACAGATCTGGTATCCTTCAATATGGCAAGGGCTTCTTCATCATTATAGAAAAAGTTCAAGAATTTTGCTGCCTCTTCCTTGTTAGCAGATTTACTGTTGATACTAAGCATTTGAGCAGGCCTTACAATCAATCCTGTATCCTTAGCATCCTTTGCAATGGGCGGGAGAACAACATCTGCTGAATTTTTGAATGGTTCCATTCTCGGACCTAGGGCCGCAATCCAGTCAATCGTGGCTCCTGCCTGTTTATTAGCCCAAACGGGATTCTCGAAGTACTTTGCCTTGAACATATATTGTTGAGCAGCAGGCTCAACGACTTTTGCATCAAAAAGTTTTCTCAAGTATGTGAATGCATCAACAAGGTCAGCCTTGGTAAATCCAAGCGTGTAGTCATCATTCACAATCTGATTCCCGGTCTTTTGCTTCAAATAAGGTGGCAATATTTGTATGATGGTAGCAAATTGATCGGTTACCAAAAAATATGCCTTAGGATCTGCCTGGTTTACTTTCGCTCCTTCAGATAGGATTGTATCCCAATCCCATACTGTGTTTGTATCAATACCAGCTTTAGTCAATACGTCCTTATTGATGAGCATTGTAATTCCACTGATTCCAGTAGGAAGAGCAACTAGTTTACCATCGACGACGCCATAATTTTCAACAAATTCTTTATCAAAACTTGTTGTGTCTATACTTTTAAGCTGATTTAAGTCTTCAAAAGAATTAAACTGTTTAGTGAAATCCGAAAGCCATGGCGGATCTATCTGCATAATATCAGGTGCAGAACCTCCTGCAAGTTGTGTCATTAACTTTTCTTTGTAGCCATCTGATCCCATGTATTCACCATCAATTTTCACATTTGGATGTTTAGATTCGTATAGGGCAATGACTTTTAGAGTAGCTTCATGACGAGGGTCCGATCCCCACCATGAAAACCTTAATGATACCTTGTCAGTTGAACCTTGCGTTGTGTCGCCTGATGAAGGTGATTTGTTCGAATTGCTACCACACCCCGTAATTGCAAAAAGCAAAATGGCAATCATACTTGATACAATCAAAATCTTTGAAAATTTTTTCATTAAATGACCTCCTAGTTTATGAAATACAGGTTATGTTCCGCCTTGTTTCCAAGTATATCAGCTTAATATATTTTTAATAATGTATTATAATTGACTAAAGGTATCGTTATTGAACAAGTAAATGAGGTTCGCAATGAAAAAGGTATCATTAATGATGATATCGTATCATTAACTGATAATATTAAATCTTTAAGTAAATAATATCAGATTAAAAAAAGTTATGTATAGTAACATAAAATGTCATATAAACAATTACAACCTATCTTTTAGCACACTGAAATAGACTTGACGATCGCATGCCAGAGGGATACCATGATAGTGGTATATCTCCTTTAAATGATAATGCTCAAGCACCTTATACAACTTGGAGGTAGGGACATGTACACACTTCTTTTGGTTGACGATGAATATGAAATAAGGACAGGGCTTTGCAATTATTTCCCGTGGGATGAAATCGGTTTCGAGGTTGTAGGACAAGCGGAAAATGGTAAACAGGCATTGGATTTCGTGAAAAATAATGAAGTTGATGTTATACTTTCTGACATTGAAATGCCTGTAATGACAGGTATTGAACTGGCCGAAGAGCTTCAAAAACAAAAATCAAAAATTAAGATTATTTTTTTAAGCGGTCACAGGAATTTTGAATTTGCACAGAAAGCGGTGTCATATGGTGTTAAAAGCTATGTCGTAAAATCAACCAAGTCTAGTGAGCTTGTCAATGTATTTAAAAAGATTAAAGATGAACTCGATCAGGAAACCGGTGAAATTGATCTTCCATCCAAAGAATTAACAGAAGATTCGGAGGAAGTCTATAATTTTTACGATCGACTAATACTCACAATTAAGAACCATATTAAAGAGCATTATAAGGATGTTGAGCTTGAAGATATCTCCGAGCTTGTACATATGAATCCAAATTATATCAGCAGATTATTCAAGAAAAAAACCGGACAAAATTTTTCCGATTATCTTCTATCCATTAGAATGGAAAAAGCATTAGAACTGCTAAAAGATATCAAATACAAGACCTATGAAGTAAGCTATATGCTTGGTTACAGTAATGTAAAAAATTTCACAAGAACGTTCAAAAGTTATTACGGCAAAAGCCCAAGAGAATTTAGAATTAACGAAAACCTCAATGGTGTGGAATAATATGGAACGGCGGGAGCGCACATGAAAAAACAATTTTTCTTTAAAAACCTTGCCCTTTTCCTTGTACCCTTGTTGATTCCGTTATTCATTTTTGGAGTTTCGTCCATTGTACTTACACAAAATAATTTGAAAAGCAATATCAATAAAAATAATACAAGCTTATTAAAACAAACCAAAGAAAACGTCGAACTTGTATTAAATGAAGTGGATCAATTGAGCCTGGTTTATGATACAAATGCTGACATTGGTTTTGAAATGGATTCCATACTGCAAAACAATTCAACTACTTATGAGAGAAATGTAGCAGCGAAAATTATTAAAGGATTTATGAATGCTGATCCGAGCGCAAGACCCTACATTTATTCCATCTATGTTTACTATGACAGTGCAGGAAGCAATTTCTTCTCGTCTAGCGACGGTGTAACCAATTTAGAGAAAGTAATCGATCATTCATGGTACGAAAGCTACCGGAAACAGGATCAGAATAAGCAATTCTGGACTGAAGCCAGAGAAATTAAACGATATACATTTGAAGAAAAACCTGTACAGATTGTCTCTATTTATCATCGTATGTTATCGCGCAAAGGTGTTATTATACTGAACATCCAACCGCAATATATTGAAAACATTCTTAATAGTATTACGCCCCTTCCTGATCAAAGTTTACTGGTTATGAATGAAGACAAACAGGTTATTTTCCAAAATGCTAACGCACCATTATTAAACGATATTGATCTTAATCAAATTAGTCAATCATCCTCAGACTTTTTTACAATGAAATTTAAGAGCGGCTCTTATATGATTTCAAAGCATCAGTCAGAAAGATATGGCTGGAAATACCTGTCCATCGTCCCTTTGCAAACGCTTTACGAATTCCCCTCCAAGCTCGGAGGATTAATGCTGATGTTACTCTTAACGGCATTTTTAATTGGCCTTGGGCTGACCTACTATATTACAAGCAGAAATTACAGGCAAATATCGAATATCGTCCATATACTTGATTCAGCAGAAAGCGGGAACCCCCTCCCTCCATTACCTGATCGTATCAAAGACGAGTATAGCTATATCAGTAACAATATCCTAAAAACTTTTATAGAGCATAGTTTCCTTAAAGTTACATTATCCGAGAAAAAGTTCAGGATGAAAGCTATGGAGCTTATAGCGTTGCAAGCACAAATCAACCCCCACTTTCTATTTAATACATTAAAAACAATATACTGGAAATCATACGCCCTATCAGGAGGTCAAAATGAGGTAAGCAAAATGATAGAAAACCTCTCAGACATTCTGGATTATTCTCTAAATAACCCAGCAGTATTAGTTACTTTGGAAGAAGAAATACGGACGACAATGAGTTATACAGAAATTCAACAGGTACGTTACAAAGATAATTTTGACATTATATGGGATATTGATGATCGTGTTAAACAGCTTACTGTGATAAAACTAATATTGCAGCCAATTATTGAGAACAGCATACATCACGGTATTAGAACAAAAGAAGGGAAAAGCCTAATAAAAGTAAAAGCCTTCTTAGTGAATTCGCTGCTTAGAATCTCAATTATTGACAATGGTATTGGTATAGACCCTGAAGCACTGAAAAAAATAAATGAAAAACTAAAAGACTCGGAAGACTATTCCGATCATATCGGTTTATTCAATACAGATAAGAGATTGAAGCTTAATTATGGTGAGGAATATGGGCTAAAACTAAAGAGTAAACTTGGATTGGGAACGGTTGTTTGTATGTATATTCCCATCTCTCCAGAAGATCCAACTGATTAGACTCCAAGTTTCAGGATTCTAAATGAAACATTTGACACCTCTATGCGAGCTATATGAAACCGGATACAAAAACATGCTGCTTAATCTGGCTCAACACCACAATCAGTGCTTGACAAATTAATGGACAGCTAAAACTGGAAAAACATCTGCCAATCCTGTACGATTGAAAGTCCTACCCAACCACAAAAGAGGAATAGACCGATGCAGAATCCGTATATCACGACGACGGAAGATATCTTCCAGATACGGAAAGGACCTGGACCTGTCTCTAACGGTCACCGCTGACCTTTAGAGGCTGATTTTTACATATTCACGATTCTAATGGACATCCGCGGCCATTAGAAGGCGGTTTTCCCCACAATCGCCCCCTTTTCATCCTGTAAGGGACATCCATGACCGTTACAATCTCATTTCGCTGCATTTCCGCTTCTAGCGGACTGCGGTGACCTTTAGCGCACGTGTTACCCTCGCCGATATGAAAATAGCTATGACAAGTACCGGGCCGCTATAAAGCTGGCATTTTCGTAGCATTTAACCGCCATCGAATGTTTGCTTGACTGTCAAGCACTGATTATTAGGTTGAGCCATTAATCTCAGCATGTTTTTACTTGAATTCCATAGAAAGTTCTATTATAAACGAATTCCATCTTGATTAATTTGGATGATTTATCCATAATCGTACTATCTTAACCCTCAAATACATTCAAAGGAGTGATGATGTTTGGATACGAACAAACAAATCGAGAAGCAGATGCGAGGTTTATATTTGTAGATGAATATATCCTCTCATCCGTTTAAGGGAGGCACACGAGCGAAATGGATTCAAACAACATGGTTCATACATTGGAACTCACTAGCGAAAGCTTTAATAAAGCAACAGGCCTTTTTGAAGCTTTGAAGCATCACATTTCTATTCAAGGTGTTGTGACAGGCTCTATAGCCGGTAGAATTTTTCTGTCTAAAGATTGTAGCTCGGCCTTATTAACAAATCCGCAAGGCATTTTTATAGGGGGAAGTCCAGAGAACCATTTGTTTTTTGTAGAAGCTAACACACTGCTTAAAGAAGAGCTGTTACCTTGCCGTGCGTCTGCGGGTAAATTAGATTATGTACTCTTCTATCCAACAGATAACTATTGGGAGGAAGCTATTGGCGAGGTAATGAAAGATTTACTGCCGATGAAAAGCGGGCGAATGACTTTTTCTCACGATTTGGATCATGTGCAAAGCTCCTTTTATGATGGTGTTTTTCCGGTGACTGGCAGTTTATTAAAGCAACAAGATTTAACAGGACTTGATGGCGTAGTAAGCGAAATTCAAGAGGGCTGGCCTTCCATAGAAGCATTTGAGGACAACGGTTTTGGGTGTGTGGCTATTCAAGATACGAAAGAGGGCTCTACTATAATTAGCTGGTGCCTGACGGATTGGGTTGTTGGTAATGAGTGTGAGTTTGGCATTGAAACGGTTGAAAGCTTTCGAGGAAACGGATGGGCGCGAAAAACAGCCTCAGGTGCACTATTACTCGCAAAACAGCGCGGCCTAAAAAGGGTTGGTTGGCAGTGTTGGTCCAATAATATAGGATCACAAAAAACAGCCTTATCTGCAGGCTTTGAGCTGCTAGCTGATTTTCCAGTCATGTTCGGATGGAATCGCCCCCTAAACAACCTTCTTGTCAATGGAAACCACTATATGCGTGGGAATAGTAAGTATGGTGTAGAGAAAAACTACGCCCGCGCAGCTTGGAGTTATGCACAAGCGCTAGATAAAGGCTCGGACTGGAATGGAGATGCTGCACTTTATTGGAATGCTTCCTGCATGTTCTATTTGACAGGCGAAACAGAACGAGCGAAGCATTATTACAATACAGCTGTTGAAAAGGGCTGGAAAGACATCTACCAGCCCCATTATCATGAACATGTTTATAGGGAACAGGATAGTGAACAAATCGCACGTATTCTAGCTGAACCTTCTGAAACCTAGCATTGATTCTGAGCTCCCTCTAAATGACAAATGACAAAAAGGACTTAACGACCATAAGGCTGTAACGTCCTTTTTGACATTTGCCTCCTCCAGGTTAGAAGCAGGAGAACGATTCGATTCGTCCAAGATCGAACCCGGAGAACATCCAGAAGAATCCGTTCCATCGAAAGCCCGAGACGGATGTCCGTCCGACGAAGACGGGATAGAACCAGAAACCGGGTCCGCTCCGCGGCCAAATGTAGGTATAACGGAACATACAGCGGGAGATAGCGCCCGGATCAACAGCAAATGTTGCCGCAAGAGGCTGAGGCGGAATGGTTTGAGGCGGTGGCGAAGGGGGTGGCTGCGGTCCGCCTTGCGGTCCTTGCTGTCCTGGAACGCCTTGTGGTCCTAGGCCGCCCTGCGGCCCAAAAGGAGGAAAAAAGGTCAAACGAATCACTCCTATCGTCGTTGAATGATCTTCTGCCCTTACAGCAGCGAAATCGCAAGAAGATTGAACAGTACCAGAGGGAGCACGACATTGCTGTTAACATAAGGGTTCGGGTAGCCCGGAAAAAAGGCGCGAGAGTAGCCCTCGTTAGACAAGCTCAAGTAGAGAATACTTTTGTCGCAATGCACGATGTGTCCTTCGAAGACTTCACCGTCCATCGTCTCTACCTTCACCAGCCGATTGGCGTGCTGACCGCACAGTTGATGAAGATGGTCTTTCACCGAACACAGCAGTTGATGCACTTCTGAATGGCATTGATAAATCGGCGTCAGCGTGGGCTGAGCCATGCTTGACATGTTCATGATACAGACCTCCTATTCGAACCTGAATTATCCTATGCATAAGCCCAGTTATGTGTTACTAAAGTTTGACGCTTGCAGCTTTAACAAAGCAGCAGGCCTTTCCAGAGAACCATTTGTTTTTTGTAGAAGCTAACACACTGCTTAAAGAAGAGCTGTTACCTTACCGTGCGTCTGTAAGTAAATTAGATTATGTACTCTTCTATCTATCAGATAACTATTGGGATGGGACTTGATGGCGTAGTAAACGAAATTCAAGAGGACTGGCCTTCCATAGAAGCATTTGAGGACAACGGTTTTGGGTGTGTGGCTATTCAAGATACGAGGAAACGGATGGGCGCGAAAAATAGCCTCAGGTGCAGCTTGGAGTTACGCACAAGCGCTTGATAGAGACTGGGACTGGGATGGAGATTGGGCACTATACTGGGATGCTGCTTGCCTGTTTTAATTGACAGGTGAAACGGAACGAGCGAAGCATTATTACAATGCAGCTGTTGAAAAGGGGTGGAAGGACATCTACCAGCCCCATTATCATGAATATGTCTATAGGGAACAGGATAGTGAACAAATCGCACGTATTCTAGCTGAAACTTTTGAAACCTAGCATCGATTCTGAGCCGCTGCTATAGCGGCTTTTAAATGCTGCCATCATTTGAGAACAGCAAAGAATCATTATATCTATGGTCTACTCTAACTGCTTAATTAACCTATTAACGATCTCATCTGCCAGTACATCAATAGCTTTTATTCCGTCGACGATCAGATCGCTGTTTTGCATCACATTTTTATTCACGATAGCGTATGTATCCCTGCCCACAGTTAGATATTGATCAACAAATTCTACTATATTCTCTAGTAATTTATTTACTTCGACATTTATTGGAGCAGCAATTGCAGCTCTTTTCACTGTCCTAGCAAATGCAATCTCCAAAGGAATATCAATACAGACTACATAGTCGATAAAACTGGTAATGGAGTCTCGGTTCCTTCCGAACGGCTCCTCAACAATAACCCAACCGTTTACTGCCTTCTGCTTGTTACGTAAAATCTGAAGGTCTTCAACCATTTTCGGAGTCAACCATTCATTGGGATCACAACCGTTACGGATCCATGATGTTAAATCTTCCGGGAATTGCGTAGTTTCTTTATAGTCATCAAAATGAAGTGAAATTGCATTTGGAAGGCGCTGAGCAATGGCCTGAACTAGACTAGTTTTACCCGATCCTGAAGGCCCACTAAGTGAAACGACCGTAATCCCCAATCATTCACCCCTCCTCCATCTCACTTATCAAGGAAACGAGTTTGTTTACTGTTTTCCAATTTCGCACGGTCGCTGGGACTTTTAACATTTGAAGGCTATTGGCAAGCTTTGAGTTACGTATGCTTTGAGGAAATAGAAGAAACACCTCACGCCCCACAATGCGGAACTCATCATTTTCACTTTTGACAGTGCTGAGCCGCTCAACCCCTTCTTGTGAAGGTGCTTCCAGCAAAAACGAGACATACAAGCTTTCTGCTTCAGAAGCCGCCTCTGCTGCTGAAATTTCATCTGCCGAAAACGGACAGTTCGAAACAATTCTTTTCAATTCCTCGGCCTTTCTTAGAACAACAATTACCGAAAAACCAAAAATCACCTCTATTTTATTTTCGATCTGCTTGCGCAGCACTTCTTCTTCTTTTTCCGATTCGAATAAAACATTGCCGCTTTGAATATACGTTTTAACTCGGCTCAGGCCCATGGATTCAAACATATTTTTCAACGCAGCCATCTTGATCATATTCTTCCCGCCAACGTTAATACCTCGCAACAAAGCAACATAGATCGTCATCTACCCCAGCACCCTTTTCAAAAATAGAGTTCATATCCATATCATTATATCTTATTTGTAAATAATAAGCGCGGCACATCGTTAGGGACAAATCAACTTGGAAAATCAGTGCATTTTTCTAAATTAACGCATACAGTTCATGCATAGGTCTGATCAAATTTTGTTTCATTATCGCAGCAGCCGTTTCTTTATCACGTTTTTCCAAAGCTGCAATGAGCATTGCGTGCTCTTCTACTGAGGTAAGTGTCTCTGTGATCGGCTGTTTCAGAAAAACGTATTTAAATCTTCTGATGTGAATCTGCAGCGAGGCACTGAATGAAGCAACGTACATATTGTCAGAAGCCTCCACAATGAGATTATGCAGCTGTTCATCTATTTCCATCGCCTGATAAGGCTGACCGCTTTCGATAGCGTTGCTAAACTGTGCATTTAGTTCTTTCAGCATTTCAATCTGCTCGGGCAAAATGAGCTGCGATGCATATTCAGCCGCCAAAGCGTGCAGCGCGGCGAGGGTCGGATACATTTTTAATACATCGTCTTTCTCAATGTTCGTCACCTTCGTCTCTTTGCCGGGATGCATAGAAACGAGCCCCTGCACTTCCAGCAGTTGAAGAGCTTCCCTAATCGGGGTTCTGCTTACAGCCAAAGATTCTGCAAGCTCGGCATCCAGTAATTTTTCGCCTGGCAATAGAGTACCCTCTATGATCCATCTTTGGAGCTGGGATAATGCTCGTTCTTTTGCGGACATACGGATTGGTGAAGAAAAATCTTTAGGTACAGGCATTTCATCCATCCTTACTGTAAATATCATTATACGCAATATATCGCATACGTATGTTGAATGCAACCCTTTTGAAGCTTCTTTGCAACTTCATCTATGGGGCCTGGTTCTGGTTCTGGAGCTAAGGCTAGTTAATCTGGGTCTGCGACGGATTCCCCCGGCTGAACAAGAATTCCCCTTACATATCTAGAGCACTTCGCAGCTTCCAACCATCAATCTCAAACCCGCCCATTCGACTTATAACGTATTTTGATAACAACTCGTAAACAACCATCATATTGGTTCTATCGGCTTCTTGAAAAGCACTTAAAAAAGCTTGCTTAAAATCTTCATCAGGGAAGCTGTTCATTAATTATTTATTCAAATAAGTCGAATCCAACAAATAGGAAGAGATTTGGTAGTAAGGGATCTTTTCCAGCTTGAGATACGCACAATACGTTGTAAAAAGACGAAATAATGAATGATAATAAAGAAAATGGAAATCAATCCTCTGTTGTTCATAACAATCCTGTAAATTATCCAGATCATCCCACAATCCATACTTTTTTAATTCCATCATCGAATCATTTAGCCCCTCGCGCGCCTTTAGCTTCCATTGGGCCGCTTCAAGCTTTAATTCGTTAATTACTCCCGTCTTATCGAACAAGATTTTGCCTGTAAGAAATTGAACCATCGACATCGTACTGCTGTCATGAAAATCCTTTTTAAAGTAATCTCTTATTTGTTTGGCTGGATTAGCGAAATACTCTATAAGATATCCGCTGTATATTCTATTTCCACGCTCCCGCCAATCAACATGATCGGACAAAATAATATGTACATCTATATCAGAACGGACAGATGGACTTCCTGTAATATAACTTCCACATACCATAGCACCAATGACTTCATTACGCTCTTTCCAATCCGCTAAGAAATGCTCAAGAGCCAGCTCCCATTTTTCCGGCATTGGTGTCCCCTCTTTCTTATCCCATTAATACGAACACTTTAATACGATTACTTGATCTCCATATATTACCACATTTACAAGTGTCTTAACGACAACCCTCTTGTGCTTTTGCTTCGATCTCGGTCATTCTTTAACCATTTGTTCACAAAAAAACAAGAATACAGACTATTGCAATATTTTGAATTTGATGCTATTATCCATATATCCGATAGGAAAAGTAAGGATTTAACTGGAATCACGTTATTCATGAATATCTATACAACCATACAAGCAGCTTCTACCGGACCACTGGGGATGCTGCCTTCCTTGATTAGTTAACTTATACCTATTATTAGATTGTTATCGGGATAAAAGGAGTGTCAGCTGCATGAATTACAGACAATGGGGAAAGACAGGTTTGAAGGTATCCGAAGTCAGTTTGGGGACGATGGCTTTCGGACGATGGATCGATGAAGATTTGTCCGTGAAGGTCATTAACACTTCGCTTGATGCAGGCATTAACCTGATTGATACAGCGGATATCTATGGAAAAGGAATGGATTTGAACGATCCTACTCAAACTGGCGAGTCCGAAGCTATTATTGGCAGGGCGCTGCTAGGGAAACGTGATAAAGTCGTTCTTGCTACCAAAGTGCTCGCCAGGGTAGGAACTGGCATCAATGATGCTGGACTTAGCCGTTACCACATTTATCGTGCGTTGGAAAATAGCTTAAAACGTCTGAAAACAGATTATGTAGATATTTATCAAGTACATGGGTTTGATACCTCTACACCACTTGAAGAAACATTAAGTGCACTGGATGATCTAGTGAAGCAGGGTAAAATCCGGTACATTGCTTGTTCCAACTACGCGGCCTGGCAGTTAGCTAAAGCACATGGCATCAGTGCCTTGAAGGGATGGAATCGTTTTGAAGGTGTGCAGCCTGAATACAGCCTGATCTCAAGAAGTATTGAACGTGAATTAGTGCCTTTTGTCGAATCAGAAAAGGTCGGAATTATTGCTTACAGTCCACTAGGACGGGGTATTCTAACTGGGAAGTACAAACAAGGTGAAGTACCACCTGCTGATTCCCGGCTTGCCGCCGGAGAGAAGCGTTTGGAGCTGCTGCTGGAAACTAATCCTGCTTACGCACTGGTTGATGCTATTCGCCCACTAGCTGAACGACGGGGCTGGACATTGGCACAATTTGCGCTCTCTTGGGTGCTTAGTCATCCTTATGTATCCTCAGCTATATTAGGCGTATCCAAGCCTGAACAAATCAAAGATGCCCTCCAATTTGCAGATGAGCATCTAACTCAAGAAGAGCTTGCAGAAATAGATGCCGTATCTCGTAAGGTCGGTCTTATTTTACCCTTTTAAATGAAATCTATTACGTTTTTATTTGTTCATCATCTACCTTTGTCTGGGGTCTCTCTCGTTTGCTTGAATGACTTCGACAAAGGTTTATCACTCGATTTAATCCGACTTTTCACATGTTTTTAATATGATTAGGGGGTAGTAAAAAATGAGTTCATCACAACGTCAATTGCATCTTGGTTTATTCCTCTTCTCGACCGGTTATCACCCTGCAGGCTGGCGGCTGCCAGAATCACGAACAGATGGAGCCTTTGATCCTAAATTTCTCCATCGTGTAGCTCAACAGCTCGAAGAAGCCAAATTCGATTTTTTCTTTTTGGGTGATGCCCTTGCTTCAAGCGCTGATATGCAAAATATGTTTCCTTCCCAAATGGTCCGGCTTGAACCCTTCACGATGATCGCGAGCATTGCTGCAGTTACTGAAAAAATCGGCTTGATCGTTACAGCAAATACAACTTATGCAGAACCTTACCATATCGCCCGGCTCACTGCTTCTCTTGATTATTTAAGTGGTGGCAGAACTGCTTGGAACGTTGTTACTGGCGCAGATGCCAGAGCAGCACTTAATTTCAGCCGCGAAAAGCATTGGGATAATACGAAGCGGTATGATTATGCAGATGAATTCGTAAAAGTGGTAAAAGAGCTGTGGGATTCGTGGGAAGATGACGCCTTGGTACGCGATAAAGAGTCCGGAGTATTCGTGGACGAAAGCAAGGTGCATGCCATCCATCATGTAGGCGAGCATTTCTCAGTAGCTGGTCCGCTCAATGTGGCAAGACCACCGCAAGGTCAACTCCCACTGTTATCGGCAGGCACTTCAGAACGCAGCCAGGAGCTGGGAGCCCAGTTCTCCAGTGCAATTTTTACAGGACAAATACTAATCGAACAGGCCATAGAGTTCTACGCAGGTATCAAAAGCAAACTGACCAAATACAATCGCAATCCAGATGAGCTGTTTATTATGCCAGGGCTTGTTCCATTGGTAGGCAGAACAGAAGCTGAAGCCCGTGCCAAATATCTGGAGCTAAGTGAACTGCTGGTAACGGATTTCAATCTTGCTCCGCTGTCTGGAAGAATTGGGATTGATTTGACTGGTCTTCCACTCGACGGCCCGCTTCCTGATTTATCGCTTTCCACCCACCCTGTCCATGAGGTGCAGCAGCTGGTGCGGCTTGCTGAGCTCGCTTCAGGACATGAAGACATCTCGGTGCGCGAACTGTTCTATTATTTCACCGCAACTGCACGCGGCCATCTGTTGATCGTTGGCGATCCCGAACAAATTGCTGATCATATGGAAGAGTGGTTCGTTAGAAGAGCAGCAGACGGGTTCAATATTTGCCCACCTTACATGCCTGGAGGACTTGACCTGTTCATCGAGCTGGTTGTACCCGTCTTGCAGCGTCGCGGACTTTTCCGCACTGAATATGAGGGCAGTACGTTTCGGGAGCATTTCGGCTTAGCGCGTCCGGACAATCAGTTTACTAGAACGAGCGCTTTACAGGGCAGCTGAATCACGTTTTTCGACTAACCAGATTCAGTGTGGAAAATGAGGGGATAAAACGATGAACAACGACAAACCAGGCAGATTCAGGGGCCGCATCATCATCGGCCAGATTGCTCTTTTGCTGCTCATTCTAGGCTTTATCGAGTACGCCGTCAGGCAGGGTATTATTGGAAGCTTGTATCTGTCGGAACCGACAAGGGTCATTAAAGAAATCATACTTTTATTTACGCAAGGCGAACTCTTCCACAATCTGGCTGTGACTCTGCAGGAATTCCTCGCCGGGTACTTGCTAGCCGCAGTGGCGGGTATCGGAACTGGACTTCTACTTGTCCTGATTCCAAGGGCAGAAACGTTCTTCGGCCCCTTCCTATCTTCACTTATGGCAGTGCCGAAGGTCACGATCATCCCACTGCTCATGTTGTGGCTGGGCATCGGGTTATCTCACAAAATAGCGATCGTGTTCCTGTTCTGCTTCTTCACCATTACCTACAATACAATAACCGGGGTGAAACAAACAGCAGAAAACCATCTAAAGGTTTCACGAGTCTTCAAAGCATCCAAAATGCAAACGATCATGAAGGTCATTCTTCCTTCAGCTGCACCAACCATTTTTGCCGGTTTGCGTGTATCGGCAGCGACCGGACTGGTTGGCGCCCTCTTTGGGGAGATGATTGCATCGAAAGATGGGCTGGGAAATCTCCTTGTTAAAGCTACATCGCTTTATGATACAGCAAAAGCTTTTGCCATTATTACTATTGTTACTATCGTCTCAGTTTTGATCATTGTACTTATTGATTTGCTTGAAAAGAAGGTATTTCTGAAATGGAAGTCTTCTTGAACATCATATGCATTTTAGGGGAGAGATTAGAAATGAAAAGAAAACGTTGGATAAACTCAGGAATTTTAAGCTTGCTTGCCGTGATGGTATTAGCAGGATGCTCAAGTCAGGCGGGTGATAAGACCACTAATGGAAATGCGGCCACGCCAGCCGCGACTACCACGACTGCCTCCCCGGAAGGTGATCAGAAGCTTCAGAAAATCCGCTATGCGGCATTTAATGGCGTCAGCGGATTGGCCGTACAATTCGGCGCTGAGAAAGGCTTTTTCAAAGAAGAAGGACTTGATGTAGAGTTTATTACGACTCAGAATGCAGTTGAAGGCCTGACAAGCAAAGATGTGGATGTCGCCGATGTAGCAACAACTTCAGCTATCGTCGCAGCGGGTAAAGGAGCACCGATCAAAATCGTCTCCTCCCTATTCCGTACCAAAGGGCCTTTTTATTTAATCGCCAGTCCCGATATTAACAGCATTGAGGATTTGAAGGGAAAAACCATCGGTGCAGCCGCATTCGGCAGTGGACTTGATGTGTATGTACAAACGATTTTGAAAGAGCATGGATTAGGCAAAAAAGATGTAACCTTCGTTGCCAATGGTGTGAACGATGCTGCCTTCGCCAGTCTTACTTCCGGTCAAGTTGCAGCAACAATCATTCATGAGCCCTTCGCCTCCCTGGCAGAAATAACAGGTAAAGGAAAGTTGCTTGCCAAAGGCTGGGACTACTTGCCTGACTTCCATACTGGCGTATTGGCTGCGCGCAATGATTTCATTAACGAGCACCCGGAACTGATTGAGAAGCTGCTTCGCGCTTATTTCAAATCACAAGAATATGCGAAAAGTAACTTTGACGAATACAAGACTTTCTTCCTTACCAAGGTGAAGGTCGATCCGGCTGCGGTAGATAAAGCTTTTGAGCGTGAGAACGTACTGTGGGAGAACAATCCCGACGTGAATAAAGAAGTGTTGCAAAAAACCCAACAAATACAGGTAGACCTTGGCTTCCAGGATCAAATCTATGATCTGGACAAAATACTGGATTTGCGTTTTATTCCCAAAAAGTAACTGTAAGCTTACGATAGAAAAAGGCGGTGGCAGCAAATGGCCGGATTTGCAATCAACGGATTATCTAAATCATATGGCGGAACATCACCGACCGAAACACTGACCAATATCGATTTGACGATTAGAGATGGCGAATTTCTAAGTATTCTCGGACCCAGTGGCTGTGGCAAAAGTACACTACTCGAAATTTTAGCCGGCCTTCAGCCCTATACCTCTGGGGAAGTACTCTTCGATGGGAAAAAGCTGCAAGGTCCAGACATTAGACGCGGGGTTGTTTTTCAGGACCCCTCCCTCTATCCTTGGCGCACTATTTTCAAGAACGTTGAGATCGGTCTCGAAATACGTAAGACCCCCAAATCAGAGCGCAAAGAGGCGGTTCAGAAATATCTGAATATGGTTGGTTTGAGCGGCTTTGAGCATAAGTACCCCCACCATTTGTCAGGTGGGATGAAGCAGCGGGCAGGCTTGGCCCGCGCGCTGGCTGGAAGTCCAGAAGTATTGCTGATGGATGAGCCCTTCGGTGCTGTCGATCACCTCACAAGACTGCAGCTGCAGGATGACCTGCTGAACATTTGGGAAGCAGACAAGAAAACCGTCGTTTTCGTTACCCACGATGTATCGGAGGCCGTATTTTTAGGAGATCGGGTCGTTCTTCTGTCACCACGGCCAGGACGGATCAACAAGATTTTTCACGTGCCCCAGAAGCGTCCACGTAAACGTGACGATATTGAGCTGCTCAAAATTCAGAATGATATTTATGCAGCCATTCACGATGTGAAAACACAGGAACATATTGAATTTACAATTTAATCGTTTCAACATAACTGATACAAGAAAGGGGCATACTTCATGCCATCATCCAATATTGTCGATACCACATGGGTTCAAACACAGCTTCAAGCAGGAGCTAATCTTGCTATTGCTGACGTCCGATTCTCGCCAAAAGAAGCCAGCTACGGACGAAACGCTTACGATCATGGGCATCTGCCGGGAGCCGTATTCGTTGACTTTAAAGCAGATTTGACGGATCCTGCGCGTGAGCATGGCGGAAGAAGCCCACTGCCAGAGCAGGAGCGGCTTGCCGGGATTTTCGGCGGACTGGGCATCGACTTGGATACCCCTGTTGTCGTTTACGAAGACGTTAACGGTCCTGCTGCAGCTCGCCTCTGGTGGGTGTTGAAATATCTGGGGCACGAACAAGTATATGTGCTGGATGGAGGCTACTCAGCTTGGACAGCCGCTGGACTGCCCGTTACAACTGAGGTGCCTGAACCTGTCAGCAAGACATTTAACCCTATTCTTAAGCCGGAATTACTGGTTGGTATAGAAGAAGTGAGATCAGCAACAAAAAATGAAGAAACCGTACTTATCGACTCCCGGGATGCCAATCAATATCTCGGACTTGAAGCACCGTTCGATCCGATTGCCGGACATATCCCAAGCGCTGTCAACTTCTTCTGGAAGGACAGCCTCACTGAAACAGGCAACTGGAAGTCTGCTGAAGAGCTGCGTGAGCAATTCTCCGGCGTAGATCCCTCGCAGGAAATTATCGTTTACTGCGGCTCTGGCATCTCGGCTACTCCCAACGTGCTTGCTTTGGAAGAAGCGGGCTTCCGCAATGTGAAGCTGTATGGCGGGAGCTGGAGCGATTGGATTTCATATCCGGAGAATCCGATTGCGACGGGAAAAGAATAAGAACCAAGAAGCCGCATCGAACGCGGTTTGGAGGGCTGTGACAGGTAATGGGCAAGTGACCTGTTGCAGCCCTTTTTGCCGATCTCGCTCAACAGCTCGCAAACGTATGATAAATACAAGGCAACCCGAGCCATTCATCTTCATGTGTCAGTTAATCTGTATGATTTTTCTTACAGAATAGCCGATTTAGACGCTAAATGATGAATTCTATCTGGTTTTTCATACAGATTCATCGACTGAGCCATCTGAAGCCAAGATCTATATGGTTTTTCATACACAATCGCATAAATCAAAAGTTAAACCAAATCCGGACTTTGGATGGATCCAACATATTCGTAGTAAATGACGCGTTGTGAGACTCCCCTCGCTACAGCTCGAAACTTTCCCTTTTCCACCAGTATCCGACAGTACTTAATAACAGTCATCGTATACAGCTCCAGCTCCCTGGCAGCCTCGGTCGGGCGAATAACCCGATTGTGTCGAATGGCCGCACGCATTAAGTCCCGTTCAATTTTCGAAAAAGATTTTCTTGATGTTCTTATAGCCCCACCCTCAGCTGACAGATAGGGGGACAAAATGCTCCGCAATGCGGAGAGGATGAACGAGGGATTTTCCTTTAACTCGTCCAATGAGATATAGTAGATCGCACAGTCTTGAGCTTGAAGAAAGAGCCCTCGGTTCAAATCCATTCGATACTTGGTCCGGTCTGTGCCGTGGGACCCAAAGTCCATAACTTCAATTCCAATCCGTATGGATCCTACAACCCACATGAAATCCACAAAATAGGATCTTCCCCGCCAGTCCTTCACCTCATATTCCGGATGCAGTTTGTGGAAATGTCCGACAAGCGGCCACCAGACCCACTCAATAAATAATCGATTTCCGTAGCCATGGCCGCGTTTGAGGGCATCAAGACGTTCTCCTCTTCTTCGTTTTAGATGATCTTTTATCCATCTATCCTGCTCTATTTGAAACCCCATCGCCTGTCCCCTCACCTTCTCATAGTTGTTGGGAAAACGCATAAAAGCCCCGTCTCCTTTCCGGTTGAGAAAGGAGGCGGGGCATGCTTTGCCCTTGGCTGATATGCAATATTTAAAGTGTGCCACAACATTTCAAAGATTGCAACAGAAAAAATGACTAATTTGGCATTGGTTTGGCCTACCTATTTACTCGATTGATTGTAAATATTCCTTGACTAAAGGGTCAGCAGGTATACCGGCTGGAATAGCGTATCTGGCAGATTTTATCGGTTTATGTAACATAATTTAACATTTGATATATAATCATAAATTATTGTTCTCTATCTCTCCGACTGTAATATTAATATAATTCAAATCCATAAAAGGGTATATTGCAACCACCTAATAACCAGGCGTCAATCGCTTTCGTTTTCAATTCGTTACTTCCATGAACAGTATATTTGACTTCTTCAGGACGGATCAACTCAACTGAATACTTACCGAGCGGAGCCACCTTCCCATCCAGTCCTTTCCCATCCCACTCGAAAGTAAATAAGTATTCGTATTTATTCGGAATTAATTCACTGAAAGTTGGTGCTGACTTACTAAATATTAAGTACTCCCTATTCCCATTGTTATCTGATTTATATATATTCACCGTAAGATCAATAGGATTGATCCTGATATCTTCTCCCATGAAATTTGATACAACAAAATTAAATTTTTTCTTGGTTGACCCAGCCTTTGTAATATCCCAAATCTGCATACGAATTGGATACTCGGGACACGTTACTGAGTATAATTGTGCTCCTTCTGGCTCATCAACCTTGTATAGTGACCAATTGTTCGCCTGAGATTGGTAAATATCGATTTTATGTACACCGTTTGTTTGCTTTGAAGCACTCTCGTAATCCACTTTAGCTCCCATAGCTTCCGAAAAGGTACGAAGTGGGATATAAGACTTATTGTTATAGTTAATTATTCCATCCTTTCCTGTGCCATCAATTGTAGTTATTTTGCTACCATTATGGATCGTGACTTTACTTGGGAATAATGTTGCCTGTATGGACGTTGATGAGACTGCCGCTGTAGTTAGCATCAGGATGACACCGATAGCTACTCCAGTTAATAGTTTTTTCATATAATGCACACATCCTCTCATTGATGTAGCATTAGACGTGTTAATATTCATAATGTTGCACTAAATAATGGAATTAATTGTAGTTATGCTCAATTCCTCCTTTGTCTCTTAATTTTTACACCTCCATAACTACATTGGAGCTTTTTCCTGTAATCATAAAATAGAAGATTAATGGGGATAAGAGTACTTTAGTGCACACCGAAGGGAGACTGTCATCATGAATCACACCATTATCGTAACAACACCCGAGGAGCTACAGCAATGCCTGACAATTCGAAGAGAAGTGTTCATTCATGAACAACAGGTAGACGAAAGCTTGGAGATTGACGAATTCGATGCTTCCCCTGAAGCTTGCGTGCATGTGCTGCTTCACCACGATGGTAAGTCCGCAGCTACTGGACGGATGCAGCCTTACGACGAGATAACGATGAAGCTCCAACGTATAGCCGTACTTCAACCCTATCGTGGAACAGGAGCTGGTAAAGCCATCGTTTATGCGTTAGAGGAAGAAGCTTTTCGCAAAGGATTTAAATACACATTACTTGATGCGCAGTGCCAGGCTGAAATCTTTTACTCCAAGCTGGGATATGTCACGGTGTCGTCCGAGCCTTTCCTGGATGCGAACATTCCGCATGTTAGAATGAAGAAGCAGCTTTCTTAGGCAATGGCAAACACTATTATAGAGCTGCCGTCTCAGGCAGTTCTGCTATAATAACGAAATTTGTGTTTATTTCCTCTAACCTCCTGTTCGACGATGCCGAATACTCGTAATCGAGAACCAATCAAGATTCATCACCCCTCTAACAAATAATAATAGTAATATTTACTTTCTACTCCTACGACATATAACCCAAATCCACATTTTTTGAAATCAGGTTTTTTTTAGCTTAATCATCTTACAAAACGATTCGAGGCCGCCTCGGGATACATTTCTGTAGAATTAGTGTAATGTAACATTGACAATACGTATGAAATATATTACATTATGTATATGTTATTATACTTAAAGTAAGAATAACCATACAGGAGGAGAAAAAATGTCCTATCAGGAAAATAAGAATATTGTCTCTTTAGTTGGCACCTTACTGGTTTTTGTATTTTATTGTTTGTATGTGTTTGATAGGTACCCCCAAGCGACCCTTGCTTCGACAGATGCTTTCAGCTTTTGGGCGTCCGTCATCTTAATCCTAATCCCGGTTTCGATTGTGGCCAAAATCATCATTTCTATTATTTTCAACATCATCTATAGAATATCCACAAATGAAAAGGAACCTTCTTTTGCTGATGAATTAGACAAGATCATTGGGTTGAAATCCACAAGAAATTCTCATTATGTGTTTATTATTGGCTTTCTTCTAGCTATGGTATCTCTGGTCATGGAAATGCCTCCCTATATGATGTTCATTATCCTTATTTTCTCAGGGCTGTTGTCAGAGGTGGTTGGCGTAATCACTCAGATTTACCTCTATCGGAGAGGTATCTAAGATGGGCAAAATTCTTATTAGCAATCACATTCGGAAACTACGTTTTAACCATAATGAAATGACCCAGCAACAATTGGCTGAAAAAGCTAACGTGACACGACAAACCATCGTAGCCCTCGAACAAGGTAAATACTCCCCTTCTCTGGAACTGGCTTTTCGGATTGCTTTTGTTTTCAATTTACCGTTGGAAGAAGTATTCTTTATCGAAAATAAGGGGGAATTGTTATGAAAGCTATTGTATTTACAAAATATGGAGCTCCGGATGTGCTTCAGCTTAAAGAAGTTGAAAAACCTGCTCCCAAAAACAATGAAGTACGGATAAAGGTACATGCTTCAGTGGTAACACCCTCCGACTGTGCTTTTAGAAAGGCAGATCCTGTTATAGTCAGATTTATTTATGGTCTTAGAAAACCCAAATATACGATATTAGGAGTTGAAGTCGCTGGGGAAATTGATTCGGTAGGCAAAGATGTAAAGTTATTTAAAAAAGGGGATCAGGTTTTTGGCGTAAGTCCGAATACCTTGGGTGCTTATGCGGAGTATATGTGTCTGCCCGAAGATAAACCACTGGCCTTAAAACCAGTCAATGCTTCTTATGAAGAAGCCGTAGCCGTCTGTGACGGGGCATTAACTGCTTTGATTTTCCTTAGAGATACTGCCAAAATTCAGCAAGGACAAAAAGTTCTTATCCATGGCGCTTCAGGTGCAGTAGGAGCTTATGCTGTACAGCTTGCCAAATACTTCGGAGCAGAAGTGACTGGAGTATGCAGTACTAACAATTTAGAATTAGTGAAATCTCTGGGAGCCGCCGCAGTCATTGACTATACCAAGGAAGACTTTACCAAAGACGGTCAGACCTATGACGTTATTTTCGACGCAGTAGGCAAACAATCATTTTCACGATGTAAAGGGTCACTAAAGCAAAAAGGAATCTACCTCTCAACCGTCCCTGCCTTGGGAACCATGCTCCAAATGTTATGGACTTCAAAATTCAGCAGCAAAAAAGCAATATTCACGGCCGCAGGCTTAAAGCAGAATAAAGAAAATTTGGTCTTCCTTAGAGAGCTTTTTGAGGCGAGAAAAATAAAATCGGTCATCGATAGACGCTATCGCTTGGAACAGACAGCCGAGGCTCACACTTATGTTGAAAAAGGGCACAAAAAAGGAAATGTCGTCATCACTTTGTAAGTAAGCTTAGATGCTAGAGACCCCCTCATTACCTAACACGATGGCGCGGCTGACGTTTCGTCTGAAAATTATAAAATATAGAAAATAACTCCTTGCTTTTTTGCTGCAACTTTTTCATAAAAGGATTGAATCGCTCTAAGATTTGCAAGAAGATATTCAAAAAAAGATTCTCCATCTTCATCACTTACAATTGGATACACCCCATCTTCGAGCATAGCCTCAAAACGATACAAATTCACAACATCACGCTCTGAAAGCTTAGCAACTGCATGAAAAGCCTCCTCTACCTGCGCACAAAAAAGATAAAACGCACCGTACTCAGCAAAATCGACCATATTCTCATCCAGCATCGGCACCACATACCCCAAAGGAGGCGCGCCCTCGCAAATATCACCACATAATAAATAATGAATGGCCTGCCAGGATTTATCAATATCGAGTGTTTCATTGGCTGTCAGATCAAGCTGTTCCAGTTCTATTTCGCCATCAGCAATTTGTTTAATTTGAATATCATCCAAAGCAATATAATTTCCTATCATTCCCATCGTTTACACACTCCATTGTTCTAATAGCCTGCATTGGCGGCTTCTTGACCATTCAATTCAATGTCAGATTGTCCTCTGAACATATAACTAGGGCTGATTTCAGCCCTCCTTCAAAATCATTCTGTCAAATATACTTACAAGCTGAGTACTGAAAGTCTCCAGGTCCACATTGTCAGTAAGCTTCGTGTTGAACATATACTCGCCAATCGCTCCCTGGATAACACTAGTCATAACAGGAATACTAAACTCTTGAAATTCACCCTTCGACTGTCCATCTTTCAGAATCTGTTGGAGCTCGAATGTCAGTGGCTCCTCTTCCTCATCCCCAAGCTTGTAGTACGGCACATTATCAGGTGTCCGTGCGTGAAAGACAATCTCAATCAACGCTGTGCTGTGTCTGGGGCGAGTAGCCTGATAAGCCAGGCTGGATACGATGTAAGTATGCAGCTTTTCCACTGCGGTGGCTGCAGCACTTATTCGCTCCCCCACATAGGAGGCCGAATCGCTTGACAGCTTCATTAGTGTATAGTCCATCAGATCGTTCTTGTCCTTGAAATGGTAGGAAATCAGCGCAGTGCTGATTCCGGCTCTTTTGGCGATTTGAGCCAGACTGGCGTTAATATAGCCGATTTCATCCAACGTAGTAATCGCCGCTTCGACGATTTGTGCTCGTCTTGCCTCTGTGATGAATGAAATTTTTTCATCCGCTTCTTTATCAGTCATACTTATTTCTCCTTCATTGCCTTATCCGATTTCGACTTCCCTGCTTTGCCCAGCTGCACTAACAGAATAATGACAACCACTACAGCTACATTGATCGTAATTTTGAGAGGACTCATCGTGATATCATTTAGCCGTGCCATTATTGTACCATCGAAAGCTTTACCTATAAAAATAATGATAACGATTAACAGCCTTAATGCAAGGATAACCGGAATGATGCCAACTGCGGTTTTTAGAACGGCCATGCCAGAATCCCTGCGCATCAGTAATAATGCGGCTGCAATTAGACTCAGAATGCCGCCAAGCACCATGAGAATGGGCTGTATCCAACGATACCAGGGAAACCCAGGTGTGTCCAATGCGTCCTTATAAAAGAACCAGGTTGCCCACAGGATCATAATACCCGCGGCCAAACTTATTAGCGACAGCAGGCTGGCGTTCCAATCCAGTGAGCCGTTGTCCTGCTGCCCCTTTTTGCTATTTTCGTTCATCGTAATGTACCTACCTTTCATTCTGAAGGATTTTTTTGATTCCTCAAACACTTTATTGATCGTTAAAGCATTTTATTAATTATTAAAATATTATATTGACCACCAAAGTATTTTATTGATCATTAAATCATATTACTGACTATATAAATATTTTTCTGATCAATTGATCAAATTATACTTTATACCACTCACTCAGTCAACAGCTGGCAATGCGGATTGGGAGAAAGATCGGCCTATTTGAAAACACTGTACGATAGGAAGCTGTATAGAGTAAAATGTAAAAGGTATCCCGTTTTACAGAATTAATTAAATTAATTATTCAGGAGGAGAACCCTTACTTTGGAAATTAACATCCACCTATATCAAGACTGGCTTGATGCAGTAAAGCAAATTTTTCTTGGATCCGGAGCGCCCCTACCGGCTAATTTAAGCGACGAAGAAATCGGATTAGCCTACTATATCCAAACCTCATCTTCAGAGCAGGAGGCAGAGAAACGCAGGAGTGCAAATGAACAAAGAATCAAGCAGCTTCAGCAAACCTTGCTCGACAATTTGGAATCCATGATCATTCCAGACATCGTCAGCAAAACCAGCTATAGCGGCCAACAATTACATTTCCGCTGGGTTTTTGCGCAAGGTGGCGAGCACATTATCGAGGAATACTCGGAGTATCGAATTTCGCTTGGTACTTCTCAGGACTGAGTATCGTAAGTCATAGATATTTTATGAATGCCTTGTCAGAACATAAATAGATGATTTACCGAATTCTTTTGAATAAGGGTCAACAATCAGCGTTTCATTCATCTTAACCAAGACGGCAGGAATGCCGTTTTTTTTGCTGTTTTATTACGTATTATAGGTTTTTGGTTGGAGCCTGAAGTTAATTGATGTAGAATAGCTTTACGGCAACAAAGTGGTAAGATCATGCACATCAGATGACGATATATTAAGGTAAGGGGAGATTGACAAAGGCAAAAAAAATTGATAAGAGTACAATAGAGGCAATTAAAAAATTGCTTCAGAAATATGATCTACAAGATGAAGACCGTATTGTCATTGATATGAAAAACAGCATAATCACTGAATACGAAAAAACAAGTATTTCTGATTTAATGGGTATTAGAGGTACTATATCTGATGAACGGGCTCAAGAATGGCTGAAGGAAAATGAAGAAATGAGGGAAAGATGGTGAAGAAAGGAGTAATCCTTGATACAAATATTGCCATCGGTTTATTAAACGATCATGTAACTATTGTTCAGACGATGATTGTCGCATCAGCCATACATAAAAAATATGAACTCTATACGCTCGTTAAAGGTATGTGGTTTGCTGAGCAATATGGTATTAAAATGATTAAAAATAAAGAGTCTGCTGAAGAAGAGTAGGTATGGAGTGAATCCGAGTAACTACATATGATGTGCTCGCGGCTCACTGCTTGAAATCAAGGCGGAGTTCACCTCACCAGCTTGGAATATAATGGTTGCTTTTCAACCTGATCCTGTATAAAATGAATCAACGGAAACAACTGGAAGGAGTGAGAATATGAGGCGGAAACAGTGGAATCGCATTAATTCTTCAAATCATTTTCATATTCTTATTCCATTTAGATACTAAAGCATTCATTGCTCTAGTGTCTTTTATTTTTATGGGGGTGTTGCTATGAGTTTGTACAAAAGGGTCCTGATTAAACTAAGTGGTGGAGCTGTTGCAGGGGAAAGTGAATTTGGATTTGAGCCTGAAAGATTGGACCATATCACCAACGAAATTTTATCGGTCGTAAACATGGGAATTGAAGTTTCTCTTGTTATTGGAGGCGGGAACATTTTCAGAGGAAATATGGCCGAGAGTTGGGGGATTGAAAGAGCGGAAGCAGACAACATCGGGACACTGGCAACTGTTGTAAACAGTTTGATGCTAAGGGGGGTTCTGAAAGCCAAAACAAAGCAGGAAGTTCGAGTCATGACAGCTTTACCCATTGCATCAGTTGCTGAACCGTATATTAGATTAAGGGCGATTCATCATTTAGAGAAAGGTTATATTGTAATTTTTGCGGGAGGAAATGGGCAGCCCTATGTTACAACTGATTACCCTTCTGTACAAAGGGCTATAGAAGTTAATTGTCAAGGACTTTTAGTAGCCAAACAAGGCGTAGATGGTGTTCATGATGCAGATCCACGGTACAATAAAGCTGCAAAAAAGTTTCGTTCTCTTCATTATAATGATGTAATCCAACATGATTTAAAAGTTATGGATCAATCCGCTTTTATTCTAGCACGAGATTACAGCTTGCCGGTTCATGTTTTTAACTTTGATAAACCAGGGTCTATGAAGGAAGTTTGTGAAGGAAAAAATATTGGTACTGTTATCAGTAGTCAATCTATTTTAGAGTATGACTGCTGATAGCTAGATAATTAGCCCCCCTTCCCCATTGGCTGCAGTAAGATGGCGAACCTGCGATCTGCTGCAGTCCTTTTTGGTTTGTTCTCACAGACAGATCAGATAATTATACTCAACTAATAACTCAACTGATAAAGGTTGAATATAATACCCGCTTCGATTATAATTCATATTGAGAATCGTTATCAATATAATTAACATGGTGATCAAATTCAAACCCAACACGGGGGCATCCTATAAATGAAAAGTGAAAGCATCAGTCGAACAACCGAAATGCCTGATTATACCTACTACATACCTACACAATTGTACAGCTTTCCGGAGTCTGCAGCGCTCTTTACTAGAGATAAAGAAACACCAAGCGATGACCCCTTCTTACTGGTGATCATGGGCGGAAGTGCCCGTCTTCGGGTGAATGGTGTGGAGCAGACTGCACAAGGGTGTTTCGTGGTTTCCTGTGACAAGCGTTCAAGCCTGCGGCTGATGGAGATGCAATCTTTCCGAGCCATACTGATAGAATATCGCTGCATGACATTGAACCATTCGGCTCCATTGCCGCTGCCCTCCAGAACAACACCTCACCCCTGCTCTCATCGCGTCAATGTGCTGGCCAATGAGCTTGAGGATGCGTGGCCATTGAGATCAGATCGCCCTTTTCAGGCTCATCGGCTGTTTCTTGAGCTGCTGGAGAACGTACAGCTTGAATTGGAGGAAGCGGCGCACCAAGGAGCTGACTGGCTGCAAAATGTTCTAGGCCATATCCATCTGCACTATCGGGACGAGCTAACAAGGGAGCAATTGGCCCTGCTTGCTGGCGTCAGCCCGGAACACTTCTCACGTGCCTTTCATAAGCACATTGGCTGCACCTTCAACTCTTACTTGAACACGCTTCGTATTCGCAATGTACAGCAGCAGCTTCTAACCGGAAAGCCTGACAATTTACACGATCTGGCACTAAGAGTCGGTTACAAAGACGGTTATTACCTGAGCCGTAAATTTAAACAGGTTGTAGGCACAGCTCCGATGATGTTCATCCGTAAGCCAAAGCGAATTGTATCGGCAAACTACAACTATACAGCCATGCTGCTTGCCTTACAGGTTCAACCGGTATTAGGCGCTTATTCCTCATGGATACGAGCTGGACAGCCTGATATTCCCAATGATCAAGAGCGTGAACTTTTTGGACCCGGGGGTTATGGCTCTTATGATCAAATCCAGTCACTCAAGCCCGACGTCATTCTTGGCTATACAGAGCTGGCAGCGGATATGAAGCTGATGAGTCTTGCTCCTGTAGTAGGGCTTCCCTTTATGAAGCTTGACTGGCGCGAGCAATTTCGTCAGATTGCTGAAGTCGCAGATAAGCAGAAACAGGCGGAGAAACTCCTTGAGCGCTATAACGAGCAAGTTGATCTTGCCAACACGAAGCTGGATCGAGAGCTTGGAGGCCGCGGGAGTCTGATCATATGGGAGATGCATGAGAACGGGGCCTTTGCTTTTGGCAATCGTTTTGGCCGGGGCGGTCATGTGCTTTATGACGATCTTGGCTTTCATATGCCGGAGCAGCTAAACCAAAAAAGCTTGGAAACAAAGGGTTATATCTATGTGTCCATCGAGCAAATGCTCACTTATCCTGCAGATTATATCGTAATCACACATCAGACCTGCATCCCCCAGGCAGAACGCATTTTCCACTCTCCATCCTGTAAAAAGCTGAGGGCTGAGCAGCAGCGGCGCCAGCTTGTTGTTCCTAACCCTTTCGATCTATTTTACGGCTTTGATCCGTTATCCACTCAGAAACAGCTTGAAATGCTAGTTGGCAGCTTCACATCATAAAATTACATCGTCCCCAATCACTTTGTGACATGGTATTTTATAGCGAATGCGCTTAAAGTTATTTCATGAGAATGATTATCATTCTTATAAATGAGGATAGAGAGGGAACATACACATGCAAAAAAGAAATGGACACATTCAAAGTTGGGGGATCGCATTGCTAATGCTGGTGCTGCTGCTGTCAGCTTGCGGGAAAAATTCGGACGTGAAACAGGATGCGTCATCACCGACTGCCGCGGCGACATTAGAGTCTACAACTTCACCTGCAGAAACAACTGCACCAACAGAGACAACACCAGCTACAAAAGTGGTAACAACACTACATGGTGACATTGAAATACCAGTCAAACCGCTGCGGATTGTAACGGATGACTATCTGGGCTCATTGATTGCTCTGGGAGTTAAGCCTATTGGTACGCCAGGACTTCATTTGAAAAATCTTTATTTTGCCGAAGCGCTTGCTGGGGTTGAGGATATTGGCGACTACGGCAACAGCTCGATGGAGAAAATCATTGATTTGCATCCCGATTTAATCATCACTGCAGAGGACGATGAAGCCAAATATAATGTGTTGGCCAAGGCTGCCCCCACTATTTCTGTTCCGTATGGCGAGCTAAAAAACGCTCACGAGGAACTAACCTATTTCGGCAAGCTGCTGGGCAGGGAAGCTGAGGCTGCAGCTTGGCTGGCAGACTATGATGATAGAATTGCCAAAGCCAAGGCCAAGGTGGATAAGGCTATTCCCGCGGATGCAACCTTTACTATTTTTGAGGATGGAGAGAAGTCAGTTTACACCTATGGGGATAATTTCGGACGCGGTGGACAACCCATTTATCAGGCGCTCGGACGCAAGCCGCCAGCAGGCATAGCCGATGAAATCATGAAAAAACAATGGAAAGAGCTTTCCATGGAAATGCTGGCGAGCTATGCTGGGGATTATCTTATAATCACTTCCAATTCACGGACACTCGATGATTTCAAAAAAGACCCGGTCTGGAGTACGTTGGAGGCAGTAAAAAACGACCGTGTTTATGTATGGAAGGAAGAACGTTCCTGGTACTATGATCCAATTGCTGTGCTCTCGCAAACTGAGGAGCTTGCAGCCTGGCTTTCAGGTGAGAAGTAGAACGAGTGAACATATCGAAGATACCGAACATAGCATGAAGATGCAGTGGGAAAGACGCCTTGTGGCGTCTTTTGTCGTGTGTGTTCGAGACGTTGGTGCACGGAGGAAGGCAATGACTCTGGGCTCCAGCCGTTGTTAAGATTTATTTCCCCGTGGGCGAAGGTGCTGGGGATGGAGTTTGCCCCCACCAGCGCGCGCAACCGAGAGGATCTGCTACTTTACGAACTTTAACGATATTTTTCATCGTTAAAAAGCATTAGATCCACTCCACATCCTTACTTTAACGATGAAAAACATCGTTAAGTCAAGCATACGCTCATTTCGGCCGCAGGCAGGCAGCTTCGGAGTATGCTCTTCCCTTAAAACTTTCAAACTGGAAGTGAAGTTCTCCTTCATCCTGCTTTCCGGCTTTCCGGCTTTCCGACTTTCCTCTTTCTTCTTTCTTGCGCGCTGCACTTCCAAGGGCTTTCGACCTTATGATCTCTCCACCAGTTGCCTATCAGCTACAATCCGACTTGGCTCTTACCTCGATTGATCTTTCATCAATTAGTTGTGACTAGTTTGGCTAGGCGCGATGTACAAAAAAAAACGCCCAAGGCGTTTTTCATCATGTAACTATCATCCCTCAGTCTGCTGCCCCAAATGTGTAGCCATACCATCAATACTCTGCATATTATGATGCTGCCGGTAAGTTTGCAGTCGCTCCTCGCCCATTTTATCCGCCCATTGGATCAATCGGTCGCGCTCTCCCTTATATTCATATATCGGCACACTGAAGCCGCAGGAAGTACTTACTGCGTGTATATGGACCGCAATCATTTGTCTGGCTCCGGGCAAAACATCATACTGATCGATCTTCGCTCTCCATTCTTCCGTATCTGGAAGTATAACGCGACCCTTCCCATAAAGCCGCAGTATGCTGGGAGCTCCTTCAAAAGACATAAACATCAATGTGATTCTTCCATTTTCCAGCAGATGCGCACTCGTTTCATTGCCGCTTCCTGTAAGATCCAGATACGCGACCTCGGTTGGCGAGAAAATACGCAGCGTATCGTAGCCTTTTGGAGACAAGTTGACATGCCCCTCTGAACCGGAAGGCGCCGAACCAACCCAGAACATATGCTGCTTATGAATGAAAGCTTCATGTTCGGGCAGAATGGATTCAAATTTCAATGCGATAACTCCTTTCTTCGAACAATGCTGATTCCTTAAAATCCGCCCCTCTTGCTAGCTTTTCCAAGCTTTAGCTTGGCAACAAAAATACCTGTAAGTGTTAAACAAAATATGATATATGTAATCAAAAGAAAGCTGACATCCGTTTCTGGCATAATAATAGAAGAGCTTATGAGTCCAAACAGCCAAATATGAGATAAATTCCCTAAAATCGAAGACCATATATAAGATCTAAGCTTGATTTGAGATATAGCTGACATAAAAGATATTAGGTTGTTGGGCATAATCGGTAAGGTCCGCAAAAAAATAATAGTCCAAATGCCGTACTTATCCATATAGTTTTGCCATTTCTCATATTTCTGCAAGCGTGCTCCCCATCTTCGATTGAAAGGTTTGGAAAAGAAAAATCGACAACCCAGAAAAACAATCAAAGCGGATAAGGTGCCTGTTAACCAGCTAAAAACCAAACCAAGAGCTAAGCCTACAGCAGAAATATGCAGAACAATCAAAGTGGCAAAAGGAAACACACCAAGAAAGCCCTGAATTATAGCAAGCGGAATCGTAATTAGCAAAATAAGCGTACCATCCAGCTGCGTTATTTCTAACAATTGATCAATCCATAGCTCTATTGTGCTTCCCATAACAATTCGACTCCATTTCCAAACGCTTCTGCAGCCATCCTTATAACTTGCCTGTTGCCGCGGCCTAGCCGGACCCCATATGATCAATTAATTGTTATCAATAATTACTTTACGCCAGAGCATATCGATTGGCAAGCCTTCTATGTAAAATTCCTTCCTTTATTATAAGGAAAGGTTCTAAACTCGCTGTAAATCAATTCTAAAAATTTTATAAACTTGGAGCTGTCCAGCTTTTTTTCATGTCATTTTTGGATGAATGATCAGCTTTACAATTGGTGCACATTTATCGTAAGATTAAATCATCAGAGCCGCAACCACTTATTAACTGAACTCCTTTATTTTTTGACATAAACTTGACCAAGTATCATAATTATTATTCTATAAATCTATTTAACTAAAATGTTTTTATAAATGAGCTGTCCAGTATTGTATAGCTTATTTTGATTGTAAAAAGGAAGGTGTCTAATCGTGTCACTATCAACAACTTCAAAGCGGATGTTTAGCGCTAAACCATTCATCCTTTTCTCCATCATCCTGCTGGTCAAAAGCTACTTGGCCTGGCTAGTCATCTTTGGCAACGTCTTGAATTGGAAAATGCTTACTACCGAAATGCCCTTTATTTGGATTGTGTTCTGTTTAATAGAATGGTTTGCTACGAAACGCAAGCTCGCTATTTATTTATGGGTCAATCTGTTGATAACCGCTTTATTTTTTGCAGCACTTATGTACTATAAATATTATGGCGTCATCGTCACTTATCATGCACTGGATCAGGTGAATCAAGTAACGGCTGTTAGTAACAGTGTCTTTTCATTAATGGATCCCTATTATTTATTTATTTTCACAGATATTTTGGTTATTGGCTATGTGCTGTTACGGGGAAAAAAGATGCCAAACTGGAAATCATTGAGCGCAAAGAAGGAAAACCGAAGTATCATTTTAGCCTTTTTTGTTTTCTCTATTGTCGTTTGCTCCTTTAATATTTGGCCGAACCGGGCAAGTATGAATGAAATTAAAAAAGCCGAGGATATGGGCATTCTAAATTACGAGCTGTACACTATTTTTGCTAAAGACAAATCCGAGCTTATTGACATGAAGGACATTACTCAAGGAGCCATTGAACAGCTCAAGGGTAATAAAATTGTAGATAATCCCGAGTATTTTGGAGCAGCAAAGGGAAAAAATGTAATCATCATTCAGCTAGAATCCTTTCAAAATTTTCTGATCAACCTGTCACTCGATGGCAAAGAAGTCACTCCGGTGATGAATCAACTGGTTAAAGACAATTTATACTTCCCTAATTTCTATCAACAGGTCGGGCAAGGAAATACTTCAGACGCAGAGTTCATTGTGAACACGTCCCTATACATTCCTCCCAATGGAGCAGCTTCAGGCGAATACGCGAAAAAAGCACTGCCAAGTTTGCCCAAGCTGATGAAGCAGCAAGGCTATGACACAGCAACCTTTCATACAAATGTCGTTGAATTTTGGAATCGCGGCGAGCTTTATAAAGCACTTGGCTTTGACAAATATTATGACAAATCGTTTTTTGGAGACGAAGATACTGTGTTTTTCGGTGCTTCCGATGATGTGTTGTATAAGAAGACGGCGACTGAGCTGGAACGCATGCAGCAAACCGGAGTTCCCTTCTACTCACATATTATTTCCATGACAGCTCATCATCCTTTTACGATTCCCGAGGATAAATATCGCATGACGCTTCCTGACCGCTATGAAGGCACCTTTGTAGGAGATTATATCCGTTCTCAAAATTATGCAGATTACGAACTTGGCTTATTTATCGAGGATTTGAAAAATAAAGGAATTTGGCAAAACAGCCTGGTCGTGATTTACGGTGACCATTTGGGGCTTCCCATCTATTCACTGGACAACGACGATAAAAAACTGATGGCAGAAATTTATGGGCGTGAATATGGATACAGCGACATGATTAATATTCCACTTATTTTCGCTTATGAAGGTATCAAGGAGCCAGCCGTATTTGAGCAAATTGGCGGTCAAGTCGATCTGCTGCCTACAATTGCTAATCTATCTGGTGTTTCAATGGATCATCAATTGCATTTCGGACAGGACTTATTCAACCAATCATACAATATTCTTCCACAACGTTATTATTTGCCTTCAGGCTCTTTCGTCAGTCAGAAAACACTATTTATGCCTGGCAGCGGCTTCGAGGACGGGACACAGTATTCTCTCGCTGGAGAAGAAGTCAACGACCTGGGTGTTACTGAGGCAGAATATACAAGAGCGTTAAGGCTGCTGAACCTGTCAGACAGCTTCGTAAAACAACTGCCGGATCATGAATAGCTTGAATAAATTTATTAGACAATAAAACCTATGTGAGCACACTATAAAAAAAAGCAAAAACACGGTCGATTAGAGCCACCAGGTTCTATCCTCCGTGTTTTTTTATTAAACAACTGTATCAACCAAATTTTATTAGCCTGCCATTATAGTATGTATAGAGCTCTTTCTTTTTATCGGTTTGCCCCCTCTCCGTATCGATCAGCCAATTCCCCGCTATATCTATCCATTCATTAGTCAGCATCTTGATCCGGCTTTCCTTTGGCCAGGTTCTCAGCAGTGACAGGAGAATAGGAGTGCTCTACGGCGTGCTCTATCACCTTATTTACTGAATTATACTTACAGCCTGTAATGACTACAAAAGTCAATAACATTAGAGTTAATACCCGCTTCATGATTCCTCCCCAGTTACGGTTAACATAATAAGCAGCTACTTCAAATTATTAGACAGTTGCCCACTTTAAATTGTGTAATCGAACTTGAGCTTTTGAACTGTGACCGCAACCATTCCGGAAAGAAACTCTGGAGCTTAGGTATTTGGGTAGGTGAAGCATATATAAACGATAAACGATACGGACACTGGGAAGAAAAGCGCTCCCTGCCCGCGCGGCGCCCGCCTGCTACATTAACGATGTTTTTCATCGTTAAAAGCACGGCTCCGCACCACATCCTTACTTTAACAATGAAAAACATCGTTAAATCCCCTTTATACCACCCAGAGTGGCCATCCGCCCTCTTTTAACGATGAAAATCATCATTAACGTGACGGATTGATTAGAAACGTCTCTTTTAACGATGAAAAACATCGTTAAAAGAAGCACATGAAGCACACGCTCAATCAACTCCGGACTGGCCAGTCGCTACCAGGACTGTTAATTAGAAAAGCTAACCCCTTTTATCCTTTAGCACTTAGCATAGCACATAGCACTTTAAGCATTTTAAACTGATAAACTTTTAAACTTGCTCATCAGTTAAAAAAAACTGCCCCAAAGGTCATTTCTTGACCTTGCTGGGACAGCCTGCTCTTGCCTCAAGACTTTAATTTTCAATAAATTCAATTTCATTAAAATCGGTTACAATGGCTAAATCATTGCGTCCTCCAATACCATCGAACAATTCCATGTATGGAGTATCTGTAATGCCCATTCTCGCGTCACGCTGCCTCCAATGCTCAAATACTTCCTTGCTAATTTCAAACGGCAGCAGTGGCTTTACGGTTCTCTTGCTATGTACAACAATCAATCTTTCTTCGTCTTTGGCAATAACAACGTTGTTTCTATAGATCATTTGCAAATGTTTCTCTTTATCCAGCTTAGATACGCTCATACGTTCCCCTCCATCGATATATATTATATAACACTTATGGAATAAGAGGCAACCTTATTATACATGTTTACTTAAAATAAAATCTACAATTGGCGTTGGATCTTCCAGCGAGTGAGGATGGTGGTCTACCCCAGGCTTGACAATCGTTTCGATTTCACCACCCAGCTCCCTATAAACAGTATCCAGAATCGCCCCGTTCTCCGTATATGGCACAACTTGATCCGCATCTCCTGATACGAGGATGATCGGAATGTGATGAGCAGCAACTCGTTCAATTTGATCCAACGGATTTCCTTTAAAACCAGCAGCCTGCTCCTCCGTTATGCAGTAATGAGCCATACAATCTATCCATTCAGCGGGAGAACCGATCCCACTGCCTTTTCCGCCGGGCCAGCTTCTAATATCCAGCACAGGCGCATCCAAATAAAGAGCAGCAACCTGCTGTGGATAAGTGGCCGCATAATTGAAGGCATACAAGCCTCCCCGACTGAAGCCAAAGAGCGCTGCCTGCTCAGCCAAGCCGAAAGCTGCCCCTGCTTGCTGCTGAAATGTATGCATAAGCTCAATCGACTCTGGACAACCATACCTGTCACTTACCTGATAATAAGCCAAATGCCAGCCCTTTGCCAAAAGCGCATGATCAGCTTGGGCAAATGCATCAAAAAATTCAGTCCGCCAAACCCATGGCCTGCCAGGTGCAGCTTCTTTAGGTACTATAAGGAGAGCTTCATGATCGCCGATGTGAAAATCATACCGCAGATAACCATTCCAGACTGATTTGCGGATTTGTATCCCGTGATCTGCTTGCAATATGAGCTCACGAATCTCTTGTTCCAGGGATGCGCCATGCTGCAAAGCCGAAGAAAGCTGCTCCTGCGCTTCCTCCTTACCTTGATTCACTTGTGCAATATGCTCTCGCCATGCCGCGCTTAACCCTTCGTGCCTTTTAAGCAGCTTGGCATAAATATCGGGGGATCCTGACTCCAGAAAATATGCAGGCAGCGAAATACCATTCATGCCATTCATATCACTCATATCATGAGTATCATTCAAATCTTTCATATCATTCGTTTGAAGCAGCTTCGCAATCAACGTTTGCGCCATGATCCGATGCCCATCAGCTTCCGGATGAATGCCATCCCCCCAACGGTAGCCGGGATTCAATGCCCGCTGCTGCTCCAGAAAAGCACGCAGAGGTGTGTAGATATCAATGACAGTATGTACTTCCTCCTGCAAGCCTTTTACCCATTCTACGTAACGATCAAGGACTTGATTGTAACCCTCGTAAGGCTCGGCATAGCCAAATTCCTCAGCGTCAATAGTGCTCAGCTTTCCAGGTATGGATTTCTCGTCAAAAATTGGCGGCGTCATCACGATCGCCCGCGCTCCGCTAGCGTGTATTTGACCGATAAGTTCCTTCATGCCGCTGCAGTAAGCGGCGAAGCGATCCTCAGCAAAAGGATGATATATACCATCGTTCATGCCATAGCATACCATAACATAATCAGCTTTCGCTGATTCCAAAGCCCGCTCCAGCCTCTGCTGAATGCATGGCCTCGGCGGTGAATGCGAGGGCTCGCTAAGACCGGATGCGGTTTCGCCGCTTAATCCCATATTCATCCATGTCATCTGAATGCCAGGCTTATAGTGCCAAAAAAAGGCTTCCGCAATAGCAATATACAGCCCATTTTCCGTAATACTATCTCCCAAAAAAGCTATCCGGCTGCCTTCTTTAATCATCATTGGTTCATTAGCTGCGATCATGGATACTGGCTCCTAACCTATTAATTGGTAATTAGACTCCTAGCATTTATATTTTATAGAAAAATAGGCAGAAAGCCAAGCTTTTTCATACGCAAAACATGGCCTGACACTTTACATTCATCCAATTTCACCAAAAAAAGTCAACGGCCATACCGCTTTTAATTAAGCAGTATGGCCGTTTAGTCAAGGATATCAGACGTTATACTGTTATTTCAGAGACTGTCTGGATGCTTAGCTGCCCATCCGTGACATCGACGACAACCTGTGTTCCATCCGTAATCGTTCCAGAAACAATTTCCCGCGCCAGCTTTGTTTCCAGGAAACGTTGAATATAACGCTTTAGCGGCCTCGCGCCATATACAGGATCATACCCTTCAAGGGCAATGTGCTTTTGAGCCTCAGCCGACAGAAGGACCGCAATACGACGCTCGCTAAGGCGCTGCTCTAAGCCAAGCACAAGCTTGCCAACGATACGTTCTACTTCTTCTAGAGATAGCGGCTTGAAGAGTACAACATCATCGATCCGGTTCAAAAACTCCGGCCGGAAATGCGCCCTCAAATCCCGGTAAACGGCCTCTTCCGCCTGAGCCGAGATTTGTCCCTTCTCATCCATGCCCTCAATCAGATAGGGCGATCCGATATTCGAGGTCATAATGATGATCGTATTTTTGAAATCGACGACTCTGCCCTGAGAATCCGTTAATCTGCCATCATCCAAAAGCTGCAGCAGCGTGTTGAACACTTCAGGATGGGCCTTCTCGACCTCATCGAACAGGATAACTGAATAAGGCTGCCTGCGCACTGCTTCGGTTAGCTGACCGCCTTCCTCGTAGCCCACATAGCCTGGAGGCGCGCCGACCAAGCGGGAGACAGCATGCTTCTCCATATATTCCGACATATCAATCCGGATGATCCGCTGCTCACTATCAAAGAGCGCTTCAGCGAGCGCCTTCGCCAGCTCCGTTTTACCGACACCCGTAGGGCCGAGGAACAGGAACGACCCGATCGGACGGTTAGGATCCTTAATGCCCGCCCGCGCCCTCAGAACAGCGTCTGAGACGAGGCTGACAGCCTCATCCTGGCCAACGACCCGTTTATGCAGCAGCTCTTCGAGCCGCAGCAGCTTCTGGCGTTCGCCTTCCACAAGTCGGCTGACAGGAATGCCTGTCCATTGCGCTACGATGCCAGCAATTTCCTCCTCGGTCACTTCCTCGCGCAGCAGTCTCTGCTCGGTATCTGTCTTGGCGCTTTCCTCCGCCTGCTTCAGCCGCTTCTCCAGCTCCGGAATCCGGCCGTAGCTTAGCTCTGCAGATTTCTCCAGATCGTACCGGTCCTCTGCTTCAACCAGCTCCAGCTTGGCCTGCTCCAATTCCTTGCGCAGCTTTTGAATGCCCTGGATCGTTTCCTTTTCATGATCCCATTTCGCTTTTAAAGTATTGTGGCGGTCCTTTAGATCTGCAAGCTCCTTCTGCAGTGCTTTCAGACGCTCCTGACTTGCTGCATCCGTTTCCTTGCGCAGGGCGGCTTCCTCGATCTCCAGCTGCATCATCCGCCGTGTTACCTCGTCAAGCTCAGTCGGCATAGAATCAATCTCTGTGCGGATCATTGCGCAAGCTTCATCAATAAGGTCAATCGCCTTGTCGGGCAGGAAACGATCGGCAATATAACGATTGGACAGAACACCGGCAGCAACCAGCGCATTGTCATGAATTTTGACACCGTGATGCAGCTCAAAGCGTTCCTTTAAGCCGCGCAGTATGGAGATGGTATCCTCCACATCCGGTTCACTGACCAGCACCTGCTGGAAGCGGCGCTCCAGAGCCGGATCCTTCTCAATGTATTTGCGGTATTCATCCAATGTCGTAGCACCGATACAGTGAAGCTCACCGCGAGCCAGCATCGGCTTCAGCATATTGCCAGCATCCATGGCACCCTCGGTTTTGCCGGCACCAACAATTGTATGCAGCTCATCGATAAAGAGCAGAATACGCCCATCGCTCTCCTTGATCTCGTGCAGCACAGCCTTGAGCCGCTCCTCAAACTCGCCGCGGTATTTCGCTCCGGCAATCAGCGCTCCCATATCCAGCGCAAAAATTGTCTTGTCGCGCAGCCCATCCGGCACGTCACGCTTTACGATCCGCTGGGCAAGCCCCTCGACAATCGCTGTTTTTCCGACGCCAGGTTCACCGATCAGCACCGGATTGTTTTTGGTCTTCCGCGACAGAATACGGATGACGCGGCGGATTTCCCCATCCCGTCCAATAACGGGATCTACCTTGCCCGCACGCACCTCGGCTACGAGGTCGCGCCCATATTTGGCAAGCGCCTCATAGGTCGCTTCCGGTTCTTGGCTGGTCACACGCTGGTGGCCGCGCACCTCGGCAAGTACCCGCAGCAAAGCCTCGCGCTCTACACCGAACGAACGAAGCAAGCTCCCGGCCTCCTGCTTATCTTCAAGCACAGCAAGAAGCAAATGCTCCACAGAAAGGTATTCATCCTTCAGCTTTGCCGCTTCCTTCTCCGCTTCTGCGAGGATCCCGTTAAAGGCCGGAGAGAGATAGGCACGGGCCGCTTCAGCCCCTGGTCCTCCCACCTTGGGTTTGCGGCTGAGCTGCTCTTCTAATTTGGAGCGGAAGGTGTCCAGCGGAATATTCAGCTTTTGCAGCAATCTGGGAGCCAGTCCCTCCTGCTGATCAATCAGCGCCTTGACCAGATGAAGCAGACCAATCTCCTGGTGGCGCCGCGAAACAGCTGCCTGCTGCGCACCAACAATAGCTTCTTGGGCTTTTTGCGTAAAACGGTTAAAATCCATCATCTATTCCCCCATTCCTTAAACATCTTATTCGGCAAAATGCGGCTCGAAAGCCTGTTCCTTAGCCAGCTCCCGGTACAGCTCCTGTACTTTCTCTGAGCTTGGTTTGGGCACCGTCACCGTCACAGCAACATATAGATCACCAAAGCTTCCGTCCGGCTTGCGAAGCCCCTTACCAGATAACCGCAGCTTCTGTCCCGCGGCAATGCCTGCCGGCACCTTCACGTTCAGCATGCTGTCCCCAGGCAGACGAACCTTTGCTTCAGTACCAAGTGCAGCGTGCCAAGGTGCAACCAGCAGTGCAGCCGTAAGATCGAATCCTTCAACCGTAAACACCGGATCAGGCTGGATGTGCAGGGTAATGTACAAATCCCCTTTACTTCCGTCCCTAGATGCACCCCCCATCCCCTTCAAACGAATGCTTTGCCCATCGCTCACCGACTCTGGAAGCTTAATGCTTAGCTCCTTCTCCCCTACACGCACTCTAACCTTGCCGCCCCGGGCGATTTCATCCAGCGTTAGATTGAGAATTGCCTCTTGATCAGGACGCTCATCCTGAATATCCCAATCCCCATCTTCGCCAAAAAAGCCGCCACCTGCTGACCTCCCGCTTCCGTTCTGCGCGCCTGCAAAAAACTGGCCAAATATATCGCCGAAATCACCATACTCGGTTTGAGTCTGGTAGCTGGCGCCGCGTGTTCCGCCACCCCTGTCCTGGCCGTAAAATCCGCCTGATTGTCCGAAGTTTGCGCCCCCAGCCTGCTGAGCACTTGTACGCTCGCGCCAATGCTCACCATATTTGTCATAGCCCTCGCGGGCTTCATCATTGTGCAGCACCTCGTAAGCCTCCTGCACTTGCTTGAAGCGCTTCTCTGCCTCAGACGTTTTATTGACATCGGGGTGGTATTTCTTAGCCATTTTTTTATAAGCCTTCTTGATATCTTCTTTGCTTGCCTTCCGGTCAACACCGAGAACTTCGTAGTAATTGGTTGTATTCTTCAATGGCTTCACCCCCCTTTTCATAGTCATGGTCATGGTTATGGTCAAATAAGGTCAAACTAATTTCAATAAAAAGTGCACGACAGACGGTTGCAGCAACCTCCATCGTGCCCAAGCTTTCGCGTTATTCGATGCCGATTCGTTTGCTGGAGGGCTCCTTTTTGACCTTTTTCGGTATGTCCAGCTTCAGAACCCCATCCTCCAGCTTAGCCTTAATCCCATCTTCTTCAATGTTTTCCACATAAAACTGACGGGCAAATTGTCCATAATGGCGTTCTCGGCGAATGATGGTCCCCTTCTCGTCCTTCTCTTCCTCCACTTGATTGCGCGCTGCCCGAATCGTCAAATATTTATCGTTTACATCAATCTCGATATCTTCTTTAGTAAATCCGGGAAGCTCAGCTTCAATGAGATAAGCATATTCCTTTTCCCGAATATCGGTTCGGAACGATCTCGTGTTGCCATGAAGCGGTGCAAGTGCATTCGGATCAAAAACTTCATTGAAGGATTTCAGCATTTGTCCAAACAGGTCATCGTTTCTTTTGCGGAATGGAACCAGATCAAACATACATAATCTCCTCCTTCATATTGGGTATGTTTATATTATACATCCCTTCGATATGGCAATCAAAAGCAATTTTAGACCGAATACGGCTGTAAATCAGCATTTTCAGGCAAAATATATGAAAAAAAACTGTTTTTTATTGACTTTGACTTTCTTTGACCTTTATAAATAGAAGTTTCTTACATTCCTTCCTTCTCATATATTTTACACGCTTGGGATACCCTACTTGTAGTCAAATTAGTCATCATTTTGCGTGGGAGGTTTACGTCATCCGAAACATTCTGTTCAAGCTTGCATGTACAGCAGCTGTTTGCTCCCTCTTGTTCTATTCCTCTGCCGGAGCAGCACCTAAGAAGAATAGAGCTTATTACGAAGGCCGCGGTGAAGTTGTATGGGAGGTGCCCACCGATAATAAACTCGTTGCCTTGACCTTTGACGACGGACCCGACCTGGAGAATACTCCTCTTATTTTGGACCTTCTAAAACAGTATGATGCCAAAGCTACATTTTTCCTTATCGGGAATAAAGCTGAACGCAGTCCTGAATTAGTCAAACGAGAAGTGAAAGAAGGGCATGAGCTGGCGAATCATACATACAGCCACTCCTATTTGAATCAAAAAACACCGCTATCCAAAATGAAATCAGAAATCAAGCATGCCGAGGAAATCATTGCATCCATCACTGGACAAAAGTGCAACTTATTCCGTCCTCCCGGCGGATTTTATCATGAAAAGCTAGTGAATCTGGCCAAAGAAGAGGGATACACGGTCGTAATGTGGTCCTGGCATCAGGATACTAGGGATTGGGATCGACCTGGGGTTAAAAAAATAGTGGACAGCGTGCTGAATCATACACGAAACGGGGATATTGTACTTTTTCACGAATATGTGGAAGGGAAGTCACAAACCATTGATGCTTTAAAAATCATTTTGCCTGAATTAAAGCAAAGAGGCTATCAATTTGTTACCGTTTCGGAGCTCCTCTCCAACAAAAAAGCACGTATGATGAATTGATGAACAGTGAATTCCTTTGAGGAGCGTGTTCGTAACGTTCGTGGATGGAGGGAGGGAATGGCTATGGGCTCCAGCCGCTGTTAAGATTTGTTCCTTTCAACTAGCGGGCGCAGGTGCTGGGGATGAAGAGCGCCCCCGCCAGCGCGCGCAACCGAGAGGATCTGCTACTTTACGAACTTTAACGATGTTTTTCATCGTTAACTTGACGGATTGACCTGGAACACTTACTTTAACGATGAAAAACATCGTTAAGTGCAGCGCACGAAGTACTCACTCGCTCAAACGGACTGCCAACAGAGGTTGCTTCTTTCACTCCAGGAATCCCAAAGCTTATACGCTAATAAGTACATAAATAGACAGCGCCATTTAAGCGCTGCCTGGTTATCCAACAGAAAACTAAGAAACATCTAACCCCACTTCAGCCAACATGGCTTCCAAATTTGCACGGGCATGGGCATTCCTTTCGTCAAACGCTTCCACAGTGAGCGATTCACCTTGTCCGTCAATCCGCTCGACAATAACAGGACCATCAAAGCCTGCAGCCTTCAGAATGGAGAATTGGGCAGGAAAATCAACCTCGCCTTGTCCTGGAATCGGGAAGTTCGATTCAAATTGTGCTCCTTTATGCTCTTTAGCAACGAAAGAGATCGTTTGTCCCGCAATGGCCGATACATCTTCTTTAGGCTCGATACCCTCATAAAAGCGGACATTTCCCGGATCATAGCAGGCTTTAACAAACGGAGAGCCGATACGATGCAAGGTTTCCGCAATAACCTGTCCTGTCGCGGTATTACCCGTATGCGGTTTGATCGAGATCATGAGGCCCCGCTTCCCTGCTTCTTCCCCCAACAACCGAAACTTTTCATCAAAAGCATCGTTGACTATTTTCATTTCTTCCCCGCTGCGGGGCTCGTTTGGAAATTGGTGATAGCCCCATGTGCCAAGAGAAAGGAGCTCTTGTACACCTAGTGCTTTTGCGAACTCCATACGGTTAAGCGCAAGCGCAAGTGGTTGATCTGGCGCAAGCGAATCTGTGCTGACAAGCGTCAGCGGCTGCAGCCCATGCCTGTCAAGCAAACGCAAAATACGGTCAGCTTCGCCCTGCAGGCTATCATCGAAAGCAGGCTTCCCTTCATGCGGCAAGCCGAAGGAGACATAACGATAGCCCGCTTGTGCGATTCTCTGCAGCGCTTGCTCAAATGAAACATTGGCGTATACCCATGACATGCAAGCCAGCTTGATCATACGCCCGCCCCACTTGAAGAGGCTTTACTCTGTGTATCTTGCAGCTTTTGCAGATCCAACTTTTCTATCTTCACCTCTACGCCTTCCTTAAGTGAGCGATAAGCAGCTTCCGATACAGCAATCGTTCTGAGCCCATCTTCCAATGAGATTAATGGTTCTTTGCCGTCTCTTACGCATTCAATAAAATGACTGTTTAAACGCACCCACATATCATTATCTGCAAAGGTTGTCCGCTGCTCGGGTCCATTATCATCTTTGAACATAAGCTCGCCATTGTTGTTTACTACAGTTAGCTTCTCGGTCGCCACGCCTGTAATATCATACTCCACCCGGGTTACCCAAGGTGTGCTGACATGGGCAATTCCACCATTCACAAACTTGATTGCAACTGTGAAAGCATCCGCTACGCTACCAGGGGGCAGTAAATAGGTACCTCCATAGGCAAATACGGATTCAATTTCACCGCACATCCAGCGGAGCAAATCATAATCGTGTGAACCATGGGAAAAGATCGGTCCCTTGGCAGTTTCATCATCAAAATACCAGCTCGGCGTGTCATAGTAATGGTCGCGATATTTATCATATACCCGCTGATCAGGGTCAAGAAAATGTGTGCGCATGGACCAAGCTTGGATAGGCTTGCCTGCGTCTTCCTTCGACACAACATCCTTCATCGCCCGGTAAGCCGGAGCGAATCGTAATGGATAGCCCACCATCGCCTTCAGCTCGGGATGCTTTGCTCCAGCCGCGGCAATGAGCGCACCATCCGCAACAGAAGTTGCAATCGCCTTTTCCAAAAATAAATGCTTGCCAGCTTCAAGTACCGCTATGGCTGCATCAACATGCAGATGGTCAGGCGTAGCAACCCAGACAGCATCGAGATCATGCTTCAGCAAATCCTCGTAACGATCATAAACAGCCGCTCCTCCGAGCTCAGCAGCAAGCAGCTCCGCTTTTTCCCGCGTGCGGTTCTGTAAAGCCGTAACTGCAACGCCTGGCAGCTTATGCAAGGTTCTCGCATGCAGCGCCCCCATCAATCCACAGCCAATAATTCCAACTTTAATCATTGTACTTTTTCCGCCTTTCCTTGTATCTTTATTAGCTTTATTATAATTTTACCGGTACACCCTTGCTCTCGTACATAGCCCATATCGTGCGATGCGATCTCAGCGCGTCTTCTCCAGAGGTTTCCGGCTTTTGCCCCGTGGCAATGCTTTCCAGGAAGTGCTCAATTTCACCCAACGCATTACGTCCCGGCACTGCTTCATCCTGTTCACTGCGCTCAAACAACGTTTGGCGGCCGTCGGCAGTTACGACCTCTACGGTCCAAAGATCTCTTCCTAAAATAATAAGTGCATCTGTTGTATGGATATGCATATTGGCTGGCGCCTCTTGAAACCTGGTTCCCCAGCTGCTGATTAAATGCGCTATGGCTCCGTTAACAAACTTGATGGTGCTGTGCGCTGTTCCTTCGCCTTCCATCCAATCCGTGCCATTACGTGTATCCAGAGATACCACTTGCTCAGGCTCGCCAAGCAGCCAGATTAGAATGTCAATATAGTGACAGCCATGGCTGAACAAAACCCCGCCACCGAGCGTGCTCTTGCGCGCAAACCAAGTGTTTGGCATCGGCTCCAAGAACCCTTGCACCCAGCATTCTGCATGAATCGGTTTACCGTAGCGGCCGCTGTCCATAATCTCCTTCAGCTTCCGCAAAGCAGGCAAATAGCGAACGATGTAAGCAATCATCAGCGAAACGCCAGCACTATCGGCTGCACTGATCAGCTTCAGGCAGTCCTCTTCGGTATTAGCGAGCGGTTTCTCCAGAAGTACGTGCTTCCCTGCGGCGATCGCCTGGAGAGCTTGCGGCGCATGCAGGTGATGCGGTGTACAGATGCTAACTGCATCGACGTCGTCCAATACTTGTGTCCAATCTGTAGCATATTTACAGCCCAGCTCTGCTGCGACCTTTGCGGCTTTGCTTTCATCTAAATCGACTACCCAGCTTAGCTCTGCCCGTTCTGCTAATTTGTAGGCGTAAGCATGTTCAAGTCCCATATTAAGTCCCACAACTGCTGTGCGAATTTTGCTCATTTATAATTACCTCCTGAAATTGGTTTACAAGGTAATCATAGCTGGTTCAACGTGCAAAATCTTTATCCAATTCGCCACGATATTTGCACAAATGAATATTTATCTGCATCAGGCAAGCTAAAATTCATCCTTGGATTGACAGTGTTTTGTAAGCGGCCTACAATTGCATTATATCGGATCGGTCGGGGAGGATTATCCGTGCCCAACATTTATTTACACTGGAATTTAAAGGAAGAAATCGTCATCCGCAGAATTTACTCGCTTCATTATAATGAGCTGACAAAGGATTATGTGTATGAAGGTGAAAAACATGATTTCTGGGAATTTTTGTATGTCGATAATGGTGAGCTGGAAATTGTCACAGATGTTAACACCTATTATCTGAAGCAGGGAGACATCGTTTTTTATGCGCCTAATGAATTCCATAGCCTGAAAAGCAACCGCAAAACACCATCCAATATTTTCATCATTGCGTTTGGTTGTCGTTCGGAAGCTATGCGTTTTTTTTCCTATAAATCACTGCGGATCGGCAACGCCGAGCGTCAACTGCTGGCTCTGCTTATCGAGGAAGGCCGCCGCGCTTTTACTACATCCAGCCCCATGCCAAAAGAAATTAAAGTGAGAAAAAATAAGCCGAAGACGCCCTTGGAAAACACGGACCCTTCTACTTTTGGGGCGCAGCAGCTTGTGAAAATTTATCTGGAGGCCCTTCTTATCCAGCTGATCCGCAGTAGTCTGGAGAAGCAGGCTAAATTGGATAAAGCCGATAAAGTGTATCAACCCAAGCTTTCCAAAATTACCAAAGAGAAAGAAAACCATAAGCTGGCACTACAAATCGATCAATACCTGGAGGAACGCTTGCGGGAGAGTTTATCTCTCAGTACGATTTGTGGAGATTTCTCATTAAGCAGAACGTATATCAATACCATCTTTCGGGAATATTCCGGCTGCGGCATTATGGAGCATTTCAAACGAAAAAAAATTGAGAAAGCCAAGCTGTTCATTCGTGAGGAAGTGCTCAATTTAACAGAAATTGCCGAGAAGCTTGGGTATAAGAGCATCCATTACTTTTCACGCCAGTTCAAAAAAGAGACAGGCATGCCGCCATCTGAATACTTAAGGACATTGAAGGCGAGAATCTAGGACAACGCAGAAGCACCCCCGCAGAAAATGCTGCGGGGGTGCTTCTGCGTTGCAAGGACGTTGATGTTAAAAGGACCACGACGCACGATGACGGATTTCACCGCGCAGCATGGTCCACTGTACTTGAAACTCATTATTCAAGAGTACCAAGTCAGCATCGCAACCAACCTCAATTCGTCCAGCTTGATGGAGGCCGAGCAATGCCGCTGGCGTGCTTGCCGCCATCGTGACCGCATCAGCCAGGGAGATACCAAATGTGGTCGTCAGCCGTAATGCTTCGTTCATCGTCACCGTACTAGAAGCCAGGGTACCATCCTTCAAACGCGCGATGCCCTCGGATACGGTTACGTCATGCCCGCCGAAGACATATTCCCCATCGCCGAGTCCCATGGCTTGCAGCGCATCGGTAATCAGAACCATTCCATGCGGCCCTTTGAGTCTGTGCATCAATCGAACGATGGCCGGATGCAGATGTACGCCATCGACAATCGCCTGCAGACTAACATGAGACTCTTCGAGTGCCGCGGCGATAAGACCGGGATCCCGATGATGAATGGATCGCATACCGTTGAAGCAGTGCGTCACATGACGGGCGCCTGATTCAAACGCCAGCTTAGCCTCCTCATAGGTCGCGTCTGAATGCGCAAGCGCCACAATAATCCCCTGCTCTCTCAGATAAGCGAGCAGTTCCATTCCGTTAGGCAGCTCCGGTGCAAGGGTGACCATTTTAATAAGAGATCCCGCTTCCTGGACAATAAACTTCATTTCCTCCATATCAGGATGCCTTAAATATGCTTCGTTCTGCATACCCTTCCGCTTCGGGTTCAAGTAAGGGCCTTCCAAATGGATTCCTGCGATTCGGGCCCCCTCTTCCTTGCCCACAACACGTTTTACGCTGTGAATCATCTTTATTAGATCCTCGATCGTTGAGCTCACTGATGTCGCAAGAAACGATGTGCAGCCGGTTGTCGAACAAGCGCGAGAGACAGCCTGTACACTCTCCTCTGTCCCATCCATCATGTCAAAGCCATTTGCACCATGGATATGCACATCCACCATACCGGGAATCAGCAGTTGGCCCTGCCCATCGATCCATTCCGCGTCTTCCTGCTCCGAAAGCACGGCGTCACTTGCTACGCGTTCGATAATGCCATCTCGAATCCAAACTGCGGCTCCCGATAAAATCCGATCCGGCAATGCAAGCCTGACATTATATACGATCAATTTCGTCGTCATGTTTAGTCCTCCTTCTCTGTTGTTGTGTCGCATATTAGAATCTCAACGTGCTGCCGTTCCAGCTCTTTCCTCGTTTCCTCGGGAATGTCCTTGTCTGTAATCAGCACATCCACCCAGTCCAGCGCCAGCCGGAATCGGGAGACATTTCTAAACTTCGTGCTATCCGCGACAACAATAACCTGATCGACTCGTCTTGCCATCTCCTTCTTCACACTTGCATCCTCTTCGAACGGGTAATATAGACCATCCGGCAGGATGGCGGAAGCGCCTATGATTGCCTTGTCAGCCCTGATTTCCGCGATTTTCTCCAAAACGGACGGTCCATATAATAGCCTATTCTTCGTGTTCAGATAGCCGCCAAGTAGATAAATTTGCAGGTCCTCCCGGTCCGACAGAGCGCTTACATTGTCAATCGAGTGAGTAACAATTGTAACCCCCTTCGCAGTGAGCTGTTCGGCAACCGCCCTTACAGTTGTTGAAACATCTAACATAACCGTCTCTCCGTCACGAATCAAACCAGCAGCAATTCGACCAATGCACTGCTTGGCGTCAAACGCGTCGATCAACCGATCCTGGTATGTGGCAAGCTCCTTGTGGAGTCTTGGTAACGCCACTCCTCCGTGCGTACGCACCACAACGCCCTGTTCCTCCAACCGGACGATATCCCGACGGGCCGTATCCCGGGATACCCCCGTTTTCTGGCAAATATCCGCAACACTCATCGATTGGTGCTTGTTCAAATGCTCCATGATGTACAGCAGACGTTCTTCTTGAAACAATGGAATCCCTCCTCTTTTAAGTAATTATAAGCATCATTTAAGTAATTATAAGCATTTATACACATTATATCAATCATTTTATTCTTATCTCCGCATATATTTTAATTACTTTTGCGATTTTCGACCAACTATTCGGCATTTAGGCTTTGCTGCAACTCGAAACGTTTTAAGATCAAAGTTTACAATAAATTTGTTTTTCTCTTGGCTGGAGGATCTTTCTTAGCAGGCTCAGTTGCATGTGCTAGATTGTAGTAGAGAGATGAACTTCTACTTTAACGATGTTTTTCATCGCTAAATGCACGAGGTCGCCCCCACAACCATACTTTAACAATGAAAAACATCGTTAAAACCCCTTTAACCACCCCCAAAGGGGCTATTCGTCCTCGTTTAACGATGAAAAACATCATTAAAGCGACTGAATGCCAGGAAACCCGGTGGCGTAAAATAGTCTGTGTACCAAAAATTGGAGTGTTTCCAAGACAAAAATGGTAGGGTATACTCTCGGAATTGTCCAGATCCACAAGAGGA
>NZ_JAGGLB010000052.1 GCF_017874215.1 Paenibacillus eucommiae
TTATCTTTTATTCTTGACGGTTCTTTCTTTTAAAAAACCTTTGCTAGAACCCCTATTTTCATTCTTGGTGGTGACGTCGGCTACGAACGTCATGGTTGGTTTTTCATTGTTAAAAGAAGGGTTCCCCGATCAATCAGCCACTTAGCGATGTTTTTCATCGCTAAAAGAAGACAAATGGCTCCTCCGGGTGGAAAAAAGGCACTTTAACGATGTTTTTCATTGTTAAAGTAAGGTTGTGGCGACGATCCATGCTTTTAGCGATGAAAAACATCGCTAAAACAGCGGCTCTTCCTCCCAGCGCCCGAGCCCACAGCCATTCCCTCCCCTAACGACTCCAAGTTTCGATTACACTCATCAAAGGACGCCGCTGGGCATTTTTCTCATTTACTTTTTCACAAGCAGCATTTGGATCGCTTTCTCCGGAGTTACCGCGGTAATTTCCTGAATGCCCGGTATATCATGGAGCGAGAGCCCTTCCATTAACGCCACATAAATCAGCGCCAGCTCCCTGCTGTCTCCGGGCATAAAGATCCCCTCCCGCTGCCCTTCGGCAATGATTTCCGCCATCGGCCCCAGGTTATCTTGAAACCTGCCGGTTACTGCTTGCTTCACCTGCTCCGGTATCGTTTCGGATGTGCGGGCATGCTGCAAAATGATCGTATGCGCCCAGCCATTCTTATTATTCAGCCACTGCTCCGTATACCAGTATAGCTTTTGCAAAGGAGGCAGCGTCTTCTGCTGCGCTTCCTCCACAAAAGCTCTATACTCTCGCTGCGCAGATTCAACCAAAGCAATAAAAATCTCATCCTTTGAAGCAAAATACTTATATACGTTCCCGACGCTCAGTCCAGCAGTTGCGGCAATATCGGATATTTTGGTCGCCGAGAGCCCGCGGCGGGCGATTACCTGCATAGCAGCGTCCAAAATTTGAACTTTTCGCTCCATCCTCTGCTTCTGATCTTTCACGGCATTTCTTGGTGACATCGTTCTATAAGCCTCCTGCCCAGTAGTGATACACTAAAGATAGCACAGTTGGCTGGATGAACTCTAGCAGGCTTGCTTGTATGTATATCAGGTATTGGATAAAAATTATGTCAAGCTTCGAAAGCGTCAGTAGCACCAGTTAGCATCAGTTAGCATCAGTTAGCATCAGTCAGCATCAGTCAGCATCAGTCAGCCACCGGAGCGCCACAGATCGCATTAAGCCTCCGCCTGTTGGTTCTCTATTGAAACCGATAAAACCGACTCCATTTCCTCTTGCTTTTTTCCTGGTTTAAAGTGATAGTAATTGTAGTGATAATGCTTTTTACATAATCCCTTTGCATAATGAAACCCGCTGCAGCCTTCCAGACTGCATATTTTTCTGACCCCTCGTTTTCTTCCCATGCCCTTGAATACCTCCCATAGGTTCACATTTTTTAAACTTCAAAATTCTCCACTGATTTCAATATGAAAATAGTAACAGACTCACATGAACAAATAATGAACAACTTTATATATGCTATATACTTGCAGTCCATAGTGGAGGTGAACCCATGATAGTTTTGGAAAATGTTAGCAAAAAATTCAAAGTATCTCAAAGGAAAAAGGGGCTTTTCAATTTTTTGATGAGCGCTGTAAACCCTAAATACTCGACTAAGCTTGCCGTAGATAACTTGAATTTTTCCATAGCTCCCGGTGAAATTGTAGGTTATATCGGTCCAAACGGAGCAGGCAAATCAACGACCATTAAAATGCTATGCGGGATTCTCACTCCTTCTGAGGGCAAAGTATGGATCAGCGGACTTGATCCGTCGAATGAGCGAAATCGAAAGAAGGTCACTACACAAATCGGGGTCGTTTTTGGTCAACGGACTCAGCTATGGATGGACCTCCCCCTTGTGGACTCTTTACGCCTGAACCAAAAAATATATGGTATTGACGAAAAGGCTTTTCAACAGCAGCTGAAGTTATTTGATGATACTTTGTCTATAGGCAGTTTTCTGCACACACCCGTTCGCCAACTGAGCTTAGGTCAAAGGATGCGCGGCGACCTGGTGGCCTCACTTTTGCATAGACCGAGTATTTTGTTTCTGGATGAGCCCACAATAGGGCTTGACGTTCTCGCCAAAGATGCACTTCGAAAAATGATCCGGGAAATTAATCATCAATACGGGGTAACCGTCATCTTAACCACGCATGATATGAGCGATATTGAGGAGACTTGTAAGCGCATCATTTTAATAGATAACGGAACCCTTCAATTTGACGGATCTTTGGATGATATTAAACAAAAATACGGCAGTCATCGTACGCTTTTTGTGGAATTTTATCATAAACCGGCACAGCTTCATTTGCCCGAGCTTGAACTCCTAAAAACGGTTGATAACAAATACTGGTACTCCTTTGATTATACAACTTCCAATCCCTCGGATTTATTAACAAAAATAGCTGCACAAGCCGCTATCAAAGATTTAAGTGTGAATGAAATAAAAGTGGAAGACATTATCCGGCAAATCTATTCGGAAAGAAAGCTGATGCGGGAGGGGCTCGGGTGAAGTTCCTTTATGTGTTTTATTTATCCTTCAAATCCCAAACCATCTATTTAGCTCATGTATACATGTCCATTATGTTTGCACTAACACAGGTTGTCGTTCTGTTTTTTTTCTGGAAAGCCGTGTACACAGGCCGTACTCTCATCGACACCTACACCTTCCAGGATATGATAACGTATATTTTAATGGCTCAAATTATTGATTTACTTATTTTTTTCTCAATTGAACGATACATAAGCTCACAGCTGGCAGATGGAAGCATCGGTGTTAGATTGCATAAACCCATCAGCTTTCCTGTCTATGTGATGTTTGATCAAATGGGCCATACTGGCTTTCGTATCATGACTTCCGTTTTACCGATGTTTTTCATCGTCCTTTTCTTTTTCGACGTCCATATTTCACTTACCTTTATTGAAAGCCTGGTGTTCATCTTTAGCTTGATTGCGTCTTGGATACTCCTCTATTGCATTCAGTTTATTTTTGGACTTTTTGTTTTTTTTACAATGGCAGATGGCGGTATACGGGGCTTGAGGGTAACCTTGGTGCGGCTGCTCTCAGGCTCCTTGGTCCCTTTATCGATGTATCCAGACTGGCTGCAGCTCGTAGTGATGAATATACCGTTGAAGTTGATCTATTTTGTACCCTTGTCGATTTTAACAGGTAAGCATACATCCGATTTCGCCAATAAATATGATGTAATCCATCAAATACTTATCAAACTGGGGATGCCTTCATTAATGGCCATTACGGTCGAAATTATAGTATGGTTGGCCGTCTTTCTTCTGAGTGTGAACTATTTGTGGAACCAAACAAAACGCGATGTAGTTATCCAAGGGGGTAAAGATTTTGAAAACCCTGCAACTTTTTTATCAATATCAAAGGCTGCATTATGCGAAGTGGGGACAGTATACGAGTAATTTTGTAATCGAGGCATTGACATCATTGTTAGAGCTCACGATCGGTCTTTTAACTTTAAGTATTGTGTTTTCGAAAATTAACCTGTTAGGCGGCTGGTCACTCCCAGAGATGCTATTGCTCTATGCAACCTGGATTCTTGGGCTTTCTTTCTATCACACCTTCGGTCAAAATATTGCCGAGCTATCCAATTATATTCGTACTGGTGCCTTCGATCTAATATTGATGAAACCTGTCCACCCCTTATTCCATATGGTCTGTCTGGGATTAAATACGAAGGAATTAAGCCGAATGGCGTATGGCATCGTTATCCTTATTGTGGCGGTGAATATCGGAAATTTCCCGGTCGAACCCTACACATGGTTCATTTACATCCTGATGGTGCTATTCTGCAACCTGCTAAATTTCGCGCTCTATGCGACAGCTGTGAGTGTGTGCTTTTGGCTCGGCTACCTCCCCTCTCTCTATGGTATTTTGTTCAGCTTCACTAACGTCATGCAATATCCACTCGATATTTATCCAAGTTTGATTCGATTGGTTTTCATTGTTCTTCCGCTTTCCTTCACAAGTTATTTTCCTGCTATGTATTTACTGGACAAGCATGGAGGATCAATGGGCTTTCTTACGCCTGTAATCGCAATAATCTGGACCCTGCTTGCTGTAAAACTGTGGAACAAAGGCATCCGGTATTATCAAAGTACTGGGAACTAAGTTGCACCTACACGGCACCCCAGACAGCGAAAAAAGGCTCCTTAGTGATGAAAAACATCATTAAAGAGCCTGATTCTTTGAAACTTCATCACTTAAGGATGAAAAACATCACTAAAGTACGGATTTGTAGCTTGCCAGCGAATGAATCGGCTCTATAGCGATGAGAGAGCTTAAGAAAGTCAGCTAAGCTATTTATCGCCGCCAGACTTGTTTAAAGCAGCTTTAAGCGCGTCGGCCAGGCTCGAAGTAAGCGGCTCGGCTTCGCTGAATTGTTTGACGAGCTGCGACTGCTCCTTTTTGCTGGCGCGGCTATTTTCTTCATTTAACATCTCAATGACGTTACAGCGTCTGCACTGGGCATACTTCCCTGCCTTCCCCGTATGCAGCTCCATCTTCTTCATACATTGCGGGCAGCGTTTGTTAATAACCGCAGGCTCGGCCGAACGCCGGTATTCACATTCGCGATTGGAGCAAACCAGTGTTTTGCCGCGCTTGCTGTTGCGCTCCATCAAGAGATTGCTGCATTCAGGGCACTTGGAATGAGTCAGATTATGCGGCTTGTACACAACCTCGCTGATCTTCACTTCACGGACCAGCTGGGCCGCCTGCGCACGAATCCCTTCCATGAATTTGCCACGGTTCCCCTTGCCGCGGGCGATACGTTCCAGCTCCAGCTCCCACTCAGCTGTCAGCTCAGGCGAACGCAGCTCGTTGGCCGCCAGCTCGATCAGCTGCTTTCCTTTGCCGGTAGGAACCAGATTCTTTAAGCGCCGCTCAATCGTATCGCTCGACAAGAGCTTCTCGATAATATCAGCACGCGTAGCCGGTGTGCCCAGGTTATGCTTCTCCATCTGAGAAAGCAGCGAAGCTTCGGTATAGCGGCTTGGCGGGAGCGTCATCAGCTCCTGCGCCCGGCAGCCTTTGAGCTTTAACAGGTCGCCTTCCTTCAGCTCGGGCAGCAGTTGCCTCGTTGTCTGACGGTCATCACGATCGACCTCCTCATCCTCATCGGATGACTCCGGAACGCTGCCATAAACCTCTTTCCAGCCTGCATCCTTCTGCACCCTGCCCTTGGCAAAGAACAGCTCTCCAGCAGCCTTGAGGGTAAGACTTGTTTCTTCATAACGGTACGGAGGATAAAACAAAGCAATGAAGCGCCTTACTATAAGATCGTACAACTTGCGCTCCTCTACGCTTAATGCATTCAGATTAAGAAATTGCTCTGTAGGAATAATAGCATGATGGTCCGTAACCTTCGTATCGTCAACAATTCGCTTCGTGATCGCAAGCGGCTTGCGCAGCAAAGGCTTGGCTAATGCCGCATAGGGACCTACCGAAACGCTTTCCAATCGGCTCTTCAGCGTCGAAGCCATATCAGAGGTTAAATGACGCGAATCGGTTCGCGGATAAGTAACGAGCTTATGCTGCTCATAAAGCCGCTGAAGCACATTGGATGTCTGCTTGGCCGTAAAGCCATGGCGTTTGTTCGCATCCCTTTGAAGCTCAGTCAAATCGTAAGCCAGAGGCTGCGGTTCCATCTTCTCTGTTTTATTCAGCCTTAAGAGTCTTACATCTGCTGTCTTCACTTTATTCACGATCTCATCTGCTTTATCCTTGGCAAAAAGCCGGCCGTCCTGCTGCTCTCCGCCGCGCCATTTCGCCTGGAAGGAACCGAGATCAAGCGTAACGTTCCAATAAGCCACAGGCTTAAAATTGGTGATTTCCGACTCCCTGGCCATTAACGTTGCGAGGGTTGGCGTCTGCACACGACCAGCTGACAGCTGCGCGTCATACTTGCAGGTTAACGCACGTGTGACGTTAAGTCCGATTAACCAGTCGGCTTCCGCGCGGCACACAGCTGAAGCGTACAAGTTATCGTATTCCCTGCCTGGTCTCAGCTTGGAAAACCCTTCACGAATCGCCTTGTCCGTCTGCGAAGAAATCCACAAACGCTTAAAAGGCTTCCGCCAATGCGCCATTTCCATAATCCAGCGGGCTACTAGTTCGCCTTCGCGTCCAGCATCCGTAGCCACGATCAACTCGCCAAGATCACTGCGTTTGCAAAGCTGGGCTATCGCTTTATATTGGTGCGATGTTTCCTTAATGATTTTCAGCTTCATCGTTGGCGGCAGCAGAGGAAGATCCTCAAGCCTCCACGTTTTGTACTTATTATCATAATCTTCGGGTTCAGCCAGCTCAACAAGATGGCCCAGCGCCCAGGTAACCACATAATTAGGCCCTTCAAAAAAGCTTTTCTGTCTCTGTCCACAGCCAAGCACACGGGCAATTTCCTTCGCCACACTCGGCTTTTCACATAATACTAATGATTTCATTCGATCTCCCCAATATGTATAAGATTTCTTTTTATTATACCATTCCTGGGAAAAGAATCACCTTCCTTCAGAGCCTTAGCTTGAAATGCAACATTTTGTTCACTTTTTGACAGATGTTATGCCTTGACTTTGCAGACTTGAATGGATATAGTTTCATTATGAAACAATTCATCTATGAAACTTTACAGCAGTGAAACTGTATCACAATCAAACTTATAAACAGAAATGGAGGAAATCATGAAAAAAGAGCTGCTTAAAGACATTATTTCCCGCTACGAAGCTGCATCTTTTGCCGTCGACCGTAAATTGAATGCCATTATTAAAGATCGCATGCCTGAGGAGCTTACCGTCGATCAGTTTTCAACGATCCGGTACATCCGTAAGCGCGGCAAATGCACATCATCTGAGCTCTCAGACAGTTTTTGTGTAGGTAAAAGCTCGATCACAGCCATTATTACGCGCCTCTTCGATAAAGAGCTCCTGGAACGGATGCCTGACGAAAAGGACAGACGGGTCACTTACCTGTCGCTAACTGTAAAGGGTGCGCAGCTTGCAGACGAAATGGAAGAGAAGATTCAGGTGCTGCTCGCCTCCTATATCAAGCATTTTGATGAGCAGGAAGCCATACAATTTATCGAAACCTACGAAAAGCTGGCTAGTGTACTTAGTAAGCCGTAAGAGAGGAGAACAAGTGGGACCTAATGAGAACTGTACTAAAATTTAAATGGCTGATCCTTGCTGTATGGATAGCCGCTGCTGTGGGGATGTTTCTGTCAGCACCTAACATGGAGGAACTAGTCCGTGATAAAGGTCAGGTTAATGTGCCGGATGGCTATTCCTCGACCAACGCGGCACAAATGCTCGCAGATATGCAGGCAAATCAGACGGAGGGTAACGCCGGTGTAGCGACCGTACTGGTCTTTCATAACGATAGTGGCCTCTCCTCCGCTGATATACAGCAGGTTCAAACTGCTATTACGAAGCTTGAAGATAATAAGGAGAATTACGGAATTAACTCCGTGACCTCTCATTTCGACAACAAAGAGCTTGAAAAGCAAATGGTTGCCAAGGACGGAAAAACGATATTGGCACTTATCGATGTCGCCAGTGACGGCCGTACTCCGGGAGAAATGAGTGACACGCTCTATGAAGCTATCTCTGATGTATCAGTGGAGCATTACTACACAGGTAACTGGCTGATTTCGGAAGACGTCGTACAGAGCTCGCAGGAAGGCCTGAAAAAAACGGAATTTATTACCCTCATCTTTATTATGGGAATCTTATTCCTGGTGTTCCGCTCAGCGGTTGCTCCCTTTATTCCTCTACTGACTGTGGGATTCAGTTACCTGGTCTCCCAATCGGTGGTCGCCTTTTTAGTTGAATATATGGACTTTCCGCTTTCCAATTTCACACAGATCTTTATGGTTGCCGTGCTGTTTGGAATCGGAACCGACTATTGTATTTTGTTAATCAGCCGTTATAAGGAAGAGCTCGCACATTCGGACAATCGGACAGAAGCCATTGTGACTACTTACCGGACAGCCGGGAAAACGGTGCTTTACTCCGGGCTAGCCGTTCTGGTCGGGTTCTCCTCCATCGGTTTCTCCACCTTTATGCTGTATCGTTCGGCAGTCGCGGTAGCCGTTGGCGTCGCCGTCATGCTCATCGCCTTATTCACGATCGTGCCGTTCTTCATGTCCGTTCTGGGCAAAAAGATTTTCTGGCCTTCCAAAGGAAAGCTGGAGCATAAGCCAAGCAAGCTGTGGGGAGCGGTCGGCAAGTTTTCCTTGAAGCGTCCGCTGTGGGCTCTGCTCATTCTGGCTGTAGTCACCGTGCCTTTCCTGGTTGCCTATCAAGGTAAAACCTCCTTCAATTCCTTGGATGAAATCGGTGATAAATATAAATCTGTCAAGGCCTTTAATGTGATCTCGGACAGCTTCGGACCTGGAGATTCACTGCCTTCGACTGTGGTTGTGAAGTCCGGCAAGCCGCTGGATTCGGCGGAAGGACTTGCTGCGGTAGAGCAGATCAGCCGTGAGCTGGCAAAAGTCGATGGCGTAAAAACAGTTCGAAGTGCTACCCGCCCTGCTGGCGACACTCTCGATGATCTTCAAGTGACAGATCAGGTTACCAAACTTAGCACAGGCATCGGGCAAAGCGGAGATGGCCTCGGCGAAATTGGCAAGGGCTTATCTGATGCCAGCAGCGCCTTGAACGAAAATGCGCCTAAATTAAATCAGGCTGTAAGCGGCGTGGATGATCTCATCAGCGGTACCGAGGGTCTTAAGGCCGGTATCGTTCAGCTCGGCGATGGTCTAAGGCAGCTCCAGACTGGACTGCGCAGCGGCACAACGGGAGCGGGCGAGCTAAAAGCCGGCTTGGCTCAGGCCCAGGCAAGTGCGGAGAAGCTTAGCGCAGCAAGCAAAGAGCTGCTCGGCGGATACAAGGAAATGGGCACTGGCCTTGGCCAGCTGGCAAAAGGCTACGGCGATATAACCGGACAGCAGGCAGCTCTTGCCCAAAGTCTCTCCGATCTTGGCCAAGGGCTCCAAGGACTGCTGCAAAAGTATCCGGACCTGCAAAATGATGCTGACTTTCAGCGTGCTCAAGGAACAGTTACGGAGCTTGAATCCAGCGCTTCGCAGGTGAATGACGGACTCAAGCAGCTGAATGCCCAGCTTTCCGGTATCGCTGGTGGTATTGGACAAGCGAATTCAGCCTTCCAGCAGGCAGCCGAAGGTCAGGCAGCTTTGGCGCAAGGACTTGCCGGACTTGTTGATGGCATTGCTCAGCTTCAGTCAGGCATCGCCCAAGCCGCTGAAGGGCAAGGCCAGATTGTAACGAAGCTGCCAAGCATTACCCAAGGGTTTGACCAGCTGACGGACGGACAAAAAGAGCTGCAATCCGGCTTCTCCCAATTGAATGCGCAGCTTGGAGAGCTGACGGACGGATTGGATAAAAGCGTTGACGGCCTGTCGCAGGTATCGGGAGGTCTCGCAACAGCTCAAGACTTCCTGAAGGAGCTATCCAATGCACCAGACAAGCAATTGACAGGCTGGTACATTCCACAAGAGGCTATTGCAAATGAGCAATTCCAGACTGCACTTGATATTTATTTGTCAACGGACCGGAAAACGGCCAAATTCGACATCATATTTAGCGGCAACCCTTATGAAATCGAGACACTGGAAAAAATAAACGATTTGGAAGCCGCAGCTGTGCGGGCACTTAAAGGCACATCCTATCAAGACACCGTTGTAGCAATAGATGGAGTCTCAAGTATGAATAACGATCTTCGGGACATCTCTGCGGAGGACTACTCCCGTACCATGATGCTCATGATTATCGGAATCGGACTCATTCTTATTATTATGTTCCGCTCCATCGTCATCCCGGTTTATCTGATTTTGTCATTGATGCTTACGTTCTACACTTCAATGGCTATTACTGAATTGATTTTCGTCCGCATGATCGGACTCTCGGGCATAAGCTGGGCCGTACCGTTCTTCGGATTTGTTATGCTGATGGCGCTTGGTATCGACTATAGCATTTTCCTTATGGACCGCTTTAAAGAATTTAAGCATCTTTCCCCTCAGGAAGGCATTCTCAAGTCGATGAGAACGATGGGGACGGTGATTATGTCCGCCGCGCTCATACTCGGAGGCACCTTCGCCGCTATGCTTCCTTCGGGAGTTATGTCGCTGCTGCAGATTGCTACGATCGTGCTGTGCGGGTTGTTCCTGTACGCCATGGTCATGCTGCCGCTGTTCATTCCTGTTATGGTGCGCGTGTTTGGCGAAGCCAACTGGTGGCCGTTCATGAAGCGTAAGGAGCAGGACTCCTCAGTGATGGAGCCGCTCGCCGGTTCCGCTGCCAGCACAAAGGAGCTTTAAATTATAAATGTATAGTTCTTAATAGAACCACATAAATAAAGCCATATTATAGAGACATTCCGCCTGTTTGATCAGGGGAATGTCTCTTTTCATTTTTCCGCTAATGATGATATAAATAATTAAATAATCAATCTAATTGCGAGATGATATTGAACTAATATTGCTATTTAAGTTAATCGTATGTTTTGTACTATAATAGAGCTATGTGGAAATAGTGGTAGCAGGAAGATGTTGTTTATATCCCTCACCCTAGAAAAAACATAAAGACGGAGGTATTCACGTGCCGATTGACAATGATAGAACGCAGGATCCATGGGAAAGCTATTATGGCCCAAATCTTGGCTATATCCAAGAGCAGTACGAACGGTTTATACAAGACCCCGATTCGGTAGCTGACGAGTATCGAGAATTGTTTGCCCAATTAGGCGAACCGCCTCAATCCGCTCCTTCCGAGCAGGGTGTAGAAACCGCTACCACCCCAAAATCAAATAAAGCTTCCTCTCCTCAACAACTAGACTCTAAAATGTTAAAAAATGCCGTTGCGGCTGGTAAATTAGTCTGGAATATCCGCACCTTCGGTCATCTGGCTGCTGATATCGATCCGCTTGATATAAGCGGACAGGTAAGCAATCGGATGCTTGAGCCGGAAACCTATGACATCAATCAAGCCGATTTGGCTGCGTTGCCTGCAGAGCTGGTTTGGGAAGATGTTCCTTACGATGTGGCTAACGGCTGGGAAGCCATTCAGAAGCTTCGCCAAGTGTACACAGGTACCATTGCCTTTGAATTTGGCCATGTACACGATGAGAAGGAGCGCAGCTGGTTGAATCAGCGTGCTGAAGTGGTCATTCCACGTACAGTGCTTACTGATTCCGAAAGAAAAGCCCTGCTTTCCAGGCTGCTCGAAGCTGAGCAGTTCGAAGACTTTCTGCACCGTACCTTTGTCGGCCAAAAGCGTTTTTCGGCAGAAGGTACCGATGTCGTAGTTGCTTTAACGAATGAAATGGTTCATGAGCTCGCCAACGATGGGGCACGCCATATTTTAATGGGCATGGCTCACCGCGGGCGTTTAAATGTGCTGGCTCACGTTCTGGGCAAGCCGTACAGCAAGATCTTCTCAGAATTTCATCATTCGCCAAATAAAAACCTCATTCCTTCGGAAGGCTCTATCGGCATCAATTATGGCTGGACCGGGGATGTCAAATACCATCTTGGAGCGAATCGTTCTTTCAAATTGGGAGAAACGGTCGATACCCGCCTAACACTTGCGAACAACCCAAGTCACTTGGAATTCGTGAATCCTGTTGTGGAGGGTTTTACTCGCGCAGCTCAGGAAGACCGCAGTCAGCCTGGCTATCCGCAGCTTGATCTGGATTGTGCGGCCGCTATTATCTTACACGGTGATGCTGCATTTCCTGGTGAAGGCATCGTAGCAGAAACTTTAAATCTGAATAGTCTGCCAGGATATCTTAATGGCGGAACGCTTCATATCATCGTCAACAACCGGATCGGCTTCACTACGGAGAGCTTCAATTCCCGCTCCACCCATTATGCCAGCGATTTGGCCAAGGGGTATGAGGTGCCTATCGTTCACGTCAATGCTGATGATCCGGAAGCATGTATAGCTGCAGCAAGAATGGCCAGCGAATACCGCACCCTGTTCAAGAAAGATTTTCTAATTGATTTAATTGGCTACCGCCGTTACGGACATAATGAAACAGATGATCCGGAAACAACCCAGCCGCTCATTTACAAAAAAGTGAAAAGCCACCCTACCGTGAGCAAGATTTATGCGGATAGGCTTATTAGTGAAGGCGTTATTACTAGCGAGCAAGCTGAGCAGATGAAGCTGGATATCCAGAATCGGCTGCGGGAAGCTTACGATGAGATGAAGCAGCGTGAAGAGCAAGAGCCTGTTCAGCAAACTCAAGTCATCGCAAATGACCCTAGAATTGGTGAGTCCGTTGCTGCCGTATCACTGGATAAGCTGCGTCAATTCAATTCTGCCTTGCTGCAATGGCCGGAGAAATTCAATGTTTATCCGAAGCTGCAGCGCATTCTGGAGCGCCGGGCCAACGCCTTGAACGAAGGTGAAAAGGTCGATTGGGGACATGCCGAGACATTAGCCTTCTCATCTATACTTGCAGATGGCAGACCTATTCGTCTCAGCGGCCAGGACGTAGAACGGGCTACATTCGCCCATCGTAATCTGATGCTGCACGATGCTGAAACTGGCGATACCTTCTGTCCGCTGCACCAGCTGCCGCAAGCCAAGGCATCTTTTGCCATTCATAACAGCCCGCTGGCGGAAGCTTCCGTCCTCGGCTTCGAATATGGCTATAACGTTTATGCTCCCGAAACAATGGTCATTTGGGAGGCACAATACGGTGACTTTATGAACGCTGCCCAAGTGCTTATCGATCAGTTTATTTCTGCGGGACAGTCCAAATGGTCGCAGAAATCAAGCCTTGTTATGCTGCTGCCTCATGGCTACGAAGGACAAGGACCTGAACACTCGAGCGCCCGCCTTGAGCGCTTCCTCCAATTGTCTGGTGAAGACAACTGGGCGGTTGCCAACCTGAGCAGTGCTGCTCAGTATTACCACATACTCCGCCGTCAAGCGGCGATAGCTGGAACCGAGTCTGCACGCCCGCTCATCATCATGGCTCCCAAGAGCCTGATACGTAATCCGCGTGTAGCATCTACGGGGAAAGAACTTAGTGAAGGCACCTTCCAGGCCATTTTGGAACAGCCGGGATTGGCCCAGCATCCAGAACGCGTAGAGCGTCTCGTTCTCTGCACAGGTAAAGTTGCCATTGATCTTGCGGAAGCTCTGGACAAAGAGCCTGGCAAAGATTTTGATTGGCTGCATATCGTTCGCATTGAACAGCTCTATCCGTTCCCAAGCAAGGAAATTGCTGCGGTTATCCAAAGATTGCCACAGGTCAAGGAAATCGTCTGGGTTCAGGAAGAACCGCAAAACATGGGAGCTTGGAGTTATATGGATCCCTATATCAGGAAGCATGCGCCAGAAGGAACGACTGTCCGTTATTTGGGTCGTCCTGAGCGTTCCAGCCCTGCAAGCGGCTATCAAACTGTACACAGCTTAGAACAGAATTACATTGTTTCACAAACGCTAAAGCCAAGTCCAACACTAGCGTATCAAACAGGGAGGTGACGTCCATGCACGAAATTATAGTACCAGCGATGGGTGAATCGATAACCGAAGGAACTATTTCCAAGTGGGTTGTAAAAGAGGGCGACTCCGTCAATCAGGGAGACTTGCTGCTCGAACTAGAGACAGATAAAGTAAACTTAGAAATCAGCGCTGAGCAAAGCGGAGTGCTGAAGCAAATTATTCGTCAAGAAGGCGACACTGTACAAATCGGTGAAGTCATTGGCACCATCAGCTCCGGCGAAGGAGCTGGAGCTCCAAGCGCAGCTGCTAACAGCACTGAGGGCGCTTCTTCCACTGCACAGACAGCAGAAGCTCCTGCGGCTGCAAAACCGTCTGAGCCTGCGGCTGAAGTGAGCAGCGCCAGTTTATCCGCTTCTCCGGGAGCAAGAAAGCTCGCCAGAGAAAAAGGCATCGATTTGACTCAAATGCAAGCCCGTGATCCACTAGGCCGCATTTCTCAAGAAGATGTCAAATCGTTCGGCGACCGTCCTTCTCAGCCTGCTCAATCCTCTGCAGCCCCATCTGGGCAGCGTGAGGCGCAGAAGCCTTCTGGTTCTTCAGCAAGCAAGCCCGCTGAGGCACCAGCATTTAATCCTGCCAAGCCGGCTGAACGTCAAAAGATGTCACGCCGTCGCCTGACCATTGCTACCCGTTTGGTTGAAGCTCAAAGAACAGCTGCTATGCTAACTACATTCAATGAAGTAGACATGTCAGCGATTATGGATATTCGCAAACGCCGCAAGCAATCGTTCCAGGAAAAACACGAAGTCGGTCTTGGCTTCATGTCATTTTTCACCAAAGCAGTTGTTGGCGCATTAAAGGCGTTCCCTCTGCTGAATGCGGAAATTGATGGAGAAGACATTATCGTGAAGCAGTATTATGATATCGGTATTGCGGTATCTGCCAAAGAAGGACTTGTTGTTCCTGTTGTCCGTGGCGCAGACCGTCTTGGCTTTGCCGAGATAGAAAAGCAAATAGGCCTGTTGGCAGGCAAAGCCCGTGCTAACTCACTAGGACTATCCGATTTACAGGGCGGCACCTTCACGATTACGAATGGCGGCACGTTCGGGTCCCTGCTCTCAACGCCAATTTTAAACTCACCACAGGTAGGTATTCTGGGCATGCATAAAATTCAGACGCGCCCGGTTGCCATCGATCAGGAAAGAATGGAAAATCGTCCGATGATGTACATCGCACTTTCCTACGATCACCGCATCGTTGACGGATCAGAAGCCGTTCGCTTCCTGGTTAAAGTCAAAGAGATGCTTGAAGATCCTGAAACACTGCTCCTCGAGGGTTAATTATATGAAGGACTTGGCCATTTTCATAGGGTCAGGTCCTTTTTCTTTTGCCTTTATACTCCTTTTCACTCCATGTTCTATCCTTTTTCTCACAGATTCCCCTCACAGCTGATAACGCCCACACTCCAAGAAAGCCTCAAGAATAAATTGGTTTAAAAGAGGTGATCACATGACTGAGATCAAGATTGCTGCTGTAGGAGATCTTCTAATAAACAGGAACATTTGCATGTCTGTTAAGTCACCAGGTGAGCATCTATATACATTCGATTCACTTTTTGAAGAAGTAGCCCCCTATCTGCAGGAAGCGGACCTGACCATTGGCAATTTAGAAATTCCTTTAAAGGGTGATAAGCCATTTATAAAAAAAAGAAACCCCAAAACAGGATGTCCGTTGTTTAATTGCCCTGAACAGCTCGCGGCAACATTGAAAAGAACGGGCTTTAATGTGCTTACAACAGCAAACAATCATTGTCTGGACAATGGAATAGGAGGATTACAAAGAACGCTCCAGGTACTGAATGAGAACGGGCTGGCACACACAGGAACCTTCGCAACCCGAGAGCAATCCCGTAAAAAGCTGATTGTCGATGTCAAGGGTATAAAAATAGGCATTCTCGCGTATACCCGAAGTACCAACGGCATATCTGTCCCCAAACACATGCCTTGGTCTGTCAACCGGATTAATGAGGATAAGATAAAAAAAGAGCTGTCCCAAATCAAGCAGGAGTGCGACCTTGCCATCGTCTGCCTGCATTTCGGACAAGAACATAGGCAAATACCGAACCTGGGGCAAAGAAAGCTTGTTAATAGTTTGCTTCAGCATGGAGCTGATATCATCCTTGGCTCCCACCCTCATGTCTTACAACCTATTCTAAGAACAAAATCCCAGAAACTAGCTATTTTCTCCTTGGGAAATTTCATTTCGATTCGTTTGAACAATGACCCCTACACAAATAATGGATTAATTTTACAATTATCCATAAAGAAGGAAGGTTCTAGTCGGGCAAAATTAGTTGGCGTGGATTGGATCCCGACCTGGACGCTGCGCAAACTTCAAAATAACCAAGTCTCCTACAGAGTCCTTCCTAACCTCCAACAACTGCATACTAAAGAATTTAATAAGAATCTAACACCAAAGCAGCTGATGATGATGGAAAAAATGTTCACACACACTTCTACAATATTAAACACCTCCCTCCCATCAGGGCCCAAAAAAGGGTAATTAACCTTAAGGAGCGTGTTCGAGATTTTTGGTGCGTTGCTGAAGGCGAATGGCTGTGGGTTCCAGCCGCTGCAGGCGCAGGGGATGAAGAAGACCCCTGCCAGCGCGCGCAACCGAGCGGACCTGCTACTTTAACGATGTTTTTCATCGTTAAAAGCATCAGGTCCACTCCAGATCCTTACTTTAATGATGAAAAACATCGTTAAAATCCCTTTTCAGCAGCCTGATAGGCCCTCCGTCCTCTTTTAATGATGAAAATCATCGTTAACGTGGCGGATAGACCTGGAAAGCTCCCTTTAGCGATGAAAAACATCATTAAAGGGAGCTCACGCCCAATTCGGGGAAGACAGACTGCTACATAACTATGTAAATGCTGCGTGAAAACTACGTGAAACTTACTTCTAGTTCAATAATTTTCATCTCGCTATAGAAAATAGGTGCCCCCGTCCCTCACATATCCCTGATCAAACTGAATATATTTAGTATAGCTTTCCATTTATCTTCTTCTCGTTTTGCATGTAAATGTATACCATTCAAGAGGAGGTGTCCGTATGACAGACCCTTTATTCATCGTATCCCGTGAGGATTGGTCTTTGCACCGCAAAGGATTCCAAGATCAGACCCGTCATCAGCAAAAGGTTCGCGAAGCCATCAAGCAAAACCTGCCTGACCTGGTCACGGACGAGAGCATTATCATGTCGGATGGCAAACAAATCATCAAAGTGCCTATCAAAAGTCTTGACGAATACCGATTTCGATACAATACAAATAAAAGCAAGCATGTCGGGCAAGGGGATGGCGATAGCCAAGTAGGCGATGTTCTGGGTGTAGATCCCAAAGAAGCTGCTGCCGGTAAAGGAGAAGGTGGCGCTGGTGATCAGGCAGGCGAGGATTATTACGAAGCTGAGGTCAGTATGGAAGAGCTGGAAAATCTGCTTTTTGCTGAGCTAGAGCTGCCGAACCTGCAAAATAAAGAGAAGAAACACCTGACCGCTAAAGAGGTCGTGTTCAATGATATCCGCAAAAAGGGCATTATGTCCAATATTGATAAAAAAAGAACGATTCTTGAAAATATGCGTAGAAATTCGACCACCGGCTCACCTGGCATACATGGCATCTCTCCCGATGACCTGCGCTACAAGACATGGGAGGAAGTTGAAAAGCCGCATTCAAACGCTCTCATTATCGCCATGATGGATACTTCAGGATCTATGGGTGCTTTTGAAAAATATATCGCCCGCAGCTTCTTCTTCTGGATGACACGCTTTCTGCGTTCGAAGTATGAGAATGTGGAAATCGTCTTTATTTCTCACCATACGGAAGCTAGGGAGGTTACGGAAGAGGAGTTTTTCACCAAGGGAGAAAGCGGCGGTACGATCTGCTCATCAGCCTACCAGGCAGCCGTAGATATTATTGATCAACGTTACCCTCCGTCCCAGTATAATATTTACCCCTTTCACTTTTCCGATGGGGATAACCTCACGTCAGATAATGATCGCTGCCTGAAGCTGATAGCTCAGTTGATCGAGCGCTGCAATATGTTCGGGTACGGTGAAGTCAATCAATACAATCGAAGCAGCACCTTGATGACCGCATTTCGCAGCATTCAAGATCCTAAGTTCCTCCATTATGTAATCCGCGAAAAAGGCGAAGTATATAAAGCACTTAAAAAATTTTTCACCCAGCCTGTAGGTGGAGCCGTCCAAGGCTAAATCCAGCACAAAAGTGTGCTGGATGCTCATGACTCAAGCGCTGATTCTCATAGCGCTTATTTTTTTGTTTTTTTTCTTATTGGCCTTATCAGCACATTAAATCAATTTGGTTGAGCCAGCAAGAATCAAGTATATTTAAATAAGCACAGTTAAATGATACAATACAGGGTAGGCGGCTGTCCTTCGGGACAAGCACGTTTGCCTAACAAACATGCTTCGAAGATTACCAAATCTTAAGACTAGGGAGCGAAACCAATGGCTATTGATGTTTATTTGAATTTCAATGGAAACTGTCGTGAAGCTGTAGAGTTCTATGCAGAGGCATTCGGAACAGAAAGTCCAAAAATTATGACCTTCGGAGAAACACCTGCTGATCCCAACTACCCGCTTCCAGAGGAAGCGAAACAGTTAGTCATGCATACGCGGCTGAACATTCAAGGCAGCAATGTCATGTTTTCTGATGTTTTTCCTGGCATGCCTTTTGTTGCAGGAACCAACATAACTCTGTCAGTCATCAGCAAGGATATAGACGAAGTTAAAGCTTTATTTCATAAGCTGAAAGAAGGCGGCACTGTAGGGATGGAGCTTCAAGAAACCTTCTGGAGCAAATGCTATGGCAGCTTAACAGATAAGTTTGGCATTGGATGGCAATTTAACTTAGACAGCGGAGAAACATACTAGTAATAGCATAACTATTTGCTTGCATGGAAAAGTATAAGAATGCGTAAAAAGGATATGGACCTTTCCCTCAAAAGAAAGATGCCATATCCTTTTTATTTATTTCAAATTTATAGGAATCATTTGCCTTGCAAATATAAATAAAGTGAAAAATCAGTTTGGGTGCCTGCATGTCCCAATTGCCGCAGCATAGCCGTTATATTCCCGCGGTGGTACGTACCATGATTAACGACATGCTGTACAAGATCGATATACCGGGCATTAAAATCTCCATAAGAGCAAAAGGCTTCTACGTTCTGCTGCTGCTCGAAACAAGCATGATACCGATTGGCTAAACCGGAAAGCATCTCTCCCATTTCGCTCAAGCTCTTCCCTTTCGTTTCATTCGTTAATCTCTCAGTTGAAGCCGTTAATTCCTCCACATATTCGGGAGAAAACTCCGCAACCCCATTCGTCGCCAAAATCGACAACCAGCCGCTATCTATGACGTAGATATGGACAAGCACATCGTAGATTGTCGGAAATATACTCTGAATGCTGGTGAAGCAGGTGGGCTCTGGCAGTTCTGCTAAATAAGCACACACCTTGTTATTGGCCCAAGCATGGTAATCATACTGCTGCATCATGTAATGCTTCAATGGATTTCCCCTCTTCCTGTGTAGGGGATTACGCAGTTTAAGGGTATTTTATGCGCTTAGCCCCTCGTAGGTATACCCCATACTTCTTTTGCTTTTTTTCATCATCAACGCCTCCTTTATAAAATTGGCTTTATTATATCAGCTCTCCGAATCGAACAGAAGTGAAAGAATAGTTACAAACAATTTTATATTTTAGCTCATTTTATTAGACGAATTTTTGCTAAATCCATTTTCTTCCTGTTTCGTTTTTTGATATATGGTTAATAGATAGTACGTCAGTAACAGAAACCTTACGAATATAAATGATAAAAGGAGCGGATCAACATGGATACCATTCAAGAGAACAAGGGAAATATGAAGGCTGTTATTATTGCAGGAGCAGTTGGGGCGGCTATCGCTTTGCTGCTGGCACCAAAATCGGGACGCAAGCTTAGATCGGACCTTGGTGAAACCGTACAAAATTTACAAACCAAAGTTGCCGATTTAATGGAGCAGGCTAAAACTAAAACCTCAGAAACACTTCATATGATTCCGGAAAAAGGCTCCATGCTGATGGATAAAGCCTCCAAAGTAGTGGACGGAGCTGCCGAGTCAGCCCGAAATGCTACTGAATCCGTAACTCAATCTGTTCATAGCGCTGCCGATAAGGTAGCAGATTCCGCCAATAAAGCGGCAGATAAGGTCAAAGAAACTACACGAAATACGATGGATGATGCCAAAAGCTCACTTGACAATGTAAAGCAATTGTCTCCAGCGGGTAAATATTGATTTAAAAGAGTGTCTTCGTATCATGGTGCATGAGGAGGAAATGGATACGGTCAACCAGTGATCATATTCATTCCAGTCTTCCACCAAAACTTTTACTTTTCAGCACCATCATAACAAAAGCAAGATCCTTCGCAGTTCTCTGCCTAGGATCTTGCTTTTAATCAATCTGCAACATCTGCATAATTCCATAACGGCTCCCTGACAGCTGTGCCTTCTGATGACTAGTCGCAGACTTTCCATTTAACCAGATCAGCTTAACCAGGTTAGCGTATCTTCTTCAACATGACATCCTTTACTGAAGTTCAAAAAGCCGGGCACAGTTCATTGACGGTAAAGTTACTGTTAATACCCCACCTTCTGGATTCCATTTCCAGGCGCAGTCTTGCCGCTGCGGATAGCTGCAGCGAACATCAGCATCCAATCCCGCCAGAAAATGTATCGGCAATTCAATGGTATCTTCTGTGCTCTCCAACCTCCATATGGCCAAATACGACTTATCGCCGCAACGCAGCCCTAAGCACAACCACGAATCACCATAGGAGGGTAATCCCAGAGGCCAATAAGGAAGCCCGCCGGCAAGGTCTTTCCGAATGGATTTGTAATAATCCAATCCTTCGCGAATCAATGCGAAACGATTCGGCGAAATTTCCGCCAAATGCCCACTCTGATGGACTCTCATCAGCATGCAGTTGACGAGGTTGAAAATCACTTCTTCCTCGCTGCCGTCCCGGAGCGGGTAAGACCATACCGCACATTGTTCCGGCGTGATCGCTGTCGGAGCTGCAGCCACAATCGCGGCATATTTGCGGTAATCGGTCTGATCGCTGCTTGACTGGATGCTGTGACGACTTAGCAATGCGTAATCCATACGCATGCCTCCACTTGCACAGTTTTCTATGACAAGATCGGGATACCGCTCGAATACCCGGTCAACCCATTGGAGATATGCGCGATTATGCTGGAGAAGACCATCCCCAAAGCTGTCAGCTTTCACTTCGGTGCCAATCCCCGCATTGATGTTATAGTCCATCTTGATATAACCGACACCATACTCCTTTACGAGCCGGTCTATCACTTCATCTGCGTGCTTTACTACTTCCTGATTTCTGAAATCCATCTGGTAGCGTCCATGATCAATAACACGTTTTCCATGACGCATGAAAAACCAATCATCGCCTACTGTATCGGCAAGCGGGCAGTGTACCCCCATAACCTCAAGCTCCAGCCATAGTCCTGGAACCATTCCTTTGAATCGGATATAGTCTGTTACTTCCTTCAGACCACCCGGAAAGCGTGTTTGCGATGGCTGCCACAATCCAACCTCATCCCACCACTCTCCATCCGCATACCAGCCGGCATCGATACAGTAATATTCACAACCAGCTTCTGCCGCCGCATCAACCAAGGGCAAAATCTTCTCCGTTGTCGGGTCGGCAAACAAGCAATTCATATAATCGTTGAAGATGACAGGCAGCTGCACATTGTCCACATTCGGCCGCCTTGTCGCCCGGCGGTAACGAGTTAATTCACCGATCGCCTGTTCGAAAGCCCCTTCAACAATACCAACAGCTACCGGAACCGAAACGAATGTTTCACCTGGCCCGATGCTTTTCCACCAATGGTTTTCGTTTTCAGTAGGGCCGCTAAGCTGTAAGTAGAGGTGGTTCGCCATATCGCTGATTTCCCAGTGCCAGGAACCGTTATGCTCAATTTGCCAGAACAAAGCCGTGCCCCGCTCGACATTTTCGAAGCAGCCCATTGGAAGCAAGCCCTCGGATGACCATGTTCCCGATGTACTGTAAGAAAGACGTTTCAGTGAAGAAGCGTTAGCCCTTGTCAGGCCAAGCTCCGGCAGCGTGTTGTTTCTCCATTGCAATTCGCCATGCCAAGTATTGTGAGCGACATGCAGCCGGCTTTTTGCTTCCCAACTGCTGCTCCCTTCTTTGGCAATGCCGGTCAAGGCGAAGGATGATACATATTCCAAGCCTATCGGGGTATTAGCGCTATTTGTAATTTCTGTCCATGAACGTAAAACTGGAATGTCGTTGAACATCTGGTAGTGAACCGTAACAAGCAGCCCTTCATCTTCCAGCACAATCTCCAGCTTTCGTCCATACTCGTTATGCCTGTCGGTATGGCATACATATTTCAAGCGATTACCTGGCAATGTGCCCGTATATTTCGCTCCATGATGATCATCCTGATCCATCCCGGTCACTTGAATTTCCACAATGCGGAATTTCCGCCGGGCATCTTCTGAATCCAGCTCTTGTACATTCAAAGGAAATGGTGATAGATGCAGCAGCCGAACATCCCTGCTCTCTGTTATCTCCACTTCCAGATAAATTCCGTTTTCGCAAATAGAAATGTTTGGCATGTCGTTCATGATCCTCTCTAAAATAACTGTGTTCACTCTCACTACGATGTGTTTCATCTCTAATAAATAAATTGTCCGTAAAAACTACTTTCGCACTCGTAATCCTGGTACACGCCTAACCTTCCAACGACATAAAAAAGACGCTTACCGTATGTTCTTCCCACTACATTGTAGCAGTCCGTAACCAGCAAGCGTTATCAATTTTGTGACTTCTTAGTCGATCTAATGTCAAGAATTATCACTTAATAAATATTTCCATCGGTGTTTATCTACAGCTTTCCGGTAGGCCGCAGGTGACCAGCCCGTGTACTGCTTGAATAAAGAATGAAAATACTGCCGGCTTCCCACGCCAACATACTCAGAAATCTCTACAATTGGAATGTCTGTTTGCTGCAGCAGCATTTTTGCCTTCTCCATTCGTAAGGAAGTCAAATATTCGGTAATCGTCGAACCTGTATGAGATTTGAAAATACGCTGAAGATAGCCAAGATGCAGGCTAACATAAGAGGCGATCTCTTCCACCCGGATTTGACGGTCGTAATTATGCTGCAAATACTCGATACACTGATTGATGTAATAGTCGGTCTGCGGCTGCCCATCCAGCCGTACCTGCTCCCATAACCTGGCGAGCCGGATCAATAGCTGCGTAAATAACAGCTGCACCATCACTCCATTTTCCAAAGCATGATTATCAAGCTCAAGAACAAGGCTTTTCAGTACCTGGTACAGCTCATCCGGATCAGCCATCAGCAGGTAAGGCTCGGGCGATTGGATAAGAGCTGCAAGTGCCTCCTCTGCCCCGGCAAACTGCTTCATCGACGGAAACATGCCTTCGCTGCAGCTAAAGTGAAATTCCACATTCAACATCCTGCAGGAGACATTTTCATCCACGAGTAACCGATGTGGCACATTCCCGTCAAGAATAATGAATTCACTCTTCGTTAATTCCACACATTCAATTTCCCCAAGTCCCAAATCGAGCTCTACCCGGCACTCACCGCTGATCACATACATAATCTCCGTCGAATTATGGTGATGGAAGGACATCGATAAGTTCTGCCATTGTTTGAAATAGTAGGCCATGATTTGCGGCGAGTAATCCTCCTGCAGCAGCAGGGGTTGAAATAGTGATCCGATTTCCATGGTATCCTCCTGACTGGGCACAATATACTTATGGTTGTGTTCACCTGATTGCTAGTCTCTTTATTTTGACTGAAATTAGAAAGGCTTACAAGAGGATAATTCCTTGTTTGTACACACTTAAGTGAGATTTGAATGGAATAGATTGGATTGGATTGGAAGTGAAGGTTGGAACAAATCTTTAAAGGCGGACACAACCGCTCTTCCACCAACGCCATTTCCTCTTTTCTCAGCTACAATCGCACGAATTGAATCTGCCTATCTCAAAATGACTGCCAGCAGAAGCTGCTTTCCTGAACGAAAGGGATAGTGCCGATAGGGATATGGCGATAGAGAAAATGTGAGATTTTTTTCTGAATTTATGCTTTCTGACTAATACAACAATAAAAAAATCCTTTGCAAATTTCCGCAAAAGATCTTTTTTATTATCTTCGTATTTATTTTGTAATAAAGGAGTTCCAGCACTGACAATAAATCAGCAGATTTAGTATCTTTCTTGTTACAAAATTAGTAAGCAGATACCCCAAGCTTATTAATAATTTCTTGAATAAAGGCTGGCTCATCCTCCGGCGTTCGTGAAGTAATCATATTGTTATCCACAACCACTTCCTTGTCTACGAAGTTGCCTCCCGCTTCCTTAATCTCTTCCGCAATGCCGGGATAAGAGGTTAATGTTCTCCCCTTTAACAGGCCCGCTTCAGCAAGCAGCTGAGGACCGTGGCAAATCGCAGCTATCGTAATGCCCAATTGATCGGCCTTTTTAACAAATTCGATCATATGCTTGTTTACCAAAAGCTTGGATGGCGATTTACCGCCAGGGATAATAACCGCTTCATAGTCACTCGCATCTGCTTCTTCCGCGGATAGATGCGAGGTGTAGGAGATGGTCCCCTTTTTGCCCTCCAATTTGGCGCCTTTTTCTAAACTTATAATAACTCCATCGTTTCCGTTTTGGGACATAGCCTCATAAGGGTTCATCATCTCGGAATCCTCATACCCGTCGGCTATTAAAAAAGCAACCTTCTTCACCATTTGTTTCATTTATATCTACTCCTCTCTTCTTCAGGATGAACAATTCTCTCAGTTTCTTCCCTCCTCTATGCTATACCCCTTTTGGCCTGGAAATAAACATAACTGGATACTGCCGTCTGCCGCTGCTGCCTTAAGCTCCATTCCTTACACTTAACAGCGAATTCAACTGCTCCAGCAAATTGCCGCCGCCAGTAAGCGAAATCGTGCCGATTTTCTCACAAATCTTCTCCAGAAATTCAAGCTCCTTAAGGCGGTAAAGCGTCTGATTCTCGTCCATCAGCTTTGCTGTATTCAGCAAACTGCGAGTCGAAGCCGTTTCTTCCCGGCGGGTAATAATATTAGCCTGCGCCTTCTTTTCAGCCAGCAGCACCGTGTTGAGAATATCCTTGATATCTCCTGGCAGGATGATGTCCTTAAGGCCAGCAGCCTGAAACTGCACACCATAGTGTTCGCTTTTTTCATTTAAGCGGGCTAGCACGAACGTAGCAATCTCCTGTTTCATTTTCAACAAATCATCCAGCTTCAATGTCCCCACATACTCCCGCAAAATAAGCTGCAGTACAATATAAACCTGATCCTCAAAAGATTTGATTTCCAAAGCCTTAAGTGGATTTACAATTTTATACTGGCAGACAAAGTTTAACCGCAAAGTAACCTTATCCTCCGTCATAATCTCTTGTCCGGTCATATCCAATTGCTGCTGCCTCAGGTCCTGAATTTTGACGACAACAGTTGTAGGTCCTTTCCAGAAATAGTACTTGCCCGGGGTCAGCTCTTTTTGCAGCACATTGTTGTAGAAAAGCATACCTGACTCGTGAGCCCCTACTTCTACGATTTGGCAGCAGCCGTGCAGTTTGGGCAAAATTGCTAAATCCACTTCCGGCGCAATCTCCGGATTTCTGATGTCTACTCGTAAACATTCATGTTTCTGCCATATATTCCAAAAAGCATACACCCCTGCTCTCAAAAGAGAGACAAACTTGCCGTCCACATAATGAAGCACATATTCGTAATCCTGAACATCTACAATCGTTAATTGCTTAACCAGCTGCTCATCCTGCATAAACAAACGGATATCTTTATTGGGCACGGAGAGAGGCTGCATCACATTTTGTACGATAACAGTATGATCGGTAAAAGGAGCGAATCGGTATGTACCTGGCTGAAGGTGCTTGATATAGCTTCCATTTCTGAAAAGAAGTCCACGCTCATCATTTTTTATAATAACTTTTGAAAACATGATTATTCCCCCTTGATTTTAACGACCTTGAACAAGGAATCCTCCTGCAGCTAAAGCGGAATCAGGCTTAATGAAGCAAGGTAACCCGTAATTTCGGACAAAAACTCTGTGAATCGATCATTAGGTTCAACAGCAACCCATAACCTTTTCACTTCATTTTTGGCAAAAATAAACGGATTTGCTTGCTGCATAATCAGCTGATTGCAAAGCCCAGCTCGCAGTGCATGCAAGAAGCGCACACTGAGGATTCCCCTTTGAGGTCTCCAATTTGTTAGATCTGACCACTATTTCATCGCTTGAAAAGCGAGAAGGGATTCGAACCCTCACACATGGTAGATTAATGCCGAATGGACCTTACAGGATACCTGCACATACAATATGCGGGCACTGCGGAATGATAAGATATTCCAGCCTCGGTAAGCCATCCTTGCAATAACCTGATCTAGGATGGATAAAAGATCCATCACAGATCAGGTTATTGCTTACGAGTTCTATCATCGCTGATTTGGGTGCTTACGAACATGGTGCAAGTATGGCGACTCGGAAAAAGAATGAAGTTTTTGCAAATAAATGAAAAACCCGCAAGGCTCAATAAGAGCCCTTGCGGGTTATGGCTTGCTTATACAATCGGTGGATAGCTGCCTTTAGATGCGAACTTGGCCTTCTTTGGATACGAATTTCACCTTATCAGAAGTATTATGTATAACAAATGTCATCCAAGTTTCAAGGCTCTCTCCAGGCTGTAATACCGGCGCTTCCCCTTGCTCCACTGCATTTGATAGTGTGGGCACATTCGATGCTTGAGGCTCCAACGCCATACTGTATACCTTTCCGTTAAAAGGTGCTTCTTGAATCGTATGATGCTCCTGCCACAGCCACAAAAAAGGGAACGCCTTGTTGTCCCAGGCAAGTGCAAAGCCGAGGCCCTCCTGCTCATTAAACACGTTGTACCAGTATTCCTTGATTTCGTCGATAAAGAGCATTTCACTGAAAGGATCTGCAGGAAAGTAGGTGAGATCCAGCATTTCTCCTTGTTTTCCTTGTATACTATCGAGCGTTCCGGAAGCTCCGGGCAGCACCCTGCTGTCAGCAGCATGGTCTTCCAGCCTATCGAACACACGGCATTCAGGAAGATCAATACGTGTAGCAGGACTCACGAAAGGAGCGCCAAATGTTATATGCTGTCCCCATAGGTAAGGCTCAGCTTCCCCGCTTTTGTTCGTGATTTTTTCAGATATAAACAGGCTCGATTCATTGCTTCTAAACACAATTGATTTGGAAATCAGGAACGGAAGCACCTTGCTCTCGGTCCATAAAAACAAACGAATTTCCTCATCGCCATCCTGCTCAATCCGGAACTCCCATGACTGATATTGCACATCGCCATGTCCTGGAATATCCGTATTCTTGTAGCTGCAGCCGCTCCCTGCATTCGGAAACAGCTCATACCAACCGCCTACATCATAAACCAGGCCTTTGGGATCCTTGTAAAGTACATCGATATCAGTCCGCTTATCCCTTATTTCAAAAATATGGGCTCCATGATCCACATCAATGCTGACCCGAATAGCTTCATTTTCCAGCGTTAGAACACGGTGCCCCTGTATTTCATGCTGTAAAAGCTGAGCCTTCCCTGTGCTCCTTGCTTCTGCCGATTTACTATTTTCCACCATCTTTGCATCTCCCTCGAATCAACCGAAATATGAAATATGAGTTCAATTCTTCCATTAACATTATCGATTATATCACATAGCAATGAAGGCTTCCTTCGTTTCTTTTCTTCATTTACCTTTAATCGCCGCCATTGGAATGCATCTGGCTACTACGTCCGCTAAGGATGCACCTACAACACTATCAATAATTTGATCGACATCCTTATAGGCCTGCGGGCATTCGTCCAGAATCGTTTCCAGAGACCGATGATTCACCAGGATCTCTTCCTCTGTACCGATGCGCAAGGATTGTGCGAATTGATCAATGGTAACGGCTTCCTTAGTAGCTCTTCGTGATCTCACCCGGCCTGCACCGTGACAAATAGAATAGAAGTTTTTCAAGCCTTCTTCTTTTCCAACCATAATGTACGACGATGTCCCCATAGAACCAGGTATTAATGCAGGGTGTCCGGTTTCCTTGTAAACAGGGGTATTCAGGAAATGATTCGGTGGAAGCGCCCGAGTGGCCCCTTTGCGATGAACGAGCATCGGCTGGTTTCTATGAAATTCCTTCAGCGCGTAGTTATGCATCAAATCGTATAGTACAGGTGTTTCAATCTGTGGACCAAATACATCTTTAAAAGCCTGGCGCACGCCAAAAGCGATCATATGCCTGTTGCTTACAGCAAAATTAAGTGCAGAATACATAAGGTTTAGATAGGTTTTCCCTTCTTTGCTGGTAATAGGCGCATAGATCAAATTAGGGTCAGGATTCTCCACGCCCCAATGATACATAGCCTCCTTCATTACCTTGTTATATTCGCGGCCCAGCATGGCTCCCCAAGCGCGAGAACCCGAGTGAATCATAATGACCACTTGCCCGTCGAATAAGCCCCACTTAGCCGCAAGCTCTGCGGAAGCTTCATTGATCTCCAAATATTGCAGCTCGATAAAATGATTGCCGCTCCCAAGTGTTCCCAGCTGCCCGCGGGCATTTTTACGGATTTTCGGTGGCAGATGCTCCAGGTAAGTATGGTCATATTGGAAGGTAGATTCCTCAACATGCGTAATCCATTGGTTATCTGGGACATACTTGGAAGGCAAGCCCCTTAGCCCCTGCTTCACAACTTCCATGATATCGATATCCGCAAAATGTGAATTCGTCCGTTCGTTGGTAGGTACATAAGATTCAATTGCTGCTATTAAAGCTCTGCGTACTGCCTTGTCCTGAATATCCCTTTTGTGCAGAGGCGTCGTATGTACCCGCATACCGCAGCCGATATCTACACCCACAATCGATGGAGAGACAATCCCATCCTTCATACTCCAAACTGCAGTTGTCCCAATACAAGTTCCTACGCCAACATGTGCGTCAGGTGTATAGCTCATATATACATTCCGCGGAATCCGCAGATTATTGTCTGCCATTTCATATACCTTGGCTTCAAACGACTGAAACACCTCAGCGTTGGCAAACACATGGACATTTCCATGATCTAAGCCGATTTCATAATGATTGTTTCCGTGCATTTTTTGCTGCATGTTCATTCTTTTACCTCCTCGGGAATAGCTGCTCCGCTCAGCCTACATGGATACCATGTATTAGTGCTGCGAGTGCTTTCTTTATTTTGCGTTTTGCTTTATGAGACCTATCATCGCTTATTTGCCTGCTTACGAACATGGTGAAAGTATGACGACTATTGAAAAAATATCCATTTTCTTCATTTCCCGTACCTGTTACAATGAAAGGAATGCTGCAAAAAGAACAGAAGCTTCATCGTAAAGGAGCGAAGGAACTTGGCTAAGGAAAGCTTTGATAAAGAAATTCAGTTTTTGCGCATACTTGTGCTGACCAGTGGAGCGTACAACCGCCAACAGTTTGCCGAAAGACTCGGCATCTCTATACATACTTTTGATAAGACCCTCAAACGCTTAAAAGAAATTGTTAGCACCATACACCAGCAATTGCCCGATGAACAGGGAAAAGAATTTGCCGAGAGCATCCGCTACAGTTATTTCGATTCAACTGATCCACTGCTGCTGTTCCTATTTCGCGCTAAGTCCCTTAAGGAAACCGAGAGTCAAAGAATATCTCTGCTCTTGGCAGCTATAAATGAGAAGTCCTTGACGGCTATGGAGCTGCTGGATGCCTGCTATGACAGGTTTCCTGCTAACCTTCCACTTCCAGATGAAAAAACGATTCGAACAGACCTAAAATACCTTGAAGAGGTTGGAGTTATTAGCAGGATTCCGGGTCCACGCCCCTACAGCTACCGCATACATAATGGATTGGTAGAAGAGCTGTCGCAGGATGAATTACTTGATTTGTACGACTTTGTAGACATCATGGCTAACACACAGGTACCTTCCCTACAGGGTTATTTACTCCGTGACGGATTGAAGAAAAGAGTAGCCCGGGGCGATCCAGATAAAACCGCAATAGAGCCCTTCCTATATAAATATCATTATTATTCGCGAATTTTGGATGAGGCCCATCTGTTCACCCTTCTTGCCTCCATTCGTAAGCGGTGCAAAGTTAAATTTCTGTATTTCTCTCCAAAAAATTCGAAAAGCTACGCCTCAAAAAATACGAATCCTCTATTCGAGCGTGAAACGGAAGGAAAGCAGGAAATAACGCTTCCGCTCAAAATTGTCTATGACCATCAATATGGCCGTTGGTACTTGCTTTCCTACAGTTCCCGGTATGGCATCAAGAAATATCGCCTGGAAGGAATGACTCAAATCGGGGAAGACGATGCTGTGCCTGAGGAATGGTTTGCGGAGAAAAATAAAGAGCTTGAGGAAAAAACAAAGTACAGCTGGTTAATTGACACAGGACGTCCCCTTACGCTGCGAGCCCGTTTCTTCAATCCCGGAAACGCCCAGCCCAATTTTATTAAAGAGCGGGTACTGCTGCAGGGCCAGTGGGGACAAATTGTTGAAGAAGATGATGTCTCCTTTGTTTATGAAATCATCGTTAATGGAACGACGGAAATCAAGCCTTGGCTGCGCAGCTTTGGTTCCAGCTGTGAGGTACTGGAGCCGATTCGTCTCAGGAGGGAAATGATCGCCGAATGGAAGGAGATCAGGCACTGCTATGAATCCATTTGAAAAGATTTTCAACTATCAGCTCCTCTCCCGGCTCGACGAATCCGGCACCTTCATGATCACCTCACATGAACGCAGCTGGTTGAAAATGATGCTGCAGCATCCCGCGGCCGCGGAAGCTTTTACAGCTGTTACTCTGGATAAGCTGCAGCTAATTCTGGAGCTTGAGCAGCCCCTTGAACTGACAACTGTTTTTGTTGAGAAAGCACGCAGCCTGGAGCGACAAGTTTACCATCCGCACCTGCGTCTCCTGCGCCGCTGCCTGGTCAATAAAAGCCGTATTCGTCTGAGCTTCAGCATCAAAGGAGATCAATCCCGCAACGAACAATTAGGCTTTCCCTACAAGCTGGAATATTCAATGGTCAAAAGAGAGTGGTATCTGCTTTGGTATCATTTGAGAAATCATATGCTGATGAGTACTAGGCTGCAGAAAATTTCCACTATCACAGAAGAATCCCTTCCTGAGGAAATGTCAGCCAAGGCGTTGGCTGATATTCAGAAGATATTGGAAAAAAGGAAAGCAGAGGCCTTCATCCAAATAAACAAAGAATATAATCGTGAATTGTCGCGGATCTTATATGCCTTTTCCTGTTTTGAGAAAGAAGTCAGCTATGATGCCTCCGATGACAGGTATACAATTCATTTAAGCTTTGCAGGAAATGAAAGTGAATATGTCTTGTCCAAAATCCGTTTCCTTGGCAAGCGAGTTCGAATTATCGGGAACGAAAAGCTGCAGCAGCGCATGCTGGAAACCGCATCAAAAGCTTTGGAGCGTTATGGCATAAGCGATTCGAGCAATGAGACGGATACATAAGCGGGAAGAAGGGCGACTTAGAGGACCCCAGAGGACCCCAGAGGACCCCCTCAGACCTCAGAGGACCACTTAGAGCTCAGAAGACCACGCAGACCTCTGAGTCTGAGGTTGTCCAGAACCAGCAAGAGGATTATAATGAAGAACAATAGCTTCACATGTCTTTAGAGGCAGATGCCTGTTATAAAAGGGAGTATTAATAGCATGAATATACTAAAAACAAGTACACGTGTGCTAGTAGTGACAGCTGTCGATGTCGAGAAAGACGCCGTGCTGCGGGGACTTCGCGGCAGCAGCAGGTTTGATGTAATAGCCGCAGGTGTCGGACCCGTTGCAGCAGCTATTACTACTACAACGGTATTGGCTGCTGCCCATTTTGATTATGACTTTGTCGTGAGTGCCGGGATCGGCGGCGGCTTCCCCGGTCAAGCGGAGATCGGCTCACTGGTAGTCGCTAGTGAAATTATCGCAGCGGATCTGGGAGCCGAGACTCCTGAGGGCTTCAGCAGCTTGGACGAGCTTGGCTTTGGCTCATCAACCCATATTCAAGTTGATGAACACTACGCTGTCCGTTTAACTGAAGCATTGCACACTGCCAAATTGCCGGTCCTTATGGGACCAGTGTTGACCTTATCAACCGTAACCGGCACGGCTGCGACCGCTGCGAAATTGGCTCTTCAGGTCCCACAAGCTGCTGCAGAAGCTATGGAAGGTTATGGAGTAGCAGCAGCAGCTTATCAGCGTGGTATCCCTGTATTAGAAATCCGCGCCATCTCCAATCTCGTAGGTCCGCGTGACCGTTCAGCTTGGAGAATCGGCGATGCTCTTACAGCATTAGAAGCAGCAAGCTCAGTCCTAATGGAGGTTTTATGATGAAGATTGCTTTTTCACCTTGTCCTAATGATACTTTTGTTTTTCATGCGTGGGTGCATGGACTACTGCCCGGTGCCCCAAAGCTGGATGTCACCTATGCAGACATCGACATTACCAACAACCTAGCAGCTAATCCTGGCGGACCGGACGTGCTCAAAATTTCATATGCAGCTCTGCCCTGGGTACTATCCGAATATGCTTTACTGCCTTGCGGTGGAGCACTCGGCAGAGGCTGCGGACCGTTAGTACTGACTAGAAACAACGTGTCAGCCACGAAAGACCCAGCTATATTGACTGGCCGCAGGGTAGCAGTTCCCAGTGAGCGCTCGACCGCATATATGCTGTTCAGACTTTGGGCAGCCGAGCAAGTCCCCGGAGGCGTGGGCGAAATTGTTGTGATGCCATTTCAAGAAATCATGCCAGCAGTACGTGATGGTGCAATCGACGCTGGCTTAGTCATCCACGAAGCACGTTTCACATACCCCTCTTACGGTCTTTCGCTTTTAACCGACTTGGGCAGCTGGTGGGAAGGCGATGCCAATCAGCCCATACCACTCGGAGCCATCATTGCTCATCGTTCTCTTGATCTTAAGTCCATCGCTGCATGGACGAGAGCTTCCGTCGAGTATGCCTGGGCTCATCCGGAAATGTCACGGGACTATATCATGCAGCACGCTCAAGAAATGGACCCTATCGTTGCACAAGCACACATCGATTTGTACGTAAACGAATTCACAGCGGATCTAGGCGAACTGGGTTACACAGCAGTAACGACACTTCTGAGTCGTGCCTCACAAGTTGGACTTATCCCTGAGTTCGATCTTTCTTTGCTCCGATATTAATTTACTTTCGTAAGAAACCCGCCTTTTTTGGCGTCCTTTGAGGAGCGTATTCGTGACATTGGTGCATGGAGGTAGGAAATGGCTGTGGGCTCCAGCCGCTGTTAAAAATTTGTTCCCTAGAATGAAATGGATGCAGAGGCGAGAATAAATCTTTAAAGGCGGGCGCAGGCGCTGGGGATGAAGAGGCGCACGGCTGAGAAGGATCTGCTACTTTAACGATGTTTTTCATCGTTAAAAGCACTGGGTCCGCTCCACATCCTTACTTTAACGATGAAAAACATCGTTAAGTGAATCGCACACTCAAAAGGACTGCCAATAGAGGCTGCTTCCTGAGAGAAGGGGATAGGTGGTGATGGGGAAACCTGTGCTTCCTTTCTGATTCCCTTGGTAAATGAAGAGTTACATGAGTTGCACCAAACATTTTATCACTATAAAGCTGCACCACGCGAGTCACGTGACTCACGTGACTAATTCCTTTCACTCCAGGCATCCCCAAAACTTATACTTTCTAAAAAGTTTACAAAAAAGGACTCCGCCGCGTCATCAAACGCAGTAGAGTCCTTTTCAATTTCACATATCTTTGCAGCACCTGCCTCTTATTCTTCAGGAGCCTTCGTGCGCTTCATAAACAAAGCAAGAACAAGTCCAGCAACTGCAAAAACTAACCCGACTGTGAAGGATTTTTGCACACCGGCTAGCAAAGCTTCTGCTTGCTGTTGCGGGGCTGTCGGATCGGACGAATTTTCCAGGAAAACCCGCTGTCCCGACGACATAATACTGATAAAGAAGGCAACGCCTATCGCTCCAGAAACCTGCTGCAGCGTATTAAGAATCGCTGTACCATGTGGATAATACTTACGCGGCAGTTGGTTCAAACCATTTGTCTGCGCAGGCATCATGATCATGGAGATAGCAATCATCATACTGATATGCAATGCTATAAACATCCCCGTTGTTGTGGCTAGGGATACTTGTGTAAATAAATACATAATGACGATTAACAACGCAGCGCCCGGTATAACAAGCGCTCTAGGACCGAATTTATCGAACAGTTTACCTGTTAACGGAGATAGAAGGCCATTGAGCACACCACCGGGCAGCATAATAAGGCCCGTTGTAAAAGCTGTTAGCAAGAGCGCTCCCTGCAGCAGGAAAGGCAGCAGCAGCAGCGTTGAGAACAATGTCATCATTACAATAATAAGCAATAGTGTGGTCAAGGAAAACATCGGTGACTTAAATGCCCGCAAGTCAAGCATCGGCGACTTCGAGCCGATCTGACGCAGTACAAACCATATCAGGGAAATAGCTCCTACGATAAGCGAGACATATACCTGTGGACTGGACCATCCTCCATGCCCTTCTCCCGCACTGCTAAAGCCGAACACGATTCCCCCAAAGCCAAGCGTAGACAATACAATGGAAAACACATCTACCTTTGGTTTGGTGATATCTGAAACATTCTTTAAATAAATAAAAGCGAAAAAGAAAGCAAAGATGGCAAAAGGCAGAACCATATAAAACAACCAGCGCCAATCCAACGAGTCAAGGATCAAGCCAGAGAGAGTAGGTCCGATAGCCGGGGCAAACATAATGACAAGCCCGATCGTTCCCATCGCAGCACCGCGCTTATCCGGCGGATAAAGCACCAGAATGGTGTTCATCAAAACCGGAAGCATAAGCCCTGTACCTGCAGCTTGAAGCAAGCGACCAATCAATAACACTGAAAAACCAGGAGCGACTGCACAAACCAATGTACCTAGGGAAAATAAAAACATGGCCCCAAGAAACATTTGCCTTGTTGTAAACCATTGAACCAGTAATGCTGAAGCAGGTACAAGTACACCTACGAGCAGCATATATCCGGTTGACAACCACTGGATGGTTGATGGGGTCACACCCAATTCAACTACTAAATCCGGAAAAGCGATATTTAGCAGCGTTTCATTCAAAATCGAAAAAAAGGCACCTATGATCAAGGAAATCATGATTGGCAGCTTTTTTATGTTGCCCAAATCTTTACCTTGTGGGCCAGGAGCTACACCTGCAGTATTCAACTTCTCTTCCTCCCTATCCATCCAAACTATTTATCTTTTGAATTTCATTATAAATTAATAATGGTTATGAAACAATAGCAATTATTCACACTAATATGATAAAATAATTATAATTAACATTAGGGTGGTGTGTGATCCGTGAGAAACGAGCTCATCGAACAATTTTCCGATAATTTCATGCTGTTGATGCCGCTATTGCAGCGAAAAATATTCGATGCGGTAGCGGTGGAAGAATGCCCCCCTGTGCGTTTATCTCCAATGGCTGCTCGTTTACTAATTCTTCTGCATGAGGTGCGCAGGTGTATTGTATCTGATTTGTCTGAACAATTAAATATCACCCGTTCGAACATAAGCCCATTGTTGGACAAGCTGGTGAAAAAGGGGCTTGTAAGCCGTCACTCCTGCGAGAATGACCGGAGACTTGTATTTGTTGAAATTACCGAACAGGGTGACTGGCTCTGTAATGAGTACCAACGGATTATTTCCAATAAAATTAAAGAGATGGTCAGCTTCCTGGATGTAACAGATTTATCTGAATTAAATGTCCATATGGATAAACTAAAATCAATTTTAATCAAAACGAGTAATCGGCAGCCTTAAAAACACTCTTTCATAATAGCACAAGCGTTCGTATTCATACAAGTAAAAATTTACAAATCATTACTTTGCTCCTTGCTAAGGCTGCTATTTTCCAGCTTATCTAACAACAGCCATCTGTATGCTGAACAAAACAAAGACCGTCAGGATTATCCTTCCGGTCTTTTTGTTATTGTGTCCGTATTATAAAGATATAATCCCCATGCAGCCCGCCCGCCTCCTCCCAATTGAAGTATTGAGCGTGTGCTTCACTTAAACGATGTTTTTCATCGTTAAAGTCAGTATGTGGAGACGCCCCGGTGCTTTTAGCGATGAAAAACATCGCTAAAGTAGCAGATCCTCCCGGTGCGCGCGCTGGCAGTGGCCATCTTCATCCCCAGCGCCTGTGTCCGCGGAGAAATCTCCTCCAACCAAAAGAAAAAAACTGGTTGGCTGTCCGTTTGAGCTTAGTGTTCGAACGATTATAGCTAAGTGAGGTAAGGGGTGTGGGTGGAAGAGCGTGAGCGCCCGCCTTTAATGATTTGTTCCAATCTCCACAGCCATTCCATTCAAGGGAACAAATCTTTAACAGTGGCTGGATCCCACACCCCTTATCTCCCAATTACAGGCGCCAGGAACAAGCTCCTCAATGGACACCAAAAGGCGTTTTCCATTGCCCGAGCTTACTTTTTCAAAATAAGTCTGAGTTGAATCGTTAAATCATTTTGCGTATCTAAGACGACAGTGTGTGGATTTTTCATGCCGAAATCTTCGAATGTTACGACGGTGCTGCCTTCTAAATTGAAGCTGCCATCGCTATAAAGTGCATCTGTCGTAAAGGTTACCTCCTTAGAAATTCCTTTTACGGTAAGGGTGCCAGCCATATTGAAGGACGCTTTCGTTCCTTCCTGCCATTCCTTGGGGAAATTTTCAAACGATTTGACAGTAAAAGTGGCTTCCGGGAACGTTGCTACGTTCAGGTACTCCTCCCCTTTGACATGACCATCTCTTTGTGAGTTGCCGGACTGCAGCGACGCGGTATCGACCTTGCCTTCTGCACTCATTTTACCAGCATCAGCAGCTTGAATCATCCATTGCCCTGTCACGGTTCCTCCTTCAAAATTCACTGTTTCCTTAGAAGTTGTTACAGAAAAGTATACCTTTGAATCCGGCTGAATGCTCCATTGACCATCGATCTCGCTTGCATCTACCACCGCTGTTTCCGTTGAAGCCTGCTCTGGCGAATTAGCAGCTATAACTTCCTTTACTTCAATATGGTTTCCAGCAAAATAATCGTAAGCCGCGTAACCCCCGCCTGCTAATACAACGACAATCCCTAAGGTTATAACCGTTTTTTTGATGTTCATTTCATATTCCTCCTAGTAAGTTTTCATAAATTTTCAAAAGTTTTCACCTATTCAACACTACGACATGTAGTGTAAGTAAACAAAAAAAATTAAATAAGCTCAACAAAAAACATAGCTGATAAAACTACAACCACTTGCAGGGATATTATCATCCTCTGTACAGGCAAACGGAAGGCAAGCTTAGTCTGCGGATCAATAAGATACTGGATTCTATAATTAATGGAAGATTCCGCAAAGGATGCATAGGTAAAAGAATAGCGTGTTTTCTTGTTTATACTTAGCAGCTTTAATAAAGCACTTCCCAAGCTCTCAGAAGAGCCCGTTATTCCAATTGCATAGCAATCAGCCAATACTTCTCTTGCTGTCTGGTACTGCTTATAGCTCCACTTGAGAATAGGAACATACCAGAGAACTGACGAGGACAGGAACATAAGAAATGTTTTCAATGGATCGTTATTTTTTCTGTGAAACCTTTCATGCTGAATAAGTGCCTCCAGCTCGTCCTCATGTAATAATTCGAGCAGACCCGTTGACAGAACAATCTGTGGACGAATAAACCTCATAGTAAGGGCAATGGAATCTGGATGAGTAACGACAATAAACTCCTTTCTCCCCTCGCCATACATTTGGTTAAAAGCTGCAGTAAGCTCCACATCAACAAGCTTGTTCAGCTTCGTGTAGGTGCGCCGGGAAAAGTACAGCTGTTTGCCTATAACCCAAAGCATCATGATCAGCGTATATACGACTAAAGTATCCAGAAGATAAACCATCCATGACAACCCCAGCCTGTTAAGTAAGCTTATGCAATGATCAAATATATTGTAGGCGTACGGTCTGCCTAGCAGCCCTTGCGTAACATACATCCCCATTTGCAAAAGGATACACATAGCAATAAATAGATTTGAGATGATTAGTATCCTGGATCTTCGTTCCCACATATCCTATCTACCCTCTTTGAGCGCTTTTATTTTTTGTTCCAGCTTATCGAGCAGCTCCGGATCGGCTTCATCCAATGCATCCAGCATATGATTGACGACTAGAGGACCGAAATCTTCTACCAGGTTTAAAGAAATCTCTTTGGACTGATTTTCCAAAAAGCGTTCCTTCGATTCCACAGTGCTATACAAGGAAGTTCTACCTGCCATTATCTTGGTCAACAGCCCTTTGTCCAGCAGACGATTCATCACTGTCATCACTGTATTGAAATTCAAATCCTTTTCCTTCTCCAGCTTTACTTGGACTTCTTTAATGGACAGATTGGGCTGGGCCCAAAGAATCTCCATTATTTTGGCCTCCAAGGGTCCGAAAAATCGTTCAAGCCCTCTGTTCTTTAAATTGAGCTTTGAGCTGAGCTTTGAGTCGAGCTTAGGGTTGAGTTTTTGGCTGAGCTTATGGTTGTCCATTTGACCACACCTTCCACTACTCATTGTAGTGAATAATATTTCAAATTGCAACTTTTCTGCTGTTTCCAATATTTTAATGTCTTAGGCTGAAAGAAATCTGAATCAAAGCTTAAGTAAAGATTAAAAATCATTGCTATTCTGGCTCACACATATTGAACGGTTCCTCGAATATATATATATGTATACCCCGATGAAAGAAGGCAGTCAATGAATACTTCAGATAAACAGCAGTTGGAATATGCCATCGCTGAAATTACAGAGATCGCCCAAGGGTTTGGACTTGATTATTACCCTATGCGTTATGAAATCTGTCCAGCGGAAATCATCTACACTTTTGGAGCCTATGGTATGCCTACACGTTACAGTCATTGGAGCTTCGGCAAAAACTTCCACAGGATGAAAACCCAATACGATCTTGGTCTAAGCAAAATTTATGAACTTGTTATTAACTCCAACCCTTGCTATGCGTTCCTGCTCGATGGAAATTCGTTAATTCAGAATAAGCTGATCGTTGCTCATGTGCTCGCACACTGTGATTTTTTCAAAAACAATGTCCGTTTCTCCAAAACAAACCGCAATATGGTGGAAAGCATGTCTGCATCCGCAGAGCGTATCCGCCAGTATGAGCTGGAATTTGGCATTGATCAGGTAGAGAAATTTATCGACGCGGTTCTGGCTATTCAAGAGCATGTGAATCCGATACTGAACAGTCCCTATCGCCAAGCAGATAAACATTTGAATCCGAACAAAACGCTAGACTCAGCCTCATCCAAAGATGCAAAGCTTAGTTATGAAGACCTGTGGAGCTTGGATGATCAAAAAATATCTGAACCCCTTAAAGATGAAATCAAGCGGTTTCCCCCTCAGCCAGAGAAGGATCTGCTGCTCTTTATAGAGGAGCATGCCCCTTATATGCAGGAATGGCAGCGCGATATTCTGACTATGCTGCGTGAGGAAATGCTTTATTTCTGGCCGCAGCTGGAAACAAAGATTATGAACGAGGGGTGGGCATCCTACTGGCATCAACGAATCCTCAGGGAGCTTGATCTGTCCGAGGAGGAAACCATCGAATATTCCAAGCTCAACTCCTCCGTCGTACAGCCTTCTCGCAATAGCCTAAACCCCTACTATTTGGGGCTGAAAATTTTTGAGGATATTGAGAAGCGCTGGAATGATCCCAAGGATGAAGAAATGGTAAGACATGACAGGCAAAAGGGCGAAGGACGCAGCAAAATATTTGAGGTTCGCGAGTACGAATCGGATACCTCCTTCATCCGAAATTACTTAACCAAGGAGCTTGTAGATGATCTGGACCTATACATTTTCGAGAAAAAAGGACCCGAATGGAAAATTACCGAGAAATCGTGGGAGCCTATCCGCGATCAGCTTGTTTATTCGCGGGTGAACGGCGGCTTCCCTTATATCGTCGTAACTGATGGGGATTACGAGCGCCGCGGCGAGCTGTATCTGAGCCATTCGTTTGAAGGTATGGAGCTTGATCTCAAATATATTGAGAAGACACTTCCTTATATTTATCAGCTTTGGGGGAAAACCATCTACCTGGAAACACGCGTGGAGGGTAAGCCGGTGTTGTTCTCTTATGACGGCACGAAGCATAACCGCAAATTTATTGTATGAATAGAGCCCCCTATTATTAGGGAGCTCTGTTTTTCTATTCCGAATAACCCATCAAACCGATATACGCCAAATTAGGCTGGGCGATGTCCACTCGTCCTTTATAAGGCAAATAGCCGTCGATCACATACCAATTCTTTGCTCCTTGCTTGCTCATGCCAGCCTCCTATAGAACCGAGATCTCCCCTGTTTTCTTCCAATTGCTGCTTAGCTTTCGGACTAACGCGGACATGGATTCGTAGCCTTCATCCGTCACGATCAGGCTTTCCTCTATCCGGTTGGAGCCATGGGGATGTCCGAACAAACTGACATCCGTATTTACGGTCATTCCTGCTTGAAACAGCACCTCTGTATGCTCATCGGGATAAGGCGATTCCGCTTCGGCCAGACCACAACCATGAAGCGGCGGATAAAGGTCGTAAGCCGTCACCTTCTTCTCCGCGAAGTAATCTTTAACAGCGCGTACGACTTCTTGCTGCTTAACCCCTGCTCTGAGCCTGGATAACGCGCGATCTTCAGCTTCTACAAGAATCTGAATGAATGCCCTCTGCTCCTCGTTCATGCTGCCGGCAACAAACGGGAAACCTATAGTAGCCACATATCCTTCTACCTGTACGGCTATCGCGGCCATAATCATCTCTCCATCTTGAATGACCTTTCTCGTTGGCCTTCCGATAATGGTCTTGGCCCTGTCTCCGCTCGTCAGCACGCAGAATGGCATATATTCCGCGCCTTGCTGCGTGCATTCGCCTAAAGCAAGCGATGCCAGCTCCAGCTCCGTCATCCCTGGCTTGACCTGCTCAATCATCAGTTGGTAACCCGCATCAGCAATTCGCGCCGCCTCTTTCAGACAAGCAACTTCATGTGCCGTCTTGGTCATACGCAATTGAAATAGCAGATCTCCTGAATCCAAGATTTCCATCGGCTCGAAGCTGCGCTCAATGGCATTCAGCAAGGAAGCAGGCATCGCGTCCATTCCTACGATTCCGATTCTTTTTAGAGGGATGGTCTTATTGATCCCAATCCATATTTCCCTTAGGCTCGTGTATTTGGCAAGGGGATATTCGATTTCATCCGGAACGGTTACGCACGTAAATTCAGGAAGCAGACGGATATCCGGCCAAGCGCTCATCTCCTCACATAGAACCTCTCCTTCGGGAGCGGCAATAACGATGGGCTCGCCTACGAGCGGCACGATCGCAGCACCTCTCTCGAACAACGGCCAATAATTGCTTATATAGCGGAGATTCTCCTTCCTGTACTCATCTCCATAGATCAAGCATGCCTGAATATCCTGTTCCCTCATTAAAACCCGTAAGTTGTCCGCCCTCGCAGCGAACTCTGCCTGGGGTATGTGTATCATGAAATGCTGCACCTCCAACGAATTAATAAATAACTTTACGAATGTTCATGAAATCGGCAACATGCGACAGCTCTTCCGTCAAATCACCGTAGCCGATAATGCAGTGATGAGCAAATCCCTCTTTAATCAAAGCTGCCAGAAATTGCTTGATGGGCGTACCCAGTTGAACGATCGCCGTAATCTCTTCACAAGGAATGTTCTCCGGGATATGCAGTACCTGGCCTTTCACGATAAGCATCTTATAGCCTTCGGCATCAATAATCAGATGACTGATCGTCACCTCTCCAGGCTTCAGCGTATATTCGAAACCGAAGCCCGCTCCCTGCAAGCCCCATTGCTCGGGTGAGCGATTGACCTTGACCGTGCTTCTGTCAGTCGCATATTCCGTATTGGCATATCCGTGATGAACCATGAGCAAGGCGTTTAGCTCCTCGTCATATTCACCCCATTCAGCATAAGCGGGCACTTGACCGCTAAGCCTGTTCATAATTGTCATCATAATCAGGCCATGCACATCTCCCTCGGTGTTCACGACATACTTGCCTTCTTCATGCATCAGGGTATTAGCCAAGTAAGAGGTTGTTCCCGTCTTCTGCTCCACGTAATGCTGACCGAGCAGCGTGAGTGCATCAAGTCTGAACCGCTCCAGCGTATTTTTGAGTGCGACATAAAATTTAGAAGATTTATAAATATCGTCCTCACTAAGACCGACAATATTAAACCGGTTTTTCGTCTGTGCAACGATGTCTTCTATTTCCACATCCGTTGCCTTCCCGAATTGCTCCAGCAGATGATCCACCTGAATCGAGATAATATTGGGACCCAATGTGCCTTTGATCATCGTCTTGTCGTATTCGAAGTCGTACATGCCTCTGAATACATGGCCGATGACGCCAATATTGGTGCTTTTGAGACTCAAATAAGCTTTGTATGCCCGGATATAGGTGGTCATTTCTTTATAAGCGGACATATCCTGGATGGATCCCACGACAACTTTCAGGTCGGGATACCAGCCCATTTTACGAAAAGTGGCGGCCAATTGCAGATTGGCAATTAAAGCGCTATTCCTTAGAATGTTCTCATAATTAGTGCCGAGATTTATCTTGTTTGTATGCTGGGTGTTGAAAAGAATGACCGGGACATGGCGTACATGCTCCAAAGCCTGGATAGCCATATAATCGGGACAATATGTTCCGGCTACATATACGATGAGGTCAACCCGCTGGTTTGCCAGCTCTTGGCCTGCAGCCTCCGCAGCATCAAGTGTGTCGATCATACCTGGCCATATGACTTCGTCCTCTTTCAGAACCTGGCGCAGATGATCGTAGATGCATGTCATATCCGCTGTCACGTTAGCCTTCAAAGTATTCGGGAACATCCGCCAATATTCAAAAAAGCCTAATGTGATCAACCCAATCTTCAGTTGTTTGTCCGCTGCTTTAGTTGTTAACAAATCTCCGAAAATATGCCCTTTTGCGGTTTCAAATGATTCTATGATTTCAGTCATTTCATGTCCTTACCTTTCTATGTGGAATTCCGTGGAGCAGACGAACGGCGTTGTCATGGATAATATTCCGGATATCCTCATCCCCGATGCCTGAGAATAATACACTGCCAAGCATATAGTGAGGGTCATACCAAGGGAAATCGGTACCGAACAGTACCTTCTCCGAAGTGGCCTCCCGAACCATTTTGCCAATCATTCCGTTTAGACGCCCAGTATCGCATAATTCCAGATATACATTCGGCTGCGTCCTGGCAAGCTCTATCGCATAATCGGTCTCTCCAGGCGCAGAATGGCCTAAAAGAAAGCTGATATTCTCATATTTGCGCGCGAGCTCCCCGATCATCTGCGGAGGATTGTAAGAACTGTGTCCCCATGTATGGGATAAAAGAAGCAGCCCGCGCTCATTGGCAAACTCATAGATTCTGCGAAACTTCTCGCCGTTGAGCGGATATTTATGATAGTCTGGAAGCAGCTTGAAGCCAACATAGCCCTTTACACGATCGAACTCGGCAAGATCGCGCTCCAGATCGTGATCATAATGAGGATTCACCACATAATATCCATAAATTTTATCCGGATACTTGGTTATTGCCTCGCGAATTTCCGAATTTCCGCCGATTGGATCGAACAACGCACTATGTGGTGCCGAAATGATCCACTCTATATGTTCCCTGTCCATCGTCTGTATCATCGTGTCCAAATGTGCCTCCGGCAAATATGTGCCATAGAACGGGCCCATATGGGTGTGCATGTCGATGATCGAGATGCTGGACAACCTCCCGGTTTCAACAAACTCCTTTGCCAGCTGCGACCTATTGGTCATCGTCTGTGAAATCCTTGCTTGTATGCTCATAGAGTCACCTCGCTCAGCATTCTTTCCAGATTTTTGTACGCGATATTTTCCATATGCTCACTGCTTATCCCGGAGCCAAGCAAAGCAGCCAGCGGCCCGCCTATAGCATTGCTCGGAAAGTTAGAGCCGAAGAGAATCCGTTCTGAACCGAATTTACTGCAAATTTCCTTAATTTCCCCTGCTGTCTGCATATCCCCGCTTTCGATATACAGGTTCTTGTAGGCTTTGAACAATGGAAATGTCAGCCGGGCATGACTCCACAAGCCGTAGTTATGAAGGATGACACTCAAGGTCGGAAACTCCTGCATAATACTGTAAATACTTTGCCAGCCTTCGCTTGGCGTCAAATACAGCGGAATTTGCGCTGCAGCGATTTCTCCAATTAGCTCACCCATAACTACCTTGTTAAGCAAATACCGGTTGCGCTCCGGATAAGCTCTGAGCATCTGCACCTGATTCGCCTTCATCGCGGGAAATAAATGCTCAGGCGCATACTGACCTTCAGTAATCGGTGGCAGTATAGTCCACGTTGGAAGCAGCCGCTCCGGCGCTTTCACAGTCTCAGCGAGGACGGCCCGATTGCCATAGTCCGGATCCACATCAACCATCGTGTTGTGGCTGACTACCGCACTGTCAATCCCGCAGAAATCCAGTTCCAGGAGCAGCTCCTCCGCATCACGCGCCTGCTTTACTTTTTCCCTGACTATAAAGTTCTCATGGTTAACGATCTCATAATTGATCGTTTTGTAACCGATAGCACAGCTGCAATCTATTATTTTCATCGCTATCCTCCTTGCTTACTGTCCGAAATGAGTACTACCCGTAATTATTATCCAGAAATTCAGCCGGGTTGCCGCACATCAGGGTTTGGATCTGTTCAGGCAATATGCCTTCATCCTCCATCATCGGAATGATGTTCGTAATGACGTGGTCATATCCCCATCCGCCGTAGCTGTGCAGACAAGTTTTCAGGCACACATCGTTAGATACCAATATTCTTGACAGGAATCCACAATCGATCAGTTCCTTGATCGCCCGCACCCGCTCGATGTCTCTGGCGAACAGCCCCTTCAAGACGCTTTTATGCTGCTTATCGGCGTAAAACTCTTTGCCGAAATTATCAAACTCCACATAGACACCTTGATGAAGAAGCGCCTTTATATAATCCATCTTAATATCCACATCAATGTGATTAATGCATATTTTCTCCGCTGCTGCGCCGTTTTCAGTTAGAATTTTCACAACCTCAAAGCCGTTGGTTGCCCATAGATCGGTATGTACATGGAGTCCCAATCCGGTTTCCTGCTGAACAGAGGCCGCTGCAATCAGCGTCTTTCTTTCGTTCGGATAGATGATTTCACTCGTCCCTATTTCACCAATCACTCCCGCTTTGATACTCGTTCCATTTATCCCATACTTGATCTCACCAAGCATCTCTGCGGCAATCGCCCCGATTGTCTTATCATCCATATCAGGAGGATGGGATTTATGAATGTAGTACCCACAACCGGCAACAATATGGATATCAAGCAGCCTCGATAAGCGGGCCAGTAAAACAGGATCTCTGCCAATGTCCCGCAGCGTCAAGTCAACGAATGTCTTTCCTCCAGCCTTCTTAAACTCCATCAGCTCGAACTCGGCAATTTTCTCGTCATCAATCACAGCATTGTCCAGCACCGCATAGGGATTTCTGAGCAGCTTCCCCATATTGGAGAGCGATACTTTTTCCTGCGCTGTTACCTTGCCCGAAATCGTATGCGGAGCAGGCACCAGATTTCTAAGATCGATATAAGCATGCTCATGAGGCAATACGAGTCCTAAGCTGTCTGAGCTCACTTTACCGGTCACAGTCATAACAGACATCTCATCCGCTTCCTTTCATTTAACAGCTTCTAATCAATCCGCAGCTTTGAAGTCTAGCTCGACGATGACCATGCCCCGGCCGGGAACATACAATTTGAATTTCGAATCATTTGCATCAACAGGTATTCCCGGAAAATCTGTTAAAATGCTCATAGTTTCTATTGAGCGGCCCACATCTATGTGTGCAGTTTTATAGTTCATGTGCAGATTTCGGATAATGATGCGCCAACGTCCAGGATTCATCTCCAACACAGCGGTACGGATATGATTTTCATTTCTCAACATACGGGGTGCCCCGGTGATCTCAATCAACGCCTGCACACAGTGATTTAAGAATTCTTCAGCTACAGGGCTGTAATACAGGCTGTCAAGCCAAGTTAGCCCATCGTTGATCTCGGAAAGACTTTTTTGCTCCTCTATTACAAGCTCTTTGGCCTGCTCCATCAAGAACACTTCTGCACATTCACCGTGCTCGTTGCGCACTGCACAAAACAGTTGATTCGCTTCGCATTCCAAGCTCAAACCAGCCCCCGCGGCCGCCTTAGACACACGTTCCGTCCATCGTCCAATCATAACAGCCGCGCCATTCCGGTAAGTAAGCACTTGTTCCAATTGATCATCTGGAAGTGTATGAAGATTCGCCACAATAATCGGACCTGTTGCTTGCTGCAAATCCTTGACGTTCACAACCGCATGAATCGGTGCACCTCTGGATATCCATTCATGTGTAAATTTATGAGCAGGCCACTCGCGAGAAGCTATATACGCTTCCAAAGAGTTATGCAGAGCTTCATCGGACCATACCAAGCTGGCTCCAACTACCCGCTGCGCCAGACTATCAAACCCTAAATTCCAACGCTTAACAATCCATTTCCAGCCATCCTCACTAATGCCATCTCCCAAGCAAGCCATGAACCCCGAAGCGCAGCGGCGCAGCCCTGTCTGATCCTGCACATACATATTGGAAAAGGCATAAATGTCCCTCTCCAGCACAGTTGGGGCGTGACTGAGTGCATCCCACTGCTCGTTCGTATCCTGGATGGCATTCAAACAGATCAGCTTCGTATCCGGCACATAAGCTTTGATCGTCATAAGCATGGACATAAACTCTGTACATGGCTCATATTCCGTTTCATCGGCTCCAGCTGACAAGGAGGCTCCAACGGACTCCACGATAAATCCATCCACTCCAGTTGCAGCAAGCTGCTGATAGTCGACTCCGTAACGGTACAAGGCTTCAAAGGGGTCTCTTGTCCAAGCCGTATTGATAAACGCCTTCTTTCCCTCTTGACGAAGTGCCGCCATAATTTTATGCCAAAGCTGAGCCCACCGTGCTCCATGAAATTGAATCCATTCCATTCGCTTATGATGCCAAATCCATTCGGCCCTTTTCCCCATATTTGCAGGATTATCATCACAAGCCTCCAGAAGTTCTTTCTCGGCAGCCAAACCGCTGAACTGAGCAAACTGCTCAACCATATCATCGGAATAATCGGCTTCAGCAAGGCTTTTCCTTGGACTTGTGTACCCGTCTGCTCCATGGTAACCATCAAATCCATAATCCTGCATGACGACCATCAAATCCCGGATAAAGAAATCTTCGTAGTAGGTTCCATCTTTAAATCTTCTCAGTGGATTAATAACCGAAAGTGCTTTCCCCGACTTATTCATCTCATACAGCTCGGGATGAGCGCCGCACCATTCACTGGCTCTTGGGGTCTCCCCGCCCTCAACACGAAATAAATCAAAAAAGCTGCAATATATTTGGGCGCCATGCTTCTGCAGCTCTGCTACCAGACCCCGCAACTGATAATTGGTCCACACCTGTCTGTTCCGTTCCTTTCCATAAGGACGGGCAGCATAAGAGCAAACTTCAATAGGCAGTATGGCTTCGCTCTCCATGCCCTCATGAGCATGCACAAAGTCAGGTGTAAAAAAAAGCAGCGACATCGCCGTAGGCACAAATCCGATTCGCTCCATATAAGCAGGAACAGCGAAATCACTTTGTGTATTGTCGAACCCGATCAACTCGATCCATATCCATTTTTCATACATGGCAAGATTCATTTTAAAATCCCTCACTCTGGTTTTTATTAGCTTTATAATAATTCCGGTACTCGACTGGGGTCATTTGCAGCTTTTGCTTGAACTTGCGGATAAAATTAGAAACATCCTTATAACCGATCAGCTCGACAATTTCTTGCACAGGAAGCTCTGTTGTTTTCAACAGCTCTTTGGCCTTTGTAATGCGCAGCTCCTTGACATGATCCATAATCGTATTTCCCGTATCTTCTTTAAAAATCCGGCTAATATAGGAAACCGAAAACCCCAGATCCGCCGCCATACTCTGAATGTTTAAGTTGTAATCATCAAAATGCTCTTGAATATACGCTTTAATCCGATCCGTGCCCGAAATGCGGTCCAGATGAATGCCCCCAGATTGGATGATTTCACACGCCATACGGCAAACATCCACAGTTTCCTCCAGCAAACGGTCAATCGAGTTGAAATTCGCATACGAAATCACATCAGGAAACATATGAGAGTTCGAATAATTAATATGACTGTATCGCTGGCGCAAAAATAATAAAATGGCATTAATCACTTCAATACAATTAGATTTGGCTTGAAACAAAGAATCACTCTTGCCCTTGATTTCATCAACTAAAATTCCGACCGTCTTCATCGCCTGATCAACAGACCCGCGATCCAAATGGACCAGCAGATGCTCTGTCGATTCCGTGACATCGTAGCTTTTCCGTGAAAATCTGGGGTCCAGCTCCGAGAAACAAATGACCTTGCCGCTTCCAAAGATAAATTTATGATGCAGCGCTGTGGATGCCTCAATATAGGAATTGGTAAGCTGACTCAGCTCACTGTAAGCCGTCCCGACACCAATTGTAACAACCTGATTCAGCTCTTCAGTCAAAGCCTGCTGGACACTAACCAGTTCATCCTTCGGCAAGCTGTTCGTGTTCTGGCCTATAATCAACGTTAATTCAGCTTCGGTCTGCAGCTCAAATACCTGGTACCCCTTAAGCTCTAGCTCCCTGTATAGGATGTGATCATTCATACCCGTTTGGAGCATGCCTTCCGCTTGGATCACCGCAACAAAATAGCTCTTCTGGCTCATCGCCAGGCCAACAAAACTGCCCGCTTTATTGAACTCTTCTTTATTCGTAATCCTCCCCTGCAGCAGACACAATAACAGATGCTGGCGAACATAGGGAGCATTCAGGACGTTTTGCTGCTTCCATTTCTCCGCGGTAGAGAGGGCATTCTCAATTTTTTTGAACCCATTCTCGTCTCGTATTTCTCCCCATATCTCCTCCACACTGGCGATAATGCGACGAACCGGACTGTAGTTAAACCGCATGCTGATATAAATACCGAAGCTGCCAAGCAATATAATAAACATAAAAGACAACAGTGCAATATATTTGATTTCATTTACACTTTTGAACAGCTCTTTTTCCGGTGTGGCCACCGCATATATGAAGCCTGTTAACTTGGATTGCACATAGGAAATGTTCACTGATTGCCCTAAATGATTTTTATGAATAACTTGTTTTTTATGATCTGTAGATAAGAGCTTGGCAATAATGGATTCCTCTAAAGGCTCACCCTCGTAGGAACCCGTTATGATCTCTCCCTCCTTGTCAATAATAAAAGCTTCGTTCCCCTTATATAGCAAGACCGGCTCGAGGAGATCTCTGAACACTTGCTCTCTAATTAAATAGATGGCTGTGCCATTTGGTTTATACGCTGAAACTGGAATAGGCCTTAAATACGTAATGAAACTCTCTCCATTGATTAATTCTGCTTTACGCAGTACTGGCTTGATCGATGTGTTTAAAGTATCTCTAATGTCATCAACAGGCCAATCCTGATACTTATATACATCATTGAACACCTCTAAAGAATAGGTGCTGACAGAAGAGTACAAATATTCCCTTTCACGGTCATATAGGAATACCTCATGCAAAAATGTGTTGCTCAGCCGATAATTCATCGCATGGCGCATCGAGTAAAAGTAGAAATAATTGCGATATTGGCTCAGTGAGACCAGGGGATTCGTTGACAGATCCGTTGCAATGTTAGCCATTTCCAGAAACTTCGTATCAATCACTTCACCGACTTGTTTCAGCATCTGCTCATTGGCAGCAAGCGATTGCTCCCTTACGGTATCGAGAATACTTTTGTAAATAACCACGCCCGTAATAAACGTAGGAATAAACAATACGATGGCGTATGAGATTAAGTATTGCATGTAAATGGGTAGCCGCATTTTGTTTCTAATCATGACATCCCCCGAATCTTGAACTGAAAGTAATCTCTATTTTTTCAATTGATAATTGCTATGGATTTCCAAAAATTGATCTACACCCAGCTTCTTCAACTGATCCACATGCTTCTGCCATTTCTCATCTGTTATCCCGTTAATGACAAACTCAGCAAAATTCGTTTTGACGTAAGTATTCAAATCCTCATAGTCTTCGAGCTTTTTGTAATCTTCCTCTTTATACACTAACAAGCTGTTAAGCGGTTCGTATTTGAGCAGAGGCTCTTTCAGCTTGAAAGCATCCATCTCTTGCTGATCACGTGGTGTGATAAAAATGCCGTTGGTATAATTCTCAGAAGGAATGACACTTGGTGAGTTGAAGCCGGGCGTCAGACTCAAATTAAATTCGACATTGTCCATCCCATCTGGAGCAGGCATATCTTCATATTTGCCATCGGCCAATTTCTTCAGCCCTAATCCAACGGGACCTTCCTGAATCTCCAGGCTCATCTCAAAAGCATAATGGGAGTCTACCCATTTCATCGTAATCTCTGGATTTTTATTGGCCGAGGTGATCATAAATGCCCCAACCCAAATACCCGCATTTTCTTTCTTCCAGCCAGATTCACCCTTAGGTCCTTTTAATCCCAGCAGCGGGACGTATTCATCGCCATTTGTTAAATAACTGTTAATCGGATATGAAGCCACACCAATCACTGGAACTTCGTTCTGCAGCCTTGAGAAGTATACTTGAGCCGTTTGTGTGAACATTTCCTTATCCAATAAGCCTTCACTGTACAAGCCATTCATATAGGTTACATAATCCTTGTATTCCTCTTGCTGAGGAGCATACATCAATTTATTATCTTTTATATACACATGAGCACCTTGATCCATTATTCCAAAAGCATTTGCTAAGGAATTACCACCTAGCCAGTGAGAAGCATACATAAAGCTCATTGGTATCTCATCCTGCTTGCCATTCCCATTTAAGTCCTTGCCCTTAAACGCTTTCAAAGCTTCATAAAGCTCTTCTGTGGTCGTAGGTACGGGAAGGCCAACCTGATCCAGCCACTTTTTGTTAATCCACATCGTATCTGGAGCCTGATAGAAAGGAGCATCTACAACCTTAGGCAGCGAATAAATATTTCCATCAAAATGCGTCACCGCCGCTTTGTATTCTGGATGCTCCTCGAATATTTTTTTCAGGTTCGGTGCGTATTGATCAATAAGATCGTTCAGAGGGATAAGAATGCCTTGCTGCGCCAAAGAGCTTAAGTTCGTGCCTCCCAGCATGGAGCCGTAAACTGCATCGGGATAAGTTCCGCTGGCGAATACTAAATTCAGCTTTTCCATCAGCGTAGATTCATCTACAAGCGTCCAATCCACATGAACATTGGAGTCTTTCTCCAATTTCTTGAACAGTTCATACTCATTGTAATCTCTTATTTTACTTCCAGTTGCTTTAAATGCTAGAATGTCCAACGTTGCTTGTTCCGCCAGTGGGAATGCATATTTGTCACCCGTCTTGCCTTCCTGCCCATTACCTGCTGTGGCAGAAGGCGAGGCTGAGGAATCCCCATCTTGCTTTGCTTTCTCCTTAGACGAACATGCCGCTAATAAGGAAAGTGCCAATACTAAAACTAACGTCAAGCTGAACCACTTCTTCATGTTCATTTCCCCTTTTTCGTTTTTATTATATCATGTTGGACCTGCAAAAGAATTACCCTTTCACGGAACCAATCATCATACCTTTCACAAAGTATTTCTGCAGAAAAGGGTAGAGCACCAGCATAGGCAAGCTCGCCACAATGATAAGCCCATATTTGATTAATTCTGCATACTGGACCATATCTTGAGCCGAAGTAACGTTTCTCAGCAGCTCACTCGCTTGATTTTTAACCAGAATTCTGCGCAGTATAATTTGCAGTGGCTGCAAATCTTCGTTCGTTATATAGATCAGCGCCTTAAAATAAGAATTCCATTGCCCAACAGCATTAAACAGCGCTATTACGGCAATTATCGGTAAAGATAGAGGCAGTACGATTCTAAAAAAGAATCTCGTATTGTTGCACCCGTCCATCATCGAAGCTTCCAATAATTCATCCGGGATCGACTGCTGAAAGAACGTTCGTGTAATAATGAGCAGAAAAGCGGAAACCGCTCCGGGAATAACCATCGCCCATATCGTATCGAGCATCCCCAGGTTTTTAATCAGAATATAGCTGGGAATCAGTCCGCCCTGGAAGAACATCGTAAATAAAATAAATAGCATAATAGGGGTACGGCCTACCAAATCTTTGCGGGATAACGCATACCCTCCGCTTATAGTTAAAGCAGTGCTGAATGCTGCACCTAGGATGGCATAAACCAGTGAGTTCTTATAACCCATCCAAATCGAGCGCTCCATAAAAATCGTTTCATAGCCTTTCCAATTGAAGTCGACCGGCCACAGCCAAACCTTTCCAGCGTTTATAGCAACGGGGTCACTTACAGAAGCAATAAGAATAAAGTACATAGGGTACATAATGAGCAAAAGCACAAGGATGAAAAGTGTTACATTAAAAAAATCAAATAAACGGTCCGATACTGTTTTTCTATTCATGTGGCACCCCCTACCATAAAGAAGTCTGATTCATTCTACGTGAGATCGTGTTCACTATAAGGAGCAAAACAAAATTGACAACGGAATTGAAAAAACCGATAGCAGAGGCGTAGCTGAATTGCCCTCCAACAAGACCTTTCTGGTATACATAGGTTTGTATAATTTCAGAAGATGCAATATTGAGAGGATTTTGCAGTAAGTAGGCCTTTTCGAAGCCCAGATTCATCAGATTTCCAACACCTAATATAAACAAAATCGTTACTGTGGGCATAATGCCAGGCAAATCAACATGCCAGATCCGCCGAACCTTGTTGGCTCCATCAACTACAGCAGCTTCATGCAGCTCAGGACTTATAGATGTCAAAGCAGCCAAATAAATAATCATGCCCCAGCCCATATTTTGCCAAACGCCAGACCACACAAAGATCGATTTAAACCATGCCGGTTCACCAAAAAAGAAAATAGATGTTCCGCCAAGCTTTTCTATGAAATGATTGATGATGCCATCGCGTGGCGATAAGAATAAATACAGCATCCCGGCCAAAACTACCGTAGATATAAAATGAGGCGCATAAGTAACCGTTTGCACAAAGCGTTTAAATTTACTGCTGGTAAGCTGGTTCAATAACAAAGCCAAAATAACGGCGATCGGGAAAGTGGCCAGTTCGTATAAGCTGAGCAGAACCGTATTGCGCAAAATGTCCCAAAACAAATAGAAATCGAAAAAACGTTCAAAGTGCTTCAGACCGACCCATTCGCTGCCAAAAAATCCTTTGGAAATCACATAATCCTTGAAAGCCATTTGCAATCCGTACATCGGGATATATTCCATGACAATAAAATAAGCAATCGTTGGCAAAAGCAACAAATAAAGCTCCCAATTTTTTGTTATTTTATTCCATTTCCCGCTTTTTTTGCGGAGAGGGCTGGTCATCTTATGTCCGCTCTCCAGATCAGCTTTAGGGAGTCTATCCATTAGAGCATTCATTCTGTCTCCTCCACTAATATAGATTGTTGATTGTTCTTCTCCCCTCCTGTTGTTGATGAGCTGGATGATTAACGGAGCGTCGTTGACACCCCACCCGCTAAGCATCCTGCCCAAATGTAAGCGCTACAACTTTCTTGTTCCCAAGTGTATTAGGATTCGATAACGGGTTCAATATGTGGTTTGTCGTGGAGTATGCAGAAATTCAACTAAATCTTGTCCAGTTCATTTTTTACGCACTAATGTAAGCGCTACATATTTGAGAAGGATGCCTTGCGGGACTGTTGACAAATTACCTTTTTGACGAAATTGACGTTTGAGAACCCGCATAAACACTGGGAATCTAAAAGTCTTTTTTCGTAAAATTGG
>NZ_JAGGLB010000053.1 GCF_017874215.1 Paenibacillus eucommiae
CAAGAAGTCAATAAAAATCCTATTCCATTTCGATGGACATATGGTATGCAGGAATGATGCTTGAAACAAACGTTATTTCAGAATCGATCTACTAGATACCTAAAACATTGAGAGAGACGCCAAGTGGGCGTCTTTTTTTGCAAGATAAGCAAGTTTAAGAGCTTAGTTGGAAATTTAATCGTTACGGACATGAGAGACACTATTTATAGCAAATTCCCCTTTTTAGTGAAGCTTACGGACATCAGTTCCGCTATTTCAATAAAAAGGAGCCCAAACCCTCCCAGCCGAGGCAAATAAGGGATCTGATGTCCGCAGCGATCCCAAAAGGACCTTAATTGTCATAAATAGCGCATCTCATGTCCGTAAGCTGCTTTGGATTTGCTCTGTCATGGTCTGAATGCCCCCCAGTCCCCCATAATTTCTTTCATGAATTCAGATGTGAAGCCACTATTTGTTTCGTCGTCACTATCCCCTTCCCTCAGAAGCAAGACGCCAGATGCCAGACGCTAAACACCTGCTGGTTTATTCTGCCTACTCCCGTAAATTCAAAGTTAATAAAATCTTTACATGCAACAAACACCCCATTAACAGTTCCTCTATATGATTAAGCAGAAGCTGCCTATAATCAGTCTTCCATATTCTCTCAAAGGAGTGTTCCTCATTTTGAAAATATTCAAAAAATTATTACCTGGCTTACTCACTTTTCTCTTATTAGTCGGTATTCTGCCAGGGGGTCTGCCTGTCCATGCCGTACCTAACGCACCACAAACGACCGTTCTTGTGGATGGAGGTTCAACGTGGAGCTATCTGGATACCGGCGAAGACATGGGTACCGTCTGGCGATCGGTTTATAAGGAAAGCTGGGCGACCGGGGCAGCACCACTGGGATACCCGTCCGCCAAGACAACCAGCAGCTTTGGTCAAATTAAGACAACCGTAAGCTTTGGCCCTAGCTCCTCGCAAAAATATATTACTACTTACCTTCAAAAGAAAATTGAATTGTCTCATACTGCCGATTACGATAAAATCATTGCCAAGTTTGCCATGGATGACGGCTTTATTCTATACGTCAATGGCCAGGAAATATGGCGCGAGAATTTGCCTGAAGGCGAGATCGCTTATGATACAAGAACACCAATAGCAACTACAAAAGAATTTGAAGTTGACCTGACCAGCCTGCTTGCAGGCAAGCTTCATGATGGTGAAAACCTGGTTTCCGTTGAGGTACACCAAGAAAGCGGCAGCAGCTCCGATGTTTATTTTGATATGAGCCTGGTCGCTATTTCAGGAATAAATCAGGATATTCCAACCTCGATTGCCCTTACATATAACGGTGATCCACGTACAAGCTTAGGCTTTGCCTGGTATACAACGAGCGCAACAGCGGACTCACAGCTAGACGTAGTAAAAGCAGATCAATTAGTAAACGGACAATTTCCCGAGACTGGCATCGTCTCCTTCAATGGCACCTCTGAAGAAGTAAGTGTCTACATGTCCAAGGCGGACAAAACTGCGGGAACCCTAACAAATTACAGGAGTCATAAAACAGCGGCCAAAGATTTAACGCCGGGTACGACTTATGCTTATCGGGTTGGAGACGGCAACGAAATGAACTGGAGTGCTATCGGCACCTTCACGACAGAAGGCGATTCAGCCGATGAGTCTTTCAGCTTTCTTTACACAACGGATTCACAAGGAAAGACTGAAGCCGATTTTGACACATGGAATCATACGTTAGAAGCAGGAATAGGCGAATTTCCGGAGTCGGCGTTTATCGTTAACTCTGGCGACCTGGTCGATAATGGCGATTTGGAGGAACAATGGTTCTGGTTCTTAAATAAAGCGAACAATATTCTAAAAGATTATCCGTTAGTCCCTGCCGTAGGCAACCATGAAAGCAAAAATTATAATAACTACGCCTACCATTTCAATTTGCCAAATGCATCGCAGACCGGCGCGAAACCGGATGGATCCGTCTATTCTTTTGATTATGGCAATGCTCATTTCATGGTCATAAACACCGAATACTCAGAACAAGCAGGTACCGATGCCGTCTATCAGAAGCAAGTGGAATGGCTGCGAAACGAAGCGGCTAAGACCGATAAAAAGTGGAAAATCGTCATCATGCATAAATCTATTTATTCCATAGCCAACCATTCGAGTGACAGCGACGTTCTTTTCTTTCGCGAGAAATTAACGAAGGTATTCGATGAAATTGGCGCAGATCTGGTCATCGGAGGCCATGATCATTCCTATACGAGAAGCTACCAGATGTATGGCAATGAAATTCAACCTGTGACAAGCGATGCGGAAGCCAACGCGGTAAATCCGAAAGGTACGCTTTATTTGATCACTAACGCCGCGGGCAACAAAATGTACACACCATTAGCGCCCCCTGCTTATGCCGATAAATACGGACAACCCAACAAGCCGATGTTTACCGGCATTACTGTGACAGAAAACAAACTGTCATTCCAAACATATACGACAGAGACTGACGGAACAACTGCACTCTTTGATCAATATGCTATAAAGAGAACCGAAGACAGACCGGCCCCCGTACAAGACGCGAAAGCCCATTTCTCAGAAGATGGGAACATCGAGATCAACTGGACAGCCGCGAGTACGGGAGCAGCAGCCGACAGCTATCGCATTTATGAGAAGGACAACCGCTTGGGAGCTACCTGGAGCGCAGCTGTAAATCATGTTAATGCTGTGAACAAATACAGCTATAGCATTAAAGATGTCGATATGAAGAAATCGTATCAGTTCGTAATTAAAGCCGTAAGCGGCAAAAATTACTCTGGCGAAGCAGTAGCTTCGTTTGCACCCGACATTCCTACAACGATTGCCCTTACCTTTAATGGCGACCCGCGTACAAGCTTAGGGTTTTCCTGGTATACATCAATCGAAACGACAGGATCCCAGGTAGACATAATAGAAGCAAATCAGCTAGTAAACGGAAAATTTCCCGTAAGCGGCGTTGTTTCCTTTATTGGCACTTCAGAGGAAGTGAATGTCTTTATCGATCATGAAGACAAAGACAATTCCACAACAAACCCTTTCGTAAGCCACAAAGCTACCGCATCTGGTCTAAAACCAGGGACAACTTATGCTTATCGCCTTGGAGATGGCAGCGAATTTAATGCGAGCGAAATCCGTACGTTTACCACGGAAGACGATTCGTCTAAGGATGCCTTCACCTTCCTATTCACAACAGATTCGCAGGGATCTTCGGAAGCCGATTTTGAAACGTGGAACTACACTGTAGAAGAAGGAATACGTGCTTTCCCTGAGTCAGCGTTCATAATCAATTCTGGTGACCTAGTGAATGACGGCGGCTTGGAGGAGCAATGGTTCTGGTTTTTCAACAAAGCAAAAAATACACTAAGCGAATATCCGTTAGTTCCTGCTGTCGGAAACCATGAAGGCAACAAATTCAGCAACTACGCCTACCATTTCAATCTGCCTAATAAGTCCGAGACTGGCGCAAAGCCTGACGGTTCCGTTTATTCATTTGATTATGGCGATGCGCATTTCATGGTCATTAATACTGAATACTGGAATGAAGGCGGCAATCAGGAAATTTTCGATAAGCAAGTCGAATGGCTTTACAGCGAAACGGCCAAGACGGATAAAAAGTGGAAAATCGTGATTATGCATAAAGCGATCTACTCTGTAGCCAAGCATTCCATGGACGGCGATGTTATGTTTTTCAGAGAGAAGCTGACGGCTGTCTATGATGAGCTGGGCATTGATCTGGTGCTTGCTGGCCATGACCATTCATATGCAAGAAGCTATCAAATGCTAGGAAATGAACCTCAGAGTGTAATCATCGATGAGGATGCCTATGCGGTCAACCCAAAGGGTACGCTTTACTTGGTTACCAACGCAGCTGGTGACAAGGTTTACCCTCCAAATGACCGTCCCTACACTTATACAGCTAAATACGGACAACCTAACAAACCTATGTTCACAGGCATTAAAATCACGAAAGACACACTTTCGCTAGAGGCATCTACTTTGGAGGCAATCGGAGTATCAGCCAACTACGACAAGTACAGCATCAAGAAAACCGACGTCAATCCAAATCCCGTTCAAGACCCCAAAGTGGTCCTTGGAGCGGACAATAATCTCACTATTAGCTGGACGACTCCCAATGCAGGAGAAAAGGTCGACAGCTACCGGATTTATGAGCAAAACGACGCACTCGGAGCGAACTGGAACACAATCGTTAAGCATGTCGAAGGAACGAACAACTACAGTTACGTCATCGACAACGCCAACAAAGAACATAAATATCGTTTCGTTATCAAAGCAGTAAGCGGCCGAAATAACTCGGATGAAGCAATTGCCGTATATCCAAACGGCGGAAACCCGAATCCGGATCCAGGTCCAGGTCCAGGTCCAGGTCCAGGTCCAGGTCCAGGTTCAAACCCAAATCCGAACCCAAGCCCGAAACCGAGCCCGAGCCCGAGTCCAAGTCCAAGTCCAAGTCCAAGTCCAAGTCCGAGCCCAAATCCGGACCCAACGCCGACGCCATCTGTCCAGTTCAGCGATACGGCTAAGCATTGGGCTGAAGCTGCCATTGAAAAAGCGATTAAGCTCGGATTTGTAAATGGATATGAAGACGAAACCTTCCGGCCGGATAAAAAAATAAACCGCATTGAATTTATAACTATGCTGTCCAGAGCTCTGCAGCTACCAGCCGGAACTACAGCAGCAACTACAGCTATAAAATTCAAGGATCAGGATCAAATTCCGGACTGGGGTACTTCCGCTCTCGCGGCTGCCCTAGAAGCTGGTATGATAGACGGCTATGACGACAATACCTTCCGTCCTGGTAAGCCTATCACCCGAGCTGAATTAGTAGCCATCGTTATTCGTGCTTTAAACATTAAAGTAGATACGAATGCATCCCTATCTTTCGATGATGCTGCTGCCACGCCGCAGTGGGCGATTCCATCAATTGCAGCCGCTGTAAAAGCAGGACTCATCGAAGGAGTCGGCAATAACCGTTTTGCTCCGAATGAAACAGCAACCCGGGCAGAAGCAGTGACTCTTATCCTCTCTTTATTGAACGCAAAGTAATTAAAGTAATTTAGAAATTGCCTTTCTGCATCCTTAAAAAAGGGTAAGCAATACGCGAGTGCATGGTCAGGGAATGGATTTGGGGCTCCGAACATTTTTCAGCCCCCTACCTATTCCCTGACCATCTGCTTTGCACATGGACACCCACTCCTCCAACCAGACAGCCAGAAAAGGGTCGACCTCCCTCCCTGAGCTATGGGGATAGTACCCATATGAGAAATATGAGACTCACATGAGCTCACATTTTTATATCACGTTATAGCACGAACGCTTCACCGCTGTAAAGTGATTCGGCTGTTATCACTTAAGAAATATCCTCCTTGGGCGTCTTTTCCGGAGCGTGTTCGTGACTTGGGTGCATCGAGGAGATTTCCTAGCCGAGGCTGGAGACGCCTCTGTGCTTTTAACGATGTTTTTCATCGCTAAAAGCACTGGGCCGTTTCCACAACCTTACTTTAACAATGAAAAACATCGTTAAAATCCCTTTTTACCACCCGGAGAGGCCCTCTTTCCTCTTTTAGCGATGAAAAACATCGTTAACGTGACGGATTGACCTGGAACACATGTTTTAACGATGAAAAACATCGTTAAGTGGAACACACGCTCAATTGGGGGTGGCAAGCTGCTTCGGGGTATACTTTTCCCTAAAAACTTACTTTTAGTTCAGTGAGAAAGGTTAACCCCTCTTTTACACCTTATCACTATAAAGTACTTAAACTTTCTTATATGTCAAGTAAGGACGATCCATGACGGATCGCCCTTTTATTTTTCTGGATCGGATATACAAATCTAAATACCCGTATTCACTTTACTTATTCTTTGTATCTTAACTACAGCAACAGAGCGATAATACCCGCGACTCCTGCGAGAGTACACATAATCCCCCCAAAACGAGTGGACCAAATATATAGATCAGAAGGCTCTGTAGCGTCATTTGATTTCCAACTCTCAGTTATTGTCCAGATCACTGAAGGCTTAATTAACAGCAACAAACCAAAAAGTGTAAGAACAACTGCGAGTATAGCCATTCAAATCCTCCTAAAAAATAGATTCAGGTAAATGTTTCAAATCCTTCAATTCCAATATACATTTTTGCCAGACTCTGAAATCCATCTCTATCATTTAAAAGGTCATAACATCCGGCCCCACAAGCGAAATACCCCGAAACGAATAGGTGAATAACGGCTTGCCACGTTCCAGAAGGATATCATACTCTTCGCACTCTTCCCTGAAGGAAATCCATTCATCACTAGAATAATTCATTACGGTTCCGTTACCTACTCCAATGCAAAGGATATAAGAGGCTCCGTTAGACGATTGGTATTCCAGCACAACATTGTCGGATCTAGTCCTTCCTTCATTGGCAAATATGCTAACGCGGGCTTGCTTCATAAGCGTATCTTCAGGCTGAATCATTGCTGCTGCTTCTTCTGCCATTAAGGCAGTTTTTAAAATCCCTTTGATTCCGTCTTTGGCTAACATTTCAGCATCTTCAAACGTGTTAATTTTGTTCATTCAATCGGCTCCTGATCATGGCATTAATATTACATGATATTAAATACTATAATAACATATTTTATGCCAATCGGAATCAGAACCAAATTAATAACTTTGGACAACAGAGACTCCCTCAGGTACAGTGAGCTTCATTTGCCCATCAGAATATTCAAAGGTTATGCTTCCTGTCGGCACCTGGAACGTGAGCCTCACTTCACGAAGAGAATCCGGCAGATGAGGAGAAAAGGACACTTTTCTCCATCCGGGGAGAGCTGGCTTCAAGCCAATGATGTGCTCGATAAGCACTGGAATGGGAGCGCTGGCCCAGGGATGACATAAGCTTGTATTTGCTTTCAAGTCTTTGGACCAGGCTTCAAAGCAAGTGGTTGCACCTTCTTTAACCATATTGCCCCAGGAATGCAGGTCATTTGAAGTGATCAGCTCATAAATCAAATCATATTCCCCTGCTTCGGCAAGAGCCTGTAAAACGAAATAGGCCATGTAAACTCCACAGCTTAATCGTTTCACGCGAATGCATGCTACTACGGATTCTTTGGCCTCGTCCGGAACCAGACCGAATAGAAGTGGAAGCGCATTGGCATGCAGCGATGAATGACCGGATCCTTCTGCATCCACAAATAGCTTCGTCTCCTCGTTATAAAACACCTTGCGAAAAGCGGCTTTCACCTTATGTAAAGCTAGTTGTACATCATCCGACTTTGAGCCCTGCAATATTTCCTGGATCTCAGCCACAGCAACCATTGCCCCATAATAAAAGGCATTAAGAACGTTGTGACAGCCATCTTCTATCGGGTTATTGAGTATAAAATCATAATTGTCACGCAAATCTGGCGGCCAATCAACAAGATTCCATTTATCAGTCACCTTGGCAAGCAGACCATCTTCTCTACGAAATTGTGCAAAATGACGCAGCATATTCTCGGCCGTAGGATGCATCTCCTCAAGAAAATCCCGGTCGCCACTTTGCTTATAATACTGCAGCAGCTGCAGCGGCCACTGGAATGAAAAATCGGCAATTTCCTGCATATAACTGCCGGAAGCTACCGCCATCATACCTGGACAAACATGAGAGGACAACAAGGCGAAATCCTTAAGTGATTTTCGGAACAGCCGCAAATCGCCTGACACATACGCATGGGCATGGGTAATGATCGTATTATCTCCCAGGTACTGCCCCTTTTCCCTGGAAGGACAATCCACATAATTTTCCTGGGAGCCGAATTTCACACCATTTCTGCATATGGACCAGATGTCATTAAGCAGCGGGTTAGAGGATATGAACATGCAGGCTGTTTCATCGAGCGGATAATGCCGGACAACTGCTGAGAAGCTCCCAGTATCTACAGCAATTCCAGGCTCCGCAAGCACCTCCACATACCTGAAAGCTTTATAGTCGAACAGCTCAAGCTCATCATCGTCACGTTCTGACAAAGTCCAAAACTCCTGATACAGGCAATTGCACCTCATATCATAACGAACACGGCCATTTGCAAGCAGCTCTTCACCACAGCGAATTTCGATCATTTGCCCAGCTCTGCCTTTCCCCCTTAAACGAAACTGTCCGGTAATTTCCTGCCCGAAATCAATTAAATAACCCTCATCCGGCAGCTCAACCACTTGCATGGGATTCATATCATACACAGATAGCGGCGGTGTAGGCTGTATAAATAACTGATGGTCATCCTTCGCATGCTCCAATGCTGATTCCCAATTCGAGTCATCAAAGCCGGCTTCGCGCCAACCTTGCACTTTAATCCTGCCGTCTATATGTTCCAGATATTGAGTGTCATAGCCAATAGAAGCACCCAAACCATGCTCCTCAGTTATTTTGTATGTCCATGTATGATTCGTTCTTGCAGCAACCAGACCACCTATACTTAACTCGGCAATGAAGCCTTGGCGATAATCCCCACTATTATAAGCATGAGAAATTACTCCATGGTAATAAACATGTACCGCGATTACGTTCTCACCTATATTTAAAAAAGGAGTCACATCAAACCGGTTATAAAAATAATGGAAATAATTACCTTGCGCAGGGCCCTGGCCGACAAAATGACCATTGATGTAAACCTTATAATAATCATCTCCGGTTATATCCAGATACGCATCTGAAAGGCTCCCGCTTAGCAGGAACACCTTTCTTGCTAACATATGGTGATTTTTCAGCTCTTGTTTATGCTCTTGTTTATGTTCCTGTTTATGTTCCTGCTTATGCTCCTGGATATGATCCAGCATTTCCTTGTGCTCATTCTCCCCGGTCTCCAGGCTCTCCTGCCCAGCTAATTCCTTATGGTAAATGTCAATCGGCGGCAAAGCCTCGAACTCGCGGGCCATAATCCAGCAGGCTGCCCATTTCTTGTCCATTTCCAAGCTCCTTTTTTGTGCTCTCGTACTTGTTTAGCCATTGTTACAGCTTGCGAATAATTTCATCAGCCTTCTCTTCATAAAGCTGCTGCCATTCCGGTCCAAGGTGGCACTCCACTACTTCGTAGCCGCCCTTGTCGTACTGGGCAACCGGAGGCGCATAGTCTAAGAAGCCATTGGAATAGGCTGCCATAAAAGTGTGCTTATAAGGCGAAGCCTTTTTAACATTCAAGCCCACCTCTACCAGCACTTCCGCAGGAGCCGATATGAGTACGCAGTCCCCAATTTTAATTCCGATTACCTCTGCTGGCATCATGGCATTATCAGCTTTATCGTTCATTGCTTTATGGAAGTTCAAGGTTACAATATTTTCCTGAATTCTTGTCAATCTTTCCATTGTATGGATGTTTTCCAAATATTTATTCAGGTTGTTCCTGTTTTCAGTATCCAGGGTCGTTAAGGCGTCGTCACCTATCTTTTCAGCTTGTAGATACCTGTACGAATAATCCGAAGGATATTCAGGATTCAGCGCATATTTAATGTATAGCGGAAGGAAGGTTTTGATGTTCAGGCAGGTCGTCCTTAAGGATTCCAAAAGCCTGGTCTGCTCCTCAAGCAGCGCTTCAATCCGCTGAGGAATATCGGTTCTTCGTGGAAGCATTATCGTTTCTGAAATAATACTCAGCTTCGCATCTTTAGTCTCTATATCTCGGATCGCATTCAAAGTGCTTATACCCAGCATCGTGCCGATCGGTTCGGAATCTCTGGAACGATTAACGTCTTTAAAAAGCACCTCGATAACGTCCCCGGCCGCTCCCTGCAGGAACAAAGCCATCGCATCATTGCCGAGAGTTTCTTCGATCACTTTGGAAGCAAAGCCGGGATAATTCGCAGTAACCGCCCGCTGTGGTACGCCGATCAAAGGATGGCAAGCGAAGTTATAAAGCACTGCAAAAGGCTGACCATCCATTCGATCTATGCGGATGACCCCGATATCAGGGTCCGTCGGACCTACAGCTGCAACCTCTTCATCCGGAGGACAAGGATTGGCGTAGCGGATACTCCAGTGCTTGCCATTCTTCAGCGTCAGGTTCCGGTTGATCATGATTCTGTCTTCGTAGCCAACCCCAGAGCCTACCTTGACCTCGGTCATATTCTGCAAGGCGCGGCGAACTGCATCGAACGTTCTGTCTACCTGCTCGTCGTCATCACATAACAGCCGGCCTGGCGGGTGGGTATGTGAGGCATTGACCAGAACATGGCAGCCGGGAATTTGCAGCTCTTGCTCAATTCGGCTGCGCAGCTTCGGTAAAAAATCCTCCTTGATATCACCTATAACCCCAATCGCAAGAGCGTCCATGGCAATGATGACCACCTTGTTCGTACCATCATCTAAAACCAGTGCTTTTGCATATAGAGGGTCATTGATTAATGCCCCCTCCTGACTGGTGGTAATATCACTCTTGGCAACACCTGCACGTAAAGAGCCGCCGCTATTATTGGAATTCATCTTCTGCAAATCCTCCTTATTTCTTCTCTTGTCTTTGTCTTTTGGATCCCTGTTCCCCTCTACCCTTCTGTGCTCCTAACCCTTAACACTTCCTAAAACAATACCTTCCATAAAATACTTTTGTAAAAATGGATAGACGAGTAAGATAGGCAATGCACCCAGAAAAATCTGTGCGGCATTCAAAGTACGATCCGAAAGTGTGGTGAAAATTTCATCATCAACTTCAGATAGAGCCGTATCATTACCCATAATAACAACGGATTGCAGATAGCTTTGCAGCGGATAATTTTTAGCCTGATTCATGTAAATAAGTCCGTCAAACCACGCATTCCAATGCCCTACGATAGCAAACAGAAGCAAGGTAGCCAGCGCTGGTTTGGATAAGGGGATAAATATTTTAAACAATGTGGTCAAATGCCCTGCGCCATCCATAAAGGCGGCTTCTTCCAGCTCTTTGGGCAGCCCGCGAAAGAAATTCAATAACAGCACCACACTAAATACGGGCACCGCTCCCGGGATAATCAAGGCACCCAGCGTATCGATCAGGCCTGTTTTTTGGATCGTCATATAAGTTGGAATCAGACCGCCGCCGAACAGGATGGTGATATAGAAGAACCATACATAAATGGTGCGGAACCTGAACGATCCGGTCTCTTTCGATAACGGGTAGGCGAGCAGCACAATTAACAGCATTTGCAGCGAGACGCCCAGCAGAACCCTTTTGACAGAAACGATCAAGGATGTGATAAAAGCGTCATTACGGGTGACATATTCATAAGCGCTGGTAGTAAATTCAACAGGCCAAAAAGTCACCAGGCCAGACGATGCAGCATTGGCAGAGCTAAAGGAAATAGCAAGCACATTGATGATAGGAAACAGACAAATAAAGGCTATTAGCGTTAACCACGTATAATTAAAATAAAGAAATAGTTTACGGGGTATTGTTGTGTTTTCGACCAAGTGAAAGACCTCCTAGAAAATGCGGTAGTTCGCTAAACGATAGGCCAACCAATAGGAAGTACCTACTAAAATCAAAGATACCACCGACTTGAACAAACCAACTGCTGTGGCAATACTATATTGTGAATTAATCAAACCTATACGGTAAACCATGGTATCAATAATATCTCCACTCTCATAAACCTGAGGACTATACAAAATAAATACTTGTTCAAATCCCGCATTCAGCACGGAACCCAAGCTTAGTGTCACGAGAAGCACAATAATCGGTCTCATGCCAGGCAAGGTGATATGCCAAGCCCTTCTCCAGTGATTAGCCCCATCGATGACCGCCGCTTCGTACAGGGATGGATTAATGCCCGATATAGCGGCCAAATATATAATCATGCTGAAGCCAAATTCCTTCCAGGTATCCGATATCATCAGGGTATAAGGAAACCACTTATTATCGCCAAGAAAAAAAACAGGTTCAAAGCCTAAAAACATTAAAAACTGGTTCACCAGCCCTTGTGAAGGCGATAAAAGATCGATTAAAATGCCGCCCAAAATGACCCACGACAAAAAATGAGGCAAATACACCACAGTCTGAATGGCTCTTTTAAATAACTGCTTCCTGACTTCATTCAGTAATAAAGCTGTACAAATAGGAGCAATAAGCCCCATAATAATTTTCAAAATAGCAATATACACGGTGTTCCACAACACTTGCAGCGTATCCGGCAGGCTTATTATATACTTGAAATTGTCCAATCCGACCCAGTCAGAGCCTAAAATTCCTTTTACGGGGATATAGTTTTGAAAGGCCATAACAATTCCAACCATAGGCACATAGGAATAAATAAAGATAATAATAAAGCCCGGCAGGATCATCAAATGCAAAGGTATTTCCGATTTAAGGCTTTTATTCAAGATCGACGCCTCCAATGACATGCAGTAGTGACTTTAGATGACTTAGGGTAACCTCTTAGGGTAACTCTCAGGTTAACTTAAGTTGACTTGCAAACTTGCGAAGACTTACGTGAATAAGGCAAGGAGGGATATTCTCCCTCCTCTATGATCTATTTGTTTTTATACCATTCGTTAACTTCCGCCGTAATTTCATCTCCGCCTAGCTTCTTGTATTGCTCCACAAATTTATCGAATTCATCTAATGGCGCACCCAAAATAATTTTGCTAATCATTTGATACTGCATTTTCAACAGATTTGGCGTTTTTAGCAGCATAGCTGGTGTTGGCAATGTGGTGAAAGCTTCCGGCTTATATTGATTGTTGGCTACATAGCTGTCAATGACAGATGCGCTGCCGTTCAGACCTGTTTTACCGTTTCTTCCCCTGAACTCCATGTTGCCTTTCTCGTATTCAAGAATTTGCTTGTATGCTGAACGCGCCGCTGGAGTTAACTTGCTTAAATCTGCATTCTCTCTGTCTTTACTTTCTAACAAAGGCTTAATCTGACGATAAACTTCCACATCACTAAAGGTTTTGTATATTTTGATCGGGGCGTTCATCCAATATCCAGTACCTTGAATAGCGTTGTATTTCGCATAAATTTCCTCTGAAGTGTTGTCATAGTACAAGTCCACCCAAGCTTGAAGCATTTTATAAATCGCTTCCGGGTTCTTGGTTCCTTTTTTAACTACCCAGTACAGCCCATAAACGTTAAGAGGATGCTGCATTAATGCAGGCTCGGCATCTATTGAAGGTACAGGGAAAGGAAGCCAGCTTGTATTCGGTGTAATTTTTTGCATCGTATTAGCTAATTCAATATTTCCAAAGATCATGCCAAGTTTATTCGATCCGATAGATTCATTAACTTTAGTAGTGTCCTTCACACCAAATTCAGGGTCAATTTGTTTGTTTTTAAACATATCTTGCAGAATTGCCAAAGCTTCTTTCATTTCGGGCTGCAAGCCGCTGAAAGCCAAGCCTCCCGCGCCGTCTTCTACCCATATATCTTTATAGGCATGATAGCCATTCAGGAAACCGGTCATTAAATTGAAATCTTTATCCATGGCGAGCCCAAAGGTATCGTCTTTTTTATTGCCGTCAGGATCTTGAGTCGTGAATGCTTTGGCAATCTCCAACACATCATTCATCGATTTAGGGGCGGACAGCTTCAGAGCATCGAACCAATCTTGACGTATCCATAGAACGGGCACGCCTACCTGTGCTTCTCCAGTCCATGGTATAGCCATCAGCTTTCCATTCAGCGTTGCAGATTCCATCACCTCAGCCCCGGCATCCTTCATAATGGATTTAATGCCTTCAGAAGCATATTGATTATAAGAATCTGTTAAATCTTCAATGAGACCCGCATCATAAAGCTGCTTGAATTGTGTTGGGGATACGGCAAAGAAGTCGGGTATGTTTCCTGAAGCGATCATCAGGTTCACTTTTTGATCATAATCTGTGCTAGTATCCCATAACGTGTTTACCTTAATCCCATAAGTTTCCAGCATATACCGGGACCACGGATTATTGTTGATGTCATCTCCCTTGTCGAATTTAGGGTAGGAATAATTAAATGTAACCGTAGACATTTCAATCGGCGGATCATACTTGTCAGGCACATCTGCCGGCTTCTCTCCCGCTGGCTTCGTTGTTTCCCCTGCCTTCGGTGAAGCTGTCCCCTCCTTTGGGGTGTTCTCCCCTTTCGATCCACAACCGCTCAGAGATACGGCCAAGGCTAATATCAACACTAAAGCAACCATACTGACGATCCGTTTACTCATGCTAACCTCTCCCCTTTTTTAAAGACTTCTTGTTTTGCACCTACTAGAACAATTATAGAGGGGATCTATTTTTGTTTCTTTAGTAAAAAACATTTATTTTTTGTACGCTGTTGATGTGGAAAAAAAGAAAACTGTGCCGGGTTCCTAAAGTGTAAAAAAATTAGGCAATCGTATAAAGACTTTCCTTGGAAGGCCAAGTACTATGACCATATAACAGAAAGGGAGGCATTATATATGAATAAAATAAGATTAGGAATTATCGGTTGTGGGATTATGAGTGAAAATCATGCGAAGGGCTATCAGGAGCTAACAGATCAGATGATCGTTACTGCAACAGCAGATATTGTTCTGGAGCGTGCTCAAAATATGGCGGATTCGATCGGTGAGGTTGGAGTGGTCGTGACAGACTACCGGGATCTGCTGGATCACGTGGACGCCGTCCTTATCGCGCTTCCTCATGATTTGCACTATGAAGTGAGCAGCTATTTTTTAAACGCAGGAAAGCATGTATTAGTAGAAAAGCCGCTTGCATTAAACGAACAGCAATGCCTGGAATTGATTGACACGTCCAAACAAACGGGCAATGTCCTTATGACGGCTTACCCTATGCGGTTCCATCCCCTGGTTGTTAAAATGAAAGAATTGATTGACAACAAGGTCTATGGAGAGCTCTTCCAAATCTCGATGTGGACGGAGCAGTTTACCCGTTATGAGCCTGGACATTGGGCGCTTTCTGCAGACAGACTTGGTGGGGGACAGTTCTTCAGTCATGGATGTCATTATGTGGATCTGCTATTGTGGATCATGGGAAGACCGGTCAAAGGGGTTCATATGGGAACAAACAAGGGAACGCCTTGGATGGAAAAAGAGGGAACGAGCCATGTGACGATTGAATTCGAATCAGGAGCGATCGGATACCATGCCGGGACTTGGGGCGCAAGAGGAACAAAGCTTGGCTGGAGCTTCCATGCTCATTGTACAGATGGGATGATTGAATTTAATTATGGGGAAAACAAGCTGGTTATTCACAAAAATTTATTAAAGGAAGATCGGCCTGATTCCCAAGAACCTGGACTGGAAGTCATTATGGAATTAGAAGGCGGGGGCAAATATACGTTCCATGAAATCCGGCACTTCCTGAATTGCATTCAAAATGGAGAAAGTCCGCTAACCGATGGACCATCCAGCTTGCAAGGCCTGCGCGTCATCTGGCGTATGTATGAAGCTGAACGCCAAGGAATTATCGCAGACCTGCGCGGCTTGGGACTCGATGAAGAGTGGAAACCCGTTACTCAGCCTCATGTAGTATAGGATTGAGATTCCTTCGCTTGCGCTTGGAACAGCGGGCGGACCAACAGTAGAAAGAACACGTACCCGACCACGATGATAAGGGCCGTGAGCAGAAACGGCAGCGTATAGTTTTTGCCAGCGAGAATGATCCCTGTAGCATACGAGGCGATGGCTGAGCCGACGCTCCTGAAGACGGTCCTCATCCCTGCGAACAGGTTGCGTTCTCTTTCACCAATGCACGACATGGCCTGGCTATCGGTCATATTCGTCAAGAGAGTAAAGCCACCACTGCGCATCAAGATAAAGGCTCCAAACAGAAACGGTGGAAATGTCACGAACAGCAGTGCTGTAAGGATAATATTCGTTAAGTACACGTAATGGAATGATCTATTGATGCCGAGCCGCTCCAATAAAACAGGCATCAGCATCGAGCCAACGAAAGCGAATAACCCCGCAGCTGTGAGTAACAGCGATACCGACGTATCCGCCCAACCCAGCTGGAATTTAACAATCACATTCAAGTAAGGCCCTGTGAAACCAAACGCCATGCCGCCCATCAGTGTGAATAAGGATAGCACCCACACTGTCCGGCTTGGCAGCTTGCGTTTGCGTTTCAGCACTTCAGGGGCAAGCGCAGACCCTGTCTCTGAGCCTGTTTTTACTCCAGGTTCTGAGGCTAAATCTGAGCCTGGTTTGGGCTTAGGTTGGAGCAGCTTGTCCACAGCAGGCTTTGGCTCGCGAGGCAATAGAATTCCGCGAAGTACACCACCAGCAAACACCATACCAGCCGCTACATACATCGTCCGCTGATAAACCGATGTATCGCCGCCCAGCCATTCTGGCAAATAACCGCCCAGCAGTGTTCCGAGCCCAACGAACAAAGTGAAAATAGCAAACAACAAACTGAATGCCCGCATTTCTTCCTTGTGCGAACGGCTGTAATGATAGAGCAGCTGGATCTCCGATGTGACGAGCAGCGTTGTGCCGATAGTCAGCACAATCTGAGCGGCATAGAAAACCGGAATCGAGTGACCAAGACCAAAGCCAATATAACCAAAGCTCATCAAAATAATGCCTATGACCAGCAGGTTCTTGCGTCCGGCCCAACCGGCCAGCAAGCCAGCAGGTATAGAAACGAGCCCCATAATCAGTGCTCCCACCGAGGTTAATTCTCCAATTTGTTTTTCGTCCAGCCTCATATCGAGAAGATGCAGGTTAAGCACCAGCTGAAACATGCCTATCCCGATTCCAAGCAGTGCCTCTGTAATGACAAACCACCGGACACCGGGAGATAAGTCAAACATCCCTTTAAGTGTATTCCACATTGCATGCAAGCTCCTTTTTTCTTTACGGCAATAAATAAATGATGATCCTGAATTTGGAGCAATTCCAGCAGCCCGCTCAGCATGGTTAAAATCATCTTATAATGCCGCACTCAAAAAGGCAATCCATTACTTGGACATAAAAAATTTGGCGGCCATTTTCCTACACTTCTTACAAATGCATGGACACTCCGACCATTCTCACTGCCAACACATCTGTGTACAATGAACACACGAGCGGCAATGAAAGCAGCAAAAAGCAACGAAAAGCAAGAAAAAGAGCACCACGCTGAATGACTTCCTCTTGCCGCATATTCCATATACAAATGAAACCAGAGGTGACTATCATGACAACCCGTAAGGCCAGAAACTTGTCTTATAATGACTATGAAAGCAATCCGGACTTAAAACCAGTTCCCCAGGAAATAGCGGAGGATATTGCCCGGCGTTATTACCGTTACGATCGTTTGGCAACAGAGCGAATAAACAGGAGTGAAAATTTTGTTGAGAAGCATATTTCATTTTACAAGGATCAAGGCTACGTGGTCGTGGATCAGTTGTTGTCGCAAACAGAAGTGGATGGTGCACTGGAGGAAATAAGTGATATTATTCAGAAAAAGCTGGCAGGTCCGAAAATCCAATTTTTCAAACCGGAGAACGAACATTGGACAGCTGAGGAACGCGAGTTGGCCGTGAGGAAAATTTATAATTATGTACAATTCGCCCCAAAACTCAATGCTATTGCCTATCACCCGGCTATTCTTCATATAGTAGAACAACTTCTGGGGGATAACGCGGTTCTTGTAGGGGAGCAAGGCTTGCTGAAGCCTCCTCATGGCGGAGGTGAAAAGCCGTGGCATCAGGATATGGCGTATGGAGGATTATTCTACAAAAAACAAATTGTAACCGTATGGATCGCCCTGGACGAAGCGAATCTGGACAATGGCTGCATGCATATCATTCCACGCTCCCATCTTGCCGGTGGTGTTCCACACTTTTTGGTTCGGGACTGGCAAATGTGCGACTCCCATGTCGATGTCGAGAAAGATATGGCTGTTTGTTTGCAGCCTGGCGGCGCTTTGTTTTTCTCCGGTTTGCTTCAGCATGGAACGCCGGCCAATTTCTCTGCCTTGAAACGGAGAGCGCTGCAATTTCGCTATGCACCCGCTTCCTCCGAATTAATGTCGAAGGAGCAATTCAAGCTGATGTTTACAGGTGAAATTATGGATGCTGAGTGCTAACCATTCAGCTCCGTCTTCTGGCTTGTGTTATGGTAGTGAGATGGAGAAACTCCCGTGTGCTGCTTGAACATCTTGCTGAAGGCATAAATATCGGCGTACCCCAGCAATTCCGCAATCTCGGTGATGCTGAGCGAGGATTCCGTGAGCAGATGCTGCGCCTTGCGGAGTCTGGACCGGGTCAAATATTCTTTCAGAGAAGAGCCTGTGAACTGCTTAAACAATGCGTTTAGATAACGCGGAGACAGCCCGGCATACCGGTAAATATCCCCGTACCCGACCGAATAGCTTTCACGCTGAATATAATCGATAACATCGCGGATTTTGCCGGTTTGTTTGGCTGTTAGAGTCGGATGATTATGTTGCCGCTCATACTCAAGGTTGTAGAGGTAAATAAAGATCAGCTTCATAAGGTAATCAAATTCATCCGCCTTCCATCGCCTGCTTCCTCCATCCACCTCAAACAGGCGATGCAGCATGCCTTCAAACATGAAAATATCGTTAATATATGAGCATTCAGGCGGAATGACAACCTGGTTGAGATCCGGGGCGTGAATGGAAAAATGAATAAAGAGAACCATCAAACGATGGTCCGGGTCCTGGGTCGCCACAGGAAGGGAATCAGGCCGCACAAGCATGCAGGTACCCGGCTTCAACATGTAGGTTGTGTCCGCAAGCACGATTTGGCCAAAGCCTTCGAACACGTACCATAGATCATAATCGAATAACGGAGTGGACGGCTTCCACATCCAACCTGGCACACATCTGACCTTATTGCTTGCTTGACCGCTGATAAATGTACTGCTATACAAGGCCTGTATCATCGCAGCGCCCCCCTTGTCATTCCTGGATTTACCATTACTAGTGTACCATATTTCAGGCTTCCATTCTTTACGGACTTCTAAGGAGAAAAAAAAGAGCCCCTCACAAATTGGAAGGCCCTTCATAAAACAATTCCTATCCTCAAATGCTTGCTCCAAATTACTCTGATTCTGATACTAAAGTGAATCGCTCGTTGATATGCTGCGGGTTCTCGATTTCATCCAATACAGCAATTGCATAATCAGCATAGCTTACATAGCTTTGTCCTTTGGAGTTCACCATCAGATTATCCTTACCTTTTTGATAGGCGCCCGTTCTCTTCCCTTGTGGGTCAAAAAATGCCGCAGGACTAATAAAGGTCCACTTGAGATTGTCTGCTTTTTGCAAATCCTTCAGGTTTTCACCTTGATTTTGTGCTGTAGCCAGATATTCTTTAGGAAATTCGGCAGTGTCCAATACACGTAATGTTTGGGCTTCATCAACGAATAAACTGCCTGCGCCTCCAACGACAATTAACCTCGTGTTTGGAGCACCGGTTAGTGCTTCGATCAGAATTCGTCCCGCTTCCACATGAAGATGTTCTTTACCTGGTGAGCCCCCGAATGCATTAACCACCACATCGAACGAATTTAAATCATCAGAAGTTAATTGAAAAACGTCCTTTTCAAGTACAGCTGCAGCCTGTTCTGTGAGTTTGGAAGCATCTCTTACAATCGCTGTCACTTCATGCCCCCTGCTAATGGCTTCTTTCGTAATAAGACTCCCAGCTTTTCCTGTGGCTCCAATAATTCCGATTTTCATTTGACTTCCTCCTAAGATTTTTTTATTATGAGTACCCATGAAGCATTTTATTCTAAAATGGGGTATATCATCGTGTTTAAGTCATTTGTTGTCATTGGTTGTAATGTTGTAAGTTACTTTGTTACAACATGTTCAAAAAAAATTAATTACCTGTTTGTACTCCTTTGGACAACTCGGTAACTAATTCTTTCATCGTTATATCCGCGAGAATTTGCTCCATTCCATCTTGGACGCGGCCTAAAATCAATTGCAATACGGCCTGAATGTTGGAACCTACGGGACACCCAGGATTAGGTTCATCATGAATGTGAAAAAGCCGGCCTTCTTCCACCACTTCTACCGCCCGATAAACATCCAACAGAGTAACGTCAGCTAAATCTTTTAGCAAAAACGCACCACCAGTCCCCGCGCGCACATTCACCAGCCCCGCTTTTTTCAGCTGACCTAATAGTCTTCTAATAATCACAGGATTCGTATTCACGCTTCCGGCAATCCATTCAGAAGTACCATGGGCTTCCCTAGCAATATCCAGCAAAGATAAAATATGAACGGCAATGGAGAATCGACTGCTAATTTTCATCGCTAACATCCTCTCGATGTAATCATTATAGTTACAACGAGAATCGAAAGTCAAGCATTTATTTTATCCAGATTCCAAAATTTGAACAACCTTGCGGCGTCCTTTGAGGTGCGTGTTCATGGCGTTGGTGCATTACGGAGGGAATGGCTGTGGGCTCCAGCCGCTGTTAAAGATTTGTTCCCTTGAATGGTAGTGATGAGAAGGTAGGAACAAATCTTTAAAGGCGGACGCTACCGCTCTTCCTCCCACAGCCATTCCCTCTCTTTAGCTACAATCGCACGAACGCCAAGCTCAAACGGACTGCCAGCAAGGGGTTTTCTCTGGATCGGAGGGGATTTCCCAGCGGGCAAAGGCACTGGGGATGAAGAACGGCCCCGCAACGCACGCACAACCGAGAGGATCTGCTACTTCAACGAACTTCAACGAACTTTAACGATGTTTTTCATCATTAAAAGCACCAGGTCCTCTCCACTCCCCCACTTTAACGATGAATAACATCGTTAAATCCCTGTTATCCACCCTGAGGGGGCCATCCGACCTTTTTTAACGATGAAAATCATCGAAAAACATCGTTAAGTGAAGCCCACGCTCAACTGGCCTGCCAGCAGTGGATACTTTCTTGCGTTCTTGCTTTCCTGAGGCAAAGGGATAGTAGCGATATGAAAAAAAATAAAGGAAGCAAGAATTTGCCTGACGGCAAATTATGCTTCCTTTAACATACGTTTTTTTTGGTTCTTCGGATTTGCTGGTTTTTTATCGGCTAAGCCAAGCGTCTGGGATGTTGAAGTATGAATTTCTTGGATAAGTTCCGGGTTATTCAACAGTGACACGCCGAAAGAAGGAATCATTTCTTTTATTTTAGGCTCCCACGCTTTTATATGCTGCGGGAAACATTTTTTTATGATTTCAAGCATAACGGAAACGGCAGTAGAAGCACCCGGAGAAGCACCGAGCAATGCAGCTATCGAGCCATCAGCGGCACTAATAACTTCTGTACCAAATTGAAGCGTTCCTTTACCGGCAGCAGTATCTTTGATAATTTGCACACGCTGGCCTGCTACCACTAAATCCCAATCATCGCTATTGGCGTTCGGGACAAATTCCCGTAAAGCTTCCATTCGCTTATCTTTCGATAACATAACTTGCTTGATCAGGTAAGTTGTTAATGGAATGTTTTTCACACCTGCAGCCATCATAGTTACGAGATTATGCATTTTTATGGAAGTTACCAAATCAAACATCGAACCGAACTTCAAAAACTTTGGTGAGAAGCCGGCAAACGGTCCAAAGAACAACGATTCTTTCTTGTCGATAAATCTTGTGTCAAGATGCGGAACGGACATTGGAGGAGCTCCAATCGCAGCTTGGCCGTATACTTTGGCACGATGCTGAGCTACAACATCCGGTTTCTGACAGACCATGAATAGTCCGCTTACCGGAAATCCACCGATACCTTTTCCTTCAGGAATACCTGATTTTTGCAGCAAATGCAGGCTTCCTCCCCCGCCGCCGATAAAGACGAATTTGGCAGCATGGTGTTCGACGGTACCACTATCGACATTCCGCACTTTCAACTCCCACGAGCCGTCGCTAGCACGTTTAATATCATCAACATTTTGTTTGAATTTTATATTAACATTCTTACTCTTTAAGTGATCAAACAATATGCGCGTTAAAGCGCCAAAGTTGACATCCGTTCCGGATTCGATTCTCGTTGCCGCGATCGGCTTATCGAATGTCCGGTCTTTCATCATAAGCGGAATCCATTGCTTCAGTTTTCCCGGATCATCCGAAAATTCCATGCCTTGAAATAAGGGATTGTTAGACAATGATGCAAAACGTTTTTTCAAAAACGTTACATCTTGTTCCCCTTGTACAAAACTCATATGAGGCACTGGCACGATAAAATCCCGCGGATTACGTATCAGATTGCTGTTTACAAGATAAGACCAGAACTGCTTTGAAACCTGGTATTCTTCGTTAACTTTTATAGCTTTGCTAATATCTATGGAACCGTCCGGTTTTTCAACGGTGTAGTTAAGCTCGCACAGGGAAGAATGCCCTGTTCCCGCATTATTCCATTCGTTAGAGCTTTCCTCTCCTGCGTTTCCGCGCCTCTCTAACACTGTAATTTCCCAGTCCGGTACTAACTCTTTCAGCAGTGACCCCAAAGTAGCACTCATGATTCCAGCACCAATTAAGATAACGTCTGTTTTGGTTTGTCTGTTGCTCATTTTAACCTTCCTTATGCCCTAAGATTTGCAGAAAGAATGTAGGTGCTCCTGCTTAGGTGCTCCTGCTAGGAGCCATAGCAAAGCAGGGCGCGACCTAATCACCCATCTTTTCTGGATCAAATATAACCTAATCATAGTGTATCACTATTATTTGTAGATTAAAATATTTATTTACTATTATACGCTAGTTACAAGCTATAATCGACGCTATTTCCACACAATGTATTAACATTCCCCGAACTATTTCCAGCAAAGCTTCTGAGCATGATCCAGTTTATGCGGCAAAGATACAAATTAGTTGTTCATCTTATTTTTTAGCGTCAATTCCCGCACAAATCTCCCCAATAATTTCCGCAATACTTTTGGACCCAAGATCGCCTTCGCCGCGTTTTCTCACCGACACACTACCTGAATTTTTCTCGTTCTCGCCGAGTACAAGCATGTAGGGGACTTTTTCCAGCTGGGCTTCACGAATTTTGTATCCGAGCTTTTCATTACGTCCATCTACTTCGACTCGTATACCCGCCTCTTTTAAAGATTTCTTAACCTCATAAGCATAGTCTACATAATTTTCTGAAACAGGTAACAGCTTCACCTGGACGGGTGCGAGCCATAATGGGAAAGCACCTGTATAATGCTCGGTTAAAATCCCCATAAAGCGATCAATCGATCCATAAACAGCGCGATGGATAACGACTGGACGGTGCTTTTGGTTGTCCTCGCCGATGTAAGAGAGATCAAATTTTTCGGGCATTTGGAAATCAAGTTGTATTGTGCCGCACTGCCAGCTTCGTTTAAGCGCATCTAGAATATGAAAATCAATCTTAGGACCGTAGAAGGCTCCATCGCCTTCATTGACACGGTACTTGATGCCGCGTTTATCCAGAACATTTTGCAAAGACGCTTCTGCCTGATCCCATAACTCCTCTGAACCCATATAATCTTCCGGGCGTGTGGACAGCTCGATCTTGTATTCGAACCCGAATACTTGGTAAATATGGTCAATCAGTTCAATAACGCGGCTAATTTCATCCTCAATTTGTTCAGGCAATACGAACAGGTGAGCATCATCCTGACAAAATGTGCGGACCCGCATCATCCCGTTAAGAGCTCCGGAAAATTCATGGCGGTGCACTTGACCAAATTCCGCAATTCGGATAGGTAATTCCCGATAGGAATGCAAGCTGTTTTTGAAAATGAGCATGTGTCCCGGGCAGTTCATAGGCTTAAGCGCGAATTTCGTTTCGTCCACATTAGTGAAGTACATATTGTCTTTGTAATGGTCCCAATGTCCGGATTGCTCCCAAAGCCGATTATTCATCATAAGCGGTGTACGTACTTCATCGTACTCCCGCTGCCGCTGTAATTCACGCGCGAAGTTCTCAAGCTCTGTACGAATTGTCATTCCCTTCGGGAGATAGAAAGGCATTCCTGGTGCTTCTTCTGAAAACATAAACAATTCAAGTTCTTTGCCGAGCTTGCGGTGATCACGCTTCTTGGCTTCCTCAAGAAAATGTAAATGCTCTTCCAGCTGAGCTTTCTTCGGAAATGAAGTCCCATAAATACGCTGCAGCATCTTGTTATTAGAGTCTCCCCGCCAGTAAGCACCCGCTACGCTGAGCAGCTTAAACGCCTTGATCCTGCCTGTAGACGGAAGATGCGGCCCCCGGCACAGGTCAAAAAACTCACCCTGATCATAAATCGTTAAAACAGAATCCTCCGGTAGATCGCGAATAAGCTCCAGCTTTAACGGCTCCTCAAGCCCCTCGAAAGTTTGTATCGCATCTTCCCGACTGACGACCCGACGCACAATAGGCAGGTTCTCCTTTGTGATGTTCTCCATCTCTTTTTCAATTGCGGCAAGGTCTTCACTGGATAGTGGCTTTTCGATATCGATGTCATAATAAAACCCGTCTTCAATAACCGGTCCAATGCCGAGCTTGACGGCTCTATCCCCATAAATACGTTTAATCGCTTGAGCCATCAAATGCGCTGTGCTGTGCCTATAGATCTCCAGACCATCTCTGCTGTCCAGAGTTACAATTTCAATATGGCTATCCTGTTCAATAGGCTGGTGAATATCGACGGATTTACCGTTTATTTTGCCGGCTACCGCATTTTTCTTCAAGCCTGAGCTAATGGATTCGGCCACTTGTTCGATTGTCGTACCCTGCGGGTACCTCCTAATTGTTCCATCGGGCAATGTTACTTGAATTCCCATGATTATTCCTCCATTCCTACTTTTTCCAATATTTTTGAACGCAAAAAAACGCATCTCCCCCACAAAGGGACGAGTGCGTTCAGCTCGTGGTTCCACCCTAATTCGACCTGCAGAATGCCTTACTTGGGCTGTTAGCCTAAGTAACACATGCAAGGACCTCATTGGTATCCAGTATCGTGGATAAGACGGTGCCGCGTACTGCCGCGAAAAAAAGATCGATGGGTTCAACGCCACAGCTGCAAAGGGGTAATTTCACAACCGGTTTCTGGAGAAGCTTTCAGCCTAAACTCCTCTCTCTGGACAGTCCGTGCAGGAAATCATATCTTTGGTCAATGCCTGATTGTTTAGTTATGGTTTTGTTTATGCTATAGATATTACATAATCATTCTAATGAATGTCAAGGGAAAGAAATGTTATATAAAAGATGCCTTGTCAAAATCATAATCGTTTAAGGTTGCTACAAATACTCTTGGCTCATCAACAGCGAAGCGGCGGATACCGATATCCAGCAAACGAAACATGGAGCTTTGATCAAAATAAAAAGGCAAAACTTCAAGCTCCAAGCCCGCTTCAGTTAACTGCTCCTGTACATGTTGCAGATAATCCTTCCCTAGCTTATATCTCCAACCCTCGTCACCCTCGGCATCCTTGAGATGAAGCTGGATGATATCCAGCGCTTCGAATCCGCTCGCCCGTGCTGCTTCAAAGCTGCGTGCAGTCTCTCCATCAGGAATCCAAAGCATGGTCCGGATTTCCGGAGCTAGCCGTTTTATTGCTTTGCAGTTCTCATGATCCTTGTGGCAGAAAATAATCTGCTTCCCGACGCCATATTGTTGAACAAGCTCAGCCAGCTTCTCCAAATCGACTTGCTTGTAATCCAGATAGAGCTCACGTTCAGGATGCCTGGTTAAAATAACCAAGACCTCCTCCAGTGAAGGTACCCTTTCTCCTCGGTACTTTGCGCTGAATTTCACGCCTGCATCCCAAGTCTGAACCTGCTCAAAGGTACATTCGGAAATAAGCCGGTCCTGGTCTGCAGCGGGAGCCGAAGTCGTTCGCTTCGGCGTTTCGTCATGCATGCCAATGATGACACCATCCATGGTTTGCCTGATATCGACCTCCGGAATGCCTCCCAGTTCCCAGGCATCCAGTATGGCGGCTAGCGTATTTTCTGGCATTTCAGCATTTGAGCTTTGATGGGACTGCCAATGAACCTTACGATTCACTCCTTTATTATCCTCAACTGACATTTTACCCTCTCCTCCGAGCCTTTTTAATCATACGCTTCTTATTTCGAAGTGCATCATTCAGATTATCCAGGTTATCAGCTTATTTCTTCAATATTCTATCCGCTTCCTTCTTGAAGGTATCTAGTGTTGTCTGTACATTTTCACTGTCATACATAATAGCCTCTATAGCCTTGAAAAATTCCTTCATAACCTCTGGCCAAGCTAAATCCTTATTCGTATCGACAGCATATTGAAGCTGGTCATAAGCTACCTTGCGGTTAGGCTCTTTCGCCCACAGCTCCTGCATGTCCTTGGACTCCGTCATTGCCTTCGTAAACGGCAGGTAACCTGTTTGCAAAATGAAAGGCAGAGCACCTTGAGGATCGGTTTCCATCCAACGCAAGAATTCCCAAGCGGCTTCTTTATTCTTAGAATCAGCAAGCATGGCCACGTTGGCACCTCCGGTAGGGTTCGCATGCACTTTATCTTTTGGCAGATAGGCAGTGACATAATCGAACTGAACGGAGTTCGCAAGACCGCCAATGCTGCCGGTAGATCCGAACATGATACCAACCTTACCGTCCGCAAACATCTGCGAGGTAATATTTCCGGAATCCTGAGCTGGAGGGTAGTACAGAGCGCCTGTGCTTTGAAGGTCCTTCATGTAGTTAAATACTTTCGCGCCTACTCCATTATCATAAAAGCCAATCGTCTTATTGTCATCACTAAAGAATTTGCCTTCAGCCTGTGTAATCATTGCAATAGGATACCAGGTGTCATAAGGCATCGTCATGCCATAGCGAGTATAGGCACCATTTTCTTTGATCGTTAAAGCTTCGGCAGCTGTCTTCAATTCATCCCAGGTTGTAGGTACTGCAAGTCCTTTCTCATCCAGCATCGTTTTATTAATATGCATAATCGGAGTCGAGCGGTTTAAAGGTAAGGATACCAGTTTATCATGGAAGGTCGAATGTCCCATTAAACCGGAATTAAATAAATCGGTGCTCAGTCCGGAAGCTTTAAGATGGGGATTCAAGTCCTCCAATACGTCCGCGTCCGCAAACAGCTCCACGTAGGCCCGCTCTATCATGGCCACATCCGGAACATTCTTGGAAGCAATTGCTTGCTGAAGCTTGGTTACCGTTTCGTCATAGTTTCCTTGGAACGTTCCTACAACCTCTATATCCTTGTGGCTTTCATTAAAACGTTTGATCATAGCATCTGTGTATTCACCGTTCTTACCGCCTAAGGAATGCCAGAACTGAATGGTAACCTTGTCGGTTTTAGCAGGGTCTGTAGAATTCACTGGCTCAGTGGTGGACTTTGCTGGCTCTGATGAAGACGGCTGTGTAGTACCTCCGGCACAACCTGCCAGTAAACCTAGCACCATAGGTACAGCTAACATCTTAAACAACTTTTTTCTCATTTGTAATAGCCTCCGCTTGTCTGATTTTTTTATTTGAAAGGGAACTAATCGTTATTTAATCCCCGAGTAAACAAAAGCCTTAACGATTTGCTTGGAGCAAAACAGATAAACAATAAGAATAGGCACGACCAGGATGACGTTTCCTGCCATAATAATGTGCCAGTTGCTGATTCCCTCCGTCTCCCTAAGCATCGCAATGCCAACAGTCAGCGGCCGAAGCGAAGCTGAATCGGTCATAATCAAAGGCCAGAAGTAGTCGTTCCAATGACTGACAAAGCTGAATAGCGCAATCGTAGCCAGCGCCGCCTTCGACATAGGGAGCATGATATGCCATAAAATCTTGAGCTCACTGGCGTTATCCAGTCTGCCCGCTTCAATAATCTCCTCTGGTATTTGCATGAAATATTGCCGCAGAAGGAAGATACCAAATGCATTAGACATGAACGGAATGATTTGCGGCAGCAATGTCTTGCTGATTCCCCAGTCTGCCAGCATTAAATACACAGGAATAAAGGTTATCTGGTTTGGTATCATAAATGCCAGCAGCACCAGGCCAAAAAATAGTGTTTTTCCGGCAAATTTATACTTGGCAAAGGCGTAAGCGGCAGGGATCATCACCACCATCTGCAGCACAATAATGGAAAGTGTGATGATAACGGAATTTTTCGCATAGGTCAGAAATGGACCCGCCTTCATAGCATCTGCATAGTTCACCCATTGGGGCCATGCCGGAATCATCGTCGGAGGAAATGTCATGGTCTCCCGAAAGGTCTGGAGTGAGGTTGAAATCATCCATAGGAAAGGGAAAATAAAGATCATCAAAACCGCTGCTTTCAAAACAAACTCCAAGGTCAGCCGCAAATATTTGAATGGATATGTGTTCAAGTAGGAAGTCCCCTTTTGGCTCTGTCCTATGGGCCTTTTATTGATAATGCACCTTTTTGGACAGGATCCGAAAATAGATGAAAGTGAGCAGTCCGATGATCGCCATCAACACAACTCCGGTAGCAGCCGAATACCCAATATTCGTTGTCCGATATTCATAAATGTAGTAAACCAGCGTATTCGTAGCACCGTTTGGCCCCCCACCTGTCATGACTTTTACTGTATCAAATACCTTAAAGGAACCAATCGTCATAATGATCAGGATGAAAAACAGCTGCGGCGAAATAAACGGCAAAGTAATTTTGTAGAACACTTTTAATTTGCTTGCATTGTCGAGCGCAGCCGCTTCATATAGACTTGGCGGGACACTTTGCAGCGCTGCTACAATAATTAAAGTGAAATAACCGATACTTTGCCACACGGATACGATAATGACTGACAGCATGGCCGTACTGGAGCTTTGCAGCCACTGGGATGGCGATAAACCCGCAAGCTTCAGCAAAAAGTTAAGCAAGCCATAATTCGGTTCCATAAGCCAAAGCCAAACTAGTGAGACAGAAACAATAGAAACGATATGAGGCGTAAACATGCCCGCTTGTACAACAGCATTGAGCCGCTTCCTTTTGCTGAGCCATAGAGCCATAAGCAGTGAGATCAACATCGTTAGTACGACTACACCAACCGTATAAATCAAAGTATTGGAAAGCGCCTGATAAAAATCATCACGGGTGAAAATTTGTTTGAAATTATCCAGCCCGATAAACTTGCTCTTGGCTTTATTCATCAGGTTGTATTTAAAGAAGCTTAAATAAACTAAGTACAAGACAGGATAAATCACAAAAAGAAAAATGCCGGCCATAGCAGGAGCGATCATCAGGTAGGATCGAAGCTTTTCCCAAATTGTAGTTCTATCCATGCTGCTGTCCTCGCAACACCTGCAAATAATCCTGAAAACGGACATCATCCTTATCGATCCGCTTTTCGTCTGCTCCAAAGAAATACATCTTATCGGCAGAAACACCGAGCCTTACCTCTTGATCAACGAAATATAAATCTTCCGTGCATTTGATCATAAAAGAATGACTTCCGGCCCGCACCTGATAAAGGGTTTCAGAGCCGAGCATTTCCCTGGTAGCAATCACGCCCCGGACCGAATAGTGGTGCTTCTCCTGGTTGTCTGGGCTTTCCAGACTTTCCAGGCTTGCAGGATAACCGGATAATACAGGATCACCAGATAACACAGCACTCTCCGGTCGAAACCCGAACTTCACCCCTTCCACCCCCAAATCGCCTACATTCATCGGCGGAACGCCGATAAACTGTGCAGCAAACAGATTGTTAGGCTGACGATAGATGATATCCGGCGGAGCCTCTTGCTGAATCAGCCCTTGATTCATCAGAACGATCGTGTCGGCCATCGACATGGCTTCCACTTGATCGTGGGTCACATAGACAAAGGTAGTGCCCAGCTTTTTGTGCAGCTCAATCAATTCGATCCGCATCTGCGCTCTGAGCTTGGCATCCAGATTGGAAAGCGGTTCGTCCATCAGAAACACCGACGGCTTTTTTACCATGGCACGGGCCAGAGCCACACGCTGGCGTTGACCGCCGGATAATGTAGACGGCTTGCGGTCCAGATAATCCTTCAAGCCAACCGTAGCGCTGATGCTTTCTACGAGCTGGGTTCTTTCCTCTTTGCCGACCTTATTGTTTTTTAAGCCGAATTCAATGTTTTCGCGTACAGACATCGTCGGGTAAAGGGCATAATTTTGGAAAACCATCGCTACACCTCTTTGCCCAGGCGCAATACGTGTGACATCCTTGCCATCGATCAGCACGGAACCGGAGGTTTGGGGGTCGATACCTGCAATCATGCGCAGAAGCGTAGTTTTTCCGCAGCCTGATGGCCCTACCAATACGGTAAATTTGCCGTCCTCAATCTTTAAACCCAAATTTTTAATGACTGCATGCTTGTCAAACAACTTTGTAACCCCTGCAAATTCAATGGATGCCATAAGGAATCCCTCCTTTTCTCTACAGCATTCAAACCGTAATCACCGTAATGCCCCAATCCTGGAAAGGTTTAAGGTCGAAATCGGATGCCTCTTTCCCGGTAATGAGCGTATGAATCGACGTGTTTGGCGCGACCGAATGCAGGGAAAGCTTGCCGATTTTACTGTCATCCGTAACTACAATAATTTCGCTCGCCACTTTGATCATACCCTGCTTGGCAGGCACCAGCCGGGCTTCCGGATGCATTAAACCGTGCTGCGGATGCAGGGCCGGAGTTCCGATAAATGCTTTTTCAACATGCAGCGATCCGAGCACATAATCTGTAAACATACCGTTGAGCATATAACTGGAAGGATACAGCTCGCCGCCTGTCAATATAACTTTAATTCGCGGAGCATCACGCAGCTCGGCTGCCACATTCATATCGTTCGTCACCACTGTAATGTTGGACCGGTGAACCAGGTTTCTCGCGATGTGCAGCGTTGTCGTCCCAGAGTCGATGATAATGTTCTCCCCATCCTCCACCAGGCTTGCCGCCATCTTCCCGATTCTCATCTTTTGATCCAGCGACTGATTCGTCCTCTCGTTAAAAGGAGGCTCATCATGCGTCCACTGCTCCACAATCACTCCGCCATGGGTTCGCTTTAACAGACCTTCCTGTTCAATTTCCGTCAAATCCCTGCGGATTGTCGCCTCGTGAACATTAAACTCCTTCGCAAGCACGGCAATCGTTGCTGTACGGTACTGCCTTACATATTCTACAATCTGAATTTTTCTCTGAACTGGTAACAATGCCACCCCTGCCTTTGCTGCATATTGTACTGTTGTGGTGTTCTGATGTTTACTTGCTGTTTAAATTTGCGGATTTACGCCCGCTTTCGTTTATTTCCGTTCATATTGATTGTAAGGATGAATCGTTACGTCAGTGTTATATGAGCGTGAAGAATACGTAAAGGCACGTTCGTTGTATGCACGCAAAAGAGTAAATCGGTTAGGACGAACCCGCCAGGCTTCCTCCAGACTTCGATTCAACAGCTCAGGGTTAATTTGCAGATCTTCAGCAGCTACAGGGCCACCTAATTTATGCAAAAGCCGGCTAAGCGTCTCTTCGTCGGGAATTTCAGAAATCTCCCGCTGTATGTCCTCCCAATGAGCTGCGATTAGATTGAATTCCGTCCCTGCTCCTGCCATAGATGAAGGTACCCCCCTCGAAAGTACACCCCTCCAATATCCAGCCCCCTCCTTGGCAATACGGTGATACAGCCTGGAGATTTCGATACTTGCCACACCTACCTTAGCTCCATGCAGCAGCTGCCTTTTGCCAAGGCGAATGTGCTCCATTTCCCAGTAATGCGATAAATGATGCTCTGCCCCCGAGGCCGGATGTGATTGGCCGAACAACAGCATGGCAAGGCCGGATTCAATTAACGCGCTCATTAATGTACGGATACCCTCTTCCTGCCTTTCGGCAATTAAATCCACTTGCTCCACGCATTGCAGCAGAGCAGATTTGGTAATATCCGCAGCAGCTTGCATATAGGGCTCTCCTGCAGTAATCGACCCGAATTTCCAATCGAACAGCGATGTATATTTTCCCAGCATATCGCCAAACCCCGCTGCCACCAAAGCCGCCGGGGCTTTGACAAGCACGTCAAGATCGGCAAAAAGAGCACTCGGGCCCATCGCCGGGATTGTTGTCTTCTCTCCTCTCAGAAGGACCGGCGCTCCCATGGAATTAAATCCATCTACCGATGGAGCTGTGGGCACGGAGATAAAGGGAACTCCGGAAATGTATGCAGAGTACCTGGCAATATCATGAATCGTACCACCGCCTACCGCGATCAATACCTCAGCCTCATTTTTCTTCATATCCGTTATAAGTTGGATCAATGAAGCTTCGTCAGCCATCACATCGCCTTGGCGATCAGGCTTGATGATCGTTACATATACGCTAAAGGCTGAACCTTCAAGAATCGTCATCAGCTGCTTGCCTGCCACGTCAAAAGTAGTGACATCGGCTACAATACTAATTTTTTGGTAACTTTTACTCCCCAAGTATGGGGCTACCTTCTGGATGGCTCCCGGTTCTATCTTGATCAAATCAAGCTCAATAGCTTTCCGTGCATGGTCCTTGCTGCCTGCTGCAGCGAGTTTGATTTCAGCTAATAAAGCCGTGATTGTTGTCTTCATCTGTTTTGACCTTCTCCCACGCTCGTCTTTTTTTCCAGAACTGAAAAAGTAATATCTCAACACCCACAAATTGAGTGGTACTTTCTACTTAATGATGTTTTTCATCGTTAAAGTAAGTGTTTCCCAGTCAATCAGCCACTTTAATGATGTTTTTCATCGCTAAATGGGTACGAATGGCCTCTCATGGCGGTTAAAGGGGGTTTTAACGATGTTTTTCATCGTTAAAGTAAGGTTGTGAGGCCGACCAAGTCCTTTAACGATGAAAAACATCGCTAAAGTAGCAGGCAGGGGGCTCCTCATCCCTTCCTCACCCTTTCTTCTCCCTTCTTCACCCCCAGCGCCCGCACCCGTTAGGAAATCTCCTTCAGCCAAGAGAAAATGCTCATTGGCAGTCCGTTTGAGCTGGGTGTTCAAGTGATTCGTGCAATTGTAGCTGGAGGAGGGAATGGCTGTGGGTGGAAGAGCGATAGCGTCCGCCTTTAAAGATTTGTTCCACCCCCGACATCCATTCCATTCAAGGAACAAATCTTTAACAGCGGCTGGAGCCCACAGCCATTCCCTTCCGTAACGCTCCCAAGTTTCGAACATACTTCTCAAAGGACGCCGCAAGTCATTTTTCTCACAAAATGGCGATTGAGTCCCATACCCAATCTGGCTTCACACTGCTGGCCTCAACATCAGCCCGTTTGATGGAGCCTGTTAAAACAAGGGCAGTTCTCATCCCGGCATTTTTGCCGAGCTGTATGTCCGATTCCATGCTGTCGCCAATAACCATGCAGCGCTCAGGAGGAAGTCCCAAAACCTCCAAAGCAGCATCAGCCATAAGCTTGGAAGGCTTCCCTATCACCACATCCACTTCCCTGCCGGTTGATGCTGTAATCGCACCAATCATTCCCGCGACGTCTATGCAGTCCCCGTTGTCTCCCGGGAAGGTTTTATCCGCATTCGTAGCCATAATCCGGGCGCCGTGCCGAACAGCACGGAATGCATCATTCAACTCCCTGTAAGTGAGCGACTCATGTAAAGTAATCAATAGCCAGTCAGCAGACTCCGGCTTGTCCGCCAGCATCACACCCGCTACTGCCAACTCATCTTTAAGCCCCTGTTCACCAAGCACCCATACCTGACTTTTTTCATAATGCTTTTTTAAATAGTTTGCAGATACCGTGGAGGTAAGAAGTATTTCATCTTCCTGTACGTTCAGGCCCATTTCAGTCAGCCTGGCATGGCACATTTTTCTGGAAATATTCCCCCGATTGCTTAAAAATACGAGCCGCTTCCCCAGACGCTTCAACCGATTAATAGTATCAGCAGCACCTTCAATTACTTGCCTCCCCTTATACACAGTGCCATCCAAATCAATCACAAAGCCGTCTATATTCTCTGTCATGGTACACTTCACAACCTCATCTTATGTTCATTTGAATAGATAACAATCCATTTCCTTGCGCGCAATTCCAAACAATCAATGTTCATATTTATTTGTTTCTGCGTGATATTGTTCATTTTGATTATATGGACTGACTATTACGCGAGTGTTAACCTGGGATGAATAATTTGTAAAGGTCATAAGGTCGTTGGAATGAGAAAATGGAAAAAAGCCATATCCAGCATAGCTCTCCTCATGTTGACGGTGCGAGAGCTATGGGATATGGCCTTGGATATTAAAATGGCAGACACAGTAGCGTAAAGTTATACCTCTACACCAATAGGCTCAAAATTCCTGACATGAAACAAACCCCTATCCGTCAGCTTAATTTCTGGAATTACGGGCAAAGCCAGAAACGACAAGGTAAGAAAAGGATTGAAATCCCCCTGGAATCCAATGCTGCGGAGGGCATCGTTTAAGGCAGTAAGCTGCTTGGAAACCAAACGATGATCCTGATCGGATAGTAATCCGGCAACAGGTAGCGAAAGGGAAGCGAGTACCTTCCCCTTATCTATCACTACAATTCCACCCTTTATTTCCTGGATGGTGTGAAGCCCCAATAGTAAATCCGCGTCATTGGTCCCGGCCGCTACAACATTATGTGAATCATGAGCAATCGTGGAAACAATGGCCCCGGAGGCGATGCCTAATCCTTTTAGTATCCCTACGCCCACATTTCCCGTAGCCTTATGCCGTTCCACGACGATCATCTTCAGCTGGTCTTTAACTGTAGACGGCTGAAAACGACGCCCTCCACCCGTATCTGCTGTATCTGCTATATCTACTTCCTCAACCAAATGTCTGGTCAGGATGCTGTTCGGAATGATTTCGATGATATTCGCTACAGCCGGGATATTCTGAAATGTTATTTGCAGATCTTGCCCGGATACCGGCAGCATCCTGATACTATCCATCAGCCCCATAGGCGCTTGAACCGCTGGAGATGGCGTGCAGCTTTCCAGAAACTCGCCCTCATCAGCAACAAGCTTGCCTGCTTTATACACCTGGGATATCGTTACTTCCTCTAGTTGGTGCAGGAATATAAGGTCCGCGGCATAACCTGGGGCTATAGCTCCTTTATTCCTCAAACCAAAGCATTCAGCTGCGTTCAACGTAGCCATTTGAATCGCTAGCAAAGGCTCTATTCCCTCTGCTATGGCGAGACGGACACAGTGATCAATACTTCCCTCTTCCATAAGGTCATCCAAGTGCCTATCATCCGTAACAAACAGGCAGCGCCTGGCATTCTTCGAATTGACTGCTTTGCTAAGCTGCTTAAGATTCTTCGCTGCCGAGCCTTCACGGAGCATAACATACATCCCGCGGCTTAGACGATCAAGAACTTCCGCCGGCTCCGTGCATTCATGATCTGTCCGGATATCTGCGGTCATGTAAACATTGATGGCATCCGCATGTAAACCAGCAGCATGTCCATCAATCAATTTCCCTTGTGATGATGCGGATATCAGCTTATCCAGCATCGCCGCTTCACCGCTTATTACTGCTGGTGCATTCATAACCTCTCCTAAACCAAGCACTCGCCCATGCTTGTAATAGGGAGCCAACTGTTCCGCATCCAGCCTAGCTCCAGCATTCTCAAACGGAGTTGCCGGGACACAGGAGGGCAGCATGAAATACACCTCCAGCGGGATATCTTCAGATGAGGCAATCATATAATCAAGCCCCGCTTCACCACAAACATTGGCAATTTCATGCGGATCGGCAATCACGGTGGTAACGCCATGCGGCAATACAACCTTCGCAAATTCGTTTGGAGGAAGCATCGCTGACTCTATATGCACATGGCCATCAATAAAACCTGGACAGATGAACCTGTCCTTGGCATCAATCGTAACATGTCCTTCATATTCGCCTATACCTACAATAAGGCCATCTGTAATGGCAACATCGCCGCTTATGATGGTCTGATTAAACACATCGATGATCCGTCCGTTTATGATGACAATATCGGCCAGCTCTCTTTTTGCGGCTGCAGCAATCTTTCGGGACCATTTAGTCCCGCTAGGCTCGCTTATCTTCATCCCAGGCTGACGCTCCTCTCTTCCTTCCGACCTTCCGACCTCTCACCTTCCGATAGGGATATCAGTCTACCGCATCCACTTCTTTTCTATCTGGTATGGATCGTTGTGCCCCTGCTCGGGTGACCACCATCGAAGATACTTGAATGGCAAAAGCAATCGCATCCTTCTCACTTTTACCTTCGGTCAATCCTACCGCAAAAGCAGCAACAAAGGAGTCGCCAGCTGCTGTCGTATCCACAACCTTGACGATTGGAGCAGGAAAATGAATGGTTTCATTCGCATTTACGAACAATGACCCTTTGCTCCCGAGAGTGACAATAATTTGTTTCACACCTTGGGATAAAAGTTTTTTTGCAGCTAATTCCGCTGTATCTATAGAATGAACATCCATTCCCGATAATTTCTGAAGCTCAGTCTCATTGGGGATCAAATAATCAATCTTACTCCACACATCAGCATGAATAGAATCAGGAGCCGGTGCTGGGTTTAATATAACAACAGAATTGTATTTTCGCGCAAGATCAATAGCCTGATAAACAGTCTCTTCAGGTATCTCCATTTGTAGAATAACCACTTCAGCTTCCTGAAATAAGTGTTCATGGGCCCTGATATAAGATGTATCGCAAAGCTCATTTGCACCAGATAAAACAACGATGCTATTGTCACCTTCATCATTCACATTGATGATGGCAAGTCCCGATGATGCTCCCGCTTCGGTATGAATATAATCAGTATGAACGCCAACCTGCTGCAAATTCTTAATTAAAGGAGCTCCGAATTCGTCCCCTCCGACCTTTCCCAGCATAGTGACACTCGCACCTAACTTTGCAGCGGTAAAGGCTTGATTCGCTCCTTTTCCACCTGCTATTCTCTCGATAGATTGTCCCATAATAGTTTCCCCTATTATCGGAATGTAAGGGACTCTGATTACGAAGTCTATGTTAATACTGCCAATAACCAGAATTTTACTTTTCATCATAATTGATCACCCTTAATGGTTCACTTTGTGATTTCACTTGAGTATTACAGCAGAATACGTTCCAGCACTAAATCATTAAATCTTTTATAGTCAGCTTCTGCAGCGACTTGGATTTCAGGGAGGTCGTTCCAGGTGTGATGATGCCTTGTGTCCAAAATGGTCATGCCCAGCGTCAGATTCCCCTTCGTTTCAACGCCTACTCTTCCTTTGATCGTCTGAATGAGTGTCTCATCGATTGCCGCGGCAACCGCCATGGAATCAATTAGAACACAATAGGATTCAAATCCGCGATTCGTAACAAACTCAATCATGTTGAGTAGAAACTTGGCTTCTTTCTTATCCGATTTTCTCAACAATTCTAAATCCTCTTCGGAGAAATTAACGTCAAAATGAGTTGCCACATCAAGTCCGATCGCCATTATCGGGATGCCAGAGCTAAATATGATTTCCGCGGCTTCGGGGTCCACATATACGTTCCATTCGCTTTGCGGGTTATCTCCTGTAGCGTTGGCCGATGAATATTTGTTTAACCCATAGGCGCCTGCGATCGCGTAAATCCCTTTAATCATATCTTTGATTTCCGGACATTTCATTAAGGCCAAAGCGATATTCGATAATGGCGCCAGCGCAATCAAATAAAGTTCATTCGGATACTTCTTTACGGTTTCAATAATGACGTCCGCAGCATGCATATCTACAACCTGCTTGGTTGGTGCAGGCAGAAAGGCTTCTGCCTGACCATCGCTGCCATGCGTGAACGGGTCCGAAGCAAGCGGACGAACCAATGGCTTGGCCATCCCTCTCGCAACCGGAATATCCGTGCGGTCAATTAACTCCATCGTTTTCAATGCATTGACAGAAGTAATATCTACATGATAGTTTCCAGAAACTGTAGTGATAGCTTTAACATCCAATTCCTTGCTCTTGCAAGCCAAAATCAGGGCCAATGAATCGTCCATACCTGGATCACAATCAATAATTACTTTTTTAACAGTCATTTTACTTCCTCCTCATATTTTCTAATAGCCGGTTAGCCCGTTTTCTCAAATCTGCATCCAGGAACTCTGGTACCCCCTGTTGTTCCAAGCAGATCGAAGCGGATATACTTCCAATAACACCGGCATCATAGAGCGAATAGCCTTCACATATGCCATATAAAACTCCAGCTGAGGAGCTGTTTCCCCCGCCAGTTGCATCGACAACATTCACATCTTGGACGGGTGGCACATGAACATATTCATCCCTGGCAATCATGTACGCCCCTCTTCCGCCATCCCTTAAAAATACGAGCGGCGTTTTCCACGAACGGAACTGTTCAACGATCTCGTCTACCGTATGCAGGTTAAGGAGCGATCTGGCTTCCGTCATATTAATCGAAAAAATATCAATCATTTCTGCAATTTTTCTTACATGATCCATCTGGCTGTACGCCGCTGAATCGGCATTGATTTCCCAAAGCACTGTACATCCATATGCCTGCTTCATCGAGCTGACAGCCTGCCAATATTCCAAAATGGCTTCTTTGAAAATATAAACACCCTTCACATCCGGGCCCAAGGCAGCCTGAATGTCATCCGTTCCAGCTTCCATCAGGCGATAATGCTCACTTCCAAAGGCCGATGTTTCTTTCCTTTCCCCATCTTTGAAATAATGAATTAACGTGGTAGGCGTATGGACGTCTTTTACAAGAATATGATTCATGCTGATCTCATTCGTCTCAAACCAGTGCCCATGCGCACCAGCAAAATCTGCCCCTACTCCTGTCACAAGCGTAACATCATCTGTCCATACCTTCGCCCCTGCAAGCGCATAAGTGCCTGCCCCGCCAAGAGCGGCAGTTGGATCGGTATGGCCATAGGGATAAGTCAGATCCGTCACGGCTGTCGAAACCATTACATACTTCATCCTGCAGGACTCCTAACCCTTAGCTTTTGATCATAAATCCATCTGCTACCATGGTTCCCTTTTCCATCAAGAAGCCCGCTGCTCCACTGGAATAGAGATTGTCATCATCTGTTACAGATATCAGCTCTTCGCCTTCAACGACTAATGAAAGCTGATTTCCAATTACATTAAATCGGGTATGGTACAGCCGATCTTCTTCATAGGAGAATGGGGCAGAAGCCAGCACCTTCACCTCATGGTCTTTCCTTGCGATAATGGAAACCTGATTGCCACCTTCATACACAGCGGCATAATACCTTCTATGACCATTGCTTCTCGCTACCAATCCCGCCCTGCCATGAAGACTGAAAATTAACCGGGATTCAACCGAATAATGATCCCAATCCTTGGAGCCAATTGTTGCAATTCCGTTCGCCTCATGATGCGAGATGCAGAATGTATATTTAAAATCAGCAGCAAAATGCTTGGCCGAGCTTGTCCAGGTCTGCAGCCAGAAAGGATTCGTTTTCCAGATCGAGGTCATCATCATGCCGGTTTGATAGAAGAGCTTTGGTGCCCCCTTCCAATCCATATCCTTCAAGATTATTTGCTTATTAAATCGCTGATCCGAGCCAAATTCATACCCGATTCTAAAAATTGGCATTCCCTTTGTATCCGGAACCGACCAAGTATACGTAGACTCTCCGCTCTCAAGACTTTGCCATTCCCCATATGCTGTATGGACCGTATCATCCTTATCATAATAAAGCGCGTATTGTCTTACTTGAATAGACTCATGATTGGGATTAATAAATGTCGCTTCTACTTTTTGTGTGGAATAGAGGGTTGGACTTGCAACGGTTGAGAAGTTTGCTGCCAGCTTGTCAAAATCAATAAAAGTTGGCGTCGAAATGCGTCCGGCCATTCCCTTAGCCAGATGATGGAAAGAAATGAGTAGTCCATTCTGAGACAGTGTTTCATTACTATTTGATAATTGCACGATATCCCATTTAGGCTCAGCATGCGGGCAGGGCTCAAAGCCTTGCGTAGATCCTTTAAAATCGAAGGTGTACTTCTTAGGCTGTCCCTCATAATCCTGACCCTTCAGCCGATAGCTGGCTTCAATAATTTTATGGGCTTCTTTCACAGCATCTGTGACGACCGAGCCCCCATCAGCGGTTACCACATACATCAGGTCAGAAACCGGCTTTCTGAAATTCGCGCCTTTATCTATGCCGTCCAATCCGAGACGAATGCCATTCAGACAGCCGACATTGCCTGCATTGCAGTCCGTATCCCAGCCAGCAGAAGCTGCAATCATAATCGACTTTTGAAAATCATCCCCGCCCAGTAATAAGGAAGCGATCACCATGAGATGGTTGGGAATGATGTGACAGCAGCCCGGATAAACTTCATATCCATATTTGGGCTCCATATAAGCTCTTACTTTGCGCCAATCCGTTTCCTTGGAACAAATCTCCCTTACATCCTGGATCGCTTTAATCAGCAGCTCACTGGACAAATATTTCATCCCATTATCCATAAGCGTATCCATATTCTTCTCGGAGAAAGCCATGGCCTGCATCGCACCAAGGAAACACGCGGCTTCAACGGCCATGCCATCATGACTCACACTTGCCGATGCTTTAATCAGCTTGACCGCCAGATCCGGATCATCCGGACATGACATGGCAAGAGCATCGATAAAAATCTGCGCCCCAATCTGCTCGGCCAAGGTGGTACCGTTATAGGCAATCGAACCACTCAGCGGTGCCTCCACCCCATTTTTCAATCTTAAAAAGGCGGTATGCTCTGTGGAACGTCCTAGACCTCCCCACCAGAGGACGGTTTTGTCTTCAATAATATAATTTAACCATGAGTTCCCGAATTGTTTGGATGTTAAATTTTGGTAATTATTATCTTTGAGCGTTTTAAAAAATCCAAAAGTCCCTGAAATATCATCATCTGAAACGATTAATGGAACACCGCATTGTTCATGAACATAATAATGAAGCTCACCAAACTCTTCTTGAATTTTTTTGTAATCCCAACCCTCAACAGGCCGTCCGAGATAAACCCCAATTATTTTACCCAGCACACCTGCGTAGATAGCTTCCGAATAATCTTTAACAGTCATGGATCTCCCTCCTGAATTCCTCAATCGCTTATCAAACAATGGCTTCAACTTTAAATCCATTTGCCAATATGGCACCCGATTCAACCAGGAACCCGGCTCCTCCGGATGTATATTCATGATCTTCGATGGAGATAATGACCTCTCCGTCTACCGCGACGCTTAGCAGCTCTTTCTTTACATAAAAGGAAACCTCATATCTTCTATCCAACTGCAAATCGAAATCTACAGCCGCCAATTGTATGGAGCAATCATCTTTATTTTTGCAAATCTGCAATTTATCCTTCGTGAACTTGGCGGCATAATATCTTCGATGCCCCTTGGCCCTTGCTATAAGTCCGGCTGATTCCTGATTGGTACATATCAACTGTGAAGATACGCAGTAATTGTCCCAATCCGTTCCACCGATCGTTGCAACACCATTGGTTGTAGGATGAGAGATCGAAAAGGTTTCCGCGAAGTCCGGGTTAAAGTTATCTATGGAGCTCATAAAAGATTTAATCCAGGTTGTATTGGTTGTCCAAGGTGATAAGCTTGGCGTTAAGTCAATTGCTCTTTTCATTTCAAAATGCTTGGGAGCACCTTTCCAGTCAATACTCTTGATAATTACACTCCCATCGAGACGCTTATCGCTCGTTAACTCGATCCCGAATCTGTATATGGCATGACCGTTTGTATTGGGCAGCTCCCAACTTAAATGATTGATAGCTTTGTTGAGGGAAAACTCCGGGCTGTAGATTTTATAAATCACATCTTCTTTCCCATACACATCGATGAACATTTTGAATTGTGGGGCTTGTTCCTCTCTGAATAGCACTTCCATATTTACGGTTTGTGTGGCATATAGACTAGGGGAAGCCAAGACCTCAAAATAGCTCGTTCCTTCTTTTCCTCTTGACTGCAGCTCAACAAATGTATCGACAGCAACCATGGAAGAATTGCCTTTAGCCAGATGATGGTATTCGATGACCAGTCCATTCTCTTGTTCAATCAGATTTAAGTTATACAGGGTGGTGTCCGCCTGTTCTTCAAGTGTATCTGTATAAGGAATGAACCCTTGCGTTGAGCCGGGATATTCGAAAGCAAAGCGGCTTGATTCAGCCGGACTCTCTTCTCCCATCCATGCAGCCGCTGCTTTGACGATTTTGCGGGTTTCGATAACAGCATCTGTGATGCAGCTGCCTCCATCCGCAGACACCACATAAATCCGGTCGCTAATCGCTTTCCTGAAATCAGGCCCTTGGCCGATTCCCTCCAAGCCGAGGCGAATGCCATTTAAACAGCCGACATTTCCGGCATTGCAATCGGTATCCCATCCGGCTGAGGAAGCGATCATGATGGATTTCTGAAAATCATCTCCGGCCATAAGCAAGGCCATCATAACCGCTAAATGATTGGTGACCATAGGGCAGCTGCCAGGATATTTGTCGTATCCATGATTGACCGCTATCCATTCCCTGACAATGCGCCAATCATCCGTTTGCTCACACTCTCTTCTTAGATCGTTAACAAGCTCCGTGAGTAAGGGATTATTGACTCTTGAGAGTCCCCTATCTATAAGCTTATGAAGGCTCTTTTCTTCAAAAGCACTTGCTTCCATATACGCCAGGAAGCAGGCCGCGTCAACAGCAATTCCGTCATGGCTGACACTTGCTGCATGACGAGCCAGTGTTATGGCCCGTTCAGGCTGATTCGGACAAGCCAGCGCCCAGGCATCAATAAAGATCTGCGCCCCGATTTGCTCGGAAATGCTTCTTCCGTTGAGCAGGCTTGAGCCGCTTTCAGGAGCTTTGATGCCATTCTTCAATCGTAAGAACGCCGTATGTTCCGTTGATCGTGAGAGGCCTCCCCACCAGAGGACCGTTTTGTTTTCAATAATATAATTCAGCCACGTATCGCCGATTTGCGCAGCAGATAAATCCGCCGGAAAGTGATTGTCCTCCAGGGATCTGAAGAAAACGAAGGTGCCAGAAATATCGTCATCCGGGACAATCAGCGGGACACCCACCTTTTTGTTCACAAAATAATTAACATCACAAAAGGAATCCCGTATCGCCTCATACGTCCAGCCTTCAATGGGCCGTCCTAAATAAACACCAATGATTTTCCCCAGTACGCCTGCATAGATTTGATTTTTATATTGTGCAACAGTCATTTTTCACCTCACCCTTTAACAGAACCACTGACCAATCCGTCAATAAAGTATTTCTGAACCCCAAGAAAGAAAATGATTAATGGACCGATCATGATCACGGATGCCGCCATCATTAAGCCCTGGTTCGTGTTGTACGTATTATTCAATGAAAGAAATCCAAGCGTTGCTGTGAAACTATCCTGCCCTTGCAAAAAGGTAGATGTAATAAGAAACTCGTTCCACGCAGATATACCCACAATGATACTGACGGTTAACAAACCGGGACGCACAAGCGGGATCATGACCTTCGAAATGAGCTGCATCGTTGTTGCCCCGTCCATCCGCGCTGCTTCTTCCAATTCAACAGGAATATTAACAAAGAACGTCCGCATCAGAAAAATCGAAAGCGGCATATTAACAGCAGCCAAAATAAACCCGACAGCAAATACGTTACCCAATAATCCCAACTTCGCCATAACAAAATAAAGCGGAAATAAAAACAATTGAATCGGAACCGTCATGGCTACCATAAAATAAATAGTGACAAGCATTGTACCTTTTATTCTATTTCCTGCCAACACGTAGCCGGCTAACGATGCAGCGAGCAGTACAATAATAATGGTCGTACCCGTCAATAAGAGACTATTCACAAATCCAGTGCTAAAATGCGCAGCCTTCCAAGCATCCACATAGTTAGAGAACTGCCACATTTGCGGCCAGGATAAGGGATTTTTCACGATCGATCTTTGGTCCTTAAAGCTATTCAGCAGTACTAAGGCAAGCGGCAGCAAAGCCGTTAAAGCAAACAAAATTAATATGGTATGCGATACAACAGCATTTTTTTTCTTTTTTAGGTTTATACTCATTGAAGCACTCCCTCAGCCTTTCAACTCGTTCTTACTCAACCAAATATACAGGCATGAAGCAAGCAGACCCAATACACTCATGAACAGGGCTACAGATGCTGCCTTGCCTACCTGAAATGTAGAGAATGCAAACGTATAAGCATAAGTGCTCAGCATTTCAGTGGAGTGAGCCGGACCACCGCCTGTTAATAAATACACATAGTCGAAAGTCAAAAATGAGAAGATAATGATCATGACAAGCATAATACTAAATGTCGGTTTAATAGATGGGAAGTATACATATCTGAATAGCTGCCAGCCGTTACACCCTTCCAGTTCCGCAGCTTCAAGCTGTTCCTTCGGAGTTTGGCGAAGTGCTGCGAGATAGACCACCGTTAGAAACCCCCAGTAATGCCATATATCAACGGCTGCAACAGCATAGAGCGCTGAGTTTACAGAGGAGAGCGGTGAAGTTATAGGCAATCCCAAGTTATTTTTCAAATATCCAACAACACCGGATACCGGATTGAAAATAATGTTCAACCAGAGCATCGCATTCGTCGCTGGTGCCAGCACATAGGGAAACAAGAAAACCAACTGATATGCGCTTCGGCTATTTTTACGTTTCAATAACAGCATCGCGGTTAATAGCCCTATGACTACTGGAATTGTAATAAACAAGACGGTCCATTGGGCGTTGTTGAATATCGCTTTCCAAAAGATTTTATCATCGAAAATTTCTATAAAGTTCTGTAAACCAATAAATTTTGGAGAAGTGGATACTCCATTCCAATCTGTAAATGCGGCAAGCATCGTTAATACTCCAGGTATAAAAACGACTAAGAGACTAATTAATAGAGCTGGAGCTATTAAGACATAATTAATTGCTTTTCTCATCTGCAACTCTTCCCCTCTTCTTACAGGACTTAAAGAAAGAGCAGGGGATCCTGGCAAGCTCTAATGAAATCCCCTGCTGCAGAAATTTATTTTGCTGGTTTTGGAATTGGCGGCAGCAGGCCTTTTTGCACATCTTTATCAAACTCGGTCTGCGCCTTCTCCATTAACGCCTGACTTGTCGTTTGATCCTGCCAGACAGAATCAATATCGAGGAAAACCTGCTTGGCTGCTGGCGGTAGAAACACACCTGCATAGTAGCCAAAATGGCCTTTATTTACTCCATCGATCATATCGTAAATACTTTCTGCATAAAGCTTTGAAAGCGCAGACATTTTGTCCGTCTCGATCTTCAGGTCTTTTAACGGAACTCCCCAATATCCAGGCCAGCTTATGGTCATTTCATTCATAAATGCATTGGTCATCATCATATCGAGGACTTCTGCCGCACCCTCTTTATGCTTGGAATTTGCATTAATAGATAGCGATGCTGTAACTCCTAACGTATAGTCAGGCTCATCCGGAGAACCGCCCATTGTCGGGAATGGCATAAATCCTAGATTATCTACAATATCATCTGTGAAAGATTGCGCTGCAAATTGAAACACAAGAGAAGGTCCAAAGAAGAAAGGTGACTTCTCATCAGCCAGCAGTTGAATAGCTTCATTAAATGTTAAATTCGTGTAGTCGTTACCGGCAAGGTATCCTTTTTTGTACCATTCTTTAGATTTATCAAGTGCGCCAACTATCGCGGGATCTGTCCATTTCTTACTGCCAGTCAATGCCTCATACACCGTGTTTCTACCCGCAAAATGGGTCAGGAAAATAGACGTATAGTTTTCGTTTACCGGCTTCCATCCTTTATTGCCCGTTACAGAGCCATACATGCCTTTTTTCATCGCTTCGTCCATGATTTTTTCAATATCTTCTACCGTTTTAGGAACTTCCCAGTTGTTATCCTTTAGTACTTTTTTATTGTAAAAGATTCCTTCTGTATTCAGGGAGTTGCCCAAGCTGTACAGCTTGCCATTAACCGTCCCGGATTCATATACGGAGTCGATAATCCGATCTTTCCAGCCATACTTCTCAGCGTAGGTATCCAAAGGTTCAATTTTTCCCGCTTCTGCATAAGGAATGACAAATGAAGGGCCTGAGCCGTACACAATATCAGGACCTTGGCCAGCTGATAAGGCAACGGATATATCTTTATCCACAGAGTTTCTGAATTCAACCACTAATTCATATTTGTCCTGGGACTGATTATACTTGTCCACCAACACTTTATTCATCGTTGCCTGATATTCAGGGGCTGCTCCCCAGAACCATAATGTCAGCTTTTCTTTTCCTTTTTCCGTTTCACCATTCGACGAAGAACAAGCAGCAAGCATGATGACCATCAGCAATCCAACAACGATCTGCCATTTATGTTTCATTTCATTTTCCCTCCAGCATCATTAATCAGCTTGTATTTTCACATAATATTCTCTAGTTCTAGGTCCGTCGAATTCCATAAAATAAATCCCTTGTGAATGCCCGACCAGCAGCTCTCCCTGATGAATAATTAAAGTCATTGTGACTCCAATTAACGAGGATTTGATATGTCCGGCTGCGTCCTGCGGGGTATCATGCTGATGCTTGAAATCAATCCTTGTCGGAACGATCCGGCAAATTTCATCCTGCAGATCTTCCAGACCTCTTGGATCCCAGAACGATGTAATCGTTAGTCCGGCTGTTGTATGCGGTGTATAAATGGTGCATGTTCCGCTTTCCACGCCACTTTCCTTCACGAACTGAACGATCTCCTCATTGAGCTTGACCACATCTTTTTCTTTCGTCTTTAATTTAAAATTTCTCAGCATAGTTTCTCCCTATTAATCTATAATAATTTCACTGTTTTTCACGGCATGACCATTCTGCGCAAAAGACCAATTATCCTTCGTACCTCTTCCATCATCTTCACCAATAATTGTGGCAATATACCCGCTTAAAAGCGCAGCTGGTACGAACTGAGTGAGCGGTATTGTTATTGGGAATCGGGTTGTTGGCGTAGCGACTACTGTACATTTTTCTGAGAATTCCGAGGCAGCTATATCTGAAACCACCAAGGTAGGACGTCCCAAATCATCTGCGGCGTGAGCGATCGCTTCTTTTGCCCGGGATAATCCCGGATTGGAGGCATTTGCAAACATCACGGTTCCGATTTTGTCGAAGTTCCTCATAAAGAAATTCAAGTGAAGCCATTCCTCCGTATTCACGTGCATGGCGTATTTACCGGCTGCTTCGAACATCTTCGCATGTCCATACCAAGCTGCTGCATAATCAAAGCCCACTCCGGTAAAATCAAAAGCTTCCAGCTGTGACCATTCCGCTGCTAAAGCTGCTATAGACTGATCGATGGAAGGCAGCATCTTCTCCAATGCCTCCGCTTGAGCTGCAATATCAGCCCGGTAACTCATCGCCGTATCCATCGTGTAGCTGCCGCGAACCTCACCAAATCTGATAGCCAGCAGCAATAGCGCGAGTACAGAAACCATATAGCTTCTCACACCAGGCGACGGTTCAAATGCTGGAATGTCCACATCCAATATTTTTTGGCTCGATCGGCCCAGATAGGATTCCCGATTGGAGGTTACACCTAACGTTAAAGCGCCGTATTTATTGGCCCGTTCTACAGACTCGCCTACTCTTGCCACACTTCCCGAATGACTCACAGCGATAACTAATGGATTGTTGGGCGAAAAACCCAATTGCTTCTTATCATAAAGCCTGGCCAATTCAATGGAAGTTACTACCTCTGTCGGAATGCCTGTCAATAATTCAAAAATATGCTTCGTTGCCAATCCTGCGGCATAGGAATCGCCACAACCCGTTAATATGATTCTTTGAATGGAAAAAATTTCAGGTGTGGATAAAACTTTTCTTGTTTTAGGCTCCAGATCCTCATATTGCTGCTTCATCAGCTCTGGCAGACTAAATACTTGTCTCCTCATTGCATGATCGTAATTCCCCAAAGATGATTCCCCCCTTTAGTTTGTCTTCGCTAACTTGTATTGAGAATAACACAACCATACATGTTAACGCAATCATTTTTCTTCAGGTCTTATTCAAACAGCAGTCCAACAGTAGTTGAAATCCTATACCTGCTTGATATCGAATCGAAACACTTGATGATTTTTTTGTTTTACTTTTTTCATTTAAAAATGTATTGTATATATATAGATACAAGCTGTTCAGAAAGCAGGCGATGATTCCCGATGAATAATCATTCCATTACGATAAACATTGATAAAGACTCACCCATTCCGATATATTATCAAGTAGCCTCAAGTATTAGAGAGAGAATTACGAATAATGAGTGGGAAGTTAATGAGAAGATTCCATCCGAAAACCAATTAACCGAAGAATACGGCATTAGCAGGGTCACCTTAAGAAAATCTTTAGATGCTTTGCATGCTGAGGGGATTATCAAGAAGGAGCAAGGACGGGGAGTATTTGTTCAAAAAAATCCGCAGCCAGTGCTCCATGACTTTAGTCTGCCATCCACACTCAGCAGCCGTATGCAGGAGAACGGCATCAATATCACGCCGCTGATCCTTTCCTCTCATCTATCCGAGCCCATTCCCTACATTAACAAGATTTTGAAATTGGATGACAAAGAACAGCTGGCTTACATCAAACGAGTTTTTATTTTCAACAATAAGCCCATTGGCCTCAACCGCTCTTGGCTTGCAAATTCGAAAGTGCCGAGAATTACGGAAAATCTTTTAATAGAAAATCGGCTAAGCCTGACTCTTGCCAATGTGTATAGCCTTAAACCAAAAAGCATGGAGAATTCCATTCAAGCCATTATTCCCGATGCTTCCGATATGAAGACATTGAACATTAACTACTTATCTCCAGCCATGCTGATTAAAAGCACATCTTTCCTGGCCGATCAGACACCTCTGGAATACTCGTCTACCATATGGCTTGGGGATCGGGTGAAGTTCAATTTAAGCATTGCCAATGATGATTATTTATAATGTGAAAAACGCCTTGCGGCGTCCATTGATGAGCGTGTTCATGGCTTTGGTGCGTTGCGGAGGAAATGGCTGTGGGCTCCAGCCGCTGTTAAAGATTTGTTCCTTTGATTGTAATGGATGTGAAGGGTGGAACAAATCTTTAAATGCGGACGCTACCGCTCTTCCGCCCACAGCCATCCCCTCTCTTTAGTTACAATCGCACGAATCACACGAACATCAAGCTCAAACGAACAGCCAGCAAGGGTTTTTCTCTTGATTAGAAGGGGATTTCCTAGCGAACGCAGCGCTAGGAACGAAGAAGAAATAAAGAAGGGGGAAGAGTCCCCTGCCTGCTACTTTAACGATGTTTTTCATCGTTAAAAGCACTGGGTCCGGTGGCGTAAAATAGTCTGTGTACCAAAAATTGGAGTGTTTCCAAGACAAAAATGGTAGGGTATACTCTCGGAATTGTCCAGATCCACAAGAG
>NZ_JAGGLB010000054.1 GCF_017874215.1 Paenibacillus eucommiae
CCTTAAACAAAAACTTCCTCTTCTTTCCTCTTTGACTTCTGCTTATCGCGGACAATTTTCCTTTTAGCCTACCTAAGTAGTAACTGAAAAACATCACTAACTCAGCGGATTGACCTGGAACACATACTTTAACGATGAAAAACATCGTTAAGTGAAACACGAGAAGCACACAAAGCACACGCACGCCTTAAACGGATTGTTAATAGAGGTTGCATCTGAGCGAAGGGGATAGTGGCAATAAGGAAAATTTGCGCTTCCATTCTAATTTCCACGGTGAATGAAGAATCTCAACAAATGCTTTATCGCTATAAAGCTGCACCGCGAGACTATTTCTTTTCACTCCAGGCATCCCCAATAGCTTACACATTCTAATAAGTTCACAAGAAAAACCCTCTCTCCTTTTTCGGAATTGAGGGACAAATATTTTTTCATAAACTCAGGATTATTCCCATGGAGTGGCTGTGGAGTTTCATTCGGCCGCGATATGAACGATGCGGTCGCATATAACATCCGCGTCTTCTTTGTCGTGCGTAACGAGAATCGATGTGATGTTAGCTGCACTTAGCATTTGCTTTAAATCTTCGCGAATTTTGCCCTTCAAGTCGGCATCCAGATTGCTAAACGGCTCATCCATTAACAAAATATGCGGCTTGGGAGCCAAGGCTCGGGCAAAAGCGACACGCTGCTGCTGTCCCCCGCTAAGCTCATGCGGATAACGCTTCCGGTAGTCTTGCAGCTGGACCAGATCAAGCATTTCATCCAGCCGTTCCGAGCGCTCTTTTTTCGCTAGCCGGTGCAAGCCGAAGAGGATGTTCTGGGCAACGGTTAAATGAGGAAATAACGCATAGTCCTGAAAAACCATTCCGACTCCGCGGGATTCAGGATTAACGAAACGAGAGGAATCAACCATCGTTTTTCCGCCAATAACGATACGTCCCGTGCGCGGCGCTTCCAGTCCGGCGATTAGCCGCAGCAGGGTGCTTTTACCGCAACCGCTCTGACCCAGCACACCAACCACTTCGCCCTTCTTCATGTTCAGGGAGAAATTGTTCAGTACGCGCCCGCTGTCCTTAGAGTAATGAAACGAAATATCCGACATCTCAAAAATAGTCATTTTGTGTTTTTCTCCCCTAACCAATGATAGAAAAAGACAGATATCATGCCGACCCCGATAATGAATAAGGACGGAACGGAAGCCTGGTGGATTTGTTCGTCACTGGCATACTGGTAAGCTTTTGTCGCCAATGTATCGAAATTAAAAGGCCGTAAAAGCAAGGTGAGCGGCAATTCCTTGACGATTTCCATAAATGCCAGGATACAGCCCGTTAACACGGACCCTTTGATCAGCGGCAGATCGACTTTAAAAAAAGTCCGGGTCATCCCCATCCCCAGCAAACGTGAGGCTTCCGAATAACGGTTGCCCGTTTTCTCATAACCCGCTTCCACTGCATTGTAGCCAACTGCCAAAAATCGGATAATATAAGCAAAAACCAGCATAGCCAGCGACATACTGAGCACCAGCTTATTAGCGCCCCAGCCTAAACTTTCATAAACTCCACTCAACTGATGATCCAATGAAATGAATACGGCAAGCACACCAATGGATAGAACGGCGCCCGGGATAGAATAACCCATCGATATCACTTTAGAAAGAGCCAGTGTAAATATAGAGCGCCCGGAACGGCTCACATTAGCCACAATTACAGCAAATACAATCAACACGGTAATCGAAACCAGGGAAATGAACACGGTGTTCACGATCAACTCAGCAAATTTAGCGTTCATCACGTCCTGATACGTCCATTTTGCCCATACAATCAATTGTACAACAGGTATAAAAAAAGAAAAGGAACATATAAGCGCACTAAAGAAAAAAGCTGCATATGCCGACATGCCGCGAAGCCTTCTGCGTTGAAGCTGACTGGCTTTAGCTGTTGAAGCATTGTATCTCCTGCGTCTACGCAGCAGCCTTTCAATCACAAACAAGCCAATAATCGCGCTCATTAACAGCGCAGCCAGGCGAATCGCGGAGTCCACGTCATACATGCCGAACCAGGTTTTAAAGATCGCTGTCGTAAACGACTGAATCCCAAAATGCTTTGTAACCCCAAAGTCATTCAAAACTTCAAAAGCAACAAGACTGACTCCGCCAACGATCGCAGCTTGTGAGATAGGAAGCACGACGCGAAAGAAAATATGCAGCGGATTTTTACCAAGCAGCCTTGCGTTCTCGATAAAGGAAGCACTTTGCTTTTCCAGAAATGTTTTTGTAATTAGATAGACGTACGGAAATAAAAACAGGGTAAAAATAAAAATAGCGCCCTTCATGGACATGATGTCAAAAAATTGCTGATTCGGCGTCCAGCCAAGCACATTGCGCATAAAGGTTTGTATGCTCCCGGTATAACTCAGCATAGATCCGTACGTATACGCTGCAATGTATGGAGGAATGGCCAATGGCAGCACAAAAGCCCAAGAAAAAAACTTCCTGAGCGGAAACTCATACGCCGCAACAAGCCAGGCCAGGGTGACACCAACTAACACGGTAAAAAAACCGGTGCCCAGCACTAGCAATAAAGATTGCAGCGCATAATCCTGCAGCATGTAAGTTCTGATGTGCTGCCAATTTTCATTCGGTTTTTGAAAAAGTCCCGATAAAATATAAAGAGACGGGAGAAGGGCCAGGATGGCCCCAATCACGCTCAGTAATACCCAACCGTTACGATTCCTTCTCAGGTTGCGCAGCAAATCAGAAAATCTCATTGTTATTTCCAGCCTACTTTATTGAGAATTTCGGTAGCTTTCTTGTTATGGTCGCCTAGCTTGGCAAAGTCGATTTGCTGGGTTTTGAATTCACCCCATGTATTCAGTAAATCGGGCTTCTTTGCCGCTTTGTTAACCGGAAATTCGAAGCTTCCTTGTGTTAATAAGCTTTGACCTTCTTCGCCCGTTATAAATTCAACAAGCTTGATCGCATTTTCCTTATTTTTAGAATGCTGGGTCATTCCTACACCACTAATATTAAGATGAGTACCTGTTGTATCCTGATTAGGGAAGAAGACTCCGATGTTTTCTGCAACCTTGACTTCCTCAGCATCCTTGGAGTTTAGCATTTGTCCGACATAGTACGTATTCATAATCGCTACATCACCGATTTTTGCGGCGATTGCTTTTGCCTGATCACGGTCTCCGCCCTCAGGATTACGAGCAAGGTTAGTAACGATGCCTTTCGCCCATTCTTCAGCTTGCTGTTCCCCATTCAGATCAATAAATGAAGCCAATAAAGATTGGTTGTACAAGCTTGAAGAAGATCTCACCAATACTTTGCCTTTCCATTTATCGCTGGCCAAATCCTCATAAGTCGACAATTGCTCCGGCTTGACACGGTCTTTCGCATACACGATAACCCGCGCCCGCGTAGCGATCCCAACCCAGTTATTGTCTTTATCGCGCCACTGTTCCGGAACATTATTGATGATCGTATCGGATTGAATCGGCTGCAGCACATTGTTCTGTTTGGCATAATTCAGTACGCCGCCGTCAACCGTAACGAACAGATCCGCTTCCGTGCTTTCCCCTTCACGCTTCAAGCGCTCAACCAGCTCTTCAGCAGTACCTTTAATCTCATTGACTTTGATCCCTGTTTTCTTCGTAAATGCATCGTACAATTGGCTATCCACATCATAATGTCTTGCTGTAAACACGTTAACAACTTGTTCTTTATTTTTGCCTGGCGTTTCTGTCGGCTTCACGGTGCTGCTTTCCTTTGGTTCTGGAGTCGCTGCCGCCTCGTTTCCTGTTTTGTCAGCTCCACAACCAGCCAACAAGATAAGCATCATCGTTAAAAGCATAACCCCGCCTATGTATTTCTTTTTCATTTTCAATCTTCCTCTCCATCTTTTTACTATTTAAAAAACTTGTCCAACTTCTGAAAACAATATTCATTCTCATTTGATGTTAAAAAAAAACTTGTGAACTTCTTTGAGGTGCATGTTCAAAACTTTGGAGCGTTCCGGGAGGGAATGGCTGTGGACTCCAGCCGCTGTTAAAGATTTGTTCCCTGAATGGTACAGATGAGGAGGTAGGAGCAAATCTTTAAAGGCGGGCGCTCACGCTCTTCCACCCACAGCCCTTCCCTCTTCTCAGCTACAATCGCACGAATCACATCAATCACACCAATATCAAGCTCAAACGGACAACCAACAAGGTTTTTTCTCCTGATAGTTGGAGATTTACTAGCGGGCAATAGCTCTGGGAATGCAGAACTGCTGAAGAACTGCTACTTTAACTTTTAACGATGATTTTCATCGTTATAAGCACCAGGTCCGCTCCACATCCTTACTTTAACGATGAAAATCATCGTTAAAGTCCCTTTTTATTACCCAGATAGGCCATCCGTCCTCTTTTAGCGATGAAAATCATCATTAAAGTGACTGATTAACCTCGGACACTTACTTTAACGATGAAAAACATCGTTAAGTCTAGTACACTCTAGTTTCGGGAGGAAGGTTGATATTACAGCTCTTCCACCCAAGAAATAAGCCTAATTTAGTTACATTGAGACTGAACATATGCGGATTAGATATGCACGCTTTGGAGCACTCTTGGAGCACTCTTTGGAACACTCTCTAGGCTCTCTAAACCAACACATTTTGATAATGAATATCATTACCAACTAGCGTCGACTACTTTCATATTGTAACCGATGAAAATGAGAGAATGATGTGAAAAATAAAAAAAGTTCCGCCGACGTTTTATTTGCGGGGCTTATTGTTAGCCAGCGGAAAAGTCACCCTTACTTTTGTCCCCCTGTAGACCTCGCTTTGAAGCTCGATTCTGCCGCTATAACGCTTGACCAGGCGTTCAGCGATGGATAATCCTAGTCCATGTCCGCCCTGCTCCCCGCTCCTAGCCTTATCCACACGATAAAAACGATTGAGCACAAAAGGCAGCTCCTCCTCAGGTATGCCAATACCAAAGTCGCTGATTTCAATGCTGGCTTCTTCCTGCTGCACGCTTCCGCTTACCCGGATAAGCTTGCTGTCGCCGGAATACTTCACCGCATTGTCCATAATAATCAACAGAATCTGCTCTAAATGAGGGGCATCCACGGCAATAGTGACATTGGATAAAGCATCCAGTCTGCTTTCAAAATGGAAGGACGGATGAAGTAGCGCAATATTTTTGATGAGCTGTTGAATAGTCTGGTCGGGATTTTGCAATTTTGGTGCAGCTTCCAAACTCAGCTTTTCTGAACGTGTTAATGTAAGCAACTCTTGTACAAGCCCTTTTAGGCGGGAAAGCTCCTGAATGGACACGTCCAGCGATTCCTCCAAAATAGCCGGATCCCCTTTTCCCCAGCGCTGCAGCAGTGAAAGATGCCCCTCAATGATAGCTAACGGTGTCCTCAATTCATGCGATGCGTCTTCGACGAACTGCCGTTGCTGTTGAAAAGACCTTTCGACTTGATCCATCATCTCATTAAACATCTTCATCAGTGTGGCGATTTCGTCCTTATTGTCGTTAACCTGAACACGCTCATGCAAGCCTTTTTCCTTGATCCTGCGCATCGTCTCGGCCATAGATTGCAGGGGCTTTAATAGCTGCCGCGCCAGCATCCTGCCTCCCAATCCGCTTAACACAACAGAGCCGAGCCCACAGACCAGCATCACACGAAAAATTGCCGTGATCAGCTTTTCAAAATCCTCCATATTTCTCACGATCTCAATAGTTCCATTGAACTGAAATATCGTGAGCGGACTTCTCATAATCAATAAGTTGTTGCTTAAATGCCAGGTTCCTGCCCGCTCTGTACCCAGACTCGAAAGCTCCTCCAGCCCCAGCTCCGGCATATCCTCAGAAACGAAAACGATCGCATTCCCCTCAGCGTCCAAAACGCGAATGAGCTGATTTTGTTGATTCACTTTATCCAGAAAGCTGCGAATTTGCGGAAAATCGGCTTCCTCGAAAGCTAACTCTTTTTCCAGAAAATAGTTCAGAATTTCCCTCATTTTCTGTGCAGTGTTCGTTTCCTCCTGTTTGATCATCCATTTCTCTACAAACACATATTGTACGGTGTTGTATGCCGTGAACAGTAAAAAAAGCAGCAGCGAAGACCACAAGGTCAACTTCCATTTAATTGGAATTTTCGAGAAAGGAATGGCCAGCTTGTTCAGCTTTATTTTGAACCTCTTCAAGCTCATTTTCTCATCACATATCCAATGCCGCGCAAGGTGTGAATATAGCTTGATTCCCCGGGGCTGTCAATTTTGTTCCGCACATACCTCACATACACATCGACCACATTTGTATCGACCGCTGCTTCGAACCCCCATACCGTATCCAGCAGCGTCTCGCGAGTCATGACCCGGTTCACATTTTGCATAAAGGCGACCAGCAGATCATATTCTCTTTTTGTCAGATCAATGCTCTCATTCCCTTTACTAACCTTTCTGGAATCCAGATTGATGCTAAGCTCATTGAAAACCAGCCAAGTTCCGTGCTCCTCCTCACGCTCCTCCTGTCTGCGGAAAATAACCCGCATGCGCGCCAAAAGCTCCTCGATAGCAAAGGGCTTAGGCATATAATCATCGGCACCGCTGTCCAGCCCGGAAACCCGGTCCTCCACACTGTCTCTGGCCGTCAGGATGATGACCGGAGTTTTCTTGGCAGCACGTATGTGGCGGCATATCTCGATTCCATCCATGCCCGGCAGCATCAAATCCAGCAAAATAATATCCCAATCTTCGTTCAAGGCAAGCTTCAGCCCTGTCACACCATCATAGACAACCGTCACGGAGAACGATTCATGCCTAAGCTCCAGCTCAATAAATCTCGCCAGATTCTTCTCGTCCTCGATCAGTAAAATTCTTTTCATCCAAGTCCCGCCCTTTTGCTGCATACTGTAGGTATATATAGGAATCATTGTAGATAATAATTGTTCTCACTGTCAATTTAATAAATGTGGGAGTCTGCGTCCAGAGCCGGGCTAACAGTTGATGTTCAAGCCGTACTCCTGTAAACTAAACTTAATGAACGGAAAATGGCGGAAGGACGATGAATATGGAAAATTCCCGAAGTAATTGGGCAGAAAGGTTCAAAAAATTCTTTTTGAATAACCGCTTTGTATTATTTTTATTAGTTCTGCTGCTAATTGGTTTAAACATTTTCATCCTAAACAAAATTTCTTATGTATTCACCCCATTCATCGTACTGCTTAAAACTATTATCCTCCCGATTATCCTCACAGGTGTTGTCTTTTATTTATTGAATCCCATTGTTGATATGCTGGAACAGAGAAAGGTAAAGCGTATTTATTCCATTCTCATTCTTTACCTTCTTATTATAGGAATCGTTACCGTTTTAATTCTCAATATCATTCCTCTTATTCGCGTCCAAATATTGAGCTTGATTGAAAACTTCCCAACCTATAGCAAAGAAATAGAACTGCGGTTTGAAAAATGGATCGGGGGCGACTTCTTTAATCAGCTCCAACAAACCATTGGCATTAATACAGAGGAGTTAACTAAAAATGCATCTGAATGGGCTACGAAGCTGCTAAGTAATTCCTGGTCCGGTATTGGTGGCTTTCTGGGTGTTTTAAGCGAAACACTGCTCGCTATTGTCACAGTACCTTTCATTCTGTTCTATTTGCTCAAAGATGGTAAAAAACTGCTGCCGTTTATTTTAAACTATGTGCCAACCTCCCTTAACGAGCAGACCGAACAAGTGATGCAAGAGATGAATCATCAGATCAGTTCCTATATTCGCGGACAAATTATTATCAGCTTCTGTATCGGCTTCCTTCTGTATATGGGCTACCTGATAATTGGCTTGGAATATTCCCTTGTGCTTGCTGTTATTGCTGCATGTACAAGCATCGTTCCCTATCTGGGGCCTGCTATCGCGATCACACCAGCCTTAATTGTCGCAACAGTGACATCCCCTGTTATGCTGCTTAAGATGATTGCCATTTGGACAATCGTACAATTGATTGAGGGCAAATTTATTTCTCCGCAAATTATGGGAAGATCCCTGCAGATTCATCCTATCACGATTATTTTCGTCATCCTTACAGCCGGTAATTTATTCGGAGTTGTCGGTATTATTCTGGCCGTTCCCGGATATGCAGTAATTAAAGTTATTGCGACCCACCTCTTTAACTGGTTTAAGTTCCGGACTCGTTTATATGATCCCAAGGAGCCGCCTTTTCTGTAAAGTAGTGATTGATATTCGAATAGGAGCTGCTGAACCATGCTTAATGATTTTACTGCTTGGGTGCATGAACGCACGAATGATTCCTTTGAAATCAGCTTAAAAAAAATCAAGTTAGAGGAGCTTCCAGCAGGAGATGTCCTCATCAAAGTCGCCTATTCCAGCCTTAACTACAAAGACGGGCTTGCCTTTCTTCCTGGAGGAGGTCAAGTCCTCCGTTCTTTCCCGGTCGTACCGGGCATTGATCTCGCGGGAACCGTCGTCCAGTCGCAAGACGCTGCCTTTCGGGCCGGAGACCGCGTGCTTGTAACTGGCTATGAGCTGGGAACAGCTTCATCGGGAGGCTATGCCGAATACGCCCGTGTTCCGGCAAAATGGATCGTCCCCCTCCCTGACGAGCTATCGTTCAGGGAGGCCATGGGCTTCGGCACAGCAGGTTTAACTGCTGCTATTGCCGTAAGTCGGTTGGAGCAGAGCGGGCTGCGCCCTGGTGCCGGCGAAGTGCTTGTGACAGGAGCCAGCGGCGGTGTCGGCAGCATGGCTGTTGCCCTGCTTGCGCAGCGCGGGTATACCGTTGTTGCAGCAAGCGGCAAAGCGGATGCGCATGCTTATCTGCAGATGCTGGGCGCTGCCCGCATCATCGGTCGCGGGGAGCTGCTGCAGGACGAAAGCGCAAGAAAGCCGCTGGAGCGGCAGCGGTGGGCCGCTGCGATCGACTCCGTCGGCGGCGATACGTTAGCTGGCGTACTGGCAGCCATCTCCTATGGCGGGTCCGTTGCCGCCTGCGGCTTGGCTGGAGGCGGAGAATTGAAATCAACTGTGCTTCCGTTTATTATTCGGGGCGTCAGCTTGCTGGGTATCGATTCCGTCTACTGCCCGATGGACATCCGGATGCTGCTGTGGCAGCTTTTGTCCGATGATTGGAAGCCAGCGCAAATGGATGCATTGATTACGAAAGAAATCACACTGGAACAAGTGCCTCAGCACGCAGCAGCAATATTAAGCGGAAGCTTGATCGGCAGAACCGTGATCCGTATCAGCGAAGATGTATGAGAATGAGAATACGCCTTCTTGGGAGTCCTTTGAGGAGGCTGTTTGAGACTAGGGTGCGTTGCGAAGGGAATCGATGTGGGCTCCAGCCGCTGTTAAAGATTTGTTCCCTTGAATGGAATGGATGAGGATGTTGGAACAAATCTTTAAAGGCGGACGCTATCGCTCTTCCTCCCACACCCATTCCCTTCTCAGCTACAATCGCACGAACACCAAGCTCAAACTGACAGCTAGTAAGGGTTTTTCCGTTGATTGGAAGAGACTTTTTCTGCGGTCTGGAAGGCGGCCTGCTACCTACTATCGTTCTTCCTCCCACATACCTTCCCACTCAGCTTCTAAGTACCGAACATGCAGCGCTCTAACGAACCGGCAACAGAGGCTGCATTCCTGAGGGCACAAAAGGTAATACTTTTCAATAACTTCAATATTAAAAACCTCCGACTGGCACAAAGTGCAGTCGGAGGTTTTTATTACTTAGAACGACATCATGGGAAAACCATCAAAGATCCGGGGCTTTACTTTCTTCCCACAGCGAAGTTTGTAACACTAACACTACATATGCCAAACCACATTTTATTATTTGCTATTTCTTCACGATTTTGGTCAAGGTAAGCTGTTTGCTCTCTGGATCGCTAACGATATATTCAAATTCGACATGATCATTCTTCTTCAAACCGTCTATGACAGCGGCTGTGTCATCTCCAAATTGGAAGGAAGTTGGCTCACCGTTCATTGTAATTTCAACCGTGTGAGAATCCTCCTGGCCTGTGTAGGAGCCCTCTCCTTTTAGCGTCTTTGCTGCTTCATTCTCTGGTGCTGTGCTTCCCGTCGGAGCAGGAGTTTGCGTAACATCAGTCGTAGGACTCGGAATTGGACTTAGTGCTGGACTGGTACTTGGACTAAGGCTTGGACTAACAGTAGGAATGGGAGTACTGCTGCTTTCTTCTCCAGCTTTCTTGTCATTGCCGCATGCTGCCAGAACAAGGATTAGCATTCCGCATAAAAGCATCAGGAGCATTTTACTGCTTTTGTACGTTTTAACATTTTTCATTACTATCACCTCAATAGTATTATACACGATGCTCACTCAACAAGCACTTTCTTCAAATAGGACCTTCTTGCAATCAGAAAATAAACGGTTTGCATGGCAAGGTAAACGAGCAGCACTACGCCTGCGTAAACCAACACATTTGTACTGAAAATATTATAAAATGCCTTCATAGCGAACGCCGCATGCAAACCGCCAACGACACAAGGGATGAAAAATAAGATGGCAATTTGTACAGTGACGATCTTGTTGATCTCCTGACGAGTGACGCCAATGCGGCGAAGTGAATGCAGTTGGGCTCTATCCTCTTGAAGCTCAGTAAACAGCTTGAAATACAGTAGGCTTCCAGAAGCCATAAAAAACAAAATGCTAATAAATATAGCAATAAAGAAAGTAAGCGAAGCAATTTGCATGAACATATGATACGAATCCACTCTTGATTCAAAAGCATTTTTGTAATGGGCAGGTACGAGCTGTTCTATTTTCTGTCCAGTCTTGAGCGCCGACTCCCATTTTTTTAATTCAAAGCCATATGCTACCGTCTTAAGCTCATCTGGCAGAATGGCAGAAAGCTCCTTGTAGTCCTGATCATTCAGTACGAATAAATACCCAGAGGCACCGTAAGGTTTGGAAATCGCCCCTGATTTTTGGCCTAGCATTTGCAGCTGCAGCGGTTTCCCATTCATCTTCATGCTAATCTGCTCACCCTTGGAGACAAGTTCTTTCTTCATCTCCCGGTACGGATATACAAACCAGGCCTGTCCTGGAGCAACCTTCACCTGGTCCCTCTTCTTCACTCTGGCTGCCTGGATGTTATAATCACTTTCGGAAACAAGCATCGCGGTAAGCTCCCGGTTGATAGCCGGCAGTTCAGCTTGTACCGTCAAGCCGACCAGCTGCAGCTCATAATCCAATTCTAAGCCATCTTCCTTCAGAATGCGTCTTACATCCTCTGGATCGACCACATTATGGGCATGAAGTCCAGTCTCCACAAAACCGAACGTTTGAGGCGCATGATCGATAAGCTGCTCCTTACTGCCATTCATAAACACATTCAATGTGCCCGAAGCGGTTAATATAACAGCGCACAGCACCGATACCAAGAATAAGATCCTGGCATTATCCTTCATCTTGAATATCATCTGCGAAATAATAATCATATTCGTGCGTTTATAATGGATCGATTTATTTGACTGCAGCCCTTTGAGCAAAGCAACACTCGACTGGGTGAATAAGCCATACGTACCGATAACAACAAGTGCAATAACCGGCAGCATAATAAACAGCATATTCCCAGGCGTCATCGTATAAGCGAGTACATAACCGCTCCCCAGACAAATGATGGACAGCAGGACAAGCCAGATAGAGAAACGCGGCGGAAGCTTCGGCTGTCTCGACGCCTGCATCAGCTCGATAATTTCCTGTTTAATTGCTTTTCTTATCGCTAACATAGTAATGACTAGAAACAGCGCCATATAGCCGCCTGCAGTAATTAGAATTGCCGTCTTCGGAAAATAGAAGCGCAGAGGATTGTCCAAGGATATAATTTCAGAAATAATCATAAAAAAGAGCTTGCTAAAAAGCATCCCGAAGCCAATGCCCACACCCAGAGATAACAAGCAAATCAGCATGTTTTCGTAAAGCACCATCCGCCGCAGCTGTCCCTTGGTAGTCCCAAATAGCAGGAACAGAGCAAATTCTTTTTTTCTGGATTTCAGAAAAGCAGAGAACGAATACAATACAAAAAAGAAAGAAAAAATCACAATAATACATTCACAGCCGATCATGCCGATCGCGACAGCTTCTCCGCCTATAATTTTACCGCCGCGGACATCAGGATGCAGGATAAACGCAGCGTAAATGAAAAAAATCATGACTGCAAAAACGCTGCTAAAGAAAAAAGCACTATATTGATGACGGTTGCCCAGTACATTGTTAATGGCGAGATGGCGAAATTTCATTGAAATTCCCTCCCAGCACGCTCAGTGAATCCAATATTTGTTGAAAAAACGCCTGCCTATTGGAGCCTCTGCGAATTTCAGAGAAAAGCTTGCCATCGCGGATAAAAACAATGCGTCTGCAATAGCTTGCAGCGAATGGGTCATGCGTTACCATCAGAACGGTGGAGCCGCGCTGCTCGTTTAACTGCTCTAAAGATTCCATAACATCCTTCGCCGCCTTGGAATCAAGGCTCCCCGTCAGCTCATCGGCCAAAAGAATGGCAGGCTGGTGAATCATAGCTCTAGCAATTGCAGTCCGCTGCTTCTGTCCGCCAGATATCTCATAGGTCCGTTTATTTAAAATATCCGTCAGGTTAAGCAGCTTCGCGCTGTCATCAAGACGTCTTTCCATTTCTTTAATAGGTAGACCATCCAGCACCATCGGAAGCATAATATTTTCTTTAATCGATAACGTATCCAGCAAATTAAAATCCTGAAAAATAAACCCAAGCTCCCGCCTGCGGAACAAAGCCAATTGTTTGTCCGGAAGTGAAGCGGGGCGAACACCATTAATTTCAAGCTGCCCCGAAGTCTGCTTATCTATGGTAGCCATAATATTAAGAAGCGTAGTTTTACCGCTCCCAGAAGGCCCCATAATGCCAACAAACTCACCCTTACCAATTTGCAAATCAATGCCTTCAAGCGCTTTATATTGAAGTCCATTTTTTGCTCCATAAATTTTGGTGATGGCTTCTGCTTTTAACACATGCTTTTCCATTCTTTCGCCCTCCATAACGCTAATGAATATATGATCCATCATACACGGTGAGAGGCTTGAGAACCTATCGATTTACCTTTCACATTTACTGAGAAAGCTTACATTTTTGTCACCAAGTCCGCCAGAATTAGCTTCAATTCATCTGAAATATACTTTTACCAGTGAAACAGATCGTGACCTTCGTTCCACTGCCTTCTGTGGATTCGATGGATAATTCATGGCCTAGCCGCTGACACACCTCATTCGCCAAAAACAACCCCATTCCGGTGGATTCCTTTGTTTTCCTGCCATTTTCTCCTGTAAAAAAAGGATCAAAAACACGCAGCAAATCCTGCTCTGGGATACCGATTCCTTCATCTGCAAGGGTTAGCCTCGTTTCCACCGGACCTTGAGTTACCTGTATGTGCAGCCTCTTCGTTCCTTCCCGCAACTTTGAATACTTGATGGCATTGGATACAACCTGATTGACCACAAAAATCATCCATTTCTCATCCGTTTCTACCTCGGCCTCATCCCCTGTCAAGGAAGGATAAATATGGGCGCGTATAAGTGAAGTTTTGTATCCATTGATTACAGTTCGCAGCAGCTTGTTCAAATGAACGCGACCAAGGTGCAAGTCATGCTCAAATTGTCCCAATCTCGCCTCATAGAGAACCATCTCCAGATTGTGGGCGATACGCTCATTTTCTTCTCGAATACTGCTCAGCTTTTTCTGTGGATCCTCTTTGGAAGGGACTGTCTCTTCCTGGGTTAGCAAGTCTATAACGGACACCGGCGTTTTCATCTGATGCACCCATTGCGTTGTAAAAATCTGCCTTCTCTCTTCCAACCCCCTGTATTGTTCAAGAAGCTCCATATATTTGGCATACTGAATGGCCATAGCCTGTGTTAAGAGCTGTTGATCCCGTGTAATTCCCGGTGCAAGACCGACAAAAGCGTCCATAGCATGCTCTTTCGAATCTATTAAAGCTTCAATCGAGCGGTGAAAGGCAGCCTGCCGCAGGTAATCGATAACAAGCGGGGCAAGTGCAAAAATGATCGTTAGTATAAATAAGTAGGCAATGCTGCTTTCCCGGTAACTCCCAGTTTGAGATGAAATACCTAAGACAGCGATGGTGACGATACAGATCGAGCAGACCAAAAAGGAGAGCAGATACATGATCCGATCCCTCACAAAATGACCAAATAGAAAAACAGATTTTTTCAGCTTCATAGTCCCCATAGGTTTCATAGGCTTCATTTAGAACCACCACCGCTCCAAGATATATGAAGCCGGTATCCCTGCCCTCTTACGGTTTCCACAGCATCATAAATATTTAATTGCTCAAGCTTTTTCCGCAGCCTGGTTACATTTACGGTGAGGGTGTTATCATCGACAAACTGTGTATCGTCCCAAAGAGCTTCCAGTAAGTTTTCCCTGGAGACAATCGCCCCAGCTGTCCTCGCCAGCGCGTCATACAGCATGCATTCCTTGTGGGTCAATTCGACCTGAGAATCATTCCAGCTTAACGTATTTCGCGTACGATCCAGAATCAGCCCGGCAGTTTCCAGCGTATCCCTATTCTCTGCAGGCACTGCATATTCGCCATAGGCTCTGCGCAGTGCACTTTTTATCTTGGCCAGAACGACCTCCAGGTAGAAAGGCTTCGTAATATAATCATCCCCGCCATTCTCAATCGCCATAACCTGATCCATCTCCCCCGTCCTGGCTGAAATGAAAATAATCGGAACATTGGACACTGTGCGAATTTGCCTGCACCAATAAAAGCCGTCATAGCTCGGCAAATTAATATCCAACAGCAGCAGATCCGGCTGGCGCTCCAGAAACTGTTCTTTTATATGTGTAAACTGCTGAACACAGAACGCTTCATAGCCATACCTTTGAGCGTAATTTTTGAGAATCTCAGCAATCTTATCGTCATCTTCCACGATCATAATGCGATACACCAACAAATATCTCCCCTTTTGCTTCATAACATAAAACCGCAGTCCATCTATTATACAATAGTAGAAGGAAATACGGTTTATCCATTATACTAACATTAGCCATACAACAAAAGGAGAACTGTAGTGGAAACTTACTATAAAGAAATTTTGACCTCAGAAAATGAGATTAGAGAGCTGTTAGGAAATCCCAGCGAAGTAGTCCGGCTTAAAGCCATAGCTGCATTAGACCAGCATTGCCGGAATTTCATCGCCCAGTCCTCTTTATTATTTGTATCTACAGCTGATCGGCAAGGTAATTGTGACGTTTCTCCCCGGGGAGATTCACCTGGTTCTGTTTTAGTGCTGGACGATAAACATCTGGTTATTCCAGAGCGACCTGGAAATCGCCGGATTGACTCCTTAAGAAATATAGTGTCCAATCCACACATTGGATTAATATTCATCATTCCGGGGCTCGAAGAAACATTGAGAATCAATGGGCGGGCTTATGTCATTAAGGATGAGGACATTTTGAACCAGATGAAAGCGAGGGAAAAAACACCTTTGCTCGCCATAGGCGTGACAATCGAGGAATGTTATATTCACTGTGCTAAAGCTTTTAAAAGGTCTCACCTGTGGGATCAACCATCCTGGTTAAGCAAAAGTGATCTGCCCTCAATACCTGAGATTTTATCAACTCATGTCAATTCAAGTGATTTCAGCGTAGACGTTATCAAAAAAGGCTTACAAGAAAGCTATGAGAAGAGACTTTATTGAGAAAAAGCGCCTTGCGGCGTCCTTTGAGGAGCGTGTTCGTGACGCTCGTGCTAGGGGAGGGAATGGCTGTGGGCTCCAGCCGCTGTTAAAGATTTGTTCCCTGAATGGAATCGATGAGGTGGTAGGAACAAATCTTTAAAGGCGGATGCTATCGCTCTTCCTCCCACAGCCATTCCCTCTCTTTAGCTGCATTCGCACGAATCGCACGAATACCAAGTTCAAACGGACTACCAGCAAGGTTTTTTCTCTTGATTAGAGGGGGTTTCCTAGCAAGTGCAGACGCTGGGGATGAAGAGCCCGCGCTGCTGAGAAGGACCTGATGCTTTAACGATGTTTTTCATCGTTAAAGGCACTAGGTCCTCACCACAACCTTACTTTAACGATGAAAAACATCGTAAAGTGAAGCACACGCTCATTTCGGGAGAGGCGGGCTCTGTCTTATTAAAGATCATCATCTAGAAGATAATCGTCATCTGAGGAATTTTTAAACTCTATTGGGCCAACGTCCATTTTGAAGGAGCCATCTTTGTAAAGAAGGGGGCTGCGTTCTTCTCCATCACGCGAATACTTTTCCACGTGACTCACCTTCATTTCATTGCTTCCGGTAAAGTCAATGTGGGCAATAGCCACCCAATAAGCAAAATCGTTCTTTTCATGGAGAAAAGTGCTGACAACCTGTCCTTGATGATTATCAACAACTGCCCGAACTTTCATCGATTTGAAGCTGCCTGTGCCATTGCTGATGGCACTATATGCAGCAAATAAGACAAATTGCAATTCTTTAGGACGATGGATAACTATAGTTTCGGTTCCATGCTCGAGGGCATCACCATCCAATTGGATGTACGGCGTGCTGTGCGGGGAGCCAAGATTCCCATAGTAAATTTTCCCGACCTCAAAATCATTTGTTACATAGAAACAGTACAGATCCAAGTCTTTATTTGTTTCCCATACAAGAGTGGCCGTTACTTTCTCAGACTTAACAATATTGATGCTGCCTTTTTTCTTGAGTTCTACTTTTAATAATTGGGTTGGAGAGGAAGGTTCGGGAGGCGTCTTTGGAGTAACCTCATCAACCTCATTCACAGCTGCCGTTTCCGCTTGCGCTTCAGCCTCCGTCACTTCAAGGCCAAAGTTTTTCACAAGAGCGGCGAGTCCTCCGTTGAACCCGCTGCCAACCGCATTAAACTTCCATTCTCCTTTATATATATACATCTCGCCGACTACAATGGCTGTTTCTTTCTGGAGACCTTCAATGAAGTTGAACCGGCCAATCTCCTCATCGCTCCCAGAATCATAGATCCTGCAAAGGGCATCTTGTACCTGCGCGAACGCTTGCCCTTTCGTTTCTCCTTCGTGAATGGTAACTGTAACGGCGATCTTCTCAATATCTTGGGGTACCTTACCAAATGAGATACGAATAAGCTCCCGATCGCTACCTGCCTTTTCGGAATGAACGACGGCTCCTTGCCGGCTTGTCTGCTGGTTATAAAAGATAAAGTCCTCGTCTTTCATACAAATCCCGTTTGAATTCAATAGGAAAGCTGAGACATTAATGTCGATACCCGGATCTATGTTGTGCCAAGTCAGACCGATTGAGATATCTTTAATACTCTTCCCTTTTGTAATGTCGATTTTTTGCCCTTTTAAGATAATCATTGCAATCACTCCAGGTCTAGGTTGGATTACCACTGTTTGTGTGACTGAGTATAGCATATATTGGGAATAAGAGAAACGCCTTGCGGGACTGTTGACAAATTACCTTATTGACGAAATTGACGTTTGAGAACCCGCATAAACACTGGGTATCTAAAAGGCATTTTTCGTAAAATTGGCTTTTGTCAACAGTCCCTTGCGGCGTCCTTTGATGTGCGTGTTCGTGACTTGGATGCGTTGCGGAGGGAATGGCTGTGGGCTCCAGCCGCTGTTAAAGATTTGTTCCCTGAATGGAATGGATGAGGAGGTAGGAACAAATCTTTAAAGGCGGACGCTTCCGCTCTTCCTCCCACAGCCATTCCCTCTTCCTGATATATTTGCCAAATAAGTTATTTGGCCGTTTTTTCTACCCAAGTAATCGTCGCCTCAATGTTATCAGCTTCTGGATCATTTTTTGCTGCGACCATTGAGAATGTACTTTCATCAAGTGTTCCAGAAGCCATAATAAAGTCATCCCCCATCATATCCGTAGTCTCTAAATAACCTTTATCTTTCAAATAATCAGAATACAACGTGTGGAGCTCATCCATCTTCGTTTCAACAGAGAACACAATGATAATCGTGGTATTGCCTTCACTATTGCTCTTAATAGAGCTTGTCACTTTTGCTTTGTCGGGCAAAGGAATGTGCTTAGGCAAATCGTCTGGAACTTTCCCGCTTTCGGAGAACTCCGACGTGCTGCTGTTGCCATCCTTGTCCTTGCTTTCTATTTTCACATTTTTGTTATCATCACTTGATTTAATGGTCGCTTCCCCGTCTTCACTCTTAATGGAAACTTCCTCTCCATCTTTAGACACCTTCGCAGTACCATCCTCTGTAACGATTGTTGCCGAATTTCCACAAGCTGACACGAATACCATACACACAATAAATAAACACATGCTTGCATAACTTTTGAGCTTCTTCATCAGTTCACCCTATCTAATTTTTTTGTATCCCGCCACTCTATTACCCAATACTTTAAAACTTGAAACAGATTTTTTCAAGATAATTTCAAGTGGTGTGATTTGCATGCCGATACGTAGGAACCTCCTTCCCCTCAGGGTTATCATTCATTTCAATGATTCCTATGGGAAACCATTTCTTTTTATGACTTATAACCTTACATTTTTTATACATAAAAAACGCTCAACACCTTGATATAGCTACGGTCCAAGACCCCTTGGAGATAGAAAATTTCGCTGCAAAGCTTCAAGTGGCATTAGCTTCTTTCATACTTTCTTAGGTGCACATTCAAGCAAAAATAAGCGCGCACCCAAAGATGCGCACTACATTTTATACAACTGGAAACGTCCACCTTTGAACTAAACCACCGCAACAGTCCGTCTCCAATCCTCCCATCGACAACGGCACGTACTTATTCCAGCTCTTTCCTTAGGAATTCTAAAGTTTTTGACTCAACATAGTACGTTAAATCTACACTTGCTGTGTTAATGACTTCTATTAATTCTTCGTCAAATATAATAAATTTTACTTTATTAATTGATATATCCCAAAAAACAGTGCCACTAGGATCTGATTTCCTTTCAAGTCTATAGGAGGCTCTTTTGCTCTGTGTTCTTTGAAGGACACTAATAATTATGTCATGGAATAATTCTAGCTGGCTTTCTCTTTTTTTCTCTTTTTCCTGAATTCGATCCAATAACTCCCTTACATCTTGCTCAAAATCCATGATGACCCCTCCTATTATTTGGTAAGTCCACTATTATATCAAACTCGTAGAAAATGTCAAAACACACGTAAGGAAGACGTCCATTGACGAAGCTCTTAGATGTAGACGCTCAGTACAGCAGCGATATCGAACGTTTATCAAAAAATGCGCGCGGCAAAGCAATATTTGACGGAATACACTTGGAAATATACGAACGCGCTCGCGGAAACTACACGCCGGTTTAGATGGATAAAACAATTATATGCAAATGACATCTTGATAAAAATGGTTTTATTATCCATAATATTAAATGAGATACACCTCAAAATGAGCATGTTTATCCTAATACGTTCAAAAGGAGTGATGATGTTTGAAAACGAACATAAACAATAGGATGCCTGTGAGAGGTCATTATTTGTAATATAAAAGCACCTCTCTATAGGCTTGGGAGGCAAACAGGAAATGATGTCCTTAATCAACATGGTACGGGGTTTAGAAAATGACTCTCCTGCCAAAAAATTGATTCATTACTGGATTCATGATGCAGATACGTTAACATTCTGGAGAGCCAGCAGTAATTTTGTTTATTTGTTTCAGATGCATGGCAAGCCGCACTTTTTAAGATTTATTCATGAAAAAGATCATTCCATTGAACACATTCAAGCTGAGCTTGATTTTATGTGGTTTCTAATGGATAAGGGTTATCCTGCTGCAGCTCTTGTTCCCTCCAGAAACGGAAAATGGATTGAAACAGTTACAACTGAGAACGGAAATTATCACGGAGTCGTTTTCGAGCAGGCGAAAGGAGTTCATATACCACTTCATCAAATGTCAGACCTTCATTATTCTCATTGGGGACAGTCGCTTGCAGCCCTTCATCACTTATCCGAATCGTATAGACCTATAGCAGCCAATGCAGCTTCTCCAAAAAGTTGGAAAGACGCTCTTGATTTTGTATTTTCCGTTTTACAGAGCCATCCTCAGGAAATTGAGGCACTACAAGAGTGCGTACGATTGAAAAGCTTGCTTTCTGAACTCCCCTCAGGTGCCGGGCAGACGGGTCTCATACACTATGATTTTCAGCCGGACAATCTCTTCTACATGAAAGAGGCGTCACGATATAGTGTCATCGATTTTGATGATTCCATGTATCATTGGTTGATGATGGACATCACCTCGGCTTTATCTGATCTGATCGAGCAAAATGATGCAGAAGCCCAAAAGAATATCGAGTGTTTTATTAGCGGATATAAATCCGTAAAACATCTGGATATTAAGTACGTCGAATTGATGCCCCTATTTCAGAGATTTTCAGACCTTTATACATTTGCACGACTGCTTCGCAGTATGCAGAACATGGATATCCCTGATCTTCCTGAATGGGTCATTCAACTTCAGCATAAATTGCTCAGAAAATGCGATCAGATTCGCGCTGGCTTTCAGCCACTTATTGTGTTACGGAAAATTACAGCAAACGACTGGTTCGCCTCCACCCAACTGGAGGTTACCAATGAACAAAAAGCCTTTTTTCCAGTCCCTATAGTGTATTGGCTGGCTGAGTCCGCGTATTGTAATTTCATACCTCTCGCTATATATGCGGAAGAAGAACAGATAGGATTTGCCGTATACGCAGTCGATCCAGGCGACGGGAACTATTGGATCATGGCTTTTATGATTGACAAAAACTTTCAGAGTAAAGGCTTCGGTAGAATCGCTATGAATGCGTTGATTCGATATATAAAAACGGAACATAACTGCAACAAAATCCTTCTAGGACATCGGCCTGAGAATGAACGTGCTGCGAACTTATACACTTCACTAGGATTTATGGAAATCAAGCGGAATGACAGTGAAGTTATACGGCAATTGTTTACTTAGAAAGCGAGGATAAATCTTGAGATACCCTTTACGTCATGTTGTACTTATCATTGTTTTGATAGGTTTGTTGTCGTTCCTTGCAGCGTGTAAGAATGGTAACGAAAATAAAGAATTTTCTCAAATAAGAAAGGGTTTTGCCGAAAGTAGCAATGAGCTTAACAAGGAGCAAGGTATTATTCTTACGGGTTTTGCTAGTAACCTTGAAGAGAAATTATTTAAACTGGGCATACAGTTTGACCACAACAAAATAACCATTGAACAATTGAAAAAAATTGTGGATTCTTACCTCGATTATGCCACAACGTTTACTCAAGAGAAAGATTATAAAAAGCTATTATTACCCTATAATTTTCAAATTGAAGAATTGGGTGACGGAGAAAATCTTTCTATAATTGCCGAAAAGGCCGCTGGTTCTAGCGAGTTTATATGGAAGGAAACTAAGTGAAATTAAAGGATGTGCAAGCCGAAAGCTTCCAGCATTTCAGCAATCGGCCTGCACATTTTATAAGGAATCTACTTTGTATTCGAGGGATTCAACACTTCTAACTGGTGCGCCTCCAACCAGGTACGAATATTGAAAAACAACTTGTCTGGATAAGCAAAATTATATGTATTAGCTACTCCCCATGACAAACGACTGAATAATTCAAAAGAAATACATAGTGCTTTCCAACTGTTTTTTTGATCATAATCCCCAAATGACTGTTTCATATTGGTAACTACATCTATATCAGCCCATTCATCGATAAACTTGCCCGCATGCCATGTATCATAATCAGGTCCGTGTAAGGCTTTTGCATGCAACTCTACCATCAGTAACAACAACTGTTTACAATCTTTATCCCTTTGGTTAGCTACCCACATTTCATTACGCAAAATTTGTTTAGCCACATAGAGGCAGGCAAAACCAAACATGTTAACAACCTGCAAATAAGCACTTTCGGTTATACGATTATTTTCAGAAGCCTTTGCTGTTTTTATCGTTTGAGGTAATATTTTTTCTCCTATTCCCGTCTTATCAAGAAGAATCTTGGCACCTAGCTGAAAGCCTTGAGGAGTCTCGCCGCATTTGATTAAATTATCAAAATTAGAAACAGGATGAAATAAAAAGTCAACCTCTGCCCCTTGATCAAAGAGAACGAGCCTTTCTGGGTCCCCGCCAGCTGTATTATACATAAAGCTTGTCCAGACCTTGCCGATACTTAGCAACCATTCGTCGTTTTGAAGATAGTAATCCGGATTAGTTGAAAAGACAACAATATCCAAATCAGAAAATTCATCAAACGGTTTATCTACTCTCGCTCTTGATCCAACCATGTAAATCGCTATGATCTCCTCATTCAAATTGCCCCAGTTCACTATACGCTCTTGGAGCACCTCATACACATCATTCATCAATTTACCCTCTCCCCCCAGTCACTTCTTAACATTCCATAAACCACATGGTCAATGTAGTGATCATAGATCCATTCGGCTTGGCGAATACAGCCTTCTTGCGTGAACCTCAATTTTTCAGGAATCGCCCTGCTTTTAACATTTTCAACGCCACATCTAATTTCAACTCTGTTAAGACCTAAATGATGGAAAGCATAATCGACCATTTTCTCACATGCTTTTGTCATAATTCCGTGACCTTGATAGTTCTCTCCCAACCAATAGCCGATACTTGTTTTTTTATTTACCCAATCAATTGCATGATATCCAATACAACCAGCGATTTCTCCTTTGAACCAAATACCCGCATTGAAACCATCATGATTAGCATGCTGATTCTGACAAAATTGGATAAAAGACTTCGTATGATCCACATTCAGAGTGAAATCAACCCAAGGAAGCCATTCGCGAAGATAATTTCTCGACCTGTCTGTTAAAGCAAATAACTCATTAGCATCTTCTGTTTCGAGCAGCTTGAGCATGTTGTTATCGTCAATTTTCAATTGCATATTCAATGAGCGGAGTGCCCGTCTCCAGCAATGTTTTTAAATTCGACAATACAGCAGGCCATCCGTTGCCGACGAAATGGAAGGTATGTGGAGCATGCTCAAATTGGTCATGTGTTACCGTAAGCGAGCAAACATCTGGCATATCTGCGCTCTCTATAATTTCATAAGTAATGCGCGAAGGCTCATCTACAGCTGTTTCAGGAACGGATAGCAGCTTCCATGTATAAGAAAGTCTTTTAGGCGGATCCAATGCCACAAGCTTACCCACAGCAGTTATGCAGCCTTCATCATCTACAAACGTAACATCATTTCCTAACTTCCAATCAGAAACAACCCGGGATTGATACAAAAATTTCCTTGTCATCTCAGGATCAGTAAGCGCTCGCCACAAACGTTCTGGACTTGTTCTAATCCATATTTGAGCCGCTTCGTATAGCAAATCAAGGAGAAGCCTTCTGCTAGGATCAGCTAATGCTTTAAACACATTGTTTTTCTGATCGACATTAATCATAACTTCCCCTTTCAAACCATGCTTCATTTGAGCTCTAGCCGCTCCATCACTACCTCGCCACGCGGCGATATTTGATATCCGGTCCCCAGACTAATTGTGAGTCCGATATTTTTAAGCTTACGGACATTCAGCTTAAACTTTTCCGTTTCCCATTCAATTGCAGAAGCAAGCTCCGTAGATCTCAAACCAGGATATTGCTTTATGATACACATAAATTTAGCTGTCCATGGGCCATGGGGACTGGCCTTATCCAATCGTTCAAGCTTACCTCGCACTTCAACAAATTCTTGTTCAGTCAATTCATTCCTTTCCCGCAGTTCTTCACGGGGATCAGCCCCTATATGTACCAATACAATTCTATATATATTTCCATCATTGCTAAAAGAATTGATCTCTTTCAACAGCCCCTCACGCGTAGAAAACCCTGCTTGCTTGATATCCTCATCCGATATTTCCCAATCATGAATAGCTTCAATTGATACGATTTCAAGAACGCCTATTGTTGTGTGAAGACGACTACCACTATTGACACGGGCACTTTTCCAACGACGAAAAGCAAGCGAAATCTCACCCTTCGCAATGCCATCTAGAATATGGTTTTTGAAAAGCATACATTCATGATCCCCTCACTCATTTTTTGGAAATCCAAGCTGAGAAAGATGCCACCTGGACTTGCTACCCATTTCTCCGTTTATCATGTTCTTCTTCAATTAGCTGAATAAATTCACTCGTACTATTAAAAGTCCTGTCAGGCTTGACATCAAATACAGATGATTGGAACGTTGATAGCCACTGAACTGCAAACGTCTGAACTCCTGCTGCCTTTCCAGCCAAAATATCAGCATTGCTATCACCAAGAAACACAGTTTTATCTGCTTTAATCCCAAAATAATCTATTGCTTTGAGTACACCTTCTGGATGCGGCTTCGGATGCACGACATCATTCCCCGTAACAACATAATCGAAATAGGACGTTAAGTTTAAAGCTTCTGCTGAAATTTGATAGGCTCGGGTACTTTTTCCGGTAATTACGCCGATTTTCATTCCCCGCTCTTTCAGAAACTGCAATAAAACAATGATAGCATTGATTTCAATGGTTTGATTGTGACCCTGACTGTACATCTCATAATATTCTTGAACAGCGCGACGAACCGCTTCTTTATTGGAGAAATTATTCAAGATAATCTCATCTTCCGTCGGGCCAAACATAGCTACAAGCTCGTCACTTGTAACATCTTGATCATCGTACTTTTTAAAAACTGTTTTAAATGCAGAAAAAGATGCAGGTAATGTATCTGCCAGTGTTCCATCAAAGTCGAAAAGCACAAGTTCAGTGGGCATAGTTCATCTCCTAAGTTGTGGTTGTATCCAGATTTTATTTAAATGCTCCCAAACTTGATCAAAAGAATCCGTTCTGCACCAAACCATTTCAAGCGCATGTGAAAGATCTGCGACTTGTTTATAAGTTAAGCCTAAATCATTAACAACCTGAACATCATGCAGCGTATCCATAAAGGAATAATACCCACTGCCAGAGGAGGCGGAGAAAGCATCCGGAGGAAATTCGGTCGACTCGGCTATTTGCTGCAGTGCAGGAATCGTCGTGCTGTTCGCCTTAATAAATGCCTGAATCGGTTCTGAAATCAAGTATTCGAGGAAATACCTGGCTTCATCAACATGGCGGCATTCCCTGCTAATCCCCACATTCGTCGAGATTGCCAATGATTTGTCGAGCGTTCCGCCAGGAAATTTGCATATTCCCCACTCAAAAGAGTTCTTCATAAATGACTCACTGAAATAATACGTTGACATAATCATCCCAACTTTTCCCCTTTGAAACAATTGCTCACTTAAAGCAGAGTTCCGAAAAAGAAACGGAGTGACCTTATGCTTATAAATCAGATCAAGAATGAATTGAATGCCGGCGTTCCCTTCTTTCAGTGGAGGAAAAGCCAAGTCGTCTTGGACGAAACAGCCTCCTTCCTGCAAGAAGAACAGCGGCCAACGATAAAAAGAAGGGGAGAAGGCAAAGCCATACTGTGCATTAGATTCACTTTCCCGCTCCGTCAACTTGGAGGCTGCATCCAAAAAATCACTCCAGGTCCAGCAGTTGTTAGGATAATCAAGACCTGCCCGGTCAAAAATCTCTTTGTTAAATACAAGCATAACAGGTGAAAATGTAATCGGAACCGCAAATAAAGCTTCATTCTTCATATTCGATTTCCACAAGAAACGGTAAACCTCTTCCTTTGTACCCATATCAAGATCAGTAAGAGGTGTAAGGATCGACTCCATCTGCTCCGAGTTCAGCTCATGCAGAAAACGATTTGTTAAACTGATTAAGTCAGGTGTCTGCTCGTGCAGATTGATGTTTCTATAACTGGCATAGATGCTTGGTGTAATCGAATGAGTAAAGGTGATTAAGCGGATCTGAATATGTCTGTGCTCTTTATTAAACCTCTCAACGATCATTTGTATCACCGGGAATTCGTTAGAGGGTAAGTACCAAAAAAGATTAAGTAGGATAACATTAAGCTCCAAATGTAAGGTTTTGAGAATGACACTGCCTTTGCCAGGAATAGTCTGAATAAGACCCTCCATGGCTAGCTCCGCTATAGCTTTACGAACGGTTGGCCGGCTGAGCCCATAGTGTTGTGAAATCTTGTTCTCGGATGGTATGAAATCACCTTCCTTGAGCTCGCCACTTATAATTCTCAGCTTGATCTCGTTTAAGAATTTGGCATACTTTTTAGAGCCTGCTCTCACAACGTGGGCCTCCTATGACTATTCCTGATTAAGCAGCGTACAGCTAATCATGTAAAAATAATCATATCATAAACGGATATTTATGAAAAACGTTCCTTTATCCCCTGGGAGAGAACGCTTGGGCTGTCTGTTTGAAAATTGTTGTTCATATAGTTATATGCTGATAGAGGGAGTCTGCTCTGGGATGGAAAGCGGTAGCGGCCGCATTTAAAGATGTGTTCCTACGTCCTAGGATTCATTCAGGGGAACACATATTTAACAGCGGTGGAATCCCAGAGTAGACTCTCTCCCAATGCACGACGTCATGAACACAAACTTCAAAGGACGCCACAAGGGCGTCCTCCTCATCTATTGGCTCACAACAACAACAGTCATCACATCACTAGAAGTACTTCCCGCATAATTGACCAGCTCAGCCCGATACTCATAGGTACCCGGCTCTTTGTTTAACATACTCGTAACAGCAGATTGAGAGGAAGGGGTTTGCCCGGTAAGTGTTTGGGTATCCACTAAAACTCCGTTTTCATATAAGTGATATGTGTCCCCATTCGTACCCCACCACAAATTCATACTCACCTGAAAGCTGCCATCTCCATCCCAATTATCATGGGAAATAACTGGTTTGTCTGGTGCTGCTCTGGTTACCTCTACCACATGAGTATTGCTCTTGGTTATTCCATAAGCATTGATAAGCTCTCCATAGTAACGATAAGTACCGTTCATCTTGCCACTAAGCTGAGTTGCCGCTGTTTGTGCAGCTGGCGCCGCATCTGCAACGATCTGAGTATCGATCAATACGTCGTTCTCGTAAAGCTTATAAAGGCTGCCATTATTTCCGTACCACATGTTCATTGTTATCGTGTAATTGCCATCTTTTATCCCATCTGCATGACCATGATCATCGCTAAGAATAGGACTGCCCGGCTTAGCCGTACTGCTGGACAAAATGTTAGACACACTTGCTATTACTGTGCCCACATTACCAGCGGCGTCGGCAAATTCAAAGGTGAAGCTGCCATTATAATAAAATGTATAAGTGTTAAGCCCCCCATTGTTCGTAATCGTGACAGGTTCGTCAGATAAGATCGTTGCCACTACAGCCTGGTTAGTTGGTATATCTGTACTATATGTCACCACTACTGATGGTGCAGACTTATCAATATTACTTACGGTGTAGTGAGTTACGTTAGTCGAGACTTGCCCGGCTGCATTTCTTCCTCTGGCATATACGGTACTGTTCTCAGGCACGACGACCGGAGCCGAGTACAAAGTCCATTCCCCGTCTTCTCCGAGCTTGAATTCTTTCCATATCGTATCCTCCGGATAGCTGATCGTAATAATAACATCGGTGTTAGTTAATTCCGTTTTATTCGCAACCAAGCTTGCTTCCTGCAAACCGGGCTCAGGCTCATAAGCAGCACTATACGATAGAGGGATTCGGAAAGCTGCATCAGGCGCTATATCGTACACATACCCTTGGGTGAAATCAGCTGCATTAAGGTAAGAGCGGATAAGCGTAATATCTCCGAGCTCCAGACGATACTCATGCTCTCCTGCTAGTGAAACTCCCTTGATCTCATAAGCAGCATTCCTGATCTTGTCATTGTCCACATAAATCATGCGACCGACCAATGCTTCCGGCTGGAGACCTCGAAGATTCAGCTTCACATTGATCTCATTATGAAGAGACATCTCACGTGTAAAATCAATAACAGTACCCTCCAAGCTGCCAAATGCCTTATCTATAACCGGTGCCTGCAGGAGTCCAATCAGAGTTCCATCATTTACATATGCGGATTCATAATTTCCATTCCTTTCAGAGTATACGCCAAAAAATCCTTTAAATTGCAAGTAATCGCCAATGGTATACACCATATCCGGGTGAAGCGAGTACATAATATAATCCGTTCTTCCGTTTATCAGCTTTACTTTGACTGCTTGAACCGTATCATCAGTAACAAGAGTCTGGCCATTCTTGACAGAAACGCGTTCAATAGACTCAATAAAACGTTCGTTCTGATACGGTTCGATTACAGAGGTGAAGGTCGACTTTAAGTTCACACCATTCCTTTGAGCAAGCATATAACGCACAGAATCAGGACTCTTAGCGTTCATCTGCGGCGGTTGACCGCTGGCCAATGCGACTTCGTCGACCGGATTCAGCATAGTAAGGCGAAGATGTACGTTGGGATCCTCAGGATGAACCCCCCATGTATCCTTCACCTTCCAGTCAATGCTGAACGGTGCTTGCGGCATGGGGGCACGATCTACATCAAATAAATAATGAAAGCCACTTCCCTTATACCCGCTGCCTGATCCGCTTCCCGGCTCCTTCTGTCCGTAGGGAATACTGGCGCCTGCATAAGTGCCTACGTAATTGCCGCTTCCATCCTTTTGCGGAACAACCTGCAGTCCCTCTGTTGATACCGCAGCATCTGGTCCATGAAAGCTGAATGTATGATTGCTGCCGCCTTCTACACGGAAAAAATCAACCGCATAGGAATTCTTGCTATCAACCTTTATAAGTGATGTAGTCCTTCGATACAAATCAATATCCGAATAGGCTTGTGGCGCTTCAACATCGAACAGCTTTATATCTCCATTGCCTTCAAAATGCTCCGGTATTCCAACAATAGAATTGTCCTGCTTCGCTTTGTTTACCACGACTGTATTGTGCGCTACTGTATTCTCTGTCCATTCCACCCGCTTTGGATCGCTTCCCGTTACATCCGGATAACCGAGGTCTGGAGCCAGATCCATCCCATAGGCATGAAGGCCCAAGTTAAGCGTATCCTTATGTCCATGCCCGCCGTTCCTGCCGAAATACATCCACAAATCCCGCTGAGTATCGGGTTCTGCATTCTCCTGCAGTACTCTTTCTTCCTCACTGACTAGAGCGAGCTTCTTAAACGCCGCAAAATAACCTGTAGCACCTGGATGCTGTCCCTCGTATTCAAAGGAAAGCGTGTGTTTGCCTGCATCCAGCCAAAGTGTCGCCAAAGTAGAATAACTGCTAGGGGCTGAACCTCCATAGAAATCATAATTCCCCATTGAAACGCCATCAATGGCATATTGATAGGAACCATAGCTTGCCGCCTTATTGGGTAAAAAATCAATATCATATTCATTCGCGACTGCCACATCGAACTCAAACGTAATAGCTGCCCCCGCCCCATCCGTGTTTTGAAAGAGCAAAGCATTATAGGCTGGCAAATATTTAGTCCCGCGATTAGCAGATACAATCTTCATATCCTTGAAATCATAGATCGTCCCACTCGCATCAAAAGCAGGCTTTCCATCACGAAGCGCAGTGAAACCGAAACCGCTCATCATCGTGCTACCCAGCTGCAGTGGTCCTTGATTCAAAATAATTGCAGCAATATCGCTGCTTATCTGATCGGGCTCGGGCAGAAATATACTACCGTGCAGCCCACTTACTGTATTTCCGTTTTTCAGATAAATGAGCTGGGCTTGCAAGGGATTTCCCCACCGTTCAAACGCCAGGATATCGTGATGGATATCTCCGACTACCCCGGGAGCGCCCAATATGCCGGAATCACCGAAGGAGGGGGTATATTTGCCCAGCATGACCAGCTGATAATAGGCGGAGAACATCTTTTGAAACTTCACATTTTGATACATATCGTACTCGGGATAACGTTGATAGCCATCTAAAATCTCAGCCGTTTCCAGGAAGGTATCGAGCCATATGGCGTTATATCCTGGCGCCGCTTCATTCCCCATTCCATCCCGATCCACTTCATCAACCAGCAGACGCTGCAAATCACCGCCTGTTACCTGAAATTGCCGGCCATACGGCCTGTCAGGATCACTCACTTTAATGAGCTCCCCAGTCTGAAAGACATAGTCCAGCCAAGCTTTGGATGTGTTCTCCTCATCGAGAACGACAGCTGCTAGTGCCAAGGTACTTTGATGCATCCCCATATTCCCACGGATTTGCGAACCCTTCATAGCCGGATAAACGAGCCTGACGATATTGTCTTCCATGTTCTTGCGGATCGCAGACACGGAATTTTTAGGGTTTGCCATATGGTAGTACTCAGCTTTATCGGACAAAAACGAAACCAAGCGATTTTCTAGGCTAACCATCTCTGGAAAAAAGGCATCATAGGCAAAGATCAGACTTTTGGCTAAATTCGTTTCCCAAATATCATTTACAGCCTTACCTTGACCCGTATGAACACCTGGATCTCCATTATCAAATCCTTTAGCCCACGGATAGGTTGTCACATCAAGATCAGGATACACATCTGCTACACGGTCAAGCAAAATAAGACCTTTATACGCATATTCAGGATCGCCAGTAAACAAGTAGGCATCCCTTAAGCTGTTCAGGGCATTCATAATAAAACCGTTGTACCAAATTCCCCAGTGGTTATAGTAGGCAATAAAGGTCCATATATCGTCACTATCCTCCGACCAGCCCCAACCATCATCGATACCCCAAGTAGATGAAGGGTCTTCCGCGTTAGATAAGAACTGTGAACCGTTCTGCAGAGCAAGCTCATAATTGAACGCACCATATTCGTCAATACCGCTTTGATAGAAAGCTGCATAATCATTTGTCGGAAAAAGGCGGCCCGTTACAGGACTTTTCAGCTTCCAAGGCTGATTGATCACGTCAATCTTCCAGGGGTAATTGCCATAATTCGTAATCGTCGCATCAGCAGGATCAGGGCTCGGCTTTTGTCTTAAGTTGTACCGGGTGGCAATGCCAAGGCTGCGAGAAACGCTTTGCGGTGTAATCATATTCCAAATCTTGTTGTCATCAAGGGCCAGATAGGGGGCTGCATTCGATACAGCTGCATCTCTTTGCGAACGCGCCCACTCGTACCGGTCGATATTGTTCTGTATATTTGCCTTCTTTGCCTCTGTATAATAGGTGCTTTTGGTTTTGCTGCTGATGATTTCACCACTGAAATCATCAGCACGAAGCGTAACTATTGAAGTTTTTGTAATACCATCAGAAGTTACCTTTACTTTAATTTCACTGCTGCCACTAGCTAATACCTGAAAGTTTCCGTTAGAGGAATCTATCGAGATAACGCCTGGAGCCATACTTTCATAAGTTACATGGGTTACAGTGGAACGGTCGAGCAGCGATCCGTCAGTCCTGGTACCATACCAATGAATGCTGCCGGTGTCCCCAATCTGGTACAACGTTTTGGAGGTATTAATAACGAGATGATCGTAGACTGAAAGCTCTGGAGGAGTCGGTGGTGCAATACCGAAAGCAGCAGCATCAAAGTATGCGGTGCCTGTATTTTTGCTGGATAAATATAAGAGGAGAGTCGCAGTAACTGCATTAGGCGGAGCTTGCTGACGGATTTGAATCGGCTGCCACACATGAAGAACATCATTGGTTTTCGTACTGACAGGAGTAATCCGCTTATTCGATTGATCCCAAAATTCCAAATATAATTCCGAAGCTTTGCTCAAATTGTAAGACATCACGCTTGCCTCATAGAAGACACCTGGTGTAATTGGAATCTTGGCGCTTCGCAAGCCTGCACCCGCGCCGATTAGCGGATCATTCGTTATCTTTACGCTCCTATTCCCTTCATGCACCAACTCCGTTGCGGGTACGACTTCCGATTGGGGAGTCAGTTTCACCCATTTATCCGGCAGTTGATTCATAACATACTCGAAGCCTCCATTTGACAGCAGAGGAGCCTCTCCGAAGAGGGCTTCGTCGAAATAAGCGGTGCCTTTGTTCAAGCTGCTCTGATACAACAGCAAGGTAGCATAGCTAGCGTTGACAGGAGCTTGTTGTTTAACTTCATTTCTCACCCATGCTCCTCTGGCAGCAATCAGATTCTTACCTACAGGATTAATGCGTTGATTGGATTGATCCCAGAATTCCAGATACAGCTCAGAGCTGGCATCCACATTATAGGTCATCACCGACGCTTCATACACAGTTCCCGGAGTTACAGGTATTTTCGAGCTTCGCAGTCCCGCAGAAGAAGTAAGATTCGTCATTTTGACACTATAGGATCCTGCATACGTTTGTTCCGTTGATCTTGCATAAAGCTGATTATTATCATAAATGATCCAATCGGCAGGCTTTCCATTTGCAGCTGCTTCTTCAAACCCGTTGTTTTTGGGCAATTGGTTTTCCTCGAGCAAGTTAACAACCTCCGCATAAGCAGATGGATAAGGTACATGTAAGGATTGAAGCACAAGCAAACAAATCAGCATCACACATAATCTCCTGAATATCTTTGTACATGCGACCAAAATGAACAGCTCCTTTAATAGAATAGTGTTTTCAAACATGGTAGTAAGCGGTTACAAATTTTGCAGATCAAGTTCTAATATCAAGCTGAACCTCCTTTTCCATTATTTACATGTATAATTTACATGATAGAAAAATTTGTGTCAACAACATCTTTTGAACAATAAATAAGTGCTAATATTACCAACGAAAGTTAAAATAGTACTATAGGATTGGGCGAAAATATTAGGTATACTAGGTCCGAAAGCGATTACAAAATAATTCCAAGGGGATGACTGAATGAAGAAAGTAAGGTTTGGAATAAGGTTTGGCTTGTTATGCTCGCTTGCCCTGATACTATTGATTACTTCGTGTACCTCTGGTAAATCCGGGAATGATAGTTCCCCCACTCCAATGAGCACTGCAGAGGTGAAGCAAACAGGAACAACAGAATCAAAGAAAGAAAAGCTAAGCTTGAAATGGTTTGTCAATGGTTCCAATAATTCCAACTTGCCCGCGAAAGACAAGGACTTTGTAAAAAAGAAAATCGAAGAAAAGTTCAACGTCAATCTGGAAATTGAACATATGGAGATTGGTGCTGACTTCACAACCAAACTGAATTTGAAAATGGCCGGACGGGATATGCCCGATATGTTTATGGCAGACGGCGCAGCCTCGAACACCTACATTAAAGATGGCTTGGCTTTAGACCTGAAGGGAATCGTTACACCGGAAAAAATGCCGAATTACTTTAAGTATTGGGTTTCCGAGGGCGAACTGCAGCGCTATGCTGTACAAGGCAAGTTTATGCGCGCTCCTGTGCCGTTCGCTAAACAGCAGTACAACTCCTACTATATTCGTAAAGACTGGCTCGACAATTTAAATGCCAAAGGGATTCAAGTGAAAATTCCCGAAACCTATGACGAAATGGTTGAAGTCATGAAAGCATTTACCTTTAATGATCCAGACAATAACGGTACAAATGATACCACTGGGCTCACTCTCTTTGGTAATGGTACAATGCTCTACCTCTCCTGGCCTGAATATTTAAAGCATGGACTTTATGGGCTTGGACTAAAGAATGATCAATTAGTCGATGCATATTCCGATTTGAAAGTACAGCAAGTCATCGAAGATGTCCGCAAAGTGATTGATCTTAAAATTGTCGATGAAGATTGGTTTCTGCAAAAATCAGGCGAAGAATTAAATAAAGCGGCTCAAGGAAAAGCGGGAATTTTCTTTTCTGCAGCCAAAACCGCCGCATTGGATAACGAACCGAGCAGTGTTCAATTCAAAACGAAAGAAATCTATAAAGCTGCCGGAAAACAACTAGAAGCAGACAAAATAGATTGGCAGCCCTTCCATCCTTTCGGTAAAACCGGCGTAGCTACAGAAGCTTTGCCTGGAGCACCATTTATGTTCGGCAAGGATACACCCTTGGAAAAAGTCGAAAGATCCATTGAAATCCTCGACTGGTTGGCAAGTGAAGAAGGATTTCTGCTCGTTCGCTATGGAGAAGAAGGCACTCATTATACAAGAAGCGGGACAACCATCACAATAAATGCCGATGCCTACAAGACTGATATCATCGATCAGGGAGACTTCTTAAACGTGTATCAATTTTTCTCCATGGCAGATGAGCCGCAAGTATTTGGCTTAGATGTCATTCGCCCTAACGAAACGGATCGTGATCGAACCATTCTTGAGCATATTAAAACATATAAATACTTTCCCTCTATTGGAACGAACGTGGCGCCGCCAGATGGTTACAATCTCGCTGATTTTCGCAACCAGCTGTATGCGACTCAAGTGAAAGTACTATTTGAAGAGAAGGATGCCTCTAACTGGCCGAAGTATCGGGAAGAATTGATGGAGAAGTACGGCGGACGTGCGGTATTTGAAGCCTACGCCGAGCAAATGTCCAAAGCCCATGGCCGTACCATTACGTTCAGAGATAAGTAAAGATAAGTAATAAATCGCTGCTTTAAGACATTGCTGCCATAACGATCAGGGAAAGCATGAACACCTTCTTTCCCCTGATCGTCATACATCTATGAAAAGGAGACCTATCGGATGGAAATGGAAATTGCCTTACCACAGCAGCCGAAAAAGACGAGTCGCCGATTGAATTGGAAATCCATGTATCGAGCCCGCTGGTTTTACATTATGATGGTCCCCGGCTTGGCTTACTATTTAATTTTCTCCTATTTGCCAATGGGTGGACTGGTCATTGCATTTAAAGAATATAGCTTGTTAAAAGGAGTTTGGGACAGCCCCTGGGTTGGCTTCGATAACTTCAGAACTATATTCTCTTCCCCTGACTTTTTTAATATATTAAAGAACACTTTGTTAATCAGCTTTTACCGTATTATTTTCGGCATGTTTCCCGATGTATTGCTGGCACTTATGTTGAACGAAATCCGGGTAGGCTGGTTTAAGCGCTTCGTCCAAACGATTACATACGGTCCGCATTTTTTATCATGGGTCATCGTGTTTGGGATCGTCTACGCCTTTTTGACACCAGGTTCCGGGTTACTATCCCAATTGTACAAAAGTATGGGCTGGGGATCTGTCAGCTTAATGACGGATCAAAACTTTTTCCGCCCCCTGCTCATCATTAGCGATTTATGGAAAAGCACCGGTTTCGGCGCTATCATTTATTTGGCTGCATTAGGTTCCATTAACAGTGAGCTCTATGAAGCCGCAGTCGTAGATGGAGCCAGCCGATGGCGACAAATATGGCATATCACCTTACCAGGCATCCGGGATGTATTTTTGCTTTTGCTTATTTTGCGGATTGGTCATATTCTGGACGCCGGGTTCGAGCAAGTGTTTATCTTTTTGAACGCCCGTGTCAATGAAGTTGGAGATATTATTGATACATGGGTGTATCGAAGAGGACTCGAGCAGCTCGAATTCAGTATCTCAGCAGCGACTGGCTTTTTTAAATCGATCGTCGGATTCATCCTGGTACTGGGAGCCAACCATATTTCCAAAAGATTTGGCGGGTCCGGTATTTGGTAAGAATAAGCTTGCAACAAGTCAGGAGGCTGGATAGATGTCATTTGTCATACAAAAAACAATAGCAGACCGCGTGGTGGATGCTTTATTATATATAATTCTAGGTCTATTTGCGCTCGCCTGTTTATTTCCGATTTATTACGTCTTTATTATGTCGATTACCCCCTTCTCAGAAGTATTAAGTCGTGGCGGGTTTGTTATTTTACCAAAATCGATCACATTTGACGCCTATAAAGAAATCTTCTCCAGTGCCCGAATTCCGCAGGCGTTAAAAGTAACTGTATTCGTTACGGTCGTTGGAACAGCGTTAAATTTAATAACAACCATTTTACTAGCCTATCCGCTTTCCAAAAAATTCGTTCCCGGACGCAATCACATTTTGCTTGCAATTGTTTTTACCATGCTCTTTAACGGAGGCTTAATCCCTACTTATCTTGTTGTTAGAGGTGTGGGGTTGACCAATACGGTCTGGGCGCTCATCATCCCCGGTCTCGTTTCGGCCTTTAATATGCTAATTGTAAAAACTTATTTTCAAAACCTGCCTGACGAAATCGAGGATGCTGCCCGAGTGGATGGCTGTGGAGACTTCCAGACGATGTTCCGTATCGTGCTTCCACTCTCCATGCCGATCATTGCTACCATTGGACTCTTTTATGCGGTCGGCCATTGGAATGCTTTCTTCGGGGCGATTATGTATATTAGTGATAAATCACTGTACCCCATTCAACTGGTCCTGCGAAATATGATTCAGAATCCCAATGTGAGTCAAGAACTGCAATTGATGAACTCGCAAGTCATGCAACAGCTGCCACCGGAAACCATCAAGATGGCAACCGTTGTGGTGGCGATTCTGCCCATTTTGGCTGTCTACCCATTTTTACAACGGTATTTTGTTAAAGGTATGATCATGGGGGCTATAAAAGGGTAAAACATGAAAAAGGATTTCAAGACCTTCTAATCGAATGTGTAACTTAAACAATTTCTGGTTTGGAGGTCTAGAGGTCTATATGAAACCTTTCTTTAATTGGTGTATAAACAAATGGATCGAGTCCATCCAGCTGCGCTTAACGATTTATTTCCTGCTAATTCTGGCTCCTCTTGTTTCCATTAGCTTGTATGCTAATTATGAATCCAAATCTATCCTGGAACGGCATGTGAATGAACGGATTCAAAATGCAATGTCAGGAACTATGGAATATGTTGACCTTACAGTTCTCAATGTAGAGGAATTATCCATGATTGTCGCCACGGACGATAATATCAACCAGCAATTATCTTTGCTGGATACGAAGACATTTCCCGAGGCTAACTTCTACTTCAGCAAGGTATTGGCCAGCATTTCGAATGTGAACACTATTAATCCATTACTTGCTCAAATATCGATTCTTCATGCATCTTCCGGCGTGCTGCTTTCCACCCGATTCGGAGGCAAACAAATCGACAATTTCGAGGAGCAGCCCTGGTATCTGGAAACAAAAAATAAGAAGAAGGGAACGAGCATCTGGTTGATACCGCAAAACGATCAGCCGGATTTCGATGTTGCGGTTGGTCCCATCTTTAGTAAGGATAGCATTACGCTGCTCCGTCAAATGGACTATTTCACACCAAATCCCCAAAACCTGATTATGTTTACCATCAACAAGCAAAAGCTGCTGCAAATGATTGGAAACTTAACAAGATCCGATAAAGAACATATTTATTTATATACAGAGGAAGGACAGCTGGTCGTTTCCAACTCTGAGCATCCAATGCCAGTTCCGCTGGAAGCCTACGATGAGGCGAAGGATCATGTCGTGCAAACTGAACTGGATCAGAATCATGAGTTTATCCTGACGCGGGTTACCTCCCATGAAACCGGGTGGTCGCTTGTACTTGTTCAACCCGTTCAAGAAATTTATCATTTGTCCAATAATTTACGACAATTTACTTATTATATTATTGTTATCAGTATTGTATTGGCTACTATTATTTCTTGGGTTGTGTATCGGGGGATCGCCGCTCCCTTATCCTCATTAGCTTATGGGATGAAGCATGTAAGACAAGGCAATTTAAATACTCGTTTGCCTATTGATCGCAAAGATGATTTTGGCAACTTGACCCGTTCCTTTAATGATATGGTCCAGGAGCAGCAGCATTTGATCCAAAATAACTACGAGCAGCAGCTGCTGATGGCAAAAACAGAATTGCAATTGCTGCAATCACAAATTAATCCGCATTTTTTATATAACACCTTGGACTCTATCTATTGGAAAGCTGAAAACTATGATGCCAAAGAAATTAGTGAGATGGTGCTGAATCTCTCCAAGTTTTTCCGGACAAGTCTCAGTAAGGGAAAGGAAGTATTTACTGTCCAGGAAACCATGGAGCATTTGGGTTATTATTTGCGAGTACAGCAGCTGCGGTATGGAGATCATTTCAATGTTAAGTTTCAAGTGGCGGAAGACTGCCGGCAAATTCCACTTCTTAAGCTTCTGCTGCAGCCCATAGTAGAAAATGCAATCCTGCACGGACTAGAGAAAAATGTGGATGGAGGTGAATTAATAATCACTTCCGGGTGCGAGGACGGGATTCTAAAGCTGGTCGTCCAAGATGACGGCAAAGGAATGAAGGCAGACAGGCTTCAGTTTATTCTCCAACAATTAGATAAAGTAACTTATGCTGATTATAAAGGTGGCTCCAGACAAGACCAAGACCGCAATGAACTCTTCGGATTAAAAAATGTAAAGGCACGATTAAAGCTTTTTTACAAAAATCAGGCCGATCTAACTATTGAAAGTACCCTGGATGTTGGAACAATAGTCACGATTTCGATTCCGCTTCATAGTTATCACGAACTTGCACTCGATTAGAAAGAAGGGTGAGCGATGGATTTAATGATCGTGGAAGACGAGGTCCAATTACTCGATAATATGGCGCACAATATACCTTGGGAGGAGCATGACATTGAAGTCGTAGCTACGGCTGGAAATGGATTAGAGGCCATTGAGCTCTTTCAGCTGACCAAACCAGACATTGTCCTTCTGGACATTCAAATGCCCGAGGTGGATGGCATCACTGTTGCTGCTCATCTTGCCACCCACTTTCCTGCGGTCAAAATTATCATTCTTAGCGGCCATGACGACTTTTATTACGCCCAGAAAGCCATTGAATTCAATGTCGTCAAATATTTATTGAAGCCTGCTGGCTTCACAGAAATTGTTTCTGCCGTAATGGAAGCCCAGAAGCAGATCAAGAACGAGCGCGATGTCCTATATAAGCAGGAACTCTTGCAGAAAACATGGGAAGAGCACTTACCTCAGCTCCAAGCTTCGTTCTATCTGCATTGGGTGTTGGGCCAGTACGTCGGCTGGGAAATAGAGAGACAAAGTTCTGATCTCAAAATTGATCTGTCGGCTATTACTTTGTTTGCGGTTATTGTTATTGATATGGATCCGCTTGATGAGCACGAAACCCGATTTACAGATAGTGACACCTCTTTGCTAAGGTTTTCCCTTAATCAAATGGCGAAGGAATTTTTTAACGATGTTTCTTGCTGCATTTTAAAAGATTATGATGATTCCACCCTGTTGCTTTTTATGGAAAAAACGAATAAGAAAGAAAGCGAATTTATTACGGAAATTCATCTGTTATCCTCCAGATTTTTGACTATTGTTAAAGAATATTTAAAAGTGACAGCCAGTGCAGGAATTGGAAAGGCGCTAGTTCATAAGGACGAGGTGTCCGAATCCTACAAGCAAGCCCGTAGGGCTTTACAGGAAAGAGTTATACATGGTCATAACCTGGCTATTCCTTATCGTGGAAAAAAAGACGAATTTGCCGAAATCCCCTTCAACCCACCGCTTGAAAAAATGCTTTCCAATGCTCTGGAGATCGGGAATCAGGAAAAAGCAATCGAAATCGTAAATGAACTAATTCTTCTTGGGGTAGATCAGGCGAAGTCCGTTGAAGAGGTGCAGGAAAATGTGCTTTATTTCAGCAGTCTGTTCGTCCGTACCATTCATTCCCAAGGGTGGGCGTTGAAAGAGGTAGTTGGAAGCAACTACGATTATTTCCAAAACTTATATTCCTTGCAGACCAAGGAAAAGATCGTCCAATGGTTGCACAGCACGGTGCGCAGTATCACACAAAATGCCAAGGAGCGCAACCGTTCAAATAGTCATCAACTAGTGGAAGAAATGCTTCATATGATTGAGGAAACCTCAGACCAGGCTATCAGCCTGCATCTTTTAGCACAAAAACTTTATGTAAACCCCACCTATTTGTCAAGATTGTTTAAACAAGCAACAGGACAATCTTTCACCACCTATGTGTTGGACAGGAATATGAAACTCGCGATGGAAAGACTTAATGCCGGGACGAAAGTGATTCATACAGCCAGGTCGCTTGGTTATAAGGATGTCAGCTATTTCACGAAGGTTTTCCGCAAATACTGGGGCGTGACCCCGGGAGAAGTACGAGGTTAACTTATGAAAGATGCCTTGCGGCGTCCTTAGAGGTGTTGTGTTCATGGCTTTGGTGTGTTGCGGAGGGAATGGCTGTGAAGGCTGGAACCAATCTTTAAATGCGGACGCTGCCGCTCTTCCGCCCACAGCCATTCCCTCCCTCAGCTACAATCGCACGAATCACACGAACATCAAGCTCAAACGGACAGCCAGCAGCATCTGGTTCATGACCGAAAGGACAGTTAGGGCAGTGAAATCTCGGACTTCTTTACAGATTTCACGTCCTGGGATTGCAGAAATAAATAATCAATCCATTTGTTCGACAGTATCACATAAAGCATGATACCCTTTCACATAGAAGTCTATATCACTACCAGACCATATGATATTCATTCCACGTTCACGCCAATACTTCATATCTGCCGATGACCCCATATACATACCGCATGAAACTTGATACTTGCCGCAGATTTCTATTACATCATTCACAGCTTGAATGAACCTCGGATGTTGAAGTTGTCCTGGGATTTCCATACTTACAGACAAATCATAAGGTCCTACAATAACCCCTGCCACTTCCTTCATATCCAGCATAGCTCCAAGATTAGCAATAGCGGTTGGGTTTTCCATTTGAATAATAATCATTTTTTCCATGTTATAGTTGGCTAATTTGTTCAATAGATCATCACCTGAGAAATCATAGCCCCCCACTCCCTTCCTTCCCCTCGGAGGAAGTCTCATCATATCCACAGCACGTTCCAGCTCTGCCACAGTCTCGATGCGAGGAATGATAATCCCATTTGCTCCAAGATCCAGAACCTTGGATACTTGATTATAAGCAAGCTCCGTTATACGGACAAAAGCGGTTAATGCTACTGTATTACTTGTCCGCAATAACCCTTCCATATCCCGCCAATCAAAGAAATTATGCTCCAATTCTATAATGACAAAATCAATGTTGCGTTTCTTAAGCAGCGGAACAACTCCTGTCCAGCTAAAATGCGAAATTGTAGTGCCGAACACTTTGGATCTCTGCTTTAATTTCTCATAAGTACCGTTTAACATATCGAGCACCCTACCTTTTGTGCTGCCTTGACAATCGTCTCCCAAGTGACTTCATCAATTGGAACTCCTGACTGAAGCCGTTGTTCCTTCCTGTGGAAGTCCAGAGCACCTGGCAATGTAATTTTATCGAACCCGGGAGCCGTCGGACAGGAAAGCATATACTCGCTCAATTGATCCATCTCCTGCACGAAGCTCTCCTTGCCATAAAAAGCGTCCGGGTTAATTGCGATGAGGCACAATCCATTCACATAATCAGCATCATCAGAAAGACTGACTCCAGCAAGCACACCACCCAAAATTTCAACTAGCAATCCCAATCCGAACCCCTTATAGCCTAATTCTGCTCCAAAAGGCAGCAAGGTACCTGCCGGGGGGCCATAGAAATCTTTAGGATCGGTACTTGGGTTGCCATTAGCATCCAAAATTCTTCCCAATGGAACGGGTTCTCCCTTGTTTTTGTACATACGCAGCCTGCCTTCCGCAATCATTGAAGTGGACATATCAAATACGAGCGGCTCCTTGCTGGTTGGGACTGCATATGCGAACGGGTTCGTACAAAGCCTTCCTTCGCGACCACCCCATGGAGCTACGCAGTGCTCTCCCTTTGCTCCATTTACAGCTGCGAGGGCAACCATCTGTTTTTCCGCTACTTTTTGTGCGTAGGCTCCAAGCCGCCCGACATGGTGGGAGCGTCGACTGACGACGCAAGCGATATGGGAGTGCTCTGCTTTTTCAAGCAAAATATCTACCATTTTGTTCGCGCTTACAGCACCGAAATTAAGGCCGCAATCGACAACCGCCGTACTGGGAGTTTCACGAATAATTTGTATTTTGGATCCGGGTTTTATCGATCCGCTAAAAACTTGATTCACGTATTGAGGAATTCTTATAACACCGTGCGAATCGATTCCCATTAAACTTGCTTCCACCAATTCTTCCGCTACCCATGCTGCCTCTTCAGGTGTCGCCCCGCATGCAGAAAAAACCTGTACGGTCAGTTGATATAGCTCCTGTGATGTTTTTAAAATCATTGTTCATCCTCCTGTTTTTGTAGTTATCCAAAAACGTTACATGTACCAAACCTGTACCTTTATAACTTACATAATATCCTAATTTCCAATGTGATGTCAACGCAAATAAGATAAGTACGAATTGCTGCATGTTTTTTAATTATTGGAACCTGTTTGATAATAAATTCCGTCGGCTTTGCTGACGGAATTTATTTACAGATCGAAAGTATTGCGATGTTATCTTACTGCAATCTATCATCAATTCTGTAAATTGATATGTAAAGAGGAGCAGCCATATGGCATACTCCTCCACTCTCGTTCATTAATCTCTAAGATATGTCATAACCTTACGAATCCACTCCCCTTCTTGATCTGCAAGCAAAGTGTGCCAACCAAGAATCTTGGCTTCTTTAAAATTCTTTTCTTGATCATCTATAAACAATACACGGCTTGTATCAATAAGATGAGTGCTCGCTGCTGCATATATTTCAGGATTCGGCTTACAACTGCCAGTTTGGCTGGATATTGTCATGCTTTTTACATAACTTCGGACTGGGTTTATGATGTGGTCTATCCACTCAGCACGATGGTTGCTTAAAAGATGAATGTTAGCCACTTTGCTCCATTTCGGAATTTCTTCGATGGCTGGCAAAGGCTTTATATAGGAAAGCAGCATGGCTTGGACATAATCCTTATTCAGAGAGGGGATTCGCTCGCATAGCCTACGCCAAAACTCTTCTTCAGAAACTTTTCCAGACCATAGATCTTCTCGAATTCCCTTTTTATAATGATCAAGTTGATCAAAAGAAATTCCAGATTCAATTGATAATTGCCGCCAAAAATGCGGAGAAAAATTAGTTGCAAGCACACCAGCCACATCAAGGATTAATTCGGGTTTTGTAGTTATTTCAGAACACCTCTTCCCATAAAAACCCATGTTTTATTCATAAATTTTAGAAGCGTATAATATATCGGCAAAGACCTTCCAAGTTGGTTGGTCAGGAACCAATTGATTCGTATTAACATAATAACTATCCATATCATTCATCCATGCTTCCATTGCTTCAAAGTATCTTTCTAGCGTTGAATTTTCCCAATCCCCAATTTGAGTATCTAAGTTATTTCTAAGTGCTGAAATAAACTTAATTAAATCTTCTTTTGACTTTACTTGTTCAACCATATCATGAAGTTGCATTATAATTCTCCATTACAAAAAACAGTTGCAATGTCCCTTCCATGCTATGTTAAAGCTATATCCTTTCAGGGGTTGGCGCTGCAACTGTGAATTGTACTCCCCAATCTTAGATTTCAAATAATTCCATAGGCCGAGTCAATTGTAATCGTGAATTTCTCATATTTTTACACAGTCAAGGGCAGCTTTATATAATCAATCATTTCCTCATTAACATTGTAGCTAAATCTATGATCGACATTTTCCCCATTTAGCATAACTGGCAGAAACTCTTGAACGTTGTCTGCAATGCCAGTGTTTTTAACATTTAAAACCCAGTCTATGTCTTTCCAATCCAATATACCCTCTGCAACATTCACAGGAGTCGAAAAATCTGTTGATGTTGGAATTGAAGATATATAGACATACATGCCTGATATTGCATCATTCAAAATCCAAGTTACGGTCCCAACCAATTCTGGATTATCAACGCTGAGCCCAGTCTCCTCATAGACTTCCCTTATTACACTTTGCTGTGGAGTTTCACCCGCTTCAATTTTTCCGCCTACCCCGTTCCATTTGCCCATATTTGGGGAGTAAAGACGATTTAACATTAGAATTTGATGGCCTTTTTTAATAAAACAAAGCGTATAATTGTGCATATTTTTCCCCGTATCTCAATCGGATTTAGTAGATAGAATTATTGCTAATTAACTTTTGAAATCTCATTTGAACTAATGTTTTACCTCTTTTAATTACTCTTTCTGTTCCATCAGATTTAAAATCTAATTTCTCATAAAACTTTATCGCATCTGTATTTTCTTTAAGGACCCATAACGAGGCTCTGGAGTGACCTAATTCAAGCACTTTATCCAACACCCAGCCCATCAGATGGCTCCCGAATCCCCTCCCGGAATATTCCTTAAGCAAATATATGGCGAATATTTCTACCCAGGTTTCATCTAAATCCTTATCTTCACATTTACCGACTTCCGCATAACCAATAGTTGCTCCATCAACTCTCAGGATTGCTATTCTTTTAGCGCTAGTTTTAAGCAAATTTTGGACATGCAGAGACCGATCTTCAAGTGTCATTTTATTTAAAAAATCATCCGGCATTATTCCTCTATACGCAGCACGGTATGACTCCAAATGTACAATACTTAAATCATGGCAATCATTGATGCAAGCCCACCGTATTTCAATCTCACTCACAGAGCACCTCTTCATTTCATTCAATAACTACAGAAACAAATTCATTCCTGGGGCTTCAGCCGGCCGCTCTAGTCCAGACATCATTTGAGTTCCAACCTGTAGATTGAAATAAATGAAAATATTCATTTTTGTCAGGAATTTCCGTGCGATAGGAAATATTCAAAGCGAGCCTCCTTTATAGTAAGGGTAATCCAGCTTTTCTTGAACCTGCCGAACCACCTCATCATTCGTAAGAGATTCTATGAAATACAATCCCAGGTCGATGGAAGCGGACACGCCACCTCCCGTAAAAATGTTCCCATCTCTCACGTAACGCTCCTTAATGACTTCCTTGCAATATGGCTCCAATAAATCGTATGCAGATGGATTCGTGGTTGCCTTTTTATCTTTCAAAAAACCTGCTGCCCCCAAAATTAATGCACCCGTACATACAGAGAGCTTATACTCCACGTCGCGTGCAGTTTGGATCCATGATATAAATTCGGTATCGTACCTAAGCTGTCTTGTAGAAAAACCTCCGGGTATAAATATGACATCATAGCCCGATAAGTCCGGATAAACGTGATTAATTTTAACAGTCAATCCCCTGTCATCCGTTATATACTCTTGGTTTGAACAGAAGTCCCACGACACATTTTCTTTTACCTTTAAAATCCCCATCCAAGTTACCGCTTCATAAAAACCAACTAAATCCAGCATAGTCATCTTGTCAAACAGAATGTAAGCCATCTTCATTCCCAAGCACCTCACCCTTCTGATTTTGAAAAAAAGTACCTGATCTATGATCAAATACTTTGCCCAGGCGCACGACTTCATGACATATGAGCTCCCTCGCGGTTCTCCGCATTTACGCCAGTTGCCCATACCAGATATTTACTATATTTTATGCTGAAAGCTTTTATAAATCAATAATTTCCTTATCTCTTTTCATCAATGCATCCCCATTAGCTTTATTCGCAAGCTGCCGCGCCACTCTCAAATATACCTATTAGTCCAACAAAAAAGTTGTGTGTTCGAGATATTTTTTACAATAATGATCTATCACGAATGGCAAATCCCTTTTTAACGATTCAATCTCCTTTGGATTCTGCGAATGAAATGCAAACGTTCTTATGATGGACCAAATAAAAAAAGCTTCTATTACGGTTCTATAATCGTCTTGCAGCGGGTGCACAGTTCCATATGTGGATACGAACACCTTTTGATTCTCAAAAGAAAGATGCATACAGGTTTCAGCCAAATCAAATAAATAGTATCCATGGCCGCAGTTGGAAAAATCAATGGGTCGAGGATTATCTTTGTAAAAGACATAGTTAGCCTCATGAAGATCAGAATGAATAAGCCCCCAGCTGTCCCGGGACATATTTTGGCTATCAATTTCAATAGAAATTTGATCCACAGTTTCTTTTAGAGAAGAAAAATATTCATCAGCTATAAGCCCCTTTAAATTTTGTCTTAACTGCTTATAAGAAGTCATTAAATGTAGCGAATTATAGGCCGGTCTTGTGAATCTATCAGGGGCATCCCACTTTTTGGAATGTGCATGCAGATCTGCCATTAACAACGCCAGCCTTCTTGTTTCGTCACCAGTTGGTTGTCTATTAAGTAGTTCCCCATGAACCCAATGATGTAAGGTCACAAACATTTCTTCATTAAAACCATCAGCTAAGTTATCTATGTCTTCTAAATCTTCGACAGTTACCGTAGTGACTAATTCGCCCTCCCCATTTTTCACAGGAGCAGGAACGTCATGCTTTGAATCACTAGCTAAGGCTTCGAGCCAAATCAACTCTGATTCGATAAAATCTTTTGATCTACTTCCATTTGTTGAATAATGAAGTTTAATTAGATACTTTAAATCTTCATCTTTAGTTTCAACGCGAAATGTTACATTATCACTTAAACCAAGGTACACCAATTTTTCAGCAAAAATCGGGTATTTTTCCAAGGCTTTTTTGGCAATGTTCTCATATTCCTTTTCTGAAAGCACATTGACCACTCCATCTGGAATTATTTTGACCATTTCATTTATACTAGCATGATTTCGTTCAGAACAGATGTAAAAATTGGATATAACTAACTATCGTTTAAAATCACAATTATTTCCTTTAGTTGGAATTTTCATTGTGTAGGCAAGTTTATGCTTGCGCAAAAAAAACTCCGCCGCATATGCCATGTGGGAGAGGTTTTTGTATCAGCATTGTAGTTCCGTTGGAAGCATGGTCAATCCATTACATATACTTTCTCGCCAACATGAATTTGTCCAGTCTTTTTAACCGAAGCATACACACCGAAATTTAAGTTCATCTCTTCATTTACCTTTTTTAAAAGAGAAGCATCACGTTCCAGTGTATCTGGGTCAAGAGTAATCATAGAACACCGCTCACAATACATATCAACATGTAATTCCGCACTACCCACTGATAATCGTTTTCCTAACCAATTGCTTTCATCCCATGCGTTATCATCTAAAGTCACCATCATATTTGCTCTAAAACGACGCTGATCTAATCTTTTTCCCCATATTGTTTCAAGTTTACGTAAAGTTGCATCTGTAATAATCAGTATACTGCCAGTATCAACGGCCATAAGTTCAGAGCTTTGATTTTTATAGCTAACCATAGATATCTTCTTTTTGGAATGCCTTTGCACTTCATCTAGTAAATCATAATTCCAGGCAAGAATTCGTCCATCAGGCGATGTTACGCTTACATTATCTTGTCCATTTTCAGAATCCTCGCACTCAAGTTTGGCCTTATAAGCAAGCATACTAGGGATGCTTCTAGCCGTAATAAAGCTCTCCCATCCTTCCTTTGTTTCATCTATAAAAGCATACCAGCGATCGCCATAGAAGCCATATGTCTCAATGTCGCAAGTCTCCAGGCTCTCTCCAGCAAATGACTTTATAGGGTATCTGTTTATCTCACTGATTTCACCCACTAACTTCAAAATGAATCCCCCTAAAATCTAATTATTCCCCACGATGACTATGGTCACTTGCCCCATTTTAATTTGTTCAGCTCTTCTTTTTGTTTAAAAGATTCTTCAAGGTTTATTTGAAACACATTTGCGAGTGCAATGGTATAATACAAAACATCACTTAACTCTTCCTCAATTGAATCTTTAATATTCCCAGCCTCTTGCCGCTTGTTTTTCCTTATCACTTCTGCCAGTTCGCCTACTTCCTCTATAAGCTTATAAAAATAAGCGGAGGCGTCTGGGTTAAAATCTTTGTTTTTAATATATTGTTGTAATTCATTCAGCGTAATATTTGATCTTAGAGAAGTCATAATTTCCTCACTCCAGCTACAGTTTTGGTATTTTGGAAATCACATATTGACGCTGTTAGGTCAGACCCCATGTGATCGACTAATCTTACGTATCCTTCATTCAGTACTTTGATTAATGACAATTGAATAGATCCCCGTTTATTCCAATCGTTATAGGTTCTACAAAAAATAAGGTTTCCCTCTTTTTCGCTTTATTTGACTATCTCTAATTTATTGTTCTCATATCTAGCTTATTGAGGTGAAAGGGTGCTCATTAAAGTTTTGTTGATAATATAGCCCTCCCTGGTCTATTAACTCACAATGTGTAGTCGAAATTCCGCCATAATATTTTTCACCGCTTTGCCAAACCAGTATTGAACTATTGGGGCTAGTCCGGCTAGTCCGGTTAGGACAGTAATAGAAACTGCAAACACGATACAAACTGTCCAAATAGCAATCATATTTTTTGAAACTATGGAATCAAGTATGAATTTAAGCATCAAGGGAAGTACTAGTGTCAAAATTGAATCGATTAGACAGCACCCAAGTAGACCCAAGATATATGATGTTTTGCTTGGATTAATAAATCCAATAAGTCTTCTTAGTTCGGATTGACTTTTATTTCTCAAGGTTCAAGCCCCTCTCCCTTCATGAAATGAAACGGAGTCCTTTTGATAAATTAGTTGTTTGTCATACAGACTTTTGTAAGCACCTTCTATACTTTATTCTCAGATATTGTTATCAAACCATCTCGGTAAAATTTTATAACATATGTTATATGGATATTAATGGAAAGTTAACATTTTTCTTACCGACTTTAGGCTCAACCTAATAATCAGTGCTTGACAGTCAAGCTAACATTCGATGGCGGTTAAATGCTACGATAATGCCAGCTTTATAGCGGCCCGGTACTTGTCATAGCTATTTTCATATCGGCGAGGGTAACACGTGCGGTAATGGTCACCGCAGTCTAAGCTTGCCCCACTATGCTTCCAATTTTATGGAAACATCAAATATTGGAAATTAAGTTGATTTTATATAAATAAAAAATATCCAAATGAGC
>NZ_JAGGLB010000055.1 GCF_017874215.1 Paenibacillus eucommiae
TAATACCACGCACTGGTAACCTTATCCATATTTCCATATCGTTGTCGCTTCCACCACACTCTACTGCCCGTTAGCTTAATAAAAACAAGGAGCAATTGCCGCGGCAAACTGCTCCTTGTATCGTTCAACTAACGTTTCCGTTAGCTTAAGGATTTACCGAAACAGGTACATTCTTCGCGGTTTAAGTACTTACCATAATTGCCCATAAAGACCGCGCGTCATAGGCCACCGGTCCGTTCTATGTGTTGCGCGACGAAGTCGGCACGCTAGATTGGGCCGTCGCCTTGCAGCAGTTGCTCGATCTCTTTGGCGAAATCGCCACGAAGGCAGGAAAGCGCCTCTCGGCACTGATTCAGCGTCAACTCCAGCATTGGATTGCCAGTCTGCCCAGCTACATCAAGGCTTGTTTGCCGATTTCATGCTGCGAAAGTTGAGTTTGTTAATCTAAATATTTTGTAAACGTGCTATCTTTCTGTCCTGGAACTTTATCCCTATTTCCTCGCATCACACACATGCTGGCTTCGCCAGCGAAATAGCTCGTAAATTTGCCTGCCGGATGACGGTAGCCTTCGCGGCGTAGCCAGGCATGAGCAAGAGAACCCATATAAGTAGCATTACCAACTCCAGTGTTGTCAAGTGCAATCGGATTAAATGTGACGGTTAATGAGTTGGTTTCTGGATCGGAGGCATTAACGCCTTTAACGACCGTTAAACTGTTTGATTTCTTGTACATAATATACGCTTTGGCGGCTCGACCGAAACCGTTCGCCGCAATCTGTGCCGTAAAGCCATCCATCTGTACAGATGCTGCTGCACTGCCGTTTGCAAGCTTCTCTTCAAACCAAACGGGGGCTAAATTAAATCTAGCATATTTTTTACAACATGATTGATATCTAGAAGAGCCTTGTTCATCTAACTGTTGATAATGCTCCCGCCAAAAGCCTAATGCGCCAGCAATCAAAGTACGAATACGATTAACTTGTGCAGTCGTAAACCTAGTATCCACGTAAAACGTCATTGCAGCTGGCATTGCTTCGGACACAGGAGCCTCTGGAACCGTCAACGTTATTTTCTTATACGTTGCGGATACATGCGCTTTTGGCACGCCTTGGCGGCGTCTTTTCTCCTTCAAAAGAAATCATCTCCTTCCAATAAACTAATTTATGCGAACGCGAATAGAAAGTGAGAGGTGTAATCCTAGGTTATTGTGGATTTTCCAGCTAAATTTCATCTTCGCTATGTTCAAACATAAACTAGTATGTGGAGAGGAGGGCTGCGCGTATGTCAAGCCGCGAAAAGAAAATGCTGAAATACGCGAAGAGCTTCGTTGGTATGCAGTTTAGGCGTAATCCGCCTTCTCTTGAAATCGACTGCTCTCAGTTTACGCAAATGGTATTTGCGAAAGTTGGCGTTAGCCTGCCGCGTACCTCGCAAGACCAAGCTAAACAAGGCGTTGCGGTCAGCTTTGCTGACCTACGCCTTGGCGATTTAGTCTTTTATCATATACCGGAACGTAACGCTGCCAAAGGCAGCATAGGGCATGTCGCCATTTATGCAGGCAAAGGGAAGATTGTCCATTGTTTGCCAACGTCTAATTTCTTCTTAACCGATATGAACAAACCATACTGGAAAACGAAATATTTGTTTGCGAGAAGGGTTTTATAACAAAGAAAGAACCAGACCTGGTATGGTTCTTTCTTTAAAAAAATGTGCTCTTTTGTACAACCTTAATAATACCACATATTGGAACTATCCTGCCCGTTAGCGTAACGAAGGCCGCCGCTGCAGCCCGTTCTTTAATGTTGAGCTATCGTTTCCCGTTAGCGTAAAGTTCTAATCGATCAACATCCTATCACCCTTACTTGTAGGTTGAGATACGACCAAAAATTCAATTTCATTGTTAGACTTATTGAACATTTGATGAGGGACTAAAGGAGGAACCTCTGCTCCTTCTTGTGGATTTAAGATAACCTCTTTACCATCAATCTCAATCGTTGCAGTCCCAGATAAGACAAAGAAAAATTGTCGTGATTTTTCATGAAAGTGCCTTACTTCTGCGGTGTTTGCTGGCATTTTTTCATGAATTATACTCAAATTTCCTGATTTTTTATTAAATGCCATCCATCACATTTATCACCCCAAATATAATGTTCAGCACTCTTATTGCTTATTTTCATGTTAGTAGACCCCTTTGAGTAATCTGCCAGTTACTTCAACAAAGGCTGCTGTACATATTCGTGGCAACCCCGTTAATTCCCTTTAGTTAACTATTGTTCTCTGATAGCTCAATTCCCTTGTAAGATGTCTTTGAATTTCATACGGGCATAGTTTCTGAAGGAGAGAAGGCTAGTTTTGTCCCATTCCTTTCCACCCGTTCTTCTTTGCTCCTCATTTACTGCATCCGAAGAACGATAAACATCAAGTGCTCGTTGAATCAATTGATGATACTCCTGTGGTAAATGTTTGATTCCCCATTCACCGCCTTCATCTTTACTGTGTACTTTCTGATCATCTTCTCTATGCAGTTGAAATACACGGCAAATGTTCAATACACTATAAAAGGGCGTCTCTAGAATATGCTCATCTTGGAGTATCCAATTAAAATCGTCCATGACAGAATCTATTAAATACTGCCAATTTACTTTGCCAAATATATCTGATATGGGTTTACCATATAAACAAATGCCACGTTGCGTTACATAGGTTAAATGTGAGGGTAGGTCAACGTCTGTTCTCTCTTTACTATAATCTATTTCATCTTTGAGTATCTTCTCATGCCATCCCGAGCTGTAATGAACTTCAAAAGGTGTCGGATTGGGGACTTGCCTTACTACCTCTGCCGTGATAACACTAAGTTCAACATTACCAGTCGTAGGCCTGTTGACCGCCTCGTTGGCGATAGAGACTCCAACTATTTTTGCCAAATCGGCTGCTAATTTGCCGTTAACTACCACAATCAGATCTATGTCACTTTTGGGACGATAGTAACAGCCCATAGCTAATGAACCGTGGAGATAGATACCTATCAACTGATTTCCCAGAATAGTTTTCAACTGTTCTAACAGTTTTTCAACGAATTGTGTGATATCTTCATCACAATAAGACCAGACTTGTGCTCTATTAGCCATCGACATCATTCCTTCTGTCATCGTAACGATGGATTTATTTGCTCTATCGCCATGCTATCGTCAGCAATAGGTAAGCGTTTGATGCGATCTCAGGCTTTTCCCCTGCTCCACACCGGACGTGCCAGTTTCCCATCATCCGGCGCTCCCTCTAACGGAACGTACTAGATCATAAGTTCCATGTTACTTAAGGATAGGGGATGTTTTATGATCCCAATATCGTTAAGCTTGCACTGTGGCAACACTGCTTTAAAGAAGTGTTGTTCCCACGTTCCTACCCGACCGGTGCAATTCACGTTTGGAAAACAACCGTTTCTTTTCCGTTAGACTTGGGGCTGTTCCTCCACTCCCATTATGGAAGATTCATCAGTCGTGCCCCTGCCCTCACAAGGATGAATGCATTTCGGCTATTGCCTTATAGCAACCGCTTCGGGTGACAGCCCTTGTTGCAGCGTCCCTTGTTTTCCAAGTACCTTACATCCTAGCTATCACGTTCTGGACTTAGGTGCTCCCTGTGAGCCTGTGAGTTGGATGCCGCCATCGTTCGGCATAGCGTATTTCAGAGGACACATTTTTACTTTACGCCACTCACCCCATCGCTTGATGGTCCATAGGCTTTCCCTATGTTCTAACTTTAGACCCGTACATTCGGTTGTTCGTCAGTTCCTTCTGGGGAACATTCTCACCATATCCAGTTTTTCAGCCGCGCGGCATATCCGTTGGCATACCTTTTCCGAAGGAATGGCTCCAGCCTCCGTTCTGCCGAATCTACCTGTTCTTCACACCTCATGACCTGTCAGCCATGACGCATGCAGGAGTATTGGCGGGATGGTTTCGAGATACATGGTTCCGTCATTCCCATCCTCGGTTGTAAAGTTAAGATTACTTTCTGTAATTTCCTGCCTTTCACGCTTATGGCGCTTATAGCAGAACTTGTCGTGCGGTGTCCGTTGGCGTAATATCTACAACGCCTTGTTTAGGGAGACGACGATAACTCTATTGTTATTGTCGATTTTCCCAATCATCCAGATACATGTTCTGCGTATGTGAACATGTATCTATTTCCAAGGGGCAAATAAATTCAAGCTGGTTCTCGTCGGGGTCTCGAAAGTATATTACTGCATGTGAATGGGGTAAATTTACAAGAACTATTGGAGAAATAGGTTGGAACCCGAACGCCTCATGGACATCAATTCCCCGTTCTTTAAGCCATAATTTCGCTTTCTTCATATCTTGATAATCAACTTGGAATGCAATATGGCGTAGAGAAGGATGATTCGGAGCGTTCACATGTTCGGATTCCCATAATCCCAGCCAACTCTTCCCCTTCTCAATCCAGAAAAAGGCTAGCCCTTTTGATTTGTGCGCCATCTCCAGTCCTATATTTTGATAAAACTCTATAGACCGCGACAAATCACTTACTGGTAAGTGTGCTTCATAAAGACCCCTTATCATGACATATTCCTCCTTTGTCCCATCAAGTATTTTATTAAGTTGATTATCTGTTAGGCAAGTTTGCCCGTTTACTTCAATGATCTGCTTTTTTCTTTATTTTACCACAATCAAGGTCCAGGTCCATTGAACTATCCTGCCCGTTAGCGCAACGTGGCTTCCGATAATGCCGGCAGCCGCGTTTTAATTATTTATTAAGCTATCGTGTCTCATTAGTTCAAAACCACAACCTCTATAAAAATGACATATATACACCCTTACCTTGTATTAATTTAAATCCAAGTTGCTTGTACAAAGTACGAGCAGGGGCATTATCATCATCTGTTTCGAGCTGTAATCGTGTTGCTTTATTAGAAATAGCTAAATCAATGGCATGCTCCATTAGTTTCCTGCCAACACCCTTCTTTCTATGCTTCGATGATGAATATAAAGCCTCTATACGCAATACTGGGTAGCCTTTGCTGATTGAGAAGCTCCAGGAAAGGATAATGAACCCAATATATTCATGATCCTGCTTAGCTAAATAACAATTAGATGAGCCGTCATTAATAAACCTATTTAAGATCTGTTCACATTGTTCTAGATGCTCTGGTGATGGATCTGATTCGTCCACTCCATTGGAAGAAGAATTTAAGTAGCCTGCTATCAAATTTTTGACTTTAGGAATATGAGATTCATCAAGAGGTATGATTTCTATATTCAATAAAATCCCTCCCGTGCAAAATTAAAATCTAAATATAAATAATTCATGAAATAATGTCAGTATCCTGCCCGTTCGTTAAAAAACGGCAGCTGAATAAACGGCTGCTGTTACTTTGTCTTTTATTGATCTATCGTACCCGTTAGCTTAATCCATGGTCGTCATCAATTATCCATGAAAACTCTTTAGCAATTGCGCTTGCAATTCCAGATAATGCTTGTTCTATGATTTCATCTATGTAGCTGGGAACATCAATTTCAATCAGATTTATTTCTTCAATACCATCAAGGGTGTTAAAGGCGTAGCTCCCATTAGGGTTAGCGGCAATTCCTGTAGCTTTAACAAATTGCCCATTGATTTCTTTAATAAATTTCAGGTGACTAACCTTTACGAATCCTAAGTTAGAGGTTATGTAATGTTCCAGTAACTTCGATTCAATTTTTGTAAAATACATCTCAGAATGGATACTTATATAATCATACATAAATTCTCCTCACTCTTTGTCTCCATTAGTTGAACCCACACTTTATGGTTTTAATCCCGTTTGTAAGACGTCAAAATATTCATTTAATATTTCATTGAAATCGGGATCTTCAGGTAACTTCTCAATGTATCTCCATAGAAATAAAATACTCTTTCAGTTCATCCTTTTTGTCTTCTAACCATAACTTAAACTTAGTTCGTACCATTCCTTATCACCCTTTCATGAGGAAAAGCATAACAAATTTAATGTTAAAATTGAACCAAGATTGTTAATCAAAGTGTGGCACCACCACGCATAACTGCCCGTTAGCGTAACGAGGCTGCCGATCGTTTTCTCGGCAGCCTCGTTGTCTTGGATGTTGTGCTCTCGTGTCCCGTTAGCGTAATGAGGGGGTGCTTATATAAGTGCTTTTTGATATCTGATTTGACTAAGTTTCTATATCTCTAATAATTTCAAGGTAGAGCACGCGTGACATTGAGGTACATCCGCGGCGCCGGCCCACCCTGAGTGTTGGCGAAGCCACTGGCGACGAAGCCGACGGATTCGTAAAACCCTATAGCGTGTGAGTTGGCGGTCACCTCTATACGCACACTGCGCCGCGCAATGTCTTCGATCAGGGCACTCGCGACGCCTTGGCGCATCCAGTCAGGATCAGTGAACAGATCCTCGAGTTCGAGGAAGTCGTCGACAGGACGTGCTGACGCAAAGCCGACGACCCGCCCGTCAACAACAGCGACACGCGCGAATGGCAACATCTCGTCGTCCCACACGAGCCACTCAGGATGAGTGGCGATGAGATCACGGTCGCCCTTGAATGTCAGCGACGCACGGCGAAAGACATCGCTCAGCGTGTCGACGTCGTCGTCAACTGCGCTTCTAATGACGAGGTTAGACAAATATAAAGACTTTTTCATTCACGGTATTCTCCTTTTTATAGAATTTTAAAGATAATGTTTTATTTTATGAGTGTATTACTATATTTATTGTTAGAAAAGTAGCCATGTATTGTAACTCCATGGCAGTTAAGTTGTGCAGGCGGGCCTTGTTTCTTAAGCAAAAGACTAATCACTCCTCTACACCGGATATCGGGGACAATTCGCGGTATCCTCCTTATGAGATTCATTGCTTGTTCCTTTGTCGGCAATCGGTCTATAATCTTGGTATATGTCGGCAATCGGATCATATTCTTGACATGGAGAAATGACAAGAATATGATCCGATAAATTAAAAAAGCCATCATTTAGGCGGATATTAATCGGACTATGTTTTTGTCACCCGACAAATGTCCTTTAGTTCAATCAGAGTCTTGATTCGATAGCTGGCCTGTGAGAAATCATGTGTTTTTGTGAAGTCGTTGTGGACAATAGCACAGTCGATACCTGCCGCCACGGCTGAGTTCAACCCTCTGTTTGAATCCTCGACAACTAGAGTCTCTTCTTTGTTAGCTCCGAAGCGCTTTAGGCCGTTCAAGTATGGTTCCGGGTGCGGCTTGGTGCGCTCGTAGTCTTCGCGAACAAGGATGAAATCCATGAATTGTGTAATCTGGCGCTTTTCATGAATAAGTTGAAAATCCGCACGTTTTGCAGTCGTCACGATGGCCATGCGGACGTACTTTGACAGTTCGGCTAGCGTTTCAACTACGCCTTCAATCTCTATGGCTTCTGTTCTTAGATATTCCTGATAATAGACGTTGCGGACCTCACGTTGCTTGCTGATGGTTTGTTCATCAATACCTGCCGCCCTAGCTTGAGACCAAGTGCCTAATGACTGGGTCATGTCGCGGAGGTATTGATCTTTATCCAAGGTAAATCCAATGTCAGCCAGAGCCCGTTCTCCCGCTTTGAAATACCAGAATTCAGTATCAACCAGAACACCATCATGATCAAAGAGTATGTATTTTTTCATTGTTTCGTTCTCCTTTCGCAACTGCGGCAACCATGAGCGTATTCAAACTGTCTGCAAGTTGGTGCACTGAAATTTCGAATTACGCCCTGTCTGGTTAATGTCGCTTAGATAAGATAAGCATTTAAATTCTTTTTAAGCCGATCTTTTACAGAATGCGTACCGTCGACGGAAAATTCCTTGCCGGTGATCATTTCGAAGAGACGGATATAGCGATGCGACAGTTCGATGACAAGGTCATCAGGTGCGGACGGCAGGATTTTATCTTTATAAGGGTCGCAATGCTCCCTGAACCAAAGTCGCAGGAATTCTTTGTCGATATTCTCAGGTTCCTTGCCCTCGGCTAACCTCGATTCGTATGTCTCTTTCATCCAATAGCGGGAAGAATTGGGTGTATGAATCTCGTCGATGAGAAGAATCTCTCCTTTGTCATCAATACCGAATTCATATTTGGTATCTACAAGGATTAATCCGTTCCTAGCTGCGATCTCTGTGCCCCTTGCAAAGAGCGAGAATGCGATTTTTTGCAAATACTCCCAGGTCTCTTTGTCGATTAGGCCTTCGTCAACGATTTGGGCAGCCGAAATCGATTCGTCATGTGCTGCTGATTTCTTTGCCCCTATGATAACATACTCATTAGGATGAAACTGGTAAATAACAACTATCGTTAAACTAACGTGTCACGTTATTTCAATGCGTCTACCGAGAATGAATATCAGTATAATCTTTTGGGGGTACTGTTGAAAATTTTGAACGATCTATTTTTTGATTAAAAGTAATCGAAGATACTTCAATACTATTAGTGATCTCTCCTCTAGTATTTGATTCAATCATTTTTAACAAAACACCTGTTTCAGAATCGACCCACATTTTAAATTGTGTGGCATTATGCTTTTTGGCTAGATTAACATCATGTGTTCCCTCAATTATAGTCACTTTACGGTCATGCAAGATATCTTCACCTGTAACTTTATAGTTTTTAGTTTCATCGTTCAACCAAAAAGCATAAGCTTGAGGTAGGCTTACTTCTGTTGCTTGATTTGAAAAAGCCGGGTCCGTTCTATAAATATATGCCGTTTCTCCAGTTTCAGCTTTTACTACCCTTGGACTCTTGATTTTGTCTGTTATCGTTTTGGTTGTATCGGATTTTCTAAATTTCTGCTTCTTGTTATAAAGCGTAAGTAATGATTTCCCATCTGATGAAGTTTCCTCGACAGTTTGTTCAGTTAAGTTATCTGTTACTTTCACATAACTACCCGGACTATTTCCCTCTGAAATATAAAATTCAATAGTTTGATCAACGTTAATAGGGGTAAATACCTCGCGAAACGAACCCTGAATTGTATTGTAGTTATCGACTGCGTTTAGCATTCTTTCTTTAATACTCGAATAATCCGGAATAATTGGTGAGATGATCTGTTCGTTAACTGGTGTTCTGGTAGGTGAGGAGATATTACTGTTATTTTTAGTATCTGGGGTCGTTCTAGTTTCATATTCAATTGCTGGGAATTTAACTGGTTGAAGAATATCAATAGCATATACAGTTCCCGCAATAGAGAATAGAGCCAGTATTCCCAGGCTTAAAAAAAATTTTTTTCTTGAAAGCTTAGAAGTTTTAAAATTAATTTTCTTCTCTATATTTTCCCACATAATCGAAGAATAGGGTGATTCTACAAAATCATTTTGAAATTGAGTTTCAAGTTGGCGTTCTATATTTTTAGACATGAGGAAAACCACCTTTTAATTCAATTTGAAGAAAATCCTGCGATTGGATTAATTTCCGCATTTGCTTTAATCCTTTATTACATCTTGATTTTACGTACAGGAATGTGTAATATTTGTGCCACTTCTTCGTTTTTCATTTGATGGAGGTACTTTAATACTAGAACCGAGCGAATTCTCTCTGGAAGTTGTTGCAGTTTAATTTGTAACTCAGTTTGCATTTCCTTGCCTTCATACGTGTTTTCTACGCTTATAGTGACAAATATCTGTTTCAAACGATTCAGTAGAACCTCTCTATTTTTTCTTTTTAAGTGATTTCGACACATATTCATCGTAATGCTAAGCAACCAAGGTTTCTTATTTTCGATCGATTTAAACCCAGATTGAATAGCTTTTACGAAAACTTCTTGACACATGTCCTCTGCATCTTGCCGATGTTGTAACATGTAAAAACATGTCCTTTCCACATCCAGTTTAAAGGTATAAAAAAACTCTTCTGCTGTCAGAATAAGCCCCCCTTTCAGTTGTTTATCTATGTAACAATTAAACAGTTCAAAAGGTTCATTTTTAGCGTTTCCAATTCGCATCATATTTTTTTTCAAATAAGTCCTACTTTATTAATTCAACCAACATAGATGTTGCGTGGTTATATCCATCTAAAAAAGATGTGTTTGTTATCTTCATCTTGCTCTTTTCTGCCCAATCAGCGTCGGCGCTCACCGCGGTTGCTCCAACACGAACGGCTGCGTCCGAGTCACGAACTGGAAGCCCTGCTTGCGCAGGATCGGCGCGGAGCTCGGCAGCGCGTCGACGAAGGCGTGCGTCCGGCCGCGATCACGGGCTTCCTGCAACCGCGAGGCGACCAGCGCGGTGAACAGTCCCCGTCTCCGGTGTGTGGTCTTGGTGCGACCCCCGGCTAGTTCGGCGTAAGGCCCTCCGGGCCGGAAGTAGACCCGCCCACAGGCGACGGGCTCGCCGTCAACGTAGGCAATGTGGATGCTCATCTCGTCCGGATTCTCCTTCAACTTAAGGGCCAGCGCGCGCCGCTCCTCCTCCACGTTGTGCCTGCCAATCTCTCGGGACACCTCGGCGTAGTCCACCAGGTCGCGCTCATCTCGGACGATCCTGATCTCGTGTTCGCCGCCGTCACCGAAGGCAGCCAGCGATGCCTCGTCCAATGGCAGGACCAACACTTCCTCCTCATCCTCGGCCTCGAACCCGGCGGCGACGAGCCGCTCGGGCAGGTCGAGTGGCGTATCGTGACCGTAGTACTTCCACTCCAGGCTATAGCCGCCGGAGACGGCGGCATCCAGCTCCCGGCGGATCAGGTTATCGGTTTCCTCCGGCGGTAGGCTGGCGAACACGATCCGGCACTCCGATCCGTCCGTGGAGCGATCCACGACCACGTCACCGCTGGCAGACGGCACGCCCAGCGACCGTCGCTCGGCATCCAGGCACTCCAGGATATCGGTTCTTATGATCTCGCCTCTTTCATACACCATCTTCGCTTTCTCCAGAGCCTGGTTCTCCTTGTCCATGTTCGACACGTTCTCCTGCCTACCTTTGTTTTAGGAAATTTTGTTTCCCTCTTACTATATTACGTCTGTCTGTCCTCAACACAATTTTAAACTATTTCAATTACCCTTACAGAACGGCTGCTAAGTTACAACAACCTCCTGTTTTGCGTTAAACTGCCCGTTACCTTAACTCAATACTCTTTTGTAGCTGAGAGAAGGTCACCCTCATTTTCAAGGTAACGGAGGACTTTCTCAATTTCATCAATCTCATAACTCCTAACGACGATCATATGTGGAATATGTAATCCTGGAGGGTCAATGTTTGGACGTGAGAGGTTATTATGCAATCTTTCAGGTGTATATAAAATGCTCCATCGTTTGCTGCCGTCTTCAAAAGTTAAGGTGCTCTCTATCCGGTTCCACTCGTCCGAAAAACCTTCAACTTCATCGTCAAAATTCCAATTAAGTAATTTCATTTCATGCCCCATTTTATTTTCTGTAGCAAAAGTTTATAAACCGATTTTATCATGGGATTTGTTGAATTAATCTGCCCGTTAGCTTAACGAGGCTGCCGTTCATGTCGGCAGCCTCGTCCTAGGTGTTTATTCAGCTATCGTGTCCCGTTAGCGTAGCGATTGGTTAGAATAATATCTGATCCATTATAATTATTCGAAAAAGGTTCTGACAACACGTACTATTATGGTAATACCGCATGCTGAAAAAAAATAAAACCTAAATATCGGAATATACTTTCAACATGATCTATAACACCACTCCAAAAAAAGAAACTCGGTATAGGCATTAGCAGTAGAACGGTACCAACAACAAAGCCATAGAAAAATATCCGAGTGTTGTCTTTTCTCATTAATAAGGCCGCCTTTCAAATCCTCGTGCCCCGTTAGATCAGTCAAAAGATGCTACAAAAAGACTAAATATTTCGTTTCTCATACTCAAAGGGTTTTTCACACGAGTAAATTTCATGGAAAAATCCCCTATACGGGATATTGTCTTCCAGACATTTTATGCGATACGACAACCCCTCGTCACACTCTGGATCTTCGCCGTTGTTCCGCATTACCTCGAATGTATCTACAATACCTTCCATGAGGGTTACTTTAAAAAATAAAGGCAGCTTATCCAACATCGAATCTTCAATCTTGGTCTCGGATCTGTATCCTGCGAGGACTGTCTCAAAATAATCGTCCATGAACTTTTTGCGTTTGCCGGCGTCTGGTTCAAATTGTATCCAGCCCACGGCGTTTGTCCAGAGATCTGCCAGGTCATACATATACCAACCGAAACATGAATTATCGAAATCATATACAGTTATTTGCCCGGTATCAAAATCTATCGAATAATTCCCATCATTGAAATCAAAATGGATCATACCGAAAGTCTCCTGATCCTTGTCCAATCCTTTTAAAGTATGAAGGAGCTCTACCAGCTTTTCCTTAAGCAGGGATAAGGAGTCGGGGATCAGTTTATCGATATATTCGGAATTGTATTTATCAAAAAAGCTATACCGGCGATGGACAGGTGTATATCCTTTCGATATTTGATGCAGTTTCCCCAGGACTTTACCGCAATTATAATAATATTCGGAAATCGGTGCGCCTTCACGGTACCGATAATTATTTTCTACAAGCATTTTGCCCTTGGCCTTTTTAAACAGGCAGACAAAAATGGTGTGATTATTATGAGTTATCTCTTCCAGCAGATTCCCCTTCCGGGAGCTGACTACATCCGAGACACTTCCGGCATGCTCAAATAAATACCTGATATACTCAACTTCGGCCAGAAAATCTTCCCGGCTCCTGTCAGGTAAGAAAGAGATTCTGAGTATTTTTGCGTCTTCGCCTTCTTTCTCACAGGTATAAACGACATTCCGCCCTCCGTCATGTGCTGGAATCAGCTTGATTTCATAGCCTTCTAATCCATACAACTCTGATACTAATGGAAGTAAATATGCATCACTGATTTTAACAACCTCTTTATAATTTATAAAATCTCCTCCAGTCAAAATTTTTGCAACGACTTCTCACACTGAAATTACCACAGAAGAAACCCAATAATGAAAAGTCCTTCGTGGACTTAAATGATAATCACCTTGTTTAACATTAATACATCACTCCTTTGAGCATATTTTACCTAAAAATTCCATTCAGATTCTAGGGAAACTTTCTGTATAACAAAATTCAACTTTTAAAGGGTATTTGCGTTATCCTGCCCGTTAGCGTAATAAAAACAAGGAGCAACTGCCGCGGCAACTGCTCCTTGTATTGTTCAACTAACGTGTCCCGTTAGCTGAACTTTCTCCGCAATTCTTTCGGTCTTAATTACCTTTTGACGGAATCAGCTCTCCTCGTGAGTGCAAGAAGTCCCGGTAACATTTGACGTGCATTGGACACGCTCCATATAATGAAGAGACGACAGTAACAGGAGGACATCGAATGGGAGCATGGGGAATCAAAGCATTGGAAAGTGATGAAGGGCTGGATCTAGTGGCAGCGATCGAGGACTTGCTTCCTCGTGACACGTTGGATTTGGGTGAATTGATGGCGAAGTTTGGTGAGGATGATTTCCTTTATGACGGAACAGTGCTCGCCCTCGCGGAGCTGTATATCGAGTTTCTGGAGAATGGCAGTTTGGATTACGATCATGAGGAGGAAGAACGCGCCTTGACGCAGGTACGGGCGTTCACGGCCGATCGTGCCGCGCTTGGGGCTTTGCTGGAGCATTTGAACGTGATTTGGACTGACATTGAGGGGGACTGCGAGGGGGATTTGGCGGAGCTGTGGCGGGAATCGTCGAGCTGGGACGAATGGCGGGCACATGTGCAGCAGTTGATTGCCAAGTTGGAAGCACGGCTTGCCAAAGAACGGTAGAAGGATGATTGAACGAAAACAAAAGCGCCGCAATCCGAATGATAGGGTTGCGGTGTTTTGTTTAGCGGATTTCCCGCTATTTTCTGCTGTTGCTGTCCACGAACTGGTATGATCAGACCCCCGACTGGTTGGTGGAGAGGTTATGCGATCGAGAGGGAGCGTGCGGATGAAACGTGTGTCACGTCTTGCGCATAACTGCCCGTTAGCTTAATGGTGCTTGTCCCGTCTAATACTTTATTTACTCAGTTTATCAAGACCTAAATTTATAAATTTCAGTCAATATAAAGGGTTCCGCATATTATACATGACTAATATGCGGAACCCTTTATATTAAACTATCGTTACCCGTTAGCTCAAAAGGTACTCCATTCACATCTTATATCCATCTAAAAAGGATGTGTTTGTTATCTTCATCTTGCTCTTTTTTGCCCAATCAGCGTCGGCACTCACCGCGGTAGCTCCAACATGAACGGCTGCGTCCGAGTCACGAACGGGAAGCCCTGCTTGCGCAGGATCGGCGCGGAGGTCGGCAGCGCGTCGACGAAGGCGTGCGTCCGGCTGCGATCACGGGCTTCCTGCAACCGCGAGGCGACCAGCGCGGTGAACAGTCCCCGTCTCCGGTGTGTGGTCTTGGTGCGACCCCCGGCTAGTTCGACGTAGGGCCCTCCGGGCCGGAAGTAGACCCGCCCACAGGCGACGAGCTCGCCGTCAACGTAGGCAATGTGGATGCTCATCTCGTCCGGATTCTCCTTCAACTTAAGGGCCAGCGCGCGCCGCTCCTCCTCCACGTTGTGCCTGCCAATCTCGCGGGACACCTCGGCGTAGTCCACTAGGTCGCGCTCTTCTCGGACGATCCTGATCTCGTGTTCGCCGCCGTCACCGAAGGCAGCCAGCGATGCCTCGTCCAATGGCAGGACCAACACTTACTCCTCATCCTCGGCCTCGAACCCGGCGGATCAGGTTATCGGTTTCCTCCGGCGGTAGGCTGGCGAACACGATCCGGCACTCCGATCCGTCCGTGGAGCGATCCACGACCACGTCACCGCTGGCAGACGGCACGCCCAGCGACCGTCGCTCGGCATCCAGGCACTCCAGGATATCGGTTCTTATGATCTCGCCTCTTTCATACACCATCTTCGCTTTCTCCAGAGCCTGGTTCTCCTTGTCCATGTTCGACACGTTCTCCTGCCTCCCTTTGTTTTAGAAAATTTTGTTTCCCTCTTACTATATTACGTCTGTCTGTCCTCAACACAATTCTAAACTATTTCAACTACCCTTACAGAACGGCTCGACGACCATAAATGAATGAATTATTGATCATAAAAAGTGAAATAAGCCACCATATGGCGGCTTATAAATCTATTTATAATTTTAATTTAACTTTTTCCAAGAATCTTTATCCATTTCTGTTTAAACTTAATTTCTCCGTTATCACTGAAGGGGAATAGACCTGTAATTACATTCTTTGTCTCCAATTCGAGCTCAATATCTTTTCTAATTTTTCCAGAAATGATATCATCTGTACAAGTTAATGTTAACCATCTTTCGGCGTTGATCGGAACTTCAATTGTTTCAACATCTTGGATATCCAAGTTATTTTCTTTGAACATTTTTACATACTCGGTTTCTTTCAGAGCATAGGTATGAGATGGATCCCGAAGTCTTTCGTACCGGTTATAGAGATTGTACAATTTATCGTTTTCAGGTGAAATCATATCAACGACACACACGCTACCTGATACTGCACTAACTCTACACATTTCATTAAGAACCATACTCGGACTTATTAAATGGTGAAAGGCTAATCTGCTGATAACTAAATCAAAAGTTCCATGATCGAAGGGTAATTGCTCAGCGTGGGCAATTTTGAAATCGATATTAGTTATGTTCATTCGCTTATTTTGCCTGATACCCTCATCAATCATATCTTGTGACAGATCAATTGCGTTTACATGATTCACAAATGGAGCGATGGAACGACTTAAAATGCCTGTACCAGATGCAACATCTAAGACTTTCATTTCCTTTTTCAGGTTAAGGCTATTGTGGATCCAGTTCAATAACTCCTCATTATTCAAAGACAATAACTTATTAGAAAATCCTCTTGCTTGCTTTTTAAATTCTTCTCTTACTACCTTTTCATTTCCTTCCAACATACTCATCTCAACTTGCTCCTCTCAACTATTCTCGGCTCGATTCATCTAATACTCAATTAGATGATTGTGGGAAATTATAGCACTTCTACACGTTTCTTTCAATGCCCCTTATTCAGCTTATTCAGCATCTCAAGCATAACTTAGGGTCAGCTCGTGGTAAGTTCTATCTTTTATAGAACCTGAGTGAGTCTAGTCCATTTGTCCATGAGACCTTTTCCCCTTGCCGGTCCCCCGTCCCCCCTTTATAGTAAAAAGAAGTACCAAAAATGGGTTATTTATGAACCCCGCGTTTACATAAAACCAGCATTTTTCTAGCAGCTACAGCACACTTGTCACAAAAGGAGAGGAATTAATCGATGGGCATGATTGGTTTGTACAAGGCAGTACCGGAACATCTGGTCAAGAAGCTGGCAGCGGGCGATCTCACTGTCGAGGAGCTGATTAGCTTCAGTGGAGAAGAACTGGACATCGACAAGGCATGGCAGGGAATTCACTATGTATTGACTGGAAAGATTATGGGCGGAGATCAGCCGCTGGGCAACGTCGTTCCGATGCTCGATGATCAAGGTATGGATTTGCATGATTTTGGTGCATTTTACCTTTACCCCGAACAGGTCAAGGCGGCGATAGAGGCTATCAGTGAGTACAGCCAAGAGCAGTTTTCAGCCAAATTCGAGCAAAATAATCCAATACAGGAGCAGGTCTATCCCGTAGGTTCGGATGAAGATTACCAGGAATTTCTTGACTACCTATATCAGTATTTCACTGCCATTCAGTCCTTCTACCGCAGCATTGCAGCAGCTGGAAACGGCGTTATCTTCTACATTGTCTAACTTTAAAGGGTCCCACATATTATACATGACTAATATGCGGAACCCTTATGTATAACTATCGAGTCCCGTTAGTGGAATAAAAAGTGTTGACTTGTATCAACAGTTCTGGGTTAGCAAGTATTGGAAAATCAGGAGTGAACGCTAATGAGCTGGGATGTTCTCATCATGAAAGAGAAATATGATTTCGACGCACCGGGGGAGAATCAACCAGATATTGCGCCTCTCGGCAAACGGGACGGAATCATCGCAAAATTGACGCAATGTATTCCTAATTTGGATTATCGGGATGAAGCGTGGGGAATCTTGAATGGCGAAGGTTACTCGATTGAGTTTAACACTGGAGACGAGGAGATTGTGGACTCCATTATGCTGCATATCAGGGGCGGAGGAACTGTGTTGGATACCATCCAATTGGTTTGTGAGACGCTGGATGCATATGCGTTCGATACATCTGACTGTGTCTATATTGATTTTAAGCAATCTGATCAAGCACAGGAATCATGGGAGCGATTTCAGAAGTACCGAGACAAAGTTTTAAACAAAGCGAAATGCTGAACTGGAAGATACTTACTGTAGAAATAAAGAAAAAGAAATTTCTCCGCTGGCGCCTGGCAAGCGTAATCCCTTTCGCCTTGCCAGGGCGCAACTTATCGTTTATTTCGTCTTTCCCCATCGTCCAACATCTTATCCAAGCATACCATAAATGGAAAATAGTCGACATTTTTCCAGTCAAGAAGAACTAAAAAAAACCTGAGACTCAAGGTCTCAGAGGTTCTACAATTCCTTCAATATATCCCCACACGCGCACTATCATTCATCCATCATACCCATAACAATATTTTTCGACCGTCAATTATGATACGGTTCTCCGCATTGTCTGTAACGGCAAGTTTTTAAAAACATTCTATCTGCACATTGCTCAGCATGGCACTCGCAATCGTCAGAAAGTCCTCCCGACCAATCTCAAATTGACCGTAGCGGAAGGAATACCCCCAATTTCGGTTCCCGCGAGTGAAGCTAAGCTGCTCTAATAGATCTCTAATCTGTACCTCCCGGCATGAAATATAGCGGATTTTTCTGCGGAATGGCACAAACGATTCGGACATCTGATATTCGTAGACTTTATCATCATCCACTTCCCCGATAGCGGTAAACGCTTGGAGTGGTGCCCCTTTCGTCATTTCTGTACGCGGGGAATAATAGATCAACCAATCGCCTGCCCGCATCTTACGTAAAGGTACTGACTTCCCGTGGCAGAACTGGGCGAATCCTCCCAACTCTCCACACTTCACGTGGGATGCGGACACGACACCTATCCAGAAGCGGCTTTGTTGACTTATTTCAACCATTTGCATATCTCGAATTCCTTTCCTTTTTCAATAAATATTTACGTCGCTTCCCGAACCAATCCTTGTTTTAAGTGGTCCAGCTGCAGAAGATGATGACGGTAGTGCATTTCGACAAGCAGAAACCATTCCTCCGCACACAGTCCACCGAATGACGGATGGGGCATTGTATTCTCTTTGGACGTTTTTTCAAGAGTCGGTTCGATCTCCTTCATTCTCTGGATAACAGTGTGTAACCCTTGAATTAGCTGCTCTTTGCTTGCTGGCTGCTCCGGCGTATATTGTGGGGAAGGCGGAACATGAATACGAATGGGCGGGAAGCTTCCTTGAGCAAATACAGCCGCACCAATCTCGGTTTTTTCCGTTCGAGGTACCAAGGGATCTTGGCTTGGCATCAGGCATTGATCAATATTACGAAGCTGCATATAAAGCGCCGAGCTAATGAGATGTTGAACCATCTGTCCGATTGACCACTCGTTATCACTTGGCTTTTCCTTCAACTGCTCCATATTGAATTGATCCAGTTCATGAATATAATGTGTGGCAGTTTCTTCAAAACGTTGTAATGCTTCTTTTGTTGTAATCATCATTGGTCAGCCCCTTTAGTCATCTTCTTATCTAAGTATACAAAAACGCTACTGACACCATTATGTCAGTAGCGTTTTAACGTTTTTTCCAATTCGTTTCTAACCCGATGTCGGAAGGATTCCGGCTCCAGCACAAGCACTCCGGCTCCCCAGCCAAGCACCCAATGCAGCAATTCCTCAGGCTGCCGAACGCGAAGGGTCACCAGCAAACCTTCCGCATGTTCCTCTATGGTTTCTATATAGAAGTTGTTCGATTCCCTTACCTTATCGGCAATGTCAGGTTGGACCCAGATGCGCACTCTGACGTTACGATCGTCTGGAGGCTGGTATACATCTAAATGAAAATCTGTTGGCAGCATAAATCTATCTTCCAGATCGATAAGCTCCGTCATTCGGGACAACCGGAAATGACGGATATCTTGACGCAATTCACACCATGCAATGAGTACCCATGATCCTTGATGAAGCACAAGTCCATAAGGAGCAACCGTACGAACACTTTGGCGGTTCCCATCAGCTTCAGCGAGTCTTTTGGAATAGCGAAAACTTATTTTCCTTTCCTCCAGTATCGTCCGACGAATCACTTCCAAGTATGTCTTCTCTTGTATTCGTGCTTTATCTTCAGCAGTTGCTAGCAAACGAAAGCTCTTGCGAATCCGGGATGCCCTACTACGGATCGGTTCCGGCAGTATGGCTTCAATCTTCCTTCTAGAAGTGCGAGACTTACTGCTATATTGGGTATCGAACCACTGCTCGATAAAATCTGTCCCAATGAGTAACGTCACGGCTTCTTCCACCGTGAAACTGACTGGCGGCAGGAAATATCCCTCCATTAAGGAGTATCCCTGCCCTGGCGCCCCTATGACGGATACGCCAGCTTCACTCAAAGCCTGAATATCCCTGTAGATAGTCCTCACGCTTGTTTCAAATATAGCGGCCAAATCCTCGGCTCGTAACAGTTCGTTACGCTGCAGCTCAAGCACTATGGCTAATAAACGATCCGTTTTGTTCATGCAGAGCATCCTTTACCGAGAGATTCGCTACCTTTTAAAATTCAAGATCTTCCTAATCCCCTTTTATAGGGTACCTTAAAACAGTATTTGCATGACATCCCTTTTAATTATTCTACTACAAATTGGGCTCAAAATATAAATTAGCTGTTGATATTTCCAGATAGACAAATGGTGCCGATAGCATTCGATTAAAATGTCAGCATTGTAACGCTATCAAACGTGTAAAATAGTGACGGTGCGGATAGGCTTTGACACGATTGCGGCGCCCTTCTACAGGTGGTATCCAGAAAACATTCGCTGATCCAAACAAACCAAATCCTGAAGAGCCTCTCCGTTTGATGCGTATATGTCTTAGGAAACCACTTTGCAGTAGATTCTGCATTCCCATGTTTACCCCTTTATTTCGTAAAGAAAAAGCGCAGAATTATCACTTTGAGCTTTTTCTAAAGGTTATGATTTTCAGGTAAATGTGACTTCAAACTACTTCCTCACTAGCGACACACAACACTCCACAAGTGCCGACTTCCAAAACTTATACACCAATCTGTAACTTTAACATTGTGGCTTCTACTCTCAACTCAACTTTCCGCTGTACCAGTATGTGCGATACGCATCACTGCGCATGATCATAAACTAAACTGACCTTTCGTAGAACAAGACTACCGATCAATGCCGGTAACCACGTCTTCTTTGTTTATCAAGCTATCGTGTTGTGTATTAAGCTAACGTTTCCCGTTAGCTTAAACCGTGATACCTATTCGTGATTGTTACGGCTTCTTAATTAGCCATCTTACTGCGTCTAAAAGATCCGTTGCAACAAAATCGGGTGAAGCCTGATCGTACCACTTGTGACGATAGGTTTCCAAAGACTGTTTACCCCAACCAGTCTCTACAAGGACTCTTTTGGCTCCAACCGCTGCTGCCGCTAGCATATCTGTCGAACCCACATCTCCGATTACAGCACAACAGGTCAGATCTAGTCCATGTTCATTCGCAGCTCTTAGAAGCAATCTAGGCAGTGGTTTATGACAATTGCAGCCCTCTTCTGGCTCATGAGGACATATATAAGAAGCATCGAAACCATAAGATTCAAATTGCTGAGTAAAGTCTATTTCCGTTGCAAGACCCTTGGCGATGTTGTGTTGATTGGTAAGGGCAAATATTTTAATACCATGTTCTTTCAATAAATTTAATGCTTCTAATGAGGAAGGGAATAGCTCAAAGTCGCGAGGATGAATGAAATGACCAGTCCCACCTATGGTTCCATCACGATCTACAAAAACAGCTTGAAGTGTCTGCAAAAATAATTCCCCCTAAACAATGTATTGTCCATAATTTGGGATTTGACAAATCATTGAGTTATCTTGCCTGTTAGCTTAATGGCTCTATAACCATACACTTCGGCAATCGGTCTATATTCTTGGTATGTATCGGCAATCGGATCATATTCTTGACATGGAGAAATGACAAGAATATGATCCGATAAATTAAAAAAAGCCACCATGTAGGCGGATATTAATTGGACTATGTTCTTGTCATCCGACAACAAATCTGCCTACATTAATGACACAAAGTTCCCTACATTTCCAAAAAAACCACTGCGTTACAAAAAAAACACTGCGAAAAACGAAAACGGAGGATATAGCTACATCGTAACCGTGCCCTGCAGGTCCGTTAACCCAGGGCAACCCGCTAAAGACATAGTGCATAAAACTCGCCTCCAAAGACCTACGTAGTTTCGTTTTTCCCTCCACTATAAATATAGTTTATATAAATAACATCGTAAGGTTTTCTAAGTGATCGTCTTGTTTTCCACTTATGACTACATGACCTGTCACTCATTCTGTACAAAACACTGATTTCTCTTCCGTTTGATGATATCGATAAAACCTCAAATTTAGCATTATTACTGATAATTCTTAAAGTATCCCCTATTCTAATTGGAAATGGCTGAAATCAGATGTAATTAACAACGTCTTTTATCACACGGTTGCAGAAATTCGCACAAACGTAAAACAGTTCATGGACGAAGTAATAATAGTACCTTTGACTATTATTGACCGCCCTTGTGTCAGATACTAAATAGATTTTCTTTAGTTCAACTTATATAGAGTCTTTCTTTTAGTTCATTTAGGCGCTTTTCAAGTTTAATTTATTCATTTGATAAGTCAACATCATGATTCTGTGAATATTCCGTAAGTTCCATTGTTTTTTTCCAATTCGACTAGTATTTGTTTGTCATAATCCAAATTAGCCATAGGCATTATCCTCCTTTAAAGTATTTTTTATGACTCTGTTTTATAATATGTTATTTTTGACACTTCTAAAAGATATCTGATTATAAGTGGTTAAATATTGAGTGGAGACAAGTACAATTGGATTGATGACCCTATTACAGTTGTTACCTAAGATATGTCATCTTAATATCTACAAGGGTATCCAAATTGATTTCAATCCTCATATCTTCATGTTCATTAATAGCAATTAAAGTTTTATCTTTGATACTTAATTTTTTTATAGGATTTGTTTCATCAAAAAAGATACCCCAAACCAAATTGTCATTTGCATCTGTGCAAGCAATGAAGCCTTCATTTCCCATTTGCCCATCCCCGCCATAGATTTTACCGCCTTGATAGTCAATACTCGTCCATGCATCAACCATTGTCCAGCATTCGGCGTCATATTTTTCAATACTCTCAATAGTTGTATCACACTGGGGAGAACAGTAAATTTTGCGCTCATTGTTGTTAGGATTGTAATATTTCGCGACATTTAAAATGATTATGTTGCCATTTGGAAAAGCAATGCAATTAATTCCAGGCAACTCACGTTGTTCAGCAGACCAATGTTTCATTATTAAGTTGTTCATAACTTTATCCCTTCAAATTTTTTCGCAAAAGTTATAATATACTTTCTAATACCATAAATCAGAAATCTTTTGTTCTAGGGGGTTTACGATTTTCGAAAATCTTTAAAGTTGATAAATAGTTGATAAATATTTTTCCTTGTTTTTATAATATTATATAACACATTCGCACTACCCACACGCTGATTTCTTTTGCTACCTAAAATATAAAATTAATACCTAGGCTTCCGCACAGTCAATTAGTTATGAGCCCACGTAGCATGAAGTACGTTTAAATTTAACATGATGAATACCTATTTAAAAGGAGTGGAAGTCAATGATGTTTATACTACAACCTCAGGTGTCCATGAGACAACCACAATATCCCCCACCTGCATTTATCCCCCCCCAAACCCGATGTTTCATATGTCGTTGATTGTTTATATCAATACACATATGTCTGGCTGCTGAATGGAGACAATTTCTGGTTTTATCCAACTCGTGTAGAGTACGGTGAAGTTTCAGGTTATAGGTGGAATGGAGTATTTTGGATGTTTTATGGCATTGATCCAAGATTTATTGATGCTGTAGCGTGCCCCCCTATTCCTACCCTTTACTGAAGTTGAATATTGTGTATGTAATTGCCACTCATTTTATTTACTTTTACACGACCTCCTCCTGATAATGGGAAAAGGCAGCCGATCTAATCTACATCGGCTGCCTTCCTTGTTTATTGAAAGTTCCCGTTAGATCAGAATTCACATATCTCTACATTACATGATCGTAATGCCTTTCTTCGCAATTTCCGAATTATTTGGTTCTCCGCCAGTTGGTGCCGGAAACAGCTCGGCAAGCATCGAAAACTGCTGGTTTACAACGTCGTATTGCTCCGATGCTTCCAGCAGCAACCTTCCGACTCCCAATTCCCAAGGTTCACCCTACAGTCATGGCTTGGCAATTTCCCGCAAAAAGTTGGCGGTTTGCCCCAGTGCTTCAACAACAATAAATTCCCTTGCAGTTGGCCTTTTAATCCAACATCAATTGGTCTCCCAACCATTTGATTGCGAGAAGCCGCTGCCCCCTCCAAACAAGATACGTATAATGCCAATTTCCAATTCATCCATGAGACCGGCCTTTAACAATTGCTGGCCAACGTTCGGGCCGCCCACTACTGCTAAGTCTTTTTCTCCAGCGGATTGTTTGGCTTGCTGAATAGCAGCTTCGATAGTATCTACGAACGTAAAACTTATACGGCCATTTTTGTTTGGTTTTCTCTCAGGCGCTTCGGTATGCATCGCTCTCTTGGTACCCAGGGCAGTCGGCTTTCTGCATACGTCCGCTATCCCTAAACCTCAAGTTGTAGTCGCTGAGTGTGTAATGAACCAAACTTCCAGGAACCTTCGGCATCTTTTCACACCATCGGGAAAGCCCCCAAGTTCTTGTCAGCCGACAGCTTTTATCGTGGTGGGAATGGCCCCAATTTCTGTTTTTTATATTTTTTTCCTTTTTTCGCATTCCTTTTTGCTCATAGTTTCCATGTTTCCATGTACTGTTTTTATATCTTAAGCCTTGTTTTCCGGTTTTTTTATCGACATAATCCATCAAGATTTGAGACCAGCGCCTTTTGTCACGTTTTATAATAATGTCTATAATACTAGTATCCCGCGAAAAATAGGTTAGGTACATGCAGCGGGTATTACTCTATAATGCTCCGTTCCGATCGATTGGTGACCATGGTTTTAATGAATTTATTTATTTACTCATGGCCGGACCGTCGTCAAGGGAGACGTCCCGCTCGCACGAGGTCGGCTTTCAAAGGAGGCTACCGTAGTGAATACGATCTGGTCCATTCGAACCGGTATTCGGGATTTCCTTGAGGCTATCTATCGAACTTGCCAATCTTGGATTGAGAAATATCCATTAATTAAAACTGTGTATACGATTTTTTCCTGGTTGTCGTTAATCATGTTTGTTATAAGCTTATTTTTCGTTAAAGAATCGCGTACCATGATGGTTCAATATTTATGGTCGTTTTATGTGCTGCTGCAATTTTGGTTTCTGTGTCGAAGCAAAACGATGCCGTGGAAGCCAGTCATTCTGTTCGTTCTTGCAGGGGTTTTTCTTGTCGTACCGTTCACGACGCTTACGGTCAATTCTCTCCACGTGCTTTTCGGTGGAAAAACATCTGACACTTGGTCTGTTGCCGTGATCACACCCATTTTCGAAGAATTGTGGAAACTCCTTCCGCTAGGCATATTTCTGTTGTTCTCACGTCGAGCTTCCGCCTTGAGTTTAAGCGATTACACGCTCATCGGTGGGGCGACCGGCGTCGGCTTCCAACTGATGGAGGAGCTATCCCGAAGGTGGCTTAGTTCCGGCATTCTTGAGAAAAAGTTCGGCTACAGCTTTACTATGCTTGGCGGCGAAACGATCCATTGGGACTTTTTCTCGTTGTTTCCTGGGCGCTTCGAAGAAAGTTTGTTTCCAACGCTTATGACCGTGGGTCATCCCGTACATACCGCCATGATCACACTTGCGTTGGGAATTGCCTATCGGCTGCGGATAAAACTGACGAAATGGGTTTTTCTGCTCCCAGTCATCATTTTGCTTTGGTCCATCCTGGATCACGCGGCTTATAACGGCCAACACAAGTTGATGGGCTGGGTGTTCCGGCTTCATGATTGGACCGGTAGCGGATATAAAACTCAGCCGGTATTCCTGCTGATGCTAGCCGCATCGCTCATTGCCGATTACTGGTCGCTGAATAAAATACGAAACCGCCTTCCGTCGCTACCGAACGAGTCGCTTCTTAATCCGTTTATCGAGCTGTGGAATATGACTCGCTCTTTTTGTCTGGACCGGGGAAAATTCATATATTGGCTCGGTTTTTACCGGGAGCGCAGGGAACTGGGATTTCATTTGCTCTACGGAAACGAGGAAGCGGCCGACCGGCAGGAGCCTGTCCGAAAGCGGGTGGAAGTTCTTTGCCAGGCGCTGACCGGACTCGCGGTAATTCTGCTTGTTGCCGGACTGTTGGCAGGCATTGGGGCTCATACGGGCGGAGGGGAAACCGCATGTTTCGCCTGCATGTTCGATTCGCTGCAAAATTGGTGGGACCGGCTGGAATGGTATGAACAGGGTGCAATCATTTTCGGGGCCCTTGCCTTGTCGCTGCTCTTCGTCGGATTCTGGCCGGCTTTAGGCATCGCGATGACGGCGGCGGGCATAGCCGGGAGCGGACATGAGATTGCTGGTTATATCCGAAATCCGAAGAAGCTGCTGACTCCCGAAAATATGCTTTCCGTGATGGTAGGCATTGTAATTAGCCGAATCCCGTTTGGCAAAGTGCTAAGATGGGCGGGGAAGAAAGGGCGCCGCTATGTGGTCAAGCTTCTAGATAAGCTCGGTTCTCGAAAGCCAGATGTCGACGTACCGGATAAACCGAAACTTCCGAAGAATGACGGCAAAACGGGAGATCTTAAAACTGAAGAGGTTATTGCTCCACAGAGTGGTAAAGCAATTAAGGTTTATACAGATGGAAATACGATAATACCAGTTGATAAAATTGAGAAATATTTGAGAGGCAAGGTCAACGTTAATATTCAAGAAGTAACAAAAGAACTTCGAGAATTAAAACAATTAAGACAAACCCAAAGAAAGGTATTTGATGAAGACCCTCGAAACGCCGAAAAAATTAAAAAACTTGAGAAAATGAAACATAATTTTGACCGTTCGGATGATATGAGACAAAAACTCGAGTCGATAGGACTTAATGATACAATAGAGAATAACCAGTCCATTGCAAAACATTTATTAGAAGTGGGTAAACAGATAAACCCTGAAAATACATTGGACTTCCCAAGTGTACTAGAAGGTCATACTGGAAAACTAAAGGTATTAACAACATGGAAGATGGTTGATGGAAAACCATATTTATCAACTATTAAGTTAATCCCAACAACAATTTAGTTACGGAGGTGTAGTATGGAAAACAATAAGCAAATAGATAAAGCAACAGCCTTGGATAGAATTGTAAATTATGAGGCGTATATTTCCAGTATGAATCATGACCAATTAATTGCGATTGTAAACAGTTTAGAGAATTTTGAAGAAGTCGCTACTGCTTTAACAGAACTATCAATAAGGGATAAGGAAAAAGCATCACCTTTCTGCTATAAGATACTGGAAGAAAACTTGGGGGATGAGTTTCTCCAAGCAGTTGCATTTAATTTGCTATATGAAGGTGACCATGAAAAAGCTATGGAGATAGTTAACAAAAATATACTAAGTGCTCCTGCGGCAGTATTAGGTGCAATAATGGACAACATATCCACTGATAGTTTACAACCATTTGGAAAGTCACTTTCATCAGAGTTTCTAAATTCAATTGTAGACAGATATTTAGAGTTGAGTGATGCTGACAAAAAACGTATTCTTGAGAATTATGAGTGGTTCCAGGAATCCTATAAAAACAAACTTTTGTAACAATGTTCTAATAGTAAATACAAAAATCGTATGATCTTTATAAATTGAAACGCTGGATCGATCCAGCAATAAATGCAAAAGAAGAGCTGTTCGCATAACGAAGTCATTTATACTACTTAGTGTAGCAATGGAAATTTTTGATAATGCGATCATAATAAAGTGGTTGTTAAACAAATCTATCCTTTAGCGCAATGAGGCTGCCGCTCAACGCCGGTAGCCTCGATCCAATTGTTTGTTCAACTATCAATACTTCCTGCGCAAGATCCTGCGCGACATGTTCACCCACACAAAATGGTAAGAGTGCGAATGCGGCTACACCCAAACCAGTATGGTTTTACATTATTTGCGCTATTAGTTCATAAAATGGATTATCCTTACCAAGGAGAGTCCCCTTGATGTGAAATAATAACAGGTCACGGTCTATACTAATCTTTTGACACAAATTTTATCATTGCAGCAACTAAACAATGCTTTCCAAAAAACGGTTCTGTCTACAAAGGGTGTTATCAAAAAGGGATACATAACCGTTCCATTGTTAATAATTGCACCACCAATCCTTTCATCATCCCACATGATCCAAACCAATAAGAACTCCCCCTTTATGCATCTAGTTAAATTGTACAACATTTAAGCAAATGCTAAGGTACGTCTGTCCCGTCCCTTGATTTCCCATTATCAATTCAAGAAAAGTTTGGATTACGTACTTTAATGTTTTTCTAAAAAGATGTGATTTAATTTGAGAAGATTATAATTTCTATACCTATTTGAAGTAAACTGCCCTTTGGCTCAAAGAAAATGGAGCAGATGCCGGATCGCATTCTACTCCATGGATGCATTGAACTAAAGTGTCCCGTTAGTTCAATCGTCGGAAGGTTCAAGTTCCTCTTGTGAAGGTGGCTCGAATATTTGTATCCATTCTTTAAGTTTTGCTTCGGGGACGAAAAAAGTTCCCTCAGGATGCATAGCATTTCTGACTTCAAGACGTTCAAACAATACTTCTTCAGGCACTTCAACAAAATGAATTTGAAAGCCAACTCCTAAGTCTTTCGCTCTGGAACGAAACCCATCTCGTTCACTTCGACTCCAGAATCCAAAATCTAAAATAACGTCAACACCAAGAACTAAAACTCTAGCTGCAACGTCCCACATCAGGGATTCCACTGAATCATGTCTAGAATCATGCATTTTTTCTTCAGATTCCGTCATGTTATCCTCGTAATCATGCCCAAATAAACGAATGTGCCAGTCATCCGGAGTAAGGCGAAGTGCTGAATATTTCATTTCGAGTTTACGAGCCTTAGTTGTTTTACCACTACAAGGAAGGCCAACCATTAAATGAAGGGTTGTCACGGGAAACCACATCCTTTTCATGAAACACTCATACAAGATCTGAATTAAACTGTCCGTTACTTCAATGAAATAGGGAGCAATGCCGCGGCTGTTTGCTCCCAGTTCTGGTTGAATTATCGTGTCACGTTAGCTTAATGATGGGTATGCCTACCGTTTGGCTCTATTCCTCTGTTTTAATTATTGAATTAAGTTCTTCCAGTTCAGAACTCATCCACTTAACCTCCACTTACACTGGTCGTGTTCTCGGTTCATTTTACCATATTTTTGCATCCTAAGTTATTTCACATAACTGCCCGTTAGCACACCGATGCTACCGATCCATGCCGGCAGCATCGTTCTGATTGCTTATTGAGTTATAGTGTCCCGTTAGCTGAACAAACTGATGTAGGGTTGTCTGTTTCCTTCGCTCATCGTATTGACCTCCTGCTCCACCGGTAGGCAGCTTGTCACAACAGGCGGCTTAGCGGAGGAAAGGTCAGTCTGTCGCCACATTAACTATATCCTACCCTACCAGGTTGGAACAGAGATGCTCCTCGTGATATAAACGAAGCAGCCGACAAATGTTGCAAGCTACATCTTGTGCTCATATTATTCGTCTGGCAGTGCCAAGACGCGGTTATCAGCCAAGCAGTCAACGAACGGGTGTGTAGCGGAGCAGCACGACGCCAGAACCGAAAGGTTTGGTCCCGGTCAGCTTCAGGTCCAGTCGATCACGAATTCCCTCCAACAATTGGGGACCACGTCCGGCAACGATGGGCTGTACCAGGAAGTGATACTCATCCACCAATCCCAGTTGTGCCAGGGTGGAACCGAGGCCGGGACCGCCATTAACGAGTAAGCTCTTCCCTTCTGCCATAAGCTGTGGCACCTCTTCGGAAACAGGCCCCTTCAATAAGAAAGAGTTCTGCCACGACACTTGATCCAGCGTCCACGAGACCACGTACTTGGGTTTCCGATCGAGCTTGCGTGCGAAGTCGACCAAGTATTGAGGTCCGGCGCCGCTGCTGGCTATGGCTGGCCAGGCACTTTCCATCAACTGATAGATTTCGCGCCCAAAAAGCAGACCGTCGGACTGGTCCATCATGTCCACCGAATACTGGTGGAGCTCCTCATCTGCAATCACCTGCGTATGGTCACAGCAACCGTCCAGTGTCACATTCATCTGCAGGATTAAACGTCCCATATTCAACCTCCTTTCTGTCTATACTTTATCAAAGAATAGCAGGCCCGGTTTCTTATAGATTGCTAATGTGCACAGTTCAGGCCCGACCGAATACAACTTCAGGTTTAACGTAAGATGGTAAATTTAATAATTATGCCCATTAGTGCAATGCTTCTCCTCTTACTTTATCCCGTGGGAATCGGACAATGTTCTTGTCCGATTCCCTACTCTTTGTCCTCAAAGAAATTGCAAACCCCACAGTAAAATGAACTGTGGGGTTAGGTGGATTTTTAATTGGGCAACAGCTGCCAGCAGTGTCCGCCAAAAGTTCCCGACGTTTTTGTTTAAGATAATCTAGGTCAATGACTTCTGTTGTGTGGTGACATGAACGCAATCGCGCCTTGCTCAGCGCCAGAAGTCAGAGAGCCTTGAAGGGCTTCAGCAGAGACGTATTCCGTGCGCATCGTCAATTTGGTTTTGTCGCCTTCAAGCTGTTCAAACGTGTCGAAAATGACGGATTCGTGCTCGTTAAACGGAGTAATATCGAAAAAATCATTCGTATAGTTCAGTCGCTCGGGCTTAACGATTTCGCGGTACGTTCCGATAAAAGGAAACTCCGTTCCATCTGGGCCCAGCTGAACGTAACGATACGTGCCGCCCTCTCGTAAATCGATCTCGCAAGCATGGAGGGGCATGCCGTCATGTCCCCACCATCGGGATACGTGCTCCGGCTTTGTCCAGGCTTCCCATACAAGCTCCCGCGGAGCATTGAAAATACGCTCGACGATTAGTGCTTGTCCTTCAACTCGCGAAGTTGCTTTGTTGATTCAGATTGTTATCCATGAGAATCCTCCTTGCTTATTGATGGGAACCATGCCCCACGATAAATGTGAAAGTTTGCTACAGAGTGCTTGAAGCCTGAACCAGAAGATCAGACAAGAGACCGTAATCGGGTGTATCCTCTTTACGGATTTTTAGCCATTTCCTCTCGTTTGGCCCTTCAAATCCTTTCGGAAACGTAAGGCCGGAAGAATTCATGATCATGAATGCAATGGCATCCTTCGATGGTGATATAACCGCCGCATAATGCCCATGTTTCAGGAAATGCGGTTTCTTGTATTGAATGCGTTCTTCGGCTTCCGGAATAACCTGATGTACCATCTGGCGTAGTTGGTTGCTGACCTCGATTTGCCATGGTTGACTAAGGTTCTCGATAAATGCGGAAACTTCCTGATTCATCATTTCTTTTGCAGCTCCTTTTCACAATTTGTTTTGGAAAGAGTTAGAGACCTGACGAAGATTTTCACGTTCTCTTGTATGAACTGATCGAGACTGATACCGGGATAATTGTTACCAGCTTCCAAATCGTTAATGAACGCGCCATATTGAGCCATCATGAATGTAAACGCCTGCATGGTGGGGTTCGTACAAGCTATTTTTCCTTTCTCGCTCATCGTAATGAAGTAATCTGTCAGAAAAGTCAACAGTTGGCGAGGATGCTGCAGTCGACGTTCTTTAAAGCCGGGGATATGGACCTCATCTTTTAAGGCGATCAGAATCAGCTTTCGATCTCGGTTCATGATGTCATGATATTTTTTGCTGATGGTTAGTAGGTCGACTTCTAACTCCCACACAATCTGCTCGTTGAAGAGCACTCGCATCTCTTCGGCATACTGAAATCGTTCAAGGGCGGTTTCCAGCAAATTTTGCTTGCTACCGAAATGTCGAAAAAGCGTCTTTTCGCTTAAATCTGCAGATGAGGCGATTTGCTCCGTCGTGACGCCGTGGTAGCCTTTCTCCGAAATTAGGTCGATCGCAGCCCGTAACAATTTCTCCGCGCTCCCTTGCTTAGTTTGACGCATGATCAACTCCCTTTCTGTAGATTACATTTGTCTGTCAGTGGTGACTGACATAATAATATTCCAAATTTATCCTCCCGTCAAGAGGTCTCACCTCGCTAAAGAAAAAAAAGACCACCAAGTTAGGTGCTCTAACAAATAAGGTTCAGTTCGATTTACTACAGCGAATTTCGCGAAGCACTTGCTGAGCAGGCTGCCTGATGGCAGCCTTGTTCTGGTTACTTATTGTGCTATAGTACCCGTTAGTGGAACACCTTGTACGGCACGGCTATTTCTCCAACTCACAGCGGGCCGCGATAATGCCCGACTTGAGCGTTCGGCTGGACAGCAGCTTGAGCCTGATCTTCTCACCGTCGCCGTGGAATGCCGATTTTCCGCCGCCCAAGATGACCGGACAAATCGTCAGCAGGAATTCGTCAATCAGGCCGAGCTCAAGCAACGTCTTCGCCACCCCCGGACTGCCGAAGATAACGAGATTTTTGCCAGGCTGCTCTTTGAGCGCCCTGATTTCCTCTGCGATATTGTCCTTGATCAGCATCGTATTGTTCCATTCCACAATGTCCATCGAGCCGGAAATGACGATCTTCTTAACATCCTGCAGCCATTTGGCATGCTCCATACCGTGCCTCGACGCATTCGGATTGTCCAGCACCGTGGGCCAGTAGCTCTCCATCATCCGATACGTCGTGCGTCCGTATACGGGAGAGCCGACTTCGGCTACGACCTCCTCGGCGTATTTCTCTAATTCCTCGTTGTACGGAATCCAATCTAGTCCTCCGTTCGAATCCGACGCATACCCGTCCAGCGACACATGCATGAACAATACGAGTTTTCTCATGTTTGCTTCTCCTCCGATTTCGAATTTAGTTGTTCGATTTTTTGGCAGTAGGCCTGTGTTTCGTCCTGCTCTTACGTTCACTATAAATCATTACGTTACGTAAGGGTCAAGTGTAAATCTGAATTTTCTTCGAAGACAACAATGTTGCGCAAATCTGCCCGATAGCTCAACAGACTGCCGATCTGCCGGCAGCCTGTTGTCGTTGTGCTAAAGTTCACCATTAGTTGAATCATTATCTGCAAGTGATTACACCACAAATCTCTCAATTGCAACAGCAACACCATCATTATCATTTGAATCGGTTACGTGGGCTGCACAATTCTTTAGTTCAATTATCGCGTTTTCCATTGCGACCGGAAATCCGGACATATGGAATAGGCCTAAATCGTTAAAATCATCCCCGAATACCATTACATTTTCTGATTTTACTCCGATATCGCTTAACACCCATTGCACGGCTTTTTCCTTTGAGGCTGATATATGCATGATTTGGACCAATACTCCTTCATCGGTTGCGATTGCATTCACATGGTCACCGAATTGCTCGCATATATCCCTCCATGTGCCGCATCCTAGAACCAATATTTTGGTCGGGGAAAGTGAACTCATATAATCTTTATCAACAACCTGGGGTTTCGGGTCATTCGAGAGGATACCTAATTGAGCGCATTGGGAGTCGGGAACTGGTCTACACGTATACCATGAATCATTAACCTCATATGAGATTATCGATTGAGGTACTCGTAACTCGATGAATTTGTTAATTTGTTGGCTAATCTCCATAGGGATACTAATGTGCCACTCATTTTGCTTAGATTTGCATGTAACTAAAGCACCGTTGTAATAAACCATGTAGTCTACAAAAGGGAATCTCTTCAAAAATTGATTAGCCGCTCTAGGCGGTCGCGCCGTGGCAATAATAATATGAATTCCAGAATCAAAACATCTTTTAACAGCCTGATAATTCCTTGGAGATATCGATTTATCACTACCGAGCAGGGTTCCGTCCAAGTCCAGTACAATTGCCTGAATTTTTGACATCTGTATCCTCCCCACAAAATAATCTAAATTGGTAAAATAATACTGCGTAATAAAGGTATTGTCAACAGAAAAGTTGTATTATCCTCCCCGTTCGTTCAGCTCCTCCGTGCTGCTGAGCAGGTACAGGCATCACTAGTTTAATGACCGACTGTGGTTAACGATTTATGTTCTTGTCCTCCGAAATCCAATGTGAAATCTTTGACGTTATCCGAGCACGATCTAACAGAGCAACTCCTAGTCAAAACCTGTGAACGTCTTCTCCGTCGCTTCGCAGCGTGATGGAATGCTATTTCGCAATGATAAGACAGGCGGTGAGCGCGGCAATCAATGTAAGTTCTTGTCCTCTAACAATAACCACCTCCTGTCGAAGGACAAGAACTTACATCGATTATGTAGACTACCTTACTGTTTTTATTTAAAGACCCTGTTAGTCTTGATTGTTGATTTTCGTGCAATGGGAAAAACCGCACCTATTACTGAGCGGTTAATTCTGAACTACCGGCGTAGTTATGTGTTTTATTGTGCTTATTGGCTGCCCTGCTCGGCTTTCGATACTATGTTCGTGAACCAGAACGTATTACTGGTTTCAGTATCGCATCCGGTTAGCTTGTAATGGGAGCCTAACTCCTTGTCCTCCTCGAGCTCAATACCTCGGCACACCGTCCTCGGACGACCTGCATCGCTGCCGAACCTGTCCCTCGAGTTATCGTACGTATACGTAATCACCTCAGCCCCGTCATAGACCAGCTCATAGAAGATCGGGTCACCTTCAATCGTATACTGCGTAATACGCACTTGATCCGGCACGCCCACGTCTAGATTCGCCAGAAACAGCTTCCACTTGTCGAGATTGTACATCTTCCCGTGAACGTTCACGATATCGCCGTTCTCCGCTGCTTGGTCAGCATCATAAGGGTCAGACACAGCGGGGAACGCTTTCGGCTTCGCTGGGGGCGTAACCGTCTCCCCCGGTGCAGGAGCAGTGGAAGGATTGGTCGTATTGTCACTAGGTCTGCCCGACTTCTCACTGCAGCCCGATAGCAACACCAATGCAGCCGCTAATGTTAACACCCATTTGATCATGAATTATCACCTCACATTTAAGAACGTTACAGCGAGTATGATTGTTTCAGTCGCACATGCGCTGTTGTTTCTGCAGCTACCGTCGTGTTGTATTGAGTTAACGTTCCTCGTTAACGTAATGCTCTTTGTTCGATATACAGTGACAAAAACTCTTTATTTACGCGACATTTAATGGAACAATGTTTTTGAGTTCCGACATATGTCGGATCCGACAAGTCGCCTGCGTATTCATTTAGACTCAATAATTGCCGAAGCGTCACTTTTGGCTGCCAGCCTGAAACACAAGATCCAATCTCTCCCTAATGGGAAGCACTCATAGTAGATTAATCCTATTCTGGTTGTTGCACCAGCCTCCAATCTTGACAGCCGAAGAAAGGACTGCTTGACATGGATGTAATGATTGAACGGTCGTGCGGTATGGATGTCCACAAGGACAATATTACGGCATGTATCATGACACCTGAAGGAAAGGAGATTCAAACATTCTCGACTACAACTGTTTTCCTGCTTAAGCTAGTGGATTGGATAAAGCTGCACGGATGTTACTCATGTGGCCATGGAGAGTATGAGTGTATACTGGAAGCCAATTGTGAACTTATTCGAAGCAGAGGATATAGAATTTTTAGTTGTCAACGCTCAGCATATGAAAGCAGTACCTGGGCGTAAAACCGATGTTAAAGATGCAGAGTGGATTTGCCAGCTCCTTCGTCATGGATTGATTAAAGCCAATCTGAATTGTCCATCAATCCAAAATAAATGTAAATTGGAAAACGAGTTCTCCGGCCAGACGCTCCTTCTTAACGATGATACGACGAGCGCGGCTACAATTATCCGCTTTATACATATACTCGTTTTAGTGAACCTGCCGCTCATGCAGTTTCTGTGGATTTAGAACCTGGTCGGCCATCACCTGTGCAGCTGATTTGCAGACGAATGTTCGGACATTCTGCAAACGACCAATGCGGTTCCGATGGCTCCCCATACCCCCTAAATAGAGGAGCGGACTATCTCCTGTTATTTAAGGGCTTCGTCAAACGCACTTTCGATTTTCTCGGCATCCTTGGAGACCGTAAACAAAATATATAGACCTTTGACCTTTAATACATGCTTTTCAACGAGGTAAAATTGCTCGGGACGGTAGTCTTTCAACTTGACCTCTTGACCCTCGATTCTTTTCATGATTTTTTCCTTAACGATTTCCGCTTGATTCTCTTGTTTCACTTTGATAACGGCCAGTTCATTCGCTTCCACGTTCGATTCTGCCGTATACAGCACAAAATCCTGAACTTCATCTGCATCGAGATGATATAGCTTCTTAAGCCTGTTCATATCCCCTTTTTCCATATCTTCCATAGAAGCCACTTGCTTGATGCGTTCCTCAATTGTATTGAGAGGAACGTCCTTGGCGTCTTCGTTCTTGCCGGAACACCCGATCAAAATGCCACATAAGATCATGACGGTAGACAGGACAAACAAGTATTTAATTTTCATTCCAGTAAGCATCGTTACTGACCTCCTTTTTGAATTATTCCACGGAATTCGCTAATGTTTTAATTGATGGATCTTCAAAAAATGTAGTAATATTATACAAAATCAATATGTCGTGGATTTGCCGATCTTCCGTAAGTTTCAGTACATCCCCATCATAATATCTGAGGTCTATCACATCAATTTCGCTAAAATGCGGTGTTAAAAAAGGTATCAAGCTGTTTGCATACGAATCTTTGACAATAAGCAGCCTTCTCCCTTCCGTATTGCCGGTTGTTATTCGGATCAAGCCATGATTCCCATTGAAAAATACAGTGTATTTATCCTTCTTGGCGAGATTATCCATGACGTACATCGAATCCGTACTTTGCTTTTCGTCAACATAATCCACGGAAATGGTCCCTGGTGTCTTTGGATAATAAAGCTCAATAGAATCCGGTTGTATGTGCCTAAACCCGCTTTTCGAATACAAAGATCCATAGAACTGACTGGTGACTTGACGAATGTTGAAATCATCTTCGTTCTTAGGTGTAAAACCCATTGGCTCGCCCAGCTCCCGATAGGCAAGAAAAGCGCCTTTGGTCGTCCAGTGATGGTCTGTTTTATAGTAGATCGATTGCTCCTTGTTTGCCTCTAACGCGGGGTATACATCGAAACATCGAATGTCCCCGAGAAGAGAATCCTTTATCTTTTTCCAATAGGCCATCTCATCACCACCGGAAGCATAAGGCGGCAATTTATCCTCAAGTACGGCAGCGCCCGTCGGCACCAGCATCATATATTTGCGTAGACCAGGCGTAGCATTATCAAATGCTTGAATGGCTTCCACCTTGTCTTCCAAATCTCCTTTTTCGGGAGGAGAAAATTTTTGAATCAGGTACCCGTCCTTGCCGATGTAAACCCCGTTGCTCTCTTTTTTCCCCATTCCCTGGTCCGCATCGGATTTTAGTGCAATCCAAAAGTCCCTCTCCATAAACTGATCCGATAAATACGATTCAAATTCCGAAGTAAACTTGCCTGATACTAATGTTTCAAGCGAGAATTTCGGGAGCTTCTGCAGCATTCGGTTCTCTGATTCGGAAAATACTTTACTCGGGGTCAGACAATTGACAACCAATACCGCTCCGGTAAACATCAGCAGTAAAATGGCGAGTGCGCGATAATATACTTGGTCGAATTTCTTCAAATAAATCACCTCCATTAAAAGCGAAAGTATAAGAATGGATTGTACGTTGCATTGACCAGATAAGCTGTTGACGCCACCATAAAGATGAAGTAGATGGCGGAAGCGGCAATCGATCCGAATCGGGCAAACTTGGTTCTGATGTGTGTTAGTGCTTTACTGGGAAACGGCGTGGCACAAAACACCAAGAGCAGCAGCAGCAGGGCGTTCGTCGACAGATCGTAGAGCGACCGGTTGTCCACAAACCCATTTGCTCCAGCGCCAAACATCGTTCCGATGAATGTCATAGCTGTGGGCAAATGTTCAATTTCGAAAAATACCCAGCCGATGATCACGATAATTAGGGTGTAGACGTGGCTTATAAAGGCTGGCATGCGCTGAAACCATTTCAATAGAAATAGCTTTTCGATTGTGACAAAAAGACCGAAATATAAGCCCCAAATGATAAAATTCCAGCTCGCTCCATGCCACAATCCGGTTATAAACCATACAATCGTCAAGTTTCTCAATTGTTTCAGCATACCAACTCGGTTCCCACCGAGCGGGATGTAGATATACTCACGGAACCAGGCACCGAGCGAAATATGCCACCTCCGCCAAAATTCCGTAATACTCTTGGAAATATAAGGATAGTTGAAGTTCTCCATAAATTCGAACCCGATCATTTTACCTAAGCCCCGCGCCATATCCGAATACCCGCTAAAATCGAAATAGATTTGAAACGTGAAGGCGACAATGCCGAGCCAGGCGGAAAGAACCGACAGCTCCCCCGCAGGCACCGCTTTGACGCTTGCCCACAGCAAACCGATATTGTTGGCAAGCAGCACTTTTTTAGCAAGTCCTCTGATAAACAGTTCCGCCCCTTCGCCAAAACGGTCCAACGTCACTTTGCGGTTAACAAGCTGCCCCGCAATATCTCCGTATTTAACGATCGGTCCCGCTACAAGCTGCGGGAACATCGTCACGTAGGCGCCGAAGGAGATCAGGTTCTTCTGAACAGGCACCTTCCTCCGATAAACGTCGATTATGTAAGACATCGTTTGGAATGTGTAGAAGGAGATTCCCACCGGAAGCGGAAGATCTGCTGCCTGTAAGTGCAGGTTAAACAACGAATTGATATTGTCGAAGACGAAACCCGCATATTTAAAGAAGCCCAGAATTCCCAGGCTTCCAATCATAGATACGATCAAAACTCCCCGTGCAATCTCCTTACGGTGCCTGTATTTTTCGATCAGTATCCCGTTCACATAGTCGAATACCGTCGAGAAGATCATGATGAAAATATAGACAGGCTCGCCCCATGCATAGAAGATCAGGCTTGCGACGAGCAGAATGGCATTTCTAATCCTCATGGGCGAGATATAGTAGATCAGAATTGTGACCGGCAGAAAGAGGAATAGAAATATGAGACTACTAAAGACCAATCCCCATCACCCCCAGTTGTTGACCTATTTGCATGTTATTTCACTCGCTCTTTCAGCAAATCCAGCATACGTGTATAAAACTCCGGTTTAAAATGAACGCCGTCCGAACTGTGCAAATTTGGATTGTCCGCAAATATGGAGGATAAATCGACAAATCGGACTTGCTTCTTGCTCGCCAGCTCTTTTAAACCTTGGTTGTAATCATTGATATTTTTGTAGCGTACTTCAACTTTTTCAGCTTCCGGCGTAACCGGCGTAACCGGTAAAACTGTTATGGATGCCTTCGGAAGCTTCTCCTTGATGCTGTCGATCAATTTGGCGTAAAACTTCAGCGAATACTGCTGGGGATTATCCGTAATTTGGGACGGCAATAGGATATCATCGGATCCCAGCATGATAAATACATGCTGCGGATTGCGCTCTGCCAGCTTATCGACATCTCCACCCTCCAGAGATAGCTCGGTAGTCGTTCCGGCACCTGCCACTACATTGAACTCGTCCAAAATGTCATGGTAGGATAGCCCCTCTGTAATCGAATCTCCCAGAAATACGCTGTGTTGAAAAATCGTTTTATAGGATGTATTGTTTGACTTCTCCAAGGGAGCCGTTTCATTGACTTGTGCCATAGGCGTCTCGCTTTGCATATTTTGCCCATTCCCACATGCTGCCAAGGCGAGTGCGATGCTGCCTATAAATAGTGTTAAAATGACTTTTTTATACATGGATCATTGTCCTCTCTTAATTTAAATTTAGGTACTCCTTTATGCCCTCCAGAATAGAAGCAGCTTCGGCTTTGAACATCTTCTGTCAGCATCGCTTTCTCTTCCTGCGGATTCGTTACATATCCCATCTCGATCAAGGCGGCCGGCATGTCCGTTTCCTTCAGGACAAAACAATCTTCATGCTTCACTCCCCGGTCCCGAAACCCGCTTGCCTGAACTAAATGTCGTTGCATGATATCGGCCAAGGATAGCGAATTCTCATGGTAATAGTACGTTTCTGTGCCCGACACGCCAGGGTCCTCGTACGTATTGCCGTGAATGGATATAAACAGATCCGCACCCAGATCATTGGCGAATTTCGGCCTTTCCCGGTCCACCGATCGTTTCGAACGGTCTTGCTGTTATTTGCTGCCCCCTCTCCCGAAAGGGGTGCTGTATAGCACAAACTCTCCTCCTTCTGAAAAAAGTATAATCGGGCAAGGTCAAGATAAAGTGCAGATTATATCAAAGTGATTTATAGATTTTGGCTGTAATGATAGATAAAAAGGAGCCGTTCAACCGAGATTCACATGGACCCTCGGGACAGCTCCTACTTCCAAAAATCTGATTCAGTGCCGCGCTGTGGCTATAAACGATGATCCTTCTGAAAATTCAGGTGAAAATGTGCGGCATCCGTATAAACGCCAAACCGGTAACCTTTTTTCTGATAGAACGCGATAATTGCCCTTCTTCGTACAGCTTCTTATATTGGTGAGTCATACTGTGTCCTCCGACATAATGCCCCTCGCGTACAGCACGCTTCACGTCCTTTGTAAACTTTTTCACTGTAATTGGCTTCCTTGCATGAAAAAAGTGGCCTTGACGCCATGTTGCCATAACACGTCGAGAAATTTCCCCGTCAAATCGCTAGGACCGTAGTCAAGCGTTAAAAACACGATCTTCCCTGTTGGCCTTAGATCTTCTTCAATTGGGCTAATCTTACCGGGTTTTACCGAGGACTGCCCGCCAGCAAGCGTTGTTCCATGCTGCTCTGAACCCGTCGCCCGATCAAATGGCATCCATCTCAGAAAACAAAAACCGAGCAGACAAAGGCAGCCAGCAGCACGACACGCAATATGCGTCTCTTCGCTCTGGAATTCCTTTCGTATTTACCCCGATCTAAGTTCGTTCCTGCTGTCATGTTCAATCCATCTCCTCTCATTCTCAATAAGAAGTTTAATAGAGAGAGATAGAGAAGAAGTGCAGATGAAATGAATGTCACTTAAAAAAAGAAAAGCACAGAACCGAATTCCGCACTTTCTTCTACTTTTCTACACTTTTTTATTCAAGTGTCTGTTCATGATTAAACCTTCTATGGTGATTGGTTTGCCCTCTTCGATCCAAGGAGTGATGAACGGGTTATCGTTATAAAAATCTTCCACGTTGATGAAGCTGTAGAGCGGGATCTTTATGGTGCGACCGGAAAAAGCAGGGTAGTCGTCCATAGAGTCCAGCCTGATCTCCATGTAAAAATCGTCGGTATTTTGCAAATTGCCCCGGGAGTCCAATGCCGCGATCCAGGTGTTATGCTTTTGATAAAAGTCTTGTTCCAGCTTCGCCATTTCCTGTGCATTATTTCACGTAAAATATTTATTTTCATCTTCTACAATCAGTATTGTTCTTGACATGTGACAACCTCACAACTTTTTTTCTAGAACCCAGAGCGTAAAACTCATGGAACTACCCATGTACACTATATTTGAATTTTTGAAACTAATCCTCAGCATGGATCCACTGTAGAATCTCCAACGAGGACTGTATGTATGATGCTACATAGGTTACCCTATGGAGATAAAGATCATATGCAGACCAGTTGCAGATCAATTAAAAAAACGCAGAACGGATATTCTACGCTTTCCTTTTCTTGTTTAATTCAAAATAAAACAGGACACCATCTTCGGTATTGGTTGCTCCGTAACGTGCCTCATGCAGCTCCAAAATTTGCTTGGAGATCGCAAGACCCAGCCCGGTGCCGCCAGTCGAACGATGACGGGAGTGTTCGATGCGGTAGAAGCGGTCCCATATTTTCTCCATCTGCTCGTCTGGAATGTGGGCGCCTTTGTTTTCGATGTTTACCTTGACCGTTTCCGGTTCTTCGACTGTCGTAACGAAGATGTTCTCGCCTTCCGGCGTGTAGCGGATCGCGTTCGTCATGAAGTTCACAACGACCTGTTCGATGCGCAGCAGGTTAGCTTCGATTTCTACAGGGACGAAATGGATGTGGAGCTGTAGCCGTTTGTCAGCGATATCCGGTGCCAGCTTCGCACAAACTCGCTCCAGGACAGCATCGATTCGGAATGGGGTCATCTCCATTTTGTAAGTGCCGGATTCGTATTTCGCAAGCTCTAGCATGTCCGTAATCAGCAGGTTCATCTTCTTCACTTCGTCTTCCATGGCAGCGAAGTAATACGCTCGCTTCTCGCTTTCGGGCTTGTCTTTTAGAATATACAGACAGCTCTCGATGACGCTGAGCGGGGTTTTCAATTCGTGAGATACGCCCGCGATGAACTCTTTTCGTGTCTGCTCCAGCCGCTTTTCTTGTTCGATATCCTGCTCCAGTCGGACGATATGGTCATGCAATAAGCCTGAAAGCTCGTTGATGCTGCGGGATAAGTTGCCGATCTCGTCCTCGGTCGCAATCGGAATTCGGACGGAAAAGTCCAGATTTGCCATTCTTTGCGTCGCTTCGTTCATGCGGAGCATGGGACGAGCAATGCGGCGGGCATAATAAAAGGAAACCAGGAGGACGAGCAGAAAAGAGCCTAACACGATATAGCCGTAATAATGGCGCATCACACCAGCGGCTTCGTTCACGGGCTGGAGCGATGTCATAGCAAACAGGTATTCGGTGTTTCCTGTCCGATCAGTCAAACGTTTCACGAATATTTTGTATGGGACGTTATTTTCCTCATAATCGCTGATGATATCGGTTTTTCCGCTAAAATCTCCGTAGAGCAGATCGGCTTGAAAAGCCTTCACCCTTTCCAGAAACAAATGGTTCGTATACCGCGGTTGGTCCGCTCCCTCCGGCGTCCGGACTTGGACGACGGTACCGTATACCAGACCGCTCGGGTAACGTTCGCGATATTCGGTCGGGCTCTTGAACCTCGGGACGACTTCGTATTCCTTGCGGACGAGCTGGCCGTTTTCCAGACGGTTTTCCTCCCGCAGATTGGAGGCGTTCCTCCCGATCCGCTGTGGGAACAGCCGATTGTCAATTAGGACGCCTTCGATGGCGATGCGTTCCCCCGGGTTGACGAAGATGAAATCCCGAAGCGGATTGTCTGCGCTCAAATCTTCCACATTCATGACCGTGTAGAGCTGGATGGTAATTGTTTGGCCGGATAAGGCAGAAGCGTCTGCCGAGTTTTCCAAACGTACCTCTGTTTCGAAGTCGCTCGTATATTTCAGATTGCCCGCGGCGTCCAGTTCGGTAATCCAAGTGTTATATTTCTGATAAAATTGTTGTTCGTTCCGAAACGCGGTTCGGGCGTCCCCGGCATTATTCCAATCGTCTTGAGAAGCGGTATGGAGGGCTGATTCGACGCTCTCTACCTTCTGATGCACGTAAAATTGTTTGAAAAACACGGTTTGTCCGACAAAGAGGCTTGCGATCACGAATGCGCATAAGCCTGATGTGAGCAAAAACAGCTTGAAGACGATGCTCTTTCTCATGGCTGATCCTCGAATTTGTACCCCGAACGAACGACGGTGACGATCCGGTTCGCATGATCGCCCAGTTTGGAACGCAGATTGCGAATATGACTGCTGAGCGTACGATCGTCACCAGCAAAATCGTAGCCCCAGATTCTCGTGACGAGTTGCTCTCTTGAGATAATGATGCCTTTGTTATTGAGCAGATAGGCCAAAATTTCGAATTCCGTATGCGTCAAGCTACAAAGCTTTCCGTCCAGCGTGATGGTTCGGGAAGGAAGATAGAGCATGATTGCCCCGCCGGACAGAGTATCCCCCGAGTCACGGATATGCCTGCTTTCCAGCAACCGCTTCGTCCGCGCCAATAGGATGGGAGGGCTGCAGGGTTTGACAACGTAATCGTCTGCACCGAGCTCAAATCCAAGCAGCGTGTCGTCCTCGTCCGATCGGGATGTCAAAATCAGAATTGGGATGTTCGACTTCTTGCGAATCCGCCGGCAGACGGACCACCCGTCCAATTCCGGAAGCATGATGTCCAGAATGATCAGGTCGATTTCATTCTCCTGAAATAATTCCAAAGCCTGACTACCACCACTCGCCTCTAGCACCCGGTATCCTTCATCCAACAAATACTCCTTCATGATTTCCCGTAGCACTTGTTGGTCTTCCACGATCAAGATCGTTTTCGGCATGTCATACCCCCTCGATTAGTTTTTATAATCACGATAATTATACTCCTGCAATCATTAGGATTACAATGAGATCCATACCAAGGCGACGGATCCAAGCCTTACGATCGTGCTGCCACGCCCTTAGCTTAGCACTTACCTCGACCGGAATGGCATTGGCTAGTTGTGCCTAGCTGGGCTTAGCTATCCTGCCCGTTTAATCAGCAGTTGACGTGCTCGAGATTACAATAGACATCCTTATCCAGTTGCAACGATTCGTCGGGAATGTCCACAAGTTCTTGTCACCCGACACGAACGCCCGCTTGTAGCAATTCCCCAGAATTACTGTTACCCGTTACTTCAATGCCTTGGTATGACTTCACCAATGCTTTTCCATCGCTTCTTCACATTGATTGAATCCATTTCTTGTATAAAACTGGACACTGGTGCTACTCGGCCAGAGGATAAGAAATTCAACATCATTTTCTTTGGACCATTTTTCCATTGAAATGTGAATCTCGGTACCTTATGTATTAACTGTAAAAACATATGTGAAACTATATTTTCTTCAACTTCTGCCAACCAGATTTACCAATCTCCGCTTTCAATTGCTTAACTAAAAACTCGCTACAAATCTGGCGAAACTCCTCAAAGTTAACCTTACTAACACATAATCCTCCAAAGAAAAGTCCTAACGCATTTGAACAAGTTCATCTATATCGTCTAAATTTCTTTGTAAAAGTCCAGATTCTCCTTGGCTCCCTTCATCTTGTTCATATAGCCGACCAATTGAACTGCGACCCGGTCGGGACTGTACTGGTGGATGCGCTCCTCCACGATCTCCATGTCCGGATACTCGTCGCGGTGCTCGCTAAGATAGGCGATCTCTTCTTTTGACAGTCCCGATTTGATCCGTCGTTGTTGGAATGGCAGATGCGCTCTGTCTTTGATGTCCATAGCCTCGATAACTTCCTCGCTTCTTGCTTAAAGCCTGTTTTGAAAGTAAAGTATAGGGACTGAGTTGAGATCGAATATGCGATCTGCTGTCCCGCCGATCGTAAATATTGCCGCGGATGGGCGGGATGGATACGCCCTTCGAACCTAATACTGAAATGGCGACGGTTTCAAACTTTTTCTTTCGTACTTCGGTTTTATCATTAATTTCCATACCGTTCCTCATTCCGTCACTCGATACCCACCCTTTAATTGTCATATATTCAGACGAATTCCTTTTTAGAGAGGTTCAATCTTTATCCCTGCACAATAAGAATAAGCAACCTTACGGGAATGGCGGGTATCCGAACTCATTACCAAGTTATTTTTCAAAATTTACGCTTCCGAATCCATGAGACCGATGAATTCCCGGATCGGCTGTCGTCTATATAAACGAAGGCATAAATGAACACAAACAAATTTGACGAAGAGGTGTTTTGAAAATGGCATTAACGTCCGCATTCACGAGCTTCAACCTGCCTGTAAAAAACGTAGAACAATCGAAAGCGTTCTTCACCGGACTCGGTTTCGAGCTCAACCCGCAATACCCCGATAACGAGAATTCGGTAGCCATCGTGATCGGCGACAACCTGCAGGTCATGCTGATCAATCAAGCATTCTTTAATACGCTCACGGAGAAGGAATCCGTCGATACGAGCAAGTATGCGCAGATGACGATCGCATTGGCCTTCGAGAGCCGGGAAAAGGTCGATGAAATCGTGAATACCGCGGTCTCCTTGGGCGGAAAGTTGCACGCTGAACCTGAAGAACATGGGTTCATGTATCATTGGGGCTTCGTGGACTTGGACGGCCATCTGTGGGCCATTAACTACATGAACATGGATGCGGCACAAGGTTAAGGCTAACAGAGAGCACGCTCGTACTAGGGTTCAAAAAGAAAGACGCCGGGCATCTTCCCCGGCGTCTTCTTCGCGATGATTAGTTTTGTTCGGTATAGGCTTTGAAATTGTCCATGATCGCTTGCCAGCCTGCTTGCTGGAACTCGACGGGATTGGAGCTTTCCGCGTCGAACGTTTCAATGACCTTCGTCTCATTCCCTTGATCGACGAAAGCAATATCCACTCTTCTTCCGTCTTCCATGGTGTAGCCGATCGCCTCATGCCGATTCACGACATCGTAGACGCCGCCAAAATCAAAGCCCATGCTGCCATCCTTCGCTTCCATCCGTGTTAGAAACTTGCCGCCGACCCGCAGATCGTTTTCGGCTCTCGGCGCATGCCAGTCCTCGGACGCTTGATTCCACTTCGTGATGTGATCCGGCTCGGTCCAATAGCGCCATACCTTCTCGACAGGGGCATGAATGACGGCTTGCACGGTTACTTTCGTCGGTTGACTCGTTTCCATTTTAAATAGACACCTCTCTCATGATATTCGTCGTTTGGTTATTCTCAATGATATAGACGTAAGCCAATGACGAAATTCATTGGTCAATTCGCTCAGGCAGCCCAAATCGCGAAAATAATGGCGTATGAATGAAGTTTTGAACGTGCAGGACGACTTGCACCAGTAACAATCGCAATTCGCCCTTTTAATCGTTTAGTCAAATTAGCGCCTCCCAACCAAAACTGCCAACACACATCCATACATTACCATAAATACATCTCATTGAATATAACTGCCAGTTAGCTTAAAAAAAAGGAGCAACTGCCGCGGCAACTGCTCCTGGTATTGTTGAACTAACGTTACCCGTTAGTTCAATGCCTTAAGTGAATATCAAACTAATACTTCAATTTGGTCCAGCCATTGTTAGTTTGTATTGATTTCTGCAGCGGATATAACCCACTATTATTCGTGTTAAATGCATGTATCATTTCTTTCGTTAAGTCGATTACCAATGGATCTTGCAATGAATCTTCTATTGGTATGAATCTCGCATCAGCAACCTCTTTATGTCCATCCGGTACTCCAGCACCTGCCGCTGCCGTCCTGATCCTCGCTGACGCAGAAGGCCGTGAAACCCAGCTTGAAGACGTCGGTGTCGGAATAATCGCGGTAGCCGGACGCCTTGCGATCAGCAGCCGGAATCAGGCCCGTCTGCTCATAGTAGCGGATCATCTTGGCCGAAATTCCAGTTGCTTTTGATGCCCGTCCAGGGCTAATCGGTGTCGGAACGAGAAGCTATAGCGCTTGCCGTGCAATATTTTCCGAATTCCGAAGCCACTCCGATCAGATCCAGTCACATACTTTACCTTGCCCCGCTTCACGAAAATCATAGCTCACGCCAAGTTTTTGCAAATCACCCATCACGAATCACAAACTCCTGTAATCAATTTCTATCTCCTCTTTTGTTCCCGTTTTGTAAAAACGTATCTTTCCTTTATCCTTTACAACATATAAATCCGTTCCAACTGGCATATTATATAACATAAGTATAGAGGGATCGATGTTAGCAAGCGTATTAAAATCTAAAAAAACATTATTATCGGCTATATTTATATATGATTCGCTATCAGATTTACCGATGAAGCGCCAACCATTATCCTCAGGGGCTACAGATTTTACTCTAAAGCACCATTTAATTGGAGTTTTTCCATTAAAAATGCTTTTTGTGCATATGCATCCACCAGCATTCTCTATGAAAATAATTGGCTTTTTGATGCCTTTCCTTATTTTCCAAGCGTTCCAAAAATTCCAAAGCATAAATTTCCTCCGTTCCAACTTGCGGTCTGTGGGGGCAAAATTGACTTGGGCTGGGCGTGTCGAGAGGTGTGCCGACCGCTACAGGACCTGCATTGACATATTGCGGTGAGGCTACAGGACCTGCATTGACATATTGCGGTGAGATTTGCGGGTCGTATGTCTAACACCGCTGATTTGGCCGCTCTGCTCCGTTCCATTGTTCCAAATCCTCAGGTGATATCAACTTCGTAGGGAGCAGTTTCTCAATTTGCTAGGACACGGCACAAACATGCCCATCGTGGTGGGAACCGAACCGCCGGCGAGCGGACACGGCGAACTTCCGCGATGGGGTCAGAACCAACATTCGGATCGACGCGGAAATCGGAACCTAAGGCATTTGTTGCAAGGGTAAGGCAACTAACGCGGGGGTAAGCTAGGCAATGATCTTCCGCCTTTAGCCCGCAGATCACTGCTGGGTGCTTTATCCGTTCGCGGCGCGACATATGTTCGTTGCTTCATCAGATCTCCCCCCAGTAGTTACAAATAACCCCATAATAATAGACGCACATAAAAACCAGTATGTTGCGCTATCCTGCCCGTTAGGTTAGCCACCTTTACTTTATTTTATTTTACTTTACTTCGACAAAGGGTCAAGTTCTTGTCGTTCAACATTGCACTCACATAAGAATCACTGCCGCGTTTTAATAACAAGCACCCGGAGGACGGCCGCTTTTGCCACGGCCAAATGTCGGATGTACGGCAACAGCATCGCCGGGACTTCCGGAGCTTGCACATCGTAAATATAAATCCCTGTCTCGACAATCGTAATTCGTTCCTTCGTCTCCGTATTATCGGTACAGACCTGCCGTCAATTAATCCCCCTTCGCATTTCAACTTTACGATCTTACTCATGTTTGGACGAAAAGGTCCAATAAAACCTGCTGCTACTGTTAATTAAGCGCCCTCTCTACTTCCTACGATTTCTCTTGTATATTATACAAAAAAGCCGCGCCCCCTTCGAAAGAGCGAGCACGGTGCAGTGATTTAGTTTACAACTCAGTTGCCAACTTTATTGTACAGTTACTAACTATAATGTCTGCCAACAAAAAGGGTTGCGGCAATGCATCATGGGCAGAGGCCATATTTCCGCTTTCCCTTTCCTACATTATTGCTTTCGTACGGCCTCAAAAGTAATAATTTGCCCCGCATTAGACGGTTGCTTCTCGTAAACATAATCAGAAGAGCATCTAATCTCAGAGAAACCTATATTTTGTAATATAAGTCTAAATTCCTCGATTCCATACCAACGCATTGCAAAACGCTGCAACTCGGTATGA
>NZ_JAGGLB010000056.1 GCF_017874215.1 Paenibacillus eucommiae
AACAACGTCAGCCTCTTTCGAATGTACCAGTCGATTTTATTTAAGAAAAGGTCAGCAAAGGCATCCATCGCATAGTAGTTTCTCCATCCCTGTATCTTGGGGTTAAGTTCTTCGACCATTCTGTTCATTGTCCAGAATAGTCGGTTACGTGACTCTGTGACTTCTTTGACCTTCTCCTTCATCCTCTTCATAGCTTTCTTCGAGGGGTAGCTTCGCAGGATATAATGATCTAGTCCTTTGACCTGTTTTGGAATCTTTCGGTGATGCATGCCCAGAAAGTCAAATCCTCCTTTGTCATCCCACAGGTTGACCAGTTTGGATTTGGACGTATTCATCTGCAGTTCAAGTTTCCCGAATACAGCCTTCAGTACATCGATTGACTTCAGGGCTTGCTCCCTGGTTTTGCATAGGATGACCAGGTCGTCCGCGTAGCGGACGAGTGTGCCAAGTTCAGTGAATTTGTTTTCCCAGATGGTATCGAGGTAGTTCAGATAGATGTTCGCAAGTAACGGACTGATGACACCACCCTGCGGGCTTCCGAGGTCAGTTTCGTGAAACTGATCATCTTTCATGAAGCCTGCCTTCAACCATTTCCGGATAAGTTTAAGTATTCTTCTGTCGCTTAGTCGCTGCTCCACAAGCTTCATCAATTTCTCATGTGAAATGTTATCGAAATATCCGGCAATATCTACATCCACTACCCAATAAACACCTTTCCTCACGGCACGGCGAATATGTCGGATTGCCCCTTTGGCATCCCGTTTTGGGCGGAATCCATACGAGCATTCCTTGAAATCTGTCTCAAAGATCGGCTCGATCACCAGTTTTGTTGCCATTTGCACCACACGATCTATTATAGCGGGGATTCCGAGCGGGCGAAGTTTTCCATCCTGCTTCGGTATCTCCTTGCGCCTGACTGGCAATGGGTGATACGTGCCCAAGATCAGTTGTTCCCGGATTTCTGCGACAAATCGTTCTTCCCCATATCCCTTTACAATATGGTCAATGGTTATCCCATCAACGCCTCCACTTCCCTTGTTGCCTTTCACCCGTCTCCATGCTTCCCATAGGATGTCTTCCCGATAAATCTTGTCGTAGAGCGCATGAAACCTACGCTTCGGATTTTCCTTGGCGGCAAGATATAGCTTGTCTTGAAGTTCTTGAGCTTTTACTTTGGTGTAGTTAGCAGCTTTGACTGCATTCACTCACTCGTACCTCCTTAACTTACTTGAACAAAGCAGGGACTCTTCCCTCCACAAGGTTTTGTTGTCCTTGCTTCACAGGTACTACAATCCCCTCCGACTTCCTTCCCGCAGCTCGCCATTTCACCTTTCGGGCTTATAAGTCCGCTACTTACGAAAAAAATTTTTTTTTTTTTTTTTTCGTGCGGGTTAGGTTCTCCCTAGTTCCAAGCACAACTTTCATAGCATGCCGATCCCCTTACACCGGAGGGTTCTTCCGCGCTGCACTTCCAAGGGCTTCACGCGTTCCATGGTCTTCGCCCATGAAATCGAGGCTCGACTCCCTCTTGTCCTTTACAGGTTCTTTTTGACGGTGCGGCAGGATTCACTTGATGTTACGGCCTGCTATTTTGCTCGCACTCCATGCGGAGTTCTTTGTCACAGGGCTTCAACCTTAGAATCTCTCCACCAGTTGCCTGTCAGCTACGAGGCGACTTGGCTCTTACCTCGATTGATCTTTCATCAATTAGTTGTACCTAGCTTGGCTAGGCGCGCATTTCATAAAAAAAAAACGTCGAATGACGTCTATTCTTATAAAGTATTTTGTTATCGGTATGCTTTTTTAGTAACGTTTTTTAGCTTCTCCTGAACGGAAGTGAACTCCGCACTTATCTCCACATCACTAAGTGCAGATGACTGCTGAAGCGCTTCAGAGAATGACGCGTGCAGAACTTGATTTTCTGGAGACGTTAATATCGTTTGCTTGTTTGCTTGATGCATTTCAGGTGCTCCTTCTGTAGCCAGTTTATCTGTCTAGTCTGGTCAGAAAAAGTCTTTTTTATGCTAATTCGTGTTAACTGGGCTTTCAAGTATAAGTGTGACAGGGCCATCATTAATTAACGATACGTCCATCATTTCCCCAAATGCCCCCGTCTCCACCTGTAAGCCCTGTGCCCGCAGCAGCTCATTGAACCGGTCATAGAGGGGGGACGCAAGCTCCGGTCTGGCCGCAGCCATGAAGTTCGGTCTTCTGCCTTTACGGCAATCACCATAAAGAGTAAACTGCGATACAGACAATATTTGTCCATTTATTTCGCTAACCGAGAGATTCATTTTGCCCTGACTGTCTTCAAAAATCCGTAATCCGGCCAGCTTCTCCGCCAAATACTTGGCATCCTGCTCGGAATCCTCATGGGCAATACCGACCAGCAGCATTAAGCCTTGTCCAATTTGGCCGATGACTTTGCCAGCGACGGAAACCTCTGCTTGTTTGCATCTTTGTACGACTATCCGCATAAATGGGTATACTCCTAGCTCTGCATAATGCGTTGTACAGAATAGACATCCTTTACACGCTTGATTTTTTCAACTACGGCTTGCAAATGATCAATATTTTTGATCAAAATCGTAATATGAATCATCGCCATCTTATTTTTGTCGGAACGGCCGGATACAGCTGACATTGTCGTCTTACTTTCCGAAACCGCCTGCAGCACTTCGTTCAGCAAGCCCCGACGGTCGTGACCGGTAATTTCGATCTCCACATTAAAGCTGGATTCGACGACATCGGCCCATTCTACTTCGATAACACGCTCTTCTTCACCTTCGCTTGAAGGAATATTCGTACAATCTGAGCGGTGAACAGAAACGCCGCGGCCGCGGGTAATGTAGCCGATAATCTGGTCGCCTGGAACCGGGTTGCAGCAGCGCGCGAACCGAATGAGCAGGTTATCCACACCTTTAACTCTAACCCCATTCGTAGGACGGCTTTTGTGCTCAGATGGAGCTGCCTTGACCTCTTTGACCTCGCCGGTTAACTGCAGCACCTGCGCTTCTTCAGCTTCCTTGCGCATCTTCTCCGTCAGCTTGGTACATATTTGCGCAGCGGTAATTCCTGCAAATCCGACTGCGGAAAGCATGTCGTCTATATCGTTAAAATTGTATTTTCTCGCTGCTTCCAGCATGTTTTCATTCGTCATCAAGGTCGGCGGATCAATCGCCAGGCGTTTCAATTCCCGCTCGATCGCTTCCTTACCCTTTTCTACGTTTTCTTCACGCTTCTCCTTTTTGAACCACTGCTTAATTTTACTTCTCGCATGCGAGGATTGAGCAATCTTGATCCAGTCCTGGCTCGGGCCATAGGAGTGCTTGGAGGTCAATATCTCAATAATATCGCCGGTCTTCAGCTTATGATCCAGCGGCACGATCCGGCTGTTAACCTTGGCTCCAATCGTTCTGTTTCCTACCTCTGTATGAATCCGGTAAGCAAAATCAAGAGGACCAGAGCCTGCAGGCAGCTCAATGACCTCCCCTTTAGGTGTAAATACAAACACCAGGTCGGAGAAAAAGTCCATCTTCATAGACTCCATAAACTCAGAAGCATCGCTCGTTTCATGCTGAAGCTCAAGAATTTCACGGAACCAGTTCATCTTATCCTCAAAAGTGCCCGAAGGGACAATCAAGCCTTCCTTGTATGCCCAGTGCGCAGCGATCCCGTATTCCGATGTCCTATGCATATCCCAGGTGCGGATCTGTACCTCAAGAGGCTCCCCCATCGGTCCAATGACCGTCGTATGCAAGGATTGATACATATTTGGCTTGGGCATAGCGATATAATCTTTAAAGCGCCCAGGCATCGGCTTCCAAAGCGTATGGATAATGCCCAGCGAAGCATAGCAGTCCTTAATGCCGTCCACAATGACACGAAGCGCCATTAGATCGTAGATTTCATTGAACTGTTTTCCGCGCGAGCTCATTTTTTTATAAATACTATAAATATGCTTAGGTCTGCCCGATATATCGCCTTGGATACCCATTTCATCAAGCTTTTCCTTGATGCTGTGGATAACATCTTCGATATACTGCTCGCGCTCGGCACGTTTCTTCTGCATAAGATTCACGATCCGGTAATACTGCTGGGGATTCAGATAACGGAGGGCAATATCCTCCATCTCCCACTTGATGGTGGAAATCCCTAAACGGTGTGCAATTGGACAGAAAATTTCCAGAGTTTCCTCGGCAATCCGCCGCTGGCTTTCTTCCGATTGGTATTTCAGCGTTCTCATATTATGCAGCCGGTCAGCCAGCTTGATCAAGATCACGCGGATGTCCTGCGCCATGGCAACAAACATTTTGCGATAATTCTCATTCTGCTGCTCTTCTTTTGACTTAAATTGGATGCGCTCCAGCTTAGTCAGACCGTCAACCAGCATGGCACAGGTTTTGCCAAATTTATTAAGTACAGTTTCCAGTGAAACTGTAGTGTCTTCAACAACATCATGAAGAAGCGCCGCTATAATCGACGTCACTTCCATTTGCATATTTACCAAAATCTCGGCAACGGCTAAGGGATGAAGGATGTATGGCTCCCCTGACTTGCGCACTTGACCGTGATGAGCCTTATCCGCAAATTCATACGCTTCCCGGATTTTGAGCAAATCATTCTCTTTCAGATAGGCTGCCGCCTTTTCCAGTAGCTGCTCTATACCCATGAATCTATCCATTCCCTTTAATCGATTTTAATTCATTATGCCTTCAACGCAGGCCCTACGTCAACTGCCTGACCCTACTCCATCAAGAAAAAAGCGCCTGCAACCCAGAAAATGCACATATATTGGAAAAAGAAGCCCCTAAAAATCAATTGATTTCATAGGGCTTCCTCTTCAATTCATTAAAACTGCATCAATGAAACAACATCCAACTCGTCCAGCTTCGATCTTCCATCCAGGTAAGAGAGCTCAATCAGGAATGCAGCGCCTACAATATCACCGCCAAGCTGATGAATCAAGTTGATCGAGGTCTGAATGGTTCCTCCCGTAGCAAGCAGATCATCTGCGATCAGCACCTTTTGCCCCGGCTTAATAGCATCCTTATGCATGGCCAGCTTGTCTTTGCCATATTCCAGCGCATAGTCGGCTTCGATCGTCTCTCCGGGCAGCTTGCCGCTCTTGCGGATCGGAATGAACCCGACGCCAAGTGCATAAGCAAGCGGAGCTCCAATTACAAACCCCCGTGCCTCCGGTCCTGCTATAACATCGATCTCCCATTTTGAAACCAGCTGCTTTAATTCATCAATGGCCTCTTTGTATACGGGTCCGTTCTGCAGCAGCGTCGTGATGTCCTTAAACCGAATTCCAGGCTGCGGATAGTCGTGAATAACACGAATATGTTCTTTAAAGCTCATAGCGTTTCCTCCAGGATTTTTTTATTGTTTAGTTCGTTCAATTTGCTGTGTGATCCACTGTTCAAGTTCTTTGGCTGTGGAATATAAAATGATATCTTCGACATCTTGACGGTTTTCACGCTTTTTAAGCAATCGGGAGGTAGACAGATCCTTCTTGACCGGGGACTTTCGCAGCTTGATGCGACTGCCTGACCGTTCTAGAAACTCAAGCTCCTCAAATACGCTGATCATAAACTCAACCATGGCCGAGGAGAGCCCGGAGCGTTTGCAGAAGGACTGCATCATGCCCTTATTATACAGATCCCATTCGCCTTGCTCCAGCAGTGTCCCATACATCAGCTTAAACATATCCCGCGAGGGAATGGCTCCTCCGCTTTCCTTTTTGCGTTCTGCAAAAATGGCATAACACCGTCGGATTGCAGCGGCCTTGCCGAGAATCAACTGCAGATCCTGGACACTTCCCGGCGCTGTATATAGAACAAGATCGTGACAATCTTCCAGTGGGCGCTCTAACGCCCTTTCATTAACTGGCACAAGCTCTCCTGCGGGGTTAAGAAGCCATAAAGCGAAGCTGTCAGCTAAAGGATTTTGGTGCAAGTAGCCCTCTAGTTCCATCTCTTCAAAAAGTATCACAGCCGCACTGTTAGCCTCCGTGTCTGCACGATCAGCCAAAGCTTCGTTCAAGCTTGCTAGCCTCACTTCCGGCTTCACTGTCCCCCGCCAGTCAAAAACCTGCAGATGAGGGATGCGCATATCCTGGATAACAATTTGCGGCTTCCTGGTGCCATTCCATTCGTTAATAGACAGCTCCCCTATAATATCAAGCCGAGCAGTAGGCGTAATATGCTCTGCGAAACTTCCTTTGCCGAAGCCAACTGCTTCCACCGAGCTGCTTATTTCATCCATCGTTTGTGACAGCACCAGCTTTAAATGCTGCTTCTCTCTGCCCATAGTACGGGAATCCTCAAGTGCCATATCTGTAAAAATAAATTTGGGCGTCGGATTGCTCATTCCAAATGGAGCTAGCCGTTCCAGCTGTTCGATGCAGGAAATGGGAACCTCAGCCAAGCTGCAGGCCGCATCCGCCTGTAGAATAGGAGTAAAGTCATCCTCTGTCAGCCAGCTTCCCGCAAGCTCATTAAGCTTGCTTGTGAAGGCTTCCAGATGCTTCTCCTCCAGTGTCATTCCGGCCGCTGCCTGATGCCCTCCATAGTGATCGAGTAAATCCTTACATTCAGTTAAAGCCTGATGCATATCGAACCCGGTTATCGAACGGGCCGAGCCTTTGACCATTCCTGTTAAAGGATCTTTACTGAGGACCAGCGCAGGACGGTAATAGGCATCAACAATTTTGGAAGCAACTATGCCTACAACCCCGACATTCCAATCTTCCTTGGCGACAACAATGACCTTATCCAGCCCTTTAGCCAGCTGCTCCCCGGCCATAATCATAGCTTCCTTCGTAATGTCTTCCACAATACGCTGCCGTTCTTTATTTAAAGCATCCAGCTCATATGCAATTCGTTCAGCTTCTCTATCATCATGAGTCAGCAGCAGCTTCACTGCTTCATCAGCACTATCGAGCCTGCCGCTGGCATTAATGCGAGGTGCCAGCGCAAATCCGATATGGCCTGCCGTTATTTCCTTGTGCTCAATCCCGGCAACGCCCAGAAGCGCTCTGATGCCCGCGTAAGCCGATTTCTGCATGCGCTCAAGACCAAGCTTAACAATCAGCCGATTTTCTCCTACAAGCGGCATTAAATCGGCAACCGTGCCAATGGCTGCTATTTCCAGCAGCTCTTCGGGCAATCTGCCGAGTAAAGCATGTGCCAGCTTAAGTGCAACCCCTACGCCAGCGAGATGCTTGAACGGATACGTACATCCAGGCTTCTTCGGGTTAATCACGGCTATAGCATCAGGCAGGCGCTCAGGAGGCTCATGGTGATCGGTTACGATCAAATCCATTCCAAGCTGCCGTATGTACTCCGCCTCTTCCCATGCGCTGATCCCCGTATCCACGGTAATCAGCAAGGAAACGCCTTGATCCTTAGCCAGATCGACAGCGTTTCGGTTAAGGCCATATCCTTCACGCACTCTGTGCGGAATATAAGTATCAAACGTCGCTCCCATTCCTTTGAGCAAATGCGCCATTAACGATGTGCCGCTAACGCCATCTGCATCGTAGTCCCCGTAAATTCGGATGAGCTCCTGACGCTCAATAGCAAGTAAAATCCGGTCAGCAGCAGCGCGTACTCCGTCCAGCAGAAAGGGATCATGAAAATGATCCCTTCCCCCATTCAGAAACAGCTCAGCCTGCTCAATCGTACTGATATCTCGAAGAACCAACAACCTTGCGACTAACGGATCAATACCTAATGTGCGAGTGAATTCCTCGGCGAGTATTGCTTCGGCATTTCCTAGCTTCCATCTTGCTTTGGAGCTTAGCACCGGACATCCCTCCTTAGAGCTCTCAACCTACAAGGAAAGGTGAGAATGATTAATGAACCAGCGTGGGGTAATCATCGTGCTCCGAATCCATATTATTCTTATAGGGATAACCCGGATCGTAAGGATTTACTCTGACATATACATCTGTGATGTGTATGAAGCGTTTCATTAACTGCTGCTTAGCCAATCTGGCTATGTCATGCCCTTCTAGTACAGATATTTTGGGATTAACACTGATTTTCATATCTACGATCACATAGTGCCCATGCTCTCTGGCTGTCAGATCATCAACAGAAATTACACCCTTCACCCTCTGCACAGTATTTATTAGCTCTGCAGCATCTTCCTGGTGCAGCATCTGATAAAGCGTCTTGTGAATGGTTTCCCTAACCAGATTGTAGCCCTTTTTAAGTATCAGCAAGGAAATAAACAACCCTGCGGCCGGATCGAAATAAAAGAAAAACGGCAAATCCCAGTATGTCCCTATTAAAGCTCCTGATACCCCTAGTACAGCGAATAATGCGGAAATAATATCAAAGCGCCGTTCCCGGAAATTAGTTATCTGGGAACCTGTTTGTTTACCTGCATGATACTTATAACGAAATATGATTTCTTTAACTACTAAAGAGATGACGATTATGCCTAAAGCATAGCCTGGGGGAGCCGAATCCACTCCGGCCCAGAGTGCTTTGACGGCAGATACACCAAGCTCTATACCTATGATTAACAGCAATACAGAGATAAGGATCGAGGCAACCGCTTCGGCTTTCCCATGCCCATACGGACGATCTTCATCGGCAGAAAGCTTCGCGGCACGTATGCTGACAAGTGCGGTGAAAGAGCCTGCCACATTAGAGGCCGAATGTATCGCATCGGCAAGTAAAGCTTTACTGCCAGCTGTTATACCAACGAACCCTTTCAATACAGCAAGGACAATATTGCTGGCTATCCCTATCCAGACAGCAAATGCTGCCTTTTGAAAACGCTTGTCAATCACAAGAGCCACTCCTTTGGACGGATACAAAAGCCGCGGAATCCACTCACGCGGCTGATTGATAATTATTTCATTTATGCAGCAGCTTTCACTTTCTTTTTATTGGATCTGCTCTTAAGCAGGAACCACAGTGGGCTGGCTATACAGATGGATGAATAAGCACCACTAGCCAAACCGATAATTTTAGCGAGAGCAAACAATTTGATCGATTCGCTTCCGAATATAAACAAACAAATTGCAGCAATTAATATGGTTACTACCGTATTGATATTACGAGACATTGTCTGCCAGATACTGTTGTTAATCATGGTTGACAAATCTTCATCCGTTTTAACTTTCGTAAACCGCTGATTCTCACGAATCCGGTCAAAAATAACGATCTTATCATTAATTGAATAACCTATTGTTGTCAATATGGCTGCTACGAACGGCAAATCCACCTCTAGCTGGAAAATGGCGAACAAGCCGATAACCACAAATGCATCATACAGTGTAGTAATAACTACTGCTGTTGCAAAACGCCACTCGAAACGAATGCTGACATAAATACTGACAGCGACGCTGGCAATCAAAACTCCGTACAGCGCTTTAAGCGCTAGCTCTCTCGCTATGTCAGGAGATACGGTGTTTACTTCTTGAGACACATTTTCGCCAAACTCTGTTTTAAAAGCATCTTGAACTTTGCGGACATTATCGTCACTTAGCACTTCATCAAAGCGCGCGGATACACGGTCCTGATTGTCCCCGCCTATAGTTAAAACTGAAGGCTCCCGTTCAATGGCAGCAGTAAAGATTTGATTGGCCTTTTCTTTAGTAACTGCCTGGCCTAGCGAAATATCGATCGAAGTTCCTGCTTTGAAATCTACACCCAAATTTAATCCGGATATCAATAACGCTACAAGCCCAATGAGACAAAGAATAACGGAGGCAGCGAAAAATTTATTACGGTTTTTTACAAAATCGAACTGTTTTTTAAAGTTCACGAATATCTGCCTCCTTCACACCATAGTACCCGGTTTTTTTGACCATACCACTCTTGATCAGCAGCAGCATCATAAGTCTGGCCAAAAAGACGTTCGTCAAGATACTGAGTACAATACTCAATATGGTAATGACGGCAAAACCTCTAATAGCTCCAGTACCGAAGGAATAAAGCACAAACGCTGAAATCAAGCTTGTGACGTTAGCATCCATAATCGTACGGAAGGAATGCTTGGATCCGGCTTTCATAGAAGAAAGAAGACTCTTACCACTTTTAATCTCTTCTTTTACTCTCTCATAAGTAATGATGTTGGCATCCACGGCCATGCCTATTCCGAGTACAAACGCGGCAATACCTGGCAGTGTAAGCGTTGCATTCATCAAATCAAATATAAGTAGTAGCAGCCAAGTGTACGTAATCAGTGTAAAAGCGGCAACTAAACCTGGAACGCGGTAGAAAATCACCATGAACAGCAATATAATAATCGATCCGATCAAGCCTGCCTCCACCGTTTGGTGAAGAGACAATTGCCCTAAGGATGCTCCTACAACCTGCGAGTATTTCTCCGTTAGCTTCAGCGGAAGGGCTCCCAAATTGATCGTATCTGTTAAGCTCTTGGCTTCGTCAAATGTGTAATTACCAGAAATGGTAGCTATACCATTAGGGATAATACTTTGGACTACAGGAGCGGACAGCTCTTTGTCATCCAAATAAATGGCAAGCGGTTTGCCCTGCAATTTCTCTGTTACTTGCTTCAGCTTTTCGGCCTCTTTGACCTTAACTTGAATCATCGGCCGATTGTTTTCGTCGAAGCCAAGTGTAGCTCCGCCTACGACAAAATCGCTTCCCAGCAATTCCTTCGTCCCGTCTGGCCCCCGGAATGTTAATTCTGCAGGCTTCTTCAGCGTTGCTCTAACCTCTTCCTCGTTGGCAACTCCTGCAATTCTCACACGAATGCGGTCTTTCCCTTCCGTTGTGATCTCAGGCTCAGCAATCCCCTGGTCATCCACACGTTTTTCAAGACTTCTTGCGGTTTCATTCAGTGATTCTGTCGTTACGGCTTGTCCCGCTTCAATGGGCTCCGCCACGTACAAAATTTCAAACCCACCCTTTAAGTCCAAGCCTAATCTGATTTCTTTTACAAGTCCCGGACTTGTCCATGCAGCCACACCCAGTGTGACAATAATGGCCAAGAAGAAGAACAGAATCCTTTTAAAATCCATTACCTGCTTGTCTCCCTTCCATTCTCAATATTCCTATTATACTCATGCGCTAAAAACGAGTCAATTTGATACTCTAATAAGTAAAAAATGAGCAAAAAAAATAAGCCCTTTCTTTAAAATTGGGCTCCTTTCAAAGCGCTCATCGTCAGCCAATTCATAAACTTTGTGGATTTAAGCGACATAATGTCGTTTACAATCTCATGAAGCGCAGGATTTCCCGTTTTACGATATCGATCACTCACACATTCCCATATTTCTTCACCACTAACGTATTCATAGCCTAATAGTTTAAATTCCTCCACTTTACTGAGGCATAAACTCTTAATAACCTCATTTAGCTCCACCTCTGACAAAGCCGGCTCCGGCTCCATCTCCTCTTCTAGAGCTTCTGCCACATGTTTGTCTTCCACTTGAGCATCCAATTGCGCACCCATTTGAGCATCGAAGGAATCGTCATCCAACTGCTTCCCATCATTATCTTCGTCGCTCATCATTACCCCTCCTCGATGTAAAACTTATCCTGTACATTATAATTCGCTGCGGTTATACAAGTTTCCTGCAAACCGGAGCGGCATGTCCATAAAATGTTAGCATGAGCTTGACCACATCCCGCATATCTATGTATATACGCTGTGAGGGAAGAAGGAATGCACGTTGAGCAAGCAGTCGTTTATCAAAGGTACATTGATTCTCCTGGCCGCTGGCGTGATGAACCGGATTCTTGGCTTCATTCCCAGAATCACACTGCCGCGGGTTATAGGAGCCGAAGGAGTAGGGCTTTATCAAATGGGCTGGCCTTTTCTAATTGTTATTTTGACATTCCTGACAGGCGGCATCCCGATCGCCATTGCCAAGCTTGTCGCCGAGGCTGAGGCCGAGCGGAATGAATCGAGAAGCCGCAGCATTCTCAAAATCTCGCTAACGTTGTCAGTCTCCATGGGAATAGTCTTCACTTTGATATGCCTGCTCGCCTCCAAATGGATTACCACTCATTTGCTGACGGATTCCCGGGTATACCTGACGTTCATCTGCATGAGTCCCATCATTATTATGGTTGCGGTCTCTTCCGTGCTGCGCGGCTATTTCCAGGGCAAGCAAAATATGATACCAACCGCAGTTTCGCAAATTGTTGAAACGTTAGTGCGCATTGTGATGGTACTCGTTTTTGCCTATATGATGCTTCCTTATGGGATTGAATTTGCTGCTGCTGGAGCGATGATCGGCGTGATGGCAGGCGAATTTTGCGGGATGTTGATGCTTCTTTTGCATTATCGGTCCAGCAAGCGTCAAACAAGGCCTTTGGCCAAGGTCAGTATCGGTACCTCTAAAACAGGGGGAAGACTTTCTAATTTGCGCCGTATCCTTCGTATTTCGATACCAGTGACTGCCAGTAAATTAATCGGAGCAGGCTCTTACTTGCTGGAGTCCATTCTTATTACACAAAGTCTGGCCATAGCTGGCATTTCCACTGCCGTTGCAACAGCACAGTATGGTGCCCTGCAAGGAATGATCATTCCCATTCTTTTACTACCAAGCGCCCTTACCTTCTCTCTCTCCGTCTCTCTGGTCCCCTCCTTAAGTGAAGCGGCTGCCCGAAAAGATATGGTAACGGTTCATCAAAGGCTGCACCAATCCCTGCGTCTGGCATTAATTACAGGTGCGCCATTCGCTGTTCTCATGTACGTACTGGCCGAACCGATTTGCAAGTATATGTATAACCAGCCCGATATTGGTATCATGCTTAAAATGATGGCCCCGGTGGCATTATTCATTTATTTTCAGGCGCCTTTACAAGCTGCTCTGCAAGCCCTGGACAAACCAGGATCAGCACTAGTCAACACTTTGATAGGAGCATGCGTTAAGCTTATACTGATTTATTGGTTGGCTAGTAAGCCGGATATCGGCATTCTTGGTGCTGTCCTTGCTATCAATGTAAATATTGTGCTTATTACGCTGCTGCATTGGAGAAGTATTGTCCGTCTTTTGAACTTTAGAATGCAGATTACCGATTTTTTTAAAGTTCTTGTCGCTATGGTTATTTCCGGGATCAGCTGTTATTTAACAATGTATATGAATTGGAGCGGCATTCCACTTTTGCGCTTTTTATCCGCCTGCTTGGTTGGAGGTGTTGTGTACGTCCTGTTCATTTGGTTGATGCGCCTAATTCTTCCTTCCGATGTCAGCCGTTTAATCAACCTGGGGAAAAAGATCATTCGTCCATAATTAACGAACCTCAATTACCATATTGTCCCCTGTTATTTTTTGCGATCTACAAACAATTTGCCCCGATGATCGATCGAACAAAAAAAGACTTCTTTAAAATCAAATACTTGCAAAGCTTGCAGCTCATTTTTTAACCAAAACCTGGTTTTTCCTATTTGCTCCAAATGGTCATCCTGTACCCTGCCGTCCATAATTAAAGGAAGTGGGAGTCCTTCTAAACGGACCTTTCCGGGAAACTCTTCCGGCTCATTGCCAGCTTTTCCATTTTCACGATCTTTTTCAATAATACTTAGTTTGCCTGTTGATTCAAGTATTGCGAATTCCACATCCGATACATTCAACACCTTATTTTGTCTCAGCTGAAGCAGCAAGTCATCCAGATTATAGCGCTGCTTCTTCATCTCTTCCCTGTTAAGTGAGCCGTTCTCAATAAGTACGCTTGGCTTTCCTTCAAAAAGCAGGCGTATCCTTCTGCTCTTTAACGTTATGTAGGCTATGATGATCTGAATAAGCACCAAAGTCCCCATCGGGATAAGTCCGTCAGCAAGTGGCTTATGGGCATCTTCAAGCACAAAGACAGCAATCTCTGCGATCATAATGGAAATGACCAGATCAAATAAGGATAGCTTGCCAATTTCTCTTTTGCCCATAATCCTCAGCATCAGAAAGACCACAAAGTAAATCAGCACTGTCCGCAGAAATATGGTCCAAAATTCCAAATGGATCCCTCCTTGACGATCATATTTCATCTTTGTTCCCATTGTATTCTCACCGCCCATGCCCTTGCTCATACCCTTATTGAATGACTCAATTTTTGACATCTAAGGTAAGAAACACACCCTCCATCCTATTCCCAAAAAAGAATAAAAGTTTGTACTAATCAGTGATGCTTGGCCATACAATGGTGATAATGAATAGTTATCCAATTGAAAGGACTGGTGTGAATGAATACGACGAATAAGGTAAGCCAAACCCACTTGTCTTCCCCTTTATTGTCCGGACTTGTATATGCATTATCGATGATGGTAATAGGGACGCTTTTAACTTCTCTAGTCTTGCTGCTTAGCAGTACTCAGGAGAGCTCGCTCACTTCTTTAACAGCTATAGTCCACAGTGTTTCCTTATTTATTGGAGCCTGGGTTTCAGGCAAGCGGGCTGGCAGCAGAGGCTGGTATCACGGAGGCTTATTGGCCATTTTTTATTGTGTTCTTTTACTTGTCGTTGGATTTTTGGCTTATAACGTTCAATTGAATTTTCATTCTCTAAGACTGTTTGCCCTATTATTGTCCGCAGGCGCTCTAGGAGGCATTCTTGGGGTAAATACCCGTAAATAAACCCAAATTTAATAAAGTAATCAATTCCTCCTATAAATGTGTTATAATATCATGAGCTATTTTACAGCAGTATATTTACATTTTTATAGGGGGCGCAATATGGTTCCATTTCAATCCATGACAACCGTAACTGTTTACATTGTATTTGTTGTTTTTTTTCTGGTTTTGTTCTCGCTTCGCAAAAATCCTTTTTACGCCGCGGGCAGCTTCGTTCAGGAGATATTTACATCCCGCAAGTTTCTGTTTCATTTTATCGGCGTGATCGGGATTCTGTTCATTAACAAGCTGGAGCTTAGCATTGAAAAATCAATGCGTCCACGCCACGACTTTACGAGCTCGATCTATAAAATCGAAGGCGATTTCTCGGCTTCCATTCAGCATTTTTTCCACAACGATACACTTACGTATGTAGCTACTTTCTTTTATGTTGTCGTATTCCCTGCACTTATGATTGCGTCCATACTAATCTATACGTATCAGAAAAACTACAAGCTTTTTTATGCGCTTTGCTATGCTATCATGTTTAATTATATCGTCGCCATTCCATTCTACTTGTTTTTCCCGGTGAATGAAGTCTGGTCCTTCCGTCCTAATGTGTCCTTACTGATTAATGATGTGTTTCCTTCATTTGAAACAGAATACAGGCCGCTGTCAGGACTGGATAACTGCTTCCCAAGCTTGCACACATCTATTTCCGTCACTTTGGCCGTGCTTGCTTTTCACAGCCGCAACAAATTTTGGCAAATATTCGTACCCTGCTCTGCAGCGTTCATTATCTTCACGATTTTCTATCTTGGCATCCATTGGCTGACCGATATGTGTGCAGGAGTGCTGCTTGGTGTAGCTGCAGCAAGAATCGGAATGCGGATAAGTGAAGGGCGCTTCTCCTTCTCAACCCAAAGATCATTGATTGAGCAGCGTGCAAAAAAAGGTTAACCAGAATAGCAGAATAACAAAAAGGTGAGAGCTTGGTATCATGCTCTCACCTTTTTTTTGTCTTCCATTACTTCACTTCTAGTTCTTTCTCTTTGGCTACGGAATTAATAGCCGAACGATCAAAGGTTAGCTTCGTCGCATCATTCACGCGCAGCACACAAATATCGTCCGTAATTTCCAAAATCGTTCCATGAAGACCGCCGATCGTGGTAACTTTGTCGCCTTTTTTCAGAGAACTCAGCATTTGATTACGAACTTTTTGTTTCTTCTGCTGGGGTCTGATAAGTAAGAAATACAAAACTACAAACATAAGCACTAACGGTCCGTATGTAATTAATAAATTTGACCCACCTGCAGCTGTTTCGGTTGCTAATTCAAACATGTTGATCCTCCTTTCCTAAAATCCTCTTTCATTCTCATGAAGCCCGTAGCTGGTAAAAAAGGCATCGCGGAAATCGAGCAGCCGATCTTCCGATATAGCTTTCCTTACATCCCGCATAAGCTGAAGCAGAAAATGAAGATTGTGATAGGTAGTCAGTCTTATACCGAACGTTTCATCCGCTTTAATTAGATGACGAATGTAAGCGCGGCTATAATTCCGACAAGTATAACAGGAGCACTCGGGATCCAAAGGTCCTAAGTCCTTCGCATACTTCGCATTACGGATAACTAGACGACCCGAACTTGTCATACAGGTGCCGTTTCTCGCTATGCGGGTAGGCAGCACACAATCGAACATATCAATACCGCGAATAGCTCCTTCGATCAAAGCGTCTGGCGAACCCACTCCCATCAAATAGCGAGGCTTATTCACGGGCATCAGTGGAGTCGTATAATCAAGAACCTCATACATCAAATGTTTAGGCTCTCCGACGCTCAGTCCACCAATAGCATACCCCGGGAAATCCATGGAAGTCAACTGCTCAGCGCTTAATCTGCGCAAATCTTCATGCATGCCTCCCTGAATAATGGCGAATAATCCCTGAGTTTCCTTCCCGGCATGGCTGCTTAAGCATCTTTCAGCCCATCGGCTTGTCCGCTCCAGTGAGGCTTTGATATACGAATATTCAGCGGGATAGGGTGGGCATTCATCGAAAGCCATTATGATATCCGCACCTAGAGCATTCTGAATTTCCATAGCCTTTTCAGGAGAAAGAAACAGCTTATCCCCATTTAGATGGGACTTGAACTGGACACCCTCCTCGGTAATCTTGCGGATACCGCTTAAACTGAATACTTGAAAACCACCGCTATCTGTGAGAATAGGACGATCCCAGTTCATAAATTTATGAAGTCCTCCAGCAGCTTGCACCAGCTCATGTCCAGGCCGGATAAATAAATGATACGTGTTGCTCAATATTATTTGAGCATCCATTTCCTTAAGCTCTTCCGGACTCATCGTTTTTACAGTCGCCTGCGTGCCTACGGGCATAAAAGCGGGTGTTTCTATGATCCCGTGCGGTGTATGCACGCGACCTAATCTTGCTCCTGATTGCTTGCACGTCTTAATGTGCTCATATGTTACTGCTGCTGTCAATTGGTTCACTTCCCGTCTAGTAAATAAACATCGCATCCCCGAAGCTAAAAAAGCGGTAGCGATCTTCCACTGCAGCTTTATATGCACGCAGTATGTTTTCTCTTCCTGCCATAGCGCTGATCATCATAAGCAGCGTCGATTTAGGAAGATGAAAATTGGTAAGTAAAGCATCTACAATTTGAAATTCATAGCCTGGATATATGAAAATATCTGTCCAGCCCTGGCAGGCCTCAAGCTTAAGCTTCTGATCTGCTGCAGTCGTCCCTGCTGCCAGGACCAGCCTAGCAGCGGTCTCCAATGTACGCGCGGATGTAGAACCTACGGCTACGACCCTTTTACCGTTAGCACGGGTTTCGTTGACAAGCGCTGCCGTCTCTGCTGATAAATCATAGTATTCTGCATGCATCTCATGCTCTTCCACTTGATCTGCAGAAACAGGTCTGAACGTCCCAAGCCCCACATGAAGAGTAACAAAAGCAATGCGCACACCTTTTTGCTGCAGCTTATCTAAATAAGCTTTCGTGAAGTGAAGTCCTGCCGTTGGTGCGGCTGAAGACCCCTCATGCTTGGCGTATACGGTCTGGTAGCGCTCTTTCTCAGTTAGCTGCTCTTTAATATAGGGTGGGAGCGGCATTTGCCCCAACTTGTCCAATAATTCATGAAAAATGCCTGAATAGCGGAAATGCAGCACCCGCGCACCCATCTCGCCTTCATCCTCGACTAAGGCCGAAAGCAGCGGCATTCCCCCTGGCTGCGTAGCACCGCCGAACTCCATAACTGCTCCTGACTTGAGGCGTTTACCCGGACGCACCAATGCTTCATAGCGGTCCTCACCCAACGGTTTGAGCAGCAGCACCTCAACTTTGGCGCCAGTATCTGATTTCACGCCAAAAAGCCGGGCTGGAATCACTCGTGTGTCGTTCATCACGAGCAGATCCCCGGCTTCCAGACTCTGGATCAGATCATCAAACTGCTGGTGTTTGATATCCCCGGTCGCTTTATTTAAAGTAAGCAATCTCGATGCTGTCCGTTCGGCAAGTGGCGATTGGGCAATTAATTCTTCAGGCAATACAAAATCAAAGTCTAATACGTTCATCTAGTATTTTTCAGTCCTTACATTATGTTAGCTCCACTATAATAAGTTTGGAGTATTTTACGGTAATCATAGCCTTGCTCCGCAAAGCCTTTTGCGCCCCACTGGGACATGCCAAGACCATGGCCAAAGCCGGTTCCTCTAATTAAGATTTGCTTGCTGCCAATATTAATCTTCTTTTCACTCGTATTACTACCACCGCCGCCGCTGGAAAGAGGACTTACTGTTCCTGATCCACCGATCGCATAAATCTCTGTTTTGTCTGTTTCAACAGGCGCCGTTTGTGTACCACTCAATACGTACATGGAGCCTCCACTGTTATCACTGCCAGGGATGTTAATTCCTACCCCTCCTACATTATAACTGCCAGCTTCCACAATTTCAAACCGGGTGCTGGGAAGCCCTCCTAGCAGCGTTCGGAAAGCATCGGGATATTGTACTTTGACGACCTGATCATTAGCTTTTATCTCCATAACCCGTCCCGAAGGGCCTCTCTTCGAAATTTCGAGAGTTTTCAATCCGCCTTGCAGCTTCACGCCCGCCGCTGAAAGCTTTGATTCCAGGAAGGAAGCATCATAAGGACCGCGAATCCAGGAATATGGATTTGATTCTTTCTGTTCACCCAGAACCTCTACTTGCTCCTTATCTTTCAATTTATAGAATCCGGCATTCGCCGAATCATCAACAAAAGGGGCCGGCCGGACATTGACCTGGGCTTCTGTCGCAGTATACAGAGGAAGCCCTGCAGCACTTTTTGTCCCTGTATTTTTTAAATAGGAGGCATTCACATATCCGGTTTTCCCGTTACTAAGCTTCACGTTGTACCAGTTTGCACGACCCGCTTCAGCCCCACTATCCGGACTGGACACACTTTTGAGATAGGGGACCGGGTTTCCCCAAACTTCTGAAGGATCAGCTGTTACCCCACCGGAATTGGATGAATACACAGGTTGGATCAGCGCATCATTATACACCAATACTTCCCCATTTGTGTCATCAACTGCTTTAATTGCATTGGTAAATTCCTTCTGGATGCCATAAACCTGATCCAGCGTCGTATCGCTGACATGGGCAATCCCATACTTCATACCTAAGCTTAGTGCATACGTACGGGCAGCGACAGCCTGTGCCTTAAGAGCTTCCAGCGGCCAACTGGCGCCCAACTCAGAGCTAACAACTCCGTATAAGTACTGTTCAAAAGGAACTTCGTTGATTACGGCAAGCTTGCCGTTATATGTACTTAATTCTATGTCGCCTCTGTAAGTGCGGCCTGCCCGTTCTTTGACAGTAATACCCGATTGCTTAGGATGAATCCAGGCCTTTACATTCAATCCTCCGGCTGCATAATGAGGGACTAGTGAAGTGCCTGCAGTGTCCGCTGTGACGTCCCATTTCTGCAGCAAGTAAGGAGAAGCTGTGTTTGCTGGCTGAAGCTGCAGATTCGGCATCAGCTGGGCTGCTTTCTGCTTCACTAGGCCGAGCTGCTCTTCGGTAGCCTCACTGCCGATCCACACCGAGTAGAAAAGCTTCCCGCTTCCCATAATGTCCTCTTGAATAGCTACATCTGCATCCAGACCAGCCTGGGAAATGATATTCACTTGATTAGCTGCCTCAGCTTCCGTTTCATAGGTGCCGGCTTGAAGATGAAAGGGTCCAGTAATGACAGGCACACCCGTTTTAGCCAGCGCCGCAACATTGGGATCTTTCATGGCCTGTTCCTTGGCAGAGAAAGCTTCATTAACATTTCCATAGCTTCCATAAAAAACTTGATAGGAAGGCTTGCCTTGCTTTTGACGGCTAATGATATAGGAATCCCCAGCCATTACTGATAGTTTACTATAAAGGGCCTTAGCATTTGTAAAATTAGTAGTTTCAAGCATAAGGACACCAAACTGATCCATAGAGCTGCGTACTGTAGCTGGTCCTGTAAGTGACACCCATGTTTTTGTAACAGCCGCTGCATCACGTATTCCAACATCCAGCCCACTTGTGGACGTTAGTGTAACAGCTGATTTTATTGCGCTATATTTGGGTGTGTTAATGAAAAAGGCAACACGGATATTGTCCAATTTCTCGATGGCAGCATGGGCAGGCTGGGGAAGAAAAGAAAGAAAACCTGCTGTAACTACTGCTGCAGTAAGCTTTAAGGCGGATTTGCGGGAAAACAATGTAAGCCATTTCATTGGAAAAAAGTCCTCACTCTCGTTAGCATTCTAGTAACTTAGACGCACGTAATCCTAGGAAGTTTTGCCAGCAAAAAAGAAAAATCTCTTCCCGCTTTGCAGCAGCGGTAAGAGATTCTACTTCCAGCTAATCCTGTTGGCCTGGAATAGGCAATCCCAAGTGGCGGTAAGCCAGCGGAGTTACGGTCCGTCCTCGCGGTGTTCGCTGTAAAAAGCCAATCTGCAGAAGATACGGCTCATAGACGTCCTCAATCGTTTGGCTTTCTTCTCCGATCGTTGCCGCAATCGTATCCAATCCGACTGGACCGCCCTGAAAATTCAAAATAATGGCGCGAAGCATCTTATGATCAATCTCGTCAAGACCGAGGTCATCCACCTGAATGAGTCTGAGAGAAGCTTTAGCTATATCAACTGTTATGATTCCATCACCCTTGACTTGAGCGAAATCCCGGACTCGCCTCAGCAGCCTGTTGGCTATCCGCGGAGTTCCCCGGGAGCGCATGCCAATTTCTCTCGCTGCTTCCCCGACGATCTGCACCTGCAGAATATCGGAGGTTCTACTCACAATATAGGTCAGCTCCTCAACCGTATAGTACTCGAGACGGCTAACGACGCCGAAGCGGTCTCTGAGCGGAGAAGACAGCAGACCGATTCTGGTTGTAGCACCGACCAGCGTAAATGGCGGCAAATCCAGACGTACGGAGCGTGCGCTCGGACCCTTTCCGATCATAATATCCAGGGCGTAATCTTCCATCGCCGGATAAAGCACCTCCTCCACGGTTCTGTGAAGGCGGTGAATCTCATCTATGAAGAGTACATCTCCCTGTTGAAGATTCGTCAGAATAGCAGCAAGATCCCCAGGCCTCTCGATCGCTGGACCAGAGGTCGTTCTTACGTTGACGCCAAGCTCGTTGGCGATAATATTGGACAACGTTGTTTTTCCGAGTCCCGGAGGACCGTATAGGAGCACGTGATCCAACGCTTCCTGACGCATTTTGGCAGCTTCTATGTAGATTTTCAAATTATCTTTCACTTGTGCTTGTCCGATATATTCAGCCAGATAACGGGGACGCAGACTCAACTCCACAGCCTGATCCTCCATCATCAAATTGGCAGAAATGATCCGGTCATCCATGGAATTCCCCTCCTACATTTGATACAAGGCTTGCAAAGCAACTTTGATAACGGTATCCACCGTATCCGTTTCCTTAACCTTGGCTTTCACTTGATGCCAGGCCCGATCTGCCTCCGCTTCATTATAGCCAAGCGATAGCAGAGCTTCCTTCGCCTCAAACCAGGCGATTCCGCCCTCTTGCGCCGCCGCTGCCGGTGCAAGGTCAATTCCGAAAATATCGTTCCCTCTGCCCAAAGGCAATGATCCAAGCTTGTCTTTGAGGTCGAGAATGATACGCTGTGCCGTTTTCTTGCCAATGCCCGGAAGCTTCGTCAGAAAGGCAATATTCTCCTGGCCAATAGCCGACATTACCGCTTCCGGCCGTCCACCTGCAAGAATACCGAGAGCAACCTTAGGACCTATCCCACTTACCTCGAGCAGCAGCCGGAATAAAGACTGCTCGTCTCTTGAACCAAAACCGAATAAAAGATGTGCATCTTCTCTTACATGATAATGAATGTAGAGTGTGAGATCCTCATCTTCTTTGCTTTGCAGCGCATAAGGATTCGGACAGAACACCCTGTAGCCTACTCCATTAACATCTACTACTACATAATCCAGTTCTCTTGCCGCCAGTTTTCCTCTTAGAAAATCTATCATCGTTTTCCAGCCTCGTTTATTTGAGTTAGTAAATTAGAAGAATGGGCGTGACAAATAGCCACTGCGAGTGCATCCGCCACATCATCAGGCTTAGGTACGACAGACAGCTTAAGCAAAATTTTGACCATTTCCTGAACCTGATGCTTCTCCGCTTTGCCATACCCCACGACAGCCTGCTTCACTTGCAAAGGTGTATATTCGCCTACCGGAAGCCCGGCTTGCACGCCAGCGAGGATCATAACCCCTCTTGCCTGTCCTACAGTAAATGCCGTTGTTACGTTCCGATTAAAAAACAGCTTCTCAATAGCCATTGCATCAGGTTTATATTTCTCTATCAATTGGACCGTAGAATCGTAAACCTCTTTCAGACGTATGCCAGGGTCCGTATGAGCCAAGGTCTGGATGGACCCGTATTGTACGGGAACCAGCTTACTGCCCAGTTTATCAATAAACCCAAAGCCTACTATCGCAATTCCCGGATCGATACCCAGAATCCGCACAAGCACTCTCTCCTATCCCAAACGCGAACATATGTATTCCTAGATTATAACAGATAAAAAAAAAAAGAGATAGACCAAGGATTTCTCCTGGTCTATCTCCCAGCGGTCAGTACAGCCTCTAAGGATGCATAACCGGTTCTGTTTCTTCAATCGCATAATCACTAAAAGTCGATAGAACGCTATTGTATTCATCCAAATCGGAAATCCGGATACCCTCATAGAGATCTTTCAGCGCTGCCTTGGGCAAACTACTTTTCAAATAATCAATATTCAATTGGAAGAACGTGCGAATCACGTTATCCTTGGCTGGCAATCCGTTAAACAAGGATAGATTTCCGCTCTCGTCCATTCCAAAATAAGCCTTTTCCTTACAGGCAGGAGAGAGATCCTCGACCTGCTCGATAAATATAACCTTCCCCTCTTCGCCAAAGCTGACCGACCAGTTGGAGTGCTTATTGTAAGTTTCCAAGAGCTGCTTGGAATCCCAATTCCCAAGCTTCTCCGTCTCCTCGCCACACACATATATTTTTTGCAAATAGGTCTCTTGAGTACCTTTTAATTGTTGAATCGTATCTATTGAATCCTGAATAGGCGCAAATGCGCTTAGAGCGGGCTTGTTCACTTCCAGATGATAAGCTGCTATCCAGACTGCCAAGCCAACAAGAAACACCATTAAAGCCAACCATCTGCGTCTCCATCTCAGTTTTTTCTTAAGATGTTTGAGATATTTGTTAACATTCACTGGAATCCCCTTCCTATTCCGTTTTTTTGTATTGTTTCCCATTGCACTGACAGGTATACATGAATTACCATAGTTATATGGAGAATAAACAACATAAAGATAGGAGAAGAATCCAAATGAAATTAAAGAAAACAACGCTGTTAGTCATTGGAGCCGTTCTACTATGGGGTTCTGTAGCTCTATGGAACGGTATACAGCGGGAGCATTCCGGAGCATCTCTCACCCGAACAGAGTATGTCGGAAGAGTAAATATAGCTACTCATTGAAGGAACACTTTGACTGTTGCCCCAAAAATGTTATAGTCAATATAATATAGTTTAGAGCGAGGCTTCTTAAGCAGTGACCTTTGGGGTCAAGAAGCGGTTACAGCCTAGGCAGGCAAATAAAAGTTATAAGCCGGGGAATATGTAAAGCCTACGCTAACGATGCAAGCTTTCCTTAAGGATAGCTCTCAGGAGGAGAAAACATGAATGTCGCAGAGCTTCGTTTGATTAAACTTTCGCGCACCGGTGATCGTGGGGCTTTTGTTGAACTTGTCGAATTGTACCGCAACAAAATCCAACGGCTCGCATATAGAATGCTGCACAATAAACCGGACTCGGAAGATATCGTCCAGGAAACCTTTATACGGGTATATCTTAATTTAAATCATTACGACGAAAGTCAAAAGTTTTCCACTTGGATATATCGAATTGGCAGAAATGTATGTATAGATTTGCTGCGTAAAAAAAGACCAGTCGCTTCCCTGGATGCAGAGTTTTCGGACGCGGATGACGATTATAGCTTTTATAGCAAAATTGCAAGCGAGGAAAGCTCCCCAGAGCATCTCGTTCTGCAATCCGAGACTGAAGAGCATATTCGCAAATCGATCAACAAATTGTCTGATAAGTATAAATCGATTATCATGCTTTATTATTTACAGGAGCTATCTCTGCAAGAGATTAGTGAGAAGCTTCGTCTTCCAGTCACGACTGTCAAAACTAGGCTCCATCGCGGCCGTGAATTGCTAAGAAAAAAATGGGGCATGACCTTTGTCATCAACCTTATGCTTTTTTTCTCGATCGGCATGTCTCCATAGCAGTATAGAAAAAACCAACCTCAGGTTGGTTTTTTCTATTTGGAACTATCCAAATTAGCGAGAGCATGCTTGACTTCGGGATTTACTGGCACCTTGGCTACGTGTTAATCCAAGGAAGGTTCGGCTTAAATTCCGTTCTAGGTTTAGGAATCGCCTGCTGCCTCAAGTAAGTATTTGTTGAGACGCTGCCTGAAGTTTTCGCTTTTCGTGTTGAGCCTCCCGATTTGCCAGTCCCTCTCGCTGCTTTCTTGTCGGTCGAGCTATCACGGGCAGCCTCTTCTTCTACTTGTTCACCTTCCTGACCCATCTGAGCAGTCTGACCCGTCCATTGATGGATTTGTGCTTGTTCAGGAAGCCTTGGAGATTCGTAGGGCATCGGATAAGGCATATTGTGGGCAGGAAGTGTTCCATACTGCGGCATGCCTCCATAATAATCCGCTGGCATAGGGTAGCAGGTATTTGCCATCATGATTGGAGGGCATGGGGCTGCTAAAGGCGACTGAAAATAGGGATTATTCAAAGCTGGCGCCTGATTGTACGGATTCGGACTTGCATTCCAGGGCTCCATGCCTCCAGGCATATCCTTTTCTCCACTGCATCCACACCCACACCCGCCGCTTCCACTTTGCTGACCAGCTAGTTGAGCCTGAGGAAATGGAGAAGCAGGCATTGGCTGAGCATAGGGCATAGGAGCTGGATGCATGTGCATGTGATGAGGCATACACCAAGGAGCATTCATTTGCGGCATGAACGATGGCTGACAGTTATTTTGAGGCATCATATGGGTTGGCATCATAGGGCTGGGCATCATGTAGCCCGGCATCATCTGATCGGGCATGATATGACCGGACATCGCCTGGCTGGGCATCATGTGGCCGGGCATCATTTGACTAGGCATCATTTGCCCGGGCATCATCTGGCCGCCCATACAGTTATCCATCATAGCAGGCATCATCGGCGGCTGCATAGCAGTTGTCGCGAAAGTATCTTCTGGTTGCGACGGAAAAGCAAATACTTCAGTAGCTTTCAGTTGAAACTGTTCGAAGGGATGCTTGGTTGCCTGGTAAGGCTCATTCAAGTCCCCAAAAGATGGGGCTTGCATTTCAGCAGGTTTTGATCCGCTCCATATATCCGGCATAGCTGTTTTTTGTTGATCGGTAATATCACCTGTAGCAGTTTCCATCTGCGGTAAGTTCTGAAAAAGATTTTGATTGATGAAGGGGGATTCCTCGCCCTGAGTAATTTGACCCAAGGAAATTTCGGGTGCTTCGACACCATCCTGCGGCATAAACAGGTTTAATATGTCTGGCGTCGGTGCAGTCATAGAAGTGGGCGTTGGTTCTTCCACTTGAGCTGATGGTGCCGGTGCTGGTATTATCGTTGGTAAAGGTGTTGGCACTGACGTTGATGTAGGCGCTGGAGTGGGTGCTGGTGCAGATGGTGCTGCTGGTGCTCCCATATGGGTATGGTCATGCACATGCTCTACCTTTGGAATGTACACAATATCTCCCGTCATTAGCACATTCGGATTTTTCAGCTGTGGATTGGCCTTTATCATTAGTGCCAAAGGTACATCCCACGCTTTTCCCAGCTTCCAGAGCGTATCTCCCTGCTTAACGATATGCTTGAAGGCATGATGGGAGGATGGTGGCTCCAGAGGTTGAGGATGCGTCGGGATCTTGACTTTCATCCCAACATCGATCTTGTTAGGATCCTCAATTTGTGGATTCAAAGCGATGATGGCATCCAGCTCGACGTTATATTTTTGCGCTAACTCGAACAAGGTATCACCTTTTTTCACCATATGAATTTTCACTTGTTAAACCTCCTTAGATTTTCCGCAGGAAGTCAACCTTCACTGCGCTGTAGATTTCCTGCTGAGTTTTTCAGATCCGAAAGCCCAGTCACCATGACATTACAGCTTATGCGTGAATTGGGCTTTTGACATCCATTCGCACAAAAAAATCCCATCTGTGCTTTTTAAGCACAAATGGGATTTGTCCGAAGTTCGTTGCAGGCCAGCTGTTGATTACTTGTAAACCTGTTCTCCGTCAACAGATACAATACTGCGAAACTCCTTTAATAAATGGGTCGTAATCGGACCTGCTTTTCCTTCTCCGATCGTACGGGCGTCGACTTCCCTTACAGCTATTACCTCAGCTGCTGTCCCTGTAAAGAACACCTCATCAGCAACATAAACATCATGTAGTGTAAAAGGTTCTTCCTTCACCTTGTAGCCAACACGCTCGCAGATTTCTATGATTGCAGCGCGGGTAATACCTTCCAGAGCTCCACAGTAGCAAGGTGGTGTGTACACCACACCTCTTTTGATAATAAAAATATTGTCAGAAGAACCTTCCGCTACATAGCCTTGGGAATTAAGCATGATGGCTTCGCCAACACCCGCTAAATTCGCTTGAATTTTGACCAAAATATTGTTCAAATAATTCAGCGATTTGATTTTCGGGTTGAGTGCATCAGGCACATTGCGCCGGGTCGAGACGGAAACAGTCTTCAGACCATTCACATATGCTTCCTCAGAGTAAATCGCCAGCTGCTCAACGATAATGAGTACGCTGGCTACAGGAGAGCGCCGGGGATCAAGTCCCAGGTCACCCGGTCCGCGCGAAACGACCAGCCGAATGTAACCATCTTGAAGCTCATTACGCCTTACAGTTTCAATCAAGGCCGCCTGCATTTCTGCGTAAGAAAGCGGAATTTCCAGCATAATGGATTTGGCAGAGTCATACAACCGGTCCAAATGCTCTTTACATTTAAAAATGTTGCCGCTGTAAATGCGGATGCCCTCAAAAATTCCATCCCCATATAGAAAACCATGATCAAATACGGATACTTTCGCATCTTCCTTGCTTACGTATTTACCATCTAAATAAATCACTTGTGCCATGATAGTGCGTACACCTCCAGGGTTTAGTTTTCATAGGAATAGCTCGGATAACAACCAAGAATTCGGACCTGACAGCCAATCGCTTCAATTTCTTGAACTGCTGCAGACAAAAGCACCGAATCCAAAGAGCCTTCGATATCGATATAAAAATAATAGTTGCCCAGTTTTATCTTTGTTGGTCTGGATTCAATTTTGCTCAGGTTGATTTTCCTCCAGGCGAATGCCGAGAGTACCTGATGCAAAGCACCCGGATAGTCCTCCGGAAGCGTAATAAGTATAGTTGTTTTCGTTGACAAGGACGCTTGCAGCTCGGGAACACCCTTACCTACAAGCAGGAATCTTGTCATATTATCCTTGTGATCCTGAATTTCCTTAGATAGTATGGGAATATCATACAGCATCGCTGCTGCAGCGGTACCAATTGCCGCAATCGAAGGGTCCTTGTATACGGATGCTAATCTAATTCCTTCTGCCGTACTGCTTACCAACTCAAACTCGGCGCCGCTCAAATATTGCTTCATAAACTTGTTGCACTGCGCCGGAACGACATGATGAGAAAGAATTTTACGGATATGTGCAAAAGGATTCTCTGCATCCCCAGACCCGCCCTCTGGTAAATACCCGATTAAATTCATATCAATAGGGTACACCCATTCAGCCCGAATTGGCAAATCCACTTCATGAACTAGATAGTCCATATGAAGGCTTACGGAGCCTTCCAATGTATTTTCAATCGGAATCACACCAAAGTCAGCCTCTCCTGTCGAGGTGGAGGAAAAAACATCGGAAATAAGCTTGTAAGGCACATACTCGAACCATTGTCTGCCCAAAAAGTGATCAGTTGAAGCTTCCGAAAAGGTACCTGGTCCTAATAATGCAATTTTCTTCATGCCTTCACCTCCCCTTTAAACAAATCTTGCAGCTCAGGGGAGCTTTCTGTCAGGTTAGTCACCGAAACGCCTTCAAGGGATGGCTTTAACCAAAGCAGCTCAATCTCAATGCTTTCCTTCATAAAGGTTTGCTTCAGGAAGTTTTCGAGCTCCGCCTTATTCTCATTACGTGAATCGAACAAAGCAAGCATCGTAGGTCCGGCACCGCTAAGCGCCGCACCGAGAGCACCATGATCAGTTGCCCGCTCCAAAATTTCCAGCATTCCTGGAATTAGAGCAGCGCGATATTGCTGATGAAGCCGGTCCTTCATTGCATGTTTGATCATGCCCAAATTGCCAGTGCTAAGAGCAGCCACCAGCAGAGAGGAGTGACTCAGGTTATAGACAGCATCCTGCAGTGTGATTTGCTGTGGCAGGACATTACGCGCCTTCTCCGTGGAAAGCTGGAAGGATGGTATGGCTACCAACACCTCCAGATGAACATCCGGCTCCAGACGAATATATTCGGCACGACTCCCATCCCAAAAAGCCACTACTATGCCACCGAAGAGACTTGCGCCTACGTTATCAGGGTGCTTCTCCAGCTTGGTAGCAATTTGAAACAACTCATCCTGGGAGAGCTTCCCCCCGATTAAAGCATTTGCTCCGGCTAAGGCACCAATAATCGCAGAAGCGCTGCTGCCAAGTCCCCGTGTCAACGGAATTTCACTATACATAGTTATACGCAGCTCTGGGTGGGAAACTCCTGCATAATCGAACACCATCTGCGCTACCTGATAAATCAGATTCGACTTATCTACAGGGATCCCCTTCAACTGCTCGCCCACCCAATGAAAGCTCGTCTCCTCGGCAATCTCCATATCGATCCAGGCATGTAGATTCAAGGCCATACCAAGCGCGTCAAAGCCTGGACCCAGGTTAGCCGTGCTGGCTGGCACTTTTACCCGTACTTTATGCTTTATCATCGATTTGCCCTCCCAGTTTGCCAACCGCTACCCTGACCGCTTGCTCGGAGTCCTGCAAAAGATAAGATTTGTAAGTTTGCAGCAAGCCTAAATATCTCATTTCCAAATTGAGCCTCTTTCCCATAAATTAACCTTCGACGCGATAAACGCTTTTGATAGCATGAATAACATCCATAGATTCGAATTGCTTAAGCACCTTTTTGATGCTTGCCTGAATGGCGTCATGTGTAATGATAATGATTTCCGCCTTCGGGTTGTTCGCATTGGGATGCTGCAGCACCGATTCCAAGCTAACCTCATGTTGAGCGAAGATTTGTGTAATTTGGGCAAGCACACCTGCTTTATCCTCAACATGCAGCAAAATGAAATTTTTGGAAGTAATCTGCTCATCGGTTTTAAGCTTCTTTTCTTTATAAGGAGCCAGCGCAGTACGGCCATTTACGCCGAGCTTGAGGTTCCTCACAACGGCTACCAAATCAGCAACGATAGAAGTAGCTGTGGGCAGTCCACCAGCGCCTGGACCATAAAACATCGTCTCGCCAACAGCCTCTCCGTAGATGTAAACCGCGTTGAATACACCGTTCACTGAGGATAATGGATGCGAGTTCTTCACCATGGTGGGCTGAACACTAACAGCTATATGACCGTCATGATTCTCAGCGATCCCGAGCAGCTTCACTTCATATCCAAGCTTTTTACCGTACAATATATCTTCCTTGCTCACTTCGGAGATTCCCTTGGCATTTACATCACCCAGCGATACGTTGGCATGGAAACCCAGTGTAGATAAAATCGTCATTTTGCGAGCAGCATCAAGCCCCTCTACATCAGAAGTCGGATCTGCTTCCGCATATCCCAGATCCTGGGCTTCCTTCAGCACTTCGGCATAGGCTGCCCCTTCTTGACTCATTTTGCTAAGGATATAATTGGTAGTTCCATTTACAATCCCCATTATCTTGGTTATACGATCCGAAGAGAAGCCCTCCACTAAAGCACGTATAATCGGAATTCCGCCAGCGACACTCGCTTCGTAGAATACATCACAGCCATTTTCCGCAGCTTTAAGCAGAATTTCCGGACCGTGAATCGCCATCAGATCCTTATTAGCAGTTACAATATGCTTGCCCTGATTCAAAGCGGATAACAAATATTCCTTCGTTTCCTCAACTCCGCCCATCACTTCCACAATAACGTCAATTTCAGGATTATTGATAATATCCCAAGGGCTTTCAGTCAGCTTGTCGGAATCGACAGCAACGTCTCTGCTCTTGCTCTTATTTTGCACCAAAATTTGCGCTACTTCAATCGGTGAACCAATTTGCCGCTGCAAATCCTCCTGATGCCCTTCGATGATACGAACTACCCCTGTTCCTACAGTTCCCAAGCCTAATAATCCTACCTTGATTGGTTTCATTGCTTACACCCTCCCGAGAATGCTCTCTCTTGTTATGATTTATCCGCCTTGTCCGATGATCGAAGCCCGTTTGACCCCCTGCTGAACATGCAGTTGGTCCATTAAATCACGAATGCCTCCCGACATCGTCGAGGTTTCCACAGATATAACTACGTTCGCCATACCCTGTAAAGGAATCGTTTGATGAATGGTAAGTACATTGCCTTCTGAATTAGCAATCATTGCCAGTACCTTTGACAAAATACCGGAACGATGCTCGAGGTCCATAGAAATCGTGACGATGCGATCACGCTCCAGCTTGCTTAAAGGATGAATCCCATCCTTATACTTGTAAAAAGCGCTGCGGCTAAGTCCTACTTGCTCTACCGCGTCATGGATCGTTTTCACTGCACCACGCGCCAGGAGCTCCTTAGCCTGTACCGTCTTAAGCACCCCTTCGGGAAGAATGTCCTCGCGGATCAAATAATAGCGATCCTGTTCGCTTTCTCGTATCGGATGGAAAAATTCTTTGCTTTCAGGCACTATGTCTTCGTCCTCTCTGGAAAGACTAATGTTTTCCTATAGTGGACATTATACCGAAATGCAGGGAATCAAGCAATAGGCAATTTACATTGCAGAAAGGCGGATTTTTATGGTAAGCTTTTACCAATTAAACTTAGGAGAACTTGCCATTGATAACTTTACGTATGATGTCAACCGCTCTGCTTATGAACAGCCGGGATGAGCTCTTGATGATGAAGAGATCTCTCACACGCACCCTTTCTCCCGGTCTATGGGCTGCTGTAGGAGGACATCTTGAGCCTCATGAGCTTAACAACCCGCGCGCCGCTTGCCTGCGTGAGATTGATGAGGAAACGGGTATTACGAATACCGAAATCACAGGACTTCATATGCAATATGTGCTCATAAGATTGAACAAAAATGAAGTACGCCAACAGTTCTTCTACATTGGGAGAACCGATAAAAACCCTACCAGAGAAACGGATGAGGGCGAACTTCACTGGATAGCCAGAGATGAAATTCTCAATCGGCCTCTGCCGTACATTTTCCGCTGTCTGCTGGAGCATTACTTCCAGTTTGGCGATACCCCTTATCCCTGGATCGGAAGTTCGGGTCTCCAGGCTGAAAGCGGGGAGCCTATCATCCATTGGAATCCACTGCTTGATCCTGAACAAATATAAAAGGGATACGCCTTTTGGCGTCCTTTGAGGTGCGTGTTCGTTTTGTTAGGGAGGGAATGGCTGTGGGCTCCAGCCGCTGTTAAAGATTTGTTCCCTGAATGGAGTCGATGAGAAGGTAGGAACAAATCTTTAAAGGCGGACGCTACCGCTCTTCCGCCCACAGCCATTCCCTCTTCTCAGCTACAATCACACGAACACCAAGCTCAAACGGACAGCCAGCAAGGGTTTTGTCTTGGCTGGAGGAGATTTCCCCGCGAGCGCAGTCGCTGGAGATGAAGAGCCCGCGCAGCTGAGGAGGACCTGATGCTTTTAAAGATGTTATTCATCGTTAACGCATCAGGTCCTCTCCACATCCTTACTTTAACGATGATTTTCATCGTTAAAGTCTCTTTTTACCACCCATAGAGGCCATCCGTCTTCTTTTAACGATGAAAATCATCATTAACGTGACGGTTTGACCTGGAACACTTGTTTTAACGATGAAAAACATCGTTAAGTGTGGAGCATACGCTCAATTCGGCTGAGGGCGGGCTGCTACTAGGTAGATTACTACTAACGTTCATCCACCCCACATCCCTTCCCTCTCTGAACTATAAAAAAAGTGCACGGCTGCCAAGGCAGCTGTGCACTTTTTTTGATATAACATATTAGTCCGGGAATTTTTTACTTATTTAATTGCAGTCCCGCCTATAACGAAACGATATTCCCAATGCTTGTTATCGATCGAATCGATTCGAACGCCACCACTTGCGATAGAGTAGGTATGCAGCATTTGGCCATTCCCTAAATATATACCTACGTGGCTGATTCTTTGCTTGCTTTTGTTGATGCCTGCATAATCGGATGCTTTAAGTCCCTTGTAATCCATAAAAAAGAGCAAATCGCCGACCTTAAGGTTCTTCCAATTAGTAGTCGTTTTTCCGATTGCTTTGACATAATCGGCTTGTGTCCGGGAATTGGATGGCAGGGTCACGTTAATGCCGTCTTTAAAAGCTTGGCGGACAAAATCTGAGCAATCAAACGTTTTTGTATTCAAGCGGCTGGAGCCGAATTCGTATGGAGTACCCATATATTTCTTTCCAGCTGCGATCACTTTTTGAGCCTTAGCTGAAGCTGTCAAATTATTGCCACTTGAACCGTTATTGCTGTTGTTGTTGTCACTAACAGTACTTATGTATTTGGAGCTCGTACTTACATAACCGGTCTTACCGTTTTTATCCTTTATTTTGTACCAATAATCGTTCACCTTTTCAATAACAGTGACTTTCTCACCCTTTTGCAGAAACCGCATGCTGGTAGAATTGACGCTTGGCTTATCGCGGAAGTTGACAGCGGACACGACCTGAGCTGATGTAATCGTCGAAGCCGCGAAAGATTGCTGTGGTAAAGTTGCGGCCCCTAAAGATATTGCCGGCACCAAAAACAAAGCTAACCATTTACTCTTCATTGCATTTTTTCCTCCTAGGATAACTATAAAATAGTAGGTTTGAAATAGTAGTCTTGAATCAGAGACTAGGACTTTACCTCAAAAGCTACTATTTCATGGTAACATATCCATTGGAAGAACTTTAGTAGTAATTTATTCCAATCCAGATTATCTCCTTGATATTTCCAATCGGTTTATTGGCCCAACATGTATGAAACAAGGGATTAGGCTGATGGTTACAGGCTTCCTGTGGATAACAAACAAATTCAAAATAAGTCGCCCTTCTGCTTTGAAGGGCGACTTATTTACAGATGTCGTATGCTATTCTTTCTCCACAAATTCAAACTCAAGCTCGCCGATGCGAATAGTTTGACCGTCCACAGCTCCTAAGCTGCGCAGCTCATGGTCAATCCCAATATTGCGCAGAATACGAGCGAACCGCTGAATACCATCTGGTGTGCTGAAATTGGTTCTCCTAATCAACTTCTCGATGGATGGGCTATCCACAACAAACGTATCGTTCTCACGGCGAATCGTAAAGTTCTGCTCATCCTTTTTCTCAAAGCGGTAAACCTTACGTTCTTCCACCTCGGAAACTTCTTCCACTTCAGGCGTATCAGGAATAGCATCCACGAGATCAGCAATTTTGTAGAGCAGTTCCTTTATGCCTCCCCTGGTTAAAGCAGATATCGGATAAATGGTTAAATCCCGTTCATCTGCAGCAAGCTTCTCGCGAAATTGCTGCAGATTCTCAGCGGAATCCGGCATGTCCATTTTATTGGCAACGACAATCTGCGGCCGCTGCTCCAGCTTAGCATTATACAATTTGATTTCCTCGTTAATTTTGAGGAAATCCTCGTAGGGATCCCGTCCATCCGATGCTGACATGTCCACTACATGAACAATAAGCCGAGTTCGCTCTACGTGCCGCAGGAATTCATGTCCCAGACCCACACCCTCATGAGCGCCTTCAATTAATCCTGGAAGGTCTGCCATTACAAAGCTGCGCCCTTCGCTTACATCCACCACTCCAAGATTTGGGGTTAATGTCGTAAAGTGGTAGGCCGCAATTTTAGGCGTTGCAGCGGAAACTACAGACAGCAGTGTCGATTTGCCGACACTTGGGAATCCGACCAAGCCTACGTCAGCCATCACCTTCAGCTCCAGCACAACCCAGCGCTCTACTCCATCCTCACCGTTCTCTGCTATTTCAGGAGCTGTGTTTTTGGCCGTTGCAAAGCGTGTATTCCCCCGTCCACCACGTCCGCCGCGGGCAACGACAACTTCCTGCTCGTGGCGCACAAGATCGGCAATAATTTCCTGTGTGTCATCATCGAGAATCAAGGTTCCTGGTGGAACGCGGACGATCATATCATCGGCGTTTGCCCCATGCATGCTCTTGTTACGACCCTTCTCTCCGCGGTCTGCCTTGAAATGACGCTGGTAGCGAAAGTCCATCAAAGTTCTAAGCCCTTCATCAACGCGGAAAATTACATCCCCGCCCTTGCCGCCGTCTCCGCCAGCAGGACCTCCCTCCGGAACGTATTTCTCACGCCGGAAAGCAACAATGCCATCCCCGCCGTCTCCACCTTTAACATAAATTTTCGCTTTATCAACAAACATGCTTACACCTCATTATGTACGATACGGCAGCCGCAGAGCGATCACCGCTTCTTTCTCTTGAAAATCGTGCATATTCACAGTAAATTCACCGGAATCACGAAAAAATCTGTCACGAACAGCAAGCTCCAGCTCTTCCTGACAGTAGGTTCCCTGATAAACAAAATCCAACAGCAAATGATCTTTACCCACATCGAATTCCAGACTAAGAATTCCCGCTTCATCTGGTTCCTCTGCAGCGTGCTCATTAAATAGCTCCACCGTATCACGCACGAGACGGAATATCAGGTCAGCCTGCACAGGCAGCTCCTGCAAGAAAATTTCATGCTCGAGTGCTATTTCAAGCCTGATAGCTTTAGCGTACACTCGAAAAGTCAGAATATAAGCAACAAGTGAGGGAATGCCCAGCTTAGTTAGAAAGCTTTCCTGCTGCATACTCACTCTTATTTTCTCCATATAGGGTGACAAATTATCATATTTTTTTAATTGAATGTAACCAAAAAGCACTTGAATGTCATTCATCCAGTCATGCCTCAGGCGATTGACGATTTGTAGAATATGGTTATCATTATTGCGTTCCAGCTTGAGTTTTTCCTGCCGTGCCTCTTCCACATACCTGCTTATTTCAATTCTTACAAACACATAGCCGCTTACCATCGTAATGATCGCAAAGCCCGCTCTTACAGGCCAAGCAGCGGATAATACTGTGATGGATAGCCCAATTAGAAGTAAACCGATTAAATAAATCCGCACCCATTTCGTTCGCTTCATTTCCATATTCGCTCCGTTTCAGCAACATACACGCCATATTTCAGTATAGCATGTCAGCTGGAAAAGATCACCATTTAATTACTTACTCATAAGAATGCCTTTAAACAAATTTACGATATATGAAGTTATAAAAAAATGATGAAAAAAATCCCGGCGAGCTTATCGTTCGCCGGGAAGGTTTGATCTTATACTTCAACAGTAGCGGCAACAGGAGCTGCTGCAACCGGGTACACGCTCACTTTCTTACGATCGCGACCCCAACGTTCGAACTTCACTACGCCTTCAACTAAAGCGAACAGTGTATCGTCCGAGCCAATACCAACATTGTTGCCCGGGTGAATCTTAGTTCCACGCTGGCGCACCAATATGCTGCCAGCTGTAACGCCTTGACCGTCAGCACGCTTTACGCCGAGACGTTTGGCCATACTGTCGCGACCGTTTCTTGTGGAACCCACTCCCTTTTTGGAAGCGAATAACTGAAGATCTAATTTCAACATGGTGTCATCCTCCTTTACTGTAAATTGTTTCAAGCGTTATATAGTCACTGTACGATTCATGTATGGTTTGCAGCATGATTACCATCGATTCTAACAGCAATTGAACCTGGCTTGCCTTCGTAGGATCGGAAACTGGCCATTCCTGAAATGTAACATCCAGAAGTCCCTTCTCCATCTCCGTAATCGGCAGCAGACCTGTCAATGTTTCTATCGAATTGACTGTACCGACGGTAATCGCCGATACTGCGGCGCAGACTAAATCTTTGCCGGGCACATCATACTCTGCGTGTCCTTCCACAATAAAAGCCTTGACACTATGGTCAACAGGCGATACTCGCTCTAAGGTTACGTAAATCATAGCGACGCCTCTTAAGCTTGAATTTTCTCAACAACAACCTTCGTATACGGTTGACGATGACCTTGCTTTTTACGGTAGTTCTTCTTAGGCTTGTACTTGTAAACGATGATTTTTGCGTCTTTACCGTGTTTTTCTACCTTTGCGGAAACCGAAGCTCCAGCAATCAAAGGGGAACCAAACACCAAACCATTATCATTGGATACAGCAAGCACGCTGTCGAACGAAACGACGTCACCTTCAGCAGCATTCAATTTTTCGATGTAAAGCACATCGCCTTCTTGAACCTTGTACTGTTTTCCACCTGTTTCAATAATTGCGTACATGTTACTAACACCTCCTCATGTCTCAGACTCGCCTAGTCCAGGTGACGCATGCTTATCAAGCATATCGTACTTAAACCCGATTCGAGCGGTTACAGCATGCTTAGACCAACACACTTCGAACATTATAGCATAGAAACAAATCATGTTGCAATTAAATCTTCAACTTTATTTCTAATTCATGCAATCATTTGCGCTTGCGGGTCATTTCCAGCAGTCCCAGCTTCGTCCAGCCGACCACTATTGTTCTGGAACGGTCCTTACGGACAGTTTGAGTAACAATGTCAAGAACGGTGCTGCGGTTCTGTTCAACATTCATATCTATAAAATCGACGATAATAATACCACGCACATTACGAAGCCTAAGTATTCTGGGAATTTCCTTCGCTGCTTCACAGTTAATTTCGAAAACAGTTTGCTCCAGATCTATGGATCCCGTGTATTTCCCTGTATTTACATCAATTACAGTCAGTGCTTCCGTATGGTCGATAATCAAATATCCTCCGCTTGGCAGCCATATTTTACGCTTTATACTGCGGCTTAGCTCCTCTGAAATACCGAATTGTTCAAATATCGGCACCCGCCGATCGTAGAAGGAGATTCTCCCGTTCCACCCTGGATTTCTTTTGTGAAGCAAGCTGCGCATCTCTTCGTAAATGCTTGGGGCATCAATCCAAATCTCTTCAATCCCCCCAGTTATAACATCCCTTACAAGCCGTGGCAGCAAATCAAGATCGCAGTAAAGCGTAGCTGGAGCTTCAGAGGTATTCCATTTACTTTCTATCAATTGCCATTGTTCGCGCAAGTCCTGAAGATCCTGCCAAATGACTTCCTCCGTCTGGCCAGCAGCTCCCGTTCTGGCAATAACGCCCTCACCCGGCAGAAGAAAGCCCTCCATAATCTGTTTTAACCGCTGCCGCTCGGAATCATCTTCAATTTTTCGGGAAATGGCAATATAATCGGCCCCTGGCATATACACAATCCATCTTCCAGGAATCGAATAATGTGTCGTTACTCTTGCGCCCTTTGTTCGTTCAGCTTCCTTCGATACTTGAACCATAACCATTTGTCCCGCGGCAACCAGCTCCGTAATAGGGGGTTTAATCTTGGGCTGCTTGTCCACATGAACAGGAAGCAGATCATCGATATAAAGAAATGCATTCTTTTCAAGTCCGATATCCACAAATGCAGCCTGCATACCCGGGAGTACATTGACTATTCTACCCGCATACATACTTCCTGCTTTCTGCTTATCAATTGGATATTGCGAATCCATCTCAACAAGTCGGTTATCCTCCAGCAAGGCCGCTTGGACAAGCTCCGGCGTGCAATGTACGATCAGCTGTTTCATGCTATCACCTCAAGGCTATTTTACATGAAAAGCTCGGAAACTGCACACCCCGGCTTTTTTTCCTCCAAATAACCTGTTATCAGGCGCTGCTCAGGAAGTACCCGCTGAATGCTCCCTTTGTCATTTACAATATAAATCAAATGGTATTTTTCCCGCATTAACAATTTCAAAATATCGGATATCTTGCGCTGCTTGTTCACTACTATAGGCTGTGCAAGCGCTCCTCTCAATAGCAGGCGGCTTACTTTATCCCCCCGATTCATTAAGAATCGCAGGAAGTGATAGGGTAGCTGCTTATAAGAGTACCAATTTGAAATTAGCAAAAACAAGCCTATTACGAATAAATTTAGAGATAGCTGGCCTGTCAATAATTGAAATAACGTAAAGCCAATAAGTACAGCGCCAAAAAATAAACTAGTCCAAGTAGTAAGCCACAGAGCGCGATGGTACGGCAATATATAGCCAAGCAAACACTGCAGCACCCGTCCTCCATCAAGCGGCAGCACCGGAAGCAAATTGAATAAACCAATCATCAGATTCGCTTCTATGAAATAATCCCACCATTCATGATTTGAGCCCTGCAAAGTTTTCATTATGATTGCAAAAATAATCATCCACGCATGCTGCAAGGGACCAGCAAGCGTCACGATCAGTTCCTCATGCGTGGGAACCGCAGCAAGCTCGTCTACGACAGCAACGCCGCCAAAAGGCAGCAACTGCACCTCCCTTACACGCCATCCGAAGCCTTTGGCAGCAACTACATGGCCCATCTCATGAATGCTTACTATGCAGATCAGGGTGAGCGCCTCCAGTAAAAATCCGCTGAATATCGAGGCAATTATCATTAAGGTCAATAACGGATGAAAGCGATAATGAGTACCCCGCCATTTAATCAAAAGAAATCACATCCGTCGGGTTAATAAAATGGCCGTCCTTGGATACTGCAAACCACAAGCTGCCCGTTGAATCTTCGCCTGGCAGTACCTTGCCGATCGGTTCTCCGCCTTTGATCCAATCGTTGACCTCCACGCGCTTTTCACCAAGCCCGCCATACAAAGACTGGATACCTCCAGGATGACGAATAATTACAGTAAGTCCTGTATCCTCTTTGATTCCTGAAAAAATGACCTGTCCGGTATCCAAAGCATAGACAGGATCTTCCGGGCGAGTTTGCAGCCTCAATCCGGCATGCTCAGCATCGAACAATGAGCTGATCTTGCCTTGTGCGGGAATAAAATATGTCCGATTCTCCGTACTTACTTTTATCGAAGCATTATCCCCCCGATCACGAAAGCTGGGAATAAAAGACGGAGATCCATCCAAATACTTCTCATACCATGTTGAGACGGCATTGAAATCCATGGACTGGGTCAATGCGGCAACCACCAATTGACGCCCTCGATCTGCCCAAGGCTGCTGAATATGAAACATACCCCATATTAAAGCAAATATCACGGCGCTTATGAACAGCTTGGTCCAGATGGACATAAGAGAAGGCGGTGAAAGCCACGAGCTGCCACCATTATCGGCAGGCCTGCCGTTTAACGTGCGATCATATTTATATTTTTGGCGCCATGCAAATTCCGGGTCCTCCATCTTGCGAGCCCATCTCGGATCTTCCAGCAGCCGTCTCTGCTGCCATGGAGCTTCTACATGATTGTCAGGCAGTGCTTCATTGTGCTCGCGCACCCACTCCGTCCCCAGTTGTTTCTTATCTTTGAGATCCATGAAAGACCCTCCTCAGAGTTGTGCTCTAGCAAGACAAGCCTAGCTAACAAGATGTACGCTTGCTCCCGCAAGTCAGCCATTGCTTAGACAGCTTGTTTACTCTCATAGTATGAGCGCTCAAAGATGATTAGTACCGAAAACCGCCTGGCGGCGTCCTTTGAGGAGCGTGTTCGTAACGTGGGTGCGTTGCGGAGGGAATGGCTGCGGGCTCCAGCCGCTGTTAAAGATTTGTTCCCTTAAGTGGTATCGATGAAGAGGTAGGAACAAATCTTTAAAGGCGGACGCTACCGCTCTTCCTCC
>NZ_JAGGLB010000057.1 GCF_017874215.1 Paenibacillus eucommiae
TTCGCTTGGGCTACACCACCCACCATCACAAATAAATATCTGGCGTTTCCATGAGTTCCCTTTTAGCTCCATACACAAACTTCTTGACACTACCCTGGGTGTGTCCGCCCCACTTCCTTACTTTAACGATGAAAAACATCGTTAAAATCCCTTTTAACCCACCAGTGAGGTCATTATCCCTCTTTTAACGATCTTTCTGAGGGAAGGGGATAGTGGAGATAGAGAAATGTGTGCTTCCTTTCTGATTCCCTTGGTGAATGAACAGTCATATCGAATACTTCATCACTATAAAGCTGAATCATCATGTAAGTTCACAAAGAAAAAAGCCCGCTGAGTCATCATCCGCATGGACCGTGACAACTCAGCAGGCTTGTTCATTCACTATTCCGGCATACTCCTGGGTTCGATAAAAGAGACAGTATGCGCTCTTTAACCTCATTCACTAAAAGAAAGGAAGCTAGTGACATGGAGTTGGGGTTAGGTTTGTTTGTAATTGTTGTATTAGGAACCTGGCTGTTAATGCTGATAGCTTTTGCTCTTTCTTTTGTAAAGCAGAAGCATGTCTCAACAATCAGTTACATGTTTTTTGTAATAGCCAGCGCTTTGGGGGCTTATGCAACTGCCGATGAAACCAGTTTTTCTAAACCGCTGCATATGGCTTCTACGCAAGAAATTATATTTGCATATGTACCCCTATTATGTTGTGTTGGGTCTATTGCTTCCGGCGTTTTATGGTTTTATAGCAAAAAGAGAATCGCTAGATGGCTGGGTCTCATAAGCCTTTTGCTGGCTATATATATTTATATGAAAATCTAGTAGGCTGTTGTTAATCTTGGACGCCATCTTAGGATTGACAGGCACAATGACATCCCCGATCGTCATCGGGTATGGCTTCAATTTCTCCGGCGAAAAGGACGCAAGCGTCTGCGGAAATAGCTAAGGGCGTCCCGGGCTGCCGTCCGGCAGCCGGGCAAGCGTCCATGCGGGCAGATCGTTACGACAAGGGAACTTCTCAGCCAACTTTTCGTCGATGTCGATCCCAAGACCTGGCGCTTCATGGATATAGGCATAACCGTTCCGCACAACTGGACATCCTGGAAATACCTCCTGAAGCTTATCACTGAAATGGTACCATTCCTGAATACCGAAATTAGGGGCATTCAAATCCAGGTGCAAATTGGCGGCATGACCGACAGGTGAGACATCTCCCGGACCATGCCAAGCGGTACGTACGCTGAACGCTTCACTTAAAGCAGTAAGCTTGCGGGCTGGAGTAATCCCGCCAATTGCACTGATATGTACCCGAATGAAATCGATTAGCCCTCCAGAAATCAGCGGCACCCATTCCCTAGGGTGGACGAACAGTTCACCCACTGCAATAGGTGTAGCGCTTTGAGCGCGAATCATCTGGAAATAGTCCAGCTGTTCAGGTGCAAGCGGATCTTCCAGGAAGAACAGCCGGTATGGCTCTAGCTGCTTGGCGAGACGTACTGCTTCGATCGGTGACAGTCTCTCGTGTACATCGTGCAGGAGCTCAATTTCGAAGCCAAACTTCTCCCGCATATGTTCGAATAGCCGCGGCACACTTCTAGCATAAGCATCCGGATGAAAGTAAGCGCCAGGCAAGGAATTATCCGGCGACACAAAATCGTTCTTCCCTCCATAACCCCCCCATTGACAGCGGATATGACGAACACCCTGCTCCATAAATGCGCTGACGCTCTCTTCGATTTGTCCAAGATCCGTCCCATCCGCGTGCCGATATATCGCTACACCTTCCCTGCATTTGCCTCCGAATAGCTGATACAATGGCTGTCCAGCCAGCTTCCCCTTAATATCCCACAGTGCCATATCGATACCCGAAATCGCATTATTCAGCACCGGGCCATTCCGCCAATAGGAGCTAACCATCCCTGTCTGCCAAATATCTTCGATACGCTGGGGATCTTTACCGATCAGAAACGGTTTCAAATATTCATCAATAGCTGTTGCCACTGCCAAATACCGTTGTGTAAAAGTCGCACAGCCCAGTCCATATAAACCTGGCTCGGAGGTCTCCACCTTCACAACGACCAGGTTTATCCCCTCCGGTGCGGTCAATATCGTTTTGACATTACGAATTGTAATTCCATTCATAAGCAATTCTCTTTCCTTCCTTATGTTTCGTATCGATAAATTGCAGGAAGCCTAAACCATGCATGCACTATAGAATTCATACGTAATTCATACATCCTCGTCCTTCTCCAACTAGACACCGAAATTACCGGAAAGCGCTTCCAATTACTCGCCAAATCAAAACAAAGCAGACCCTCACTACGACAATAATAACATAACCAACCATATGCCTCACTCGGATTAAAACGTCTTAAACGCTCTGCATCTTGGATTAGAAAGATTACAAAGATTAGAAAGCTGGGAGCACCATCCCTTCTTCAAATATATTTATTTATGCTCAATTAGAAACACCTTTGCATTTTAAGATTATACAATAATTGGTTATTCGTCAACAACTATAATTAACATAACATAAGATAATAATGGATAAAGCGCGCGTTCTACAACACTGGCTGCACAAGAGAATTGTTCTCTGTGCAGCCTTAATTATGGTTGAAGGGGCTACAGGCGGTCCAACTTAACCCGGTATAGAAACTCCAGTTGTTTCTCCGCCATGCTCTTCGGCAGCAAAGGGAGCGCCTTATTTCGCAACGCTGTCAGCCAAGGCTGCTCCAACTGCGCCATCTGTCCGATCCGGTTCGACATCCGGGTGATTTTACCAGTCCTAGTGACGCGTTCTTCCTCATATTGCTTCAAGGCTGCCGCAACATCCGGAGTCTGTTTCAAGCTGCCGGCCAGGATAATCGCATCCTCGATCGCCTGTCCCGCACCCTGTCCCATATTCGGGGTTGTGGCATGGGCTGCGTCACCGAGTAATGCTACCCGACCGAAAGCAAACCGGCGAATCGGTTTCAGATAAACAATATCGTTCCATATGAGTCTATCATCCGGCGTGTGCTCCAGCATTTGTGGAATCGGATCATGGTAACGGAAGAAATTCGCCAGCAAGGTCGAGGGCCCTGCATTCGCGCTGTGCGAATCGTTCGCAGGCGCATTCTTGCAAGCGAACCAATAAATTTTGTTGTTCGCAAGAGGAACGATGCCGAATCTGCCTTTCGTCCCCCACGTCTCCGTAAATACTCTACGGTCGAATCTGAACTCAGGGCGGTCGTCAATGACCGCACGCCAACACGTATAACCCGCATAGGAGGGTTTTGCGTCTGGAAGCAGCTCTTTGCGTATCACGGAGTGAATGCCATCCGCGGCTACCAGCACATCGCCTTCATCCGAGCTGCCGTCAGCAAACCAAACTTGCACATGGTTTTCGGTTGCTTCGAATCGGATGCACTTCTTGCTGGTCCTGATGATTGCCGATTCCAACGACCTCATAAGCACGGTTAGCAGATCGGCGCGAAGAATGGTGAAGTTATCGGCTCCATACTTTTGCTTGATCATTGCCGAGTTTGAACGTTGGATTATTTTCCCTTCCGAAGAAACGATCCTAAGCTCATCCAGTGTTTGCCCCGCTGCTTCAATTTCCCGGCCGATACCGAGATGATGCAGTCCCCGAATCGCATTCGCGCCGATGCCAAGCCCCGCCCCTGCAAACCGTACTTCCGGCTTGTTCTCGTATACGACCGGTTCGAAACCGGCCTTCTTGAGAGCAATTGCCGCGCATAAACCGCCAATGCCTGCCCCGATGATGATCGCTTTCCCTTTTATTTGCTCCTTCATCGTCATTCGTCCCCTTTCCTACCCTCCAAAGACAAAAATCCATCCATAAACAATGAAAATATTTGATTGAATATATCCGGGAACGTGTAAGGTGTGCCGATCAGGAAATCCGGATGTTCAAGCTGCTGCATAGCATTCAGAAGCATGAGCACAACGATGTTCGGAGCGATGTCACGGCGAAAGTAGCCTTGCTTGGCGCCGTCCTCGAACAGTCCGGTCAACTGCTCTGTGATGATTTTTTTGCGCCGTTCCTCTATATATTCGTAGGCTTCAGGAACCGAGCGCCGCATATCTTCAACGACAGCTACTTGAATGGAGGAGAACCGCTCTCTAACCAGCATAAGAAACTGCCGGAGCTTGCCCTTGATATCGAGCTCGGGGTCATTCAAACATTGGCCTATATCTCGTTCCAACGATTCATAGAAATTATCGATCACTGCGAACAGAAGTGCTTCTTTACTTGCATAATATTTGTAAAAAGATGACTTGCTCATTCTCAGCTCGGATGCAAAATCGGCGATGGATACGCCGGAATAACCGGCTCTGGCGAATTTTTGCTGTGCAAGCTGCAGGATTCGCATTCGGGTCTTATCTTTTTGTTCCATCTGAGACAACCTCCTCAACAATAGAGTACCAAAGATACTAAATGAGTACTATAGGTACAATACTACTCTGAGTTTGGGCGTTTGTAAATACAAAGAACATTATCCGAGACAAAAATTTTGATGCTACGATCATCTCCGGAAGTTTTTGTTTTAAGTACGTTATCGCATCTTCCTTGCTGATTGCTCACCCAAATTGACTCACACACTCCACTACCATACAATGGTTTTACAAGAGCAATGAAAATTAGTATGATCTTGAGATATTCGAAATGCTATATCCGCTTCTGGTGCAGAACAAACAGTACGCCATTTCTATGCTTGTTTCAATCGTCTTGGATTGTCTACATCTGAGTATCGTTGATAGAGTTGTCCAAACTGCGAGAATTATATTGTAAAATTTACGATTGGAGGCACCAAAATGAATTACACTAAATCAAAAAATGCAATTGCCGACGAAGCCACCTCCTATGTAGACAGCCATAAAAAATATGCATGGTTTCACGAGCCCGGCTCCATTTATGAGCTGGAAACCTTAAGGCTTCTCAATGTTAAAGCAATTACAACCTTTGAGCCGTTAAAAGAATTCCACAACCTGAAACAGCTTGAGTTCGGAACCACAGACTCAAAGATGACTATTTCCGATCTGGCAGGTCTTGATAGTGCCGAGCATTTGGAACGTCTCTCTTTCATCAGCCATACAAATATTAAAAAGAATATAGAATCCCTTTCACGCTTGAAAAATTTGAAGTCCCTAGGGCTTTATACGGTTCAGCACACACTGCCCGATCAACTACTCTCCTCACTAAAATCACTAAAGTCGGTAAGCTTTTCAAAATATAATTATAACAGTCAGACTATTCTTCCCGATAGCCTAGAAACCATCAGTATGGGCTTTGATGATATCGAAGAGTTGCCAAGTATTGAACCCGTTTCCGGCGTAAAAAGCATCTCTTTAGGCTCCAACAGCTGCAAATTGCAAACCTTGGATTCCTTTAAAATATTTCCAAATGTTGAGGAAATCAAATTGAATGCTGCAAAACGACTCGTAGATATTTCCTATGCAGCACAGTTACAAAAATTAAAGATTTTCGATGCCAACTTTTCTCCTGTATCTGATTTAAGTCCTTTCTATCAGCACAACAGCATTGAAGAAATACGACTTAGGGGCTCATCTGTGGAAAGCCTTCAAGAGATGGGAATTTGTCCAAATCTAAAAACACTGTATCTCGAAAAAACAAAACTAAAATCCATTGACGGCATTCGGGAACAGTTCCCCCGTCTGGAATGGCTCTGGATTTGGGAAACCAAAGTAAAAGATCTACAGGCTCTAACCGATATGCTATCGTTAAAAAATCTAGATGTAACCATGCTCAAACCAAAATCTTGGGCATTTATTTCTTCCTTAACCGGGCTGGAGACGCTCGACTTGTGCAAAACTTCCTTTTCAGATCCCGCTCTGTTGCTGGATCTCCCGCACTTGAAAAAACTAAGACTGTCCGGCAGCAATGTGGATACTCAGTCAAGCGCGTATAAGGAATTAGAGGCAGAAATAATCAAACGTGGGGGCAAATTGGTAATGAATTAAACGTGTACAGCGGCTGATGAGCGTGATGGGGATTGAGGCATAAATAAGCGAGCTTCTATTTCTGTTCCGCCAACCAAATTTTCCCACCACTTCTCAGCTTACACGGCCCGGCCTTCTTAAGTGATTAAGCGTTTTTCTATTTTCATAATCAGCTGCTCGAGATGTACCCTCCACGCTTCCCAGCTCGGAGAATCGCGCCACAGCTCCAAGATTTCTCTTTCACCATCCTGATCCGGCACTTCATCCCGAATATCTGTTAGATAATGCAAGATAAAGCGCAAGGACTCTTCATCGGCTGCGAAGGAACGAATAGTTAGAAGGGATTTTTTCTCATCTTCATGACCGTAATCCAGCTTCCCCGTTTCCTGAAACATCAGATACAGTTCCGCAAGTGCCATCGCTGTGTTGTCATAATAAAAATCAATCTCTTCAAAAGAGCTCCCAAGTAAACCTTCTTCCTTCATGACTGTGATTAGCTCGGCAAGCTCCAAACTTAAATGATCTGGAATACGATCCCGCAAAAAATCGATGGCATCCAAACCTTCATCACTTTCCAGTGCTTTAATGCCCCATGATCCCATTCTTAGTTCCTCCCTGTCTGTATGGATTCCTGTCTATCGGAATCTGCCATGAAATTCGTACCCGCTTCTCTCGGCCAACTCATACCACGCTGAATATCACATGTTGTTTTGCTGTCATTGCCTTTTCGTAAAAAGCCAGAAGAGCGTAAAACTCACTCTTTAGCTCATGCCAAAGCGCTTCTTTGCGATTCTCCTCCCAAATGCGTGGATAGATGTTATTACTGCGAAAGGCGGCTAAATCAAAGCCCGGCTCCAGCTCGTCAAAGTCCACTTGCTTCATCGCCTGGATTATACCGGCCAGCTCATCCTGTTCGGTGCAAGCAAAAAATCCGTCATCCTCCCCAACATCAAACACATGAACACATACCACAGATTCGCTAAGCTTGTGGCCTTCAATTGGCTCACTTGCCGAAACGCCAGTAAGCAAGAAATGCAAGCCGTCCCATAGCTTGTCTATCTCATAGCTCGGATTCCCTGCTTCAATCAGCTTCTCCAGCGTATCCATCAGATCGTCGTCTATCTCCATTATTTGCTCCAAAGTATCCTCGCTTACCATCACATATTGCCCGAGCATTCCCATATGTGTCTCCTCCTGTTTTCCCTAATACTTATCCCTTCCGGTTCGCTGCTGCCCTGACAGCCGCGAAACCGTCCGCGCACTCGCCCTTCTCTTTTTGCAGCCGTTTTTGTAGATTGTCCAGGCTGCCCCAGATCAGTTCCACCAGATGGCTGGCATAATGAGGAGCCAATGACGCCATAATCCCGGCGAGAGCTTGCAGATTCGCTGCGGTTTCGAAATCATCGCGATATTTGGTGAATTTGCCGTCCTGGCAGCTAAGCAGACAAGCCGCTATCGTCGGCAGCGTCGTTTCGTCAATCCCATACTGCATAATGAATGCCCCGGCAAAAGCAGCCTGAACGGACTGGTGCTCGTCATCTACGCGCTCCATATAGGCCTCCACGAGCGGAAAATAACGTCGATTCGCCAGTCCCAGACCAAATACGGCATACGTGCCGGGCATGCAGTTTTTCTCGCCCTCTGTGTCTTCATACCATTCATGCTCCATCATCGCCAGCCGCGCGTAAGTCTCAAGCTTCGGGTGCAGCTCCTCATACTGCAAGGCATTAGCAAAGAAACGATGGGTTGGCGATTTCGCCAGACCGGGAACAGACACTATGTGTTTGGCTTGTGATTTCAGCCTGATCTGATAGCTTCGGAAGAAACCTTTCTCCAGCAGGCGACAAATAAAATCTAGACCCTTCGCATAACTATCCGCGCATTCTTCCTTTATTCGAATCGTGATAATCGAGAAAACGTCATGAGCCTGACATTCGATCTGTTCATCCTTATAATGGATATCTTCTGCAGGAAGCGTTCCGCTGCCCTCCTTGATCACCTTGACCGCCTGCGTACTGCCTAGTTCCTTCAGCCTTTCCAGCAGATCGAGTCCATTTTGTCGACTGTAGTTGGGTTCGTATTTAATAATCATAATGGCCGTTTGCAGAACCAGTTCCATTTGCTGCGGTCCCATAGCGGTTAAGTCGATACCCTCTTTTATCGTATATTCAGCTCGCCCCCATCCGGGCTTGACATTATGAAAGTAAGTTGGCAAAAACACACTTTCAGCCCACTGGCTAAACGCACGAATGAATCGGGAACGATGATCGTCCATCTTTGTTTTATTCCCTTTGTTCCGTTCCATCACCAGCTCATATACGTGCATAATAAAGGCAGTATCCATATCCGGAAACAGCTGCGGATCGACCAGATGCCGAGAGAGAAAGAAGCTCTCCAGCGGATCGGTCGGATAAGACTGGCCCTCCAGTTTGTCCTTGATATAGGCTTGAATGCGCTGCAACAGCAGCTCGCGCTTACGCTGGTTCACATCGTTCAGTATGGGAAGTGTTTCGGAGCCGCCGACTTTGATACTTGCATGAAATCGGTAATTCACCAAGGCGCTGTCCTCATAGGTTTGCAGCTTTTGTCTGATTCCCTTTTCCAGCAACGGTATCAACGCATTCTCTATTTCCTGATGGGCTAGCGGGTTTTCCAGACGAGTACCCTTATGCTGACAGTCTGGTGAACCGTTAATCCAAGAATATAATTTGATTTTCCCATCCCTGTACTCGATATGTAAAAGGTCATGAATGCCGATTTGCAGCGAAGTTCTCCCAGCAATCTCGTTTACGTCCTTTTCCTTTTTCCGTTCGATCTGTTGAAACCATTCATCCACTGCACCAAGTATTTCTTCCGATACCGTATTGATCAGGGTGTGCTGTGTCATCTTGCGTTATCACCTCATGTGATTAATAAAAACTAAGACCGACAACCAGGTTTTCCGAAAGTACTGACCTTGCTCAACCATTTAATCGTCCAATAATCTGCTTCTTTTTTTGTCCGGACAACTCTCCATTTGAAATATTTATCATAAGGAGAACATCTCGCTCGCATATTTGTGTAAAGAAAAGATCAGCTTTTAACTCTTCCAACACTTGAATGCATATCTCAACCATCTTGTTTCTAAACTGACTAACTTTACTATTGCTGGTAAGCAGGGTTACATGCTTCGCCATCGTCTCGCACACAACATTAAAATGCTCTGTATGTTCACCTTCATATTTCCATTCTGTTGTTTCATACTTGTAAAATTCCTGTTCCTTGGGATCTTTCTCAACAACCTGTTTCAAAAAATCCTTTGTGTTCATTGCAGGGCATACCATAGTTGCGTTAGCATCCAAATACAGCCCAAAAGCAATTATTTCTTCTTGTTCATAGAGATTAATCATACTAGAAAAGGTTGTTCGAGCAGCGGATTTTATCTGTTTTTTAATTTCATCATAATCAAAAGGCTTAGATGTTGGTGTTCGGATTAACATATCCAGGAACTCCTTGAAACTAGTAGCTAACACTGTTTTTTCATACCCGACTTGATATATGTGTTTTACAAAAGTGACCTTTGGCTCATCTTTTGCAGTACATTGTGAGTAATCAAATACAAAACGTTCTGTACGTACTGCATCAAGATTTTCACCAAAATAGATGCCGATATCCGGCAAATTGGCAAGTCCGGGATAATCTTTTCGTTCTTTTTCACTCTTTAATTCACAAATGGAACTGATATAGGAGCAAGTGAAAAGTTGTTTAACATGTTGATTCGCATCATAAATAGGAAAACAGTTCCTTTTCAAGAGACCTCCATTTTGAGTGCTCTGTAACAGCGATATATAGGATTGCGGTAATTTATACTGAAGATTCTTCTCATAGTGCAGCTTCTCTTCTTCTGTAAAAATCGGTCTTCTAAAATCTTCTTTCCTTTCATTCCATAATTGCTTAAAATCCAGGTCTATATCTTTCACTCCTATATCTCCATTCTATTTAGAAAATTACCAGTCTCTCTCCCTGATCGCCGTCTCACTATCGATATCCACCTTAAACGCCTGCAGGATCGCTTCTACGGTCGTCCCGATGGAATCCCGTGCCACAGTTTCGATTTCGCTGTCATGCTCATCGAATTCTTCCTGCAGATCGTTGATGGCGATCGTCATCTTATCCAGCTCGTCCTGTATCGCTTCATTCGAATGCGACCCGCTTTCTAGAAACCGTACCACTTCCAGGATCTGCGCTTTCACCTTATCCACTAAAAAAGTTGGATAGTATTTGTCATTATACATGTCTTGCAAATAGTTAAAATTGGCATCTAATTTCATTTCGGTTCCACCTTTCTGTGTCCGGTTATTTTATTCTTTTTGCTTTAATCAGCTAGTTGCCAAATTCACATAGGTATTGTCAAACCGTCTCTGGCGCAAATCGTTACGATCGATTAGAAATTCAAGAAAGCCGGCATCCCACCAGCACATACCCGCAGCATCAAGCGAGGAAAGTGAGAACAACAGTCGCCAGTTCCGAGCCGCTTCACGATGCTCCGCTTCTCTCTCTTTGAACGCTTGCAAGAGTGGAATGAGCTCGTTCTCAATACGTTCGGCATATTGATTCCGCCCGTCAACCAACGCTTCTCTTGCCTTCTCGCGCAGCTCATCTTCGGTTCTATGGGTGTCATAGAGCACAGCCTCCATCCCATTCCTGCACAGATAGGCATCCAGAGATGTATCGCCAGACCAGGACTGCAAACCTCCCCAAAGCGCATCGCTCTGATCGCATACCTCCAAATACAGCTCCTCATATTTATCCATTAACTCTTCTGTCTCTTCCTCCAAATCTGCAAGGGACAGATGCGGAGCAATCGTAACCCGATGTGGGGCAAACTCCCGCTCCTCCCCATACACCTCTTCCATATCTTGCGGAGGTTCGGCCAATGTCAACTGCTGCAAGTCACCCCCATAGTAAATGACGCGATGATCCACATTGTAGGCCGGCTCGTCTGCTCCTAGAAAGAAATACAGCAAGCCTGTGGCAGGCAAATCATCTGCAGGCGTAAAGGGCAACTCTCCCAGATTGATTTGGGCCAGGAACGTATACCATTCTCCATCCTCCGTACAAGGCCAAGCGATAGACGGTGGGAGATCCGGACGACCCGCTACCCGGCTGTTGCCTGTTTGGCTGTAATCTTCTTCACCGACCAACTCCAGCTTCATCGCCACTTCTGCATGCTGATGCAGCAGCGCCGCTACTTGCTCATCTTCCTCGGCATGATATTTGCTAAGTAAGTCTATAATAGCTTGCATTCTCCATCTTTCTCTCATGTTGGCACACTCCTTGTATTTCTCCCTCAAGTGAAATCGAGTTTACGCTAATTATAACTTTTCATCTGAAGCTGATAGGCCTTAAAAAGCCAACCCTCTTTGACTTCATGTGCTGCTTGTTCACTAATGCGAATAGGTGGTTTTAGCTGCTCATAGCCGTCTATGCCTCGCGCTTCAAAGCGCAAAGGCTTTGTTATTCTTTTTATTTCAGACGCCAGATTCTCAAAAATCGGATAGATGGTGGGCTGGTGCTCACGAATATCCTCATAAATAAAATACTTCCCCTTCTCATCTTCCAGATCAATGGAAAATCCTTTTTGATAGGTCAGTTGCACAAATGGAATTTCCGCGTCCGCCCACTGTCTATCATAGGGAAATCGCAGTCGATCGGTATTGAGACTGAATCCGATGAAAGGTTTGGGGAAGCTCATACTGTACGGAAGCGCAAGGCTTGTTTGGGGAGGCTTTTCAGAGGAGGTTAAGAACTGATAGGCATTCATGTATGTATCGATCACTTGCACAACGGTATGTTCAGGATGTCCATAGGTTCGCAGATGGAAGGCCATCCCCTTCTGAACACAACTATTTAGAAGTTCTTTGAACTCAATCGGTGTAAGGATAAAATTGATTTTCCAAAACCCTGTTTTGATCGTTCCCATGCGCTCGCTCCCTTCCGTGTACAAGATATCTCATTATAAGACCATTATATGAAAATAATCTGAAGTTCCCAAGACCTACCAAGTGTATGCTAATAGAACAGGAAGGTCAATCCAACAAAAAACCCAAAAAAAGTAGGCAGGGGGTCATAGGCGCCCTGCCCACTTATTACGGAAATCAGCATGTTTAAAGATAAAATGATGGACAAGTTTTCATACGGTTATTTTCCAGCCCGATAGAAACGTACTTGCTTACCAAATCTTCAAATCGTCCGTGTTGAAATCACCATTAATTGAATAAAGTGTGATTCTATCCGCGTCCGTATTAGCGGGCAGCATGTAAGTAAACTGTGACGTCCCGTCGAGGAAAACCTCAGCCTTCCCATTCACGACATAGACCTGAATTTCATGCCATTTATAGTCGTTTATGATGACTTTTTGGTTACCCCATGCATTCGTATTGTCCAAGCCGTCAATCCCGTTTCTCTCAATGCCCAGTTGAAGCAAATAGGCACCGTCATATACTCTCAGAACGCTGGTACCATAGGTCGGTGTATAGCGATTTACTTTCACATTCCATTTCAGCGTGTATACGCCAGGAATACTTTTGTCGGTCCTGTACACGTATTGCGAGAGACCATCTGTAGAGTAAATGTTGACTTGACCTGATGGAGTAATGACTGGGTTAGACGATTGGGTCCAGCCTGTTAAGCTATTCCAGGGTTCATCCAACACATAGGTAGCAGCACTTACAGTTGCCAGAGTATTGGGTGTGTCCCAATTCAATCTTGCAACCATCGTTCTCCCGGAGTAAAGCTCAGCGGTAGCCAAAAATGAAGTTTCCTCAGTTGCATTGGTTACAGAAAAACCTGAGCCCATAGGTTGACCTTCGCCGTTCATATTAATTATAATACGCTCTGTACTTCTAATAATTCTCTGAGTGGCAGGGTCAACCTTCGCTATCCAGATCGGCGCGCGATTCCGATATACCGCTGTGTTGTCAGGATCGGTGCTATGCCTAGTATAGGTCAGGTATAAATCATTGCTGTGTGTGATCCATCTGATTTGGGTGTTGCTCGCACCTGTCACCGGCGTGCCATCGTCCCATGCCAAATCCACAGGCGTGCTCCAATTAGATAAATCGGTACTAATAGCCGTCTTATTCGGGTAACCCGGATTATCTCTGATTGCCAGATAATAAGTATTGCCGAACTTCGTTAAGTGGGCCTCTCCGCCACCTCGTCCACCGTTGCCGTCTAATAGTCCGGTTCCGTAAATCTCCTCACTCTGACTCACATACGTTAGCGTTGTCCCGTCAAACGAAAGCTTGGCGATTCGGATACTGTTATACGTTTCGTTAGGCGCATCCTGGGCCGCTCTGATCGGCCAGTAAATATCTCCATTGTCGGCGATATAAGGGATGGCCCCTCCCGATACGGCAAAGGTAGCCGGATAGTCCATGATATAAAAGTCGCTGCTGAACGTATCCGTTGCCGGATCGTAGTAGGCATACCCTGGATACTGACCCATCTGTGTGTCGCCATCATAGGTTGCAATGACACCGAGTATAATGACCTTGCCGCTCGCCTCATGATATACCGGTATCGGGTTGACTAGTATTCCGGGAAATCCATTCGGCATCATACGCCTCTGGTACGGGAGCATGGTTCTCTCTGACCAGGTATCTCCCAGATCGTCGCTGACAGAATACGCCAATGCAAATACGCTGTCGCTCTTATCCATTAAATCAGATACAAGCATGAGATCAGGTACCGATGTACCATTCGGAATTGCAACGATTCCATTCGTGACCCATTTCTCCTTGCTCGCTGCTGACCAGACCAACTTATTGTCTATCGAAGTATCTGCTGTCATGATTTTAAACCCTGAAGCAGCCGCATATCCTGATGCATTGGTGTTTCGGACGAACAGCCGAATTTTCGAAGTGGATACATGAAGTGATTGTATCTGCCATTGAGCCGTTTCCGAATTTATATAGGGAAACACATCAACAAATGCCGTACCGTCCCATTGCTGCACCTTCCACTCGGTTGCTTGACCATCTCCGGTATTGTCTTCAAGAAACCGAGCTTCAGTCAGTGCTCGTTCAAATCCGAAATCATATTCAACATAACCTTCAGAATGCGGAGAGTATGTCTCGCTTGTTACCGAATTCCCTTCCCATATTGTATTGATATTCGTCCAGCCGCTGTCCGCATATTTCGTTGCTCCATCGGCTATATTCTTTTGCGGAATAGGCGCCATTACTTGAAACTCCGTAGCTGCAGGATGTCCTCCTGGATTCGTATTTCGGACATAAAGGCGAATTTTATTCGTGGATACATCAAAGGTTTGCAGCTGCCCGCGAGTTGTATCCGAATTTACGTAAGGAAATATATCAACAAATGCGGCCCCATCCCACTTCTGAACCTTCCAGTCGGTAGCCTGCCTGTCTCCGTTGTTGCTTTCGAAGAAGCGGGCCTGCGTAATTGTCCTAACCGAACCGAAATCATACTCAACATAGCCCTCCTGATTATCAAGGTCTGCCGCTCCGGAAGCTGTGTTGCCGTCCCACAAATTCCCCACATCTGTCCAACTGCTATAAGCCTTCTCATAGGCTTTCACACTTTGTTGAAGGGGATTAAGAAGCATGGAATACCTGAGATCGCTGTATAAGGTGTGAATCTTTATATATCGTGCAGTCACTCCATCGAAACTAAAATGGTGAACAAGCTTTCCATTTTCTGTGTTGGAACTGAATGTGACATCCGGGATTAATGTATACGTTATATTGTCATTACTCCAATACAATTCATAATTTGTTCCCGAGCCTCTTGCACTATTATCATAATCCCATAGATCAACCTCGCTCACCCTTCTGGAACCTTGAAAATCAATGCCGACGCTTCTATGCTTATAATCAAATGCAAGAGATGAATTGAAACCCCAATTACCTATGGCCCCAGAAGTTGGGCTTGTATCCTCATCCAAATAACCAGCTTTTGTCTTCAAACCCAGCCAGCCCTTGTCATTGCTTCTTAGCGCCTTGACACTTTGCGCAAGCGGGTGGAGAAGGAAGGTATAGGCGGCATCGTTGTATAAGGTATGGATCTTTATATATCGGGCAGTTACATTGTTGAAGCTAAAATGATGGACAAGTTTACCGTTTTGTATACTGGTACTGAACAGGAAGTCCGATATTGGCGTGTAAGTGACATTATCATTGCTTTTATATAATGCATAAGTCGCAGCCGAGCCCCTCCCGCTATTGTCGGTGTCCTGCAGGGAAACTTCGTTTATTAGTCTTGAGCTCTGCAGGTCAATGCCCACGCTTCTATTCTGGTAATCGAACGCCACTGGTGAACTGAAGCCCCAGTTGCCGATAGCCCCGCTTGCCGGGCTCGTATCATTGTTTAAATAGCCTACTGTCGTGCTGAGATTTGTAAATCTGCTGTAGATTTTCCCAAGTGCTGTAACGCTTCGTTGAAAGGGGTGAAGAACGAAGGTATAAGCGGCGTCACTGTATAAGGTATGAATCTTTATATATCGGGCAGTTACACCATTGAAGCTTAAGTGGTGGACAAGTTTGCCGTCTTCGGTGCTGGTGCTGAACAGAAAATCGGATATAGGCGTGTAAGTCATATTATCATCGCTTTCATACAACGCATAAGTCGTTGCCGAGCCCCTCCCGCTGTTGTCTGTATCCCGCAGGGTAACCTTGCTTATGCTCATAGAGCTTTGCAGATCGATACCCACACTCCTATTCTGGTAATCCAATGCGACTGGTGAACTGAATCCCCAGTTGCCGATCGCTCCGCTCTCAGGATTTATATCCCCATTCAAATAGCCGACTGCTGCGCTCAATTCTTCTAATTGGATTTCATTTTGCGTTTGCGTAGACTGATCCGCAATATTCGTCAGTAAAGAAATAACCGAGACATCCTGAACTTCTTCTTCCGACAACGCCCGGTTATAAAGCGCAATCCTCTCAATCTCTCCGGAGTAATACTGTTGTGACCCCGAATGATCTACATTTTTCCCAATCCACATTCCATTTAGGGAAGTAACGTCTGCAAAGAAAGCAGTAGAGGCGACAGAATTATTAAGCAGCCCATCCACGTACAGGTTTGTTCCGGAACTATCTACCGTAATGACGGCAACATGCCAGAAACCGTCATTATAGGATCCCGCTGCGTCAATAGACGTCAACTCATTCCCGTTCTGAACAACCTCGAACTGTAATGTGCCGGTTTCCAAGGATAACCGAATATGACTTGAGTCTGCCGATGTATCGGTTGCGCTAATCAACGTCTTGCTCGTCGAGCTTAAATCCCCGGAATTAAAGCGTACCAGCACTGATCCTTGCGATAAAACCGAAACAGAGCTTAGATCGCCTGACTTGTCCGTGGAATCACTCGTCCCGTTATACGTCTTGTTCAATACATACTCCTGTACGATGTCACCGGGTACGATGTGGGCATAAGCTTGTAACATCATATTTGGACTGATCCCTATTAGGGATACCAAAATCACTAAAGTCAGCTTATATATTCTTGATAACGGCAACCATTTAATATTCATTATTAATTCCCTCCAGAAGGATAATATGATTATAATTGGCTTACATAGTAACTTTCTTGCCGTTGCGCTGTGCTTCATACGTTCCAAGAATAATGGCCAAGGAATGCCTTCCATCTTCCCCGGTCACGATAGGACGAAACTGATCTCGGACGGCCAATGCCATATCGCGAATCTGCATACAATGACCGTCGGGAATAATATTAAAGGGTGACAATGCCGGTATTTCAAATGAAGGTCCAATGACATCCAAGGTTGTAATTTCATCCCCCGTCAATATAACCGTCCCATACTCACCATGAATGACGATACGATGATCCGGCTGCTTGTACGCCGTTGTCGTCGCTTCAATCGAACCAAGCGCTCCGCTCTTGAATTGCAGAGCCGTAACAGCTGTATCCTCCACTTCAATCTGGCGCAGCACATTTCGAGCATAGCCTTGCAGCGATTCAACAGGCCCGGCAAGCCATTGCAGCAGGTCAACCGTATGAATGCCTTGATTCATCATCGCTCCCCCGCCGTCCATCGCCCAAGTCCCTCTCCAACCTGCACTGTCGTAATACTTCTGATCGCGGTAAAATTTCACATAACCCGAGCAAAGGCTTAGACGTCCAAGGCGTCCTTCCTCGATTAATTGCTTGACATACCTGGCGGCTGGAGACATCCGTCGCGGAAACATGGTGGCAAGCTTGACCCCATGTTTAGCACAAGCTTGAATCATAGCATCGACATCCGAGAGACGGATCGCTAACGGTTTCTCGCATACGACATGTTTACCTGCTTCGGCAGCCAGTATCGTCTGTTCCGGATGGAATCCGCTTGGGGTACATATACAGACGACATCAATATCGTCTCTAGTAAGTAATTCCTTGAAATCACTGTAGGAATCTACGCCATATTTGTCGGCATGCTTTCTGGCTAATTCAGCATTAGCATCGCAAACGGCTATGAGCTCAGCTTCTTCCGCCCTCTCAATAGCTGTGAAATGGCTGGCAGATATCGCTCCGCATCCAACTACTGCGAATCCTACTTTGTTGCTATTCCGTGTCATGTATTTGTTCCCTTCATCTTTCAATTTCCTTCTTTGTGAACATAATTTCTAAGCATGCCCATGCAAGCATATCAGCGACGAGTGTCGCGATATGCTCGTGTCGGCAACCAAACTTATTTTCCCGGAGTATACCAGTCTCTGGTATGAACAACTGTATCCTTGTTATCCGCGTACCACTTCTGGTAGAATTCATCCACCTTCAATCCTCCGGCCTTTTCCCATGCTGACTTAACATCTGAGAGTGCTTTATCTATAGGATAAGAAGCGCCTCCTACGACGGCCTTCGACCAAATATCAAGTATGGCTTTTGACCCGTTTGAATTGTTCAGGAGCAAATCCTGAGGTAAAGGAGGCAAGGAGTTTTGATCGATATCATAGAAAATCGGACGTTCCAGGCTTAAATAGGCCTCATCTGCTGCTTTAGCAATCTCGGCGAATTCTTTATCAATCGGTTTCGACATATCAAGCTGGGAGATATACTTGGCACATTCGCCCTCTGACATCGGGGAGGATAGCATCCGATAATCTGCTGTCCAGGAAACCTCTTTAGTCGATATCGGTTGAATGGGTGCAGGACATCCATTGGCACCAACATTAAAGTGAGTACCCTCAATCCCGTACTTCAACGTTTTGCCTGTCGACTCCTTAGTAAGAAAGTCAACGTATTTAATAATGGCTTCCGGATCTTTCGCAGTTGCATTCACAACGGTCGTTATGAAGAGGGGCGGATTAATGGCCGGACTAAATTGTCCAAATTGACTTTTGGGCAATGGAATAGCAATAATTTCACCGTCTGGATTGTTCTTCTTGAACGACTCAAAAACTTTGTAGCCTAATGCATTAGCTCCACCATTGGCACCAAAAAAACCGAGCTTGCCATTTACAAAATCCTGTTGTGCTTTTTCACCATTATTGTCTGTCAAGAAATCTTTATCGACAAGTCCATCGTCGTACAGTCTTTTCTTGAATGCATTGCTGGCAGCAGCCCTATCCCATTGATGGATATAGTTACCCTCATTTAAGCCAAATTCGGAATAACCGAACATGGAACCGATGATTTGTCCCCCTACGCTGCTTAACTGCATACCGAAGGTATCCTTTTTCCCGTTGTCATCCGGATCTTGCTCAGTAAAGGCTTTGATGACGTTATACATTTCCTCTGTCGTCTTAGGAACCTCCAGATTCAGCTTTTTCAACCAATCACCGCGCACATAGAGCACCACATTGGTGTCCAGATTAGTGACGTAGCCAAGTCCATACAATTTGCCATCGTCTTTCATTCCAAGCTTCTTTAATGCCGGGTATTGCTCCAGCAGCTTCTTGTACTCCGTGCTGTACTTGTCGATTATCTCATCAAGCGGCATTAATTGTTTTTGCGAATATAACTGATTCTTGAATCCGGCACTATATTCAAACATGAGATCGGGAGCCCCGCCGGAAGCTAACAGGACGTTCAACTGTTTCTCCGATTCGTTGCGAGGCACCGAAATGAATTTGACATCTGTCGGTCCGTTCTTATTAAGCCATTCTGTCCATCGGTTCTTGACAGTCGTTCCTTCTTCAGCAGGAATGTTCCCTCTGTCATAGATCGATGCCGTTATGGCACCGCGTTTCACCTCTGTTGGTGCGAGCTGCTCTGAGCTGCCCGGTTGCACTGAAGAAGCCGGTTGCGTACCCGCTGAGTCTGCGGGATCATTCGTCTTGCTGCATGCAACCAATAGTAGTCCTATGGACAACAACATAGCCATTCCTAACATGAAGCTTTTGAGATATTTGCGTTTGTTTGATACGATCATTTTCCCGAAACCCTCCCGAATAGTATTCTTCTCAAAGTATATCAGCCTTCCTGCTGCACTTCATATACCTCGCACCACCTCCCTTCCCAAAATTACAATAAGCTTGTGCACCTCTTTGCTTAGTCAGCCTTTGATTGCCCCAATCATAACTCCCTTGATAAAATATTTTTGTAAAAAAGGATATATAATCAGCATGGGGATGACCATCACTATAATGCCGGCGGATTTTATCCCCTCGGGCGTTACTGCCGTCTGCTCCTGCACAGGTAAATTGTTAATTTCCTGAAGAAGAGATTGGCTCTTGATCATCCGTTGAACAAGCACTGCCAGATTATATTTGTCAATATCCTGTATGTACAGAAGCACACTTATGAACGAATTCCAATATCCAACTGCGTAAAAGAGCGAAACGGTTGCAATTACTGGAAGCGACAACGGAAGGACGATCCGCATCATATAACGAAATTCCCCACAGCCATCGATACGAGCAGCCTCCTCCAGCTCTCCAGGAATGTTCGCAAAGAAGCTGCGCATGATCAGCATGTAATAGGTACTGACCAATGCCGGCAGCCAGATGGCTCCATAGGTATTCATCAACCCTAAGGACTTGACTACGAGATAAGTTGGAATCATGCCACCACTGAACAGCATCGTAAATACGATCGCCAATGTGAAGAATCGTCTTCCGTACATATAAGAACGCGATAATGGATAAGCAGCGAGAATAGTAAAGGCTAAGCTAAGTGCAACTCCAACAACCGTTATGACCAAACTGTTCACGAACGATTGAATAATTCTTGTCCCGTTAATCAGCAGATTGTAGGAATCCAAGCTCCAGCCGCGCGGCCAGAACGAGACACTTCCAGACACGATATAATGGGGGTCGCTTAAGCTGAGAGCGGCCACATGAATAATTGGCAACAAGCAGCTCAATGCAATCAATCCAAGGATCAAGCCATTGATTTGGTAAAACAGTTTATCTCCCAATGAAGCGCTCATTTTCTCCACCTTCCTCGAGTAAGGACACTACCAAAGACCTTGTCCGAATTTTCTTGCAGTTCTATTAGCAAGCAGCACTAATACAAGGCCTACTACCGATTCGAACAAGCCGAGCGCAGCGGTGAAGCTGAATTGCGCCCCTTCGATGCCGATCCGGTAAATGTAAGTGCTTATTACTTCAGATATGTTCGAAACTACCGGATTTTGTAAGACAAAGACTTTGTCAAAGCCTACCTCCAGCACACTTCCAATGGATAATATAAACATGATAACAATGGTCGAGGCAATGCCCGGTATCGTGACATGAATAATCTGTTTCCACTTGTTGGCGCCATCTATTCCAGCAGCCTCATATAGACTGGTATCGATGGAACTAAGCGCTGCCAAATATATAATCGCCGCGAAGCCCGTTTCTTTCCATATGCCAGATCCAAGGAAAATGACAATCCATGAACCCGATTTATACAGAAACGGATAAGCCTCTCCCGTCACCCTCTGCAGCAGATGATTAACAATTCCTGATTCTTGCGAGAAGAGCGTCAGCACGACACCACCCACAATGACCCAGGAGAAGAAATGGGGTAAATACACGAGTGTTTGGACGATCCTCTTGAACCACATCCTCCTAACCTCATTTAACAAGATGGCTAGAATAATGGGGAAGGGAAACCCGATGAACACAGTTAACAACCCTAGCACAAACGTATTACGGATAATTTCGAGTGATTGCGGATTGTCGAACAATATTCGGAAATGCTTCCATCCTACCCAAGGGCTATTCATAATCCCCTGGATAAAGTTGTAGTCCTTAAAGGCAATCACAACACCGAGCATCGGCAAATACTTGAAAATCAAGTAAAATATAATGACGGGTATAAACATGATGAATATTGGAATGTTCCTGCGTAATCTTAATCCCACTTATACAGTTCTCCTCTCTGCGATGCGATGGCTGCCGCTCACATGACAAACTATAGGGATTGTGCGGTCTATGCTCAATAGATATGATTCTCGCGTATAGACCAAATTCTATTGAAAACACAAAAAAACCGCTTTGAATCAAAGCGGGCCCGCCTATGCCTCTTATCGTGAGCACTTCATTCAGCACTCACGATAGATCAAATTCTCTATAGATAAATTTCTGCCTTCCGTTGACAATCATGTGGAATTACGATTAGATTTACGATAATCTCCCGGTGTTGTGCCGACCCACTTCTTGAAGACACGGATAAAGGTTATAGCATGGGTATAACCAACCTTACGAGCAATTTCTTGGACGGAATCTGAATTCTCTTCATTTAATAGTCGCTTTGCCTGCTCCAACCGTACCTTCGCAACATAATCGACGAAATTTTCTCCAAACTCTTCTTTAAACAATCTGCTCACACTCTTCATATGAAGCTGGAAGGTTTCACTTACGTGAATAAGCGACAAGTCCGGATTATAATAATGCGTTTCAATATACTCTTTGATCTGAAGGATCAGCTTATGACTTTCCCGTTTCTGCTTCTGCAGCTGGAATCGTTCCAATAATTTCGTCAGGATTTGAGTGATGGGCTTCTCAACCTCTGCGATCTTGATAAACCCTCTGACGTTGTCTCTTATCTCTGGAAGAGCCTCCTGTTCCCAAATCATCCACAGCTCTAGTGGAAGTGACTTACACTCCTTATCCAATGCAAAGATAAAATAGTTGATACAATCGATTGCATCTTCGCGTTTAAGAACGGCTGATACAAATACCGCGAACAAGTCATGCAGCTGCTCTTCCCATCTAGGGTCTCCCGTCCGAAATGCTTGTGCCGTCAACCGAATCTGTTCTCCATATTGCAGGGCATGTCCCTGCGGCGGCGTAGTTATCTCCTCGTATGAAATCGTCGCGTTGCTGCCGTATATGGATGTATATTGCAGCGCTTCAAGAGCTTCTAAATAAGATCTGGATATATGTTGGTGGTTGTCTATCATGGATCCAATCCCGCATGAAACCGTAAATGGCAAGTTCTGCTCAATCCACTGTCTTATACTTTTGCAGAAAGGCTGCAGCCTGCCTATTTCCCCCATGTGTTCATCTTCAGCCATAATCATTACACCCAGTTGCTTCTGACTCATCCACTCACACCAAACCCGCATGTTCTTCTGCTGACCCGTTTCCCCAACCGCTGCAGAAACGACGAACTTAAGCAGATTTTGATCTCGAGATGAGTAAGCATCAAACACGGCATCATACCGGTCAATCTCAAATACGATTACTGCGATACGGATGATTCGATCCGATAACTCGAATCGTTCCATCTCCTGATCCCACTCTTCTGCAAGAGGAGGTTCTGCATCCTCCATGATCCGTTTAAATAGCAGCTTCCTGCGGAAGACCACACTTTCTTCAACCTTTTTCTCATAATCGCGGGAATACTCCACGAGACCATCAATCGCCGTACGGATAAAGTGAAATTCATCCTGACGCTCTCCAGATGAGGTCTCATTCAATTTCCGTTCAGTGTATAACCGGATACTGGATTCGATCAATTGTATCGGGCGATAATGCTTGCGCGCAGCAAGGAACAGCCATACAATCCCTGCAAGCACTGACAGCAGGACCGCTGCGTACCAAGCTTTCGATATAGAGGCGAAGTAACCGAATGTATTCGATTGTTTAAACCCGGATTGAATCGTCCATCCCGTGTAGGCAGAAGTTACCTTCGATAGAACCTTGTTAGCGCTGTCAATCCCCCCTAAGATCGGCATCCCCTTAGCATCCGAGAGAGCAAGAAAATTCAAATCCGAATCAAGAAGATCCCTGATCGCTTCTTCCAGCTTACTGATCCGCACATTGGCAACAATAAGGCCCTGGACACCCGTGCCAAGCGGGATATTCTTCCAAAGCGACACGACTTTCTTCTGCGGGCTTCCATCTCCCTGAAATTCTCTGAATGTACGAATCTCAGACCAGGAGTGAGTAGAGTCAGCCTCGTTCGCATATTCGACAAATGAATGATCGGCAAATTGATCGAGTTGGATCATCGTATTCGGAGTTAATACAACCTGATCGGATGCCCGATATAAATAGATGGAATCAATAGATAACAGATACGACGATAAATCGCGTACCCTCTGTGATACTTCATAGTTCTCATAGGGATCGCTCCATTGACCGCCATCAAAAAAAAGCCTTATCTTTTCATTCGTCAATATTTCTTTAATAATCATCTGCTCCGAGAACTGCAGCAGCGAATCTACGGTCTGCAATGCATTCTGGGCAAAAACCTCATTGGCTTTGACAGCCTGCTGCTTCGAGTAATTACCCATCGCAGTGAAAAAAAGAAAGATCAGAATAGAGACAATAGCCAAGAACGCAGGCAAATAAGACAACAGCCATCGATGATAGATTTTCATCTTTTATATTCTATAGCCCCCAATAGAGTAGATCTAATTATCTGATTATTGTTATCGTAACTTATTCCTGTCACTCTAACATCTAATACACAAGTACTATCCATAAGTTTATATATTATGGTAATTCCAATGTAACAGCAGTTTATTAGTCCGTCAATAAAGGGGAAGGTGAAAATCGACGCCAGTACAAGAAGTTATCCTAGAGGATAACTTCAAACGTTACATGAGCACTGGAGAACGAGAACAAAGAATTACGAGAAGAAATGAAGGCAGCCGTTATAATGTCAGTTCCTTCAACCAGGCAGCAAGGGCTATGCCAATCTCATCAGGCGAATCTTCCTGGGGATAATGACGTCCACGAACGGTGATCTCGGTTTGCACTGGCCAGGTACGACAGAAATCTACATGAGTTGCCGGCATTGTGCCTGGATCACAGTTGACGAATAGTTTTGCAATCGAGTTCTGCGCCATCCACTCGCCGTAAGTGGTGACAATGTTAGTCACATCCTCCGGATCGCCATCAAATGGAAGTTGCCGCGGCCAGGTTAGTGTAGGGCGGCGTCCTTCGCCGGGCTGTGAGAATGGCAGACGATATGCTGCCATCTCTTCCTTCGTCAACTTACGCAGAATACCGATTGGAAGGTTAGTCTCAATGAACGAATTTTGTTCTAATACCATCTGTTCACCTTCCTGGGATCGCAATGCTTGGAAGATTTTACGTCCCGGTTCAGGGATCTCGCTCCAGCTACGAGGTTTTATGATTCCTTCCATATAGGCGATTCCTTTCACGGCCTCCGGATGGCGATACGCCCAATCAAATCCCAGGGCCGACCCCCAATCGTGCACAACAAAGGTAACTCGCTCACGAACGTTAAGCCGATCCAAAAGGGCATCGAGATAGCGACGATTCTCGACAAAGGTGTAAGAATCAGGTCCACTATTGGGAAGTTTCTCAGAGTCCCCCATGCCAATAAGATCAGGAACAATGCAGCGACCGAGATTTTGAGCATAAGGAAGAATGTTCCTCCAGAGATAAGAGGAAGTAGGGTTGCCGTGTAGGAAGACGATCGGATCACCACTTCCTATCTCCACATAGGCCATCTCTAGACCAAACACCCGTTGACGCTTCTTTTGGTAGGGAAAAGACTCACTAATCATTCAACATCTCACCTTTCATTTTCTCTATGAATGCAAGTACATACTTTCATATGTTGTTAAAGAAAAGCCCCGATAGGAGCTGTTCCAAGAGAAACATAACTATTATTATTGGGGACTTAGGGACTTAGCGCCTTAGTAAATAAACGTACGCTTTCTTCAATAAATTCATTCAGCGTCTCTTCCGAAACCGCTTCTTTCGCATTTAGTCTACTGATAAAAGCTCCAAAATTCATCCACATAAACGATAATGCTTGGATTTCAGGATTTGAAGTGACAACTTTGCCTTGTGATGACATGGTAGTTAGATATTCTGCGAGCAGATTTTTCAATTGCTTAGGGTTGTTGGAAGCCTCTTGAAGAACGGAATCAGGAAGAGTACTACTTCCTTTTAGTGAGATTGAAATTAGTTTTCTGTTCCGATTCATGATGTTATGGTACGTTCGGCTGAGTGTAAGAAGATCCTCATGCAGATTTCCTTTAAGACCCTCGTTAAAAAGTTTTGTCATCTCATTGCCATAGTGAAACCGGTTGAATGCGGCCTCAAGCAGTTTTTCTTTCGTTCCAAAATGTCGAAATATGGTAACTTCGTTCACTCCAGCAGCTAATGCGATTTCTTTGGTAGTTGTACTGTCATAACCTTTTTCGGCCATGAGGTTAATGGCTGCCAGCAATATTCTTTCGCCTGTAGTTGGATTAGCGCTCATGAATCTCCCTCATTTTAATGCAAGTGCTTGCTTTCATTTGTGTTTATATTTTAAATTAAGTGTAACTAAATGTCAATAGAGAGTGGATTGGAACCGTTTCGCAATAAAAGCAACTTACTTCGATTGTTACAAACGGGGAATGTAGTTAAAAATAAAGGGTTCCACATATTAGTCATGACTAATATGTGGAACCCTTTGTTTTATTTGTTTTCCTTAAGTTTAGGTCTTGATAATTTCCTATTATAGTCTTAGGTTGCCGCTGTAATTTTTTAACTATCTTATCCGTTAGGTTAATGAGTTACCTGAAACGGTTTACTTAACTGCATGTATCGAAAACCATTGAGGAAGGGCTGCCATAGGATTTAATTTCCAGTTACACAAGTCATCTAGTTCTTGTTTTAAGAGCAATTTCCCTTCATCTTTTGACTCATCTTTCCAAAATGAGCCATCCTCTGCATACATTTCTTCGATACGCTTAACACATAGACCTGATGAAATAATAGCATTCGCTATATCCTGCATACGCCAATGAAGTCTTGGAACCTCATCTATAAGAAAAGGTCCAACTGAGTCATATGGCTTTACTACAGTTATTTTCTCTTTTTCTAAAGCAAAAGGGCGACTAAATGGGTGAATATCAAACATGATATACGCACCATTACTTTTAAGTATTCTTCTTATATTATTGTACATGGAGTTTAAATCATTAATCCATACATGGACTCCATTCGATGTATATACAAAATCATATTCATCACTTTTAATGTTACTTAGTTGCATTGTATCATCGCATATAAATTCAATGTCCCATCCATTTTTGCGAGCCAAGTCCGAGCTGTTTTCTATTTGTCTTTCCGATATGTCGCACGATGTAACCCTTGCCCCCATTAAATGAAAAGCGAAGACTGCATGATTATCTCCACTTGAAGGCACACATACTTTCTTTCCATCCAAATTCGGCAAGGCCTTATTAATCATTGAATATGTTGTACGATGAAATGCCGATTCAGGGGTTTGTATTATTTTTGCTATCGCCTTATCTGTTCTATACCTTTGATACCATGTTTCAGACCATTCATTCCATATTCCTTTTACATTATCCATGTAGGTACCCACCTTCAATAATTTGTTAATAACATTATAGCAAGGTCGGAACTTTCTGAATGTTTAATAATCAACTAGAAAATAAATTTTACACAAAAAGTCGCACCGGATCCGATGCGACTTCTAGCATTCATTATTTTTTAGAGTAAATGATTTTTCTTATACTATGGTAAGAAAGACAGAATGTATCTGATAATTCATCAATCGAAGAACCGTTTAAATACCCTTCGCGGATTTCTTCATTTCGATCATCCAAATATTTTCTACTTCCTGAATTTTGCCCCCACTTCTTATGCGTCTCCTTGGGGGAGGGGATATATATTATTCCACCTTGTATATACTTCTGTATTTCCTTTAGTAATTTTTCTGGAAAGACGGTAACTGCGTTCGCATATTTCATTTTAGCTCTGCTCCTTAAAAATTTTGGTTTTAAGGGGCAAAGTCTATACTATAAACAAAAGAGAATCATTTCACTATGGCGGCAATTATTACCAGCTCCATACAAACAACCGCCGTTGTTCATAGTTAGACTTTGCACGGAGCCATTTCTTATCGTTTAGATTTTGAACGAAGCCAATCATTATCATCGTACCGCAGTAAACCTCCTTTTATGTGATTAAAAACTAAACTTCTCTTAACTCTTTATTACTTAATTATGATTCGTTAGTATTGCTCAACTATCCTGCCCGTTCGTATCGATCGCTCCTCGATCGGAAAACAAAAGGATCTACATATTAGCAACGCATAATATGTAAATCCCTTTATTTTAAACAATTTTTCTCAATCAAGGTCTTGATATTTTCAGTCTAACACTTTATTTTCTTTTAACACTAATACTTTATTTTCTTTTGACACATTACAGCATAAACAATAAAACCCTACTCCACAGTAACACTCTTAGCCAAATTGCGAGGCTTATCTACATCATTACCACGTGCCAATGACGCATAGTAAGATAGTAGTTGCAGCGAAATCACAGAAAGTGCTGGAGCTAGTAAATCCAGTGTACGAGGGATATTGAATATCGTGTCGACTGCTTTCTGCAATTCGTCTTCGCCTTCGACACCAATTCCCAAGACATGGGCGCCGCGCGCTTTCACTTCTTTAATGTTGCTAATTGTTTTTTCCATTAACTCATGCTGAGTTCCAAGGGCGATAACTGGGATCCCTTCCTGGATCAGGGCAAGCGTTCCGTGCTTGAGCTCACCAGCTGCATAAGCCTCAGAGTGAATATAAGAAATCTCTTTTAGCTTCAAAGAGCCTTCAAGTGCTACTGCATAGTCAAGACCGCGGCCGATAAAGAACAGGTCATTATGCGTTGATATTTCATCAGCAAATTCTTTTATTTGATCTGCTTGCTCCAATACACGCTCAACTTGAGCTGGTAATTCCTTCAGTGCTGTAATCACTTCTGCTATATATGCAGGTGTTTGCGTATCTAATGTTTGAGCCAGGTGCAAGCCTAACAGATAGAAGGCAATTAACTGCGATGTATACGCCTTGGTTGATGCCACAGCTATCTCCAAACCTGCCCATGTTGTAATCACATCATCAGCCTCACGAGCTACTGAACTGCCTACTACATTCGTGATAGCGAGCACACGAGCTCCACAGCGCTTAGCTTCACGAAGGGCTGCTAGTGTGTCTGCAGTCTCCCCGGATTGACTTACAACAATGACAAGGGTTTCCTTGGTAATAATCGGGGAGCGGTACCGATACTCAGAAGCTACATCCGTTTCCACGGAAATCCGCGCAAGCTTCTCAATTACATACTTGCCAACCAATCCTGCATGATATGCAGTACCACAAGCTACAATATGAATCCGGTTGATTGCCCGAATCTCATCTGGAGTCATACCGATTTCCTGCAATGTTACCCGATCACCTTCAGAAGAAATTCGGCTGGTCATAGTATCCCTGTAAGCCTTTGGCTGCTCATGAATTTCTTTCAACATAAAGTGCTCAAATCCGGCTTTTTCCGCGGTTACTATGTCCCAATCGACATAAAACATTTCCCGGGCAATGAAATTCCCCTCTAAAGTCATTAATTCGACAGCATTCCTTGTTAATACCGCCATTTCACCATCATTCAAAATAAACACATTCCGTGTGTATTCAAGAATGGCCGGAATATCGGAGCCGATAAAATTCTCTCCTTCTCCTACACCAATGATCAAAGGACTTGCAACTCTTACCGCAACAAGCTTATCTGGCTCGTAATCCGTCAGAACACCTAATGCAAACGCGCCTGTCATGCGGGAAATCGCTTTTTGTACAGCCTTCACAATGTCTCCATCATAGAGGGAGGCAATCAGGTGTGAGATCACTTCTGTATCCGTTTCTGATACAAAATTGTGGCCCTTTGCTGTTAACTCTTCTTTTAGAGCCATATAATTTTCAATAATGCCATTATGCACAACAGAGAACTTCAACGAATTATCCGTATGCGGGTGTGAATTCACATCTGATGGCTTGCCGTGAGTCGCCCAACGTGTATGTCCGATCCCGGCCGTTCCGCTTAAAGGGGCCTCCATGAGTTGAGATTCTAGTATAGCCAGACGTCCTTGTGCTTTTTTGATTTGCAGTCCATTTTCCGTATACACTGCCAAACCTGCTGAATCATAACCCCTATATTCAAGCTTTCTAAGCCCATCAATTAATATTTCCTGTGAATTCCTATTTCCAATATATCCAACGATCCCGCACATAGTGTAACCTCCATAGTTTAATAAGTCCTACGATTTACGCAGCGACTATTTGTCAAAGATCTTTCGTGTTTAGTAAATATATATAATTTCGTCCGCTTAAAGTTAAATTTAGGTTTACTGCAATGCTGCTGGATTCTTGTTTGCCGGTTGCCCAGGCATTTTTGCGTTCCAGCTTAACGGCATACATCATGTGCCGGAAGGTCCCCGCCGAATGTTTCGAACACCTTCACCTCGTCAACTCAACCCAGGATGGTATGATTCCCGATCCTTCTAGTGAGTTCTGGCGCTATTTGTAACTGAGGGGTCAACATCTGCCCTGCCTTTCCTTCTGAAGTAAAACATATATTTCCATCTTATTCAAAAAAGTTCGTTTGCGCAACATAAATTAATCCAGCACAAATTTTGGCTCCCCCATTATTCCCATATGGCTCACAGGGGAGCCTATGTTTCCTTATACAAGCTGGGTTTCAATCACCTGCACGATTTCTTTCACATAAGCCTCTACTTGCTCTTTATCCGGGCCTTCAGCCATAACGCGAATCAATGATTCGGTTCCTGATGGTCTGACCAACACGCGGCCGTTATCACCCAGCTCTTCCTCTACTTTGCGAATGGCCTCATCGATCAGCTCATTGCCGCTCAGCTTGCTTTTATCCGCAACACGAACATTCACGAGCACTTGCGGAAACTTCCGCATAATTTGCTTCATTTCGCTTAAAGTCCTGCCCGCCTGCACCAAAGTGCTCGTCAACTGCAGCCCCGTAAGAATGCCATCACCTGTTGTGTTGTAATCCAGAAAAATAACATGTCCGGATTGCTCGCCACCCAGATTATAGCCACCCTTGCGCATTTCCTCCATCACATAACGATCTCCGACCGCCGTCTGTGTCGCCTTCAGACCCACCTTCTCAATACCCTTGAAAAAGCCGATGTTGGCCATAACGGTAGTCACAATCATGCCATGATTAAGCTTTCCTTCTTTATTCAAAGCATCACCGCAAATACTAAGGATGTAGTCCCCATCCACTTCTTCGCCAAATTCATCAATAGCAATAAGCCGATCTGCATCACCGTCAAAAGCAAGCCCCAAACTCGCCCCATGCTTCAATACTTCGTCACGAAGCCGCTCGGGATGTGTAGAGCCGCATTGCTCATTAATATTGCAGCCATCTGGCTCCACGCCAATCGTGATGACCTCAGCGCCCATTTCCCGGAACACATCAGGCGCCAATTCATACGCAGCCCCATGAGCGCAATCCAGAACTACTTTATAGCCGCCAAAAGAACCGGCAAGTGTTGATTTCAAGAAATCAATATACTCTCGCTTCCCATCCTCATAATCGGATACGGTACCAATGTCCCCGCCAACTGGCCGCGGCAGCTCATCCTTCTCTGCATCCAGCAGACGCTCGATTTCCTGCTCCGTCTCATCCAGCAGCTTAAAGCCATCGCCACCAAAAAACTTAATACCATTATCCTCAATCGGGTTGTGCGAGGCTGAAATCATGACACCTGCGTCCGCCCCGAGCTTCCTAGTCAAATAAGCGACAGCAGGCGTACTTACAACGCCAAGCCGGATTACATGAGCCCCTATCGATAACAAGCCAGCAACAAGAGATGCCTCTAGCATGGGTCCAGAAATCCGTGTATCTCTACCAATAACTACCCTAGGATGCTTCACTTGCCCAGCAAGAACAAAGCCGCCGCAGCGGCCAACCTTGTATGCTAATTCAGGAGTAAGCTCGCTATTTGCAACGCCTCTTACTCCATCCGTACCAAAATATTTCCCCATCGATCAATCTTCTCCTCTGTACCCCAGCCTAACCCTGCGGCCCTGCTGATTTCGGTGTTTTTTCACTGATTTCCACTGTTGTCTTGATATCCTGCAAGATTCCTTTCTTGACGAAGGAAGGCAGGTTCAAGGACACATTAATTTCATGCTGACCGGGTGGAAGATTGCTGACATCTACAATAGCCTGCACATCCTGAGCTTTGATTTGCTCAATAATATCCGGCGCTCCCTCAACCGTAATATTGATTCTGGCTGATTCAGGCACACTAACCCGTGTATTAAATCCATCATTTTGTCCAATGATCGTAATCGGAATATTTTCCAGCTCCTTGGTGACAGAAGGCACAATCTCAACCTGTACAGTAACCTTGGATGGATCCACCTGAGTTATCTTATTAGTCAGAGGAATGTCCAGTGTATACTCCTTGGTTTCATTAATACCTTGAATGTTCACCTGAGGCCCTTGATAAAATTCCATTTTGTCGACAACATCCTGAGCACCATAAACCGTGACCTTATCCGTGTTCTGCACCACAGAAGCAATCGCGAACCCTTTGGCCGGCTCTCCCACAAGCTTAATCTGCAAAGGAATCGTCTGGAACGGACTCGTAATCGGAATCTCCACATCGACAACCTGCGGATTCATAACGACCTGAACCTCTTTACCATCTGCGTCAAAAGCCTGTAATCTGACTTCCTTGGTTACCGCCGCGTTCGCCTTATCCACCGACACCTCTCCGCGTACGGTTTCAATTTCGTTCAAGCGGCTCGTAGGTGCTGTGACGTACACTTTGTTCGGTTTTATAATGGGTTGTCCAGCCTTTAATCCTTCTGCAGGCGTTCCTGTAACGTTAATGACTACGGGAACCTCCTTCTTTTGCAGCTCTTCGATGACAACGTGCACGGTGCGTGGAACAACCTCAACCACCAGGCTCGAAGGAAAGCCTACAGGTATGAGCGCCAGATCGTGTTCGCCCTTGCCTACCTTGGTTAAATCCAGTTCTACCCTATAGGTGTTGCTCGTTGTTACCTTTTTTACAAGTGATTCCTTGCCGCTTAAAATAACCTGAACATTAGACGGCTCTATCGAAGAAATGTAAAAGAGAGACTCATCATATTTCTTGGTGATCGCTACATTATTAATGGTCTCTTCCCGATTACTAAGCGAAGTTGTTCCTGGAGCCGAGCTTTCCTCCATATGTACGACAACCCACAGGAGGATTCCGATGACCAGAGCAACAACTCTTACCACATTCGTATTGCGCAGCCATTTATCCATTCGAACGTCCCCTCCATCTCAAGAAAGGGTTTTTTTCTTTAATTTTCGTCTTTGGCTTCAATTCTTCAAACAGCTTGAAAATCAGTGATTCTTCTTTCATATCCCGCAATATATGACCATTCATGGTCAAAGAAATCTGTCCCGTTTCCTCCGATACAATAATGCACATAGCATCAGAAACCTCGCTCATACCGATAGCAGCCCTGTGCCGCGTTCCCAATTCCTTACTAATAAAAGGGTTCTCGGAAAGCGGGAGGTAACAGCCTGCAGCCATAAGTATATTCTGACGAATAATTACGGCGCCATCATGCAGCGGGGTATTAGGTATGAAAATATTAATAAGCAGCTCTGAGCTGATCTTACTCTCTATAGCCGTGCCCGATTCCACATAATCCGTAAGGCCGGTCTCTTTCTCAAAAACAATAAGCGCCCCTATTTTCCGTTTGGCTAAGTAATTAACAGCTTTAATGATATCGCCAATTCGCTTGTTGATATCCTCATCATCTTCCGAGGAAGAGCGGCTAAACAGCTTGCCCCGGCCCAATTGCTCAAGCGCACGGCGAAGCTCCGGCTGAAAAATAATAATGACCGCAAGCACACCGAATGTAAAAGCCTGGTTCATCATCCATTGCAGTGTACTAAGCTTAAACCATATACTAATTACCCATGTGATAACGACAACCAGAATACCTTTCATTAACTGTATAGCCCTGGTTCCACGAACCAGCAGTATCAATTTATAGATGACATAGCTGACGATTAAGATGTCGACGATATCTTTAATCGAAATGCTCGTGAAGTACTCCATGATTTTTCTCCCCCAGGCGACGGCAAGCCAGTTTCCAACAATCTTTCTATATCTCTAGATCATACCATAATTTGCTCCATTGTTCTATTCCCTCTCAGTTGCAACAAAAAACCTCCATTTCAGCAGAAAAGGAGGCGAATCATACTATTCAGAAAATTGCTCCAGGAACGTATTGATTTTATACCAAAACCAGCCCATCACTTCATCAACCTTAGTAATTTGCCCATATATATGTGCTGTAGATGCCAAATTCAAGGAGCCATCAATCACAATCAGATTGCCTGTTACATCTCCATTGACCTGCAGCTTGCCACTTTTCACGACCAGATTGCCATTAACCGTATGGCCCTCAGGTACAATCACCGTATCGCCTTGAATGATCACATCCTGCAAGTCAGTTCCTTTAACCATCAGCTCACCATCCTGATTCCACATGGCCATAAAGCTTCCGAACATCAGCGCCAAGAACACTACGGCTACTGATGCAGCTGGATGCTTACGAACCCATTGCAGCCAGGAATTACGCTTCTTCACAACCGGCAGACCACCCATAATCCGCTCGGTCAGATCATCCGGCACACTCGTAGGAGGCAGTGAGCGAACCATGGCATCCGTTCTCTCCAGCTCTTTGAACAACGTACGGCAGTTAGTGCACTGTACGAAATGCTCTTTGAGCTTGAGGGCTTCCGGCTGCGACAAATCGCCATCCAGATAATCATGCATAAGCGGGAGGGCTTCCTTACAGTTCATAAATAACCCACCCTTCCTTCATCTTCTACGTTTGCTTAGTACCATACGTTTCAGCTTTAAAGATGTTTCAAAAAAAGCTATTTATGCATCCTGCAAATCAGGCTCTTGTTCCAATTTCAGCTTTAAATAGGCTCTCCCCCGGTGAACTCTTGTTTTCACAGTAGTTACGGGCATATCCAGGATCTCGCTAATTTCCTGCAGCGACATATCGTGCAAATACCTCAGAATGACAACAGTCTTGTACTTTTCAGACAAAGAATCGATAGCCCTGCGAATTTGCATCTGCGTTTCTGAGACGATAACCTGATTTTCCGGCGTTGGCTCATAACTTTGCAGCATCGAATAGAAGTCATTCCCTTCACCGTCAGGTATTTCCGCATCAAGGGAGTAGGTCCGATTTTTTCTTTTGCGCAGAAGATCGATACAATGATTCGTGCCAATTCGAAAAATCCAGGTGGAAAGCTTCTGCTTATCATCATACCTGTGCAAATTCATATATACACGCAAAAAAGTTTCCTGCACAGCATCCTGCGCCTCTTGCTTATTATTTAACATGCGGTAGGCCAGATGGAAAATCTTATCCTTATACAGCTCCACCAATTCGGTAAAAGCAGCCCGATCGCCATTCCTGGCCAATTTAGCCAGCCTTGTTTCCACAAAATTCACTGAAATTCCTCCAGCCCCTTACCCCTCATCGCTACAACAATGATCCGGCTTTAGCTTTCGATTTCTTCTCAGATAACACAATACCGGCAAGAATACATCCTATTCCCAGCCACTGCACCAGCATAACCGGCTCTCCAAGCAAGATATAGGCAGCCTCAACTTCCTCACAAAAGTAAATGTCCGCTGCCTGCTTCAATTAGAACAACCATATGTAAAACAAGACAGTAAGCCGCAAACAAGCCCCATAGCGCTGAACCGGTCCAATCCGCCGCAAATAGATTCACAGCCAATACAGTCCCAATCATAATCAATATAATAGCGATTACTTCATTACGCCGCGGCAGCCTGCGTTAAGCACAGGAAAAGCCGAGCTGTCTTCCCTAAGAAGACCCCCGACTGTACCCCTTGCTTGCTTTCTTGTTGCTTCCTTGCTTGCTTACCTTCTAGTTTACTTACTAGTTTACCTTCTTACTTACTTTCCCACTTTCTTGTATCAACCTGTATTTCTGAGTCCGGCAGCGATACCGTTAATCGTCAGTAGTACCTCTCTGAGAAGCTCGGCATCATCTTCATTCTCTTCACGAAGCGCTCTTAGCTCCTTGATTAATTCCACCTGCATATAGCTTAGCGGATCTACGTAAGGATTACGCAAGCGGATCGATTCTTGAATGACAGGCACATTATCGAGAATTTCCTGCTGTCCTGTAATTTGCAAAATAAGTGAGGAGGTTAATTCATACTCTTCCCTGATTAGCCCGTATATACGCTCAGCAACCTTCGAATCTTTAACCAGACTGCCATATTCCTTGGCGATCAGCAAATCCGCTTTTGCCAGAGCCATCTGCAGGTTATCAATCATCGAACGGAAGAAGGACCACTCCTCATACATAACCTTAAGCGTCTGCAAATTTTCAGGATTTCCTTGATAAAAGCTTTGCAGCCCACTACCGGCAGCATACCAGGCTGGCAGCAAATACCGGCTTTGCGTCCAGGCAAAAACCCATGGAATCGCGCGCAGATCCTCGAATTTATCACTATTTTTACGCTTCGATGGGCGTGAGCCAATATTGAGCTCTCCCACCTCAGGCAGCGGTGTAGACTCTTTGAAGAAGGTCAGGAAATCTTCATCCCGGAAAATCAAATCCTGATACTTCAGCTGCGCCTGCTCCGATATGCCTTTCATAATCGATTCCCACTTAGCGTCTGAGGAATGATCCTGAGGCGTTCGAGCCAGCGAAGAAGCCGTAATCAATGCAAAAGCTGCCTGCTCCAGGCTGCGGTAAGCAATACCTTGAAGCGAGTAACGGGAAGATAATACCTCTCCCTGCTCCGTAATTTTAATGCCTCCACCAATGGTTTCTACTGGCTGAGCGAGAATACTGCGGTTAAGCGGCATGCCGCCGCGGCCCAGCGCACCACCACGGCCATGGAAAAACTTCAACTTCACGCCAAATTCCTTCGCCACACTCGTAATATCCTGAAGCGCCATACGCAGCTCCCAATTCGCCGTAATAACGCCGCCATCCTTGTTGCTATCCGAGTAACCCAGCATGATTTCATGCAAAGGATTAATCGGGTCGAGGCTTGCTTTGTAGGCGGGTATACGTAACAAAGTTCGCATAATTTCCGGCGCTGCATGCAAGTCATCAATCGTCTCAAATAGAGGCACTGACTGCAGCGTGCAAGTCACAGAGCCATCGGATTCTTTGCGATAAAGACCTGCCTCCTTGGCAAAAACCAGCACCTCAAGCAGATCGCTCGCTCCTTGCGTCATACTGATTAAATAGCTGGAAATACACTTGCGGCCAAACTCCTGCTGTGCACGCTGAACCGTTTTGTACACATCCAGGCATTCTTGCGTATTTTCCGAATAATGGAGGTAAGGCGAAGTGATCGGTCTAGGATCATCCAGAATCGTGCTAAGCAAGCTGACCTTCTCATCCTCAGAAAGCTTACGATAGTCTTCCGCAAGACCCATCTGAGCCAAAATCTCTGTCATTGCAAGCTCATGTTCCTTACTGTGCTGCCTGATATCCAGAGTCGATAAGTGGAAACCAAAAAGATCAACCTGACGAATCAGCTTCTTAATATAAGCGTCTGCTACATAATGAGCGAAGTGACCACGCAGACTCCGATCTATAATGCGAAGATCCTGAGTGAATTCCTCGGGTTTATTATATTTCTGGGAGTCCGGAACCGCTGGATTTCCTGTGTTATGAATCTTTTCTATCATATAGCTGACCTTAATCCGGTAAGGCTCTTTCTCATTGCGCCATATGCCCCGTGTATTGCCGAGAGCCTCGCGGTCGCTTTGAATCGAATCCAGCAGCTCATCGCTGACCTGGACAATATTTTTGCTGAAGCTCATTTGACTGACGGTTTTTTTAAGCTCTTTTTCATACTTATCCAAAGCAAGCTTACGATGTAAACCCAACGTCTTCCAGGTTACACTGGAAACAACAGAAGGATTGCCGTCACGGTCCCCACCGATCCATGAACCGAATTTCAGGAAGGATGGCACATGCCACTCTTCATCCGGATAATACTTGCCCAGACAGCGCTCCAATTCATGATACACATCCGGAAGCACATCGAATAAAGTTTGGTCAAAATAAAACAGACCGTTGCGCACCTCATCAATCACCGTCGGCTTCCGGTCGCGCAGCTCATCCGTTTGCCATAAATTCAGCACTTCGCCCAGCAGCTTCTCACGCAATTGTTCCCGTTCCCTATACGTCAAAGTCGGATCATCCAGCTTCATCACGTCGTTAGAAATACGCAGATTTATGTCCAGCACAGCTCTACGCATCGCTTCTGTAGGATGGGCCGTCATAATAAGCTCCAAAGAAATCGACTGCAAAATTTGCTGAACCTCATCCTTAGGCACATGCCTCGCCTTCAAATCCTGAATAATACTCTCGATGGACCCCGGTTGAACCGTTTCTCCAGTGCTGCGTTCATAATCTCTTTTGCGACGAATCCGATGATTCTGTTCGGCAATATTGACCAGCTGAAAATAAATCGCAAACGCCCGAATCACATGATGCCGCACTTCAGGAGCCAAAGTACCAATCGTATCTTTAAACTCCTCATAAATCTCATGAACATACAAGAGCCGCAAAGACTTGCTCATCTCCCGAATCTTCTCAACCACATCAAGCAGCTCCTGGCCGCCCTGATGCACCAAAACCTCACCCAGAATATGCCCTAAGAAGCGTACATCCCTCCGGAGAAGATTGTTAGCAGTCTGCTTCTGCAATAAACTACCGTTCTCGTGTTCATGTTCGTGATCATGCTCTTGATCGTGCTCTAACATACCTCTCACCTCATCTATACTTTGCACTGCATCCTTACACTTACTTCTTTATACACAGCTTACGCTGATTCCTAACTATAAACGACCATGTTATTCTAAAATCCAATTAAAAAAAACCATCCATTTATTTTACCACATTCCCTACTCAGGATATAGAGTGAAAAATGAAACACCATTAATTTACATGCAGCTGAAGGCGAAGATGGTCAGCTTTATATGTCCGCCTTACCTATTATATTTAACCCAGCTTAAAATTAACATTGTTTATATTAAACTGGGACAATTATTCTCGCTCTTAATAATTAGGGAATAAAAAAAGAGCAAACAAAAAAGCCCTTAAATATTAAGGACCTTTTTGTTTGCTATGAAGCGGGTGATGGGAATCGAACCCACGCTATCAGCTTGGAAGGCTGAAGTTCTACCATTGAACTACACCCGCAGATGAAACTGACTTGCTGTTGAAAATATGGTCGGGACGACACGATTTGAACATGCGACCCCCTGCTCCCAAAGCAGGTGCTCTACCAAGCTGAGCTACGTCCCGATAATATGTAGATGAAAGAAAAAATGGTGCGCCCAGAGAGATTCGAACTCCCGGCCTTTTGATTCGTAGTCAAACGCTCTATCCAGCTGAGCTATGGGCGCGAAGCCTTTATGCTTAAGCACTAAGCCCGGCACTTTAAAGAAAAATTGGAGCGGAAGACGGGGTTCGAACCCGCGACCCTCGCCTTGGCAAGGCGATGCTCTACCACTGAGCCACTTCCGCAAACGATGCGCGTAGAGGGACTTGAACCCCCACGGTCGCCCGCTAGATCCTAAGTCTAGTGCGTCTGCCAATTCCGCCATACGCGCACATCGTTGTAAATAAATGGTGAGGCATGTAGGATTCGAACCTACGACACCCTGATTAAAAGTCAGGTGCTCTACCAGCTGAGCTAATGCCTCATATAATAAATGGCTGGGGATCTAGGATTCGAACCTAGGGGTGACGGAGTCAAAGTCCGTTGCCTTACCGCTTGGCTAATCCCCATTAATATTGTAACCCCAAATTACTGATTACGACTCAGTATGGAGGCTGACGGGATCGAACCGCCGACCCTCTGCTTGTAAGGCAGATGCTCTCCCAGCTGAGCTAAGCCTCCATAGTACACATTATTCAAATATGAATATGAAATGGTGACCCGTAGGGGACTCGAACCCCTGTTACCTCCGTGAAAGGGAGGTGTCTTAACCACTTGACCAACGGGCCTTGCTACTGGAGCTTCCAACCGGAATCGAACCGGTGACCTCATCCTTACCATGGATGCACTCTACCGACTGAGCTATGGAAGCATGGCTCCCCGAACAGGACTCGAACCTGTGACAACTCGATTAACAGTCGAGTGCTCTACCAACTGAGCTATCAGGGAATACTGCTTGGCAACGTTCTACTCTCCCAGAACCCTGCGGTTCAAGTACCATCGACGCTGGAGGGCTTAACGGTCGTGTTCGAGATGGGAACGCGTGGC
>NZ_JAGGLB010000058.1 GCF_017874215.1 Paenibacillus eucommiae
GTAGACGACGAGGTTGATAGGTTCGAGGTGGAAGTGCAGCAATGCATGCAGCTGACGAATACTAATCGGTCGAGGGCTTAACCACACATGTAAGATCAAGGCTGCCATGCAGATGGTATGCCGGGTTTCAATGCAATCGTTCGTTTCGCTGCTAGTTTTCAGGGAATAAGAATTCCTTGCTTTCAAAATTGTTCCCTGATAGCTCAGTTGGTAGAGCACTCGACTGTTAATCGAGTTGTCACAGGTTCGAGTCCTGTTCGGGGAGCCATATGGAGAGGTGTCCGAGTTTGGCCGAAGGAGCACGATTGGAAATCGTGTAGGCGTCACAAGCGTCTCGAGGGTTCGAATCCCTCTCTCTCCGCCACTCTCTTACTTAAGAATTCAAGGCCCGTTGGTCAAGTGGTTAAGACACCTCCCTTTCACGGAGGTAACAGGGGTTCGAGTCCCCTACGGGTCACCATTATTCCTTTATACTTAAAGCTTCATGGAGGCTTAGCTCAGCTGGGAGAGCATCTGCCTTACAAGCAGAGGGTCGGCGGTTCGATCCCGTCAGCCTCCACCATGAACAAACTTTAATATCGCGGGGTGGAGCAGCCCGGTAGCTCGTCGGGCTCATAACCCGAAGGCCGCAGGTTCAAATCCTGCCCCCGCAACCAAACATCCCTATTGTAGCAATTACATAAATATGATAGGTGAAGTTGTTGGTACTTAGTGTGGAGCCGTGGTGTAGTGGCCCAACATGCCTGCCTGTCACGCAGGAGATCGCGGGTTCGAATCCCGTCGGCTCCGCCATATCCTTACAAAAGAGTTCGAGAGGCTCGGTAGCTCAGTCGGTAGAGCAGAGGACTGAAAATCCTCGTGTCGGCGGTTCGATTCCGTCCCGAGCCACCATTTTTACAAATTGAATATGTGCCGTTGTAGCTCAATTGGTAGAGCAACTGACTTGTAATCAGTAGGTTGGGGGTTCAAGTCCTCTCGACGGCACCATGCATTATGGAGGATTAGTGAAGTGGCTAAACACGGCAGACTGTAAATCTGCTCTCTCTGAGTTCGGTGGTTCGAATCCATCATCCTCCACCATATAGGGGCATAGTTTAAAGGTAGAACAAAGGTCTCCAAAACCTTTGGTGTGGGTTCAATTCCTGCTGCCCCTGCCAGTAGAACAAAGTGTGGCGATCGTGGCGAAGGGGTTAACGCACTGGTTTGTGGATCCAGCACTCGCGGGTTCAAGTCCCGTCGGTCGCCCCATACTTTTCTTAAACTACATATTGGGGATTAGCCAAGCGGTAAGGCAACGGACTTTGACTCCGTCACCCCTAGGTTCGAATCCTAGATCCCCAGTACTGGAACCCAGGAAGTAGAAGATTTTAGATAAATATCCTATACTTTCTGTGGATTCCAATTGATATGCGGAAGTGGCTCAGTGGTAGAGCATCGCCTTGCCAAGGCGAGGGTCGCGGGTTCGAACCCCGTCTTCCGCTCCATATTCTTTAAAACTTGTGGCGCCATAGCCAAGTGGTAAGGCAGAGCTCTGCAAAAGCTCTACCCCCAGTTCGAGTCTGGGTGGCGCCTCCACATATCTTTAAGCCGGAGTGGCGGAATCGGCAGACGCACAGGACTTAAAATCCTGCGGTAGGTGACTACCGTACCAGTTCAAGTCTGGTCTTCGGCACCATCTTAGTTTTTAAAATTGCACTTGCGCCCTTAGCTCAGCTGGATAGAGCGTTTGACTACGAATCAAAAGGCCGGGAGTTCGAATCTCTCAGGGCGCGCCATTTTTATAATTGAATAAGCCGGTGTGGCGGAATGGCAGACGCGACGGACTCAAAATCCGTTTCTTGAGAGGGAGTGGGGGTTCGAGTCCCTTCACCGGCATAAGTAAATAAACACCATATGAAGGTCAAATGACCTCCATATGGTGTTTATTTTTTTTGAAGCCACCAAGCATTCTATGTTTAGTAAGGAGACAGCGTACTCAGAGCTTCTGCGTTAGCCTATTTGCTCCGAGACAGATTACTGTAAAGAGATATATATGGATGAGATGGAGGCCTTCCTGAGGAAGCTCCACTTCTAAACGAAACTTCGCTGTTAGGGTCATAGATCCATCGCGATGGTTTTTAATGACTCTTCAAAGTTCATGCGAAGCTATAAGCATGCACGATACTAAACAGCGATTGACAAAATAGAGGAACTGACTAATAATAATTGATAATCATTATCATTGTTTTAAGATATAATTAATTCAAATAGATTGTGGATCAGATCGGAGTGAAATGCAAAGATGAAGCTGGAAGATCATATTGTCGCATGGAATTATGCTGCTGTTAAAGTACTGGATATTCGACATGCTGTGATGGAGCCTGGGGACAAGCTGCAAGGCTATATATTACCTGCAAGTGGATTTATCTACTGTGTACGGGGGACGGCCAGCTTGAATCTCAACGGCATAGAATACGATGCAGACCGTCACTTTATTATGCATGGTGGCAAGGGCATGAGACTAAGCATAGAGGTAAGGAAGGTGTTTGAATACTATTTATTATTCTATAGAGCCTCCTTGCCAGGAAGAAAGGATTTAGCAAGACTTTTGGAACGCAGCAATCCATTTCGGATGCAGTATGGCTTCGAGTCTTTGGAGCCATTGCCACTGCAATATCAACTAATGGCAATGGAACAACTCTGGGCACAAGGAAGCCTATTGGAAAGAATTCAAGTTAAAGGCTTATTCCATCAGTTTATACATGAATTGTTGAAGCAGTTTACAAAGGATGGAATTGACCTCAGGCAACCGGATGTCATTGGGCAGGTTGTCCGTTATGTTGAGGAGCATTATCGTCATAATTTATCACTAGAATCTATAGCGGAGCAATTTAATTATAGCCCTCGTCATTTATCAACCCGCTTTAAAGGGGAGACGGGGTTTAGCGTAATCGAATATTTGATACGATTCCGGCTTCAACATGCAGAAGCGCTCTTACGATGTACCGATGCTCCACTTCGCGATATTGCAGAAGAAGTTGGATATAGCGATGTATATTACTTCAGTCGTATCTTCAGTAAATATTATGGACAATCTCCCATCCGATTCCGCAAGGAAAGCAGGCAGGTGAGCTTATCGGAGAATCGTCCATTTACCACCGCCAGATTCTCCATTGGCGAGAACATATCCTCCCGATATAATGTATTTGAATATGATAATCATTATCATAATAAAATAATCGGAGGGTCTTCACCTATGCGAATAACAAAGACATCAAGTTTTATTGTAGCGATGCTGCTTAGCTTTACTTTACTTTTAAGTGCATGTGGATCTGCAAACGTTGCTTCTAATGCCGCGAATTCTAATGGATCCAAAGCTTCTGAAGTTACATCATCACCAGCCAATAATTCAACTGCAACTGACAATACAAATAAAGAGGCTCAGACAAGAACCATCTCTACGATAAAGGGAGATATTGTCGTTCCAGCTAATCCAGAGAGAGTTGTTGTGTTATACCTTCAAGGGGATCTTGTTGCACTCGGCATTAAGCCAGTAGGTACTTCGAGTGTCTTTGAAGGAGCGGCCTTTGCAGAAGAGCTGGGGGGGATTGAAAATCTAGGTTCATGGTATGAGCCTAATCCAGAGGCTATTATGGCAGTAAAGCCGGACTTGATCATAGCTGCTTCCGAAGAAACTTACGAAATCCTTAAGGATATTGCACCGACCGTTCCAATACCTTATGAAAAAATGGCCACGGATGAACGTGTAATGAAGATTGGCGAGGTATTTGGCAAGGAGAAGGAGGCACAGGCTCTATTAGATAATTTCCACGAGAAGTTGGAGAGGAGTAAGAAGAAACTTGATGAACTTGGAATTTTAGATAAGACAGTAACCATTATCGAGGGCGGCAAAAAAGAGATGGCGGTTATCGATAGCAAGCTTTATGGAAGAGGCTCTCAGATCATTTATGAATATTTAGGACTAAAAGCACCAGAGATTCTTCAGAAGAAGATTGATGGCAGGGAGAAGGCTACTGGAGGGTTTGTATCCTTAGAGGTGTTACCTGAGTATATAGGAGACATCGTGTTCCGCTCTGTATGGGATGGGGCTGATGATTTGTCGGACAATCCAATTTGGAACAGCATTCCAGCAATTAAAGAAGGTAGATTGATCGAAATTGGGTTTGATTTTTCATATTATTCCGATATCTACTCTCTTGATAAGCAGCTTGATTTTGTAGTTGAGAAGCTAGTGTCAGCGTATGAAAAAAAATAGAAAGCTAGATGATAGAACAACCGTTATCCCTGAATTAAGAGGGAAATCGTATTTCGGTCTGTTTTTACTCCTAGGGATACTGCTGCTGCTGCTTTCGGTAGCAGCTTCTATCTCTTTTGGCTCTGCTTCCATGAGCCTGAAGATGGCATGGAGAGCGATTTTTAATTTTGATCCTGAACTGACCGAGCATCAGATCATTCATGCCCTTCGTATTCCGCGTACGGCGGCTGATATTATTGCGGGCATGTGTCTCGCGGTAGCAGGAGCGGTTATGCAAGGCTATACGCGAAATCCCTTAGCGGATTCGGGATTAATGGGAGTAAATGCAGGAGCAGCTCTTGCAATGGCCGTTACACTAGTTTTCCTTCCAGGGCAACTGCAGACGACAACCTTGCTAGTTAGTTTTATTGGCGCAGGACTTGGTGCAGGATTAACGTATCTTGCCGCTTCACTGAATCGTTCAGGAATGACACCTCAACGACTGGTGCTAGCTGGAATATCATTTACAATGCTATTTGGAGCTATGGGATCATTTATCTCATTAAACTATGGAATTGGTCGTGCCCTTGCTTATTGGACTTCGGGTAGTGTGGCAGGAGCGACATGGATGGAAATTAAGCTAGTTATTCCTTGGTTCTTAGGTGGGTTGGCTTTGTCACTATTCATTGCACGCTCTATCACTGTTTTAAACTTGGGGGAAGAGATCGCGAAAGGCTTCGGGCAACGGATTGTTCTCGTTAAGATGATAGCTACGCTTGCGGTTCTTTTACTTGCGGGTGTAGCTGTTGCACTGGTAGGGCCAATCGGCTTTGTAGGGCTGATTGTACCGCATATCATGCGTTTTTTTGTAGGTGTAGATTATCGTTATATTATTCCGGCATCAGCCATTTACGGCGGCGCACTTATGGTTGTGGCGGATATCGCTGGAAGGCTGATTAATCGTCCGGCAGAGACAGCATTGGGTATTATTTTTGCAATGATTGGTGTTCCTTTCTTCTTGCTAATTGCGAGCAAAGAGAGGAGAGCTTTCAAATGAATGTTGTTAAATCGTATAAGGCGACAATATGGATTGTATCTCTCTTAGTACTGCTTATTACAGGAGCTATTCTTAGTCTTAATATGGGAAAGGTGTCTCTCAATCCGCTTGAAGTATTTCAAGTATTGCTTGGACAGGGTCCAGATGAGCATAATCTTGTTGTTTATAAGTTTCGTCTTCCCCGGATCGTATTAGCGATACTTGTTGGATTTGGGATGGCACTGGCAGGAGCTGTTATGCAGGCGTTGCTGCGCAATGATCTGGCTGATCCCGGCATGCTTGGTATTAGCTCAGGTTCAGGTCTTATGGTGTTGCTAATTATCTCAACTGTAAGTATTCAAGGCGCCGCTATAACATTATTACTGCCATCTATGGCATTCGTGGGTGGTTTGCTGGCAGCAGTTCTGATATATGTTCTAGCCTATAGAAAGCGTCGTATGATTTCTTCTACACGACTTGTCTTGACTGGTGTTGCGATTAATATGGGGTTAAGTGCTCTGACGTTATTTCTGACTTTAAAGCTTGATGATCAGAAGTATGAGTTTGCACAGCGTTGGCAAGCAGGATACTTATGGGGAGACAAGTGGTCTTATATCAGCTTGCTGGTACCGTGGGTATTGTTGCTATTCGCATATATTTATTCCAATTTTCGGACATTGAACGTTTTGGTGCTAGGCAACGACATTTCGATAGGATTAGGAGTCGCTGTAAAGCGGAAATTTTTGCGCCTGGCGATTGCGGCTGTAGGCATTGCTTCTGGCTGTGTAGCGTTGGGGGGCTCGATCTTCTTTATTGGATTGATTAGTCCGCATGTGGCTCGCAAGCTGGTAGGTCACGACTACAAAGTACTTCTACCAGCTTCAGCGCTTATTGGTGCACTATTGCTGCTTGTAGCGGATACGATTGCTCGAACGGTCAGCTTTAAGTCGGATATTCCAGCAGGGATTATTGTAACACTTCTGAGTGTGCCTTACTTCCTATATCTATTGATGCGCTCAAAATGAATATCGATTATTACTCCGGCTGGATATTGACCCCATACCCCTATTTCTCTTCCTTCTTGGACTTATCTTCTTCTATCTTCAGAATAGCATGTGCGACTCAAAATCCGTTTCTTGAGATGGAGTGGGGTTCGAGTCCCTTCACCGGCATAAGTAACTGTAAACCATAACAAGGTCAATTGACCTTGTATGGTTTTTTCTTTTTGGCACTTACTCACCATTGTTTGAAATTTTCATGGATCGTGGTTTAGCAGGCACCTTTCCCGTGCATGTGAATAGGTTAATACGAGGAATAGGCAATAACCCGGCAAGCTGGGAATGACTCATTCAACCTATGCACATGAAGAAGGGGACGAAAAGCATGTATCCGCATGAACAATCCAATGTTATCTTTCAGGCCGACCCATCTCATATCGATATATTAAGATATATTAAGGACAGTAATCACTCGATCTGCAGTCAGTATTTGGGGCACCCAGTGAGGGTAGAGACGATTGACGGACACGTATTCGAGGGAGTTATTGTCTATATGGATGGACGTAACTTACATCTACAGGTTCAAGAACAAAATCGGGCATTCTACAATCCGGTTGCTGCGACAATTTTACCATTGGTTCTTTATGAGCTGCTGGTTATTACTTTACTTTCGGGCAGGTAGGTATTTGAGCTTTATAAAAATAGCTTTCATCTTCAGCGTTTTCATTGTGTATCTCAATATATCTGAATACATCTCAATACATTCAATACATTCAATACACTCAATACACTCATTACCTTTGCCCCCTTGTTCTCCGGATTACCGGTAAAGAACAGGGGGATTTTTTGTGAGCATTTGTTCATCAAATTCGGATGATTCTTGGTTGATAATATAAAAAGTTAACTAAATATAATCAATTAAAATATCTTATAAAATTGCTATTTTTTGAAAGGTTTTTCATGAATTTAAAGATTGATTTGATATTTTTGTTGATATATAATTTAAATATTAAAATAAAACAATGGGAGATCTGAACGATCATGCAGAATCAAACATTACAAGCGGCGTTCCGTAAAGTTAAGATTACACCAGAAGAGCCAGCTCCGTTACAGGGCTATGATCCAAATGTGTATGTTGCCTACCCTGAGAAGGATATTATGGATGATTTATTTGCACGTGTTCTCGTATTAGACGACGGAGACAAGCGTCATGTACTTGTTAGCGTGGATTGCTGTTTGACTAATGAAGTAACGTTTCAGGCTGCGGATCCTAGTGGTGAGCTGTGGAAATATCGTCATTTTCTTCAGACTTTCCCTGAGGGAACTAGAGAAAAGTGGGGGAAAACTGCAGGAGCGGCAGAATCGGCTGTTTCCGTACATGCAACCCACACACACAGTGCACCTGAGCATTTCAGTGAGAAGTATACGCTTCGTATTGACCGTGCTATACAAGAAGCTGTAGACGATCTTCAACCGGTTCGAATTCGCGCCGCTTCTGGAGATTGCGGTATTTCCGTTAACCGCCGTCCTAATCTGCAGCATAATGATAGGTTGCCGATCGACAAAGCCTTAAATGTTATTGTATTTGAAACTTATGATGGTAAATCACTTGGGGGAATTGTAAACTGTGCGGTTCATCCCACTCTGCTAATGAATCCTCTGAATCGGGTTTCTACGGAGTTTGTCGGGCTTGCGATGAATGAATGGGAAGATGAAGTGGGAGCTGGCTTTGTATCGCTCTTCATTCAAGGATTCCTGGGTGATGTAGGTCCCGTCGATCATTACCGGACAGAGACTTACGATACGTATCCATGGGTTAAGGAAATGGGCCATGAGTTATTTCAGGCAATTACGAAAATTACAGGGAATCTGCAGGGCATTGCTGAGCTTCCTTTAATAAGCCTAGAGAAGAAAGTAAGTCTTCCTACAAAGCATGGGTATTTCAAGCCTTTTATAGATGTAACTTTGCATGGTGTTCGAATGGGCGAGGTAGTTATTTTTTCTGCATCTGCGGAGGTGTTTAATGGGTATGTAGGTTTGATTGAACCTCATTCTCCTGCTGCATTTACTTTGTTTTCAGGTGTAGCCAACGGGTACTGTGGTTATCTGCCAACCCCTGAAGCTTTTGGAGATGAGCTTGGTGGTTACGAAATGAATACGACTCCATATAAACTGGAATCATGTGATCTGTTTATTCAAAGCGCTGTTGAACTGGCGCAAGGCTTGAGATGAGACTTGGTTTGACTTGACTTAACCTGGCTTGGCTTAACTTGGCTGGATACTTTTCGGGCAAGGATGGGCGAAACAGATATAAAGAATTCAGCTCCAGAGGCACCCTCGTACTCGACGAGGGCGCCTCTGGACTGTAGGCTAATTTCCTAAATATCTTTTATACTCTGAAGGAAGAACACCGACGATTTTTTTGAATAGTTTCGAAAAGTGCTTGGAGCTCTGGTAGCCAACCAAATTTGTGATTTCATATAGCTTCAATTCATCTTGTTTCAGTAAGCTTTTAGCTAATTCTATTCTTTGTTCTATTACATAATCTATGAAGTTTTGTCCCGTTGCTTGTTTGAATAATACACTCAAGTAGCTGGCATTCATTTGAACATGTTCGGCAACGGATTGTAAAGTTAGATTATTATTTAAGTTATCATGGATATATCTTTTGATCTTTGTGAAGAAATGTGGATCTAGCTTGCTGCGATTATCCATAATTTGTTTAAGACTCATTTCAGCAAAGCAAATTAAAGATGCGATGAGCTCCTGGGAGGTTGGTTTATCTAAAGCTTTATCGACAATTTCTGACAAAGATAGATGGCTAATTTGCTCTAAGCTCGTACCATTAAGAATGACAAACTCCTCTATGCGCATTAGAAGTTCCATATAATACTGTTCCAAGTAGTGGGGGACATCCTCTAATGAATCTAGATTATTAAATCCTCGTTCGATGGTTCCTTTGATTTTATCCATATCCCCATGCTGAAGCAAAACGAACAGTTCTTTACCCGTACCTATGGATTTAGAAGAAATCAGATTAGAGTTTTGCCAGATTATTTTGTTCTGAAAGATTGACTTAAATTTGACGGATAGCTTAGCCTGGCTCCAGGCCATTTGAAGTTGATGAAATTGTTCAAATATAGGACTATTTCCAATGAATATTTTGATTCTGGTACATTTATGGATAAATTGAATCATAGTCTCTTCAAGTAAGATCAGGATCTCTAGCAGCTCTTCTTTACTAGACCCCCAAGTTAACACGATGATTTGACCGTCTTCTCCGCGCATTACCTTACCATTCTCAGCAATAATCTCTTCTGCAGTTTTGAACAAAAAGTAGCGGTACGTGCTGCGATCCCTATGTTCCTCTTCAGGAATTTGAAAATGTAAGGCTGAAAAAGAATAAACCTGCATCTGGCTTGGAATTCCTAACTCGTAAAGCTTACTTTCACACTCTTCAACTTCATATAGATTTCCATGGGCCAACTGATGGATCCAGAACTCTCTTAAATTCTGATTTTGTTCATTTTCTTTTAACTTATTATGAAATTCATCAGAAATTAAAGTTTGAACACGCAGTAGTTGATTGCTTAACAGATCTGAGTCAATAGGCTTCATTAAATAGTCAAGTGCTCCCATGAGCAGCATGGAGCGTACATATTCAAACTCACTATGACCACTTAATACAAGGCAGTGTGGAGTTTGAGCTTGCTTTTTTAGCTCTGTGAACAAGGAAATTCCATCCATATGAGGCATCGAAATATCTGTGATGATAAGGTCAGGCTTATTGTCTTTAATGACAGCAAGTGCCTCAATTCCATTAACTGCTGTGCCAACAACGATCCATTGTGGCGCTATTCTTTGAATAATTGTTTGCAGGCCTTTTCGAATTAATGGCTCATCATCGATAATAACTAATTTAAACTGTTCCATCCAGCGTTAGCTCCTTTTCTTGGGAATCGGATGACAGAGGAATAAAAAGTGTGATTTTTGTGCCTTGATGTTCTTCGCTCTCCACTTTTAGCCCATATCTTTTTCCGTACGTATAGATCATGCGTTGATTAATATTAATAAGGCCAATGCCATTCTGAGTACTTACATAAGGTGATTGCAATAGTAATTCTATTTTTTTTAACTTTTCCTCTGAGATGCCTGACCCATTATCAAGAACGGTAATCCGCAGGTGTGATTCGTCTTCTTCTCTTTCGATTGTAATTTGAATGTCTCCTGAATGAAATAACAAGCTTAAGCCATGAAGAATACTATTTTCCACTAAAGGTTGGATCAAAAATGCAAGTATTGGAGTAGATAGCAAGGTTGGATTGCATTCAATTGAATAGCGGAGCGGATAAGGCATTCGCATCGATTGCAAGTATAAGTAATTGTGGATATAGGTGATTTCCTCTTGCAATGTGATCCAGCGTTTTTGCTGCATATTTTCATTTAATAATTTTCCCAAGGCGGTTATCATAGAAACTGATTGTTTGTTTCCTTCTATTTCACAAACCATTCTTATGGATTCTAACGTATTAAATAGGAAATGGGGGCTGATTTGACTTTGCAAGGCAGCAAATTCAGCTTCCTTCTGATGTATTTCTGTTATATAAGTTTTGTTGATCAAGTCTTTGATTTGAGTAAGCATATAGTTAAAGCTGTTGCCCAGATGGTATATTTCATCTCTTGATTTTGTGTGAAAACTAAGATTAAACTCACCAGATTCAGCTTGCTTCATTAGCCTTTGTAAATGCTGAAGTGGTTTTGTGATTTTTTGAGAAAACCAGTTGGAAAAGACCATCGCTGATACAATAGCAGCAAGCATAATAATGAGAGAAATAAGCACCAGATCTGCGCGATGCGTGACAGAATCAATGGGAACGCTGATGATTAGCTTCCAATCCACATTGGATAATTCACTTTCCCCGATTAACCAGTCTTTGGGACTTGGCAATTCGAAATGAGTCGTGTTTTCTTCGGAGTGCGTGGAATAAATAATGTGATTAGAAGCACTGACAATTCGAACAATAGCGCCTTCTCCGATAGTGATTGTGCTTAACAAATCATTCATTTTGTTCAATTTGATATCAAGCACGAGCATGGCGTAAGGCTTATTAGTTTCAAATACATTCAGCAGCCGATAAATGGAAAATACTTGGTTGTGGGCTTCAGGGTTGTATGTCAGCGGGATGGAAATGGTTTCGGATACAATGTATTTTCCTCTCGCTTTTTTGCTTTCTTCATAATAAGGTAATTCGAGTATGGGCAGATTATATTCCTTTTGATTTTTTTGAAAATAATCAAGCCTATTTCTGTTATTATCCAATATATGAACGCCAGTAATATCATCTGGTTTGGATAATAGTAAATTATTGTTGACATAGGTTTGGAGAGTGAGAAGCTGAGCGAAATTCAATGAAGTAATCGGATTTTTTGTAAGAATCTCTTCAAGCTCACTAGGATTGCCTGCAGGGCTAGTATGATACAAAGGAAGTAAGGTTAGAGCTATCAGGTCATGCAAATACTGATCGAGATTATAATTAATTTGTTTGGCGATTTCAAGGGTGGTTCTTTCCATGTTCCTCTTAACATCTTTAATGTAAACAAAATAGTTACAATAGCTGACTAATGAGATGAGAGCAATTATGAGTATCGTGTAGGAAAGATTCAACTTTCTTTTGTACGTAAAAAACATTTGAATACCCTCTTTATATGTCAGTTGTAATTTTTTTCTATTATAGCATGATGTGAAGGAAGAAAGTCTAGGTACGATAAACATAATCTAAAAAATAAGCCCCTTTCCAAAGAAAGTGTCGTTTCATCTAAAATTTATTTATGTAATACTCTATTTGTACCACAAACTAGCCAAAGAGGTGTAGAGATGAAGAAAGCTGTATCCATGTTCATTTTCTTTTGTTGCTCGGTGTTAATCCTATCTGCTTGCAGTACGAAGGAAAATGATAATAAGGTGAATTCCTCCATAAATCCTGTCGATAAGCCTAAGGAAATTAAATTAAAGGTTTCACTAACGACAGATGATCTTACAGGTATAGAGCAGCTTGCCAAGGATTTTGAAGCACAAAATAAGGGGGTAACGGTTCAAATAACACGGGCCCCCGACGCTCAGTTCCAACAAACGCTCAATGCGGGCCTGGCGACTCAAGACGCACCGGATTTATTCTTGCAATGGCCGGGAGCAAGTGCGGTCGGTATAGCCATCCAAGCAGGTTATATGACAGATTTAAGCTCACTTGAGCCTGTTTCGAAGATCGATAAAGGATTGTTGACTTCATTCTCTGCGGAAGACAAAGTATACGCCATCCCATGGGCGAAAAACTTCTTAGGGGTTTACTATAACAAAACCTTGTTTGATAAAAATGGCTTGAAGGTTCCGACAAACTGGAATGATTTGCTTGAAGCGGCTGAACAATTAAAAGCTGCCGGTGTTACCCCGTTTGCTTTTCCTGAAAAGGATAGTAACAGTATGTTTCTGTGGTTTGCGCTTGCGCCTTCTACCGTCTATGCCAAAGATATAGATTGGGATCGCAAACGGTATGCGAACGAAGTCAAATTTGCCAGTTCCGAATATTGGAAAGCAACAGCCGATCAATTCAAATTATTATTTGAAAAAGGATACTTGGGCAAAGATGTCAATGGGATTAGCACTGATGCTGCCAAGGCTATGATAGCTGAAGGGAAGGCAGCGATGATCGTTGATGGAAATTGGGGTGTTGGCGACTATGAGAAGATAGCTGAGAAAGCAGGTATTGTCATGGGGATGTTCCCTTTACCTGGTAATCAGGCAGGAGAGACAACTTGGCTGTCAGCCGCACCTTCTACAGGACTTGGTTTATGGTCAGGCAGCGAGAATCAAGAGACTGCCAAAAAATTTATCGAATTTATTTATGCTGATGAAAATGTGCCGACTTTAATCGGTCAGGGACAATTCTCTACACTAAGCACAGTAAACATGGAGAGTAATCCAATTTTTAATGATATTCTAAACGCAGCTCAGAATGGTCCCACCTATCAGTTTCTGGATGTAGGTCAACCCAAGGAACCATCGAGCGAAGCGTTTATAAGTGAAACGCAAGCTGTTTTGGGAGGCGCCTCGACTTTTGAGAAAGTGTTGGAAGTAGCCGATAAATCATGGGATAAAGCTGTTTCATCAAAAAAATAAACTTACTAAGGGAGAGTGAATTACATGACACGAAGATGGAAACTACATGAAGTGTCGTATCTGTTCGCGCTTCCTGCACTTCTCTTTTACTGTAGTTTTGTTATTTACCCAGCGCTGCAGAGTTTTTATCTGGCTTTAACGAACTGGAATGGCCTCGATCCCAATTATAAATTCGTTGGATTACAAAATTTCATCGGCTTATTAGATGAATCCAAGTTTATTGCAGCGATTCAGAATACCTTAGTGTTTGCTATAGGCTTGACATTGGGACAAATAGTCATAGGACTAATATTAGCTAATCTGGTGAATCGTGGAGTTAAATCAGACAATCTATTTCGGACACTATTTTTTAGCCCGCAAGTGATTAGTCTCTTGGCAACCGGATATATTTGGTCTTATATTTTCGATCCCTTCAATGGCAGTCTGAATACTATTCTGGGGAAAATAGGACTTTCATCCTTACAGAACGATTGGTTAGGAAGTCTGGATCTGGCCATCTGGTCTATCATTAGCGTAGGTATTTGGCATGGTGCTGGCTGGTGTATGGTTATTTTTCTGGCGAATTTGCAATCTATTCCCAAAGAATTGTACGAAGCTACTGTTATTGACGGTGCTTCAAGCAAACAAAAGTTCTGGTATGTAACAATTCCACTCCTGGCTCCAGCATTTACAATTACTGTGGTTACTGGGATGATTGCCGGTTTGAAAACCTTCGATCTGGTCATGACCATGACCAAGGGCGGACCTGGGTACGCTACGCAAAGCATTAGTTCTGTCATGTACTTAACTGCGTTTACTTCAAACAAATTTGGAGAAGCAACTGCCATGGGAATTGTTATGTTCCTCGCCATTTTATTTATTACCGCCTGTCAGCTTATGATTTTAAAGAAGAGGGAGGTGGAGATGTGATACAGGAAAGAAGGCTATGGATTCGATGGATGCAATACTTGACCTTAAGCTTCTTCACCATCGTTTATTTTTATCCTCTGATTATGCTGCTTTCTTTTTCGGTAAAAAAAAATGAGGATATGTACTCCAATCCTTTTGGTTTTGTGGGTCCGATGCGCTTTGAAAATTATGCAGAAGCTTGGAACATATCAAATTATCATGTTGCTTTGTTAAACAGCACCTATATTACAATTATCAGCGTAATAGTCATCATTCTGATAGGTTCTATGGCTTCATATCCGCTGGCCCGAAGACAAGGGAAAATATCTGCTTTCCTTCAAGGATTGTTTGTTGCCGGGTTGATTGTTCCGATGCAGCTGAATATAATTCCCCTATTTAAATTAATTAATTCGCTGGGATTAAATAAATCTCCGCTTGGGGTCATTTTCATGTATATTGCTTTTGGAATGCCTATTACCGTTTTTCTGATTACTCAATTTATACGATCCCTGCCAAGGGAGTTAGAAGAAGCTGCAAGAATGGATGGATGCAGTGGAATGGGAGTTTTTTTGCGAATTCTTTCTCCTTTATTGAAACCCATTTTGGCAACCGTGTTTATTCTGCAGTTTTTATCGATCTGGAATGATTTTTTCCTACCTATTGTTTTCTTGAATTCTGATAAATTAAAAACGGTCCAGGTTGCAGTCTATTCTTTTGTTGGCCGTTATACGAATGATTGGTCACATATGTTTCCGATGATGGTCCTTAGCATTGCCCCTGTGCTATTGCTCTATATATCTTTTCAAAAGTATATTATTTCCGGTATTATGTCTGGTGCTGTGAAGGGGTAAGGGAAATAATTGATTTACTAAATGAAAGGGAGGAATGAAACATGGGTGAACAAGAGGACAGCAAGGAATTAGCAGAAGGAACCGCAGCGGAGCTGAGGGGGAATTTAATGAAGCCAATAAGCAGAAGGAAGCTTTTGGCATCCCTCAGCTTGGCAGGTGCGGTGATAGCTGCCGAGGGTTTAATACTATCAAGTGCTTTTGCTTCGGCAAAAGAAGAATCGGTTACTGATGCGACTTATGGCAAGCGAGGAGGAGGAGGAGGAGGAGGACTCCCCGGATTAACCTCCAGGGTTGAGGCTCTGGAAGCGTGCTGCGACGGGCAGGTGCAGCTTGTCGATTTCGGCGCCGATGGTACTGTGACTGCGGATACAGCAGCACTTGCCTCGCTCGCCGCATATGTGAATGGATTTCCTAATGGAACCGCACCTTTTTTTACAGTTGATGGGTTGCCCGTTCGGGTAGGCATTAATCGTGCTTCAGCACCGATGAAATATACAATAAGCACTGGTGTACAGTTTACACGTCCTGTTGAGCTTATGGGAAGCTTGTCCAAGGTTTTGGATTACACGGGTACTGGCGCTATGCTGACGATGGGGCCAGACGACGGACGTACCAGCGGAAATCTGTTTCGTGATGATCACTACATCATGGAGGGTCTTCACTTTACCGGTGGTAAGCAAATGACTGTAGGCATTACCTTTACTCCTTTTACAGGGTTCATGGCCAGAATCAAGGACTGCGTATTCAATATGTTCGGTAACCCTAACAGCTGGGCTATCGATTTCCAGGCTCAGAACTGGTGGCCTGAGATTACCGGCTGTCGCTGGGAGACCTATGACACCCAGTCCAAAAACTTTGTGAAAGCGATTGATGATGGACGTGGTGGTGCTTATCGCGGATCGGGTAACTCGCGTCTTAGCTTTGTTGATAACAAGGGCAAGTGGCATGGCGAAATTGGGAATGGAGGCATTGGTATTTACACTAATGCTGTAAAGACCCTAATAAGCCGTTGCGATTTCGAAAATGCCGGGACGGGTATACAGCTTGGGTACCCGTCGTTGAAGACGGAGGTTGAGAATTGTTACTTCGAGCAGTATACCGGCAGTGTCAGTATCCGGCTGGGTGATGACACGGCTCAGCCGAACAATAGTATTAATTTAATAAGCATCAGGGGGATTTTTTGTAATCTTCATCAAGCAGGTAAATTCCTGGATACTGGAAATGCCAATGTCATAGCGAGTGGGCTTGATGTTGATGGAGTAACGTTATCAGCAGGACAGGAGCAAAGCCCGGTACTGAACTTGAACGATCTTCCGGGTCAGTATGTGAGGGTGCGCAACATTGTGGCGTCCTATCAACCATTGCTGCCTGTAACAACAAACCCTATTAAAGTTATAGATGTAGATGGCGTGCTCAACAAATCTGTTATTAATGGGGCTTTAGCGGCATCACAGTTTGGAGACAATTATACAGTTCCGGCGATTGCGCTTAAACAACTGACGGATATGTGGTTTGCTGTAACAGATTTTCCGTCTTGTACGGCTTCGAGAGTTAAGCTTGATCATACCGATTATTTACGAACCCGATTCTCACCCTATGCACTTAAATTTAATCAGGGGGGAACAGGTACATACAAAGCGGTATTCTTTATGGTTCCTAATTTATGTGACATGGTAGGACATGTAAACACCCTACAGGTGTTTGCCAGATCCTCATCAGCTGCCAATTTGCGTATAGTTCCTAAAGCAGCCTACAACGCTGCAACTATTGTATCAGTGGCAAATAAAAATGAAACCGTTTTATTAACATCGGAGTTTCAAGAGTTCACGATTCCCTTCTTTGTACCTGATCATGAGAATTTAAATCAGGACTCCTGGTTTATTCTAGAGCTAAATATGCCGGATTCCGCAGATTGGTATGAGTTCACCGGCGTTAGAATCAATCAAGCTGACTTCGGTCTATGTCACAGTAACAATACGATGACCGAAGGGGAAACCCTTGCGGCTGTCCGGCAATACTTCGAACGGCGCTCTGTCGTACTTTCCGGCAATAGCTTCTCAAAAATGACGCTGGATATGGCATCCAAAGCGAGGGCACTGACCTCTGCAGTAATGACGTTCACTAGTCCTGCAATCAGTCCCATAAACGGTGTGGAAGTACAAGGCGGGGCGGTATTCAATCTCGGCACAGCACATACCGACGTGGAGGCTGTTGTAGATTTCGACACTAGGGCATTCTACTTTTAAAAAATTCATTTATATGGAGGATTACTATGAAGAGTTTGAAAATCATATTAGGTTTATTGATTATGATCGCTATCGTTTCTGGATGTTCAAAGGGTACAGACAAAGAAGCGAATCAAGGTACAGAAAATAGCCCGGTACCAGCCCCAACGGAAACCGCTATCAAGGAACCAGTTGAAGAATTGGAGCCGGTAACTTTAAAGCTATACCATCCAGGAGGCTACTTCTCGGAGCAGGACTTCAAGAGCTTGCTTGCGGATCCAGTAAAGAAGAAATATAAGCATATTACCCTGGAAATGGTGGCCACTCCAGAAAGCTTGGAAAACCTATTTGCTGCAGGTGAACAAATTGACCTCTATGCGACATTTTATGGAAATCTGAAAGGGTTCGAGGACCTTAATTTTTTAGGGGATATAACGCCGTTAGCGGAAAAATATAACTTCGATTTAAGTCGTTTTGATCAGGGAGCTTTAGATGCGGTCAGAGCGATGTCTGATAAAGGGGAATTGTATGCGCTCCCTTATGCAAGGAATATAAATGGGCTTTACTATAATAAAGATATATTCGACAAATTTGCAATTCCATATCCTAAAGATGGTATGACTTGGGAAGAGGCTACAGAGCTGGCAAAAAAATTAACAAGTGAAGTCGATGGGGTCAAATATAGGGGGATAGCGCCTCAATCACATGAAGTGCTATTATTCCAAAAATCGCTTGCTTTTGTAGACGCGAAAACTGATGCGGTTATGGAAGACATCGAGCCCTATAAAGCAGCTTTCGAAGTAGGTAAACAAATATATTCGATTGCAGGCAATGAGTACGATCCAAATCCATTCGGCAGTTTTTTTGAAGCTAAGAATTTAGCTATGTTTGCAAGTGTGAATCTGTTTCATATTTTGAAGACAATACCGGAATTGAATTGGGATGTGGCTCAGTTCCCAAGTTTCTCAGATAAACCGAATATCGGGACGTTGTATGATCTCCATGTTATTGCCCCTAATAAAAACAGTAAGCATCAAGATGACATCATGCGGGTGATGGAGGTTTTATTCTCTGACGAGGTTCAGATGGATATGGTTCGTAAAAATGCGAAGGTATCGACTTTAGCGGATGCGAAGTATAAGGAACAATTCGGTCAGGATATTCCTGAACTGCAGGGCAAGAGTATAGATAGTGTGTTCAAGACCACACCGGCTCCCGCTCCTGGTTTCTCACCTTATCTGGGAGAAGCAAGTGTGATACTGGGAACCAAGTATGCGGAATACATGCAGGGACAAAAAGATGTGAACACAGCGCTCAGGGAAGCAAAGGAAGAAATTGAAAAGCATATAGCTGCTGTTAAACAAAAGTGATAAGGACAGTATTGTTATCTGACTAATGAAGTGCTTTGGCGTCGGCAGCTTCACGAAATCTTAAATTGAGGCTGCCGACAAGCCAACTCGAAGGGAGAGCTGCTGTACTCATGTCCCGAATTTTGTTTAACCATGTGTATAAGCAATATGGCAAGGAGAAGCAATTGGTCGTCAACGACTTTAATCTGGAGATCAACGATGGGGAATTCATCGTATTTGTAGGTCCTTCCGGATGCGGGAAATCCTCTACACTGAGGATGATTGCAGGTCTTGAAGATATTAGCAAAGGTGAGATTTATATTAATGATACGCGGATCAATGATCTTCCGCCCAAGGATCGCGACATCGCCATGGTATTCCAAAATTATGCCTTGTATCCGAACATGTCTGTATACGAGAATATTGCATTTGGCCTGAGGCTGCGTAAGACTCCAAAGCATGAGATTGATTTGAGTGTCAAGCGAGCAGCACGCGTCCTCGAGATTGAGCCGTATCTCAACCGCAAGCCAAAGAATTTGTCAGGCGGCCAGCGTCAGCGGGTGGCTCTAGGAAGGGCCATTGTTCGTAATCCGCAGGTTTTTCTAATGGATGAACCGCTTTCCAATCTGGATGCTAAGCTCAGGGTGCAGATGCGGACGGAAATTATCAAGCTGCATAAGCAGCTGGCTGCAACAACCATCTATGTGACCCATGATCAGACAGAAGCGATGACGATGGGCAATCGGATCGTCGTTATGAAAGATGGCATTATTCAGCAGGTGGACACACCAGAACGTATTTATGGCAGTCCGATTAACACCTTCGTGGCCAGCTTTATTGGTTCTCCGCCAATGAACTTTATAGATGGAAGATTGGAAGAGCATCACGGTGATCTTGAATTTCATACCCCTCAATTTTCGCTGCAAATCCCGAGGGGAAAAGCGAGTGCTCTGATCGACAATAAAATGCTTAACAAGCAAGTGACATTAGGCGTTCGTTCAGAAAATATAAGTGTTGAGAAGATCGTGATGGATGCCTTTCCGAATGCGGTTATTTCAGGCATACACAAGCTCAGCGAGCTTATGGGCGCAGACCGTTATTTATATTTGGATATCAAGCATCCGAACCCATTGATCGTCCGCACCGACCCTCGTAACGTTTACGATGAAAACACGAAAATGAGGGTGGCCATCGATATGCACAAAGCACTGTTTTTCGACCGGAATTCGGGAGTGCGGCTGATCGATGAATGAGGATGCGAGGAGTGACAGATATGCAAGCGGACAGGAAGAACAAAATGGGGTTAGCTGGTATCATTCTTTGTACAGTAATGGTACTGCTAGGATCTTCTGGAGCAGCCCAAATTGCCAATGGAGCGGATCATGCAAGCGAGCAGATTCAATTGGATGAATTCGAGCCCTATTATTCAGAAGTTCTGGCTGCTTGGGAGCAAGCAAGCTTTAGGAATGCGTCTGAAAGCAAGCTATCAATACCGGGAACACAAATCATCAATCAAATTTCCGGGGATGACGCCTTATCCGGTTCATACAATGGAAAAAGCAATGTGCTGATTTGGAAAAAAAATACGATTGAGTATGAGATCACAGTGCCCCAGGATGGACTATATCACATGAATTTATCCTACCATCCATTTAACGATTCTACTACTTCGAGTCTTAACCGAAGACCCATTGTTCTTTCCGTAGCTATTGATGGCAAGTTTCCCTTTAAAGAGGCCAGAGCGATCACGTTTCGCAGACTTTTCAAGGATGAATGGCCCATCAAGAAAGACAGGAATGGAGATGATATCAGGCCAAGGCCGCTCGAAATAAAGCAGTGGATTACCGAGCCTTTTACAGACAGTGTGGGTTCTTATGCGGAGCCATTAAAATGGTATTTCAGCAAAGGATCCCACAAAATCAGCTTAACCGGAGACCAAGCGATGGTCATCGAATCGCTGAGTTTGCTTTCTCCGTCGCAGATAGAACCGTATGAACAAGTCTTACAGCGGTATCCTGCTGAACAGATAAAGTTGACCGGCGATGCTCAGGTCATTCAAGCTGAGCAAATGAGCTCGAAGAACGATGTGGCTATACAAATGATGGCTGACAAAGATCCATACTCACTGCCCGAAGCGAAAGGGAAGGAGATCTTCAACTCCGTGGGCGGAGAGAGATGGGCGAAGGGAGGGCAGACGATAACCTGGACTTTCAACATACAGGAAAGCGGTCAGTATAAAATTGCGATGCGGGCCTTTCAGGGATTTGTTTCAAATATGACTACTTTCCGTACGATTTCTATAGATGGTAAAGTACCCTTCGAGGAGCTCCTAAGCTTTCCATTTACTTATGCCTCTAATTGGAAGGGGATAGCACTTGAGGATTCGAATGAAGCACCCTATGAATTTTACCTGGAGAAGGGCGATCATACACTTGAGATGACGGCGACTGCAGCTCCATTCCAGCCTATCATTGTTCAATCTGAACGGGTGACGGGTATGCTGCGAGAAGTCGACCAGATGCTAAAGTCGATGACAGGCGGTGTTATTGATAAGAACCGGACTTGGAAGGTTGCCAAAGATTTTCCTCAGCTAGTGGAGAAATTGAACAGGATCCACACCGAACTGACTCATATGGCTGATGACATGCTGCAGGCAAATAAGCGTCGCGACATTACACTGCAGATGATCGAGACAAGTGTAGAAGATCTTGAGAGCTACTTGAAGCATCCCGACGAAATCCCCTACAAGATGGAAGAGATTTCATCTCTGCAGGAGAAGATGGGAGGAATTAAAGAGACATTGGTGAAAGCGCCGCTGCAGTTGGAGCAAATCTATATCGTACCTGTGGACGTTGATTTTCCAAAGATGGAAGCGGGTCTCTGGCGGAAAGTAACAAGCACGGTTAGCCATTTCTTCTATTCATTCATGAAGAAGGATAATCTCAGTGATTTGGATGATAAAGCATTGAACGTTTGGGTCAATCGCGGCCGTGATTATGTGAATCTGCTTCAGGAGCTTAGCGACGAAATGTTTACGCCTGAGTATGGAATTCGCGTTAAAGTCAATTTACTGCCTGATGAAAATTTACTCATTTATGCGAATGCGGCTGGTATCTCACCTGATGTGGCGCTCGGCCAACCGCAGGACAAATCGCTTGATTTTGCAATGCGGAATGCGCTTGTAGATCTGAGTCAATTTCCTGATTTCCAGCAGATCGCGCAGCAATTTGCACCCGGCGCTTTGCTGCCGTTCTACTATAACAATGGATACTATGCACTGCCGGAGACGCAATCCTTTAAAGTACTTTTCTATCGAAAAGACATATTGAAGCGCCTGGGCTTAGGTGTTCCCGATACTTGGGATGAGGTGTATGATATGATGCCTGCCTTGCAGCAGAACGGCTATAACTTTTTTGTACCATCCTCTGACTTTATTACATTTATTTATCAGAACCGCGCTGAATTTTTTTCGGAGGATGGGATGCGGACAGCGCTGGATACCCCGGATGCATTTAAGGGCTTCAAGCAGTGGACGGAATTATTCCATATTTATGATGTGGAGAAGAACGTGCCCAACTTCTATCAGCATTTCCGCAAAGGAGATATGCCAATAGGTGTTGCTGATTATAATGAATACATGAAGTTGTCCGTGGCGGCTCCTGAATTAACAGGCTGGTGGGGCATTGCTCCTTTGCCTGGCATCCCGCAATCAGATGGTACGATTGCCCGTTGGTCGTCTGGGGGGCAGACGACAGGTTTTATTTATAAAAGCTCTCCGCGTAAGGAGGAGGCCTGGTCTTTTCTTAAATGGCTGCTGTCCGCTGATGTGCAGGAACGGTACGGATTGGACCTGGAATCGTTCAATGGTATAGAATTTCGCTGGAATACGGCCAATATTGAGGCGTTTACCCGGTTGCCCTGGCCAAAGGATGATTTGCACGTCATTCTAGAGCAGTGGCGCTGGTACAAAGAGATGCGCATCCTTCCTGGTTCTTACTTCGTTTCGCGCGAATTGAACAACGCTTGGAACCGGACTGTGGTTGACGGAATGAACTATCGTGAATCCTTGGAGGAAGCTGTCGTGAGTATGAATCGGGAGATGATGCGCAAAGGGCAGGAGTTCGGGTTTGTCGATTCGACTGGAAGCGTGTTGAAAACGCTGAATGGACCTGTGGTCACCGGGCCATGGGATGGAGTGGATACGTATGATGCAGAGTGAAGTGGAAATAGCTAAACCAGGGCAAAGAGCCCGTAAGATGTCTTATGGCAGGCGATTCAGCACTTTTATAAGTCTCGTCTGGTCATCTCGCTTATCATATTTGTTTATAGCTCCCTTCTTGCTTTGTTTTGTCGCTTTTATTCTAGTTCCTGTCGTTCTAGCCATATTGCTGAGCTTCACTTATTACAATGCCCTGGAGCCCCCGCGCTGGATTGGTTGGCAAAATTATTTGTACTTGCTTTCGCAGGACCTGATTTTCCTGAAACACGCTCTTCCAAACACATTTAAATTCGCTTTGCTCGTCGGACCCGGGGGATTCGTTGCTTCGTTTATGCTGGCCTGGCTGATTTCGCAGCTGCCCACTTATACCCGGACATGGTATGCCCTTGCTGTATATACACCATCCCTGACTGCAGGAATAGCTATGGCGGTCGTCTGGCTTCCTTTGTTGACAGGTGATCGAATTGGTTACCTCAACAGCTTTCTTCTCCAAATAGGTATTATAGATAGTCCGATTCTCTGGGTGACTGATCGCACTTACCTGATGGGTTCAATGGTTGCTGTTACACTGTGGTCGAGTATGGGGGTCGGATTTCTGGCTCAGCTTGCTGGTATTCTTAACGTTAACCCGGAGCAGTACGAAGCGGGACGTTTAGATGGCATTCACAGCAGGCTGCAGGAGATCTGGTATATCACGATTCCGTCGATGAAGCCGCAGCTGCTGTTCAGTGCAGTTATGGCCATCGTTGGCACATTCAAAGCCGGACAAATCGGACAGGAGCTATCGGGCTCGTTTCCTACACCCCAGTATGCAGGTCATGTGCTTATCAGTCACATCGATGACTACGGAGGTATTCGTTTTGAGATGGGATATGCTTCGGCCATATCGGTATTTCTGCTGTTGATTATGTATGGAACTAACAAGTTCAGCAGGCGACTTTTTGGAGACAGAGAGGAACATCACACATGAGACTTTGGAGAAAAAAACCAAGGTTGCGTCAAAATGACCAGTTTCAAATTGTACTGTATGTGCTGCTGACTTTGCTGGCTGTATTTATGCTGCTCCCTTTGATCTATATATTTAATCATGCTTTAAAGCCTTACAACGAGTTATTTATTTATCCGCCCCGCATTTTCGCGCAGCATGTCACGTTGCAAAATTTTGTTGAGCTATTTATTGTTTCCAGCTCATCCGCGGTGCCAGTGACCAGGTATGTATTTAACAGCGTGATCACTACCGGTATGATCGTTTTTGCTGTTACGATTATCAGCGCTTTGTGTGCTTATCCGCTGTCAAAGCATCAGTTCCCGGGGCGTAAGCTGCTGTTTGCTGTAATTTTACTTTCCCTGATGTTTGCACCGGAAACTGTGGCAATTCCCCGCTATTTGGTGGCGGCGAATCTCGGCATCATGAATACATATTGGGGACATTTGCTGCCGAATCTGGCTGCGCCTGTCAGTGTATTTCTAATGAGGCAGTTTATCGATCAGGTTCCGAATGAGCTTATGGAAGCAGCCAAGATGGACGGAGCAGGTGAAGTAACTATCTTCCTACGCGTCGTGATTCCGATGATTATGCCAGCTGTAGCCACGGTAGCCATCTTGACGTTCCAAGGAGCATGGGGGAATGTCGAAACGTCCAGATTATTTATGCAAGATGAAGCGATGAAGACATTCCCATTCTTTCTGTCAACCTTGACGAATGGTCTGGCCAACAATGTAGCGAGGCAGGGCGCGGCTGCAGCTGCGGCGGTAATTCTGTTTTTGCCTAACTTTATTATCTTTTTGTTCTTTCAGCGCAAGGTTGTTGCTACGATGGCGCATTCCGGAATCAAATAACGATTTGCGCGGATTGCTTAGGAGGTTGGATCATGATAATAAAGAGGGGCAGAAGGATTCTGCTTTTTCTTCCTCTTCTTCTCATCATTGCGGCTTTGGTGCCGCATGGTACCTATGCAGACACGATCTACTGGACGAATACGAAGGACAGTAACGGCCATCTAATTTGGACGCAGCCTGCCTATGTTCCAGAAGGGATCGTTGGGGACAGTTTGTTTGTGCAGGATGAGCAAGGGGAAATGAAGTTTTCTCCGATGCAAAGCCCTAAAGATTTGTTTATCGACGATCAGGATCATATTTATGTGGCAGATACCGGCAACAATCGTATTGTTGAGTTTGGCTCAGATGGCGGGTGGTTGCGTTACATAACGGTTCCAGAGAGTCCGCTAAATAAGCCGGAAGGGATCTTTGTGGCCAAAGATCAAACAATCTATGTGGCGGACACAGGAAATAAGAGAGTCGTTCATCTGGATCAAGAAGGAAAGCTGCTTAAGGAATTTACGAGACCGGTATCACCCTTAATTCCGGAATCTTTCAAGTTCGATCCCATCAAGCTAATTGTAGATAAAAGGGGTTTTCTTTATATTGCTACTTTGGGTGGATATCAAGGGCTGCTTCAGCTTGATCAGGAAGGCCAATTCCAAAGCTTTTATGGAGCGAATCGGACTGTCTTCTCGCCGCTGGACGCTTTCAAACGTTTTTTTTATACGAAAGAAATGTACGCTAACGAAATTAGCAAACTGCCAGGCTCCATCAGCAGTGTGGCTGTCGATCAGGAAGGGTTCGTTTACACAACAACAGTTGAGCAGGGTGCTTCGAATCAGATTAAAAAATTAAACATCCGCGGTCTGGATATGCTTGAATCCAAAGATACTTATACGGTTAGAGGAACAGCGGGAGTGTTCGGTGAAATGAGGCCGGAAGATTTCAAGTACATCCCTGGTGAGGGGATGTTGACACCGCGGTTGATCGATTTATGCATTGATTCCAATGGTAATATTACAGCTATTGATGCTACTTTTAGATATATCAACCAATACGATGCAAGCGGGAATTTGCTTTTCTTCTGGGCAGGACCGTCTTCATCAACGAAGACGCAGTTAGGGTTGATGAAAAATCCGGTAGCTATTGATGCCAATTCCTTGAATGACCTGTATGTGCTGGATGGACAGGAAAATACGATACAAATTTTTCGTCTTTCTGAATTTGGCAGCAAGGTGAATGAAGCGAATCGCCTTACTTTGGAAGGCCGTTATGAAGAGAGTGAGAAACCATGGCGGGAAGTGCTAAGAATGAATGCCAACTTCAACACAGCTATGCTGGGCTTAGGGAAAGCTGCCTATAAAAGCGGAGACTATCAGGAGGCTATGGCCCTATTTAAACGGGGAGGCAATCACAAAGGGTTTTCGGAAGCGTTCTGGCAAACGCGACTGATTTGGTTTCAAAAGCATTTCTCTCTGATGGCATCGCTGATTCTCGGTGTTGGGATTGCTGCCCTCATTGGGGAGAAATACTCGAGGCATGCAGGGTGGCGGATAAGATGGAATCATCGTACCCGTTCAGACAAGCCGCTTCTCATCAGGCTGAAGCATATTTTTTATTTACTGAGGCATCCAATTGATGGATTTAGTGCTATTCGATATGAAGCAAAGGGAAGCTATTTGCTGGCCTTGATCGTTCTGATCCTTGTATATGTCTCTCTTGTCATGAAAAGTTTGTATACTGGGTATACCTTCAACATGATCATTCTTCATCGATTCAATCTGGTCACGCTCTTACTTCAATTTGCTCTCATTTGGTTCGGTTGGGTCGTTTCTAACTATTTGGTAAGTTCGATTTATAAAGGAGAAGGCCGATTCAAGGATGTGTTCATCGGCAGTGCGTATGCGCTGGTACCATTTATCTTGGTAGGCATTCCACTTTCAGTCTTATCCAATGCCATGACGAATTCAGAGCAGGCGATCTATGATTTTCTTCTGCTTTCTGTGTATGTGTGGAGTGGACTGCTTTTCTTCTGGATGATCCAGTCCTTGCAAAACTATTCTGTAGGTGAGACTTTCATGAACATTGTGCTTTCTCTTGCTGCGTTCATGACTCTGGCTTTTATCGTGTTAGTTACGCTTGGACTGAGCAGCGATTTAAAGGATTTTATTTATGAAGTGTATCAGGAGGTAAGGCTGCGATGATGAGATTTCATCTTAACAATACTGGAAGGATTGCGCTCATCGTCATCATCACGCTTGCTGTTGTCCTGCTGATTGTTACCAGGCTGCCTGACAGCGGTACAAGAACGGATGAGGAGGCTATACCTGATACCAACATAAAGACAGGAAGTAAGCCTAAGGTGGAGGTAGGGTTAGCTGAGCTACCTGCAGAAGCCAACTTCACTTCTGTTGCTGAGAACGGGATATTGAATTTAAAGCTGGATGCCACAACAGGACATTTCAAGGTTACCGATCAAAGAAACGGCAGCATCTGGTACTCTTATCCGAACCCGTCACAATGGTTAAACGAAAGGCAGGAGGGAGTATGGAGAAGTCACCTGAGATCGCCGATTATGTTCCAGTACATCGATCTTTCGAATAACAAGTCACAGCCTAAAGAATCAAATCTGCTGGATGAAAACGGTACAATCTCTGATGTGGCAACGGTGCCTGACGGATTTCGCTTGACCTTCCATATGCCCTCCAAGGGAATCACTGTATCTATAGAAGTTACTATCGATGAGGATTCTGTGGTAACACGGATCATTGATTCCAGCGTGAAAGAGGGCAGTCTAAATCTCGTTTGGATGAGGCTTTATCCGTTCTTTGGCGCAGGGCATTCGGAAGGACAGGATGGATACTTGTTCATTCCGGATGGATCCGGTGCATTGATTCGTTATCAAGAAAACAAAATGAACACAAATAGGCTGTATAACGAAAAGGTGTATGGCCCGGACCAGTCTTTTCAAGTCGAGGATTACAGTTTTTCCAGCGCAAAACGTCAAATCTCACTTCCGGTATTTGGTCTCAAATCGGGCGATCAGGGCTTTATTGCTGTTCTGGAGGGAGGGGCTGAATCAGCCAGTATTCTGGCTTCGCCCTCCGGAGTATTCAGTGGGTATAATTGGGTCACTGCGCAGCAGAATTATCGGGCTTCTTACAGACAGGTAACGAATGCAAAAAAAGAAACCTCTTTTCTTACCTACAGTAAGACTAATCGATTTGGCGATGACCGTGTTGTGCGTTATATGCTGCTCCCTACAAGTAATCCGAATTATACAGATATGGCTCAGCGATACAGGCTCTATTTAATGGATACGTACGATCTGAAAAGCCGTCAGGTGGATAAGGATGATGAAAGTAATACAAACAAAGTTCCCCTGACTGTGACTATTGTCGGTGCTGAATTGGAAAAAGGAATGTTGACTGACAATTATCTCAAGCAAACGACTTTCTCCGAGGCTGAAGAAATGGTGCAGAGGCTCGCTAACCTTGGAATCGATAACATGATTGTCAATTACTTGGGCTGGCAAGATGACGGATATAGTGCTTATGGAGGCTTATTTCCGGTAGATAAGCGGTTAGGCGGTAATGAAGGGATGAAGCGGTTCGTTACATTTGCCCATACACTTCACATTCCTGTCTATTTACAGGCTGATTACTCGAAAAACACTACGGGTAATGATGGCTTTAGCAAAAAGCAGCATGGGCTGCGTGACTTAGGAGGGAGCATTATGGATCCCTATGTCAGCCTGAAGTGGTTGAAGGACAAAACGATTGATAGGGACATCATTGCTTACAAGGAGTTGGGTATAGATGGCTTAACACTCTCAGGGATTGGGAAAAAGCTGGACAGTGATTTCAATACAAAGTATGGCTCTACGAGAGCAGAGAGCCTTGAGCTGCAGCAAGAAATATTCAAGAAATTTCGTGATGCGGATTTGAAAGTAAGGGGGTATGAAGCAAATACTTATCAACTGCCATATATGGATACGATCGACCATTTGCCCGACGATTATTCGTACGATCTTTTCTCAGATGAGGCGATTCCATTCACCCAAATCGTTTTGCATGGTCTTGTTGCCTATACGTCGGAATATGCGAATGAACGCCAGCAGTACCAACATGACTTCTTAAAGGATATTGAATATGGTGCAAATCCGTCCTTTATCTACACCTATAAAGATTCAGCAGATTTGAAATATGCATATGATTTGAATCTGTACAATGCCCATTTTATCGATTGGGAATCTGAGACACTGCAGCAATATTTAAAATATAATGAGGCACTGGGCGATGTGCAGCATCAATTTATTGTGAATCATCGATCCTTGGCATCCAAAGTAAAGGAAACGACGTATTCAGGCGGCAAACGCATCATTGTCAACTATGGGACGGAAGCATATAGGGATGGGCACATAATCGTCAAGCCGCAGGACTATCTGGCAATCCCTGCAGGAGGTGACGAATGAGGACTAATAGAAGATGGAAGGCTTCTACCATCCGCAAGTGGGAAGGGTCCCTGCTAATGGCTCCCTGGGTGATTGGATTTCTCGTATTTATGGCTTTCCCCTTGGGCTATTCATTGTTTATGAGCTTCCATCAAGTGAAGATATTAGCCGATGGAATCCAATATAAAGCCGTCGGTTGGAAGTATTATAAGTTCATTTTGTTTGAAAATGGCGAGCTCCTTTATAACCAGTTAATCCCTTTTTTACGTCAAGCTATCATGATGCTGCCTGTTATTATTATTTTTTCTCTACTGGTGGCCATTATGTTGAACCAGAAATTTCCCGGAAGAACGGTCTTCCGCTCCATCTTTTTCCTGCCGGTTATATTCACTACAGGACAGGTGGTGATGGAGTTCATGAATCAGGGGGAAGGAGAACTGGGGTTTCTACAACAGTTTAATGTCAGCAGCTTGGTTTCACAATCTTTAAGCAGCACCTGGGCCGGACCCATCATTACGATTATGAGCAATTTTGTGCTGATCCTCTGGTACTCCGGTGTTCAAATTTTAATCTTCCTGGCTGGAAGGCAAACCATTAGCCCATCGGTGTATGAAGCTGCCCGAATCGATGGCGCTAGTCCGTGGGAGGTGTTTTGGAAAATTACTCTGCCAGGATTGATACCATTTATTTTGCTGAACCTGATTTATACGACAGTTGATCTCTTCACTTTTCCAACCAATCCGATATTAAACCAGGTTAACAGCTCTAATTATGGTCAATCGAGTGCCCTGGCTTGGATTTATTTTTTACTTATATTTGTTTTTCTTGGTTTATTATTTTTCATATTTACCCGAGTGCTGAAAGCTTCCGAGACACGTCACTCTTAAATAAGGAGAGATCCGTTTGACCCAACTATTAGCGTTATGGAGGCTGCGGCTGACTCAAATTCGCTACCTGGTCTTTGGTAAAGAGGTTGATAAAGGGCTCATTTTCCGATTATTCCTATATTTGATCCTGATTGATACGGCCTACATTTATTTAAATCCACTTATGTTCATGATTTCTACAATGGTTAAGAATGCTGCTGATTTGTTGGACCCTTCGGTAAATTGGGTGCCGCGATCCATCGACTTGAGCATGCTTCAGGATGCTTGGCATAAGCTGCGTTATCCGAATGCTTTTGTCATCAGCCTTATTATTTCGCTCAGCGTTTCCTTACTCCAGACCGTTTCTTGCGCCGTGGCCGGTTATGCTTTTGCCAGATTGGAGTTTCCCTTCAAGAAGTTTTGGATGTTCTGTTTACTGCTCACCTTAATAGTGCCAACGCAGGTCATCATTTTACCGAATTTGATAGCGGCAAATGCTCTGGGCATGATGAAAACTTATATTCCGATTATATTACCGGCTGTTTTCGGACATGGATTAAAAGGAGCCTTATTCATTATTATTTACCGGCAATTTTTCAGTACACAGCCTAAGGAATTGGAGGAGGCCGCAAGGATGGATGGTGCAGGTGTAATCAAAACGTTTTATAAAGTCATGCTGCCGCTCGCTAAACCAGCCATTCTTGTCGTTTTTCTCTTCTCCTTTGTATGGACGTGGAACGATTACTATTTGCCAAGCGTGTACTTAACTGGTGCCAAAGATGTGCCGTTATCGATGGGGATTTCACAAGTCCAATTGATGCTTTATCAGCAGATTGCTGACTCAGGAGAATCCATTTTTGATCAACCGCTCAAGATGGCGGCGTCCTTCCTTATTATTTTGCCACCTCTTATCTTATATATGTTTACTCAGCGATGGTTCGTAGAAAGCGTAGAGAGAACGGGTTTGGTGGAGTAGAGATAAATAAAGACAGTATGATATGAATTTCCAGGAGGATAAAAAAATGATTAACATTGCAGTAATTGGTTATGGTTTCAGGGGAAAGGTTCTCAGCAATAACATCTTAAAATTAAATGAAAATGTCAGAATTACGGCCATTATGGATACCCGAAATGAAGAAATTAGAAAAGACCTCGGTGAGCTGGCGGATCCTATCCGTTTCTATGACACTGTAGACGAACTGCTTGACCATGAAAAGCTGGATGGCGTTATCATCAGCACCCGCTGCTCCTCTCATACGCGAGTTGCAGTTAAAGTCATGCAAAAGGGAATTCCTTGTATCCTTGAAAAGCCAGTTGCCACAAATATGGAGGACTTAATGACACTTAAATCAGCTTATGAAAGCAGCGGGACGGAGGTAGCTGTACCGTTCTCCTTAAGACTATCCCCGTTAGGTCAAGCTGCCAAGGAAATTGCTGACTCAGGAAAATTGGGGTCGATTGAACATGTCCAGGCCATCAACAACGTCTCCTATGGTTCAGTTTATTTTCAAAACTGGTACCGTGACGATAAGGAAACAGGCGGACTGTTTCTGCAGAAGGCTACGCATGACTTTGATTTGATTCAGTATATTTTGGGATTGAAGCCAGTTTGGGTGAGTGCTGTAAAATCCAAACAAATATTCAAAGGAAATAAGCAGGCAGGTTTGAAATGTGAGGCTTGCGAGGAGCAGCATACATGTTTGGAAAGTGCAGTGCTGCACCGCAAAAAGGGTGAACCGGTCCATGGAGAGATGTGCTGTTTTGCAACAGATACGGGCAATGAGGATTCCGGTAGTGCGATTATCGAGTATGAAAGCGGGATGCATGCCAGTTATTCGCAAAACTTTTTTGCCCGTAACAAAGCTGGGACACGTACTTTCCGCTTTCTGGGTTATAAAGGCACCATGGAATTCGATTATTATACAAACCGGATTCAAGTATTTATGCATCATACAAACCGGGTAGAAACCTATGATATTCCTCCCGGTAATGATTCACATGGTGGAGGCGATATTGCTGTATGCCAGAGCTTGCTGGACACGATTACGCAAGGCGTGCCATCCCAAACTCCTCTGGAGGAGGCGATGGTTAGTGCTCTGCTGTGCTTGAAGGCAACGAGCTCAGCTGAAACACGCATCTCCCAGGAAGTCAAATGGACTGACTAGGTTCACAAAATATGATGAAATATCACGAAATAAAATATAGAGCTTAATATGAGGAGAGTTACCTATGACAAATTTAAAGATCAGTGGAACCCATTTCACGATGAATAATAATCCCATTCAGCTTGTTTCCGGGGCGATTCATTATTTTCGAATTGTGCCCGAATACTGGCGTGATAGGCTAGTAAAGTTAAAAGCGTGCGGCTTTAATACGGTTGAAACTTACGTTGCGTGGAATATTCATGAGCCCGAGGAGGGCAGCTTCTGTTTTGAAGGCATGGCTGACCTTGTCCGCTTTATAGAAACGGCAGCTGAAGTTGGCTTGTATGTCATTGTTCGGCCCAGCCCGTATATATGTGCGGAGTGGGAGTTTGGAGGGCTTCCCGCTTGGCTTCTTCGTTATCCGGACTTACGGCTTCGCTGTTTGGATCCTCTTTTTTTGACAAAGGTAGATGCGTATTATGATGTATTAATTCCCAAGCTGACACCTCTTCTGAGTACGAATGGAGGACCTGTTATCGCGCTTCAAATTGAAAATGAGTATGGGAGTTATGGTAATGATAACTTATATTTGGAGCACTTGCGTCAAGGCATGATCAGCCGAGGGATCGATGTATTATTGTTTACTTCCGACGGAGCTTCGGATTCATGTCTTCAAGGCGGAACTTTACCAGACGTATTTGCTACCGTCAATTTCGGAACCGATCCAGAGGGATCCTTCCGTAAGCTGAAGGAATACCGCCCGAATGAACCACTGATGTGTGCTGAGCTCTGGAATGGTGGATTCGATCATTGGATGAAGCCGCATAGCACCAGGGATACAGAGGAAGTTGTTGAGATATGTGAACAAATATGGGGTGCAGGAGCGTCAGTTAATTTTTATATGTTTCATGGGGGAACGAATTTTGGTTTTTATAATGGGGCTAACCATGGAGCCGGAGCTGAGGCTGTATATGAACCAACCGTAACGAGCTATGACTATGATTGTCCAATCAGCGAAAGTGGCGAAGTAACTCCCAAATATCATGCTGTGCGTAATGTTCTTGCGAAATTTATGGACATCGGTGATTGCCAGCTTCCGGAGCCAATTCCGACTCAGTCTTATGGTGCAATACGCGTAACGGAAAAAGTGTCGCTTATGGAAAGCCTGGGAACACTCTCATCTCCTGTTGTATATCCATGTCCGGAGCCGATGGAAAAGCTTGGACAGAAATATGGGTTTATTCTGTACTCCACAACGGTTTCGGGTCCCCGCATGGGAGAAGAGCTGCATCTGCAAGAGGTGCACGATCGTGCATTGGTGTTTCTGGACGGGGAGTTCATCGGGACTGTAGAGAGATGGAACCCGGCTCCCCTCAAGGTGGACATTCCCGTAGGCGGTGCGAAGCTTGATATTCTAGTAGAAAACATGGGACGCATAAATTTCGGACCTTACTTGAAAGATTATAAGGGGATTACGGAAGGAGTACGCTTAGGCTATCAATACCTCTTTGGGTGGACTATTTATCCACTGCCGCTTGATTCATTGAATTCACTAAAGTTTAAACCAATCGACAAAACGGGCAAAAGTAATGAGCCTAATTTTTATAAAGCTACTTTTGAAGTAGAGACAGCAGCAGATACATTCATTCGATTGGATGGATGGACAAAGGGCAATGTTTGGATTAATGGTTTTCACCTTGGTCGATATTGGAATCGTGGGCCCCAGAAAACGCTATATCTCCCAGCTCCGCTGCTCAGGGAAGGGACGAACGAAATCATCATCTTTGAACTCCATAGCACGGATGATTTTGTTATTAAGTTAGAGGATACTGCTGATCTAGGTGAATGAGATTTCACTATAGTCACCCCATGCTGTATGATTGTAATAGGCTGGTCTTTATAGCCAAGCAGTTATTGCAGCAGCAGGTGGACTGAAGGTCCATTCTATGGGGGAGGAATAAACATGTCACATAAGGTTGGTTTTATATATGCTCATCCAGATGACGAAACCTTTTTAAGTGCTTGTCTCATTAGACAGCTTGCTGATAGCGGGGAACAACCCGTGCTTCTGCTTGCTACGAAGGGGGATGCTGGCAAGAAGAATGGAGATGTTAGTCATCTTACAAACGAAGAGCTTGGCGATTTAAGAGAACAGGAAATGCTGCAGGCTGCAAGTATATTAGGGTTGGCTGCTGTTGAGCAATTAGGTTTACCTGATGGAAAGCTAAACAGCGTGGATGCAACGGATTTTTTGCAAGGAGTTATTCAATTTATTAATCAGCATCAATTAAAGGTCATATTCAGCTTCCCAGAGGATGGCGGTAATTTTCATCCTGATCACATGGCTATTTCGAGAATGGCAGCATCCGCGGTGTTAAGTGGAAAATGTCCCTCTGTTCAAAAAATGTACTATTGTGTATCGAATACCTTGCTTGAACAAGGACATCAACCTTCTATCAGCGTAGACACCCAGCCTCAATGGGAGATGAAGGCCAGGGCGCTGATGGCTCATGCTTCGCAAATTTTTGCAATCGAACGGTATTTTGGTGATTTAGTTTCTTGTCCTCCTAACAGGAGAGTTGAAGCATTTGTGCTAGCTTGGGAGAGAGGCGAGTGGTGGCCAGTTAAGCAAGAGAAATCTGTTCTAGATGATCTGTTATAGGAATCGGGCAGTTGTAAAAATTGTATTGTTTTATGTTTTTTACTGTTATATAATTTATTTATTAAATTAATATATAAATCGGGAGAGTGGGCTATGCAGCAGCCAACATTACAAGCAGCATTTCGTAAGGTGAAAATTACACCGGAAGAGACGGCACCTTTGCAAGGGTATGATCCCAGTGTACATATAGCTTCTCCCGAAAAGGATATATTGGATGATTTATATGCTCGTGTGCTTGTTGTAGACGATGGTGAGACACGGCAGGTTATCGTTAGTATGGATTGCTGTCTGACGAATGAAGAGCCTTTTGAAGCTGTGTATATGGAGGCCGGAAAGTGGGTAAATCGACGCTTGCATCAAACCTTTCCAGCAGGTACGCGGGCTAGATGGGCGGATGCAGCAGGTGTAGAAGAAGCCTCTGTTTCTGTGCATGCCACGCATACACATAGTGCGCCTGAGCATTTTGGTGAGAAGTATACAATTCGCATTGATGAGGCAATCCTGGATGCTATTAGCGGCCTTCAACCGGTTAGAATCCGGGCTGCTTCTGGAGCTTTTGATGTTTCAGTCAATAGGCGTCCCCAACTGCAGCACAATGACAGTCTAGAGATAGATCGAACGTGGCAAGTGGTGGTTTTTGAGACTTATGATGGGCGAGCGCTTGGCGCAATTGTAAACGGGGCCGTTCATCCAACCCTATTGATGAATCCTTTCAATCGAGTTTCATCGGAGTTTGTCGGACTAGCTATGAGTGAATTTGAGAGAGAAAAGGGAGAAGGCTTTGTCTCTCTTTTTATTCAAGGATTTTCTGCAGACGCAGGGCCCATACATCATTATCGGACAGAGAAGTATGACACTTATCCATGGGTCAAGGAATTGGGGCACAAGCTATATGAATCCATTACTCAGCTTACTGAAAACTTGCAGTTTTTAGCTGAAGCGCCATTGAAAAGCACGGAGAAAATAATAGGCTTGCCAACAAAGGATGGATATATCAAACCGTCTGTTGATGTAAGGCTGCATGGTGTGCGAATAGGTGATCTGCTGCTTTGCTCCGTTTCTGCAGAAGTATTTAATGGTTATATAGGCTACATCAAAGCGCATTCGCCAGCTGCATGTACGATGTTTGCTGGAATTGCCAACGGCTGCTGTGGTTATCTTCCGACACCGGAGGCTTTTGGCGATGGGCTTGAAGGGTATGAAATGATTGTAACTCCGTATAAGGTGGAGGCTTGCGAGCTGTTTATTCAGTCTGCGATTGAACTGGTGGAGAGCTTAGCATAGTGAGAGAGACGCCTTGCGGCGTCCTTTGAGGAGGGTGTTCGTCGTTTGGGTGCGTTGCGGAGGGAATGGCTGTGGGCTCCAGCCGCTGTTAAAGATTTGTTCCCTTGAATGGAATGGATACAGAGGTGAGAACAAATCTTTAAAGGCGGACGCTACCGCTCTTCCTCCCACAGCCATTCCCTGATATGAACGTATCTGTCAACTCCGTAACTCAATCGCCCTAA
>NZ_JAGGLB010000059.1 GCF_017874215.1 Paenibacillus eucommiae
AATAGAGTTACTCCCATCATAACGCCATGCTTCTTCGTTGAGTAGCTTTGTTTTCGATATCCAAAATCTGGAACAACTGTGGGGCAAGCTTAGTCACCGTAGTCCGCTAGAAGCGGAAGTGCAGCGAAATGAGATTGTAACGGTCACGAAAGTACCTTACAGGCTGAAAAGGGGGCGATTGTGGGGAAAACCGCCTTTTAATGGTCGCGGATGTCCATTAGAATTGTGAATAGGTAAAAATCAGCCTCTAAAGGTCAGCTGTGACCGTTAGAGACAGGTCCTTTCCGTATCTGGAAGAATGGAAGATATCTTCCATCGTTGTGATATACGGATTACTGCATCGGTCTATTCCTCTTTTGTTGTTGGGTAGGACTTTCAACCGTACAGGATTGGCAGATGTTTTCCAGTTATAGCTATCCATTCATTTGTCAAGCACTGATTGTGGTGTTGAGCCAAAAAAGAAATTAAAAAGAAATCAAAAAATGATCTAAAAGTCAATGGGAGGTCTGGAAAATGAAAGCGAGTCCAAAACGTTTATGGATTACTTACTCAATGTTATTTGCAGTGCTTACTATGGTATTTATATCATCGGGATGTTCCAATTCTAACAAAGCCGGGAAAGAAACAGAGAGCCCGGCACCGGTCAACAGCGCCAGTACTGAACCAGTCGATACAAACAGCTTTAAGTTTCCTGTAGATCCAGGAAGTGTGACGCTGAGAGTAGGTGTTCAGGACAGCTACTATGCTCCTGCCAGCTTGGCAAAGAATTTGCCGGTTTTCCAGGAAATCGAGAAAAAGACGGGTGTGAAGATTGAATGGGAAGTAACACCGCCGGCCCAATTTGCTCAAGCCATAAAGCTCAAGCTGGCTTCGGGGTCGGGCTATGGGGATGTCATTCAAGCTCCTTCCGTTGAGGACATGGTCAAATACGGAAGTGAAGGTATATTCATTCCACTTGAGGGATTAATTGAAAAATATGCGCCAAACATCAAAAAATTAATGGATGAAGACCCTAATATAGCGATTAATCACAAATCCCCTGATGGCCATATCTACGGGATATCAACGTTAAATTACTCCCCGCAGCAGACGACATGGCTGCTCCGCCAGGATTGGCTGGACAAATTGAATTTAAAGGCTCCGGAGACGGCGGAGGATTGGCTTAAAGTGCTGAGGGCTTTCAAAACACAGGATCCGAACGGCAACAATAAGCAGGATGAAATTCCACTATCTATTGCCGGGAACGATGTGACCGGGGGGATTAATACACTTGCCTATTTCAGCAATGTTTTTGGTCTTCACTTACCCGGCGAATGGTGGGCGGACGAAAGCGGTAAAGTTTCGTACGAATGGATCGACGATAAGGTAAAGGATTGGCTAGCATTTGCTAAAACGCTTTATGAGGAAAAGTTGCTCGACCAGGAGTTTGTTGTCAACACGAGCGACAGGGAAACAGCCAATATTAATAACAATTTAGTGGGCACTGTGCTCAAGCATGCAGGCAATATTCCGATCATGCAATCCGCCATGAAACAGGCCGGAGTCTCTTCGCCCAAATGGACCGCAACGATTCCCGCCAAGACCCAAAGCGGTGAGCAATTTATCGTAGGCTATCCTTTGACAAGCACTTATGTTGCTATCAGTAAGGAAAACAAACATCCAGAAATAACCATGATGTGGCTTGATTATTTGTTAGGTACAACGGAAGGCAGACGTTATATGACGCTTGGGATTGAGGGCGAAAGTTATGTTGTGGAGGACGATAAAATTAAGTTCACCGATGCTGCTCTACATCCGGAACCGGGAGTCGATTATCTTCGTTCCCTTGGAGCCAACTCCATATTGCCCAGACTGACGGGCTTTGAAAACGAGGAGGCATACTGGATGGCTACAGATCCAAAGATGTGGGATCAAATTATGGACATGCAGAAATTTGTCGTGCCGCCATTCCCAACCCTGATATCCACCGAGGAAGAGAATGCAGAGATAAACAGTATCTTGACGGATATGGACACCTACAGGCAGGAAATGCTGCTGAAAATGATCACGGGTAAAGAAAGTCTGGACAAATTCGAAGACTATAAGGCGCAAATGAAAAAGCTTGGCGTAGACAAATTGATTAGCATCAAGCAGAAGCAGTATGACAGAGTGAAATAACTATAAATAACTATAAATAACTTAAATAACAACAGGTATTATTCAACCAATTGCTGTCCAGCGCAGTGTTTACCTAGTTGCATCGTTTGCACTGCGCTGGATCGCGATTGATAGGAGGATTTCATGCGTTCACATGCTCAGTTGCTGAGAGGGTGGCGGAGGGACAAATATTTGTGGCTGTTGGTTTCTCCGGTGCTTATCTACTATGTTGTTTTTCACTACATTCCTATGTACGGAATCACAATAGCCTTTAAAGATTTTACTGCTGTTAAAGGCATATTGGGCAGTCCGTGGGTCGGGATGAAGTGGATGAATCAGTTTTTCGACTCGATGTATTTCAACAGACTCTTCTTTAACACGCTCAAACTGAGCGTTTACAGTCTTTTATGGGGGTTCCCCATCCCGATTCTATTTGCGCTGCTGCTCAACGAGGTGAAGGATGGTTTATTTAAGAAAGTTACGCAAAGTGTGAGTTACTTACCGCATTTTATTTCAATTGTTGTTATTTGCGGGATGATTCTTACTTTTCTTTCACCGAGTACCGGCATCGTCAATATGGCGATTCAAGCGATAGGTCTTGAACCGATCAATTTCATGAGTGAATCAGGCTGGTTCCGTACGATTTATATCGGTTCCGGTATTTGGCAGCAGTTTGGGTGGAGCTCGATTATTTATATTGCTGCCATGGCTTCGATCAACCCTGAGCTTTACGAGGCATCCACCTGCGATGGTGCGGATCGCTGGAAGCAAATGTTTCATATTACACTGCCAGGTATTTTTCCGACGATTATGATCTTGCTGGTACTCAGCTTCGGCAGTATCTTGAGTGTTGGTTTCGAAAAAATCATCCTATTGTATAACCCCACAACTTATGAAACGGCAGATGTCATATCCACCTACGTGTACAGAAGAGGACTGCTCGGCTCCGAATTCAGCTTCGGCGCAGCCGTATCGTTGTTTAATAGCGTGATCAATTTTGTTCTTCTAATTACTTTTAATTGGCTGAGTAAAAAATTTACAGAAGTATCCTTGTGGTAAAGGGGCATTGAAATGATACACAAACGAACAACCAGAGAGCTCGTGGAAGATGGGCTGATCAGGATTATCCTTTTACTAGCGATTATTGCGACTGTATATCCGTTTCTTTTCGTTCTGAGCTTGTCCGTAAGCGATCCATTGGAAGTATCCAGAATGTCGGTGTGGCTGCTGCCCAAAGGCTTCTCGTTGGAAGCTTATAAAACTGCTTTTAACAATCCGGATATGTTTATATCGTATTATAATACAATCTTTTATACAGTGACTGGCACCACATTAAACGTATTTTTGACGGTTTTAGCCGGATTTACACTAGCTAGACGGACGTTTGGCGGCAGAAATATCGTGATGATCATAATCGTGTTCACTATGTTTTTTAGTGGAGGACTCATTCCGGAATATTTGTTAGTTAAAAATCTGGGTTTGTACGATACCCGTTGGGCCATTATTTTGCCTACTGCAGCTAACGCGTTTTTCATCATTATTGCCAGAACTTTCTTTCAAGGTATACCGGAGAGCTTGTATGAATCGGCTTTTATGGATGGGGCTAACGATATGACGATTTTACAGAAAATCGCGATTCCGTTGTCGAAGCCGATCCTTGCGGTGCTGACGTTATTTTATGCGGTTAATCATTGGAACAGTTATTTCCCATCGCTGATTTACTTATCCAAAGCAAGCCTCCAGCCGATCCAAATCTATCTGATGAAGCTGCTTATTCAAGCGGACAACACGCAGGCATTGGGTTCTTTGGAAGGTGTCGATAGGATGCTTCAATCCTTGCAGATCAAATATGCAGTCATCATTATTGTCATCTTGCCGATTGTAATGATTTATCCATTGCTGCAGCGGTTTTTTATTAAGGGAGTTTTGATTGGTTCTATCAAAGGATAATTAGGATAATGGATTTTCCAAAGAACATTGGATTTTCCTGAAGGGGGGGATGCCAGAACCTGTCAAAGAATAGAGAAGTGCGAGGCGGAGCTGGGTCGAGAAATCACTGCGAACTTCATAAGAAACGGTAAATCCAAAGGAGGAATATGGTATGGATGACAAAAAAAGTGTAAATTCGAAAATGACCCGAAGGAAGCTGCTGGCATCGATCGGCATGGCTGGTGTGGCTATAGCAGCGGAAAGCGTACTGCCCAAATCCATGAATCGTACAGCGAATGCTGAAGCAACAACCGTTACGAACGCTGTTTATGGAGATCAGGCTTCATTACTTGGAGGGGGCACGAACAGCTATAGTGGATTGGCTGGTGGGATATCGTGCGTAGAGACGGCTAACATCGCCGATTTGCGCTCTTTGCTAGCGCCTACTGTCGGGACGATTTATTATGTAACCGATTATGGACAGGAAGGTCATTTCTATTATGATTCAGCCGATAGTGTCTCTGTTGACAACACAGGCACTATACTTGTTTCCTCTGGCGGGGCGCGCTTTAAGCGGATTTTCGACCGCTGCTCCGTGGACGTGAAATGGTTTGGCGCCAAAGGCGATGGTTCAACGGACGATTCCCTGGCGATCAATAGTGCAAACGCTTTTGCAGCCTCGATCGGAGCCCGGCTGGTCTTTCCGGCAGGTACATATCAGGGATATCTCTTAACGCCAACGACTAGCTGGGCGTCGGAATGTGGGGCGACCGTGCGGAACTCGCGAAACGACTTGACTTATGCCAATGATGACAATCGCAAATTTGCAAGGTGAATGAGGTCAGCAACATTAGTTTCGAAGGATTGACTTTCGACGGCAACGTAAGCAACGATCCGACGAATTGGGGAAGCGGAGCCTATAACGCCTTTACCGGGGCTGTAGGGTTGGTTTTACTCAACAGCAATAACATACGCATCAAGGCCTGCACGTTCCGGAACAGCATGATGTCGGGTATTCGTATTCAAAGCAGTTCTTCGGTGACCGTCGAAGAGACCAAAGTTAGCCATGCACGGGGCAATTTCGGCGACGCCATATACGTGGAGAAATCTAACGATATACGTTTCGACCGTTGTTCGGTTGAAGATTATACAAGAATCGGATTCGTCACCGAAACAGGCTCCTACAACATCTCGTTCTCCCAATGTTATGCCAAAAACGGTCACCACGCTTCCAAGCTGTACGGCGGTGCTGAATATAATGCCGGATTCTGGTCTGAAAACTCACAAAACGTTACATTCTCACAATGTGTCGCTGAAAATAACACGCACCGTGGTTTTGTTGCGACAACGGGACCGTTAACGGTTAGCACTGTCATATCCGCCAGTTTCCACTTCCAGTCCTGTTTGTCTATTAATAATCGCTCTGTAGGGTTTGCAATGGGTACATGGACTCTGCATCCTGTTCATGTTTCATGCAGTAATTGTTCCTCGTATGGTGCGGAAAAGGGCTTTATGATGACGATTTATAATCATAACGATACCTTTACGTTAGACGGCTGCTATGTATATGTCCCGTCCAACAATACCGTGGATACCGTAGCTTATGCGGTTCAAAACTTTGAGTTAGGCACCGTATCAACCACTACACCCAAAATCGCGCTGACGAACTGCGTATCTGATTGCGGGGCAATGGACTGGTCCAAGTTTTCATCTACACAGCATGATTCTGCGGATTTCGCCTGCATCGCTGAACCGTATCCTAACCGGGTAAGCGGCGGAGGAAAAGCGAATATTACGATTGATAATTTCGTGAATGCGAATCAGGGTGCTTCTGTGGTCATCAAGTCCCTCAAAGGGGCGCCGAGCTTCAAAATCAGCAACAGCTATGTGACCATTCCTGTCATCAGTGATTTCACGGATTTCCAATTATCGAACTGCAGATTGACTACGCTTTCACATTCATTTGGCGGTACGGGCTGCTACGGCACGATGTCCATGTCTAATTGCGTAGTCCAGGGAGACATGAAGGTCGTCACAGGCGAGAGAATTATTTTGGATTCGGTTCATTTCCGCAGCTGGACGGGCAAAACCATAGAAATAACCCGGTTCACAGGCAATATGGTCCGGATTTCGAATTGCCAGTTCGAGAAAGATATTGCTGCTTCTGACTATGTGCTGAAATTGACGGGCTCGGGCTCCTTTAAACCGCCAGTCATTATCGCTAATTGTACGTTCTACAACAGCCCGAATGTAGCAGCGCCTAGCAAATCGTTTATTTATACCGTTGCCAGCGGGATTTCGCCGATTTTTTCCGGCTGCTTCTCGGACGATTCAGTGCCTAATTTGCTGAGTACAGGAGGGGTGTTAAGCGCTCCGTCAGGGAATATGCTGGTGACCATGCACTAAGGAGATAAAAAAAATGCCGTGTGGCGTCCTTAGAGGAGTGTGTTCGAAACTCTGGAGCGTTGCGGGAGGGAAGGGCTGTAGGCTCCAGCCGCTGTTAAAGATTTGTTCCCTTGATTGGAATGGATGAGGAGGTAGGAACAAATCTTTAAAGGCGGACGCTACCGCTCTTCCACCCACAGCCCTTCCCTCTTCTCAGCTACAATCGCACGAAGCGTACGAACACCTAGCTCAAACGGACTGCCAGCATGGGTTTTTCTCTGGCTCGGAGGAGATTTCCCGCGTGCTAAGGCCGCAGGAACGGAAGACCGCGCGCCAGCTGAGAAGGATCTGCTACAGATCTCTACTTTAACGATGATTTTTTCATCGTTAAAAGCATACGTTCCACTCCACAACTTGACTTTAACGACCTACAGGAATGCTTAAGTGCAGCACCCGCTCATTTCCCTCTCATTTCGGCGGAGTGCGGAGTGCGGGTGGTTCGGGGTAGGCTCTTCTTTTGCGGGGACCCCGAAATTATTAAATTCTACATGTGTAAAAAAAACTGCCTCCGGCTGTTAAGCGGGAAGCAGTTTTTTGGAATTTGTGCTGTAGTTGTGATCATTTATTCTACGGAGGTGTCGCCAACTATCCCTGTGCTGGAAGGCATTGAGATCGAAACAGCTTGATCCAACACTGGCTTGTAAGCAGAACCTACATAAGTAACGAGTTTAATTTCGGTAAGGACTTGAGGGTACATTTTATCCGGATCTGGCAGCACGGTTTCTGTGTGGATGATGGCTTCGCTGCCATTGAAGGTAATGCCAGTCACGATAAATCCATATCCTGGATGTGGAGCTTGAGCGGATATAGTTATTTCATTTACTTTATCATTAATGGCCTTACTTTCCAGCTTCATATCGGTTAGTGGGTTTGGTTCAGGCTGCGGATCCGGGCCAACTGGTGTATTAGCGACGAATTCCATAGCATCGAACAGCCAGCTAGCGGCTTCACCACGGGAGATTTCTGTTTTTGGAGCAAACTTTTGCTCTTTGTCCAGTTCAGCAATATGCGTAATGAGCAGCTTTTGCACGCTGTCGGAGTAAGCAGGTGTAATGTCCGCTTCGTCTTTTACCATAATGAACTGCATCGTATAGGCATGATCACCATTAGCTTCCATAGCGCGGAAAAGGTGGTGAGCAAATTGCTCTTTGGTCATCAGTTGATCGGGTTTTACATCCTTGGGTATATCCAGACCATTGACATGTGCGATAATGAACGCCTCCGAATACCAGGCTCCATCCTTCACATTCGTGAAATAATCACTGGCAAGCGGAGCTTTATTAAACAGGAAGCGGGCAAAGCTGACATCTAGGCCCTTCACGATCATGGAAACACCTGCGGCATAAGTGAGCTTACCGTCCGGATTGAATTTTCCGTTAGCTTCTCCGGATAGAATTCCTGCCTTTTTCAGTGCTTGGATTTTCTCAGCATGGGGGCTCGACTGGATGTCGGAGAAAGCCCAAGCGGATTGTGCCATAGTGAAAATAAGCATGATTGACATCGCGAGCAGCATCCATTTCTTTTTCATTAACACTTCACCTCTTTGGAATTTTTTTTGGAAATATTTTACTCTAATGAGTAGTTGGTTTCAAACTTCTGGTCTTTTGCAGCTGCATCCTCTTAGACGGACCCCTTATAAAAAAGGTTGCATCTGTTATCCCGGTTTTCAATTGTCTGGGACTGTGGTACACTTTTAGAAAAACGTAGCAGGCAAGGTGGTCTCATGGCAGCAGACAAGGAAGAATTGACGCGCTTCGGGGTGTCATTCCCAGTTCCTCTAATTGAACAGTTTGATCAATATATTGTTGAGCAAGGCTATACGAACCGCTCGGAGGCTATCCGGGATCTAGTCCGCAGAACGCTGCTGGAACCGTCCAGGCTTCAATCGGAGCAAAGTGTTGCGGGTACTATCGTTATGGTGTACGATCATCACATTAGTGAGCTGCCTTTATACTTAATGGAGCTGCAGCATAACTTTCACCATGATATTATTTCCACGATGCATGTTCATTTAAACCATGACCAATGCTTGGAGATTATCGTGGTCAGAGGGAAATTGAACCGGCTGCGCAAGCTGCATCAACAGATACAGGTGCAAAAGGGAGTGCTTTACGCTGATCTTTCTGTTACATTCCTGGAGGAGCAGACGGGCGAGCATGGGAATGAACATGGACTTGGTCATAAGCATGGACATGAGCACGAGCATCTGTAATTTGCAGCCTATTTTTCAACCTATAATTGATAATGCTGAAAGTCCTGCTAACTGAGCACAATCTCGCCCGGTAGCAGGACTATTCGTTTTGGAATGGGGTAAAAAATTACCAAGTGGATCCGGCATTGCTACAATTACACGCCCCAAGAACAACGCCGTGATTGATCCCTTGCATTCGTTCGAAATTCCGCGAGCAAGTCAGGTTTCCATAGACGAAAAGATCCGTCTCGGCTCGCTTCAAAAGCGTAACAAGCATGACCTTCGTATGATTCAAACAGTGGATTTCAAGGGGAACCTGTTGGTGCTGGTCACCAACCGCTTTGATCTGGCTTGCGATGAAATTGGAGAAATGTACCGCAGTCGCTGGGAGCGTACAGGGCCAAAGAATAGTCGGATGACGTAAATGCACTTAAATACATAATATTTCCTAATGGAGTGGAAAATATGGAAAACAAAAAATTAATCAGCGAATTCAAGAAAGTGATTAATAAAATAAAAAAAGAAACGATTAGTGAAGATGATATTAATGAATGGTATGATCTAATAAAAGAAAGTATACAAAATGATATTAAAGACGGAAATAAAGATACTATTGCTAGAAATCTAACTCTTGGAATAGGTGTGCATACCGGAGAATATCCTAAACATCTAATTTTAAATGGTGAAAAAGAAGGCTGGAAATATATCACTCGGTTTCTTTTGTGGGAAGAACATATTCTACAGAAAATTTTTGATTATAAAGAAGTTACTCCTAGAACGATAGGGTGTATCATAGGCTTATCGGTAATATGGGAAATGAATAATTTGGCAAAAATATCCAGAAAATATTTTCAATTATTATTTGAAAGCAATAAAGATAAATACGCTCAAAAAGAAACTCATCATTTGTTTATGGCACTATTATACGATCTATACAATACTGAGAAAATAAATCAGGAACTGTATGCAATATTACCGGAGCAAAATGTGTATAAAAAACTTCTTGACAATTGGTATACCACAGATGAAAAACTGTTGGGAAATTTGCTTTTTGAAATTTGCGATTTTCATATTTATAGTTCGTTGGATCTAAAAAATAAATTTTCAGAAATTCTATCAATGAATTATATACCTTATGATGTTCGGCTCATCGAAAAAATTAGAAAAGATCAAGGATTAATAACTTTTCAAATAGAACATCCTTTGCTAGAAACCCAGCTCGCTAATATTCCTGAAAATAAATATGAATGGGACTTGTCAAAAGATGAAGTATATCAGTATTTATTAAGAAGAGAATAAAAAATAAGGAGAGAAACAGAAAGCTAACTTAGCTCAGAAATGCTTATTGATGTTAAAATAGGGACCAGATTGTATTTCGAATTGATCCTCTTGCTTTATTAACTCTTGCATAAAAGAAGTGAGTGTTCCAATAAATTTATGGACTCCCTTGATATGATAAAAAGTGCTTGTTTGTTCAAATTCATAGATTTCATCTGTAGGTGAATACAAATAAATTCTTTTTCCAAGTCCAATTGCAATTCCTAATTCAACGTGGCTGCTTATTCCGGCTGGCAGTAAAATAACAAGAAAGTCCGATTGTACGATCGCTTCTTTTTCCTTTTCACCGATTGTAGATAGTGCTTCCAAAGAATTAATATTTTCGTTTTGTGTCCAATCATATGTATGCGTATAACCTTCTAATTTTAGCTGGTTGGACAGTTCTCTTACCTTATCTATGTTCTTAAAACTGGATGCAATATAAAAATTCATAATTATCCTCCTCGTATTGTTGCTTTAAACCTATACATCACCCCAATCAACTTCTTGCATATCGATTGATTTGTCAATACAACCATTAAAATTAAAGTAATATTTTCCGAGTAAATTTCCTGTGAGTTTTTGATTCATTTTTTTGCAGCTGTATTCATGTATTTTTTGATCTTCTTTAACTGCGTATGGATCTTTTGTAAGATCTATATAAATAGTAATATTATTTTTTGAATCAATTCTAACTTTATGAGGTATAGGGCCGCTATCAATTCCTGAGATCGAAGTTTCGAATTCTACTTTTTTTCCATTCTTGTAATTTTTCCAAAAACAATTCCTTTTAGAAAAGTCATAATCACGGTGAGTATCTCTCCCGCATGAAAGATAGCCATCGCTATTGAGGGTTGGAGTATCTGCAATTAATCTGAAAGACAAAATAATAGTTCCATATAATACTAGCAATGCTATTGCAATCACTTTTATGTATCGTTTCAAAATTAATATCGCCTCCTTCAAGGATTTGCAAGAAGATGAACTCTTCGGCACAGGAGGACGAGTTCTTCTTTTGAAGCTAGGATATCACATTTCTTTGAAATATGGTAATATTGGGTAAAAGATGCATAGAGATGGAGATAACGATGAGAAAAAAAGGAATTTTTCAAGCTCTCCTCACAGGATTTATATGTGTATTTGCTTTTTATGCATTTCAGGTTTTACAAGGGATGTATCTCACGATGAAATATGTGCCTGATATTGCCAAAGCTTATGAATCCGTTGATTATTTGCAAAATAAAGTATCATTTGGAGTTAGATACAATCCAGTGTGGGATGTTATTGAGTTTTTGGGATTGATGTTACTTGGCATGCTTGTTTATTATATGGGGAGGGTGCTGAGACGAAAGTATTTTTCGGGCAGGTACAGATGAGTAACGGATAAAATAAAAGGAAGCCGCTGGAGGCTTCCTTTGTGTAGGTATGATTACTGAAATTTACCGCTGATTTGTAAGCTAGCCCTTCTTTTTCAGTAAAATATTAACGATCGTGTCGAGCTGGATCTCCAGGGAGTAAGGGTCTTCCATTACAAATTCATCGTTTAATGTACCATACATATAGACCTGGTTGTTCTTGACAGCGGGGAGCCCTTTCCACAACTGGCTGTTCAAAATCTGCTCCGAATCTTCTTTAGAGTTCACATATACAAATACATGATCGCCCAAATATTCAGGCAAAACTTCCAGGGAGATCAAGGCGTAACCTTCGGGCATATTTAAAGCCGCTTTAGTAGGAGGAAGCTGCAGGCTCTGATAGATTGTAACACTGCCGTAGTTGCCGCCTTTGGCTGCCAGTGCATAGATCGCCTTTTCTCCGATCTGAATAACAGATACCGTCTCCCCGTCTTTAATGATGCCTTTGATTTTTTCTCTGGCTTCCGCAGTCTTTTGTTCATACTCTGCTATCCATTGGTCCGCTTCCTTCTCTTTACCGAAAATTTCGCTGATTCTTCTGAATTTCTCCAGAGGTCCTGCAGTAGATTCGCCTTCCCAGTAGGGAAGAAAAACGGTCGTTCCGATTTTCTCATATTGCTCAATGGTTTTTTCTAACGATCCGATAATTAAGTCCGGCTCGAGATCGGCCAATTTCTCCGGATTCATTGGAAATCCGCCTAAATCCTCAATGCCTGAGAGCGTTTCTTTGGTGATGCCCGCCTTCTCCATCCAGCCTTCATTCAGCATATAAGTTCTGACACCTGCAGGGACAATTCCCAGCTTTAATAGCTGCCCCATATACTGATCTGACGCCACTCGCTTGGGTTCGGCTGGAACCTCTACATCACCTTTCAAAGTAGATACGATTCTCGTTTTTGCTTCAGGTGCTGCTTCCTGCCCACCATTAGGATTGCTGGAATTCACAGGTGTTTCTACATTTTTAGTCGGTGTTGGTGAGCCCCCGCTTAAATTATTTGTGCTTGAGCATGCGCTCAGCAGTAACGATACACATAACAAGGCTGTTAATGCTGATGTTTTAACACTTCTGTACATGGTTCTCTCCCCTTTGTCCTTCTCGTGATAATGATTATCAGAATCATTATACAAATTCGAGATGCCGGGGAGAACGGCAAATCTTCGCTTGGAAGATGGCAAATCTTCATCCTGATGCCCAGAATGATATCCGGATTGATGTTTAGCCTTGTACTGGGCAGGGGATAATCCCTTGTACTTTTTGAAGCTGCGGCTTAACGAATGGGCATCTGGAAACCCTACGCGATCAGCGATTTCTTGCAAGGTAGCGTCTGTCTGCAGCAGCAGCTGTGCTGTCCTGTCAGCCCGCACCTGACCCAGGTAATGAATCGGGCTTGTCTTCAATTTATCCTTGAATAGCTTGGATAAATGTCCAGCACTGCATTCCAGTGCTAGCGCTATTGATTCTAATGTAACGGGGCCGCTGAAGTGTTCGCAAATATAACGGATGGCCTGTGCCACCAGATCAGGCTTCAAAGGTTTGACTCCTTGATGATGCAATTGCCGCAGCAGCTCATAGACGAACTGATAAAACAAGGATTTGACATGAAATTTCTCAAGTGTATTAGACTGCTGCCATTCCATATCCATCTGTTCCAGCTTAACAAATAAGGATAGCGGATACTGTGGGGCAAAAGCATAATAATGTTGAAAAGGATTGCTTCTCTCCATAAGCTGCAATAGCTCTTGACGGCAGGGCAGAGGGAGTGTCGCCTTATAGAATATCAAATAATATTCAAACTTATCATCGGCTATGATGTCCAGGCATAATCCTTTACCGCCATGAAGAACATGGAAATGCTTCGCCATATGAATATTCTGATCCAGCCACACCCGGGCGCTGCCACGCACTGCATACAAGAACGCGCTGGCCGGCAACCGGTAGGAGCGCAATTCCTCTTCCTGGGCCATTACCGTATGGCGAATATCGATCACTTTTATAAAAGCATGATTCCATAAACATATATGGTCACTTAAATTCACTCCACCGTTCCACTCCTTATGACCCTAACTATTTGCAGTGCTTTCTTCAGGGCACAATGTACTTAAATCTATTATAGTTGATAATGATTCTCATATACAACCCAACTTCTCTCAATCTTCTAGTATTTTCTAGTATTCCCCGCGAATTTGTGCTACAATTTATTAGATTCGTAACACGGTCATGTTTGTACATACTAAAATTAACAGAGATACGGAGTGGGAGATTTGAAGCTGCAAAGGTTTAAGTGGATGTTGATGATGAGCATGGTATGCTGTCTGATAGTGGTGGGCTGTTCGTCCAAGACGAACGAAGTGAAAGAGCCAAAAGAGACGAAAGAGCAGATAAAGGGAGCGAAGGATGAGCTGATTCTAGCCGTTGGCTCAGAGCCTGAGGCAGGTTTTGATCCTACGACGGGTTGGGGGCGATATGGATCTCCTTTGTTTCAGAGTACACTGCTGAAGAGAGATAATGATTTGAAGATCACGAATGATCTGGCTAAAAGCTATGAAATAAGCGGCGATGGCAAGGTATGGACAGTGAAGCTTCGGGATGATGTGAAGTTCTCTGATGGGCAGCCTTTAACTGCGGCAGATGTTCAGTTTACATTTGAAACTGCGGCTGGCAGCGGCACGGTGATTGATTTAACGAATATGGAAAGCGTGAAGGCCACTGATGATTATACGGTAACATTTACGCTAAAAAAAGCGCAGTCTACTTTCATTAGTTTGCTGGTAACGACAGGTATTGTTCCGAAGCATGCTTATGACAACAATTATGCAGAGCATCCAATTGGCTCAGGTCCCTTTAAGCTCGTACAGTGGGATAAGGGGCAGCAGGCAATTGTTGAGGCTAACTCTTTATATTATGGCACAAAGCCATTTTTCAAAAAAATGACCTTTTTATTTTTAAACGAGGATGCTGCATTTGCTGCGGCTAAGACGGGACAAGTGGACGTATCCTATATTCCCTCGGCATTTAGTAAGCAGAAGGTTTCCGGAATGCGTATTGAAGGGCTGCAATCTGTGGATAACCGCGGCTTTACTTTTCCTTATGTGAAATCGGGCCAGAAAACGAAGGAAGGCTATGCGATCGGCAACGATGTAACTGCAGACCCGGCGATTCGTAAAGCGGTCAACGTCGCTATTGACAGGAAGGCCTTGGTTGAAGGTGTGCTTGAAGGCCACGGAACGCCTGCATATACGGTAAACGATGGTTTGCCATGGTGGAATCCTGAGACAGTTTTCACAGACGCTGATACGGATGGGGCCAAACAACTGCTCGCCGATGCAGGATGGAAGGATCAGGATGGAGACGGCATTTTGGAAAAGGGATCGTTGAAAGCTCAGTTTTCACTGATCTATCCTTCTGGAGACGTAACGAGACAGTCGCTTGCCTTAGCAGTCGCAGACATGATTAAGCCGATCGGCATTGATGTGAAGGTTGAGGGCAAAAGCTGGGATGATATGGCTACCTTAATGTATTCCAATCCCGTTCTTTTCGGGTGGGGCAGCCAAGATCCTTTGGAGATGTATAATTTGTACAACAGTCAGTATGCAGGGGTCGAATATTATAATGTAGGCTATTACAACAACCCTGTTGTAGACGATTGGATGAAAAAAGCTTTAGAGGCAGGAAGTGAGGAAGAGGCCTGGGAGTTTTGGAAAAAGTCACAGTGGGACGGTCAGACGGGCTCCAGTGCAAAGGGAGATGCGCCATGGGCATGGCTCGTTAACATTGATCATTTATATTTGGTGAAGGACAAGCTTGATATTGGCAAGCAGAGAATACACCCGCACGGCCATGGCTGGCCGATTACGGATAATATTGAAGAGTGGAATTGGAAGGAATAGAGCGATAAAATTGTGGCAGGGTGAAAGATTTTTTGAGAAGAGGTTTTGTGATGCGGCATAGGTTGCTGGTGTTTTTGGGGCTGAAGGCAGTGCGGTTAATCGTGCTGCTGTTTGCCGTCAGCTTGATTGCCTTTATGCTGGTGAGCCATTCGCCGATTGATCCGATTCAAGCTTATGTAGGTGCGGATGCAATCCGGGTAAGCCCCGAGCAGCGGCTGCAGATTGCCGAGTACTGGGGTCTGGATAAACCGCCTGTCGAGCAATTTATGCGGTGGGTCTCAGCAGTAGCGCGTGGCGATCTGGGCACATCGATGATTTACCGGCTTCCAGTTACAGAGGTCATTCAGGAACGCTTTCTAAACTCGGCTGCCCTTATGGGCGCGTCCTGGGTGCTGTCTGGCGTTATCGGGTTTGCTGCTGGCGTGCTGGCGGCGATGAAAAAGGATACATGGATCGACCGCATTATTAAATGGTACTGCTACACGCTGGCATCCACGCCTACTTTTTGGCTGGGGCTGCTGCTGTTGATTGTTTTTGCCGTATGGCTGGGCTGGTTTCCGGTCGGTTTAGGAGTTCCCGCAGGTGTGCTTGCTGAAGAGGTTACGTTTGCGGACAGAATTGGGCATATGATTTTGCCTGCATTGACTTTAAGTATTGTCGGTATTTCTACCATCGCCCTGCATACCAGACAAAAGCTTGTTGATGTACTTGAGAGTGATTATGTGCTGTTTGCCCGGGCCAGAGGAGAATCAGGGTTCCGTTTGTTCTGGAGACATGGCCTGCGAAATATTGCGCTGCCTGCTGTATCGCTGCAGTTCACTTCGTTTAGCGAGCTATTCGGCGGAGCTGTTCTGGCAGAGCAGGTTTTCTCCTATCCGGGATTAGGACAAGCGACTGTGGAAGCCGGCTTGCGCGGGGATGTCCCGCTTTTATTGGGGCTCGTTCTATTCAGTGCTTTGTTCGTATTTATGGGCAATTTCGCGGCCGATCTTACTTATCGCTGGATTGATCCGCGGCTTGGGGGAGGAGCGGTTCGATGAGCTTGAATTGGTCTAAAAAGAAACCAGGCAGCGGCTCTCAATCCCATTTTAAAGTCAATTCCAGAGGCCATGCAGGGCGCAATATCAACCAAAGAAAAAGGACATTAATCGTCTCCATGTTTGTGGCTGTTTGCTTAGTGGCAGCATGGCTGGGCGGAACGCTTATTGATGCGAAACTGTTCTCAACCCGTCTGGAGCTGCGCAATCTGTTTCCCTCTTTGCAGCATCCTTTCGGCACGGATTGGCTTGGCAGAGATATGTTTGCGCGCACCCTCAAGGGTCTCGCTTTGAGTATTCAGGTCGGCTTGATCGCTTCTGCCTGCAGTTGCATAATCGCCGCTGCGCTGGGGCTCGCCGCTGCATTAGGAAAAACAGCAGACGCCATCGTATCGTGGTTGATTGACTTGTTTTTGGGTGTGCCGCATCTGGTCGCGCTTATTTTGATTGCCTTTGTTTTCGGCGGGGGCATGAAAGGTGTAGTGATCGGGATTGCGCTAACGCATTGGCCAAGCCTGGCTCGTGTCATCCGGGCGGAGGTGATGCAGCTTCGTTCAGCGGAATATGTGCTGATTTCACGGCGTTTGGGCAAATCGTGGTGGTGGGTTGCCTCCAGGCATATGCTGCCGCATTTGGTTCCACAGCTTTTTGTAGGACTGCTGCTGCTGTTCCCACATGCGATTCTGCATGAAGCGGCCATCACCTTTATCGGCTTGGGGCTATCGCCGCATCAGCCGGCTATCGGCATTATTCTTTCCGAATCTATGCGCTACTTGTCAACCGGGATGTGGTGGCTGGCCTTTTTTCCAGGACTTTGCTTGCTGCTTGTAGTCCGCTCGTTTGATATACTGGGAGAAAGCTTGCGAAGGCTGGCGGATCCGCGCCGGTCACAGGAATGAATGCTCTTGTAGGTGGGACGGGAGAAATAGGTGGAAAATAGGCTGGAAACAGGTATAAAATAGGCATAAAATAGGCGGAAAAGTGGGCGGAAGAAGGAGGTTGGTATCCATGTCCGTGCTTGAAGTGGAGCATTTATCAGTTTCATTTACCCGTTATACCGGAGGCTTGCAGCAGCAAAAAGTCGAGGTTATTCACGATCTGCAGCTTCGTATTGACGAGGGGCAAATCGTCGCAGTTGTAGGCTCCAGCGGTTCAGGAAAAAGCTTGCTTGCTCATGCGATCATGGGCATACTTCCTGGCAATGCTGTTATGACCGGATCGATGCGGTACAAGGGGGAGCCGTTGAACGCCGCCAGGCAGGCAGCTCTGCGTGGACACGAAATTTCGCTGGTACCGCAATCGGTCAATTATCTTGATCCGCTGATGAGCGTCGGGGCTCAGGTGCGGGCATCGGTAAAACATAAAGACCCGCTAACCGAGCAGCGGAAAGTATTTGAACGCTACCAGCTGGCTCAAGGGGTAGAGCGGCAGTATCCGTTTCAGCTATCGGGAGGGATGGCACGGCGGGTGCTTCTCTCAACAGCTACGATAAGCGGTGCCCGGTTGATTGTGGCAGATGAGCCAACGCCAGGTCTTCATCATGAGGCTGCGCAGGAAACGCTGCGTCAGCTAAGAGAGCTGGCGGATGAAGGCTGCTCAATTCTTATGATCACTCATGATATCGAGTCGGCTCTGCATATCGCTGATAAAGTCGCCGTGTTCTATGCGGGAACTATTGTTGAGGTTGCCTTGACAGCTGATTTTGCAGGTGATGGTCAGCGTCTGCGGCATCCCTACAGTCAAGCGCTATGGCAGGCGCTGCCACAAAATGAATTCAAGCCGATTCCAGGTGTTCAACCCCTTCCTGGAGAGCTGCCTGCAGGGTGCTTGTTCGCTCCGCGGTGTGCTGTGGCAGCTGCAGACTGCTGCGATAAGAGGCCGGATATGCGGGAGCTGCGCGGCGGAACGGTAAGGTGCTTTCATGCTTCTTGAGGGGAATAATCTTGGCGTTCGTTATGGCAGCGGTCCTTGGATATTCAGAGAGGTTAGTGTGAGTCTGAGGCAGGGTGAAGTGGTTGGTCTAGTTGGCCCAAGTGGAAGCGGCAAGACGACTTTGGGCCGTCTGCTCGCCGGCTACGACAAGCCGCAGGAAGGCAGTGTTGCTTTGAACGGAGCGCCGTTTGTACAGCGCGGCTATCATCCTGTGCAACTGGTGCTTCAGCATCCGGAGAAAGCAGTGAATCCACTTTGGCGGATGCGCCGCATTTTGCAGGAAGGATGGGCTCCCGATCCAGCTTTGCTGGAAGCTCTGGCTATTGAGCAGGCATGGCTGGACCGGTGGCCTAATGAGCTATCCGGCGGGGAGCTTCAGCGCTGCTGTGTAGCTAGAGCTTTAGGGCCTGAAACACGGTTTTTGATTGCTGATGAGATGACTGCGATGCTGGATGCGATCAGCCAGGCGCAAATCTGGAGCAGTGTGCTCGACATTGTACAGAAGCGCAATCTGGGTCTGCTCATCATAAGCCATGAGCCGCATTTAATCCGAAGGCTTTGCAGCAGAGTGATAGAATGGAAGGATTTAATAGGGGTGAGGACCTAAAAAGGGGAAAACTCGGAAACACTTCAGGTGGCTGTAAACAGACACTTGGAGTGTTTTTGATGCGCCGCGCGGGCGTTTTTTCTTCATATAGGATTTTGGATGGAATTAATTTTCCAAGGGAATCAGAAAGGAATCGCGTTTTTCCATACTTTCCTTATCCCCACTAACCCTTTGCCTCAGGAAAAGAAATTAAAAACAACCTTAATGCAATCTCAAAGCAACCTCAAAAGCAACCAAAAGTAACCAAAAGAAACCTCAAAAGTAACCAAAAGAAACCTCAAAAGTAACCAAAAAAACTAAAAAAAGCAAACCAAATTAAGCAAAGAAAAAAACAAACCAAAAGGCAACCAAAAAAAAGAAATCTCTGCTGAAGTCCGTTAGAGCGTGACAGGTTCGGCACTTCGAAGCTGAAAGGGAAGGAATGTGGGAGAAAATGCAATAGTAGCAGACCGTCTTCTTCGAAATGACCATGTGCTTGATTTAACGATGTTTTTCATCGTTAAATCAAGTGTTCCAGGTCAATTCGTTACTTTAACGATGATTTTCATCGTTAAAAGAGGCCGGATGGCCTCTCAGGGTGGCTAAAAGGGATTTTAACGATGTTTTTCATCGTTAAAGTAAGGATGTGGAGAGGACTGGTGCTTTTAACGATGAAAAACATCGTTAAAGTAGCAGGTCCTTCTCAGCTGCGCGCGCTCTTCATCCCCAGCGCTTGCGCCAGCTAGGAAATCTTCTCCAATGAAGGGGGAAACCACTTGATTGGAGTCCGTTTGAGCTTGGTGTTCGTGCGATTGTAGCTGAGAGAGGGAATGGTTGTGGGCGGAAGAGCGAAAGCGTCCGCCTTTAAAGATTTGTTCCTACCTCCTCATCCATTCCACTCAAGGGAACAAATCTTTAACAGTGGCTGGAGCCCACAGCCATTCCCTCCGAAACGCTCTCACGTCACGAACACGGAGCTCAAAGGACGCCGCAAAGGCGTCCTTCCTTATTTCCCTTTATTTTTCAACCGCAGGGATTCTGGCAATCACATCAATTTCCACCAGGATCCCGTCTAATTCAGCGCCTATGCAGGATCTAGCGGGCATCGGTTGGCTGAAAAAGGTTGTATATACGCTATTAAATGCGTCGAAATCTTTTAAGGTAGCTAAGAAAACATTCACTTTTACGACATCATCCATCGTACAGCCAGCGGCCTCGAGAATATGGGAGACATTTTGCAAGGTAAGCTCTGTCTGCTGCTCGATTGTGCCTTCCACGATTATATCCGTGACTGGATCCAGTGGTCCTTGTCCGGAAACAAATACGAAATCTCCTGAAATAATAGCCTGAGAATACGGTCCGCTGCCAACGGATGCCGCATTTGTAGAAACAGCCTGTCTCATAGTTGCCCAACCCTTCTAATAAGTAATGATATGAGTTAAAATGCTAATTGGCCGCCGTCGACGACAATCGTTTCACCCGTAATAAAGCCAGCATCGTCTGAAGCCAAAAATGCGAATACACCGGCCACATCAGCGGCCTTGCCGGCCCGTCCGAGCGGAATTTTGGTGCGGATGTATTCTTGAACGAATTCGGGACTATCCATCGCTTCGGACATCGGGGTCTGGATATATCCTGGGCAAACGGCATTTACCCGGATATTATGTACACCAAGTTCGATGGCCATTGTTTTGGTCAGCAGCACGACTCCGCCCTTGGAGGCATTGTAGTGGGCATATTTGGCTTCGCCGACAAGTCCGTTCGTTGAGGCCATATTGACGATAACGCCTCCGCCTTGATCGGCCATCTGGCGGGAGACGCGTTGTCCGACATAAAACATGCCGTTTAAATTGACGTCCAGCATCCTTTTCCAGCTTTTTTCGGAAATGTCCAGAAAATCGTCCTGCGCAGCAATGCCCGCATTATTGATCAGAATGTCGATGCGTCCCAGGCTTTCGATGGCTTTGGCCGTTTCTTCATTGACCTGATCTGCATTCGAAACATCCATAACCAAACCAAGTGTCCAGTATCCCAGCTGTTTAAACTCTTCTTCCGTTTCCTTAAGCTCTGCCGCATCATTGGAGGCGAGGATTAGCTGAGCGCCCTCAGAAGCAAAGCGGAGCGCTGTTTCTTTACCAATTCCGCGGCTGGCGCCGGTGACCATAACGATTTTCCCCTGAAATCTTTGCATGGGTTTTCCACCTTTCCATAAGCTTTTTAAAGCTGGCAATTTCCAGCATGACTATCTTCAACACCACACCAGCGGACGATAATTCCCGCGTAGATGCATACCAGCTCAACCAAGCTGTCCAGATCGACAAATTCGTCAGGCGCATGCGCGTTGCCGCCGGATGGGCCAAGAATAACAGCGGGTGTGGAGCTGTATTGATTAAAGACGAAGGAATCACAGGCAAAAGGTGCGCCCATTATTTCAGCGGCGTGACCGGTAACAGATTCGATTCTGCTGGCCAGAAGCGGGATTAGCGGGAGGTCTTCAGCAACAGCAGAGCCGGGCAAAAAGCGGACCATACGTTGAAATTCCGGCCGGCTGAGGCCATCGGCAAAGGTTTTGCCGCAGAAATCCTCGTATCCCTGAAGAAGCTGGCTTTTCAAATCCTCTTCTGTAACGCCCGGATAGCATTCCACCCAGATGTCCACATGACATTCGACAGGTCCAACATCGCAAAGAGCAGCCTGCATGTCGCCTGCCTCCAGACGTGTCACGATGACAGGAAGCGGATCCTGCTGATCCTTGTACCAGGGAGCAGGACCAGGTATGCCGGCTCGGGATTGCTCGAAGCGCTCCAGGAATACTATAAACTTGGCAGCTGCGTTCGCAGGATTCTCAATGGATTCCCCGCTGAACGAGAGCCCTGTGGTTCCCCGGAACGTGATCCGCCATAAGGCACCGCCGCGAGAAGCAGGGTAAATGGCCAGATTCGTCGGTTCCGGGATAATTGCAACGTCGGCAGCAGTCCCTTTGGCCCGGCCGGCTACAGTTCCATTAGCACCGCCAAACTCCTCGTCCACTACGGATTCGATCGTTATATCTCCTTTAAGCTTGATCCCGAGCTCCATCAAACAACGCACCGCCATGACAGAAGCGCTTAACCCGCTCTTCATGTCGAAGCTTCCCAAGCCGTAAAGGCGGTTATCTTCCAAGCGCGGCGTAAATGGATCATGCTCCCAGCCGGGGGCAATGACTGCGGTATCTATATGACTGGAGAATAATAAGGATTTGCCACCGCCTGTGCCCTTCCAAACCGCGACCACATTGGGCCGATTGCTGTAATCTTTGCCTGGATAGTAGGCCGGATGCTCATGAAATCCAGTAACCTCTTCGGGATTATAAAGCTCTGTGGAGAGCCCCATTTCTGTTAATATTCCGGACAAGACATGCTGACATTGCTCCTCTTGACCGGTCACAATCTGATTGACGGTATCATGCTCTACCAGTGTAGATACGAGTTCAATTAAACGTTCGCGGTTGAGCTTGGCCCATTCGTTGATTTGTGCATACAATGCATACAATTGCTGTTCGTCTCCGGTCGTCAAGTCGTTCCCCACCTTCTATGTACTCATTTTTGCATCGATATGCTAACAAACTGAACCTTCCATTTCATTATCCAAAATGAAATCTAATATATGGAAGCGAATTGAATAACACGGACATTGTATATCACTTGCAAAACTTTCGTCAACCTTTATATAGCTGTCTGTTTTGTGCTCAGAGCGGGCAGACTCTCCCATGATTTTGCCATAGGACTACGCAGCCAATCAGCCTTGGTCCAAGTTTCAATCTTTCATCAAAATGTGCTCGACTGCATCGGCAGCGTTCCCGGCGGAATCAAGGCCAAGCCAAAATAATCCGAGTTCGCTTTGCAGCTCGTATCTGTCGCTCTCCTGGAACAATTCACGCATAAAAACATTGTTGTCAATAAGCTCGCCGTCAATATGGAGCGATTGCAGGAAGGCTTTACTTTTCGTAGATTCGTTAATAGCTTTTTTGATCGAGAGGAAGGGTGTCCCCTCACACATTTCCTGCTGAACAGAGCTGGATAGGGCCGTTCGGATAAAAGCACGGGCAAGGCTCATATCACTGCACGAAGCTGAAATCATCAGCGCATTGGCCTGCATAAGAGAGGTGCGCTCATTGCCAAAAGGAAGCGGGGCCACCTCCGGCTCGAAGCTGATGTTCTGCTCTTTCCAACTGGCCATTTCGAAAAGCGTCGTCAAGGTCATCGCTGATTTCTCATAGACAAAAGGATTGGTTCCGCTGACGATTCCCGGGTAAGCCAAAGCAATTCGCTCGTTAAAGCACAGCTTCTCAATCAAGGCGAAGGCCTGACGGATGCTGCTCTGTCGCAGCTGTTGATCAGGGCTGTGAAAGCCGTTCTGCAGCGCGAACACCGGCCAACGGTTTAAATCAGGGCTTATGGAAAAGCCGTATCTATGGATTCTGCCATCTTTTGTGCCATCTTTGGTGCCACTTTGAACCAGGGTCAGTCTTTGCGCGGCATCGATAAAGTCGTCGAGTGTCCAATCCAGAGCCGGATGCGTCACGCCACCCGCTGTGAACAGCCCGGGATTATAGGTCAAATAAACGGGAGTGAAGCTGATTGGCGCCGCTTTGCATTCATTAGCTTCACGAAAAGCATGCAGTACTTTGGGATAAATGCTGCTGAGCTCTCCGGCAAGCTCCTCATCCTGTGAAAGATCGATAAAGGAAGCAAGCTTGCTGCGGTCCAAAAGCTGCAAATCCGACGCAAGCACGATATCAGGTGCGAATCCAAGCTCGCTGCTCAAACGGATGGATTCCCAAAATTTACTTACAGGAAAGCTGAGGAGCTTGACGTCCACCTGCGGATAGCTGCGCTGGAAAGCATCAAGAATGAACTGAAAGCCGTAGTCGACAAAATGGGCAGGAAAGGGCGTGAAAATACGCAGTGTTTTGCGATCTGATTTAGTGACAACCAAATCTTCAGGCACCATAGTGCCAAGTCCTACCCTTTTGACGACAAGACCTTCCTTATGCAACTGCTCGAGTGCTTTCCTTACGGAATTCCGGCTCATGCTGTAATGGGTACATAATTCGCTTTCTGCAAGCAAATAGCCTCCGGGCTTAATAAATCCCGTAACAATTTGCTCCTTAAGTGTGTTATACAGCTTTACATAAAGATAGTCATTTTCCCTACGTATGATGTTCACGCTACTTTCTTTGTATGGTCTTGGAATATATGGTCTTGAATTTATGATCCTGAATTGTTATTGAAATTTATGGTATTGACATCTCTAATTTCGGTGTCTATATTAATGGTATAGGTTAGGTACATATACCTTTTTGTATTTTTATTATACCGTATTTTCAGGTGGATGGACAGAGTGATGTTAGGCGATGTTACGAAGGCTCAACAAGGAGGAATAAGTATGAAGGAATCCATTTCACAGCAATGGACTGAGCGTTTGAATCAGGTTATACCCTGGGGATCGAGTACATGCTCTAAGGCACCGCAGCTTGTTCCGGAGGAGCCGGGAGTTATTGTAAGAGGGGAGCGGTGCCGCGTATGGGATGCTGATGGGAAGGAGTATATTGATTTCCGCAACGGTCTTGGCCCGATTACGCTGGGCTATCAATTTCCTGCAGTCGATGAGGCGATTCGTGCACAGCTGGCTAATGGCATTATTTTTGGACATCCGCATCCGCTAGAATGTGAAGTGGCTGAAATGCTTTGTGCCCAAATTCCTTGTGCGGAGCAGGCGCGCTTCCTGAAAACGGGGGGAGAAGCTTTAGCTGCGACGATCCGCATAGCGCGTTTCTATACGGGACGGGACCATATTATTCAGATTGGCTATAACGGCTGGGTGAACAGCTTAGCAGCAGGTGGTGCGCAGCTGCCTGGCCAGAGGTCAGCTACCGTGCCAGGAGTACCGCAGGCATTAAGCTCTTTACATCATGCTGCACAGTGGAATGATTTGGAGGAAGTCGAAAGGCTGTTCAACGAATATACAGGCCAGATTGCTGCGGTTGTTATTGCGGCAGATTATGCTGCAATTGCGCAAGGAGAAACTTTTTATCCGGCGCTTCGTGAGTTGACAAGGAAAGAGGGAAGCCTGCTTATTTTCGATGAGATTGTGACTGGGTTTCGGATTGCGCTTGGAGGGGTTCAGGAGTACTTCAATGTGGTTCCCGATTTGGCTGTGTTCAGCAAGGGAATGGCCAACGGTATGCCGATTGCCGCCTATGTGGGCGCGAAGGAAGTTATGGCTGCTTGCGACAAAGGGGGGACAGTAATTTCTTCAACCTTTGGAGGGGAGACTTTATCTCTAGCGGCTGCCAAAAGCTGTTTAACTGTTTACAGCAATCAGGATGTTGTTAGACATTTGTGGCTCCAGGGCGAGCGGATGTGGGGCGGTTTACAAGACATATTTGCGGAGTTTGGTGTTCCCATAGAAATTAGGGGTTTTTGGCCATGTCCTGCTTTTAGCGTAGGTTCAGGAGCGGATGGAAGCATATTGCAGCAATTTTTCAGACTGGCCTATAAGCATGGGGTATCTTTGTACAATGTTTCGTATGTTAATTTCAGCCATCAGACTGCTGATATTGACGAGGCATTGGGTAGGCTTCGTGGAGCGTGCGCAGAAATGGAAGGGGGAAGGAATTCAGTATGATTGATGCTCATATTCATTTGGATGGCAGTAAACTACACGCCGAAACATTGTCCGAGGGCGACCGGTTGGGTGTCCGTTTATTTGTAGGGAGTTCGATTTGCAATTATATTCCTTATCCGACATACGAGCAGGTCAGCAGGTCCAATGACGATATGGCCGCCGTTGTGCAGGCGCACCCGGACAGGGTCGCGGGTTATTGCTACGTGAATCCCAGACATGGTGAAAAGGCCTTAACCGATTTCCGTCGGCGGATTGAGGGCAGGACGATGATTGGACTCAAGCTTTGGATAGCAACCCTGTGTAATGATCCACTTGTTTTTCCCTTTATTGAACAGTCGATTGCCTATAAGCTGCCTATATTAATTCATTCCTGGCGCAAAACAGTCGGGCAACTGCCTTATGAATCTACGGCTGAGCATGTGGCTGACCTTGCCGAGCGTTACCCCGAGGCCCGGATTATTATGGCCCATATGGGAGGCCAGGTGGAAACAGCGATGAATACAATCGCAGCTTACAATAATGTATACACAGACACGTCGGGTTCTCCCATTGGTGGCAATGAAGTCGCTTTGGCAGTGGACCGGCTTGGGCCTGAACGGGTCATCTTCGGCTCGGATCTTGGCGGTGCATGTCTGGCGAGCAATCTCGGCAAGGTGCTTGGCGCCGGCTTGTCTCCGGAAGCTGTCGGCTTGGTTACGCAAGGAAATATGAGTAGATTGCTGTCGGAGGTGCTGAAATGACACAAATATGGGATCCTTTTCGACAGCAAGGTGCTGTGGATGTGACTGTTTTTCTTGGACAATGGCCTTTTCGTTACAAAACGAGCGCTGCTGCCGGGGATTTGTCAGCGATGTGTGACCGTCTAGGTCTAACGGGGATGTGCGTCAGTCATATCGCTTCGGTTTTTGGGCACGATACGCGCAGCGGAAATGAAGCGCTGCTGGCGGAAGCGGCTGGTGACGACCGGCTGTGGCCTTTCGTCATCCTGAACCCGGGACAATCCGGATGGCAGCGGGAACTGACATGGGCTGCCGAGTCAGGTGCCCGTGGGGTCAGGCTCGTTCCAGGATTTCACGATTACAAGCTGGGCGATGCCAGCGTTGCTGAGCTGACTGCTGCTCTGCGTGAGCTTGGATTGCCCTTGCAAATCTGTGCCCGCTTGCAGGATCTAAGGCTGCAGCATCCGAAGTTTGTGACTGCTGAGGTACCGCTGCATGAACTGGCAGAGCTTATCACAGCAGCGTCAGACCTTCCGCTGCTTATCAGCGGTCTGAACAAGCCGGAGTGGGAAACCATGGAGCTGCACCTGCATGACGATTGTCCAAGGACAAATCTGTACGGAGACCTCTGGTTCTTCAATGGTCCGCTGGCCGTAATTGCACTGCTCTGCAAGCTGGGACAGGTGAATAAGTTTGCTTATGGCTCCTGCTTTCCGATCCAAAATGCCGAAGCAACCGTGCTGCAGCTTGCAGCTGCCAATATTAGCGAAGTTGAAAGGTATGCGCTCTGCAGCGGGAACGCGCAGCGTTTTCTCGGCGGCTCTTCCTAGGACATTTACAAGTCATTTAAGCAACTTCCTTTTTTTCGCTGCTTTTTTGTGTATAATAAAGGGCAGAGGTTTGGGAAGGATGATTAAATGTTAAACGTTACGGAGTATAGTGTGGAATTGATAAAGGACCCTTTTAAAATTTTGACTGGGGAGCGTTACGAGTTTCTGCTGGATATTGAGGTTGATGAGGATGACGAGCTGTACTCCCAGAATGGGTTGTATATAAGGGCAATTTATCATGTGGAAGAAAGCCGGGCAAGTATCATCAAGTATGACATTATTGAAAAAATTACAGATGAACACCTCGACTTTGATCTGGAGCAGGATGAAGAAGAGCAGTTGTTAGCTTTTTGCAAGGACAATTCGCAGAAAAACGATAAGTAGTCATAGGCTGCGTTCCTAAAGCTTCATTTAATAGTACTAATAATAGTAGTAGTACGAAGGCTGCTGAGTATTCAGTGGTCTTTTTTTTGTGGTTTGTGCGCCTAATGAGCTGAGCTGTAACTTTTCTTCATTTCATACGTGTCTAGATGGAGGAGGGAGCTAATGGAGCCGGATGGACTGGATAGTATTTATCGCATGTACATGAAGGACGTTTACCGTTATTTGCGATCCCTCTGTCGCGATCATCAGGAGGCGGAAGATTTAGTGCAGGAAACGTTTTACCGCGCTTATTTATATTTGGAAAACTGCAGGGATGACAAGGTCAAGCCTTGGCTGTTCCGTGTGGCCTATAATGTGTTTGTCGATTTGAAGCGAAAGCAGCGGAGAAGTGTTACCAAGGAGGGCGGCTATTTCAACCAGCTCTCTGATGCTGCGGACACGCCTGAAAGCAAGCTGTTGCGGGAGGAACGCATGAATGAGATCGAACGGGCGGTAGCTTCGCTTCCGGACAATCAGCGGCAGGCGATGCTGCTGTACGATTTCCATCAGTTCTCTTATCAGGAGGCAGCTGAGATTATGGAGGTCGGGTTGTCCCACTTCAAAATCTTGCTTTTTCGGGCCAGACAAAGGCTGCGGCAGCAGAAAGAAAGGAGCGATCAGGATGAGCGAGGAGTTTAAGCGCAAATTACAGGATTATGCGGATGGAAAGCTAGCGGATGCCGATAGAGAGGAAGTCGAACGGGAAATTGAAAAAATGGAGGTGTATCAGACTTACCTGGAGGAGCATGTAGCCAAAGGGAGCACATCCATCCATGAGCAAAATGTTGTAAGATCCGATCCGCCGATTCGGGAAAAACGCATTATTAGAAGAGGCAAGTGGAAGGCGCGGCTGACGAATACGCTCACGGTTTTGTTGATCTTGCTGGCGGTAACCATTGTTAGCTCGATTAGTACGGGGCTTTTTTATGGGAGGGGAGAGCCTAACCGTATGGAGATTTATCGGGATGTTGTTTCAACGACTGTTGCGCTTACCCGTCCGAACGTTGAAGTCCATCTAAATGGTCAAATGAATTTATTTTTTACTATGGATTTAAGTGGAAAGCTGCAAAAAAAGATTGGAGATGCCCAGTCAGTGATTGGCGATTTTGCTATACCTTTCTTGTGGGCGCAGCCAGGGCTGGTGACGACAACGTTGAATGAAAGCAGCAGTAATGGAAGTGGACATTTTTATAATCCGAATATAAAAGGTCTGGAGTCTGAGCGGCATATGGGGAGTGGTGATTGGGGGATGCTGGAAAAATTGCCTGAAGGAACCGTTGCCGAAGTGTTTCTTTCGTTCGACCGCTTATTTACTACGGATGAATTACTAAAGCTATTTGAAAATAAAAATATGATACCTACCTGGTTCGCCGCGGATACCGGACCAGAGAAAACACCTGATGACAGCGGCGTCGTATTTAATCCTGTAGGATTTCCTTACTTTCCGATTTGGCATTACGATGATATGAACACAAGGAGCTCTACGGAAGTAAAGCGCGGTTTGCTCGGGAAAACGGTGACAAGTGTATCTGCTTCTCCAGGCATTGATGCCTATGGAGATGGGGAAATACGGAATGAAAATTTCATGAAGTCATTACATTTGCTGCAGGAGCATAAATCAGTGGCCAAGAAAATAGCTCCTTTTCTCAAAATTGACGAAGTGATCACCTATTTGGAAGAGAACGGTGTCAAACTGTATGGCGCAGTCATTACAGGTCCAACCAAGGAATTGCTGCAGCTGAGGCAGGAAGCTTGGGTTAAAGAAATGGTTTTAGGCGAGGTTCGTTTGTGGAACTGGCATGACAGGTGAGAAGAGTAACAGAGGCTTAATTAAGAACCCGGAGGCTTGTGATCCGGTTTTTTTTGTCATCCATAAGAAAGTTTATATTCCTTATTGCTACTCTCCCTTTGGCTCAGGAACCAGACGTCTGGTGGCTGTCCGTTTGAGCTTGGTGCTCGTGCGATTGTAGCTGAGAGAGGTAAGGGGTGTGGGAGGAAGAGCGATAGCGTCCGCCTTTAAAGATTTGTTCCAACCTCCACATCCATGCTATTCAAGGGAACAAATCTTTAACAGCGGCTGGAGCCCACAACCCTTACCTCCCAAGCACTGGCGTCACGAACACGCTCATCAAAGGACTCCGCAAGGCGTTGTTCTTAATGGATGCAGGCCAGTAATTTGCTTGACATTCATATTGAAACAGATTACTCTGTAATTCAGAGTATGATTAATTTTGAACGATATCCTTAATTTATCCATAATTTTTAGTAGGAGGTTCTTCTATTGAAGGCAGTTATTCAGCTTGATAAAGTGCGAAAGCAGTACGGCTCCAGAGCAGCGGTGGACGATATTACGATGGATATTCACGAAGGTGAAATTTTTGGCATAGTGGGTCCTAATGGGGCAGGGAAAACGACCTTGATTGAGATTATTGAAGGACTGCGTACAGCTGATAGCGGTGTGGCTACGGTATTAGGCATGGATATCCGCAAGCATGCGGAGGAGATCAAGCAGCGCATCGGTGTTCTGCTGCAGTCAAGCTCCATTCCTGAGAAGGCAAAGGTGAAAGAAGTGTTCCAGCTGTTTGCCTCGTTCTACAAGAAACCAGTTGATTTGCAGAAAGTAACGCGATTTCTCGGGTTGGAGGATAAACAAAACGAGTATATCAAGTCTTTGTCCGGAGGCTGGAAGCAGCGTGTCTCACTGGCCCTTACTTTAATTAATGATCCTGCTATTGTTTTTCTCGATGAACCGAGTATGGGGCTGGACCCTAATGCGCGAAACGAGATGTGGCAGATGATTCTTAGCCTGAAGCAAGAAGGACGGACGATCGTCGTGACGACTCATTATATGGAGGAAGCGGAGACTTTATGCGACCGTGTAGCTCTGATCGACAAAGGGCGGTTGATTGCACTAGATACGCCTAAAAAGCTGATTTCGCTGCTGGGTGGCACAAGACGCATAGGCTTCAAAAACACTGGTCATGCTGACCAGGAAGCTTTATCCAAGCTTTCAGGCGTTACGCAGATAGAATGGAAGCCGGACTGGATCAAGCTGCATTCCAACGATAAGGACCAAACGTTAAAACAGCTGTTTCATCTTGCCGAGCAGGAGAACTGGCTTGTGAGTGAATTGACATTGGAGAATACCTCGATGAATGATGTCTTTAGCGAAATGACCATGCACGGAAAGGGGAATGGATAATGAACAGCTATTTGAGGCTGATGGCATTTGATTTTAAACTATATTTTCGCGACTTGCTGACGATATTTTGGCTGCTGGTGTATCCGATTCTGATGCTGGTTATATTCGGCTCTATATTTGGAGATCAGCCTGGGACTGAGCCCGGAACACGGTACATCGATACGTATGTTCCCGCATTATGTGTGCTGAATGTCATTTCGGTTTCTGTTTTTACGCTGAACATCAACATGGTGACCTACCGTGTGAATGGAACATTGCGCAGGTTTCGGGTTACTCCTGTCCGCGCGTCTGCGGTGCTAGCTTCTCAAGGGATGCAGGGGGTCTTTCTAATTCTGGCTGGGGCAACTGAAATTATCGTACTCGCCAAGCTGGTTTGGGATATTCAACTTACTTTTTCCGGGCTGCTGACACTTATCGTTTGTCTGCTGCTGGGGTGCATTGGCTTTTTCAGTCTTGGGTTTGCGATGTCAGGTCTTACGAAAAATGCCGGGGCAGCAAGCGGGCTGGCGATGGTTATCTTTTTTCCTGCCTTATTTTTATCCGGGATTGCTATGCCGCTTGAAATTATGCCGCAATTTATGCAATCCGCGAGCAAATGGCTGCCGATGACTTATTTCGTGGATTTGGCTCAGGGAGTGTGGCTAGGTCATTCGATTACGGAGTATGGCTTGGAGCTTGCTGTTCTTGCCGGTTTTGGGATGCTTTGTGTGGCTCTTGCTTTTTGGCTGTTCCGGTGGGAGAATTAATGTATCTTTCACGTTCAGGCGATGGCGGGCACATTGGTATTAGGAGTGGTTGGATTGGCAAAAGGCAAGGATAGATCAGTATCTCCCGCAGGGCGGTCAGGAGCTAAGGCAGAACCAGAGAAGCAAGCGCTGCAGGATATTGAGTTTATCAAACAGTTAATCGCAAAAAATAAGAAAAAGCTGGATCAATCCCCACCATTTTTGTTTATTTGGGGAACTTATATGATGGTTGGTTATATAGGCATGCAGTTCAACCATACGTTGTGGCCTATGTGGTTTTGGTCATGTGGTGCGGTTATTGGCGGCCTTTTATCTTCCATTGTAGGCATCAGGCAATCGCGCAATGCTCCCGTTCAGGAGGGCGGCTCCTATGGCTGGATGTTCTGGCTTCCTTTTATGGCTACGATGCTGGTAGGGTGTGCGATGATGTTTACCGATATTGTGAGACTTGAATATGCGTCTCTTTTCTGGTGCATGCTGATAGGAATTGCGTATATTTCATTGGGAACCTTAGTAGGAAAAGGTCCTGTCTTTCTTGGAATCTGGTTTATCGTACTCTCCATATTCATTCGGCTGTTTATGCTCGAATACCAAAACCTCCTGCTAGGACTGCTCGGCGGAGGGAGCGTTATTGTGACGGCATTGTTGCTGCAGCGGAGGAAAAAGCATGGGTGATAATATCCTTGGTGCGATTGACGAAACGATACATGCCAAGGCGCGCCTTGGAATTATGAGCTTGCTGACCGTTCATGGGGAGTGTGACTTTGTGTTTTTGCGCAAAGAGCTTGAGCTGACGGAAGGGAATCTTGGCAACCATATTCGTGTGCTTGAAGAGGCTGGCTATATTCTTGTCACCAAAACGTTCGCCGGAAAACGTCCCAAAACGACCTGCACTTCTACCAAGCTGGGTATGGAAATGTTTCAGCAATATATTGAGGGCTTGGAAAAAATTATTCGCATGGCTCAGACTGGCAAGAAGAGTTAGCAGTCACCTGCAAGTAAAAAAAAACCTTGGTCTGACGAAACCGTCAAACCAAGGTTCGATTTACAACTTTACTACTCAAAGTTTCACCGCTTCACCGCTTCACCACTCCACCACGTATTTCACCACATATCACCACACGTATCACCACGTATGCTGAAAAGCGGCGATGCCCCTTATTTATCATGGTCCCATTTATCATAGGACTCATCATAGACCGATGTTAGGCCCTTGTCTTTGCTGGTTAAATAAATAGTCCCTATCACATTTAATCGAACTGTTAAAATTAACCATATCCAATATTTCCATTTTGCCGCATATTGTTTGCTTAACATTGGCGACAACATCATTAAACCGATAATGACCAGACTTGTAGTCATGGAAACAATCAGAAAGTCCGTGAACAGACCTGCAAGCATCAGGATTTCTCCTTTTCTACTTGATCAAGCATTTCCCGAAGCTCTGCAAGATTTTTTTTGTCAATGGCCCTCCCATTGTACATTGACATCACCATGTCTTGAACCGAGTTGTCAAACAACTTGACAAGGCACATTCAAGTATTTACACTTTCGAGTTACATACCATGGACGTTTTTATGAAATTTAAGTATAATACTTCTAATTTATAGAAAACGAAAGGATAGGAAGAGAACCACATGGAATCCATTTTATATTTGGGAAGCAGGTTAAATGATTTTTTTGAAATTAGAGATCTTGAGAAAGACCCAGGGTTTAGCAGGTTTATACCGATGGTCTACGACCCGATTGAATTTGATTGGAAAAGTTATTTTGAAAAGGATTTTACTACCCGATTCAATGGACTTATGTTGAAAGGAACAGATCATGTTCAAAGCGTACATCTGGCTGTTTTCCCAACTGAAGAAGTATTGGAGACATTTACTAATGAATCACAGCCGGGTGACCTCCTATTTATGCATCATCCACTACATATGGAGTGTGGGGATCCTAAGGGTAATTGGGGAAGAGGATTTTTACCGATAAGAAAAGACCTGCTGGATAAAATAAAAGACAAAGGATTATCGGTTTATACCTGTCATGCTCCGTTGGATTATAATAAGCAAATAAGCACAAGCCTTGCCATAGCTGAACAATTGGGAGCTAAGGTTCTAGAAGAATTTGTTCCATTCGCCAATGGATATGCCGGGTTAATTTGTGAAATGAATACCACAACTACTTCAGAAATTATTGACAGCTTACAATCTATTTTTGATATTCCTTACGTAGACTTTGAAGGGAAAGAAAACGACAGGATTGAAAAGATTGCAATTGTTGCAGGGTCTGGTGATGAAGTCACAGACATGAAAATAGCTGAAGCTAAAAATGTTCAAGCTTATATAACTGGAGAAATCCATTGCCATATTGATAACGAAAAGGGAAGACGAAAATTTCAAACCATGATGGATTACGTACCAAATACAAAAATGTCGCTGATCGGAGTTTCCCATGCTTCATCTGAATTTTTGGTTATGAAAACTCAGCTGTATACATGGTTTAATGATAATTTCGATGTTGCAGTCAAATTAATACCACAAAATAAGTGGTGGAGATAATTGAACTAGTGGTAAACGGGTCAAGATGGGTTTTATCCGCTCCTGAAAGGACGCCCCTCAATGGACGCCATCGTTAAAGTAAGATGTGGACCCGACCCGGTGCTTTTAACGATGAAAAACCAACCATGACGTTCGTAGCCGACGTCACCACCAAGAATGAAAATAGGGGTTCTAGCAAAGGTTTTTTAAAAGAAAGAACCGTCAAG
>NZ_JAGGLB010000060.1 GCF_017874215.1 Paenibacillus eucommiae
TTACAGGCTGAAAAGGGGGCGATTGTGGGGAAAACCGCCTTCTAATGGTCGCGGATGTCCATTAGAATCGTGAATATGTAAAAATCAGCCTCTAAGGGTCAGCGGTGACCATTAGAGACAGGTCCTTTCCGTATCTGGAAGATATCTTCCGTCGTTGTGATATATGGATTCTGCATCGGTCTATTCCTCTTTTGTTGTTGGGTAGGACTTTCAACCGTACAGGATTGGCAGATGTTTTTCCAGTTTTAGCTATCCATTAATTTGTCAAGCACTAATTATGGTGTTGAGCCCAATTTCTATAACAATTATGAAGGAGGATGTCTGTAATGAATCAGAAGAAGAGTCCAGGCCGGCCACGGAAACAGGAAGGCGTTGATCTAAAGACTCATGAACACATCCTTCAAAAGGCAGCAAGGCTTTTTATCCATAATGGCTTTGAACAAATTTCTTTGGTGCAGATTGCCACTGAATGCCAGGTAACTAAGGCGACCGTTTACTATTATTTTACGAATAAAGCTAATTTGTTTACACAGGCTGTAAGTCACCAAATGAATCAGATTCGTGGCTATGTTTTGGTTATTTTACAAGAGCAGAAGCCGCTTAGAGAGCGGTTAATCGATATTGCCATGGGCCACCTGGTGAATGCGAGGACAGACTTTGCTACTATGATTCTTAATGCCAAGCCATTTCTGACTGAGGAGCAGCTTCAGGAAATCCGTGCGTCTGAGCATGGTATTCATCTTGTGATTGCCGAGGCTTTTCAACAGGCGATTATGAATGGGGAGCTTGCCAAGAGGGATGCGTATTTGACGGCGAATGCTTTTATGTCTTTATTGATGGTGGGGCATAACGAATTAATCAGGCAGCGGTTTGCGAATATGTATGAGATTGCTGTTGAAATCGTGGATATTTTCTGGCAAGGGGCCAGTACTAAATCAGGGTAATGCGATGACGAAAATGTTAATGTTAATGTTAATGTTAATGTTTATGTTTATGTTTATGTTAATGTCTATGTTTATGTTTATGATGAGCAGGAGGGAGTAGATGATGACAAAAAGCAAAATGGACACTTATCTAAGAAGCATTCAGCTGCGGCGGGATATCGTACCTTCCTTTGATGACTATCCGTTTCACCTTACTGCAGTTCGAAGCTTGGAAAAAATGGATCTTCATCCTAAAGTTACCTATATAGTCGGCGAGAATGGGATGGGGAAATCAACGTTAATGGAAGCCATTGCGGTTGCGCTGGGTTTTAATCCGGAAGGCGGGACTATTAATTTCTCTTTTTCAACGGCATCGACTCATTCGAATTTGTATGAATATCTCCGGTTAGTTCGCGGAATCAGCAAGCCGAAGGATGGCTTTTTTTTTAGAGCGGAGAGCTATTACAACCTGGCAACAGATATTGATCAAATGGATCAGGAGCCTAGAGGTGGTCCGTCTATCATTTCTTCCTATGGTGGTAAGTCGCTGCATAAGCTGTCCCATGGCGAATCGTTTTTTGCGACGTTCCTGCACCGCTTTGGCGGCAGAGGTTTATATATTCTGGATGAGCCGGAAGCTGCGCTTTCACCTTACCGCCAAATGGCGATGCTCGCCAGAATGAACGATTTAATCAAGGATAACTCCCAATTTATTATTGCGACGCATTCCCCTATTTTGATGGCTTATCCCGATGCTTTGATCTATAATCTGACCTCTGATGGCATTCAACAAACAACGCTTGAGGAAACGGACCATTACATTTTGATGAAGCATTTCCTGAATAACAAGGATAAAATGCTGCGTGAGCTTTTTATGGATGATGACGAGGGTAAATAAATGGATTAAAGCAATGCCATACGTGTAAATATATACAGAGGGGACCACGTAGGCATATAATTAAGGAAGGTGAATAACCTTCAAGTAAAAACCCAGGCAGGTGCTCATATGATTAAACTAATCCTTTTAGCTCTTATTGCATTTCTGGCGTATCGGTTTTTTAAATTAATGATTCCTGTAAGAGGGTTACGTGTATTGAAGCCTCTTCAGTTCGAGGAGGAGATGAGGCGGGACGGTTACATGCTTGTTGATGTGCGTGAGCCGCGAGAGTTTCAGCGGGGATATATTGCCGGTGCGGTAAACATTCCGCTGAGCCAGCTTCAACGCAGGATTGGGGAAATTCCCCAAAAGGAGCCCGTATATTTGTACTGTCAAAGTGGAGTGCGCAGCAAGCAAGCGGCAGCAGTCCTGCGGCGGAATGGCTGCATTTACCTTGCCCACTTATCTGGTGGAATGAAGGTCTGGGAAGGCCCGATGACTAGGTAGACAAGGAGCGGGGAAAACAAGATGAACAAGATGACAAGATTGACAAAAGGTAAGCGTTGAAGACATGGCTGGATGTCCGAAAGAAAGTGGGTGAGCCTATGAATTACGAAGTCGAAGTCCGGCAGGCGCTTGAGCGCTGGGAGAAGGAGCTGCAGAGCCCTCCTGGTTTTTTTGAGAAAACAGGGAAGACGATTAGCAATAAGATTAATGAGAAGCTGCCGCAAAAGTTTCATCAAACTTTGACCACAGTCGTGAAGAGCATGGTGCATGCTGCGATTTTTGGGGCGGAATATACGCCTAAGCGTGCCGTCAAGCTGAATGAATCACTGTGGCAGCGGGATGAAACAGCGCTGGAGGTAATATCCACCTACAAGAAGGTGGCCGCTGCTGAAGGGGCCGGTACGGGAGCGGGGGGCATTTTTCTCGGCTTGGTCGATTTTCCCGCATTGATTGCGATTAAGCTGAAGCTGTTATTCGAGCTGGCTCATGTGTACGGATATTCCACTAAGGTTTATGGGGAGCGGCTATTCCTGCTGTATGTGTTTCAGCTGGCCTTTTCAGGCCCATACAAGCGGATGGATACCTACTATCAGGTGAAGCATTGGGATGAGCACGAGCATGTCCCAGAGGTGAACTGGGAGCAGTTCCAGCAGGAGTACCGGGACTCGATCGATTTTCGCAAAATGCTGCAGCTGCTGCCAGGCATCGGCGCGGTAGTTGGCGCCTGGGCCAACTATGGGCTGCTGGAGGATTTGGGGAAGACGGCGATGAATGGATTCCGCTTGCGGATTTTGGCGGAGTCTGATTTGAAATTATTGAAGTAATGGAACTATGGATGGAAAAATATGGGTGTTTCGAATTTCATCTTGTATGTTGGCGGCTACCTTCTGCTTATTCTCGTTAGAGAAGCAGCAGAAGGCAGCCGTTTTCTGCGTAGAAATGCCTTATTAAGTTCCAGCGGCCGGTGCATCAAATACCGCGTGTTCTTTGGGTAAGTGCGCGAATCGAGCGCGCATATTCAGATGGAGACATCACGGCTATCCGCTTGAACTGCTTGGAAAAATAATAGATACTGCTATATCCCAGACGCTCGGAGATTTCCGAGAGGCTTGCCGATTCATCACGAATAATTCGTTTAGCCTCCTCAATTTTTAAGCGATTAAAATATTCCATCACGCTGATTCCCGTTTTTATCTTGAAATGTAACTTGAGACGAGTGCGGCTGATGGCGAATTTCTCGCACAATTGATCGAAGGTAAAGTTGCACTTGAGATTGCTCGCGAGATATTCGGTTACTGCTGTAATCAATTCAAGACTTCGTTTTTCTTCAGTAATAGTAGATGTAGCTAGCTTCTCATTGATCATGTTCATCGTGTCCTTGCGGATCAGTTTAATTAATAAAATCTCCAAATAATTTCTTATCAGCTGCTCGCTACCAAACGCTGCTCCTTCACTGCCGGTTGGGCATCCATGAAAATCAGCGGAATTGATTGGGGGATCAAAGGCCTGCAAGCCCTCTTGAACGATCAACGCCAATAGTTGACGATCATCTTCCTGCAAGCGCATACATTTATCTGCGAAATAATCCATACAAGCTGACGAACACTCGAAGGAGAGGATGATCAGATTAGGAGACGTACCATTTATAGCTCTTCCTCCATGAAACATGTTGGGTTTATAGAAGGTCATGTCCCCTTGGCTCAAGAAATAAGGTTCCGAGTCTGTAATAACCTCATATTCACCTTTATCGACATAGAGTAACTCCCAGAAATCATGCCTTTCCCCAATGGTATAAAAATGCTTGGACATCTCCCTGTAATAAAACGTGACTATTTTGCGAATAACCAGTTCTTCCCGAAGAGTGTATCTTGGACGAGCCGTCATATTATCCTTCCCTCCCTTAGCCTTATATATTATATATATTATAATTATATTACATAGACAAACAGATTCAAGCCGGGAATGACGAGACTAATCTTGGACCAAAATGACAAAACGAAGGGCCGTGAGAGCAATGACTTTGTTCCTTAGATCCCCTTATACTAAAAATAACAAACGGATGACAGAGCTTAGCGGTAAGTAAGTCCAAATAAAATGCACCCCAAAACTTTTTTTTCAGGAGGAAAGAATATGGACAAAATGCCTGCGGAATCGGAACAAGCTTTAGAGGAGCAATTCCCCCGGAAACTATTAAGCCGAAGAAATGTATTGAAAACGATCGGATCTGTAGGAGTTGTGGCCGCCATGGGTTCATTACTGGCTGAGAGGGGTTTTGTGGAGGCAAATGCCAAAACGGTAACGGAACAAGTGTATGGAGAGGGCTCCGGGAATGATTGCACGAATCAAATTCACTTAACAGATTGGATCAACGTGAAAAATTGCGGAGCCGGAGAAGGCATCGTTGATGACAGCCCAGTATTGAACGATATTATAGCTGAGCAAGCTGGCAAACCCGCCGCAACATTATATTTTCCAGCAGGAATATATAAAATGAGCTCGAATGTTGAATTTCCTGAACGATTTACGTTATTATTCGATCAAGGGGCCGTATTGTCCCCCGATAACGGGGTTAATGTTACCATATCCGGTTTGATTGATGCCGGCGTATTCCACATTTTCAATGGTTCGGGAACCATTCTTCTGAATAAAAAGCTGCCTGTCCTTTATCCCCAATGGTGGGGAGCTCAAGGGGATGCCGAGACAGATGATAAGAATGCTATTCAAGCGGCAATTGATGCAGCTTCATTGTTGCGAACCATTGTTTATTTCCCTCCCGGAACCTATTTGTTCTCCGGAGTCATAACTATTCGGGAATATGTTTGTCTTGTAGGAGAGAATGCTGTTTTAAAAGCATCCAATGGATGCATTTCGACTGGGCTATTTATCAATAACGCTTCGCATATCACCATTCGTAGTTTGACTGTGGACATGAACAAAGTGAATACAACCAATCTGGGAAATATTAACGAGCAAGAAGCGATCAAAATATTGGCCAACACAACGGATGTCAAGAACATCAGAATTTGTGACGTAACGATTAAAAATTCACACCAAAGCGGAATTCATATCGTCGGGAAAGGGGACACAAATCCGGAAGTACATCTGGTGCAAAGTATTTATAAGACTATAGATACAGTAATAGAACGTGCAGCTATCGAGTCTTGCAAATTCGGAATACTCGCCACACATTCGCAACGAATAACTCTGCAAGATAGCCGCATTACCCAGTGTGCGGTTTCTGGTGTTCTCCTGCTCTATTGTTCGGAATATACGATAGCGCGCAATGTTTGCAATGCAAATATTGGTCATGGCATAACTGTCGATGTGGCTCATACGGGGAGCATTTCTGAAAATTTATGCTCGGATAATGAGGATGGAACCGAATTGGCTTATGGAATTGTCGTATCCCGATACTGCAAATATTTTACGGTTGATGGTAATGTATGCCGGAATAATGGAAACGGCGGCATTAGCATTGACGTCACGCTGCTGGGCGACATTGCAGTAGAATCATTCGGAACGGTCACAAGCAACGTGTGCACCGGAAGTAAAATGTATCATGGCATTTATATCAATCACGCCCATGATATCGTGGTCAGTTCCAATAACTGTTACGATAATAAACAATACGGGATTATGGTCGATAGCGGCAAGAATGCACTGGTAACAGGGAATGTGTGCAACTATAATGCAACCGGTATCAATATGAATACGACGGCCGAAGCTGAACGGGTTGCTATCAGCAACAATACATGCAGCAAGAATAGCAATTCCGGAATTCGTATTTATCAGGCCGCCGAGCTTCAAATTCACAATAATCAATGCCTGGGAAATGGTCAGTATGGTATTTACTTATCCACTATTTCGGATTCATCGATTTCAGGAAATAGTTGTATGAATAATGGTTTCTCCGTAGGGAGTTACGCCAATATGATGATGACGTCTGGAACGAACCGCAATAATATTCAAGGCAATACGTTCAGATCCGAAACCAATCAGGCGCTATATGGACTTAGAATCAGCTCGGGCAGCACGAATAACCTTATTACGGGCAACGATTGTTTTCAAGGTGGAACGAGTAAAGGTATTTTCAGCGAAGAAATATCGACTTCTTACGGGAGCGGTAATCGGAATAACGACGGAACTTTTTCAACACTTCCGAATTAAGTCGATTAAGCTTTGCGCTATAATGCCTCGGCCACGACTTAGTCCTATGCAGCTGAAAGATCGGACGTTCCGACGCGTCCGATCTTTCGGCTATTTTTGTGTGAACTACCCGACCTCCGTCGAAATGAGGGTGTACTCCACTTTAGCGATGTTTTTCATCGTTAAAGGAGGTGTTCCAGGCCAATCCGTCACTTTAATGATGATTTTCATCGTTAAAAGAGACGGATTGGCTCTCAGGGGATGGTTAAAAGGGATTTTAACGATGGTTTTCATCGTTAAAGTAAGAATATGGATAGGAACCCAGTGCTTTAACGATGAAAAACATCGTTAAAGTAGCAGATTCTTCCCAATTGAATGCGCTTCATTCCTAGCGCTGCATCCGCTAGGAAATCTCCTCAAACCAAGAGAAAAAACCTTGCTGGCTGTCCGTTTGAGCTTGGTGTTCGTGCGATTGTAGCTGAGAAGAGGGAATGGCTGTGGGCGGAAGAGCGGTAGCGTCCGCCTTTAAAGATTTGTTCCAACCCCCACATTCATTCCATTCATGGGAACAAATCTTTAACAGCGGCTGGAGCCCACAGCCATTCCCTCCTCCATGCACCAACGCCACGAATACGCTCCTCAAAGGACGCTGCAAGGCATTTTTCTTGCTGCTAAAGGATGCCAGCTGTTTTGGCTGCGGCTAACCAGTCTGGAAATTCGAACAGCAGTTTCTCATAAAGCTCTTCATCTGGAAGTGTTTCAATGTCGTTTATTTGAAAGAAGTTGGCATTATCAACGACCCTGCCGTCAATTGTATCCAGCTTTTCCAGCACTCCGAATTGATTGTCTCCAATTCCAATAAACTGCCAGAATACAGGATATTTGGAAGAATCAATTACGGCTTTATCAATGGTATCTCCTTTGCCCCGCTTAACGCCTCCATCATTAATAAATACGATATAAGCAGGATCTTTGCTTGGCTCTTCCTCGATGTATTTTTTGATCACATCCCGCATTACAGGAGGTTCATCATTTCTGCCAAATTTGGGTATGTAGTCATTCTGAAGGATCTGAGTTTCGACGTAATTCTGGAAGCCTTCTTCAGATACGGAAGGGAGCCGGGTATACCGGTGGTCATATAACCAGACATCCAGTATGCCATCATCATCAAATTGAGAGGCCAGGGCTAAGACTTTCTCCACGACCCTTTGCACCGTTCCGTTCTTGTACAAGGGGCGCATCGATCCGGAAATATCAATGACCAAACCGACCCTTGCTTTCACCTTGGTCAAGTTTTTCTTTTCAAGAACAATACCTACATTTTTTTTGAGCAAACTAATAGATGTCATCATAAATGCCTCCTTTAGCGTATTTAAAATTGTTTACCATTAAATCCTTATAATTCTATTCCTAATGTATTGGAAACTTTGCTAGATTGCAAGATTCAGTAAAATCAGTAAACTATCGCTGTTCCAACTATTCCTTGTTATAATGAATTCCAAATAGGCTTATAGGAAATAGAAGGGGGCAGCAAATGGTGCGAAGGAGAAAGGGCTTATCTATTTTTGTGAAGCTAGTTTTGTCTTTTCTGGCTGTATTGATTCCGTTCTATACGATGACGCTTTTTCTTAATCAGAAGGGAGCGGAGGTCATTGATGAAGAGATTATGAAATCGATCAAAAGCCGCGATGAATTCTACTCACAGTCTTTCGAACAGGAGCTTAAGCGGATTTCTCAGCTTATATACGAATTTGTAGTGGATATAGACCTTATGGAGCTTGCTATTTCAGGAGATGACATCGATTACTACGATCGTACAGAGAAAGGGCTAGCCCTGCAGAAACGGCTTTCATGGGTTAAATCTTCGAGCACCATTATTGAGGAGGTCAAAGTGTTTCTCCCTTTATTGGACAGAACGTTCTATACGTTCGATTTCGATTCTGCTATTCCTCAAGATGAATACGCTGCGCTTTCGAAAAATCTGGATACTATGCGGATTGTGGAGGTGGGGGATAAATTGTTTATGAGCCTACGCTACCCCATGAATACGGCTTTTGATCGAACGCCCGTATTTATTATCGCTATTCAACTGTCCAAAAGTGCAATTGCAGACAGCTTGCGCAACCTTGTAAGTCCAGATCAGGGGGATGCGGCGATATTGAACCCGGACGAGGATTGGATCATTTCCAGGGGTGAGAATGCAAAAATCGTTGAACAAATGAGAACTTTCTTGAGGGAGAGGGGAGATCAGAACGCCGTATCTGGCGCTGAGTCTATTGAGCTGGAAGGAACGAAATATATCGTATCTTTTAAAAAAATTGCTGATCTAGAAACAACACTGCTAGTTTATGTATCAGAAGAGAAAATCTTTGGAGCGCTTCAGTCGTATCGGACATGGACGTGGGTTTTGCTGGTGGTTTCCATCGTGATCATTTTCTTTTTTGCTTTTTCCTTATATCGGATTATTCATTATCCGCTGCGTAAGCTGGTATTCGCCTTCCGCAAGGTGGAGGAGGGGAGGCTGCAGCCCCTGGAGACAGACCGGAGGAATGATGAGTTTAGCTACTTGTATGAGCGATTCAATCACATGGTCTCAAGGCTGAATGTGCTTATTCATGAAGTGTATGAAAAGGAGCTGCGCAACCAGCGATCAGAGCTGAAGCGGCTGCAGTCACAGATCAACCCGCATTTTTTGTATAACTGTTTTTTTATTCTCAATTGGCTGATTCGCGGCTCTGATTCGGAGAAGGCATCGCGGCTTGCCATTTATCTCGGCGATTACTTTCGCTTTATCACGAGAAATGCGGATGACCAAATCACCTTGGAAACCGAAATGCGTCACGCCAAAACCTATGTGGATATTCAGGCTGTCTGCTATGGGCATAAAATAGATGTGGAGTATGACCCGCCGGATGAATCCTTAAGCCAGATGTTTGTGCCCAGACTTATCGTCCAGCCTATTGTTGAAAATGCGTTCAAATACGCAATTGGCAGCTTGGTCACAAGGGGGGAATTATGGGTCCATTCCCGAACGGAAAAAGGGCATTTGGACATACTCGTTGAAGATAACGGGGAAGGCACAAGTGATGAACAGATTTCCGAAATCAATAGCCGCCTCGCCTCAGCTGCGGGCACGGATATGATGGAAACGACGGGGTTAATCAATGTGCACCGCAGAATCCAGTTGATGTATGGAACGGAGTGCGGTCTTGCCGTATCCAGATCACAGCTTGGAGGACTATGTGTCAGGATTCGGCTGCAGCTTGGAGAAGAGGAAGAGACGGAGAAGAAGAAAGAGGAGCCACAAGAGAAGTTGCAAGAGAAATTGCAAGAAAAATTGCAAGAAAAATTGGCTCAACCTAATAATCAGTGCTTGACAGTCAAGCAAACATTCGATGGCGGTTAAATGCTACGAAAATGCCAGCTTTATAGCGGTCCGGCGAGGGTAACACGTGCACTAATGGTCACCGCAGTCCGTTAGAAGTGGAAATGCAGCGAAATGAGATTGTAACGGTCACGGATGCCCCTTACAGGCTGAAAAGGGGCGATTATGGGGAAAACCGCCTTCTTATGGTCGCGGATGTCCATTAGAATCGTGAATAGGTAAAAATCAGCCTCTAAAGGTCAGCGGTGACCGTTAGAGACAGGTCCTTTCCGTATCGGGAAGATATCTTCCGTCGTTGTGATATAAAAAAGAATCAAAGAACCAGAAGGAGGAAATGATTCCATGTACCGAATGATTATCGTCGACGATTTGCCTATTATTGTTCAAGGCTTGATGGATTTATTCAGCAGCCAAGAGGACCTTACGCTTTATCCCGCTTATTCGGGGTACGAAGCCTTGGAAGTACTGAAGCGGGAAAAAATAGATATCGTTTTGTCAGATATTAAAATGCCGGGTATGGAAGGGATAGAGCTGCTGCATGAAGTACGCAAGTATTGGCCAGCGTGCAAGGTTATATTTTTGACAAGCTATGACGATTTCCATTATGTCAAAAGTGCGATTTCCGGCGGCGGCTCTGATTATTTGCTGAAAACCGAAACCAGCGATGCAATCCAGGCGGCTGTTCATAAAGCAATCACTGAGCTGGAGAGCGAGTACGAAGCCAAAAAACGGCTGCATCAGGCTCAGATGGCCAAGAAGCAAGCCATTCCGCTGCTGCAGCAGCAGTATCTCCATGGTTTGATGCACAGAGAAAGCAGGCCTTCACCAGAGAAGCTAAGCGAGCAGCTGCGGCACATGGATATTCCTCTTTCCAGTGATAGGCCTGTTTTGCTGCTGGTGGGAAGGATCGACAGCTGGGGCGATAAAGCCGACGCTGTGGATCGCAAGCTGATGCTGTATGCGGTGCAGAATATTGCCGAAGAATATTTAAGTTCGAGTACGAGACTTGTATCGAGCGTGTATGAGGAATTGAATCTGTTCTGGCTGCTGCAGCCACAAGGAGAGCAGCCGGCAACTGGGGATGTTATAGCCGAAGAGGCTGTCTGGTCCCATACATTTACCTTCTGCTTTGCCATGCTTGAGTCCATTCAGCGCGCCTGTCGTGACATCCTTAAGCTGCCTGTTTCCTTCGTTATGAGCGAGACACCTCTGCCGTGGAATCAGCTTGCTGATAAGTTTGAAACGATGCAGACCATTTTTTTAACTGAACCAGGAGCGGGAACAGAACTGCGGCTTACAGATGTAACGGCTGGAAAAACTGAAGGGACAAGCGATTCCGATAAATCGCGGCTGCTGAGCAGCAAGACGAAGAAGATCGACTTACTGCGTCATTATTTGGAGAATGGGGCTGAGGGAGAGTTTAATCAGCTTTATAACGAGATCATGGATACTGGAGGGGAGACCTATTCAGGCTTCATGAGGCTAGAGATGTATCATTCGCTGGCTTCGGTGTTTTTGTCCTATCTGAATCTTCATCCTACTGCGAGCGCTGTATTTGCCCAAATAGATGCGAGTCGATTGACCCATGTAGAAAGATCGGTGACCTGGGAAGAAATGCAGCAGTACTTTGCCAGGCTGGCCGCCCTTATTTTCGCCTATCGTGCAGAGAAGCCCATGCAGAACGAACATGATGTGGTGTCATGGATGAACGATTACATTCGCAAGCATCTAGCCGATGATTTATCCCTGACGCATTTGGCTGAGCAAGCCCATCTACATCCAGCCTATCTATCCCGCTTATACAAGCAAATAACTGGAATCTCCTTGACGGATATGATTAATCACTGCCGGCTGGAGAAGGCTAAGGAGCTGCTCAAAGCTTCTCATTACAAAATTTACGAGATCGCCGGTCTGGTCGGATATGACTCCAGACTTTCCTTCATCCGCTTTTTCAAAACTCAGATGTCGATGACGCCACAGGATTACCGCGACCTCTAGGAAATAGGTTGTGAGAAAATAGGTTATGAGATGTAACCTAATGTCATGAGATGAATCTGGTTACCCTTTCATTAAATTTATATACTGAAAGCACATCGGATCCGATTGCTATCTATCCATACAAGGGGGAAAAAGAATGAAGGCAAAAATGAAGGCTCAAGTTGGACAAAGATTGCTGCTTGTATGTTTGTCACTAATGCTTGTTCTGGTAACAGCTTGCAGCAGTGCACCGAAAGATAAGGACCAGGGTAAGGAAAGCACAGAGCCTGCCGGAACGTCAGCACCGTCAGATTCTCAAGGTAATAATCCAGATCCAACTGGAAAATACGACCCGCCGATTACCGTTTCTACTGTACGTTCTATGCCGCCTGATCAATATTATGATGAGGGTGAGAGCATCGATAAAAATGCCATATATGATTATTATGAAGAGGAGTTGGGCATTAAGCTCGTCAATGACTGGTCTGTATCCTTTAAGGAATATCCTCAGAAAATAAAGATCAGCATTGCCTCCAACAATTTACCGGATTTCTACATGGTTGGTGCTGGAGATTTGCAGCAGTTAATCGACTCCGACATGGCTGCGGACTTGACTCAGCTATGGGAGGATAACGCCTCTGAAGATACGAAGAAGGAATTCACCAAGGATGGCGGCAGGCAAATGAAGACGGCTACCTTCAACGGTAAGCTGATGGCGATTCCGCAAATCAACAGTCCTTACAATAACGCGCAGTTTGTCTGGATACGGAAAGACTGGTTGACCGAGCTTAACCTGCCTGAGCCCAAAACGATGCAGGATGTACTGACCATATCTGAAGCGTTCTCCAAACGTGACACAGGAGGTAAAGGCAAGGCGTTGGGGTTTGGACTCACAAAGGATTTGTCGGAGCTTATCGGATTCTATAATGGTTACCACGCTTATCCGCAGACCTGGGTCAAGGATGCTTCGGGAAATCTGGTGTTTGGCAGTATTCAGCCGGAAATGAAAACGGCGTTGAAACAGCTGCAGGATATGTTCAAAGCAGGACAGATTGATCCGGAATTCGGTGTTAAGGATTTCTCGAAAATGGCTCAATCCTTTGCCACGGGCCAGCTCGGCATGTTTTATGGTGGTTTTGCCCACAGTCTGGAAATTCAAAAAGCAGTAGTGAAGGATGATGAGATGTCTCAGGAATGGGTGGCATATCCAATACCATCTGTGGATGGAAAGCCTGCTTTGATGCAAACCTCTGCAAGCGTCTACAATTACTATGTTGTGAATAAAAATGCTAAAAATCCGGAAGCGGCCATCCGCATATTGAACAAATGGATCGAAAATCAGGTGAAGCCTAGTGAATCAAACTCGATTCTGCTTTTTGGGAAGAAGCGTCAAGGTGAAGGCCTTTTTTATAGAATAAATCCGATTCTTGCTTTTCTAATGGATGGAAATGTCATTTCAGGAGAGCTGCTCCCTAAGGCAATAAAGGATAAGGATCCTTCCAGTCTCGGTAATGATATCGACCGACTTGCCAGGTATAGTGAAGTTCAGGATTATTTAGCCGGGGATGAAAAGAAGTGGTTTCAGTGGATGATTGCCAAAGAAGGAGGCACGATGGCGTTAATGAATGAGGCTTACAAAAAAGACGGGTTCTATTTCAATGAATTTTACGGCGCTTTTACTCCTTCTATGTCAGAGCGTAAGGCTGTGCTTGATACGAAAGAAAACGAAATGGTTACGAAAATTATTTTGGGCAAGGTTTCCATTGATGCCTTTGACACTTTTGTAGACGAATGGAAGAAGCTTGGTGGAGATAAGATTACACAAGAAGTTAACGAATGGTATCAAGCGATGAAATAGCGAAAGCAGTGCTCCTGGGAGAGAGAAGCAGACTAGCTCTCTCCCTCACTACTCATTAAGAATGGAAGAGGTGACAAGCGGTGCTGAAGGATTGGAAGCAGAATTGGCCGCTTCATCTTATGATTGTGCCTGGATTTTTTTTGGTGCTGGTGTTCAATTATGGTCCGATGGTCGGAATTATCATAGCGTTCAAGAAATTTCTGCCTTCAAAAGGAATTATCGGGTCCCCTTGGATTGGGTTGGACAATTTTAAATATGTATGGCTGATGCCAGATATTTCGCAAGTCATTATAAATACGGTCATTATAGCTTTATTGAAGATGGTTGTAGGTGTAGTGGTCCCAATCTTCATCTCCCTGCTTTTAAATGAAGTCCGTAAGATGTTCTTCAAGCGGGCTGTACAGACGCTTATCTATTTGCCGCATTTCTTGTCATGGGTTATTCTGGGAGGGATCCTGGTTGATATTTTGTCGCCTTCATCCGGAATTGTCAATCATATTCTTGTATTTTTCGGAGTGGAGCCCATTTTTTTTCTGGGGGAAAACCAATGGTTTCGTTTCACGCTTATTGCTTCCAATGAGTGGAAGGAATTTGGCTTTAGCACCATTGTTTATTTGGCCGCATTAACAGCAATTAATCCTGTTTTGTACGAAGCAGCCGAGATGGATGGAGCGAACCGCTGGCGTCAAACCTGGCATGTAACACTTCCAGGAATGATTCCAATTATCGTTTTACTTGCTACCCTTAGTCTTGGCAATGTGCTGAATGCTGGCTTTGACCAGGTTTTCAATTTGTATAACCCGCAGGTTTACGAAACAGGCGATATTATTGACACGTTCGTATATCGCTTGGGACTTCAGCAGGCACAGTATGGCGTTGCTTCAGCTGTAGGTCTCTTTAAATCGGTCGTATCTCTGGTTTTTATCTCGGTTTCCTATTATCTCGCCTATCGATTAGCCAATTACAGAATTTTTTAGAGCAAGGGGGGATATACATGTTTCATCGCATGACTGCGGGGTATCGGATTTTTACGATGCTGAACACTATATTTTTGATTGGTTTGGCCTTTCTCTGCATGTTTCCACTCATTCATATTCTAGCCGTCTCCTTTAGCTCTGCCGCAGCTGTTGCTGCCGGGGAAGTGAAATTGTGGCCGGTCGATTTTACGGTAGTTGCTTATGAGAATGTATTTGGCAAGAAAGAGTATTTGACTGCCTTCGCAGTTTCCGGCAAACGGATTGTACTGGGCACACTTCTTAACATGGTACTAACTGTGCTGATCGCATATCCGCTTTCCAAGGAGGCGCATCAGTTCCGCTGGCGGACCTTTTACGCCTGGTTTTTCGTTTTTACGATCCTCTTCAGCGGAGGGCTGATCCCTTGGTATATGGTCATCAAGGAGGCTGGCTTGTTGGATACGATTTGGGCGCTCGTGATCCCTTCGGCGGTGCCTGTGTTCAATGTAATCCTGATGCTCAATTTCTTCCGCGGGCTGCCGAAGGAGCTGGAGGAGTCGGCGAAGATAGACGGAGCGGGTCATTTCACCATCATGCTACGGATTATGGTACCCTTATCGCTTCCCTCGCTGGCTACCGTGATGCTTTTTTCCATGGTCGGTCATTGGAACAGCTGGTTTGACGGACTTATTCTGATGAATAAGCCCGAGCATTATCCGCTGCAAAGCTTTTTGCAGACGATTGTTATTCAATTGGACCCCAAGTTTCTTAGCTCGCAAGAGGCACAAATACAGGCACTATTGTCAGACCGTACGAGCCGGGCCGCACAAATATTCGTTGCAGCAGTTCCGATTCTGCTTGTCTATCCGTTTTTGCAGCGCTTTTTTGTGAAGGGGATTGTACTAGGAAGTGTAAAGGAATAGAAATGAATTATATTGGAATACATTGAAATATGATTTGTAATTGGAGATGATAATAATTCTATGGATACTAGTTTGAGACTAAGGATAGTGGACAACGGTCAGCCTGTAGCTGCTATAAGGGTGTCCCTGAATGCTGATAATCAGACACAGAATGCGGCTGCCAAGCTGGCTGCATATATAAAAAGGTCGACTGGGGCGGAGCTGCCGATTCTGCTTGATGATCCTGCATTTGACCAAACCCAGCCTTCCAACTGTGAGGTAGAAATCTATGTGGGTGCCGAAGGGCTACCAGCAGGTAGGGGGCAGGCTAATCTGCTTGATGGGATGGATGGAGATGGCTTCGTTATCCAGCAGAATGCAGCGCGTATTACGATTGCGGGTCCGACCTCATGGGGGACGGAATTTGGAGTTGATGAATTTCTGGAGCGCTATGTGGGTGTACGCTGGCTGGCGCCAGGAGAAGATTGGGAGGACGTGCCGCATCAAACAGATTTATCGCTGCCTGCCTACGATTTGATTCGTCAGGAGCCTGCCTTTATCTCACGTGAATTTGACGCTCATGCCACGAACACACCAGAGCGTGAAGCTTGGGCTCGGAACAACCGGATGCATGGACGCGTCGAATTCAAACATAATTTATTTAATTTGTTCCCACCCTCAGAATACAAGGATACCCATCCGCAATTTTTTCGGGAGGGAGCCTATCTGGACGGTCATAGCGGCTGGCAGCCCTGTTTTACGGCAGAGGGCATTGTGCAAGAAGCCGTTAAGAACATTAACGCTTATTTCGATGCTAATCCAGAGGCTACATCTTATTCGCTAGGCTCAAATGATGGCACTGCTGACGGAAGTGGTTATTGTGAGGATCATCCAAACCATCCGCATTATCCGGACAAAGTCAATTCGGTCGGGTTTACGGACATGTCTAATATTTATTACAACTGGGTGAATGAGGTATCCAAAGGTGTGTTTGCCAAGCATCCGGATAAATATTTAGGATTATTAGCATATGTAGAGGTTTATGACCCACCGACCCATGTTACATTGGATCCACGTGTGATTGTTTATATTACAGATGATCGACTGACTTGGGGAGACCCGGATTTGAAGGCTGCAGGACATGAGTTAACGGAAAGATGGGCAGAAGCAGCGCAGGGCCTGGCCTACTACGAATATTTATGGGGAACGCCTTATATGGTTCCGAGAGCATACTTCAATATAATGGCAGAGAATTATAAATACGCCAAAAAAGCAGGGGTTACCACAAATTATGCTGAGATGGTACCGAATTTCGGAGAAGGGCCGAAGCCATGGCTCTCAACCCGATTGCAATGGAACCCGGAGCAGGATGTTGAGACTCTGATTAACGAATGGTATGAGCGCGCTGTGGGTGCTGACGCGGCTGCTGATTTGGCAGCTTATTATGAGATATGGAGGGACTTCTGGGAAAATCGTATGTTCCAAACCAGGTGGTATACCGATTGGGCTCAATCCGATCCACGGATACCCTATTTGAACTTCCTCGACGACAGCTATCTTGAAGCGGTTACACAAGTAGATATGGCACAAAGCCGCTGCCTGCTGGAATCGGTTGTTGCGAAAGCTGTTACTGCCAAGCAAAAGAAGCGTGCAGAGGCTTTACTGCGATCCTTCGAATACTACGAAGCATCAGTATTAAGCCATACGGTGGAGAAAACAGCTGTTCCTCAGCCAACAGATGAGACGGCAGCGCTCACTCTGGTGCAGATCGTCATGGAGAAAATAAGGCTGGCAGAAAAGCGGCGGGATCTAATTGAGGATTTCGCAGACGATCCTTTCCTGCAGCAAGCATTTAGTCCATATTCTGTTGATAGTAAAACACTTGGTGGGTACACACGGGTTTGGTCGGGTATGACAAAAGCTGAAATGGACGCCATAGTTGCCTGGCTGGAGCAGGGAGATTCTACTGGAACGGTACATCTGTTTCTCCAGAATCTGTCCATGAATGATCCGGTAGAGGCTGTTCGGAGCTACGCCAATATCTTGTTAAGGAGTGCAGATAGCGAAGCGAGAAAGCTAATGAACGCTAATCCATCCTTTGAACTGGCAGGAGCTACTGCTGATAGGGCTGATTCATGGAACTTACGGCTTTATGATGGGCTTGAAATGCAGAGAACCGATGCATTCAAGCGAACTGGCACACACTGTATTAAGGCCAAAGGGATAAAGAGTGGCGGGCTTACTCAGATGGTGCAGGTACAGCCCGGAGTTCATGTGATGTCTTTGGCGTACTATTCACCTAAGAGTTCGACAGGCAAAGGAACGATTCGGCTGCAAATTGATTTCTGGGATGCGCAAAACAAGCATATAGGAACAGTTAGACCTTACTTGGAGACAAAGCGCGTCTCAGATACTACCGGAGAATGGGTCGGCATTTATTGGGCGGGAGAATTTCCTGAAGGAATTGATAAAGTGGAAATGAATGCTTTACTGGAGAATTTCAATACTGATCAGGAAGTATACATTGATGATTTCTACCTCAATTGTTTGACATGAATATATGGATGTCAGAATTTGAAAATCAGAAATAAATTGGCAGGCGGAGGAAGGGGGAAGTACTGTGGGGCATTATGAATTTCAATTGGATCCAATCGTTCCTTTTTTATTTGTTGCCAGTAAGAAAGAAGAGATGCTCGCAGCCCTTCGCAGATTAAAGCAGGAAGCAGGCATTAAAAAATTTATCCTCGTATTTCCACAGTGGAACGGGGAGTCGAAGCTGCCTACTGCCGTCCATGCTTTTGAGAAATTCGGTGATCTGATCCAGGAAGTGCGGCAGCATCTGGCCGAAGACGGCATCGAAGTGGGATGGTGGTGTTCGCCAAGCTTATCTGTAGGACCTCAGCCCTTGAATGAACAGGAGCATCCTTTTCAAAAAATAATAGGCATTGACGGTGCTGCTTCAAGAACAGCGAATTGCCCATTGGATAAGACATATATAGAGCTATTGAGCGGTTATGTGCAAACGGTTGTGGAGAGGGGCCGTCCTCCATTTGTGTTTTTTGAAGACGATTATGAAATCAGCAATCATGATGTAGTGAAGTTTGGCTGCTTCTGTCCATTGCACTTGGGGCGCTTCTCGCAACAAATGGGTTTGAGCAAGGACTTGTCGAGGGAAGAATTAGAAGCTATTTTTCGTCGTGGCGACGAGCTGTCGGTGGATTACCGCAAAGCTTGGGCAAGGCTAATGAAAGACTCTCTGGTCGAGCTTGCAAGTGAAGTACGGGCAGCTGTAGATGAGGTTGCACCACAAACAAGACTGGCGCTGTGTCAGCCTGGCTCCTGTGATTTCGATGGAGAGTTGACGGAAGCTGTTGCCAGAGCTTTTGCTGGAAGCACGAGACCGCTCGTTCGTTTGTTTGGCAGTGACTACAATAGCGATGTGGCGAATAATTTTCCCGGCCTGACCTTTCATTTCCTGCATTCCAAGCAGACGTTAAGTGGCGATCTGGAGTTGATCCATGAATCGGATCCTTATCCGCATTCCCGCTTCTTCTTCTCAGCGGCCAAGCTGCGTTCACTCATTACCCTGGCTATGTTCTACGGCCTAGACGGATCGCAAACGTATGTGACGCAATATACGGACGGCCCGCTGGAGGAAGAAGGATATTTCACGATGGTAGGCCAAAGCAAAGCGTTCTTCTCTGAGTTAAGGCGTTCGGTTGCCGATTTTGAAATGGCAGGTCCGCGGATTTTATACCGCCCGTTTGCCCATGCTTATCGCCCGATTGCCGGCAATCAAGGTCCGTTTATTGTAGCGCCCGCCTGGGCATCTGTTCTGGGCAGATTCGGGATTCCTTATTCGATAAAATCGGAGGAAGGGCCAGTCATGGTCTGTGGAGAGGAAATTCTGGATCTATCCAAAGATGAACTGATGGAGCTATTCAAAGGAGGGGTCTTCCTTGACGGTCTGGCGGCCTTCTATCTTTGCAAAAACGGATATGGTGATTTGATCGGGGCCGAGGTGACGAATCTGGAAAGCACGCTTAGCGACAGCATTGGCTATGAGCGGCTTACAGAGCTTACCCCATGGAGGGAGCATACGGCTGGAGAAAGGATGTATTATACGAACTTAACGGTTACGGTTCATCAGGAGTCCAATGTATTTCAGATTGTTGGCCTGAACGAATCGACGCAGGTATTATCCGAGTTTGTAGATGAATTTGATCAAGTGGTTGCGCCATCGACCGTTCTCTTTACGAACCGGCTGGGCGGCCGCGTGGCGATTAACGCCTATAACCTGCAGGCTAATGACTCCGCATCCGTGTATAATTACAAACGTAAGGAGCAGTTTAGAGGGATTATCGAGTGGCTCGGTGGAACGAATCTGCCCGTTTATGCGGCGGCCAAGCATCCGAATGTTTTTGTCAGTGCCCAGGAGCACAAAGAGTCGGGCGACAAGATGGTTGCGATTTTTAATATGAGTCTCGACCCTATGCCGCAGGTAACACTTATGATTGATGTTAAATGGATGAAGAACTATGCATATCGCTTGGATAATGATGGGGTATGGATGTCTGTTGATATAAATACAACGGAATTCAAAGTAGATAAGTACAAAACTGTGATACCTCACCCATGCTTGACATTGCATCCTTTAATACTTAGATTTACAGATCAACAAATTTAAAAATCAAGAGAGGCGCCTTCGCGGCCTCTTTTTTTGTTTGCTTGCAGGATCCATGCAATGTTTAGGAAACTATATTTCTGTTTAATACGTCTAAAGAATGTACAGCTTAAAAGAGAGGTCTGTTTTTTTACACTCTGTAGCAGCTTCTCGTTTGTTTAAATAGAGAAATGGAGGAGAGAAAATGAACAGCTTACGTATATTGAAATTTCCTGTCATCCTGTGTCTCATGTTCATTATTTTAGCCGGATGCCAGAGTCAAGCCAGTACAAGCACACCAGACGCCGGAGGTGGAAGTCCCTCCCCTACGGCTACAGATAATGGAGCATCCACAACGCCTTCAACAGAGCCTTCGCCTGAACCTACTACGGGACCTTCTGCATCACCTTCAACGGGCGCTGGAGCAAGCCCCAATTCCAACACGCCAGCCGATGGCAGCATGGGGAAAGTAACGGCGGTACGCTTAGCTGATGCGCAATCAGGCTGGGTTGGCGGAGAAGGGTGGATAGCAAGAACGGATGATGGCGGAAAAAAATGGAAGACACAATATAAGGGTAAGGGAACGATCAAGCAGTTGTTTGCGTTAAACAGTAAAGAGGCTTGGGCTACAATTGATGAAACTCCTGACCAGAATTCAGTAAAGCTTCAATTGCTGAGTACCACAGATGGAGGCAAGAACTGGAAAGTAGAAGGTAGCGTACCGAATCTAGGATTCCTACATTTCGTTTCGAGCAATGAGGCGTTCAGCGCTAACGCGATGACAAAAGACCGCGGAAAAACATGGATCACTATGCCTGTTCCAGATTCTATTATTGGCGATGCTTATTTTCATGATAAAAATAACGGCTGGGCCTTGACTTCGACCAAAGATAAGCTTGAAATTAAGCGGACCACAGACGGCGGTCAAAAATGGAGCACAGTCATGTCCAGAGATGCAGCTGCAACGCCTAATGGTGCTGTCATTCGTTCAGCAGGCGCCAATGATGCCTGGGTAGAAATCATCGGTGATTCAGGGATGTCGCAGACATCGTATTCGCTTTTCCATACTTCTGACGGCGGCAAAAATTGGCAGACCGTAATTGCCAATTCAACGGCTGGTGCTGGACCTGCACCTGGTTTTCCACTGGGTTACGATGATGGACCGAAGAATAATGGTTCCAAGCCAGGTACCCTGTATGTAGTCAATCCACAAGTTGCTTTTATGGGTGGACAATGTCCCGCTTGCGATGAAGCTAATACTGTCGGCTGGACAAAGGATGACGGGAAAACCTGGACCAATGGGAAGCAAGCGTTCAAAGGGTACGGCGAGCAAGGACTGGCGATGGCAGATGCCAATCAAGGCTGGTTGATCACAACAGATAATACGGAGCCGTCTGTTATGTATACGACTTCCGATGGCGGCCAGCATTGGAATAAAGTGCATACTTTCGATAAGCCTTAAAGATAAGTAGATTAATTCATTTGTTTGTCTAAAAATAACCCGTCTCCAGCAGCTAATGCTGGGCGGGTTATTTTGATTTAACTTGTTTTCGGGCTATAATATTTGAAGTATACGTTGGAAGGTGGAGGTGTCGGCATGCAGCTTATTAGTCAAACAGAAATACAACGCAGAATTGACCTGTTGAAGGATCAGGATTTATACGTGCATCTTGAGATGACATCGGGCGCTTACGCCGCCCATTTGGATAGCACTAAGCATCCAACTGCTACCTTTATCACCAACGCGATCATTCGTTATTCCCACGGATCGATCGCTGGGGTCGGACCATACCGTGTCGGCCTGAAGACGGAGCAAGGATGGATCTACTCCGAGGGACTGACCCACTACGATGAAACGGAGATGGGCCGGTTGATTATGGCGGGACACGATAGCGCAGGCAAGCTTGTCGTTGCCTTGCAGCTTAGCCGGGAGCCCTTCTGATAGAAAAGGAGATGAGTGATAAGATGAGTGATATGGAACGGCAAATTTTGGTTGTGCTCCCGCATCCGGATGATGAGGCCTTCGGCGTGTCCGGAACATTGGCCAAGCATTTGCAGAACGGGGCCCAAGTGACCTACGCCTGTCTGACACTGGGGGAAATGGGCCGGAACATGGGGATTCCGCCGTTTGCCACTCGCGTGACGCTTCCGGAAGTAAGGAAGAAGGAGCTGGAGGAGTCCTGCCGCGCAATTGGCATTCAGGATTTGCGAATGCTCGGCTTTCACGATAAAACGATCGAATTCGAGGAGCGGGACTTGCTGGAAGGCTGTATCTATGATCTGCTGGCGGAGCTTGAGCCATCTCTGGTCATTACGTTCTATCCGAGCTATGCCGTCCATCCTGATCATGACGCCTGCGGCGCTGCCGTTGTCCGTGCGGTTGCCAGACTGCCCGAAGGAGCGAGACCGCCGGTACACTGCATGGCTTTTGCCAGAAATTATGAGCAAACAATCGGAAAGCCTGATGTCATTGTCGATGTGAGCGATTTTCTGCAGCAGAAGATGGACGCCATCAGAGCGCATCGCTCCCAGTTCCAGGCAGCAGAGCTGCTCGGGAACAAGGAGTATACGGATGCGGAAATCCGGGAACGGTTCGGTACGGAACAGTTCTGGACGTATCGCTTCGACTGAGGTCAGCATGAATGCCAAGAAAAGAGGGAAGAGCATGTCGCCTTTCCTCTTTTCTTATTTTTTTCGCTTAGCCGCTCATTCCTGCCACACTGTTGTCAACAAGGATGGTTTATGATTGCTTCATAAGATTCATAAATTACATCAACTTGAACACAGGAAGGAACGGGATTTTAATGAACCAAGCACTGGACAAAAAGAACAAAATAGGGGTTATCATTGCAGGGCTGCTGCTTGCCATTCTGATGGCCTCGATGGACAACACGATTGTAGCGACAGCAATGGGAACGATTGTTGGCGAGATTGGCGGTCTTGATAAATTCGTCTGGGCCACATCTGCCTATATGGTAGCGGAGATGGCCGGTATGCCGATATTCGGCAAGCTGTCCGATATGTATGGACGCAAACGTTTTTTTACATTCGGTATCGTTGTATTTATGATCGGCTCTGCGTTATGTGGGATGGCGGAATCGATTGTTCAGCTCAGTATGTACAGAGCTATTCAGGGGATCGGCGCAGGCGCCATGGTGTCCATTGCGTTCACGATCATGTTCGATGTTGTTGCACCAGAGAACAGAGGAAAGATGACAGGAATGTTCGGGGCTTTATTCGGTTTATCGAGTATAGCCGCTCCGCTGCTCGGTGGTTATATTACGGACTATCTTCAATGGGAATGGATTTTCTACATAAATTTACCGCTAGGTCTGATTGCTTTCCTCTTGATTGTGTTTTTCTACAAAGAATCGACGGATCATGCCAGGCAAAAAATTGATTTTCTGGGAGCCTTTCTGCTGGTTGGGGCAATTATATGCCTTATGCTCGGAGTTGAGCTCGGCGGCAAAGAGTACGCATGGGGTTCACCACAAATATTGGGGATGTTTGCAGGCTTCGTAGTACTTGTCATTTTGCTTGTTTTTGTGGAGAAAAGGGCAGCCGAGCCGATCATTTCATTCCGAATGTTCCGAAACCGGCTGTACACCACTAGCAATATGGTTGCGATGCTTAGCGGAGCTACGTTCATGACCGCTTCGATGTTTATACCGATTTATATTCAAGGCGTACTTGGCGGCTCCGCGACTAACGCAGGACTTGTACTGCTTCCGATGATGGTGGGTTCCGTAGTAACTGCAACCGTAGGCGGATTCTTGATGTCAAAGCTTCCGTACCGGACGATTCTGATTCCAACACTCGTCATTCTGATCGCTGGCATGGCGCTACTGGCTGCTCTGACAATGGAATCACCACGGTTTCTCATCACAGTCTATATGGTTCTGATTGGACTTGGTATCGGTGCTTCTTTCTCGGTACTCAGCAGTGCAGCCATTCATTCGTTTCCGGCTACACAGCGGGGAGCAGCGACCTCGACGCTGAATTTCAACCGGTCACTCGGTATGACGCTTGGCATTACGATATTTGGCATCATTCAGAGCCATTCGCTTACTGATAAGCTAACCAAGGCGTTCGGCAGCGGCGGAGCGGCGAATATGTCCGTAGATGTCGACTTTAGCGACCCTTACGTGCTGCTGAATCCGGAAATCCGTCAATCTATGGATGGGAAAGCGCTGAGCACGATTACGGAGGGGCTATCTTCTTCGATCATCGCGACCTTTGCTTGGAGCCTCATCCCGGCAGTTTTGGCGCTGGCTGCGGCGTTCATTATGAGCAGGGAGAAGCTGGACCCGGCCTCGGAGGCAGACGGATACGCAGCCTCGCATTAATTACTGGAGGGACAGAAATGAAACTCGAACGGCTTATGGCCATCACGATACTTTTATTGAACCGCAAACGCGTGCAAGCACAAGAGCTGGCTGACCGGCTGGAGGTATCTTTGCGGACGATTTACCGCGATTTGGAGTCATTAAGTCTCGCTGGAATTCCTATTGTCTCGTACACGGGTATGGAAGGAGGCTATGAAATTATGGATAGCTTCCGCCTGGATCGGCAGATGCTGTCATTTGATGAACTGGTTACAATGTTTACCGCTCTGCGCGGGCTCCAGTCGACACAGGCGCTGAATCATTCCAATATGGATCGTCTGCTCGATAAGGTCGGGGCACTGGTCTCACAAGCGGAAAAGGGACGTTTGGCCGATAGCGATCATATCCACATTGACTTTACCCCCTGGAAAAATAGTGAAGCAGAGCGAAACAAATATGAAGCGCTGCACAAAGCCATAAAGGATAAAATGCGGATCCGTTTCTCCTATACAGACGGCCTGGGAGGAGAAACGGAGCGTTGCATAGAGCCGCTAGGTCTTGCGCTTAAAGGGTATGCGTGGTATTTGCATGGTTATTGCCTGAATCGCGAGGATTACCGGACGTTCAAGCTTTCCCGCATACGGGGGCTGCAGATCCTTACGGAATCCTTCATTCGACGGGATGTGGAGCTCTCAAAGCTAAATGAACCATGGAAAAAGCGCAGAACTGAAAAGACAGTTGATGCAGTGCTTCGTTTCTCAGGTGATGCCAAAGTTTCGGCTGCGGACTATTTTGATGAGCATGAGATGGAAAGAATGCCTGACGGTTCTGTTATTGTACGCACCCAATTACCTGATGGCGGGAAGTGGATAATCGGCTTCCTGCTCCAATTCAGGAGCGACTTGCTTATTCTAGAACCTGCCCATATAGCCGCGGAGCTAAAGAAAATGGCACTGGAAATATCAGCTTTGTATCTCGATTCCGGGGAAAGGAGGCAATTAGAATGAGTGTAAAAGGAAAAGTGGCAATCATTACGGAAGGTTCGGAAGGCATTGGACGAGCAGCTTCCATACTGTTGGCTCAGCGAGGTGCAAAAGTGGTTGTCCAGTATGTAAAGGATGCCGCGGCTGCTGAAGCGGTCGTGTCTGTTATTCGGGCAAATGGCGGTCAAGCGACTGCGCTGCAGGCCGATGTTCGTGAGAAGGATCAAGTTCTAAGGCTAGTCGATGCTGTGAATGAATCCTTTGGCCGTATCGATATTTTGGTTTGCAACGGGAATATGACGTTCGAGGCAAAACCTTTTGCCGAATTGTCGTGGCAGGAATTCTCGCAAAAGGTAGATGATGAGCTGAAAAGCGCCTTCGTGATGACGAAAGCGGTAATCCCAACGATGACCGGGCAGCAGTGTGGGCGAATTATTTATATTTCAAATACCTTCGGCAAAGACCCTTCACCTCTTATGATCGCTCATGGTACGGCTAAGGGAGGCCTCGATTCGTTCTCATTGTATATTGCACAGGAATTTGGTCCATATGGCATTTCCGCTAATGTTGTTGCCCCTGGCCTGATGCAAATGGATGTCAGTCCTAGTTGGTCAGAGCAGGAGAAGCGGTTGATTAGTAATTTTACACCGCTTGGTCGCGTAGCAGTGCCTGAAGATGTTGCAGGCGTAATCGCTTTCCTGGCTAGTGACGATGCTCGTTTTGTGACCGGGACCTATACGCCTGTAACGGGTGGATTATAAATGAATAAACTATTACATCAATGTCATAGTTTGAGGTGAGCACATAGCAATCAGGTACAGCTAGATAGCATCAATTTGCTGGGCTAATAAAAAGTCCTTGCCAGTCACTCCACCACTATCGTGGGTTGTTAAAGTAACCGTTACCTTGTTGTATTGAATGCGTATATCGGGATGATGATTCGCTTCCTCAGCCAATCCGGCAATGGCGTTAACGAGTACAATCGACGCTTTGAAATCATTTTGTTGGAAAGTTTTAGTGAGTGCGTTATTTTCAAATTTCCAGGTAGGCAGCTTGCTTGAAAAAACAATGATTTGTTCGTCCGATAGCTTACACATGCCGACTCATCTCCCTAATATATCTAATATGACAAATATAGCTGATCTAACTGATCTAACTAATCTAACTAATCTAACTAATCTAACTGATCTAAATATGCCCAGTGTCAGTGTATTTACCCGCTTTTTTACCCGGTGAATCAATTTAAAGAAAAACGACAAGGCCCCTTGGACATAAAGTCCCCGGGGCCTTGAAATTTATAAGGTTATATTACCATGCGAATGCGGATGTGATAATAACCAAAAGTATAAAAAGAACTAGAATGGCGCCAGTGCTAACACCAAATCCACCACCGCAACCGCAACCTGCTCCTACTCCTGCAACCGGGTATGACATATTCCATGCACTCCTTTCATACATGAGGTTTGCTTGACTCGTTATTGTATGTCTCCTAGTCAAGTGTTGATTGGACATGAGCACAGAAATTGGAAAAAAAGAAGGCTGACATCATTAGGTCCATTCGGATTCTAATGATGTCAGCCTGCAGCTGGCACTCATCTGGCATTTATCTGGCTGTGTCCTCTTGCAGCATTTTCTTTTGTAAAAATTTGCGAAAGATGACACCGTGTGTGGGTGAGAAGAGCAAGGCGATAACAAACATTGCACCAGCTACGCTTATCATGCTTCCAGCAATCGAAGCGTCTAATAAATGAGCGATATAATAGCCGACAACAGAGCTCAGGCTGCCGATCAGGACGCTGTACAGGATCATGCGGCTCAGCTTTTCCGTAAGCAGATAAGCCGTAGCAGGAGGTACAACGAGCATGCCGACCACGAGGATTGCTCCTACACTTTCGAAAGAGGCAACCGTGCTGACGGACACAAGCCCCATAAGCAAATAATGGAACAGGATGACAGGAATGCCTGCCGCGGCAGCCATCGCCGGGTCAAAGGAGCAAATTTTAAACTGCTTATAAAATACGGATATAATAATGACGCTTAGCAATAGCGCAAGACCTACTGCCCAGACTGCTTTGGGTCCGATGTCCATGCCGGCAAATTGCAGCGTATTCCATGGGACGTAAGCAATTTCTCCATAAAGCACGCAATCGAGATCGAGATCGATGTTTCGGGTATACATGCTGATAAGGATAACCCCAATGGCGAAAAGGGCGGTAAATACAACCCCGATCGACGCATCCGACTGCACACCGCTCTGGTGAAACAGTTGAATGAGAAATACGGTAACAAGGCCCAGCACGGCAGCTCCCAAAAGCATAAACAAAGAATCTCTGGAGCCGCTGATCAGAAAAGCGATAACGATGCCGGGAAGCACGGCGTGGCTGATCGCATCTCCGATCATAGCCATCTTCCTCAGCACAAGAAAGCATCCAACGATACTACAAGTACTTGCCACAAGGGCGCCTGTTAAAATAATCCAAAATGTACTCATAGGTTACTCCCTTCCTGCAGCGACGGAAACGCGGTATCTTCCCGTCTCACATTGTTGCGGACCGAGATGCGCAGAAATACCTTGGACAAAATCCCGCGGCGGGGAGCGCATAAGAGAGAAATGGCAAAGATAGCTGTTGCCGATAAAACAATAAAAGGACCGGTAGGTAAATTACTGCCGCTAGCGCTGATCAACGTTCCAATCAAACCGCTTAGCGCTCCAAATATTCCTGACAACACAACCATGACATTCAGCTTCTCTGTCCAGTAACGGGCTGAAACTGCTGGTGTAATTAGCAAAGCGGCCATTAATACCACGCCGACAGCTTGAAGGCCGACTACCACAGCAACCACAATCAGGAACATGATAAACTGCTCCAGCACGGTAACAGGAAAGCCAAGTCCGCGGGCAAAGCCAGGATCGAAGCTAATCAGCTTGAATTCCTTGAAGAGCAGCGTACAAGCCCCGATCAGCAGGATGGAAATTATGGCCATAGTAATTACATCAGAGTGAATCATCGAGGCGGCCTGCCCAAATAGAAATTTGTCGAGACCGCTTTGATTGCCGCTGCCGCTATGTTGAATTTGAGTTAGCAATACGATGCCAACCCCAAAAAATACGGTAAGGATAATCGCCAGTGCCGAATCCTGTTTAATTCTGGACTGACGTGTTATAAATCCAATAGCGAAGGTAGCCAATAAACCTGCCGCTGCTGCACCGACCAGAAATAACAGGACGGATTTTGAGCCGGTTAGCATGAAGACAATACATACACCCGGCAAAGCGGCATGCGACAAAGCGTCTCCCATTAAGGATTGCTTGCGCAAGTAGGCAAAGCTGCCGATAACTCCGCTGCTTAAGCCGAGGAGCATGCAGCCCATTAAGATCCATTGTGTATTCGGATCCTGAAAAATTTTCCAAAAGTCCAACATGCTCATCACCTCGTGCTTGTAATCAATGTGGAGGCATTGTTATGCTCCAGCATCGTTAATCTGCCACCGTACGTTTCCTGCAGCTTTTCGGTAGTGAACACTTCCTCAGTCGGGCCAAAAGCGACAATTTGCACATTCAGCAGCAGCACCCAGTCGAAATATTCCTTCACAGTAGCAAGGTCGTGATGAACGACCAGAACGGTTTTTCCCTGTTTTTTCAATTCATTGAGCAATGTAATAATTGCTTTCTCAGTAGCGGCATCGACGCCGGCAAAGGGTTCATCCATAACATACAGGCTGGCGTCCTGAGCCAAGGCTCTTGCCAGGAAAATTCGCTGCTGCTGGCCGCCGGAGAGCTGACTGATCTGTCTGGTGGCGAAATCGGCCATGCCGACCTTGGCCAGACATTCCATCGCAATTTTTTTCTCTTTGGCTCCAGGGCGCTTGAACCAGCCAAGATGGCCATAGCGGCCCATCATCACCACATCGAGTGCATTCGTGGGGAAATCCCAGTCCACGGATTCACGCTGTGGTACATAACCAACCAGCTTCCGCTGCTCCTTGTAAGGGCGGCCATAGATGGCAACATCACCAGAAATACGTGGAATTAAGCCAAGCGCAGCTTTTATTAATGTCGATTTACCCGCACCGTTCGGACCGATAATACCGATTAGCTTTCCTTCCGGCACTTCGAAAGAAACTTGACGAAGCACCGGTTTTTTCTGATAGGCAACGGACATATTATGAATCTGTAAAGGTATACTGCTCATATGGATTCTCTCCTCAAATGTTATTTAAGAGCATGGACGATCGTGTCGACGTTATGCCGCACCATGCCGATGTATGTGCCTTCTGTTGTACCGTCTTCACCCATGGCGTCGGAGAAAAGCTCTCCGCCAATTTTCAGCTCATGTCCTTTTTCCTTGGCGCCCTGAATGACGGCATCGATTGCTTTACGGGGTACGCTGGATTCGATAAATACGGCCTTGACCTTACTTTCGACCAGGAAGTCCCGCAAGCTTGTTACATCCTTGGTGCCAGCTTCAGAAGCTGTGCTGATCCCCTGCAAACCCATTACTTTAATTCCATAAGCATCTCCGAAATAACCAAATGCATCATGGGCGGTTACAAGTACTCTGCTGCTTTCCGGAATTGAAGCGATTTTCTCGGTAATCTCTTGATGAAGCTGTTCCAGCTGTTTCAGGTAGGCTTCTGCATTATTTTTATAGTCTTCCGCATGGTCTGGATCGTGTTCAATCAGTACGTCCCGAATCGCTTCGGTAGCTTTCATCCAGTTCCTTACATCAAACCAAATGTGCGGATCATATTCGGTCCCCATCTTCTCATCGCCTGCTCTGAGCAAGGAGTGATCAATGTTTGCTGATACAGCTGCCACCGGCTTTTTCTTTGCCATTTGCTCAAGAATCTCAACCATTTTACCTTCCAGATGCAGACCGTTGTAGAAAATGATATCTGCATGGTCAAGCTTCGAAATATCTCCCTGTGAAGCTTTATATAAGTGTGGATCTACGCCAGCCTTCATCAACCCTACGACGGATACGTGATCTCCACCTACCTGTTTTACGACATCGGTGATCATCCCAATGGTCGCTGTAATTTTAATTTTTCCCTCACTATCGGGGAAGGCACTTTTGGTATTTGCGCATGCTGTCATAATAACTGTGAATGTTAATAAGGATAAGGCAATTAGCAGCAGCTTGGGCAAGCCTGTATGAATTCCCGTTTGTTTTTTCGTGTTCATTTGTTCAAGTTCTCCTTTTTCTCTTGTATTTCCCTCACACAACAATGTTTCCCTAGGAAAAGAAATAGTGTAAAAAAAACCGCCGTTATTCATTTAATTTGTATACTACCTACTTTATTATCCTACACCAAAATTATTGCCTGTACAACAAAAACTTTCTCTAGGGCAAAACTTATTGAGGAAAACCTAAAATAAAAGAGCCGCGATAGGTATTAGTCCTTACCTGGGCTTATCAGGCTTGGAAAGCGGTAAATTTGATGAGTTTATCAGCAGTTTGGAATGCTTGCTCCCAGCTTGAAAGAAGCTAATACGAGTGCTATGGTATTTATTGAGAGATATTTTTACGGGGAAGAAGAGAGGGCTTATGGCAAATATTATTGAAATGACAGATGTTACATGGAAGAGAGAAGATAAAACCCTGCTTCATCAGGTGAACTGGCAGGTAGCTAAGGGAGAACATTGGGCTATTCTCGGTTTGAATGGATCGGGAAAGACAACGCTGTTGAATATGCTGAACGGTTATATCTGGCCAACCAGCGGGAAAATCAGCGTGCTTGGAGAGGTTTACGGCAGTGTAGATCTCCGGGAACAGCGTAAATCCATCGGTTGGGTCAGCTCTTCTCTGCAGGAGAAGCTGTATGGTCAGGATAAAACACAATTTGTTGTCATAAGTGGCAAATATGCCTCCATCGGGATGTATGAAATTCCTACCGAGGGCGATCTTGAGAAAGCTTTTGTGCTTATGAACCAATTGGGCTGCAGCCATTTGATCGACCGGACTTATCAAAGCTGCTCCCAGGGAGAGAAGCAGAAGCTGCTCATAGCAAGGGCGCTGATGGCATCGCCGCAGCTGCTTATTTTGGATGAGGCCTGCAACGGGCTTGATTTTCTTTCCAAGGAATCGCTGCTTCGCAGTATTGAACAGCTCGCCGCGGAGCCGAATGCGCCTAATATGCTGTATGTGACTCATCATACGGAAGAAATATTACCGATGTTCACACATACGCTGCTAATTCGCCGCGGAGAAATTTATATGCAGGGAAAGACACCTGATGTGCTAAATACGTCCTGCTTGTCAGCTTTTTTTGAAACTCCCGTACATGTCGATTGGCATCATGAGCGTGCCTGGCTCTCCACGATTTAGCTCATACAGGTCGATATAGGATGTCATCTTATTCAAGCGATATAGGCAGGTGCATATTTTGTTCAAAAAGCCTAAGAATCCAAGCCAACAGCGGAGTTTTCCCATACCGTAATTAGGAAGCTGAAGTTACGGGAAGGGAGGAAATGTTGTTGAAGTATCTGGATATGCTTACTAAGCTTGGTGTGGGTAACGCTCACCCGGGAGGCTACGAGAAAACCTTGCTGCAGCTTGAGAAATATCCGCTGCAAGCCGGCAGCAAAGTGCTTGAAGTCGGCTGCGGCACTGGCCGCACCGCTTGCCTTCTCGCTGAGCAGGGCTGTGAGGTTACTGCTCTTGATATAAGGCCGGAAATGCTGGATAAGGCCAGGATTCGCGCGCAAACTTTGGAGCTGACGGTACGCTTTGTCGAGGGCGATGCCTGCTCACTGCCTTTTGAGGAGGGTGAGTTCGATATTGTTCTGGTAGAGTCTGTCACGAATTTCACGGATACGAGCAAGGCTGTCTCTGAATATAACCGGGTTCTCAGACCCGGAGGGAAGCTCTTTGACAGGGAGGTCATCCGGTGGAAAAAGATGCCGGCGAAGGCAGAGCGGGCGCTATGTGATTTCTATGGGGTGAAGGGGCTGCTCAGCATGGAGGAGTGGCAGCACACGCTCGAATCTCAAGGCTTTACAGCTGTAAGCTCGGACGATGTCGTTCCGTTCCCTCCTTATATGTGGGAGGATGCAATTCGGCACCCCGATCCCGTCAAGCTGGCCGATCATGCGATACTCATGGATCCGCAAGTTTGGCGCCTATCCTCGGAATATGATCAGCTTATGGAGAAGTACTACGAATATTTAGGATATGCCGTATTTATGGGGACAAAAGCATCTGGTGTGAATTAGCTGGAGTGCTGGAGGATGGAAAACTGGGAAGGCTGGAAGGCTGGAAGAGCCGGAAAGCTAGAAGAGCTGGAAGAGCTGGAAGAGCTGGAAGAGCTGGAAAGCTGGAAGAGCTGGAGAAGCTGGAGAAGCTAGAGAAGAGGGGCCGATCGTGGTCTTCCTCTTTTCTTTTTTGTGAATATACTGGGAAGAATAAGTTGTTGTTGGAAGCCTAGTGTGGATATGTTGAATTGACGTAGTATTGTTTTACAGTGATAAAGAGTTGTCGTGTTAAAATGTTTATGTAATGAAGAATGAAGAGAATTCGAAATGTTCATTATCATCACTATCCCTTTCCGTCAGGAAACAGACGCTTGCTGGCTGTTCGTTTGAGGAAAAGCGATAGCGTCCGTATTCAAAGATTCATTCCGACTCTCACATGCAATCCATTCAAGGGAACATATCTTTAACAGCGGCTTGAACCCACAGCCCCAATGTTGTCAGGTTAACGAGGGGCAGCGGACGCGAATGGAAAGCCAGTAACTGTAACGGACACCAGTGCTCCTTAGCGCCACCCAAAAGCCCAGCTGGAATTCTAACGGACATTAGCGCCTCTTACAGCCCTAACGGAGCGTATTTTTCCCTTGTTGAGCGGGTTAAGAGTCGCTG
>NZ_JAGGLB010000061.1 GCF_017874215.1 Paenibacillus eucommiae
TTTCCACCCCCACAATAGATAACTGGTTATGTATTAAAATATCTAACTAGTTACCTTTTGTCAAGTAATTAAGAGGATACAAACGAAAGATTTAAAAAAGAAGGTGGATTTTTGAGGGGTGCCTACGTCACTACATTATCTTGAAATGATAAGGATAGGGAATGAGGATATAATTTCAGTATCCTGCCCGTTAGCTTAATAAAAACAAGGAGCAACTGCCGCGGCAAATTGCTCCTTGTATCGTTCACCTAACGGTAACAATAGGTAAGCATTTGATGCCATCTCCAGCTTTTCCCCTGCTCCACACGGAGCGTGCCAGTTTCCCAGCACTCCGCGTTCCCTCTAACTGAATTTACTAGATCATAAGTTCCTCGTTACTCATTGATTTGAGGTATGTTAAACTGGTTCTAATGCATATTTTTCACGGTATTGGTTGATCTTGATCATCATCAATTCCGTTAGATTCAGTTTATTCTTGAGTACGTCAATCATCTCTTTATGAGTATGATGGATAAGTTGTTGGACCTATTTGTGGAGAATGCGCAAATTATTAAATTTGTCGTTTCCTCCTCGGTCCAACGGGATATAGTGGTGGCAGTGAACATCGGTTGCGAAGAGATACATGCCTGTAAGTTCGCATTTCCCCATTTTCATGCTATACCGACTTATTCGATTATCCATATATTCAACACTCTGATTCGGGATGCTAGATTTCGTTAGTAAGTAAATTTCCTGACGTAAATCTGGTCGAAGCTTTTTGTATATCTGTTCTCTGCCTGTTGTGGTAAAGAGCGAAAGCCCTTGACTGAATCCCATCGTATTCTTTGTCTTCACGCTGGCTAGAGGATATAGATAAACATCTGCTACTTTAAATGTCCTATAACCCAAGCTGTAGAACTTACTGTAAGTTGGCGGTGGGTTTGCAGGATGTTCGTATTTCCCGATTTGTTTGAGACGATTGTACATGAAGGCACGCAGATCGTAGGCAAGACGTGAGAACGCAACACTTACATGTGTTGCCCGATTGAAGTAATTGTGAATTCCTTAAAACAAAGCTGTTGAACCGTGCAGCGGTTAGAGCCGTTGGCGAAGCTCGCATTTTGAGGATGTGTTTCTTGGCTTCGCCTTTGATTTTTTGCCTTTTGCTCTTTTTAATCCCCGTATGCGCTACTCGCTTTTGACCCTTTTTGTTCGCTCGGATTGTAAACCCAAGAAATTCCGACTCTCGTTTTCGCAGATTGACGATTTGCGATTTCTCTGGTGAGACATCCAGTTTCAGACGGTCTTTAAGATACAGAACTACCGCATGATACCACCTCTGGGCGGATCTCCAATCGCGACAGATGATTTTGAAGTCATCGGCGTAGCGCACCAGATAGCCTTCTTTCAGCCTGGACCGTTTTTTCGCAGCCCTTTCGCCAGTTCTTGATTGGAAAGGTTTTGTCAGCGGAAAGAGTTCCCATTGACCAGCCACCCAATGATCGAGGTCGTTCAGTACAATATTCGAAAGCAGTGTTGATAGCAAGCCTCCTTGAGGTACGCCTTTTGAAGGTATTCCTTCCCCCTCGATTTCAGCCTTTAGCATTTTTGAGATGCAGGCTAGAACCTTTCTATCTTGAATACCCATGTTCCAAAGTTGCTTTACGAGCAAGGTATGGTTGACGTTGTCAAAGAACCCTAATATGTCGATGTCGACTACAAAATGCATTGATGCCTGATTGATGAGAAATTGAACTCTTGCCATGGCATGATGTGTTGATCGAAGGGGTCTGAAGCCATAGCTATGATTGTAAAATTGGGCTTCAGCTATGGGCTCAAGGACTTGCTTGAAGCACTGTTGAATGATGCGATCGAGAATGCATGGGATGCCGAGCGGTCTCATTTTACCGTTGTCTTTTTCGATAAGTTTCCGTCTGACTTTCTTGGGGCGGTAGTTTTCAAGTACGCTTTGGATTTCACTCACTAGTTCTTGTTCGGGTCGTTGTTCGATGTCTTTGATGGTTAGCCCATCGGTTCCTGGTGTCTTTGATCCTTTATTGGACTTCATCGTACGATAAGCAAGCAAAATATTTTCTCTGGATGTAACAACCTCATAGAGATGTGAAAAAGTTTCCTTGTTTGCCGCTCTTGCGTACAAGTCCGCAAAAGATTCCGTCATGCCGTAATACTCCCAATTTCGTAAAGCTTGCACTGTGGCACCCCTCCTTGACGAGGCGATGTCCCCACATTCCTACCTGATCGGTGCAATTCACGTATGGAAAATGATCGTTCTTTTCAATTAGACTTGGGGCTGTTCCTCCACCTCTATTACGGAGGCTTCATATTCATTGAATTACTTTAAGTTCTCACTAGCAATAATTGCTTATAGCATTCTTTCTTTTGGAAGCTTACTCTCTTGAGACAGTTTCAAATGAGGCAAATACTAGTGTCAAACTCTCTTATTTCTGCATTAACTATGATTGTGGAGAAACGATCCATAATTTAATAGAAAGAAAGTGAGAAAAATGGGATCAAATCATAATCCTATTTCAGAATCAATCAAGAAAATGTCAGACCAGTTAAAAGAAAGATTAGGAAACAACGTATTTGTCTATACGGTTGATGGTAACCAAATTTTTGGTCAAATCTCTAACGTCGATGACAAAGTATTATTCTTAGGAACCAATGTCGTTTCACGCCCAACTAGTCCGCCAACAACTCAAGGGACCGCTACCGCAATCATACCAATTTATCAAATAACAATTGTCCAAGATGCAGTGTAGTCAAAAGTTTTACGAAACCCGTTGTGGATCCACAGCGGGTTTTTATATCCACTTTTCAACTTATCGATTAACGACTACTATTATTTCAAATACTTCACAGGACAGGATATCTGTTCTTATAATCTCGCCTGTTTCATACACCATTTTCGCTTTCTCCAGAGCCTGGCTCTTTTGTTTTCCCTCACTAACCTCCTGCCTCCATTCGATTGGAGGCATAAAAGTTCAAAAAATCACGATTTTTCATTCGCTCTTAATACTTTCAAATTGATGCACCGAAACACCCGCAAGTTTTTGCGGGTGTTTGGCATTATTTAATGGAAAGTAAACTATCCGATATAAAATCCAACTGACCATCAAGCGAAACGGGATCGTTGTATGTATCGGCTTTCGGATTAAGTTGGAAGACATGCTGTTTTTTCACCGCAGGTAGCTGTTTCCATATCGGATTATCGTATACGATCTTCGGATCACTTGTATCACCTGCCCATGGACATGTAAAAATAATGTCACCAGAGAATTCCGGCAGCTTCTCTAGGGAAATAGAAGCCCACCCAGTTCCGCTATCAATTGCTGCCTTTTGTGCTTCGGGTGGAGCTTTCAAGCCGAATTCCCCGTAAATGATCTCTCCTCCCCGGCCGTAGTTATGACCGAAAACAAACAAGCCTTTTTCATAGGGGTTCAGTATGGATACCGTTTTGTTGCCTACGGCTTCTTGAATCATCGGCTTAAGTTCCTGAATCTTCTTCTCCCAGCGATCGACCCATGTTTTACCCGCCTCTTCATTTCCGATCAACTTGCCGAACTCCAGCATCTGTTCTTTGTAGTTTCTCTTCCCGTATTCAACTGCGACAACCGGGGCAATTTTTTCAAATACCTCGATCCCTTCGGTTCCTGTGTAGGTTATTATCAAGTCAGGTTTTAGTTCAAGAATTTTCTCGGGAGAAGGTTCTTCTCCCAAGTCTTGAACACCTTTCAACATACCCTCGAAGTAGGGATTCTCCGCCGAACCAGATAGGACTCCAACGGGGATTACGCCTAAAGCAAGAAAAAAACCCGTATAAAAATTAGTCAAGTCCACAATCCGTTGAGGTTTCTTTGGGACTTGAATATCGCCATTGTCCGCGTGGAAGGTGACAGTCCCCGAGACTGTACTTGCATGGTCCGATGGTGAGGGAACTGTGATTGTAGGCGAGACCGTGGCGGGCTTATTTGTATTATCTTGTCCTTGCCCGCATGCAGTCAAGAATAATAAATAACATAAGACATAGCATATTCCTAAAACAGATTTATTTCCTTCTCTATTCTTCATAGAACTAACCTCTTCCATAGGGTTTGATATACAATGATTATCATTATCATCATTAAAAATAAAAATAGTATCCTTTGCGATTATGGTTAATCATTTCTGGATTCTCGACAATTCGCGCCCCAGCGGCGAGAGATAAAGGCCAAGCTCGTCAAACAGCTTCGAGATGCCCACAAAAGCGTTCCCTGGAGACGGCAAGCACTTCAGCTTCCTTGCTATCGATTGCTGTTACCTACGGTCACCATGGAAGACCTCCGTATAACGTTCCTATCTTGTCAAAGGTTAACTTCTTCATTCGTTCTGCGCAGCAACCATCCCTGGGCTCGGCGGCGCTCCTCCCAGAAGCGGCGGTAAATGCCACCGTTGGTGAGCAGTCCCTTATGTGTACCCGACTGCACCACCCTGCCGTCGTCGATTACGACAATATGGTCGGCACGACGAACGGTATGCAGACGATGGGCGATAATGACGACAGTTTTGTCTCGGGCCATTTCCTCGAACGCCTCCTGAATATACCGTTCGTTGTCCGGATCAACGCTGGCTGTCGCTTCATCCAGCAAAATAATCGGCGCGTCCTTAAGTATCGCCCGCGCAATCGAAATGCGTTGCCGCTGGCCGCCTGACAGCAGCCCGCCGCCTTCGCCCACTACCGTATCGTAGCCGTCAGGCAGTTTAATAATAAAATCGTGACAGCGGGCTTTTCGGGCTGCTTCTTCCACCTGCTCCATACTGGCGTCGGGATTGCCGTATCGGATATTGTTCGTCACCGTGTCATTGAACAGATACACGTCCTGGAACACAAAGGCCAACTGCCGCATCAATTCATCGGAGCTCATGCCGCGCACATCCGCGCCGCCGATCATTACCGCGCCTTGCTGTACATCCCAGAAGCGCGCAATCAAATGCAGCATCGTCGTCTTGCCCCCACCCGAAGGGCCGACAAGAGCCGTCGTCCCCTTTTCTGGTATAACCAGATTCAAACCATTCAGCACCGGCTTATCTCCGTAGCTAAATGTTACGTCGCGGAACGCAATCTCGGCACCTTGCATCGGACGGCGTTCCGACGGCAGAAGCGGCATCTCCTCGGCCAGAATAATATCGTTCATATGGTGCACCGTCGTCGCGAACATACGCTTGAACAGGGCATAATCCATTAGCGGCAACGGCTCATAGAAACAAATTGCCAAGACAAGGAACACCATGAAGTTTGCAGGTGCCAGTGTTCCTTGTGCCACGAACAACCCGCCGACGATTAAGACCAGTGCCAAACCCAACTCGAACGAAATATGATAGACTGCCGTATACGGCGTCAGCTTCCGATTAATGGATATACTGGCATCCCTGTATTTGCGAATCGTTTCCTCATAGCTTTGCATCCGGCTGCCGGTCAGTCCGAAGGAGCGGATGACGGCTATGCCGCGAATATACTCCAGAATTCGGCTGTTGGCTGCCTGCCGTGCAGCCGACAGTTTCTGCATGATCTCCTTCAGCTTCCGTTCTGCAAGCCATGCAGAGACAACACTGAGCGGTACGCCTGCCAGCGAAACCAGCGCAAGCCGCCAATCCATCCACAGCATCGCCATCAGAATCAACGGTGGAATGACGCATGCCTTAATCAGGCCGATAACGATGGAAGGCACATAGATGTAGCTGCCCGCGTCGGTTTTCACCCGCGATTCCAGGACAGAAGCATCCTTTTGCAGGAAGAAGCCATACGGCACCTTGCGCAGCCGGTCGCCCAAATACAGACGAATATGCGTCAGAAAGTGGCCGAACAAGGGAAAAGACCATTTATTCGTCAGGAAATAAAACACCGACTGGCCAGCAAACATCAACGCCATCCAACCTGCTGCTGCCCACGCCTCGTCGGGTCTATCGGCAAGCAGTTTATACAAGACGGCGACCACAGCAATGGAACCAAGCGCAGTAAACACGTTCTCAAAAAAGGCAAAAACGAGTGCGCCCCGCAGCCGATTAGCCTTGTCGCCAGCTAGCAGCAACGATTGCTGAAGCTCGGACATCCCATCCAAATGTCGGTGAGGATTGTCCGGCGCTGACGTGCTAACGCCCAGCTTGCCGAACGTCTGCGAATCCTTAGCCATCTGTACGCCTGCCTGCGCCCGCAGCGTCAAATCCGGGGCTGGCGCTTCCAATGCAATTACCGGGCCCGGAACTAGCTCTTCTTCCTCCAAATCCTCCGTCCCGGCCTCATACGCTTCCCATAGGCGGTGATACAGTTCGCTGCTCTGCAGCAGTTCTCCGTGCGTCCCGACAGCCGCGACACGCCCCTCGTCGATGACGGCAATTTGGTCGGCGTGCACCACGGTGCCAAGCCGATGGGCGATCGCAACAATCGTTTTGGGCTCGCCTTCGGCAGGATGAAGCAGACCCGCCAGCGCATCCAGAATGCGGGCTTCGTTCTCCGGATCGACAAGCGCCGTCGCCTCGTCGAGTATGATAATCGGCGCATCCTTCAGTATGGCGCGAACAAGACTGATCCGCTGCCGCTGGCCGCCGCTGAGCGTCATCCCGCCTTCGCCGACAGCGGTATGATAGCCTTGCGGCAATTGTTCGATGAACGTATGACAGCCTGCCCGGCGGGCGGCAGCCATGACCTCCTCCTCCGTAGCAGCAGGCTTGCCGAACCGGATATTGTCCATGACGGTTCCCTGGAACAAATAAGCATCCTGAAAAACAAACGACACGAGCGACATCAACTGTTCTTCGCTCATCTCTCGTACATCGACGCCACCAATGATCACACTGCCGCCGTCTGTATCCCAGAAACGGGGAAGCAGGCGGGCTATCGTCGTCTTCCCGGCTCCAGACGGCCCCACCAGTGCTGTCATAGTTCCCGCGGGAATCTCTAGGGATATATCACTGAGCACTGCTTGTTTGTTATAGGCAAAGGTCACGTGCTGCAGCCGGATGGTCGCATCCTTTGGTATCTGCGGTCGACCGGCAGACGCCATTTCCTGCTCCTCCAACATCTTTCCGACATTTTTGAGCGACGCGGCCAAACGAAAGGCCGTCATACCGCTCGACCGGAGCATTTTGAATAAAGCAGCCCCTACCCCTAATGACATGAGGATAAAAAAGATAAGCACAGGAATCGTAAGTTGCTCCCGCGTGATCAACCAAATCCCTGAAGGGATAACAATCAGCAGCGCCGTCCGCGAGAGCAGCACGGCTGCCGTTTTGGCCGGCATTCCCTTGCTCTCGATCAGGGAGCTAGTGTCCGAAAATTCGCGAACCGCTTTCGAATACGACTCGAATGCCAGCTCAGTACTGGAGAAGGCGCGAATGACCTTCATTCCGTATACATATGTAAGAATGGCGCTGCTGACTGCCGCCCCCGCTTTGCCGTACCCGGCTTGCAGTGGTTTCAAATAGGTCATCACCAGCGCGTATCCACCCACCGTTACACCGATAAATGCAAGCACGGCAAGCCCCATCCTCCAATCCATCGTGAACATGATAGCAAAGGAGAGAATCGGCAAGGCCGTGCTTGCTGTAATGTCAGGCAGCAGATGGGCAATGCCTTCCTCCAGTTGCTCCACGTCTTCGTTCAGCGTGTGCTTGATCTTGCCGCTGTCCGTCCGATCGAAGTAGCCGAGCGGCAGCTTGGCCAGCTTATCCGCCAAGGCCATGCGGACCTCGTATACTACGTCGTAGGCAACGCGGTGCGTCCAATTCGTCGACAACGCCGTCAGCAGCCCTTTGAGCACAATCGCAAACAACGCCGTCCCGGCAAGCACGAGCAATTGCGCTTTATCGCCGAGCAGACCGCCGTCCGTCAAACCCGTGCATATCCGATAGATAACCCAGTAAGGAATAAGGCCCATCAGGGTAGCAACAACGCCCGTCGCAATCGATCCGACCAGCGCCGCTTTCCGCTTGAGCAGGAAAGGCTTTAATCGGGATATGGGGGAGTGCGGCTTCGTTTTATGGCCTTTAGGCGCTGCCTTTCGTTTAGCATGCATTGCTTTGGATTCCGTAACAATCCCTCCTTAAAAAATCGATAATGATAATCATTATCGATGATAACAGAAAGATATCTAATCTTCAATACTGTATGTTCGAATCTCTTTTGAACATTGCTTCTTTTTTCCGTGTTCTTCATACTGCCTGATTGTGAGTATTTCGCTTGTTTGTCGCCATAGTGGATTTACACCTCCTAGAGTCGGGGTGCAAGAATACCTTTGACCATTTCAATGCGCTGGAAGCAAAAGGTAATGACTTGATCTATCAACGTAAAAGGCTAACGGCAGCTTGGAAAACCCAAATGAAATGGCTTTGATATCGATCTTCACGGGTCCCTCCTTACACTGCAGGGTGCGACCGCTCACCCGTAACCGGTTAATGACCAGAAACGAGCAGTTGCGCTTCAGCCGGCGGATCCTGCCGGGGGATCGGAAACCAAATCTCCGGATCAACGCCACGGACCTGGCCAAAGACACCTGCAGCTGTAGTTGCTGGTCAGTTGGAAAATTTCCTATATATGACCTGAGCATCTAAGAACAATACAAGATACAAAAGTCCAGCGGCTCTCATCTTCTACACCCTCGCTCAGATTTAAGGTAAAATCTAAACGTGGGACAACTCGTACACAAATTAGTCATATGGAGGGGAGGCTCAGTTTTAGCATATTGAACTCAATTAGCATTTGTACAAAGGCATCAAACTGTCACAAGCATAAAATAAAAATATTATCTTCACCTTTAATAGGTTGGTGTTTATAGTGGGAACTAAGAGGCTCCCCCTCGGGGAAAGAAAAGAACCGTTCACGATTAAAATAAAGAAAAATACGATTGACGAAATTAGAAAAATACCTGGTTACAACAACATTATTGCAAGTTTAATAGAAGAGTATCTTGAAAAAAATAAAAAATAAAATTTCGGTCTGGCCCGCAGGGTGCGACCGCTCATCCGTATCCGGTTCCTGGCCAGGAAAGAGCAGCTGCTGGCTGACCTCGTCGGAGGATACTGCTGGTTGAATGGAAAACCTACTCTCCGGATCAACGCCTGGACCTGAAAAAGGCACCTGCTGATGGGATTGCTGGCAAGCGCCTGGCCCGCAGGGTGCTTGCGTCCGTACGTGTGCGTATCCGGTTCCAGGCCAGGAACGAGTAGCTGCACTGCTCTCGCCGGAGGATCCTGCCGGACGGAACGGAAAACCTACTCTCCGGATCAACGCCGCGGACCTGGCAAAATGCACCTGCAGCTGTAGTTGCTGGCCAGCGACCTGGCCAGCAGGGTGCGTCCATACGTCCGTATCCGGTTCCTGACAGGAAAGAGTAGTTTCAGGAGTGCTGGCCAACGCCCATACGCAAGCAAGCAGCAGCCAATCTTCTGGATCCCTCTGTGGGTGAAAGATGAACAATCCAATTGTAAACGGGATGGATATTTTTTATACTGCATGCCGACAAATTGTTTAGCGTATTGAAAGTTTGACGCTTACGACGATGGGTTCTTTATGTTGATTACTTTTGTTTTCCTATCCTCAAAGGTAACCTAACCAATTCAGCTGTACTCTTAATCCCTCGAAAGATTGCATCTTCTTGAAGTATCACTTCTGATTTACTAGTATTGTAATGATCGGCAATTTCGCGTAGATTCCATCCTTGAACTTGATAATGTACAAGCCATTTGAAGTGCTCGTAATTTCGCTTTTCCTTTTCCTTCACGTATCCACGTTCTCGAAGAAATCTCTCGGAGCGCGCGCGGTATGCTTCCTTATACATTTTATAGTATTGGTCCATTTTTTCCTCAAAATCACGCCATGTTTCTCTTCTTGGATCCCAACCAGCTCCGGAAAAAGGCATTATTTCTAAGGTTTTCCTGCTTTAATTGCTTCTTCACGTCGTTTTTCGTAAGTTGATAATATTAATTCGTAATATGCCTGTATCCATTCAAAGGTGAAAGCATTCTCTTTTGATGATGGGTTTAAACCGAGAATTGCAGTATCTGGTGAAAACGTAAAGGGAAACATGTGATGAAAGAACAAGGCATGAATCTGCTCCCCCTGACCAATACTCTTACTTAATTCGATGTCATCTTCCTCGTCCTCATGATAAATGTATTCCGAGAGGGAAAGTACCTCTTCATATGGCCATGAGGTTCTATACATGTTGCGGCATGCCGCAATTGGAATATTTAAATTTCGAGCATACTCCTCAATATTTCGTTTTCGCTTTTTACGATCAAATTCTTGTGTTTCCTCGTAGTAAACCGAGATTGCGAAGAGGCCAACTTCCTTGTAAAAATCTGATGGATCGATCAGGTAAAACTTTTTGGCCCACACCATAATGGATTCTCTTATCTTGATATATCCAGAGTAATTGTTATCTTGGGCGGTACTGACCACTTTCCATGAATTTGGAAATATGCGACTCCCTTTATGGAACTTTTCAAACCATTCATGAGCTTCACCATAACAATCGTAAAGTGATTTCAGTTCATTAATTACTTCCGGAGCGTTCTCTTCAATTTGCTCGCAGAAATATACAATAGCCGAATGCTTGTCACTGTCCATTAATGCACCTGTCGCGTCCACTATTCTATCCGGATGATAATAAAGTCCTTTCAAAGGTATCAACTCCTACTGGGTTTGTTTTAATTAATCATACACCAAGTCGATCGTGAGCAACATGATTTAGGGAGATGCCATTCTAAATCAAGGACGTGTGTACTGACTCGTAAAGAGGTTGAACTCTCCGCGAAGCTTTATGGCACGATCACAAAAAAGCCTCTCTTCCAGATCAAGTCGCGCTCCCGACGATTGGTTGCTGAGCTGCAGCTCTGGCCTGCCTGGAACACCAGCAGGAGCCGGTCTTCCGGATCTTCCGGATCCCCCCGGCCAGGAAAGAGCTGCTGCTGTCTCTGCGGCCTGCCGGCATACGCCGTGTGATTACGGAGCTCTGGCGCAACAGACCGACTCGATCGCAGAAAAGCCTCTCATTCGAATCTCGACGAGGGGCACCAGCTGCTAGCTCTGGCCTGCTCCTGGTCGTAGCATCCGGCCTTCCGGATCCTACGACCAGGAAAGAGCAGCTAACTGCTGTCTTCCTAGCCAATCGGCACCCCAACGTATGGTTCGCTTGAGCTCTTTGGAGCAGCAGCCGGCTCGAGTGAAAAAAAAGCTCCTGAAAGCTCGCATCGGTCCCGACGAGGGTTGCTGCAGCTCTGGCCTGCTCCTGGCACGCCGGCAGCAGCCGGCCTTCCGGATCCCCCCGACCAGGAAAGAGCTGCTGCTGTCTTCCTGGCCAACCGGCATCCTACGTATGATTCGCCTGAGCTTTCGGGGCAGCAGCCCTAACGATCGCAAAAAAAGCCCCTCATCCGGAATCCCGACGATGGACTTTTTCAGCTGCAGCTCTAGTTAGCGCCTGGCACGTCGGCAGTGGCTGGTTCTTTCGGGTCACTCTGACCAGAAAAGAGCAGTTGCTGTCTCGCTGGCCAGCCGGAAACCTGACTGATGATTTCGATTGGGCTTTCAGAGCAGCAGCCCGGCTCGAGCAAAAAAGAGCTCCTGAAAGCTCGCCGCGGTCCCGACGAAGGCTGCTGTAACTACAGCTCTGGCCAGCGCCTGGCACGCCGGCAGCAGCCAGCCCTCCGGATTCCCCCGACTAGGAAAGAGCAGCTGTTGTCTTCTCCCTGGCAGCCACGCAAGTGATTAATCTTGAGCTTTGGCCGGTGAAGACCGGTGGGATCGTAACAACAGCCTTTGATCCGGATCTCTCACGGGCCCCACGAGAGATTTCTCCATTTTCACTTTTCCCTCGAAGTTAATTTTCGATTAAAAAAACAATTGATTCTATTGGCTTTTTATTTGCGAGAAAAAACTCCAAGCTTAGTACTTCTTCCGTTAGAAGAAGACAACTTGACAACATCATACAACTGTTATACTCTTTAAGTATTCTTCATATATTCTTTGAATATATGAAGAATATCGAAAGAATTTGGAGGTCGAAGGTTTTGAATTCCAGTGGACTTTTTTTGAAAAATCTTAGAATTTCGAATGGCTACAAAACACAAACGGACTTTGAATCTACAACGTTAATCGCGCAGGGACATATTTCAAAGATTGAATCTTCTAAGATGATCCCTACTCTCGGTACTCTCTTGATTTTAGCCCGTGCATTCAGAGAAGTAACCTATGAAGAGATCATACATCAGGTTTCCCCGAGCCTCGTTGAAGATGTGAACGAATTGATGAGAATTCGTGTGCAACAAGAAATTGATGATACGTTTATGAATCTTCTTGACGAGATCTATAAACGGATTTTTTTCGACCTTGAGAACAAACAATTTCTTAATAAATACTGCGATAGTCTCTCTATCTGCATTGGCCCATCTTGTACATCTGCCATACGTACAAGAGTAGAAACCTTTATTGATAACATGACAAAGGATGTTCCGAAACTGGACAAAAACGTAAAAAAAGTGGTCTATGAGAATTTTGTTAAAAAGGAGTCGATAAGAACATTTTCGTTGTTCGAACGGATATGTGAGAGAAGTATACGTGCTTCTTTCAGCATGACTCTACAAACCACGTTGAAGGAACAAGAGGAGGAAACAACTCCTGTACTGAGATTGGAGTTTTCAGACGTATCTGCACCGGTTTATCTTGACTCCGTTATGATGTCGATTAAAGAACGTAGGCTTGTAATAGAACTGATCCGGGCACATCGGAAGATCGAACAGAGCCTTACGACTGAAATTGATGCATGATCACAATGTCTTGCATTGGGATCCGTCAGGACAAGATCGACGAGACGCTGGAGAGCTCCAAATTCGGAGGATTCAAATAATCACAGCTAATGCTCGACAGTTCATCACTGTCGTTTTTTTAGTCCAAGCAGGCCCTTATCACAAGGGGGAGTGCCTCGCTCCCCTACAATAGCTTCTGCAGGAGTGTTGGCCAGAGAACGGCATACAGCTGCCAGTCTTCCGGATGCCTCGACCAGAACCCACTGTATTTTTCAACCATATATTTTGTCTTTTCATCAGCTGCACTTTGAAAGCTTGTTATCAGTATCAATATTCGTTAATGCTTTAGTTAAAGATGTCTTTCCATGATCAAATGACCTGCAATTCCAATAGTATAAAATTGATTCTTCATACCTTTTTTTAGTTTTCAAAATATTATTATGTGCTAGTTATCTATAAGCAACGATAAGCATATTTCAACTTTCTAATAAAGTAGTTACAAAAGGTATATCTAGATAGTTAGATTTCGTTCAATGAACATTGATGATAATACTACCAAAAAATTCTTCACCTAAATAAGCATTGAGTTTCCATTTACCTGATGTCGGGAATTCCATTCCAGATGGACTATGAGCATCAGCTCCACTATTGGGTCCACCTATCGTACTGTACTCCCAAACAACTGTTTTATTTGGAGTTCCTATGTCCTTTAATAATACTGGATGTTTCTCACCTGTTTTTAGGTCAATGGCTTCCACTTTAAACGGAGTACGTGATAACTCCTCTTTCGTCCCCCAAAAAAACCACATATATTTATTTGGAACGCCTACTTTAAATCCATCAGCTAATATACCAATTCTGCCTTTTTCTCCTTGAAGTTTATAAGAACCACTTATAAAAGTAGAACTTTTTTGTTCATCAGCTGCCTTTTCAGTTCCACATCCTGAAGAAAAAAGTAATCCTAAAACAATAATAAAGATAGACGAATTTTTTACCATATTATCCTCCTTTAGTTTATTTCTTTTATCATACTATAAATTTGTAGACATTCGACTACAAATTACAATGAAAATGTTAGGATTTCTCATCTACATTTTCATCTTTAGAAAGGAAAAATTGTGATTTTACTCATAAGCTTAACATTAATTTACCCATAAGTTTGCCAATTGTTTAAAAAAATTGCTTGTTCTTTTGTCGGCAATCGGATCATATTCTTGACATGGAGAAATGACAAGAATATAATCCAATAAATTAAAAAAGCCACCATTTAGGCGGATATTAATCGGACTATGTTCTTGTCATCCGACAAAATGCTATCTACTACTATACATTTATTTCTAAATAATCGACGGCCTTTTGTCGTACAAGTCTCTAAGCAAAACAATCTTGACGATCTCAGTATTGAATCCGTGAGGTTTTTCTAATTACCAAACCTTCAGACTTCCAATAATATGTATTAGACTGACCCTAAAAACAAACAGCAGCAGCCATGGACGAGAATATAATGTTGATGTTTTTGAAGTAGAAGGGTGCTGCTAGCCCCCTCCTACTCGATTCTAACTCGAAGTAAAGAAAGCATTTTTCGATTGAATTTTTGGTGTTGCTTGTTGGGCTTATCTTGTATCGTAGATGGACCTGTAAATGAATCACTCTTCAGCTGTAGATATCTATCAAGATTTTTTATCCTTTGAGATTAATTATCCTTAACTGATCCCCCCGGTATGCAGAAGATCTACCTGGACGAGGACTTGAAACTCGACTTTGCCATAGTCTTTATCCCAATCGAGAGACTTCCATATTGTCGGGTGAAGAGCCCTTAACCTCTCGCCTATGCCATAGAGATCACAATTGTTCTCCTGCAGCTTGTGAATGGTATTCGTGGCTTGTTCCGTGAACTGATCGGATAGCTCACGGTTCCACTTCTGTATGTTTTCTTCCGTGTAAACGCCTAACTCGTCGAATTCCTGAATGTGCGCAGTTAACACCGTACGGAGCTGTGCCACTATTTTGTGATGATCATCGACGAAGACACGGACCTTTTCCTTCTTCCCAACGACAGCGATCGTCATATAATTGCGCGATGCAGGCGATTTTCCGTTTTGAACCTTAAGCGTGATAATTGCTTCATTCGGATCGTGGCGTGTGAAGATCAAAGCTAATATCGTCTCTTCCGACGAAAGAGCTCCCTTCATCTTTTCGTTATGGATCATAGCAGTACCGGCCATCACCGCCTCTCCACCTTGTATCTTCATGAGCGGAAGAAGAGCATCCTTGCCCGGGGGCAAGATATCGCCGATGATGGATCCTAAATTTACGGATGGAATGATAAACCTCTTCTCCTCTCCCTGCAGCATATCGGCCAAAAAACGCCCGACTTGCGAATTCTTCTTCGAGACCGCCTCCATAAGCTTGGCCGGACTTCCTTGCACGATGATTATCTTGGAGTTCAGGTTGCTGAGCCTGTCCCTGAAGAACACGTTGAGCGGTGCGAGAACGTTCGCACGAGCGAAGTTTTCGCTGATCATCAAGATCTGCAACTCGGAGGCATTGAGTGATTTGGTCGTCTTTCGATCGATCATGATCCGCGCGTTGCGGACTGTGTCGCCGATGGCAGTTACAATTTGGCCTCCCTGTCCTTGGCCTTGACGGGCTACGCCCACCTCTGGAATGCCGATATTCGTCGTAGCAGTAACTTCGACCTTTCCTCCCTTAGCTTGATCGATGCCCACGCATGTAATCAGGTTGCTATCTTTCAACAAATTTTGGTCCCAGCAACCCGTCAGTCCAATACCGAAAAAGAAAAGCAACGGCAAGGAGTATAATTTTCTAGTCAAGATACATTCGCCTCCCCTTTTTTCCATAACGCAGAGATTGCAAGCAGCACGAGAGGGATTACAACGATGATGAACAATGCATAGACGTGAATGAAGGGAATCCAGTGATCAATTATGAATGGACGATCCATCCAAATGGCGACTCCCAAACAGATAGCCATCCCTCCATACAAGAAATGGGTTCTCCCTTTTCTTCGGAACGTCTGCGCCAAACCAATGGATCCGGCGTACACGTTAATGGTGAAGCAAGTCATGGAGGAGACGATCCAGAATGACAGATAGACCAGATCGATCCTCTCGACGAACACAAAGGAATAGGTCTTGGTCATATAAATGATCGGTTCCGGCAAGTACTGCAATTCTTCCGGAGAAAAATAAACCAGGCTCACCAGGATAAGCAGCACGTGAATTAATACGACAAAGCCGTTGGCGGCCATCACCGTCCACAACACTTGTTTCGGGGTGCCTTTCGTCCGCGGAACGAATATGAGCATCATCTCAAATCCGATGAGGGAGGTCATGGAGGCTTCGAGCCCCCTAACCCAGGATTTCCAGCCCGTTTTAGCAATCGGCAACAGGTTCAGCCAGTCTCTTTCCTCCTGAAAGGCATAAAGGGCAATCAAAATGAACGCCGCAGTCGTGATCAGGGTAATCGAATAAAACCGACCGATGGCGCGTAAGCGCTGTGCTCCGATATAGCAGCAAGCTCCCACGATCAAAGAAAGAAGAACCCAATCGGGGGTCATGGGATAGACCCATTTATTTAGGAACATATACATCCGCACCAAGAGAAAAGCCCCCAGAAACAGGAAGTAACTCGTATATACGAGGTTGAGGATCCCACCTAGCCATTTGCCCATTATACTCGCTCCAATCTGGAATACATCCATATCGGGATGACGGCGCAAGAGAAACCAGAGGACGATGATGACTAATTGTACGAGAAAACCGGCTAACAGGTGGATTAACCAGCTGTCTTGCTGAGCGATCTGATATAGTTTGTTCGGCAGAACCAGCTCTTCCGAGCCAAACTGGGCTTGAACGATAAGGGCGAATAGCTGAAATAATGAAATGCTAGTAATCGTCCGGTTCATCAGATATCCACCCTCGCATAGTTGTCGAACGTTTCACCTTGTTTGGACGAGGATCTCTTGGTCGACGCTCCATTAACCATAACGGAAAACGCAATATTGCATCCCTGAAATCTACCCATCTGTTCGTGGACAACGGGGCTAAATATGGCGTACCAAATGATTCCAACGCACATAGGTGCATCAGCACCACGGACATGCATATCGAGACCCCCAAGAAACCGAAACCCGCCGCGAAAATCATGATGGGGAATCGTAACAGACGGAGCGCATTCACCATCTCGTTCGACGTGATGGCGAAAGAAGCCGTAGCGGTGAAAGCCACGACGATGATCATGATATTTGATACGAGATTCGCCTCCACCGCCGCTTGTCCAATTATGAGCCCCCCCACGATGCCGATGACTGGGCCGATGGAAGTCGGCAGCCGGATGCCGGCTTCGCGAATCAGTTCGATCGTCAATTCCATCATCATCGCTTCGATTAGTGGAGGAAACGGTACCAATTCGACGGATTGCTTAAATGCAATGACAAGCTTGAAGGGTAGCACTTCAAAATGAAAAGCTATGATCGCGATATAGAGCGCGGGTAACGTTATGGCTATAAAAAAACACAATAGACGTAGCAAACGGTAGAACGATCCTACATACCATCGGCTATTGTAATCATCTGGCGATTGGAAAAAAGTAAACAAATTAACTGGAAACACCAAAGCGGTAGGGCTTCCGTCCGTCAGAATGGTCGCCCTTCCTTCTATCAGGTTATATGCAATCCGATCCGGTCTCTCGGTGCTCAGGATCTGTGGGAACGGAGAGAACGGACTGTCTTCAATGAGTTGCTCGACGTAACCCGAAGACTTGAACAAGTCGGCGTGGATTGTAGAAATTCGATGCGAGGCTTTATCGATCATTTCGGGATTAGCTATGTTTTTCATATACAAAAGGACTAGGGTTGATTTGACTTCATCACCGACAGTGAAGGGTTTGACGATCAATTGGCTGCTCTCGAGGCGTTTGCGAATCAAATGAATGTTAACGTTTATATTTTCTATTAAACCATCATGGTTTCCTCGAATGACCTTCTCGTTGTCTGGTTCTTGTAAGGAGCGAATACGCTCCGACTGAGCGCCTACGGAAATGGCTTGGGTATTTTCACGCAGGAAAAGAACGACATAGCCCCTCAACAAGTCGTGGATTGTCTCATTAAGGTCATTCCTGATAATAATTTCTTTTGCTGTTAACTTTTGTCGTATAGGTAAATCAAGGCCATTTGCCATCGGTTTTAATATGTGATCATGTATAACGGAAGAATCGACTAATGTTTCCAAATAAACTATAAATCCACTATTTTCGGGGTATTGAAGATTAATAACTTTCAAGTCTAAAGGGTTAGATAACTTATCCATAACGGCAATTAGGTTATCTTCCGGAGTCTGGGCAAGTGGCAAGGTTTGAGACTCGGAATGGAAAGGGATCTCCTCTGGAGTAGTGTTTGACTTCTTTCTTTGAAAATTAAACATGTCCTGAGCCCTCCCTATTTTAACAAATAGAATGTCCCCATTTAGTAAAAATATTCTAATCGGTTCAAACCCGAATTTAGTTATTAATCGTAAATGAATCCTAGTACAATTTCGGGCAGGTACAAGGGATCGGACAAGGCTCATGTTAAAAAACGGGAATCAGCTCAAGTTCTGTCATCTCCTCATGACAAATTTAATTATTTCAGGCATGAAGATCTCCTCAATTATGACAGTTTCTAGAACCTCACCGTTATCCGCGATTGATTTTCTATACGCATCATCAGTTGATTTGTTATTTTGCTAATAAATTCATTTTACTTTCAGTGTATGCTTCCCTATCATGTTTATAGGTCTAACTTTAGCTTTAATTGTTCATATTCATTGGCAACCGAAGGATTTACGCGAAGAAAATCTCTAAAATATATTCTATCCATAAAAAATTGTTCTTTTGTTCCCATATGGTGGACATGGAATGATATTTTTTCTAATCCAGTTGGAAAATATCCCTTAGCAAACACCAAATGATTTATTGTTCTTTCATATGAGATAATTATTTTGTGTCATTTTACTAATAATTTAAATCTTAATAGCTGCTTCTTTTGGGATTTCAACTAAAATATCAATAGTAGGTTTTTGCAGATAAATTCGGAACAGCAGTGCTTCCAATATGCTCTACTCTTAAAGCAACTTCCGAACCAAGTATTTTTATAATAGTTTCTTTTTCATTTTCAAAAATAGATGCCCAATTTGTATCATAAGGAACAACCGTTATAGGATATAACTTTCCAAGCTCTTCTTTATTCATATTTTCTTCTTTCAAATTCAGATACTTTATCCTATTTCAACATCGTTATAAACAAGACCTTCTTCTTTCACTAAACTGCCCGTTAGCGTAATGCTTCTAAGAACTGTAAGATGGTATCATTCACAAAGATAGGATTCTCTCTGATCATGTGAGGTCTATGGCGCAGTCCGGTACAATAACGTAACTTGAGTTGCGAATGATTGAAGTTACTCGCTTCAGGTCTTCTTCTGGGGCATAGGGATCATATTGGTCAGCGATGAACAATGTAGGGCAATCTATGCAACTTAATTGTTCCTCGCTCAATTGTGGGTATGTCCGCCAATCATTTACCTTTTGCCTCAAGAATTGTTGCCAATCTCCTCGATGTGCCTCCATATGTCTATCTTTCATCATATTTATAAAATCATGACGCTCATGTTCTAAAAGCCACTCCGGTTCAAATTCTTCAGATTGCATGGATGCGACAAAGCCGCTTTGTCCAATTGATGTTATGGATGTTATTCTTTGAGGTTGATTCAACGCACAATATAGAGCTACACCACCTCCCATGCCATATCCAACAAGATGTGCTTTTGGAAGTTTTAAATGATCCATGAAAGTAAGAATATCCTCAGCATGTAAAGGAGTATTCCATTCTGGGCTTTTACTCCTGGTACGTCCATGTCCCCTAAAGTCTGGATAATAACATGAATACTTATTTTGAAAATCAAGAATTTGACTGGCAAAAGCTAATATCCCTCTTGAAAATCCACTATGTAAGAACACTACCGGATCGCCGATTCCCAGTTGTTCATAATACATTTCTATGTTGTTACACTGAATGTGAGGCAAATAATATCAACTCCAAGTTTAAAATTTCTATATTCTTACATTCACATTACCGAACATCAGTTCTTTCGTCAACGACTTTAATCAAAACCCAGCTAGTCTATTCTGCCCGTTAGCTTAATAAAAACAAGGAGCAACTGCCGCGGCAAACTGCTCCTTGTATCGTTGAACTAACGTTACCCGTTAGGTTAACGATTCGAGGAACTTATAAATTACAGGTTTGTCTGGGGGAGATAATTCGTTTGGAATTTCAGAATAGCTAAAGAATCTTAATTCTTGTACTTCGACTCCGTCTTCTTTAAGGGCTCCTTCAAAATCAGAGCATACGTAGGCGGACACAACATTATATACTTCATCACCATGAGGATATTTATAGTACAGGTCTTTTCCAGAGAATATGTTAAATAATTCAAGGCTCCTGGCTTCCAATCCTGTTTCCTCAAGCAGTTCCCTTTTTGCAACCTCTTCTAAAGTTTCCCCAGGTTCCATAGAACCACCAGGCAGTCCCCATAATCCGTTATCCGTTCTAAGTTGTAATAACAGTCTTTGCTTACTACACAATAGAACGCAGGCTCCAGCATTAATAAGTGCTCTTGAACCGACTATCTTTCTGAGTTCCATTATATAACCCAATAGAAAAACATCCTTTCCAATATTTGTTTGGCAATTCCTCTACTATAGTTCTTCGTTAGTAAAACTTTAATATGATTAAATTTCTTAGGGAAGAATAGTTAGCCAACCTTGATAAAACTCGGCTTGAGCGTTAATGCAAACATATTCCAAATCTTTATCAAATTCAAAAATGTCGACCACATCTATTAATCATGCAGGATGCCCCAAAGTATGCTTGTATGCTTTCCGACCATCCCCCATAGAGAGTTGCATAGTAGTAGGATATACATTTTTAGCTGCACCATAACAGGCAATCTGGATATTCATTAGTTCCAAATCTGTTCTTATATCCAATAATGCATTAAAGAAGTTCTCGTTTTGGCTGGATAAATTCTGTTCGTCAAACTGTAACTGTAATAGAACCATATCTTGATTGCGAGGAGATTCTTCGAATAGAAAGAACTCACCCTTAATGCATTCACCGTTAAAACGGTACAGTAGAACTTTTATTGTCTCATTATGCATTCTAATCTCTCCTCAACTATCCAACAGATGGTATCGCCTAATAATACCCTATTTTGAACTAAACTACCCTTTAGTTCAACGGTCTAGGTTACTTAGATGCTTGAAAAGAGTTGCCGCTTTATCTTCGCGTCCAAGTTTACGGTATGCTTCAACCTCATACTCCAATGACAAAACGGGAAGCTTCAAATTCGCTACGTTGATAAATTTCTTTATTTCATTTAGATTCGGTGCCTTTTCCCATACGCCATCTACGAATTTTTCAATATCTCCTATGATTTCAATTGATATTCCGGTAATCACCAGTTCCCCAAAGTGCGAACGTATAAACCCGTTCGATGAATAGACAACAGGTCTTCTTATATAGTTCTTAAATAATGATTCAATTTCATATGCCCCTTGTTGGTTGGTTTGAATATCTATGTCATCAGGTTTAAATGGTAAGCCTTGTAATGCAAAACTTGTACTGCCCGTGATCGCCCAGTCAATGTCTCTCGTTGAAAGGAGTTCGTTCACAAGTCTCAATATTGATATGAATTCTAAATTAACCAAATATCTTTCTCCTCCTCCATCCAATGTGGACTTAACAAAATTGGCAGCCGGTGTTGTGATGCCGCTGTATTTATTGTGTTATAGTCTCCAGATAGTTTAGCTCACAATAGCTAAAGGTGCTTGGTACAGTTATATAATTGACATGCCCAATTGTTGTTAGTGTGCGTAAGAATGGTTACAGAGGTATTATCTATGTACGTTTTTTTGAAATCTTGCGGCAAAAGATGTTGTAATGACAGCCCAATCAATGCTCCATGACTTATAACTAATATTGTTTTATCAACATATTCCATAATCAGTTTTTCAAGAAAAGTTAGACCACGCTTGGCGACCACTTTGAAATCTTCCATACCAAGATTTTGCTCACGCCAATTTGCTCCCCAAAGAGTGATACGTTCTTCCTCGGTGGTACCCTCAATTAGCCCGCAATTAATCTCTCTAATACTTTCAACAGTGAATACGGGTATTCTTAAACATTGCTGAATGATTTCGGCAGTTTGCCTAGCTCTCGTTAGATTACTGGAAAATATAACGTCCCATTCTTCGCTTGAAAGTCTTTTTGCTAGTGCAGTTGCTTGCTCTATTCCTTCTTGGTTTAGAGGTATATCAGATATTCCTTGAGCCTTGTTAAGGTTATTCCACTCAGTTACCCCATGTCTAATAAAACCTATTGTGGTCGCCATACCTGCCCCCTTAATGACTACAATTATCTTATCGTTACCTAAATAAATAGTACCACATATTGGAACTATTCTGCCCGTTAGCTTAATGATCCTTACTTCTCTATTTCAAGACAAAATCACCTATATTTTAGCGATTGTCAATCTGTCATGCTCGATATTTCCTATAGCTTAATACTGTAATACACGCTCGAGAACGCCCATCCTGCCATATGAACGAACAATACAATCCCCAGGACAGGAGCTGCAGACAATTTCACACCGCAGACCAACATGATGAATAGGATATAGATTGCTACCAGCGTTATTTTCCATGAGGCTGCTTGAGATTTACTTGAAATGATATGAAATCTTTCATCAAGTCCCCTTTGACGTGCTGCTTGCTTGCGACCCCACCATAAACAGAGCAATCCTCCAAAAACGCCGAGCAGTATCACCAGTAAGACTCCAACCTGATCCAAACTCATGATTATTCACTCCTCTTGTCAAAAATAAATACATCTTCAATGTAACGATCAAACACTTTCGCAATTTTATATGCCAATTCTAAGGATGGATTATATCGACCATTCTCAATGGATATGATCGTCTGTCTCGAAACACCAACTCGTTGGGACAATTGTTCCTGTGTTAGCCCTATATCTGCTCTTAAATCTTTAATGCGATGTTCCATCCAACCCCACCTCTATGTAAAACTAACTTTACGTAAAGGATACTTTACTTTCATGTTAGTGTCAAGCTTCCTTTACATCACTTACATACTCCTTATTTTCGTGAAAAACCTGCTAATACTTGTAAGCATTACAACTTGGTTAAGTCATAGAATACAGATATACTTTTCTGAACAGCACAAATAACCTTCACTCCAATGAAGGTTATGGATAAAATTTCTTCATCTTTCCTCTATTAGTACATTAAGCTAAACTGCCCGTTAGCTTAATAGACTTCCATCTTTTGAAGCCTGCAATCATTAGAATCTCATTTCTCGTTAGAGCTAAAATATTCTGATAAAATCCCCACTAAAACTTGCTTATAATCGTTTATATCATACGAAGAGTTGTCCACTTTTTTCTTGGCTATATTTATGCCGTTAAATATTTCTTCTTCCAATTCCCTTCTTGCCTTAAGAACCTGCAGAGCTCCTTCTAACCCATTGTAACCCTGTTTTTTTCCAAACCCTTGGTTTGTATAATATTCAATAAATCCCTCTGACCATTCTTTAGGTCTTTCCTCAACAGCCTTCCTGAAAGAATGATCAAGATCGTTTTGTTCTACGTAAATCAATAATGGATTCAGTTTTTCCACAATCGAAGCCAGTTCTATAACATAACTTATAACGTCTTCCTTCTTCGCACCATATTTAATCATCCCCATGGTTACAGGGTTTTGTATAAAACAACAATCAAAAACAAAGGTGTCTGAGCCATTCAAAACACTCTCAGTAAACTTCTTCCATCTTTCTGTTATCAGTTTCCTGTTTTGATCTAGCGACAATTCATAAACATCATTTTTGACAACTACATGCAGTAATTCATCTGGAAAACTTGACCCGTATTCATCTTTTATTTTCCGATATTCTAGGAAGTAATTGTTACCTTGTTTAATCATACGATTACTTAACAAATCTCTAAACTTTTCATGGGTACTTAATAATTCATCGAATTCATATTTCTTAAAACAGGCAACTCCATCATAATCAGCAGGATGTTCCAGATTTCCTTCTAAAAATAGCTGAGATTTAATGTTCATTTCCGTAAGAATTTCATGAACTAGTTGAGCAGTTTTTGTTTTCCCGAATCCTGGTAATCCCTCAATCAAGACTAATTTTGATCTCATAATAAAGTACCTCCATTCACTATTAGGAGGATAAGCAGGTAAGAATCAATAGAGCTGCTGTTTCCCACAAAATAAAAGCGGATACCATCAGGTATCCGCAGAATGGGTTTATGATACACCTTTCCCTGCATACCCTGTAAGATTAAAGAAAAGCATGCCTAATAAAATAGTGTAGCCACTATTACAGGCAATCCTTTCGAATTGTTAATCTTTACTGAGTAATCCACATGATAAGGTTTATGCTCCTTTGTATGCATCTCTATTATTTAGATTAACATTGAGCATAGATAAATACAATCTGGGACTTTGTATACTGCCAGTCATCACAACGAAGCGATGGATCGGTTCCAGCGCGTTTTTCTGCACTATCGTTTCCGTTAGCTTAATCCTCATAAGAAAAATTCGTAAAGACGGAGTTGCTCAGTTTAATTGTTGCCGCGGCGTTTTAGTGCAATATTTGACGATAATCGTTGAGAAAATCAAAAATTACGATTTATCCTGTTCATAAAACTCAATATAGCTTCAATGCGTATTTTATCAGCGCATTCTTCGCAACAAAAATACTTAACCTTTCTTTCCTTTGCTTGCTCATATTTTAGCGAACCTTCGTATGCTTTGAATGTTTTTTTACAACTAAAACAAAATACCTCATAGTAAAACATTGTTATCCGCCCTCCTAAGTGACACCCTGCTTTCTAGTTGATATATCGAAGATTGTAACCAGTTCTCTCGTATATTCCTGAACATCTAAATGGGGATTTCTCATTAATTCCATGGTGAACCCGTCAATGGCATTTCTTATTGTTAACGCCATTACCCTTGCCGATGATTTGGTAAATTCCCGAAATATCCCTTCTTGCATTCCTTGGGTGAGAATATTTTCAATTGGAACTAATACGGCTTCATCGTGTTCTGCCGCAAACTGAAGTTTACCATTAGCAGTTATCGTTTTAGAAACCAATTCTATAACAGCGAAAACATGCTTCCGATTTTCAGTTACAAATGCAAGATTGGATTCAATGTATACTCGAAGCATTTCTTTAGGAGATTTTTGGGCTTCTATTCGCGGAGCAATGTATGATTGCCAAGCTATATAGTATTCGATAGTTATTTGCTCCAATAATTCCTCTTTATTTGCAAAGTGGTAAGAAATAACCCCCTTACTGATTTTCGCACGTTTTGCAATCTCTCCTAAAGAGGCTTGAGTGAAACCTACTTCTGCGATTGTCTCAATCGCACATTCCACAATTTGAGCTCTACGGGCTTTTTCGATGAATGACATTTTTTTTTGGTTAGTTGGATCTTTTTTTTTACTCATGTTTTTATTTTAGTACAGTCGTACAAAAAAATCAAACAAAAAAACCATTTAAGTGAATATGATCTAAATGGTTTTTAAACCCCTTTATACAACTAACCTTCCCGTTAGCTTAATGACGCTATTAACCATACTTCGGGGATCGTTATACATTCTTAGTCTCATTCGGCAATCGGAACACATTCTTGTCATAAATCAACGTCCGTATTCATCATGCAAGCTCATACATCCGTTTCTGAAATTACTACGAGTGGTAGATTATCTTCTCCCGATCTCTTTAAGTACTTCGTCTTCCTTTTCATAGTCGAATTCCAAGCGGTATTTGGGATTATTTTTTTTAGGAGGATTCTCAAGCTCCCATTCGATTGTTCTGATTAGGCCATCATCCCAAGAAACCTTCTCATTATAACCTAACTCTTCTCGTATACGTCTAGAATCCATAACTAATTGCTGTGTGGTGTCAAGGGGGAATTTTAGAAACTCAGGAAGAATTTTTTTTGGAGCCAAAACTATTTCCCCATCCCAACCCAGCTTTTTACCTATTTCATGAACATAATCAATTATTGTGTGGGCTACTGGCTCACCTACATTAAAGATCCGTCCAGAAGAACGATTGTCTATTAGTGCTAAAACAATGGCTAGAGCTACGTTTTCAACATAGGAATGTGCCCATCGCCAATTTGCAAAACTTTCATCCATTATAATAAAAGGACGCTTATCCATCATTCGCTTTAAATTTAAATAAGAGGAAAATCGATGCTGATTATCTCTAGGTCCATATACTGCTGGGAGTCTCAATATAGTACTCGCTAAATCGGTTCTGTCCATAATTGTTCTTTCAACTAATATTTTATCATAGTTATTGCACCAATCATTTGGGTCTTTTGAGGTATCTTGTTCAGGATATAGTTTTTGGCGTAAACAAGAATTCTCCGTAATCGGAGTTCTTTCCAAGACACCAGACTCAATCTTTCTTACCAATCAATAAGCTCTATAAACATCTTGACTGCTAATAGCTACTATTCTTTGAGTTATGCCTTTAAATGTATTTAGTAACATTTCTGCATGTTCTTGTGTTGATGGAATCATATCAAGAACAACATCAGGTGAAAAATTCTTAAACTCTTCAGTCATTGAAATCATATTCTTTCTATCACCATAAAGATGAAGAACTGATTTCGGGAGCTCACCGTTATTTTGTCCACGATGAAAGACAATTACTTGATGACCCATATTTATCAAAAGATTCACTACATACGGCCCAATGAAAGAAGTACCACCAATGATTAATATACGCATAAGTTACCTCTTCTCCTTTTTCCCTAAACCTTATGTAAAAATTCTTATACTATGCTACATTCCCAAATGTACTTAATTTTCACATATAGCTCAGGGTTTCTTTTCCTTCATCACTGTAAACGAATAAAGATCAAATAAAGATACTCAGTTTTGGCAAATAAATAAACTTTTAAGTTTCGGGTCGATTGATAGTCCCTTTCCTTACCATACCAAGCATTGAATTGTAATCAATACAAATAATATATTCCATATTTGGGTATTCGCAAGATCGTTGAATTAATCTGCCCGTTAGCGCAACACGGCTGCCAATTTATGCCGGCAGCCGCGTCTTAGTTATGTATTAAACTATCGTGTCCCGTTAGCGTAATGAACTGAACTGTCATCTATTAGTTAGAGCTTTGCTATAAATCCAGTTTTAATTCCCTTCTTAAATCCTGCGTTTTCATAAAATAACAAAGTCCCTTCTTCTTTAGAACCTGTAAGAAGCATCACTTTGTAACAATTCTGTTGCCAAGCTATTTCTAATGCTTTGATAAAACCGCATTTCCGAAACCTTTTCTTCTGTGGTCTGAATGTGTAACAACATTCTCTATTAGAGCATATGGTCGTGCATTTCGGGTTAAGTTTTGAATTACTACTAAAACACAGGAAGCTACCAGTTCTCCATTAACATCTGCAACTACATAGTGCATGTCAGGGTCATTATACATCTGTTCCCACATTGTTTTTAACCTATCGTCATTTTCAAGTTCAGGGTCTTCTTTATTAAGATGCTTGTATAACTCCAGCAATTCAAGCAACTCGTCTTGCTTAATCAATCTGATGGTTGCTTCCATTTTCTATTCCCCCATTCTATTAGGATTATGTAGGTAAATTTAATAATACCACGCACTGGTAACCTTATCCATATTTCCATATCGTTGTCGCTTCCACCACACTCTACTGCCCGTTAGCTTAATAAAAACAAGGAGCAACTGCCGCGGCAAACTGCTCCTTGTATCGTTCAACTAACGTTCCCCGTTAGCGCAATGATTTAATATGATACGGTTCTTCGCGCAATTTGTAACGGTAAGTTTTAGGGCCATCCTTTGCGGAATGCCCTTTCTTTGATCTCACTTATTTCAACCGTTTCCCGATAGAATACAATTTTGTAAGCACGACTTCTACTCCATAGCCTTTGTAATGGTTCGTAATCGATTAGCTACCCATTCTACATCATAACCTGGTTGGTTCAAAATTACCGTATTGTACAACTCCTCAAGACCGATCCGAAGCATGTAACAAGCCAATGTTGTCCTTTCTTCTAGAGTGCTCATATATCTGACTTTTAAATGAGCAATGAGTGGTTGTAACTTTTCTTCATTCCAGAATAGGAAGTTAGCTACATCATAAAGATGGTCACCATACATAGACAAACTCCAATCTATAATACCTGAGATGCGTCCCCGATGGGCAATTAAATTGAATGAACCAAGATCACCATGAATTAACTGTTTTTTTCTTAAATTTATGCTGGGTATTACAGTTATTAATTTCCGAATGGCTTCATTAATCATTTCGGTATCGATACTTTTATTCTTTATTTGATGCCAGTTATATAAATCCTCGTTATAAATCGCTTCGATGAAATCGATCCACGTACGGTAAGGCGCCTTTCCCTTCCCGTCAAAGTGACCGTAACCCTCCGAATCGGAGACATTAATGGACTTGAGATCAGAGAGTATTTGAAGTACAGATGGAACTATATCAAATATCTCCTCGCTGTTCAGGTCAAATACTTTAACTCCTTCTATGAAATGATAAATTGCATACGGTTGATGCTGTTCGGATTCGTTAATTTGAATCGCGCTGCGAAGTGGCAGTACACCCTTGTAATTGTTGTAAATCAAATTCTCCTTCTCATATACTTCCATACGTGTTCCTGTCTTAAACACGTAGCACTGCCCGTTAACTTCAAAAGTGAAGTTTTGTGAAGCCAACCCACCAGTTAATTCACTGACATTCGTAGCTTCTGGGAAATGATTTTTAATAGTGATTTTAATTTCATCTTTCGTAAGTTTTGGATACATACCGAGCACTCCCTTAAAGAAAATTTTTCCTAGCAATAATTCATCTAGGGAGAGACTATAGATCTGGGCGAGTTCAATGATTGAATTAATGTCCGGTGTATTTTTGCCGACTTCCCAATTGGATAGCGTTTGTCTTGTTATGTTCATTTTAGCGGCAATTTGTTCCTGTGTGAATCCAGCTTTAATTCTCCTTAATTTAAGTTTTTCGCCTATGTTCATGCTCATCTCCCCTTGCCTTTATTTTCTCATGCAGCGTAAAATTAGCTAGCAACGATATCTTGCATCACATATTTTCTCAAGCCATAAAGTAATATAAAAAGGAGCAACTGCCGCGGCAAACTGCTCCTTGTATCGTTCAACTAACGTGTCCCGTTAGCTTAATGAGCAAAGGTTTCTGATAATAGTTCATTTTGTATATCATCTGAATACATAAGAGTTTCCTTTTATGCTTGTTTCTCTACATTTCCCCTCATTAATTTTGCAATCTGTTTAGAATTGTCATCTCCCCGCAATTCTAAGGCGGTTATCACACCTTCTTGTCTCACCTTGGAATGATTCTGACTCAACTTCCAAATACCCTCAATTTTAGTTATTTGTATTTTAAATCCAACAATCCCTTTAGACAGATTACTAATGAAGTTAATGTCTGCTTTGCTCGTATTCCAAGGATTCGGTTTTCCAGATTCAAAATAACTTACCGAATCATCTAATATTTTCATCAAGCTTTTATTGTCTTCTATAGACTCAAGATTCCCATTAACATGAACAGCAACATAATTCCAAGTTGGCACAGAGTGTGGCGTTTCATACCAAGATGGAGAAATATATGAATGGGGTCCAGAAAAAACAACTAGAACTTCACTCTCGATGTTCTCCCAATGAGTATTTGCTTTTGCCATATGACCATATAAGCAACCCTCATCTCTATCCAATAATAAAGGGAGGTGGGTAGCAAGTGGATTATCACCTTTTTGAGAAAATAAGATAGCAAAGCTATTGTTCTCAATAAAGTCATAAATTGCATCTGTTTCTTTCACTTCAAAAGATTTAGGAATGTACATACAACCCCTCCATTTAAATTATGTATTTTTATGCATTATAACAAATAAATATACATATTTAAACAAAATCTTTTACTTAGTTTTTTGCACTACTCTGCCCGTTAGCTTAATCAGAAAATCGCCAACAAATTTTAACAAGAAAAAAACTGCACGTGATATACTGAAAGATGGAAAAGCGAGGGGGAGAGCATATGGAAAGACTCTGTCCGAGACATAAAGAAGAGATGTTTGAGAAAATCGAGAACAACAAAATCGTGGCGTTTTGCGTGGACTGCGAGATTGACCGCATATATAAAGCGGAAGAACTGAAGCACCGCACTTCTTTTCAAAAAATAATAGATGAAAACAAAGCCATCTTGAGAAAATACGAGGACAATTTCGCTTCAGAGCGCGTCAAATGTCTAGCCAAGAAACTGCCTACATGCATTCTTAGCGTGGGTATGAGTTTTGCCTTCGTGGGATGGTGGGTTTCGTTTATTATCCAAATTGCGCTAGTGTCTGTAGAAGCTCTATCGCAACGCTTCTTGGGTTGGCAGCTATATAAGGGTTTTGGCGAGTTCTGCACGCTTAATTATTGGATATCTGCCAGCATCTTCATGTTAGTAATATTTATCTATTTTTGGCGCAACAACGAGACGAAGATGCCCGAACCGCAGCTAATTCCCGAATCGGTCCCACCTGACCGCAAGAAAATCTCAATCGATGTTTTAAACGAGGCGGAGAAGCAAATATCAATGGTTACTGCTTATAAAAAGCGGATTCTCAAAGAATACATACTCGTAGCTTCCGATATCCACGAGGTGGACAAAATGGAAGGCGTGGAATTTGAGCATTTTTTGGCGGACGTATTCCGTCGCAAAGGATATAAGGTGCAATTAACGCCAGCAAGCGGCGACGACGGCGTGGACTTGATAATCATGAAGGCTGGAAGGAAAATCGCCGTTCAATGCAAGCGGTACAGCGGAACCATAGGAGTTTCGGCTGTGCAAGAAGTCTTTGCGGGCAAATCGTTCTATGATTGCGATGAGGCAATGGTGGTCACGAACTCCACCTTAACCGCGCCCGCCGCCAATACAGCGCGCAAACTTGGCGTTACGCTGTGGGACCGAAGTCGATTGATTGATGAACTGGCGCAAACGCAGGCGTCTATTGAGTTTGAGGATTACTTGGAGCGATATTACGCGTAAAACAAAAAAGCCGCTTTTAGAAATTAATCTAAAAGCGGCTTTTGGTTTATAAGACTTTCTTAATTACGATATATTGGAATTCCTAGCTATATCATTATCCAGAATGCCACCACGCTCTACTGCCCGTTAGCTTAATAAAAACAAGGAGCAACTGTCGCGGCAAACTGCTCCTTGTATCGTTCAACTAACGTGTTTCGTTAGTTGAACGCCAAATGGTTATCCATTAGTCAACTTTAATAATCTTATCAAAGCAGTATGAATCTTTGTCATAGCCATTATGCTCATAGAAAGCATGGGCATCAGTTCGCTTCATCCCGGTACATAGAATAATGCTGGATATTCCACTGTCTTTCGCATAATT
>NZ_JAGGLB010000062.1 GCF_017874215.1 Paenibacillus eucommiae
CGTTTTTTTCATCCGTCGCCCATCTAACGGACATCAGCGACTCTTAGCCCGCTCAACAAGGGAAAAATACGCTCCGTTAGGGCTGTAAGAGGCGCTCATGTCCGTTAGAATTCCAGCTGGGCTTTTGGGGGGCGCTAAGGAGCGCTGGTGTCCGTTACAGTTACTGGCTTCCCATTCGCGTCCGCTGCCCTTCGTTAACCTGACAGCATTGAGCCACTCCTTCCCTCCATGCACCTACCTCACGAACACGCACAGGACCGCACAAGGGACTGTTGACAAATTACCTTTTTGACGAAATTGACGTTTGAGAACCCGCATAAACACTGGGAATCTAAAAGTCCTTTTTCGTAAAATTGGCTTTTGTCAACAGTCCCACAAGACATCTTTCATAAGTGGTAGGGTAATGTATTCACACCACATGTGCTTTATGAGGGTTTTTTGTCATTTTCTTCATTAGTCTGAGTGTCCAAATAGTCCTGGAGATCATCCTGAACACTAATATCGGCAAGCTTGACCTTTGCACGGTGGGCAGAACGAATAATGATATGTCCAGCAACGGGGGCAGTCAAGAAGACGAATACGATTGCGAGTAATAAGCGGATACTGGATACTCCGTGTGTAAAGAAAAAATATAAGAACGCACCTAATAAAATGCAGAGGATGCCTAGCGTTGCGCTTTTCGTTGAAGCATGAGCACGATTATACACATCCGGAAGGCGGATAATACCTAGAGAGCTTATCAGGGTCATAACGGTACCGGCAATAACCAAGATCCCGACCACAATTTCAATCATCGCTTTTGCGTTCAATTACGACCCCTCCTTCCATGTATTTGCTTAAAGCAACCGTGCTTAGAAAAGCCAATATGCCAATCAGTAGTATCGTTTCCAGGTAGGCATGAGAATCCAGCATAATAGAGAGTACCGCAACAATGCCAATAACGATGTATCCAATTGAATCGAGCGCCAGTATACGGTCGTGAATAGAAGGTCCCTTAATCACGCGATACAAGGCGATCACTATTGAGATTGAAAGCATGCACATGGTCAGGAGCATAATTGTATCGAACATTATCGCATCACCTCAATAATCGCTTTTTCAAACTTTTGTTTTGTTTTGATAAAACCATTGCGGAATTCGGTTACATCCATAGCATGAATGAACATAACACCCGCTTTGGGGTCGATTTCCATAACAACGGAGCCTGGTGTCAAGGTTAGCAAGGTAGTCAGCATGGTAATTTCCCAGTTGGTTTTCAGTACGGTTTCGGAACGGAAAATACCCGGCTGAATGTTCAGCTTCGGTCGTGTAACTTGCAGAAAAACCACGAAGCTGGATTTAAAAAGCTCAATGATGAAGAGCGAGAACAATTTAATAATTGAAATGATTTTCCTGCCGTAGAATCGTTCAGGGAAAAAACGACGCATCAACAATATAATGATAAATCCGATCGAGTAGCCTATTCCAAAGACGACGACATTCCACGATTCATTGAGAAGCATCCACACGAAAGCAATCAACAAATTTAATAAGATTTGAGTTGTAATTTCCGTCACATCCTTTACTTCTTAGGTTGAATCCATAACGGATTCATTTTAAGACGGCATCGATGTAGATTGATGGGTTAGTCATAACCTGAGCTGCCTGCTCCACATAGGTGAGTACCCACTCTGCTCCTAATCCCATTGCAAGAATTGATGCGACTAGAATGTAGCCTGGCAGTAAGGCGCTGGTACCGGTCGCTTTCTGATCCCCTTCACTTAGCAGGGTCTCTCCCCAGAAGCTGTGAATAAAGATTTTTATTACGGAGTAGAGCACTAAGAGGCTCGAAATAATCCCGATTACTGACATGAGCAGATGGCCTTCAGTAATGCCCCCCTTGAGAATGATAACTTTACCGACAAAACCGCTGAGCGGCGGGACACCGGCAAGGGCAAGCGCAGCTATAAAAAACAACCATCCAAGCCACGGGGAGAAGAGCAGCAAGCCGCTGAAATTCCTAAGCTTGTCTGATCCAAATATGGAGATAATCGCTCCGCCAAGAATGAAAACAAGAGCCTTTGCGAGCATATCGTTAATCAAATAAAATAGGGCGCCTGTCAGTGAGTCTAAGGTTGCCATCCCAACGCCGAAGAGGATAAAACCAACGGCTATGATTACGTTGTAGGCCAGAATTTTTCTGATCTCCCAATGCGAGATAGCGCCTAGTGCGCCCAGTACCATTGTGATACCCGCCATACAGAGGATGATGGTATGCGTAATCTCCGGCTGATGATAGAAAATCAGTGTAAACGTACGTATAATCGCATATATTCCGACTTTCGTAAGTAGGGCTGCGAACAAAGCTGCGATCGCAGGAGGGGGTGCGCTATAGGAGCCAGGCAACCAGAAGAACAGGAATAACCCGGATTTAAGACCGAACACTGTCAAGAATAATAGGCTTACTGTCGTAAGCAGACCGTCTTGTCCGATTGTTGCGATACGCTCGGAAAGGTGGGCCATATTGAGGGTTCCGGTGATTGAATATAAGTAGGCAATCGCTATGACGAACAACGTCGATGAAATGACGTTAATAATTACATATTTAGTGGCTTCACGGAGCTGAAGCTTTTTTCCGCCAAGAGCCAGCAGCACGTAGGAGGAGATCAGCATGACTTCAAAAAACACGAACAGGTTGAAAATGTCGCCTGTCAGGAAGGAGCCATTCACACCGCAAAGCAGCAATAAAATAAAGGGATACACGAAGTGAATCTTATGATCTTTGTTCATCGAACCGAAAGCGAACAGGGTGCACATCAGGCAAATGAACGTTGCGACCAATACGAGCAAGGCCGAGAGCATATCCCCGACTAACGAGATACCGTAAGGAGCCTTCCAACCGCCGAGATCGAGAACTAGGATGCCCTTGCTTGAAATTTGATGAATGATAAAGGCGGAAATGCCTATGGTAAACAGCATGCTTATGATGGAGAGCCATTGCTGCAAACGTACGTTTCGACGAAAGAAGATCATGACCATTCCGCTTAGAAGGGGAATGATGATCGGCATAATCAAAACATTACTCATGCGAGTTACCTCTCAATTGCTTCATATTATCGGTACCTAGCTCCACATAAGTACGATACCCAAGCACAAGTAGAAATGCGGTTAGTGCGAAGCTGATAACGATTGAGGTAAGAATCAATGCCTGTGGCACAGGATCGGTATAGCTGGCTGCATTTTCTCCGAGAAGCGGAGCAGCCCCTTTTTTTAATCCATTAACAGCCATTAGCATCAGATGAGTTGCATGAGAGAATATGGTTATACCCAGAATGATCCGCAGCAGGTTTTTGTTCAGGATGAGATAAGTTCCGACTGTATATAGGATGCCGGCGATAATTGTTATGAATGTCTCCATTATTTTTCGTCCTCACTTATACTCGTAATTATCGTCATTGTCGTTCCGAGCACGGTCATATATACACCTAAATCGAAGATGACGGCGGAAGCAAGCTCCGTCTTCCCTAGCAGGGGCAAATATACATAGGTAAACGTCTGTGACAGGAATGGAACATTGAATAACAAGGATGCTGTACCAGTTAAAACCGAAATAATAACACCTGCAGCGGCAAGCTTGTTGAAATTGAAAGGAATGATATCGCGCACGGATTGAAGATCGAACGCAATGTACAGGAGGACGAGGGCAGAAGCTGTAATAAGCCCGCCGATAAAGCCGCCGCCAGGATTATGATGCCCTGCGAACAGAATATAAATAGAGAAGGTCATTATAATGAACACTAATGTTTTTGTCGCGGTTTGGAGAAATACATCGGTGAATTTCATTGATCTTTCCTCCCTGCATGACGGAGTTTGATTAAAGTGAAAATACCTACGCCTGCAGCGAAGAGAACGACAATTTCCAGCATCGTATCGAAAGCGCGGAAGTCAACCAGAATCGAATTGACCATATTTTTGGCTCCAGCAAGATTATATGAATTTTTATAATATTCGGAAATAGGATCAAACAAATGATGCCCCTGCGTCAATAAGCCAATTAAAGTTAGCGTTAATCCGACTCCAATGGAAATGATGGCGTTGGAAATACGGAATTTCATGGTAGTCACATACTTGCTAACCTTAGGTAAGAAGTAGAAGCAGAGCAGGAAAAGCGCGGTTGAAATGGTTTCAACCACAAGCTGTGTCAGGGCCAAATCTGGTGCACGGAAGATAACGAAAAACAAGGAAACGATAAATCCGATTACGCTCACTGCAATAATCGAGATTAATCTCGATTTCGTGAAAATCATGAATATGGCCGCCGCGGCTACGGTTAAACCTAACATAAATTCATAAGGCTCAATAGGGGCGTTGTTTGAAATATCAAGAATGAAGATATTTTGAAAAAATAGAGAGCCCCCGACTATGACAATCAAAAATGCGAATAGATAGGACAAGTAATGGGTTGTCGAGCCGGTCATGTAAAACTTGGTAATCTTGCCAGCAATGCGTTCCATTCCTGCAAGTCCATTATCATACACTTGATTCAAGCTGAATCTTAATGGGATGTTTTCGTAAATATTGCGGAATGTGTTTAAATATTTATAAAGCAGTGTTCCTAGAATGACAACTCCGAAGGTCATCAAGAGTTCTGTATTGAAGCCATGCCATGCGGAAATATGAACATGCCACTCTTCACCATTCGCGAATGCTTGCGGCAAAATAGCTTGTACAGCGGGTTCTAACAGAGATGACGCAATTACATTGGGGAAGAAGAATAAGATGACGACAAGAGCAGCTAAGATCATTGGCGAAATGAGCATGCCTAATGGCGCCTCATGTGGCTTGCGCTCCAAAGGTATGGGCTTGTAAGGGCCTATGAACACCTTGAATATGAGAATCATACAGTAAATGAAAGTAAATATGCTTGCAACCCAAGCAATGATGGGAATAAAGACGAGCCAACTATCCATCGTACGGGAAGTCGTTAGTACACCACTAAAGAACATTTCCTTGCTTAAGAAGCCGCTGAATGGAGGCAGACCAGCCATGGAAAATGCACCGATCATAGTTAAAGTAAAAGAGACGGGCATGACATGGATCAGACCGCCCAAGCGGCGTATATCCCTTGTGCCTGTCTCGTGGTCGAGAATTCCTATCATCATAAAGAGACAGCCTTTGAAGATTGAATGGTTAATTAAATGAAAGATCGCGGCTAGCGTTGCACCTGCGAACAATAAAGAACTGCTGCTATTCGGGTCATTGAGCGCCATTGAGCCAATCCCTAGCAAACACATAATTAAACCTATTTGGCTGATGGTCGAGAAGGCTAGCAAAGCTTTAAGGTCACTCTGTCGAATGGCCATTAATGAACCAATTAACAAAGTAATGAGTCCAATAATCGTGATGGTCCAGAACCATTCATAATGACCGCCGAATACAGGAGTTAAACGGGCAACAAGGTATACACCTGCTTTAACCATCGTAGCGGAGTGCAAATAAGCACTGATAGGCGTAGGGGCTTCCATCGCGTCGGGCAGCCAGATATGGAAGGGGAATTGTGCTGACTTTGTAAATGCGCCGAGCAGTATTAGAAACATAGCTAGAATAAACAATGAGTGCTGCGAAACTTGGTCGCCTAATGCGATTAACTCACGGATACTGAATGTCCCTGATGCGACATACAGTATAATGAAGCCAAGCAGCATCGAGAACCCGCCGCTCATTGTAATGAACATTGATTTCTGAGCTCCGTAACGAGATCTTTTGCGGTGATACCAGAATGCGATTAGTAAGAAGGAGGATACGCTTGTAAGCTCCCAGAAGGCATATAACACTAGGAGGTTGTCTGAAAGAACGGATCCAAGCATCGCTCCCATGAAAAGCATTAAGTAGGCATAAAAGAGATGCAGCTTTTCCCGGTCTTTTGACATATAGAAGATGGAATAAAATACAACCAAAGCGCCTATACCTGTAATAAGCAAGGCAAACAGCAAGGAAAGGCTGTCCAAATAAATTGAAAAATGAATATTCAGTGATGGAATCCAGGGCACCGAATGAATAAATGGTTCTAAGGGTTGCTCAAAGGAAAAATAGCTGGCAAAAAAGATGAACAAAACGAGGGGAATAACCATGACGAACCAACCCGTATGAACTCGGTGTGTATATTTATACAAAAGTGGGATGAGAGGGACAGAGAGAAACGGTATCAGGATAGCAATGTGCAATAAGGTCAATGAATGCCCTCCTTTTTCTTTAATGTAAATATAGGATAACGCTTGTTAAGCGGTTAGGAAGTTGGAGTCGGAGTAGTGAGTCCTTGTGGTCGTTCCATGTTAAGTGAGCTGCATTTCTTTGCTGTCCAAAAGATTCGCCATGACAATTATACTCTATGTAAGTTGACAAGATCAAACTTTATCTGTACGCTAAGGTTACTATTTGGCAGAGGTGGCACGGAAACAATGAAGACAGGGAGCATGGATGAATGCATACTCGTCTGTGTATATTATGGTCCTAACGGTGAGCGGCTCATTCGCAGAGGCGGAAAAATGGCTAAAATGTTTAATTGTCCTCTGTATGTATTAACAGTTGACCGGCAACCAGCAGACGAATGGGATATCGAAAAAAATCATTACATTTCAGCGTGGAAAAAATTAGCAGAAGATCTCGGGGCTGATGACTTCATTGTGAAGTATAATGAGAAGCGCCCTGTTGTTAAGGTCATATGCGAAGTTACGAAGCAAAAAAATGTGACGCAAATCGTTTTGGGCCAGTCAGCTCAGAGCCGCTGGGAAGAAATTACAAAGGGCTCCATTATTAATGTGCTTTTAAATGAAGTTTCATTTGTCGACCTGCATATTGTTTCAGTGTCTCGTGAGTTGAATGTTCAAGAAGGCTTTTATGAAAAGGGAATCCGTGCCTATTTACTGGAGGAAGCGGGCGGCTACAGGCTTTGCTTCAATCACACGCATTTGGATAAGTACGAGGGGATTTTCTATAAAGAAGTCGGTACTGACTTCAACACTGGTGTCTTCAAGTTCATGAAGGACAATGAAATGATTGAAGTGTTCGTCCATGACGATTATGTTAGTGATATTAATGTGCGGATTAACTAATTGAATGCTCAAATTCAATCCTAGATTAGGCTCAACATACGCCGTTCAGGCCTAATTGTCAAAATAAACGAACGTTAGTCATCAGATTGAAGTATCTTATATTCCACACTGAAACGGCAGAAATGCCGTTTTTTTCGTGGCAGTGAAAGCTCTGGCGTAGATGGCCCGCAACTAACAATAACGAAGGGAAGAGTTGAAATGATGTCTAATTTACCAAATTGCCCAACATGTAATTCACCATACACATACGAAGCTGGAGGCCTTTTTGTCTGCCCGGAATGTGGTCACGAGTGGACATTAGAATCAGAAGCGGAAAGAAATAGTGAAGACAATAAGACGATCAAAGATGCAAATGGAAATGTCTTGAACGATGGCGATTCTGTAACAGTAATCAAAGACCTTAAAGTAAAAGGAAGCTCATCCGTTATCAAAATAGGGACAAAAGTAAAAAATATTCGCTTGATTGACGGAGATCATGATATTGATTGCAAAATTGATGGTTTTGGAGCCATGCAATTAAAATCTGAATTTGTTAAAAAGATTTAATTACGGTACGGGTAAGGGTACGATTACGGTTACTCATAGCTATAGGGATAGGTCACCTGTCAAGGTGGCTTTTGTTGCGTGGGATAGATAAACAAAAAAATGATTGTGTGTGAGAATTATTATCAGTAATATGTAGGGAGAAGTCGAAAAGTATCGGCCATGGGTGGCCACGGGTGGTGACGGAATGAAGCTGAACGAACATATGCTAATTTGGACATCTGCTTCGGTTAAACTGATGGATGTCAGACATACAACACTGACTGTTGGCGACGAGCTGCCGGCTTATCGGTTGCCTGCTAACGGGTTTCTTTTTGCTGTTCGCGGGTCAGCACAGATTAAGCTTGATGATATGGAGTATGCCGTGAACAGCATGTTTATGCTGCATGGCGGCAAGGGAATGTGCCTGGATATTCAGCTCAAGCAAGAGCGTTTTGAATATTATCTTATCCTGTATAAAGCGGGTTTTCTGCTGCCGGCAAGCCCGGAAATTCGCAGCATCATGGCTGCGGGGAATCCTTTGCAAATTCAATACGGCTATGCTCCATTGTATCCATTGTCTCTGTATGAGAAGCTGGAGCGGATTGCCAAAGAATGGCTCACGCCTGGCGATCTTGAGCGGCTGCATGCGAGAACATTGTTTTATCAATTTATATACGAGCATATTCGCCAACTGCGCGAACAGGATGTTCGGATCATTCGGGCGGACACGGCGGAGCAAGCACTCAGATATTTGCACGATCATTATACGGAGCCTCTGACACTGGAGTTGCTGGCATCAACGCTGGATTGCAGCCCCAGCCATCTGTCAAGAATATTCAAGCAGCGCACGGCATGCAGTCCCATTGAGTATATGATCCGCCTGCGTATCAGCAGAGCCCAAAGCCTGCTTGCCAACACGGAAGCAGCGCTGCAGGAAATAGCCTTAAGCATCGGCTATGCGGATGTGTATTATTTTAGCCGTATCTTCAAAAAACAAACCGGGCAGTCCCCTCTCCGCTACCGTGAAGCTTGCCATGATCCGAAAGTGAAGCAGCATAATCCATTCCGTATGCTAAGATCATCCATTGTTCCTAGAAAGATTAGCCGCTATATTAATAAACGTAGTGATAATCATTATCAATATACGGATAAAGGGGCTTTTCATTTGATCAGAAACAGAAAACAATCAACCGCGTTAACTCTACTGCTTAGTCTTACTCTACTTCTTAGCGCATGCTCAGGCGCAACGAACAGTAACAACAATTCTGCTGCAAATTCTGGTTCAACCTCCAACGCAACAGCCAGTGGAAACAATGGACAGACAGAGACGAACCAGACTCCGGCAGCTTCAGCAACTGTAAAGTACACAGGAGCCGATGGCGAAGTCGAGGTTCCTAGAAATCCGCAAAGAATCGTCGTTTTGACCCATGCTTATGTTGGCTATTTCATGGCGCTTGGTATTAATCCGGTCGGAGCACCAACGATGACAATGGGAAATCCTTATTATAAAGGGAAGATTGATGATATGGAGGATATTGGGGCGCCGGGTGCCTTTTCGAACGAGAAGATTGTCACATTAGACCCGGATCTTATTATTGCTCTTAAAGGTACAGAGAATCTGGAGGAAATCAGTAAAATCGCACCCGTCGTAACGATAAATTACGGAGAGAAAAACTATAAAGAGCAATTGCTTGAATTCGGTAAATTGATGAATCGTACAGACAAGGCGCAGCAATGGGTGGATAATTGGGAAAAGAAGATTGCCGAATCCAAACCACAGGTTCTGAAGGCAGTCGGTAATCAAACGGTATCTGTGCTGAGCCAGTATGATAAAGGTGTATATATTTATGGTGAAGGTTATGGACGGGGAACAGAAATTTTATATGATGAGTTTGGACTAAATGCGCCTCCAGCATTCGATGTGAAGCTTGGTTGGGCGGAAATATCCCTAGAGAAGCTCCCCGAGTTTGCTGGGGACTATATCTTTACATCTCCGGAAGCGTCCGAATCAGCGGATACAAGCCCCATGTATACAAGCGATTTGTGGAACAAACTTCCTGCGATCAAGAATAATCGGGTGTTTTACACCGACAAAAATTCAGCTGCCTTTAACGATCCTATCACGCTGGACGCACTGCTGCCGATTATTGTTGATAGCCTGACTTCTGCTGATCAGTAAAAATGCCAAATAGCCTGCGGGTGTATAAACAGCTCGGCACTGTTGTTCAATGACATCACAATGGCAGGAGCTAGCCAAATTATTTCTTATATGAATAGTATTCATAAGAAGGGATTTTCCTAAGGTTGATTAGACCTTCGGGAGAGTCCTTTTTTTGTGTAAGAGTTCGCAGGAATTTACTTTATCGGCTTCATTTAGGTCCAAAAAAGATGTACTTATGCATCTTTTTTGGTCGCCCATGGCAGGTATTCTATTTGAAGGTAGGGAAAGAGAGTAGTTGAAATAAGCTTTTAGATTAATCAATAGGGTTGGGTTCATCTATTTTTTTGTCCACATCTTGTTTGAATATTTTGGGGAGGAACTGTTATGTCAGGTATCAAGAAGTTAAGATTAATTACTGAAAAGGTCGCTGATTTTCAATTTGGTGATTTCAAATTTATTATAGACTTTAAATATTCCATTGAAATAGATACCATTTCTTTGTTTGATGAGCATAATTATTCAATATTGGATATTAGCTTCATTTTAATACCAAAGGATAAACTCAAGAAATTTAAGGTCACAATTCGTTTTAAGAAATTAGGCAGCCTTCAATTGTCTGCAGGAGGAACTGCAATTCAATTAAGTGGTTTTGAAATTTTGGATATTTCAGATAGAGGTTGGGATTCAGTAAAGTATCTTGTTAGAGACTATGAGTACGAAGAGGGACTGAAGTTTTATTGTAACGACATTGAAATTATTGCTATTGAGGAAATTGAGGATATCGACTTGATTGTTGACTGAACAGGGACTCTATCGACGAATGAGGAGGTTTTTTATGAAGTTTAAGGATATTGATATCAGTAAGAGTCTAAATGAACTTGAGAAAAATGATTGGGGAAATGCCCCGGATCATTCAACAAGGCTAATGCTTAAAGCACATGAATTAAGAAAGTTACCATTGAAACTTTGGACTAATGAAGATTTTAGGTTAATGATTCTTCAGCATATTTCTCTTGAATACTTAGTACCAATTGTTTTATACAGACTTGCTAAGAATCCGTTTACTTCAGGGGAGTTATTTGTAGGTGACTTGCTAAATGCAGTTGTAAGCATCAAGGAGGATTTTTGGAAGCAACATAATGATTTGCACTATGAACTTGACACTATAATAGAAACACTGAAGATTGATATAGAAACATTCTCAGAAATTCTAACGAACTACAATTATAGTTATGAATTAGGAAACAAGATGGAGTGAAGAAACCTCACTTTAAGCTGCATAATGTATAGTAATATATAGAAAGAGAACGTTCAGTTTTGCTTGAGACTCCAAAAGAAGACATCCAGAACTATTTGCGATCGTTTTCATATTTCGGAGGAGTAATTAAGCTAAATAGCAATCATAAAGAATGGACTTTCCTTAGGTTGTTTAGACCTCAGGAGAGTCCTTTTTTTGTAAGCAGAACGCTAACTAGTGTTTATAGGCCGGAAATGCTTCCGTTTTTTGATTACTGATTGTTTTCTTCTTCGACTTCACAGTCTACTTTCAAACCTTTGCTTAGATCAATAGCCGAACGAAACTCTTCCTCGTTCTGGGAGGAGAGCTTATCTCCAAACTGATCCAGCCGGCCGGGATTGCTTGCTGGTCCATCGTTGTCCGGTTTATTGTTTCTGCCTGCCATAGTGTCACCTCCTGCAATTCGCTCATCCTTACTATGGGGATATTCATGAACATTTATGCATGATGAGAAATAGGGGGAGATCCAGCAAAGTTGTCCAATCCCATGCCTGACTCACGAATAAAATATAAGGTAGCAGCTTAGTCGAAAGAAAGGAGGGGGAGTGGCTATGAAAAAAGCACAAGCAAAACGGCTGGAAAATCAGGTCTATTCCAATAGAGTAGCAAGATCCGAATTCGATAAAAATTGGAGAACAGTTGTGTCCAGAAGTGGCTATATCATTTATATCGCAACAGCAAATCATGCCAAAGTGACAGTGCTGCTTAACAACGGCTCAAGTAAATTGCTCATCTTCAACACAGGAGGATGTGTACTTGTTGGATCCGGAGGAGTTAGCCATTATAGCAAGCCGCATATCGCCAAAGATATTTAACAATACTAATTTGTTATGCAAAGTTTAAAGGTAAGGAAGTAGAAACCACTGCCATCGTAATAGTGATGAGAGTGGTTTTTTTTGATCTGTTTAATCTGTGCCTGAGTTGCGTGTTAAAATGTGATGTAAGGTGATTTTGTTTTTTGGAATCTCATGCTCAAGATTTTGATCTTGACTATAACGTATACGTAATGATTTATAGTGATAACTAGGAGGTAGGATAAATAAGTGATGAAAATCGGTGAGGCAGCTAGATTAGCTAATATTTCAAAAAGAACCTTGTATTATTATGAGGAAATAGGGATTCTAGTACCTGAAAGAATTAACACATACAGATATTATAGCGAAAAAGATTATATAAAACTTCAACAAATTTTGTTGTTAAAATCCATTGGATACTCGATTATTCAAATTGTTGAATTTTTTAAGTCGACCGATAGCTTTAATGATGATGATTTATTCCGATCCCTGGGAGATCAATTACGACTATTAGAAGAAAGAAAAGAAAAGCTGGATAGAGAAATTTTCTACTTAAAATCAACCATGCAGTATGTACAAATAAAGTCAGGTATCGATACAAATAAAGTTCTGGAAGTTATCGACAATCTAGAAAGCCGCTCTATGGATAACGGAGTTATAAAAGCCACATTTGAGGAAGATAACCTAACTCACCGGGAATTAGAAATATTAAATAATCTTCCTATTATCGGGAGTAATGATGCAAGATTAGATGAAATCATCGATTTGATCGTAGAAATTCGTGAAAATATGCATGTATCCCCCTACAGTAAAACACAGCAAAAATACGCTCAAAAAATACATGATTACAGTATGCTGCTTTTTGAAGGGGACGAGATGTTAATGAATAAATACTGGGAAATGATTACGCCAGCAGACGATACCTCAAGCAAAGTGTTGGGAATGGATAAAACCTTCATGGATTATATAAACAAAATGATGGATTACTTTGAGAACAATAAATTGAATAAATGAATAAAAAGGTGTTGAAGGATATGGGGATATTTAGTGGAAATAAAAAGGATTTTTTAAAGCATTTAACTTGGTTTTTAAGTGTTCATTTCATTATAATTCTTTTAATTAAAACGGAGATAAATACTTTTTCCTTTTTAAATAGTATGGTCGCGAACATAAAAGAAGGAAAAATAGGCTGGTATGAGGAGAACTCTGGAATTTTTGTGATTTATATATGGGCTATTGTACTGGCAGCAGATGGATTTTTCGTTTTTAGAAAAAGTAAACAGTGAGAGGAAGGAGAGGTTAGATCAGCCTTGCACCTGTTCTCTCAGGTAGGATAATGCGAATACCCCTCAATCAGCTTCGCAATACAATAATGCAGATACCATGTTTTAGCCTCGTATGACATGCATCTAGAATCGATCTTCCTTTCAGTTTTCTTTTACCATAAATTTTCTGGTTTCATCAAGCAAGATTTGAGCGTCCTGCAGCTCACTCTGAGTATTTATTTGTTAAATAATGGCTCATCCCGTTGTTGTTTATATTCAGTTTAAATACGTGAGTTACTATCCTTGTATTCAGTTCATTAGGAGGAATCTCATTGGTTCGTGTATACAAAGAAGAAATGGAGCAATACAAAGGTGAATGGGCCGTTGAAGCGCGCGGACTTGTCAAAACTTTTGGCGACAATCGTGCGGTAGATGGTGTGAATTTGAACGTACGTGCCGGTACAATTTACGGCGTGCTTGGTCCGAATGGGGCAGGCAAGACTACGACGATCCGAATGCTGGCGACCTTACTTCGACCGGACGCCGGTTCGGCGAAAATCTTCGGGCACGATGTGGTGAAGGAATCGCAGATTGTCCGTCAATTGATCGGAGTGACCGGTCAGTACGCATCAGTCGATGAGTCGCTCAGCGCTACCGAGAATCTGATCATCTTCTCCCGGCTGCTGGGGCTGGGGCGCGCAGAGTCGCGGCGTAAGGCAAAGGAACTGCTTGAGGAATTTGGTTTGTCAGAGGCTGCAAAAAGGCCATTGAAAAATTTCTCCGGCGGCATGCGTCGCCGGCTGGATCTGGCGGCAAGCCTTATTGCGCAGCCACCGCTCATCTTTCTGGACGAACCGACCACCGGACTGGACCCGCGCACGCGTGTACAGATGTGGGATACGATCCGTCGATTGGTGAAGTCGGGGTCGACCGTACTGCTAACGACACAGTATCTTGAAGAGGCCGATCAACTGGCGGACCGGGTCGCGGTTTATTGATGTTGGCCGAGTCGTCGCCGAGGGCACCGTGGATGAACTAAAGGCGTCAGTCGGTACCTCGTCGTTGCAATTAAGAGTCCTGAATCCACAGGACATCGATAACGCCCGCCGGACTGTTGAACAGGTGCTCAAGGTTAAGGCTGCTGTATCGCCGGAAGCCGGAAAGATTACCGCATCGCTAGCGGATGCTGACCTGGTCACCGACCTGCTTGTTGCCCTGCGCACGGCGGGGATTCACTTGACGGAGTTGAGTGTGCAGAAACCAACCCTCGACGAAGTATTTCTAACCATCACGGGCCATGGTGTGAAGGAGAACGATTCGCTGGAGTTCACTGAATCGAACAGAGTGGAGGAGGCAAGAGTATGAGCAATGCTTCAATTAGGTCTGGTTCTGATCGGCCACTAAAAAATTACACGAGCTTCGGACAGACAATACGCCACTCCTTGACGATGGCCTATCGGGGGCTGCTGAAGATTCGGCGGACACCCGAGCAATTGTTCGACGTCACGCTTCAGCCTATCATCTTCACCCTGATGTTTACCTACATTTTTGGCGGGGCCATCTCTGGTGACGTGGTAAGCTATTTGCCCGTCATTATTCCGGGCATTCTCGTGCAGACCGTAATCACGACCTCAATCGTAACTGGTGTCCAATTGCGTGAGGATATGGATAAAGGTGTTTTTGACAGATTCAAGTCACTGCCTATCGCGCGCATTGCACCGTTGGCGGGAGCACTGCTGGCAGATACTATCCGGTATACGATTGCGACCGTGCTCACTTTTACCATGGGATATATTATGGGTTATCGGCCTGACGGAGGCTTGGATCACGTCGCTATCGCCGCGGTTCTTGTGATCGTCTGCTCCTGGGCAATCAGCTGGATCTTCGCCTTCTTCGGTGTGATTGCCCGTACAGCCTCAAGCGTGCAGGGGATATCGATGATTGTGCTGTTTCCACTCACGTTCCTTTCCAACGCATTCGTGCCGGTCAATACTATGCCCAACTGGCTCCAGTGGTTTGTTAACATCAATCCAATCTCGCACCTCGTCACTGCTGTCCGGGATCTTGCCAACTATGGGACCATCGGCTGGGATTTCGCCATTTCCCTCATTGGCGCTGCTGTCATTGTGTTGATTTTTGCACCGATCACGGTGCGTGCATATATGCGCCGGACATAGTAGAACTACCCGCTGCGGGAGAGTGCCGTGCTGGGTAGATGAGGGGGGACTCCCCTAGACATTAAATAAAAAAAGTCTGCGATCTCGGGAGGCCACTGAAATAGTCCATGTGACCTCAAAAGGTACTGTATCCCGAATTTTAAGGGAGCGGTGCTTTTTTGTTGTACATTGATACAGAGGACACAACTAAAGGACTGAAGCCCCTTGTTCCAGCCCCAATTCTCGTTTTCGGTGAGTACCGAAAGAGAATATGCTGCGCCAGTTAAACGAGCGAGTAGACTTCTCTTTCGTGTACGACGAATTGAGAGCAAATTACCGTCTAGATAATGGGCACAAAGCTATTGACGCTTTGCGGATGTTTAAATGTTTGCTTTTGAAAGCCATTTTTGACATGTCCGACGTGGATGTCGTCAAGAGCTCGTGAATATTCGCAAAGCACGGCAAGGCAAGAAAGGAGTGGGCAACAATCAGGTTGGCACGTCTACTTTGATGTTGAAATCTGCAGCGAATGCCGCAAAACTTGGAGAAGGAAACCAGTTGAATCAGATAGTTTAACTATTCTGCAGTGGGAAATATCCCCTTGGTCAAAAATAACAATAAAAGAAATCATAACCTTATATTAATAAATTGTGAAGAATAACCGATAAAGGAATAGAAGCAAAATCTAGTTCTTAAGAAGTGGTAGGAAAGGCATAGGTTTAATGAGAATGAGAAAGAACATTAACTCCTGTTTTGAGCAACACAGAATAACTAGTCTGAAGTGGAGGTTACAAATGATTTCTAGAAAATGTACCCGTAAGGTACTGCCGATCGTTATGATGATATGTTTGATGTTCAGCTCAATCGGAGTTGTATATGGTCAAACGATTCATTCGGATATTGAAGGACACTGGGCGGAAAAACAATTAAGAAGCTGGATCTCCCAAGGTTTAATTAAGGGATATGCAGACGGTTCCATCAAACCAAACAACATTATTACACGTGGGGAGTTCATCGTTCTAGTTAACCGCTTGTTTCAATTCAATAATACTACTAGCATAAGCTTCACTGATTTGATAGCCTCTGATTGGGAGTATATAGAAGTGCAGAAAGCCGTGAAAGCAGGTTACATACATGGCTATGAAGATCAGACAATTCGCAGTTCCAAACCCCTAAGCCGCCAAGAAGCAGCAGTTGTTGTAGCGCACCTGTTTAATTTATCTAATGATGAAAGGGCGGCTGATGTATTTAAAGACGCTTCGGAAATGGCATTATGGAGCAAAGGCGCAATAGGCGCGGCAGCATCCAAAAACATTGTTACAGGGTATGCAGACCGTATGTTCAAACCGGAAGCAAACATTACTCGCGCAGAGGCCGCTGTGATGCTGGACAATACCAAAAGCTCAATATTAGAGAAGCCACCTGTAAATAATGGCGACACATCAGAGTCTGTTCCTAACGGAAAAGGAAACGATGGCAATGAAACTCCAACACTAACGCCAATACCATCGTCATCGCCAACACCGACACTGGCACCGACACCAACTCCAACTCCAACTCCATCGTTGCCAACTCCTACAGGTGTGATTGGAATGACATCTATCACTACAGAAGGGAGTGTAGCAACCGCGGGTGTCGCGCAAGTTGCAACATTAACGATAACTACTGGTGCAACAGAGGCAGGAACGATTCGTGTGACGTTCACTGATGGAACCACGCCTGTGGCTGTAAATGTAATACTAACAGGAACAGAGACAGCTGGTAGTGTAGCTATGAAAATTGCTGCAGCATTCGGTACAACGATTACGGGTTGGAACGTCACTGTAAGTGGCACAAATGTACACTTTACAGCTAGCGCTCCAGCAGCGAATAATACGAATGTTACAGCTATAGTAGAAGGTGTCACGACAGGAGTGGGAGCGTCAATTAGTACGATTACTACCCCAGGTGCACCAACACCTACAGGTATCGCGCAGGTTGCAACATTAGCGATTGCTAACGGAGCAACAGAGGCAGGAACGATTTATGTAATATTCACAGATGGAACGACGTCCATGTCTAAAAATATATCCATTGTTGGAACAGAAACTGCCAGTGATGTAGCGACGAAAATTGCTGCGGCATTCGGCTCATCGATTATCGGCTGGAATGTAACGGCAAACGGTACGAATGTCCGGTTCACAGCGCAAACACCAGCGGCGAATAATGCAAGTGTTGCGGTAAGCGTATTTGAGGCATCGGGGGTAGGAGCTCCAACCAGTACAATTACTATCCCCGGAAATTTAGGCACAAGCACGGCACAGGTTGTAATATTGCTACTTCCCAATTCTGAATCAAGCGGTGGACCGATTGGTGTGACGTTTACAGATGGGGTAACATCTGTGTCTGTAAATGTAATGATGTTGGATTTCCCAGAAACAGGTGCTCAGCTGGCGGCAAAAATTGCTACAGCATTCGGCACATCTATTCCAGGCTGGAATGTATCCGCAAGCCATACAAGTGTAGTCTTTACAGCCAATAGTCCAGCAGCGAATAATACGAAGGCCGGAGCAAGGTTATCGGGAACGACGACAGGAATAGGAATGCCAGATAGTACGATCACTACCTTAGGGACTGCAACACCTGGTATCGCGCAAGTTGCAACATTAGCGATTGCTAACGGAGCAACAGAGGCAGGAACGATTTATGTAAAATTCACAGATGGAACGACGTCCATGTCTAAAAATATATCCATTGCTGGAACAGAAACTGCTAGTGATGTAGCGACGAAAATTGCTGCGGCATTCGGCTCATCGATTATCGGCTGGAATGTAACGGCAAACGGTACGAATGTCCAGTTCACAGCGCAAACACCGGCGGCGAATAATGCAAGTGTTGCGGTAAGCGTATTTGAGGCATCGGGGGTAGGAGCTCCAACCAGTACAATTACTATCCCCGGAAATTTAGGCACAAGCACGGCACAGGTTGTAACATTGCTACTTCCCAATTCTGAATCAAGCGGTGGACCGATTGGTGTGACGTTTACAGATGGGGTAACATCTGTGTCTGTAAATGTAATGATGTTGGATTTCCCAGAAACAGGTGCTCAGCTGGCGGCAAAAATTGCTACAGCATTCGGCACATCTATTCCAGGCTGGAATGTATCCGCAAGCCATACAAGTGTAGTCTTTACAGCCAATAGTCCAGCAGCGAATAATACGAAGGCCGGAGCAAGGTTATCGGGAACGACGACAGGAATAGGAATGCCAGATAGTACGATCACTACTTCAGGCTCTGAAATAACTGCGGGTATTGCGCAAGTCGCAACGTTAGCGATTGCTAACGGAGCAACAGAGGCAGGAACGATTTATGTAAAATTCACAGATGGAACGACGCCTGTGTCTAAAAATGTTTCCATTGCGGGAACAGAAACAGCCAGTGATGTAGCGACAAAAATTGCTACGGCATTCGGTTCATCGATTATCGGCTGGAATGTAACGGCAAATGGTACGAATGTCCAGTTCACAGCGCAAACACCAGCAGCGAATAATGCAAGTGTTGCTGCAACGGTAGAGGAAGTGGCAACTGGGATAGGTACGCCGAGTGGTACAATTATTACAGCAGGGACTGCAACAACTGCGGGTGTCGAGCAAGTTGCAGCACTAACGATAACTACTGGTGCAACAGCAGCAGGAACGATCCAGGTTACGTTCACAGATGGAACGACATCTGTGACTGTAAATATAACACTAACAGGAACAGAGACAACTGCAAGTGTAGCAACGAAAATTGCAGCAGCATTCGGCACTACGATTACGGGATGGAACGTAACTCTCAGCGATTCGAATGTACTCTTTACAGCCAACACTCCAGCAGCGAATAATACGAATGTAAATGTAAGTATTCATGAAGAATAAATGAATCAAAGTTATGTTAATTATTTCATGAATTTTCGAGTACAGTAATACCCCATAATGGGAGAATGCTCTACTGGCAGTGATGAGGTCAGTGGTTTGATCCCGCTAGGCTCCATACTTGAAAAAACCTTGTATACCAAGGTTTTTTCTGTTTTAATTCACGGTGTCTTAATTAATAAAAACATGCTGCGGTAAAATCCGATATAATTTTCGGTGAAATTGGTATTCGAGTACACTAAAAATAACGAGCAGTAACAAGAGAAAGCTGCCAAGGAGGATATCCCTGACAGCTGTATGTTAGTGGGCTTGAGCTAATTTTTTAGTTCCTCTATTGAAATTCCAGTCAATAAGAAATCCCGCTTTACTCTTTATTACACTACTGTTATATTATAGATGTGAAATATAACTACTGGTTTGGAAGGATGGTACTTGTGAAACAGCTTTCCGACGTGGAATTGGTGCTACTACAAATCATCGCGGAGTCTAAACAAACGTCTGGGTATGAAATTAATAAGCTGATAGAGCAAAGAGGATACAGGGAATGGGCTAAGATTGGCACCACTTCCATTTATGCCGGCTTGCAGAAGCTGAAAGAGAAGCGGTTGATTCAATCAGACAGCCCCACCGATAAATTCGGTAAAGGCCCCTTACCTGTCAAATTTGCGATCACGGAAAAGGGAATCCAATTGTTGCGCATTGAAATCATCGATTGCTTATCTTCCACACGGGAGAGGGACAGCCGCTTCGATCTTGGAATTGCAGCTTTACCATTAATTCACAAAAATGAGGCTATGGAAGCGTTAAAGAAACGGGATGAATTTTTACGAGAAACGTTACTGCACATCAGGGGGAAATATGAAGCTCAAGGAGGAGAGAAGTTGCCGCTGCACGTGTGGGCTTTGTTTCTTCACCCAATGAGTCTTATTGAAACAGAACTGCAATTTATCTCTCAGTTGATAAGCAAGTTGGAAGGAGGCGCCACCCTATGATCATAGAACGTTTTACTCCGTTCACGGGGGAGCATTGTGAGACGACGGCAATGGGCAATCTGCTTTCCCATGCCGGTATTCGGTTGTCTGAACCTATTTTGTTCGGGATCGGAGAAGGTTTGGGGTTTATCTACTGGGATATGAAGGGGATGGATTTTCCGTTTATCGGAGGTAGGAGTAAACCGGATGAACTGACAGCCCGCATTGCGTCCCGTCTAAACCTGACCCTCACGATGCAGGAAACCGCCTCTGTGACGAAAGCATGGAGCAATATCAAAGTCAACATTGATCGCGGTGTTCCCACAGGTTTGAAATTAGATTGTTATCACTTGGATTATTTTACTAATAAAATTCATTTTGCAGCACATTATGTCGCCATGTATGGATACGATGACGAATACGCTTATATGACGGATACATCCCAACAGGGAGGCGTGGTCAGAACACGCTTGGAGACGTTGGCACTGGCTAGAAATGAAAAGGGACCCATGAGTTCCAAAAATCTCTCCTACACAATCGAAAAAACAACCGATTTTCCGCCACTGGCTCCTGTCATTCGAGCGTCCATTTCAAGCAACGCCTATCATTATTTGAACCCGCCCATTCGCAACCTTGGATTAAAAGGGATCGAAAAAATGAGTGCCGAAATACTCAAGTGGCCTTCCCGAAGCCAAAACATGGCCCATGATTTATGTTTGACAGCATTACTGATGGAAAAAGGGGGCACAGGGGGCTCGCTTTTCCGCAATTTATACAGGGACTTTCTCATGGAAAGCATGGAAATATGCGGCGATGCAAAAATGGAGCGAGCTCACTTATTGTTCACGGAAATTGCTTCATTATGGAACGAAGTTTCTACTTGTATAGACAAAGCGGGAAGGACAGGACATATGGATGATCTAAAACAAGCATCCGAACTATTGCTGCATATCGCCCGGAAAGAAAAAGAAGCGATGGAACTTTTATTGGAGCTTTGAAGCAAATGCCTATCCGATATCCAAAGCTCTATCTTGTTATGGCTTCCCATGCTAAGAATGGTGATCAGGTTTATGCATTAACTGGGATGCGTTTTGGTTGTTATGCCGAGTACACATGCCTGCCCGAAGATGGATTGATAGCCCCAAAACCGACCAATGTAACCAATGAGGAAGCCGCGGCTGACGATTTTGATACTGTGATGATAGATAGCCACGGTCGCGCTCCTTTCCATGCCAATCGGCACAATGTTTTTCTGTGGTATTTAATAACAAGTTCGCGTTTGCTATACTGATAGCAAATAGCGTGGTTTTGGGAGGATAGTATGAACGAATTAGAGCAAATTGAAGATAAGTACAATTTTACATACCCGAAACTATATAGACAGTTGTATTTAGACGGTATGTTGGATTCGGGCGGAGAATATGGGCAGGATTGGTACGAAAAGTATTATGCCAAATTAGCCCAAAACCCGCCTATGCTGTTTTTCGGCTTTGACTTTGAGTTGCTAAAATGGAGCAGAATCGTTGAAGAAATTCAAGCATTCAAAGACCCTGACGATTATCGTCAGACGAAACCAGAGTTTCAGTTTGTTCCATTTGGTCGACAAAAAAGCGGAGATTTGTATGTGTTCCAATTTGATAAACAAAACGGTGAGGATGTACCTATTACGTTGATTTATCACGATGATATTACCGCTGTTGTTTTGGCGAAAAATTTACAGGATTTTATTTTTCGGGACTTGCTTGAAGATTTAACGAATATGAAGTATTCCAATACAGCAAGTGGCGATTTGAAAGTCAATTCTGCCAACATATTAAGAACACACCGAAAGTATTTGAAGCATAGTCAAGTTGAAAAGTTGGAAGAAATATATGGTAGAGATGTTTTTGAGTACATAGAAACGACCTCAACTGGGCGCGAGTTGCCACTGGAAGGGTTAATATCACACGATGAATTAAAACAAGTGTTAAAACAGGAGATTAGTTTCGACGCGCTCGACAACGAGTTTGAGTATTGCAATTTATAGACACGCACAAGACGTCAGCACGTCTACAGGCAGACGTCTTCGCTTTGTCTTTTCGATTTGGTTTTCTGATATATCCATACCCCATAGTTCAGATGCTTTGCATTCCCCCAGATATTGCAAAAATTGACCGCTTCCACGCAGCGAAGCGTTCTTCGTTAAATGTTCACTAAATCTCAATTACGTTGTCAGATGAAAATAAAGTATTAGACCGGAAATTATCAACCGATTTTGGTTCTGTGAAAGTTGAGATTGTAAGTTGCCCTTTCCTATTTATTTAAAAAAGAAAGGAGTTGTAATAATGAGCAGATCTGAGGACTTGCAAAGCTCTCAACGTTCTTCATGATTTTCGTTTTTGTTTTGTCCATTCTTCGTTTAATTTTTCTTTTTTTAATAAAATCTAGTAAATTACTGTATGTATAGTTGGAGTTATTCGGACATGCTCCAAACAAAAAAACGCAATCTTCGGGATTGCGTTTTTTTGCATGATTCCGCGGCCGAACCCCTGAGTGTTCGCCTGCGCGGACAGAGGCGAGGGCTGCTGTCAGTACTACTGCGAAGCCGGAGTGGCTGCCGTTGTAACGTAGCTGTCCTTCAAAACATAGAGAAGTGGCTTTTCTGCTTGATTAGCGGCATCATAAGCTGATACAACAGCATATTGGCTGCTTTGCAGGTTTACATCCAGCTCCGTAACCTTATCGGCCTCGAGACTGATCTCTTCCGTCAATTGCTGATTGCTGCCGTTCAGTATTCTGATCTTCATCGACGAGGGGGAGTATAGAATCAAATGCAAAGTATTGTATTTTGTTCCAAAGTTAAATTTCAGGTTTGGCGATCCCTCATACCAACCTAACCCCGCGTTTTCCGCCGTAAAGGCGTAGGCTCCGTCGTACTGATGATTTCCGAAAACAAGTTGCTTTTTGTCAATCACATCGTAAAACTTCTCGCTCCAATTATCTACTTTCACTTCTTTGGAATACAACGTAAGGTTGCTGCTCTCGCGCATTCCGACGGTTTGCGTGGAGCCATCCCATGTGATTGGAATGTCAAAGGCGTTAGCAACTACCCGAAGGGGCAAATAGGTCGTTCCGTTATACGTGATCGGCAGCACATCCTTGCCTTGGTCGTCGAGAGGGCGCCAAGGCTTACCGTCCAGACGGAACTTGATCCCTGAGTTGAGGTATGCTTTGATCTCGGTGAGATTGCTGGCGGCGAACGCCCCGGCCGAAAGCGAGAGCATGGCGGTGATAACGAGCAATAGAATAACGCGTGTCTTCTTCATCAATTATCTTCCTCCAAGGTTTTTGATCGATTTATCATAAAAGAGCATAACAGGATAAGCGCTTCAAAAGCGTTTCAAAAACGGGTAACGGATGAGAGAAACGCTTTTGAAGCGCTCGCTGCTTTAGAATAGTCAGAAAGGGGGCTTCACTATGTTTAATAAGAAATCGCTTTATGCTGCTATCTCTGTTATCTCTGCTGTCTTGCTGCTGGCTTGTCTCCATCCGCTTCAATCCGCTAAGGCGCTGGATCTTCAGTTAAATCCGGATTTAAAAATAGAGGTCAACCCGAACATTATCATAAGCCTAAATCTGCCAAGTTCAAACGGCGTAGAGCGGTGGGCGTTTGAAACAGGGGGGAAGATCAACTCTTCTTCGCCCGCAGTCAGTGCAGACGGCACTGTTTACGTTGGATCTACAGACGGGAAGCTCTATGCAGTCGATAAAAAGGGGAAGAAGAAGTGGGAGTTCCCAACGGAAGCTGCCGTCTACTCCTCGCCGGCAATTAGCGCAGACGGCACCGTGTATGTCGGCTCGGGCGTCAATCTGTATGCAATCACTCCTGACGGAAAGCTGAAGTGGACGTTCGAAGCAGGAGGTGCCATATACTCCACAGTGGCTATTGGTGAAGACGGTACCGTCTATGTTGAATGTGAGGATGGAAAGCTCTATGCGCTTAAACCGGACGGAACGAAGAAATGGGAGTTCGTAACAGGCGGCGGAATGAGTGGCAAACCCGCCAATCGATTCTAACGGCACGATCTACGTCGGTTCCCGCGATAAGAAGCTCTATGCGATCAATCCGAACGGAACGAAGAAATGGGAGTTTACAACAATCGATGAAGTGAAAACCTCGCCGGCGATCGGGACAGACGGTACCGTCTATATCGCGTCAGGTGCAGAGAGGCTGTATGCGATCAAGCCGAATGGAATGAAGAAATGGGAATATCCCTTGGATAAAAAGCTTTATGGGGGCACTGCCTATTCATCGCCTACGATCGGTTCGGACGGCACCATTTATGTCGGCTCTGGCGACTCAGGCATTTATGCAATCAAGCCCGACGGAACGAAGAAATGGAAATTCGATACGGGTGGCATTGTAGTAACCACGCCTGCAGTCGGTGCAGACGGCATCATCTATGTAGGATCAGCCGATATGAAGCTCTATGCGATTAAATCGAACGGAACGAAGAAATGGGAGTTCAGAACCAATGGCCAGATCGTCGCCGCATCGGCGGTTGGTCCTGACGGAGCGGTATATATTGGATCTGGCGACAACAAATTGTATGCCATAGGCATGGTACACGTTAACGGAGTAAACCTGAATAAACCAGCGCTCAAATTGGATGCCGGGAAAAGCGAGACATTGCAGGCGACAATTGTCCCGGGCAATGCTTCCTATCAAGAAATCACGTGGTCGAGCAGTGACGATCGCATTGCCAAAGTGGACGTTACAGGTAAAGTCACGGGCATTGGGCCAGGCACGGCTATGATCACGGCAACGTCAGAGGATGGAGGATACTACAAACAGTGCGCCGTGACCGTATCCGCCGCAATAGACGACAAGTCTCCTGCTCCTGAAAACAATTCTCCTGATCCTGCAAACAAACCTCCTTCTCCGCAGATGGAGGCGGTGAGCCTGACGGACACTGCAGGGCATAAGTTGGGCTCGGAAATCTCTAAAGCGGTGGCGCTCGGCATTGTTTTCGGTTATCCGGACGGCACGTTTCGGCCTGAAGGGAACGTTACCCGAGCCGAGTTTGCCAGCATGATCGTCAGAGGGTTGCCCCCAGGGGAGGAAGGAAAGCCGCTCGTCTTCAAAGATAAGGATAAAGTCGGAGCCTGGGCGGTGAAGGCAGTGCAGCAGGCGGTAGCGCTCGGAATTATCCAAGGGTATGAAGACGGTACGTTCCGGCCCGATGCGAATATTACCCACGCGGAAATGATTGTGATGGTTATTCGCGCGTCTGGCCTCTCTATGGCGAGCAATGTGCCGAACACCAGCTTCTCCGACGATGCGGACATTCCGAAATGGGCAAAGCCGGCTGTTTCCAAAGCCGAGGATACCGGTATTATCAGGCACGGGGATATCCGGGACGGCAAATTCGCGCCGCAAACGATGTCCACCCGTGCGGAAGCCGCGTCGGCCATTGTCCGTATGCTGGAGGTTCGCAACTAGAAATCTTCGTCATTACGAAAAGATCCTTTGCCCCCCCGTCAAAGGATCTTTTTTATGAACTTATTAGCCAGAAAGTATAAGTTTTAGGATGCCTGGAGTGAAAGGGAGTAGTCGTATGGTGCAGCTTTACAGTGATGAAGTGATCGGTGTGACTGTTCATTCACCAAGGGAATCAGAAAGGAAACACAGATTTCCCTATCGCCACTATCCCCTTCCCTCAGGAAGCAGCCTCTATGGGCAGTCCTTTTGAGCGTGCGATGCACTTGGGCGATGTTTTTCATCGTTAAATGAAGAATAAGGAGAGGATCCAGTGCTTTTAACGATGAAAAACACATTAAGCATGCATTAAAGCTCACATCGATTTACAAATAATGGATATGGGAAAATCCGGTTCAGATATTTAGGAGTAT
>NZ_JAGGLB010000063.1 GCF_017874215.1 Paenibacillus eucommiae
GTAAAATAGTATATTTTCCGCTCTTGAACAACGCTCATATGGAGCTAATATGAAATCCCATTTTTCTGGAAGCATAGTGGGGCAAGTTTAGTCACGGATGTCCCTTACAGGCTGAAAAGGGGGAGATTGTGGGGATACCGCCCTTCTAATGGTCGCGGATGTCCATTAGAATCGTGAATATGTAAAAAGCAGCCTCTAAAGGTCAGCGGTGACCGTTAGAGACAGGGGTCCTTTCCGTATCTGGAAAATATCTTCCGTCGTTGTGTTATACGGATTCTGCATCGGTCTATTCCTCTTTTGTTGTTGGTAGGACTTTCAACCGTACAGGATTGGCAGATGTTTTTCCAGTTTTAGTTATCCATTCATTTGTCAAGCACTGATTGTAGTGTTGAGCCATTAATTAATAAAATTAATTTATAATAGGAAGCAAATCCACATAAAGCAATCCCATGCTGAGAAGCAAAGCGGGTTGCTTTTTTTAATGTTTGATCAAAAATATCGGCGGATGTGAGATATCAGGAATAGAGCGAGTTGGGGGGACAAGTAACGTACCTACATTAGAAATGAATTCTTCGACATCTTTGGACTTAACCTCTTGTAAATCAAATATTATTGGGATTAAAATCCTCTTTTGTATTGAATTAAAATAGATACTAGCGTAATCTTAGAGCAGGGATATTGAAATATTTGGAGTATGTGGAGCCACATGGATGAAATTGTATCTATAGTTTTACAAGGAGGAGGTAACTATGAAAAAAACTAAAATTATAAGTATAATACTAGTGTTGTTTTTATTTGTTAGTGTTTCTGTCATATATGCAGGTAACAATAGCAACGGGAAAATAAAAAATTTCTTTGATGAGATTATTAACAAAACGGATATAAGTAAAACGGATGGGGAATTTATTGTTGCTGAAATTCCAGATAAAAATATCCATATAACAAGAAATCAATTTGTAAACTTAAAAGCCAACTTAGAATTTATGGAAAAAACAAGTGAATCCGATTTCAATCTCACTGATGAAGATATCATTAAAAGACTAATTATTGAAGAATTGTTAGTTGTTCATGCTGATGAACTAGGTCTTGTTGTTACAGATCAGGACATAGAAAAAGAAATCAGTAATGTTAAAGAAGCATTGAAATCGGAGCCCGGGGATATGGTAAGCATACATGAAAATCTGGTTCGCAAGTCTGGCTTAGACGAAAATTCTTACTGGGAATCGGCGGAAATAAAAGAACAATACAAGCGGCTTGTGCTGAGTTATAAAATAATCGAATACTATGCGTTCCAAAATTCTGAAGCATTTGACAAATTGAAAAATAAGTTATATCAGGATGCAAGTGGAAACATTCGCATTAACTAAAACGAGGATTAAATGGTATTATGCTCGCCATAAGGTGAGCAACAAAAATGCATCATCCGGCAGATTAGTAGTAGGCCCATGCGTAATTGCATAGGCCTCTCTGCAAATTAATCTATCTAATTTCCTTCATGTAAATCCTTCAAGTAAATGGGAAAGATACTCGTTACGGACACCAGAGACCTCATTTGCCGCAATTCCCCCTATTTAGGAAAGCTTACGGACATCAGATCCCTTATTTGTATAAAAAGGAACCCTTTTACCCTCAACCAAGGCGAATAACGTACCTTATGTCCATAACGATCCAAAAATGACCATAAAGTATACAATTAACGCTTCTCATGTCCGTAAGCCCAAATCCCCAACATACCCCAACGTTATTGTCAGGTTAAGTCGGCCAAATGTGTTTTTTCGCATAGAAGCTGCTGCTTCGGCCACACAAGCACATTGTGTAAGGACGCCAAGCAAAGATGTCCCCCTTACATAACAAAAATAAAGAAGATCACAGCAACCGCGAAGCGATAAAAGGCGAACCATTCCAGCTTAAGCCGTTTGATCAGGTTCAGGAACGTGACCACGGCAAGCATCGCTACGACAAAGGCGGCAATGAAGCCGATCAGGAACAGCATCAGGGCATCCCCGGTCAGGAGCTCACGGCTGTCATACATGTCCAGGATCGTGGCGCCGAACATAACCGGGACGGCGATAATGAAGGTAAAGTCCGCGGCAGCTTTCTGGCTCGTGCCCAGCAGCAGCCCGCCGGAAATCGTTGATCCCGATCTTGAGAATCCGGGCCACAGTGCAAAGCATTGAAACAAGCCGATTCCAAGCGCTTGCTTGTAGGTGATGTCATCGGTATTCTCTGCGGTTACTTTTCGTTTAACCCGGGCAGCTATAATCATCAGGATGCCGCCGATGATCAAACCGATCAGGACGGGGCCCGGTCCGAACAAATACTGTTTGATGTAATCTTTAAAAATCAAATAAATGATTAAAGCAGGAACCATAGCAATCCCCATATGGATCGCATTCAATTTATTCGATGCTCTAAAATTGAAGGTCAATAAGTCCTTTAAGATACTCATGTATCTTTTCCAATAAAGCACAAGCACAGCCAGCACGGCTCCCAGCTGAATGACGATTTTGAACGTTGTCGCCGTATCCCCTTCAAAGCCTAGCAAATCACCAACCAAGATCAAATGCCCCGTAGACGAGACGGGAAGAAACTCCGTCAATCCTTCCACAATACCTAATATAATGGCGCTAATAATATCGTACATTAATGAATATCCGCCTTTCTAAAGTAGACTAGTGCAGCAATAAAACCAATTATCGAGGTGGCTCCAATAACGATATAGGAATATTCAGGCGGATAGTCCGGCAGCAGCATACCGTAAGCAATGTCGAAGGCGGCTGGCCATGGAATCAAGCCCTTGTATTCGGAATTGGAGCTCATGACGTTAATTAACGTGATAACGATGGTCAAGACGATCGTGGGCACATAATTTTTCAGCACAATCGTGATCAGGATGATAGGCGTTGATAAAATAAAAAGAAACGCGCCGGCGACCATAAATTGCTGTAAAGATTCCACAACTAATGAGCTGCTTAAGCCTTCAAACTGCCCAAGTATGCCAAGCAGCAGCGTTAGCCCCCAAGCAAGCAAGGTCAGCAGCATAATCCACATGAACATGAGAAGCATCTTACTGAGCATAATGCTGGTTCGCGATACAGGAATCGTCAGCAGGTTTTTAAGCGTATCCTCCATATATTCACGGCTGAACAGATACGCAGTAACCACACCATACAAGGGAACCCCTATTAATAAAACGGTATACATATTGGCGTCGAAAAATAGCTCATTAAACGGAACAAACAAGGATGGATCCTTAGTTTTGATATGGATGTAGGTGGAAACTACCACCATGAAAGGCGCCACTGCAGCTCCGATGATGCTTAAGAGAAACATTCTGGACCGCTTCAGCTTCAACAGCTCCGTGTACAATAAATCAACCAATGGCGCCACCTCCCACCAATTTCGTGAAATAATCTTCCAGCCTGTCCTCGCTGAGCATAATCTTCCATACTTCAATGTCATGCTGGACAAACATTTTATTGATTTGCCCCTGCTGCCCCAGATGTGAATATACGCGGATATGGCCTTCATCATGCACTTCATAATCATGAATGTGGAAGTGCTTCTCAAGCAGCATCACGGCTTTACTGTCGTTGGATACCTGAAACTCCAAATATTTGCGGTTGATTTGCCGAAGCTGATCGAACGCAATTTCCTCCAGCAGCTTTCCATCGTGAATAATGCCCATATGATCCGCCATCTGCTCGATCTCTGATAAAATGTGGCTGGATAGCAAGATCGTAATCTTTCTTTCCTCAGCCAGCGATTTAATAAGCCTGCGCATTTCCTTGATACCGATTGGATCCAGCCCGTTCGTAGGCTCATCCAGAATCAATAGCTCAGGATAATGCAGAAGCGCTCTGGCAATACCCAGCCGCTGTTTCATACCAAGCGAATATTTCCCCACCAGCTTCCTGGTTTCATCCTGCAGTCCTACGATCTCTAGCGCTTCTTCAATGGCATGCTTTTTATGGATTCCCATGATTTTGGCATTGATCAGCAGGTTTTCCCTGGCCGTGAGGTTTTCATAGAAACCCGGAACTTCAACCATAGAGCCAATTCTGCGTAAAATTTCCTTATGATTAGCGAGCAGATTTTCTCCAAAAATTTCAATTTGGCCGTAAGTGGGCTTGATTAACCCGACCAGCATACGGATCGTAGTAGTCTTGCCTGCACCGTTACGACCGAGAAAACCGTAAATTTCGCCTTGCTTCACGGTCATGCTCAAATGATCGACTGCTTTCTGGTTGCCGTAAACCTTAGTCAGATCCGTCGTTTTGATCACGACACTCATGATGGGACAACTCCTTCTATAAGCTGATAGTTTCATTATAAGAAGAAGATTTTAAATGCGGCTTATTTGATTCTTAACTGTTTCTTAAAAGCAATCCCGAACACCGTCCTGTGCCACGGTATGCTTTCCGCCCAGATCCTCCCGCTGTTCTTTTCTACCAGAGCCTTGGCGATGGCAAGGCCCAGACCGCTGCCCCCACCACTTCCCCCGCTGCTCACATTTCTGGATGGGTCCGTCCGGTACATTCTTTCGAACACGTGGTCAAGCTCGGCTTTTGAAATCCCAGGGCCCTGATCCCAAATAAGCAGCTGGTATTCATCGGAAACTTCGGCGAGCTCAACTCCGAGTACTTTCCCTTCTCTCCCATAGTACATCGCATTCTTTATCATATTGCCTATAATTCGCATTACACTTAGACGATCTGCAAGGATTAGACACTTTTCATCCGGAATTTGGACCTTCAGCTCTATCCCATATATGTTCAGCTCCGGCAAAAAAGCAATTAACGCTTCCCTGGCCATTTCTGTAAAATCAAGAGATTCCGCCACCTGGGGCATTTCGTCCGCATCCAGCTTTGCCATCGTAAATATTTCATCAATTAATACCTTCAGTTCATCCGATTTCCTGGATACAATCTCTAGGTATTCCCGCTGCTCCTGCTCTGAAATAGCCACCTGATCTTTAAGGGCGGTCACATAACCAATAATAGAAGTAAGAGGCGTCCGGATATCATGCGAAATACTGGATAGGAGACTTTTTCTGGCTGCCTCGGATTGGATGGTCTCGATTTGCACGTTTTCCAACTGCTCCAATAGCTCATTTATCGAAAAAATCACTTCATTCCATATATTGTCGTCCTTGGCAAACAATCGGGTCTTCAAATTCCCGCTCATCGCTCGTCTTAGCTCCACAGTCATCTGCTTTAGTCTTGTACGAACACGGAACCTGATAAAGATAAGCAACCCGGTTGTAACGCAGAGCGCAGCTAATAAAGCCCATCTGGGCATTTCGAACATTCCGAACGCATAATCATTGAATTCCAGGATCACCAGCCAGGTTATGCAGACCGATTGAATTAACAGAAGGAAGAGCTGCCCCTTATGATTCATCTTTTTCACCTGTAAATTTGTAGCCGATTCCCCAGACCGTTTGAATAAATTTCGGATTGGATGGGTCTGCCTCTACTTTCATACGGAGCTTTCTGATGTGTACCATTACTGTGTTATCATCTTCAATATAGCTGCTGTCCCATACGTTGCGAAAAAGCTGTGTTTTCGTAAAAACCTGATCAGGATGGTTCATAAAAAACTTCAACAGCTCAAACTCTTTCGCAGTCAGAGTAATCTCCTCTCCGGCAATATGGGCCGTATAGGCTCTTAGATCAATCGAGATACCCTTGAAGCCTAATTTCGTTTCATTTTTTCCTTTTGTCTCCTCATCGACATGCTGCCCATCGCTGCCCAGGATCAGATATCTCCGGATGAGCGCCTTCACTCTTGCGACCACCTCGTTGATGCTGAAAGGCTTGGTGATATAATCATCCGCCCCTATGCTCAGACCCAAAATCTTCTCTATCTCCTGGTCCTTGGCGGTGATCATCAGAATCGGGACATTGGTTTTATTGCGAAGTCTTCTGCAAACTTCTATTCCGTCCATCTTGGGCATCATCAGATCCAGTATGACTAGGCTATAGCTATTTATACCAAACAGACGAAGGGCCTCTTCTCCATCCGCCGCCACATCCACCTTATATAGCTCTCGCTGCAAGTATTTTTTTAATAAATCACTAATTTCCTTTTCATCCTCCGCTATGAGCACCCGAACCTCTTCCATCATTCACCTTCTTTCACAACTGTTTTCACTCCATGAAATCTTATCATCTAACATCCTTGCAGATCAAATTTTCAACTGCATCTATGCTGTTTCATAGTAGATTATATGGGTGCGGAGGGAATGGCTATGGGCTCCAGCCGCTGTTAAAGATTTGTTCCCTTGAATGAAATGGATAAGAGGTAGGAACAAATCTTTAAAGGCGGACGCTATCGCTCTTCCTCCCACAGCCATTCCCTCTCTTTAGCTACAATCGCACGAATCACACGAATTACCCCAACACCAAGATCAAACGGACAGCAATCGGGGGTTTTTCTCTTGATTAGAGAAGATTTCCTAGCGGGTGCAGGCGCTGGGGATGAAGAGCGCTAGATGAACTGCACTTTAGCGATGTTTTTCATCGCTAAAGGCACGTGAGCGTGTCCACATATGTGCTTTAACGATGTTTTTCATCGTTAAAGTACCTTTTATCCACCCAGAAGGGCCATCCGTCCTCTTTTAACGATGAAAATCATCGTTAACGTGATGGATTGACTGGGAATCCTTCTTTTAACGATGAAAAACATCGTTAAGTCCAGCACACGCTCCATTCGGGGGAGGCGGGCTGCTACATTTGCTACATTTGCTACATTTTTCTACATTTGCCTCTCTTTAGCTACAATCGCACGAATCACACGAACAGCCAGCAAGGGATTTTCTCTTGGTTAGAAGAGATGTCCTAGCTGGCGCTGGATCAATCATTTTCTATTCAATCATTCTCTACTCAATCATTTTCAGCACTTCATCTATAATTTGCCCGCGCCCAATAACGCCCCAGCCCTTAAATAACCAGAAGGAATCCGTTTCGTAGACTTGCTCCTTCTCCACAGCGGGAACCTTCTTCCACAGCACACTTTCGTTGATGCTCTTCAGATTGTCCCGGCCATTAGGATCGACTTCCAGCACGATATAATCCGCGTTCAGATTGGGGACAACCTCTAAAGACAGCTCGCCCCGCTGTTCCGCGGGAGTAAGCGCCGTTGGGGAAAATCCCAGATCATTGTACAAAAGCGTATTCGTCGGGTGGCCTTTTTCTGCGTAAATTTGCAGATTCTTCTCCCTTACCCGTAGGTAGGCCAGCCGTTTGTTGTCTAAACCTTGGATTTTTTTCTTCGCCTCAGCAGTCTTAGCTTCCAGTTCGGCAATTTTCTCTTTTGCCAAATCCACCTTGTCGTACAGCTCAGCTACCAATAACAAATCCTTGGTCCAATATGTCGTATCGTTCTCATATTCTAGCCACTCTGTGCCAAGTACAATGGTCGGCGCAATTTTCTCCAGCTGCGCGTAGGTCTCGTCGGCTGTCCGGCTCTCGATGAGAATTACGTCCGGATTAAGCTGGACAATCGCTTCAAGATTCGGACTGTCCGCTGATCCCACAAGCTGCACGCCTTCCAGTTCATTGGCTAGATATGGCAAGTAGTCGCCACCATAACGCACTTCCACGTTCACTCCATATGGTTTTTCGCCAATGGTGAGCAGGTGGTCAATGTAAGCAGCCGAAAGCACAACTGCCCGTTCAATTTTTACTGGAACTTCAACCTCTCCTCTTAGGTGGGTTATCTTTCGTGTCTTTCCCGATTGATCCGTTTGTTGGCCGGCTGATTGATCAGCTGGTTGAACGGTTGCTCCCGGTTGACTCGCTTGTTCACTGTTCGCCGTTTCCTTGCTCTTATTATTAGCCTGATCAGCACCGCCGCTGCTGCCGCAAGCTGCCAATATAAGCAGTGAAATCGCAAGGCATATAAAAGCCGCTATTTTGTTCTTACGCATCTGTCCAGTTCCCCTTTATCCTTTAATAATAATAATCATTATCACTTGATTAATGATAGAGAAGGATGAACAGAATAGCAATGGATTAATCCCTTCTTTTCCGGTGGACATTTCACCGTTCTATATCCCGAGCTGCGCGGCTGCATGCTTCATCGCCCACATTCGGCCGGTTGGGCCCAGCGTTTTGAACAAAAGATCACTTGCGTCATAAACCCGGTGATGCCTAACCGCATCTAGTGCAGCCCATTGCTCAGAATAAAGCAGCTCCTGCAGCCGCTTTCTGGCTGCCTCTGTTGGATCAGCCATCAGAAAAATATGATTCGGATTAAATAAATGCAAGTCATTTAGCCTTATATCCACGGCCCACTCCTGCTCGGGAAACCCACTCGGAAGCGTTAAACCAAGATCGTCATACAGAAGATACCCCGTTTGATTCAGGCTTCCATATATCCGGTAAAAATTCGGTCTGACTCTTATAAAGATGGCGGTCTGCTTTCCCCAGCGTGCGCTGATTTTCTCCTTAAGCGTGCCCCTGCACTCCGCATACTTGTCCATCCATACCGCTGCTTGCTGCTCTCGGCCTAATATTTTTGCTATATGCTCCAGCATGCTTCCGTAATGATTGGAATGCTTCAGCACCGTAGTTGGTGCAATCTGGTTCAAAGCTTCATCCTGCTCCAGACGGTCACTTGTAAGCATAAGGTCCGGCTTTGTTCTCATCAGCTTTTCATAATTCGGTTTGAAGCTGTCGAGCAGTAGCCCCTCCTGATTGTGCTTGCTAAGCACAGGTACAGGGTACATATGGGACACCCTCTCCGCATAAGACAAAGCGGCAACCGGCTTAAGGCCGAGTGTTATTAAATGATCATCAAGACCGTAGTACAAGGTTGCAATGCGATGACATTTGTTCTTTACATAGAAGGTTGGCGCAACGCCCTCCGCTTTTTTGAACACCCGGCTGAAATAATGTTCATCTTTGTATCCAACCTGCTGCGCCACCTCCTTCATTTTCCCAGACGCGAACAGCAGCTGCTTGGCCCTTGCGATACGCTGCTTAAGCAAATACTCCGTCGGGGTCATATTCATTTGATGTTTAAAGCTTTTGGTAAAATGATTCGTACTGAAGCCCGCCATCCGCGCTAACTGATCGATCTTGATATCCTTCATATAATTCTCATTCATATAACCGAGAGCACGCTCCATGCCAACTTCATCCTGTTTCTCTTCCTGCCTATCCTCCATCTGAATGACCAGAAGCAGCAGTCTGGAAAGCATATATTTCATCGCAGCTTTGTCCTGTGCCAGCCGGCTTTTATTTAGATCCATTAGTTGATCCAGCAGCCCCTTTATCGGAGGAGCATCGCAAGACACTGTCAGCCTGCCTTGAACAAGAAGATCGGGTTGTTCTACCCTCCAATCTGACTTATGCCTGCTCAGCTGAACACAGGAGAACAGAATAAGCGTATACTGAATGGGCTCTACAGAATGGGACTTACCTTCGATAATCATGCCAGGCAGCAGCACAAACAAGTCCCCCTTACCGACTTGATACAAACTTCCATTTATTGTAAGAATACCCTTGCCGCGGGTCACACTGCATAACGCATACGTATGGAGAGTTTTCTTTCTCAATACATCGCCAGTTTTCCCTTGGTAACCATACATACGGATGGTCGTAAAAAGCAATTTATCAAGCAGGCGAAGGGGATCAGGGTTACTCATTGCTCATCTTCCTTTCTGCAAGCAGCTCCCGTTCAGGTTTCTATCAGATTCTGTACATTTCCCCCTTTAAATACTACCACGTTTCCAGCTTTCCTTTAAAATTAATTTTAAAAAAATCTAATATTCTCTGCATGGGTTCTGTACTATAATAATAGAAGCAACCTAATCTCACATAGGGAATCGACATTATAGGCAAGCGGAGGATTGGAATGACTAAACAATCAATATTAGTAGTTGACGATCACAAAGAAATTACCGAGCTGATTTATCATTATTTAGTTGAGTTTGGGTTTGATGTAGTCACAAAAAACAATCCACGGGAAGTCTTCGCTGCGGTAGAGCAACAAAAACCCGACCTGGTGATCCTGGATATCATGATGCCAGGCATGGACGGGATTGAAGTGTGCAAGGAACTACGGAAAACGAGCAATCTTCCCATTCTATTTCTAAGCTCCAGGAAAGACGATGTAGATAAAGTGCTGGCTCTGGGTGTCGGCGGAGACGATTATATTACAAAGCCTTTCAGTCCAAGAGAGCTAGTGGCCCGCGTTCAGGCCCATTTGCGCCGAAATTCCTTGCTCCTTCCACTGGTGCAGCAGCAGCCAGCCAGCTTGAAATTCGAAAACATGGAAATCGATCCGGATACTCACATCGTCACTGCCTACGGCAATACTATCAACTTATCAGCCAAGGAATTCGATCTGCTTTTCCAGCTTGCGAGTTACCCAAACCGCCTATTCAACAGTGAGCAATTATTCGAAATCATTTGGGGAGGCGACAGCTTGGGGGACCTTCGAACCGTCATGGTTCATCTCAGCACCCTGCGCAGAAAGATCGAGAAAGACCCCGCGAATCCTGCGTTTATTTCCACAATCCGCGGAGTCGGCTACAAATTTATAGGACAACCTCAGGGTCAGGACTAATAGCGCCAAGCCGGATGAAAAAACGAGCGCCCCTATTCAATGAGCTTTCCGCCCATATCCTGCCGCCATGACGATCCATAATCTCTTTGCAGATGGCCAGCCCCAGTCCGCTTCCCGGCTGCGAATTTCCCGTTCCGGAGAAGTTCCGGTTGAAGATATACGGTAAATCCTCCGGGGCAATGCCCTCGCCAGTGTCGGCTATTTCGATCAGAAGATCGTGCTCCAGCCAACTATAAAGCGCTTCTTCCGTTTCAACTGCTGCAGCATTCCAAGCTTCCACAATCGCCTTCATCTCTGCTGCTGCCGAATCTCCTGAAGCCATCTCATGTTCGGTTTCCCGAGGAATCAATCGGCATCGCAAGGAGATTTCCCCGCCCGTTGGCGTAAATTTCACTGCATTGCCAAATAAATTATCCAAGACTCTCTCCATCCGCCCCCCATCCATCATTGTGTATACGGTATCGCTATCCAGCACAGTATCGCTATTCATCATATCCAGCTCAAAACGGATTCCTTGGTTGTTTAAGACGACAGAATGCTTGGCGTAGATCGCCTGTAGAAACCCGCCCATCTTTACAGGACGAAAATGGAACGGAATTTGGTCCGTTTCCAGCTGAGATAAATAGGAAAGATCATCAATCATGCTATCGATGCTAACCGCATGCGTATGAATATGGCTGACAAAAGCAGGGTGCAGATCTGACCTCACATTATCCGAAATCGCTTCAGCATATCCAACAATAATCGTCACTGAATTTCTCAGATCATGAGTAATGTAGGACAGCAGCTGTTTACGTGAGTCTTCAGATTTTTTGACCTTCTCATAGGAATCCTGCAGGCTTATATTGGCTTCATAAAGTCTGCGGTTTCTTTCCACCACTTTCTTCTCCAAACTTTCGTTTAACTCCCCGAGCCGCAGATTCGCTGCCTCCAGCATTTCAGAGTACCGTTCTGCCATCCCAAAGGCACCTGCAAACCTCTTGGAGAGGACGAACACCTGCCCGAACGTAAACACGAATAGCCCAAAGGGACTCAAATTACCAAAGCCAATCCACACTTCTGCAAAAAATAAAAAATCATTGATACAAGTGAACATGGTAAATGTCGCAAAAATACAAAGCAGTACAGCGCCTTCCCGTTTATGCAAGATTGCCTTGATAATCAGATAAAAGATATACAGCATTTGCACCACGATTATGATTTCATTCAACGTTAACAACTGTGTAAACACCTTCGCCGATGTAAAGACCACAGGAGCAGTCGAAAACAGGAGAAAAAATTTCAACAAACGCCGAAATAACGGGGACATCTCCCCAGGAAACAAATGACAGAAATACATTGAGAAAACAAAAGCTCCGCCGTACAAGGCTAAATATTCCATCTTTATTTGCAGTTCCCAAGGGAAATCCGGAAACATTTTCGTCCAAATCATTTGTCCTACTAACAATCCACGAACTCCCCATATCAGTGAGAAAATACCAAAATATAGCGGCGCGCGATCTTTAGTGCGGTTAAAGAAAATCGTTAAATGATAAATCCCCATAATAATCAGTGCGCCTACAACAAACAACTCAAAAGCGAGCTTCTTGTCCCCCCACGATATAATTTGCTTCTCCAAACCTAAAAAAATCTCCTGGGTCACACCGCCGCGCTTATGATTGAAATTCGCAACCTGTAAAATGAGCTCTGTCTCCCCATCCTGAGGATAAAAATGTATCGCCCGGGGCTCCATGCCCGGCACAGTGCTTTGAGGGGTTTCACCCACCTGGCCCACTGATGCCAGCAATTCCCCATTCACCCAAAGCTTATAGGAGGTAAATAGCGACGGCATCGCCAGTGCCATTTGCTGATCATTGCGCGCTGTATGGATCACAAGCCGAAATGTTGCATAACCACTGCCGTCCAATGTGCGATCATCTATTTCATAACCGTTCCACGAGTGCGGCAGTGTAATCCATCGGTTCATAAGCGAAGGTGACGACGAGGAAGCATCGGCAAATGCCGAAGGCTCAAGAAGCTGCTCCCAATAAAAAGCCCACTCCCCCTCTAAGGATACTTTGCCTTCTTTGGCAAAATCCCAGTTCTCTAAATGAAGCTCCCCTTCCTGAATCTGCGGTCCCGCGGCCCACACAGGCGGGATGCAAACGATCAGAGCAAACAGCAGCAGTAAAGCTGCTGCTGTAATTTTGGAATAACCGGATACAATGGCGGATACAATCATTGATAGAAACGCTTTTAGCCCCTGCATATGTATATGTAACCTCCGAAACAGAGTAAATACACTTTGTTGAATCGCAGCGACAGGAGAAATTGAACAGCCTGTTCGCCAGCAGCATACCGCTTTCAATTCTAAGGCAATGGAATGCTGCTGGCAATAGGATCTTGATTAAATCATGTTTCTATATGAAACTTGTTATTGCTTATAGCTAGAATCGACCAGAACGAAGAATCGCATAAATTAACCATATAAACATAACCATAGCAACTACAAAGCCAATCTCGATAATAGGAATTCGCCATAGCAAGGTATGTGATTCACTCAGGGCTGCGCCAATAATCAATCCAACCATGACAATGCTCAGGGCGAGCAGCACAATGCTGAAAGACAGCCGATTGCTGATCCGATCCATCTTTGTCATCAAAGCATCCACCTGGGGAGATGCCACTTCAACGCGCAGCTTTCCCTGGCGCAGCACCGTAGACAGCTGCTTGAGGCTCAGCGGGACTTCGCTCAATAAATCGAAATATTCGGGCACATCCTCCATCCAGTTTTTCAGCATTTGCCGGGGGTCCAGCCGTTCCAAAAACAGCTTTTTACCGAACGGCTCGGCTACATCAAAAACACTGAACGTCGGATCCAGTGCCGTCACAACCCCTTCCATAGTCAGCAGTGATTTCCCCAGCAAGGTCAGCTCTGATGGAATACGAATTTGGTGACGGAATGCCAGGGCAAACAAATCATTTACAGCGGCTCCGAGACTCACCTGATTTAAGGGTACTTTGTAGTATTTCTCGCGCATCTCGTCGACATCCGCATTCAGCCCGTCCCGGTCCACATCATCAGGAATGACACCCATATGGGAAATGGCACGAATGACGCCCTTCGAGCTTTGATTCCGCAAAGCAATGACAAACGAGGCAAAATGCTTCTTCATCCCTGGAGACAATCGCCCTACCATACCAAAGTCAAGCAAGGCAAGGCTCCCGTCCGGAAGCGCCAGCACATTGCCAGGGTGAGGATCCCCGTGGAAAAAGCCTTCAACCAGCACCTGATGGAAAATAGCGGAAGCAAACCGCTCTGCAAGCAGTCTCCGATCCAGGCCAGCCTGTTTCAGCTTATCCTGATCAGACAGCTTGATTCCTTCGATGTACTGCATCGTCAAAACAAGCTTCGTGGAATAGTCCCAATAAATAGCGGGAATCCGGACATGCTTTGGGGCTCTACTCTGGTTGGCAAACCTTCTGGCATTGCGCGCCTCTGCACCATAATCGAGCTCAGCACGCAGCGCTTTGCCGAGCTCGTCTACGATATCAAGCAAGCGATAGTTGTGAGCCCAGTCTAGACGGCTTTCAGCCAGTCTTGCCCAGTCCGCCAAAATATCCAGGTCGGTTTCAATCATCCTTTGAATGTCAGGCCGCTGTACCTTAACAACGACCTCTGTCCCGTCATGCAGCTGCGCCTGATATACCTGCCCAATGGATGCTGCCGCCAGCGGTGTATCGGAAAACCGCTGAAACAGACTTTCAACAGGCGCCCCCAGCTCCTCTTCAATGATGCTGACCGCATCTTGATAAGGAAACGCCGACACCTTATCCTGAAGGCGTTCCAGCTCCTTCAGGATGTCTGCAGGAAGCAAATCAGGACGTGTGCTGGCGATTTGTCCGAGCTTTACAAAGGTCGGACCGAGTTCCTCGAGAAGCAGCCGGATGCGCTCACCGACACTTTTATCGTGATGCTCCTTATGCTCTACGCTCCGGAAAAATTGAAGCTTCTCAGTGAGTCCCATTTCATGAGAGACATAGCCAAGCCCGTTGCGTGCAAAAGCCGAGACGATCGTTCGATAACGCTGCAGCTGCCGAATCCGTTTTCCTGCGCTCATATGCAGCCTCCTGTCATTTCTCGCTATCTGCAGCACTCACTATCGTGGTCGTAGTCGCGGGCGCGGGCGTCGGCGGGGTCGCGTTATTACGTTCCAAAGCATCAAGCCGACTTTCCAGCCTTGCAATATCCTCCTTAGTGGCAAGCTTGCCATCTCCGAGCAAAGCATGCATACGTTCCCGTACCATCTCTTCCAGATGCTGCCGTGTCTTTTCTCCCTTCTGAACGAGCTCATCCACCAAGCCTTTGGATTCCGCCTTGCTTACCTCACCTTTTTTCACCAGCTCCTCAATCGTCTTCTCCACCTGTTCCTTACCCGCAACCGCTAATCCTAATCCCAAAGAAATTGCCTTTCCAATTGTTTCTTTCATTTCACTCACTTCTCCTTTGTTGTGGTTATTGTGGTTATTGTGGTTATTGTGGTTATTGTTGTTATTGCTGTTGCTATTGCTTAGCTATTGTTATTATTGTTATACCCTAATTTTGTCAGACTAAAGCCTTTTTCAGGAAAGCAGGCAGCATTTCTTTTTACTCGCGGGAATGCCCCCGATGATTTGATCAGCTGTGAAAAGTAGTAAATCAACCATATGCACACATAAATAAATTTAATTAGTATTTTTTAGTTTATTTTCATATATTATCCACACTCTCTTTTGAAAGCTGCTGTTCTTGGAAATACTGGCCTCAAAAGAAAACCGTCTTGGCTCCAAAATAACTGCACCTTGAAGGACCTTTTACGACTTCCTTCAAGGTGTATGTTCGAAGCTTGGAAGCATTATGGAAGGGAATACGTGTGGGGGGTGGAACAAATCTTTACATGCGGACAATATCTGCTACTTTAGCGATGTTTTTCATCGCTAAAAGCACAAGAGATCGGCCTACAACCTTACTTTAACGATGAAAAACATCGTTAAAGTCTCTTTTTTCCACTCAGAGAGGCCATCCATTCACTTTTAGCGATGAAAAACATCATTAACGTGACGAATTGAGGTGGAACGCTTGCTTTAACGATGAAAAACATCGTTAAGTGAAAGTTGTCACTCAAATAAAATATTTAGCGGGCTGCTCCGAGGCAGCTCTTCCCTAAATATCTTATTTGGCATAAAAAACAGAGCAGCTTTTCCCATGGAAGGCTGCTCTGTTCATCAAATTTTCACCCATGCCTTGACTATAAGCTTGTAGTTAACCCCGCTAACAATCTCTTAAGCACCACAGCAGCTTCCGCTCTGGTTGCCAAACCTTGGGGCACAAACTTGGTGTCTGCTCTACCATTCATAATCCCTAAACGAACAGCCAACTCAACATCCTTCATCGCCCAATCGCTTATGGAGCCAATGTCATGGAATTCCAGCACAATAGTGGTCGGCTGCTTCTCTACAGATACAGATACAGAGGCAGAGGTAGCGCCCGAGGAGTGAAGTTTCGCTCTCATGAGCATTACTGCCATTTCTTCCCGTGTAATAGGAGCCGCCGGAGCGAAGCTGATATTTGTCTTCCCCTGAATTATTGCTACTGAATAGGCGCTGTTTACTGCATCTTCATACCAGGAGCCTTGTGCCACATCCGTAAAAGGACTTCTGGCTGTGCCTCCTGCTTTCAGATCCAGCGCCCTCGCTATTAATGCAGCGAATTGAGCTCTGGTTATACGAGCTTCCGGCACAAAATGCTCATCATCCATACCTTCAATAATGCCCTTCGATGCAAGCAGCTCGATATCCTCCTTTGCCCAATGGCCTTCTAGATCCAGGAAGACTTTTCGGGGAAGAAGCTTGGCATCCACTGTGACGCTTTTTCCTATTGTGTACGTTTGATTGGATAAATTGTGGTCAAGCGCCTTTAACGATTCCCATCTCACCGTGGAATTCCCCTGCTTTTTCAGCTTGAAGGTCAGGGTGCCGATGATCATATCGCCACTTTCACCATTCACATTGCCGATTTTGGTGTGAGCGAAGGTGATCTCATTTTGATTGACAATGGGTGAAACAGAGAAGCCCTCCATACTCGCCTTGGCTTCCACCAAATCCAGATAGCCAGGATCAAAGGTAAACCTTGCTTCAAAGGCGTATAAATCTTTGATACTCTTTCCCCTCATAGTAAGGATGACCTTCCCATCTGCCGGTTTACCTGCCGTCCATTCAAACGATGGAGATATCTCCGCATTTGTACTTGTACTTGTACTTGTACTTGAACTCGCACTCATACTTTTATTCGCATTCGCACTCACACTTGCATTAGCGCTTCCACTTATACTAGCATTCGCGGTTGCAGGGACAACCAACGCGAGCATAACTATAAAAAGAATTATTTTACGATGCATACGGCCATCCTTCCTTTACGAGTATCAGTTAGTCTTGATTTACTTTTCTACTTTTCCTACTTTTTCTACTTCTCTCTACTTCCCTTACTCTGCAATTCGCCTGGCTACGGCCGCCAGATCCTCAATATCAATTTTTCCATCCTTATTGAGATCAGCCTGCTTCACCTGTTCCCAATCCGGGCTGCTGCTGTTTTTGCCATAATTAGCGGCTACAATCGACAAATCACCTACGCTCACTTTGCCATCGTGATTGATGTCGCCGGCATTATTTCCCGAACCTCCTGATGTAACAAGCATACTGAGGGATGACGATGCGGCTTCGGTCTCATTGCCTCCGACATCCCCCAGCGTGGCACTTGAAATGGAGATAACACCTGAAGCTGTTTGGGTCAACGTCTTGGCCTTAAAGGTAAGCTCGACTATTTCCTCAGTACCTGTTATACCATGACCAGCACCTTCACTAGCTATAAGCAAACGCAGCTTTCCAACGGGCTCCTTAATGGTACGAACTACTTTTATCCCTTGCTTGAGGGATTTGGCCGATACAAATTCCATCACAGCAGGATCATAATCCAGCTTGATATCTTGCGCATATACACTCCCGGTAACACCGCTGAGTCCAACTTGAACTGTGAATTTATTGCCTGCCTGGACCGGGCTGACGCCAGTTATCGTCGTCTTCAGCTCAGCTGACGCAGGAGCCTCCTCATCCAGCACATAAAGCCTGCCTTCTCCTGGTGCAAAATCAGCAGATAAAACTCCTGTACCCGCATTATAAGCCGCAGTTGTTTCCAGCCCCGTCGTTTTCGATACTTCCCTGACAGAATCCGGCAACGTCGAGAGCGCAAAGCTCTGGGAATGGGCATTTTCCATATCTTTATTCACGACCATCACATATTCTCTGCCGTCTTCATTCTCAAAGCGTGAAACAATCATTGGCATTTCCGGACCCGTACCTGACGGCTGCCAGAAATAAGTGGAAGGTAGTGCTCTGGCAAAAGGCGGAACACCTCCTGTGTGATATACATCCTTAGAGGTAAGCGAAAGCAGCGCTGTTCCGAGATTCAATACTTCTGCATTTATGTTTTTGGCATAGTTGTAGGTCACATTCTTGGACCCATCCGGCAGGATAATCGCATCATCTGTACCCGCAGTATGATAGGTATAGTAGACAAATCCCTTTGCTCCATAAGCTAACGTAGAATAAATCTGAAATCTCATCTGGCTCTCGGTTGGTTGCACCATGCCGAAATAATCACTTTTCATCGATTGAATATACGCCCAGAGATCCGTGTCATATAATAGAGACCGCTCACGGAAATACTCCAGTGTTTTATAATGCGTTACTTCATCAAACACACCGTCCTCTCTAAACGGGTATTCGTCAAAAGAAATGATATCCGGATTCGTATCCAGCCAACCGTTCACATAATTCTGATAGCCGCCATTCACAAAATCATTCGAACCCGTGTAATAGTGGAAGCAATCTTCACATAACGCATATAAATTCACATAGGCCATGTGGTCCGGATCCAGCGTCCTGATCTTATCCGTCGTCTTTTTCAGTGTGGGGAAAATATCCCCGAACGGCTCATCAACCAGGTTATATCCCAACAAGGCCGGATTGGATTTGTAATGATTGACGAAAGCCTCGATATATTCATCGGATAAATCACTGGTTGGGGAGAAAGCCGACCAATTGCCGCCACCATTTCTGGGAAGCGTCATTTGAAAATACAAGTCGTTTGCCTGAGGGGACCCGTTGATGTAGGCTTGGCCTCCCGAGTATGCATCGGATGTGCTTGTTTTGAAAGGACCCAAATCTGTTGTGCTATTCGTAGTCAGTTCCATATAATAGGTCGTATTGGGAGCGACCACTGCACCATTGATATTAAACTCCGGATAATTGCTTTCAATCGGTCCTGCGAGCGTCGAGGTTCCAATTAGTGTTGTTTTGGCCGGGCTGTTATAAATGCTTATCGTAGCCGTTGTACCTGACGGCCATGCTCCACTCTTCTTGAATGAAAGCTTCCAAACGGCCATATCCGTTTGATTAGGTGTGAGGAAGGTTTGGCCTAACGTTCTATCATTTCGAAGATACACCCCTGCTCCGCTATCCGAGTTTTGGGATACCCACTCTGATTTATACCAGCGGACGCCTGTGTCGGTCACCAGTATTTTCAAATCATTATTGGCTGCTTTCTCCAACGCCCAGTCCGTAGTGGCTGGCGTGGTCAATAAATTTGTAGCTACAATAAAATTAGCATTCATTGCCCTAATGTCAGCATAAGAAGCATCGGAGGTTTCAGACGGAGGCGGATTCCAAAATATCCCGATCGGAAATTCTCCAGCAACTGTCGGGGTCGGATTGGAGCTGGCCTGGACGGTAGAGCCAAACAACATGCCAATTGCCATCCATGCTGCAAATAAGCCAAGTCTTTTCTGTCCTTTTTTTCTTTTCATTTCCTCTTCACCTCATCATAATTTTTGGTGTTTGGAGTGCCCAATTAATCTACAATTCTCCTGGCAACAGCCGCCAGATCCTCAATATCAATTTTCCCATCCTTATTGAGATCGGCCTGCTTTACCTGTTCCCAATCCGGGCTGCTGCTGTTTTTACCATAATTAGCTGCCACGATCGACAAATCACCTACGCTCACTTTTCCATCATGATTGATATCGCCAGCATTATTTCCCGGGCTTCCTGTTGTAACAAGCACACTGATAGATGACAATGCCGCTTCGGACTCTTTTCCCCCGGCATCTCCCAGCGTGGCACTTGAAATCGAGATAACACCTGAAGCTGTTTGGGTCAACGTCTTGGCCTTGAAAGTAAGCTCAACAATTTCTTCATCACCAGTTATCCCATGACCGGCACCTTCACTAGCTATAAGCAAACGCAGCTTTCCTACTGGTTCTTTAATGGTACGAACAACTTTTATCCCTTGCTTGAGGGACTTCGCCGATACAAATTCCATCACAGCAGGATCATAATCCAGCTTGATATCTTGCGCATAAACGCTCTCGGTAACGCCACCTAGTCCGTAGTTAACTGTGAATTTCTTGCCTGCCTGGACCGAGCTGATGCCAGTTAACGTCGTCTTTAGCTCATCTAACGCAGGAGCCTCATCATCCAGCACATAGAGCCTGCCTTCTCCCGGTGCAAAATCAGCAGATAAGCTTCCCGTACCGGCATTATAAGCTGCGGCAGCCTCCAGCCCTGTAGTTTTGGATACTTCTTTGACTGAGCCTGGCAATGTCGATAGGACAAAACTCTGGGAATGGGCATTTTCCAGGTCTTTATTGACTACCATCACATACTCTCTGCCGTCTTCATTCTCAAAGCGCGAGACAATCATCGGCATTTCCGGACCCGTTCCTGACGGCTGCCAGAAATAAGTGGAAGGCAGTGCTCTGGCAAAAGGAGGCACCCCACCCGTGTGATACACATCTTTGGATGTTAGCGAGAGCAGCGCTGAACCGAGATTTAATACTTCTCCATTTACTTTTTTGGCATATTCATACGTATCATTCTTGGTTCCATCCGGCTTTATAAGCCCATCTTCCATGCCGTCCGGTGTATAGTAAGTAAAGTACACATAGCCCTTCGCTCCATAAGCTAATGTAGAATAAATCTGAAATCTCATCTGGCTCTCATTCGGCTTTACCATATCAAAATAATCGTAGGCCATAGACTGGATATACGCCCAGAAATCCGTATTATAGAGCAAGGAACGCTCACGGAAATATTCCAAAGATTGATAATGAACCTTCTCGTTAAAGCCACTTCCCAAATACGGATATTGATCAAAAGAAATCATATCCGGGTTCGTATCCAGCCAGCCATTGACATAATCTTCAAAGCCGCCTCTCGGATCATCAGCACCCGTGTAGTAATGCATACAAATGTCGCACACTCCATATAAATTCGTATACACCATGTGATCCGGATCAATCGCCTTGATCTTGTCGGACACTTCCTTCAGCTTGGGAAAAATATCGCCAAACGGTTCATCCACTAAATTATATCCAAGCAGCGCAGGATTAGATTTGTAATGATTCACATAGGTTTCGATAAACTCATCAGAAAGACTGCTTGTTGGCGAAAAAGCCGACCAGTTGCCTCCGCCATTTCTAGGAAGCGTCATTTGAAAGTACAAGTCATTCGATTGAGCTGAACCATTCACATAAGCCTGCCCTCCACTATATGCATCGGATGCGCTCGTTTGAAATAAGCCTATATCTGTCGTACTGTCTGTAGTCAGCTCCATATAGTAGGTTGTATTGGGTGCTACTAGGGCACCGTTGATCACAAATTCGGGGTATTTGGTCTCAATCGGACCTGCTAAGGTGGAAACCCCGATGGACGTTGTTTTGCTTGGACTGTCATAAATACTAAGCGTTACAGATTTACCTGCTGGCCATGCCCCGATTTTTTTAAACGAAAGCTTCCAGATCCCCATATCCTCTTGGTCAGGTGTGAGGAAGGTTTGGCCGATAGATTGATTATTTCGAAGATTCAAGCCTGTTCCATCATCTGCATTTTGAGAGACCCATTCTGACCGATACCAACGAATACCTGTATCCGTCACTAGCATCTTTAAGTCATTTGCCGCTGCTTTTTCCAAAGCCCAGTCGGTTTTGGCCGGTGTAGTGTTCAGATTAGTAGCTACAACAAAATTTGCATTCATAGCCCTTATGTCTGCGTAAGCAGCATCGGTAGTATCGGACGGAGGCGGTTCAAAAAAGATACCAATCGGAAATTCCCCGGAAACCGTCGGAGTCGGATTGGGATTTGCCTGAACGGTAGAACTGAACAACATGCCAACTGCCATCATAACTGCGAACAAGCCAAGCCTTTTTTTTCTTTTCATTTCATCGTTCACCTCTTCTATTGGATTGGTTTTCGGATGCCTATACAACAATGTTAGCGCCTTCAAAAATCCCCCCCTTTCAATACTTGCTTCCTCATCAGTCTATCAAGGCTTCAAGCTCCCGCATCGCAGCAGAAGCTTGGCCTTGTTTGATAAACCCACATCTGTGGCTTGGGCTCTATCGAAAGAGTTTATTTCCCAATTGCAAAAAGTCTGCCATCTCCAGGTGCAAAGTCTGCTGATACTGTGCTGGTTGCAGGATTATAAGCTGCCTCTACCTCCTCCCCCGTATGTTTGCATACCTCTTTAACAGACTGCACGCCACCTGACAATAAAAAGGTAAGGGTCTGTGATTGCTCCAGATCTTTATTAACAACCATAATAAATGTCTTGCCTGCTTCATCCTCAAAGGATGAGATGATCATCGGTACATCGGCTTCAATCCCAGAAGGCTGCCAAAAAAATGTGGGCGGCAAGGGCTGTGCAGATGGCGGCAAATGTCCTGTGTGATACACTTCTTTGGAAGTTAGCGATAACAACACGGGACCCAGCTTCAATACTTCACCGTTTATTTGTTTAGCGTAATCATATGTAGCATTTTTGGAGCCATCCCTCAGAATAAGCGCACTGTGACCCTGATCCTTTCCTCGCTCGCCCGTTGAATAATAGGTATAGTACACATATCCTTTGGCCCCGTATGCTAATGTAGAATAAATTTGAAATCTGATTTGCTGCTCATTGGGCTCTATAATGGAAAAAGTGTCATAGGCCGAGCTTTGAATATAAGCCCAAAAATCAATCCCATACCCAAGACTCTGCGTACGGATAAACTCCAAGGTTTGATAATAGGGCTTTTCGTCGATGCCTTCCTCTTTAAAGGGGTAATAATCAAAGGAAACCATATCCGGGTTAGTATCCAGCCAATTGTTCAGATACTCCGCAAAATCCATAGGGCGGCCATTCTCTAAAGCAAAATAATGAGCACTCGAGTCATCCATCGCATAATGATTGGTGTAAATTAATCGATTCGGGTCAAGCTCTTTGATTTTATCGGAAGCTTCTTTCATCATGGGATATAATTCTCCGAAGGGCTCGTCGATTAAATTGTAGCCAAACATGGCGGGATGCGATTTGTAATGGGCAACCAATCTCTCGATATAATCATCAGATGACCGGCCTGTAGGCGAAAAAGCCGATATTGTCCCCCCATTAGGAGTCTTCAGCGTTATTTGAAAATACAGATCGAAGGGCAATGGATCGCCATTTACATAGGCTTGCCCGCCCGCATAGACGTCGGATGCACTCGTTCTAAAAGGACCCAGGTCCGCTCCACTATCTGTAGTCAGCTCCATGTAATAGACCGTACCTGCTGCGACCGGATAATGGGGCGAATCGGCTGACACCGGCATAGTATTCAGTATAAATTCGGGATAATTACTTTCGAGCGGCCCTTCGAGCGTGGAGCTCACGATAGGCGTTTCTTTTGCCGGGCTATCATAGATGCTCAGCGTTACGGAAGTCCCTTCCTCCCATATTCCATTCTTCTTAAAAGAAAGGATAGCCAGACTCAATTCATTCACATCAGGGATAGTGAACGTTTGTCCAATGGATTGACCACTGCGAAGATACAAGCCCTCGCCATCATCGAAATTCTGCGAAATCCATTCTGACTGGATCCAGCGAAGCCCCGTATCGGACACCAGCATCATCAAGCCGTTGGCTGCTGCTTTGTCCAATGCCAGATCTGTTGTTGCCGGTGTGGTCGACTGATTGGCTACGATCAGATTGGCATTCATAGCCCTTATCTCCGCATAAGCTGCATCAGTAGCAACAGCTGGCGGCGGCTCAACGAAAATACCAATAGGAAACTCCCCTGCAACGGCCGGGCTCGGATTATTATTCACACGTTTTTTCAATTCTTGTACACCTCATTGTAAATTTTTTCATTTTCATTTGTAGTATAACTTGCCTAAAAAGCCGAAGCTATTTGCCAATATTGCTTTCCTTGACATCTGTTGCGTTCTTGTCAGAAACCAGCTCCTCTTAACAGAAATCCGTCCGAAAAAATAGATTCCGGCAAAAATAAACGCCTTGCGGCGTCCTTTGAGGTGCATGTTCGTGACTTGGGTGCGTTGCCGAGGGAATGAGGGAATGGCTGTGGGCTCCAGCCGCTGTTAAAGATTTGTTCCCTTGAATGGTATCGATGAAGAGGTAGGAACAAATCTTTAAAGGCGGACGCTACCGCTCTTCCGCCCACAGCCATTCCCTGATATGAACGTATCTGTCAACTCCGTAACTCAATCGCCCTAAATTCCTCGGCACGAAGGCAAAAAAGTATACTCGACG
>NZ_JAGGLB010000064.1 GCF_017874215.1 Paenibacillus eucommiae
TCGTTAACGTGACGGATTGACCTGGAACACTTACTTTAACGATGAAAAACATCGTTAAGTGGAGTACACGCTCATTTCAGCGAGGGTGGGCTGCTGCTACCACGATCAAACGGATAACGGACTGCCAGTAGAAGTTGCTTTCCTGAGGGAGAGGGATAGTGGCGATAGGATAATCTGAGCTTCCTTTCTGACTCCCTCGCAGGATGAAGAGACACACCGCCCACTTTCCCACTGTAAAGCTACACTGTGTATTCGGGAATTTTTCACTCCAGGCATCACCCAAAAAACTTATACTTAATAAGTTCATGAAATAGAAAACAGCAAAAAGGAGCGGATGCATATCCGCCCCTTTTTGCTGTTGTAATTAGAACTGGAAGTATATAAACCCGGTTTCTTCTTCCTTCATAAACAGCAGCACCAGCACAATTAATACTGCGTATGCCACCGCTCTTACCGGAGAAGGGAAATACTTGTGCCAGAAGGCCGAGATTTTCACGGAATGCGTCAACAGATAGTGCTCCAGGATATGGAAGACGAACAAGCCAAGAACAGCAATGGCATAAATCTTCATCCCTACCGGCATCGCCAGCGCATCTGGTGAGAGCATGCGGCGGAGCAGCTCCAGCGAGCCCTGCAGATCATGAATCCGGAAAAATACCCAGCCAATGCAGGTTAAATGGAAAAACACAATGACCGCAATAACGCGGTAAATGAATGATTTGTCCAGCCACGTAAGCTTAAGCTTCTGCTTCATACTCATATACAGATTGTGAAGGATGAGCAGCGCCCCGTGAAACATGCCCCAAATAGCAAAGGTCCACAGAGCTCCGTGCCAAATTCCGGACAAGGTCATAGCCAGAAACAAGTTGAAATATTTCCTCGGAATTCCACGGCGCGAGCCGCCTAAACCGATGTAGATGTAATCGCGAATCCAGCTCGACAAGGTAATATGCCATCTGCGCCAAAACTCGGTTGCATTAGCACTTAAGTATGGTGTCAGAAAGTTTCTCGGAAGCTCCAGACCGAAGAAATATCCGATCCCAATCGCCATATCGCTATAGGCGGAGAAATCGTAATAGATTTGAAAGGCGAATAAATAGGTAACCACCCATGCCTGACTCCCCGTCAGCAGCTCAGGATGGGCAAAATACTTATTGACTGCTTCCGCGAGGTAATCGGCCAGCATAATTTTTTTGAACAAGCCCAGCATCAGGAAGAATGCACCCATTTTAAAATTATATATCTTGGGCTTCAGTGACCGAATCTGCTCTACCTGCGGCAAAAATTCGTTCCCCCGCATAATAGGTCCCGCTACCAGGTGGGCAAAAAAGGCAACAAATATCCAAAAGTCAATCCAGGATTGAGCCGGCTTAATCTTCTTCTTATATACATCTACCGAATAAGAAATAAATTCGAACGTATAGAAGGAAATACCAATAGGGAGTACAATCGTTAACCAGAAGGAATTCTCCGTTACAAGCTGCATATCCAGCATTTTCCCCAGGTTCTGCATGAAAAACACGGAATACTTGAAGAAAAACAAATTGCACAGGTTAACGCCGACGATCAGCCACAAAAAGATTTTTCCGTAGCGCCCCTGCAGCAAAAGAGAACCATAGTAAGTCAGCGTAGTTACCGCCAGGAACAGAACCAGGAAGCCCCATCCGCTTACACCGTAAAAAAGCATGTTGGCCAAAGCGATAATGTAGAGGCGCCACTTAGGGAATGTATAGAACAGCATTAACGTAACAATTAATAAAAGAAAAAACTCAGGCGTATGGAAGAGCATTCGGGTTCCTCCGTCATTTCGGATAATTTTGCAGCAGGATTCCGGCCAATTCACGATATCCTTCCGGCATCATATGGGTGTGATCTGTGAACAGGGAATCGGAAATGACTCCTTCCAAATTCACGTACTGTACGGGCTTAGACTGAAAATACTGATTCAAACTTTCCATATTGGCTTTATAGCCTGGCTTGTCGATATAGTCCTTCAACAAAGTCTGATTCGCTCCGGTCAAAACAATTAGCGTTTTTTTATTTTTTTGGTGATCAATGATCTTGTCCATAAAATAAATATCAAAGCTGTTGGACGTCATATCAAATGGGGTGTCCGTGTAAGCTTTTTTAATTTCATCTCTGGTTACATATTCCTGCAGGTTGGGCTTTTCAAAGTAGGGCAGGCTGTCTGCCAAGGCATCGCTTGGTATCGGCTTATTTAACAGCCTCAGGCCTGTATCCCCCATCAGCTTGCGGAAAAAGTCCCGGTTAGCATACGGAGTCAGGATCGGCATGACGTCCTGCTTCAGCCAATGTTTTGTTTTTTCGTACATAGTAACTGGCGGCTTCACATAATCTTGCATAAGCTGCGGCAGCACCTTATCATAGCTGCTGCGTTCCAGCTTACGAAGATCATCGTACAGCCAGAAGACAGCCCTCGGCCCGGGGTTACGCGGCACAAAGTTGGCATAGCGGGTATTAATGATCAGATTGTCTGTTGAAATGCCGAGCTTGTCCAGCTTAAGCAGCATCACGTAAATATCACCATTCTGATTAGCAGGATAAGATAAATTAAAAATGCGATACTTGGGATCTCCCGTCAAGCGTCTGGCTTCCTCTTCCATATAGGCGTTAACCACATGGTCAGAGCTGCCGGGACTTCCATAGATGACTGAATCTCCTAGAATAATTCCATAGTTAGTGAGCTTCTCGCGGCGGATCTCAGCCTTGATTTTCTTTAAAGCTACATCAATGTTCTGGATATTATACTGACCGTATTTGTACTCCAGCCGGTTATGATAGACAGTGTCGAACGGTATGAAATATGGAAAGACAAAATTCAAGACTACTAGACTAATAATCGTGTATATAATCGTTCTCACAATTTTCCTCCATATTTCGGACTTTCCGTAAATTGGGATGATCGTTAGATGATCGTTAGATAATCCTTAGATGATCCTTAGATAATCATGATAATTACTTGATGATCAAAAAACATGCCTTATTTATGATACATGGATTTCTCCCATACTTCAAGCTTGCCTCGGATGCTCCTTCAGCCACTTCAGAATATCGCTAAGCGTTGCTACAGGCACAATAAGCAGCTTCTGCGAGCCTTGTTTCGCTTCCGCCTCCTGGCCTGCAGGTACGAAGAATACGTCTGCCCCTGCACGCTCAACGGTGTAAGCTTTCTGCTCGATTCCACCGATCTTTCCAACAGAACCATCCCCGTTGATCGTTCCGGTTACAGCAACACGATGCCCGTTCGTCACACCGCCAGGCGTCAGCTGATCTACGAGGGTAAGCGCCAGGGCCGCTCCATGCGAAGGCCCGCCTTCATGGGCAAAGTAGGGTCGGAAAGCTACCTTGCGGGGCAAGTCAAGCTTGACCTCGTCCTGGATCTGAATGCTTAAAACAGCACTCTTCGGATCATCATCCCGGGCTTTGGTTTTCACTGTCATCGCTACCTGCTCAGCATCCCTCTGTACAACTAGCGACACCTCAGCCCCCGGCTGAACGGATTTCATCCGGTCTATCAGCTCTGCCACTGATGAAACAGGGCTGCCATCCAATTGTATAACGACGTCACCAGCCTGCAGCTGTCCTGTCGCCGGGCTGTCTGGCATAACCTGCAGCACTCTGGCTCCGTGCAGCGTTACCCCGCTGCCTACGCCCGCTTCGCGGAACGCAACAGCACTGCCGACTTCATTCGCGTCTACTTTCAGCTCGCGTACCAAAGTATCGTACTCCCCGAGTGTCATACCCAAAGACTCACGAGGCTCAAAGGCGTAATGCGGAAACAAGCGGGCATAGAGCCAGTCTGCAGGAAAGGCAGGCCGTTCGAAGACAAGCACGCCCATAATGTCCCCACGCTTGGCACCACCTTCCACAGCCGCGTAACGGTTCATATTCATGGTCAGGCCTGGATAGGTAACCATGTAGGAGGTAGGCCAGAATAAGCCCGCGAGCAAAGCCAGAGATACTATGAGCGTCGTCACAGCTCTCCAGGGCATACGCCGCTGCCGCATTCTGTGTTCTGCGAGCGCGATGTCTACGCAGACAAGCAGCCAAGTCAGGGCTAGCAGCGCAGCTGGTATAATAAGTGCATGTGGCTGCATGATGAAGATGACGATAAAAGAGCTTGCAAGGACACAAATCAGCAGCTTAAGCAGCAGCTCCAGGCGATTCCTGCGGGGGCTGTCGGATACGCCGAGGCCACGAGAGCCGTTGAGGCCACCTTGTGCGGCCTCCATTGCCTCCGGGCTGGAACTGGCAGCTGCGCGACGTTTACGGGCTGCAGCGATACCTTTCACCGCTCCTGTCAGCCAGAGCAACGGAACTGCCACGATCAAGTATACGACCAGATTGATATCATCGATCCAGAACCAGCTGCCGATACGCAGCGGATCGGGCAGCCAAGCCAGCTCCCCCAGAATAAAAATACAAATGGCCGCAGCCATCCCCCATATATAATACCGCTGCGTCCGCTCCACAACTTCCCCTTCTTCCATTCAGGCTTTTCTTATGTATGATACATACTTACTGATATATACTAATTCTTGATATTCAATACTTCTTTAAATTTACTTTAATATTTCCTAATTTTTTCAGAAATTTTCAATATTTTTTCTTAACAAGCTCCTGCAGCTCCTGAAAATGGCTCTCGATTTCCTCAGCTGGAATCGGTTTGCTAAAATAATACCCCTGCACCTCGTTGCATTTCTGATACTGCAAAAATCTCAGCTGATCCTTCTCCTCAACGCCCTCGGCAGTAACCTCCAAGCCTAGATGATGGGCCATTGCAATAATCGTGCCAACAATATCAGAATCGTGAGAGTTAGCGGTAATATCCCTTACAAAGGAACGATCAATCTTCAGCCGGTCTATAGAAAATTTCTTCAAATAGTTCAGGGAGCTGTAGCCCGTCCCGAAATCGTCGATACTAATTTGTACGCCAATATCATGAAGCTGGCTCAGGGTAGGGATCGTGTGCTCTACATCCATGGTCATCGTTTCAGTAATTTCCAATTCCAGATACCGGGGTTCCAGACCTGTTAAGGACAAAGTCTTTTTCACAGTTTCAACGAGATGCTTTCTGGAAAATTGCTGTGAGGACAAATTCACCGCAACACGCAGCGGAGGCAGGCCAAGATCCTGCCAGCGCTTGTTTTGTTCGCACGCCCGATTCAGCACCCATTCATCCAAAGCCATGATTAATCCCGTTTCCTCAGCCAGAGGAATGAATTCTGATGGATAGACAAGTCCTCTCTCCGGATGCTGCCAGCGGACCAAAGCTTCTACCCCTTTGATTTCTCCTGTTTTGATATCTACCTGGGGCTGATAATGAAGAATAAACTCTCCATTCTCCAGCGCCTTGCGGAAGGAAGTCTCGAGCTTCATCTTCTCATGCGGCCTTGACTGCATATCCGCAGCATAGATGACAAATTGATTTTTCCCCTGATGCTTGGCTTTATACATAGCGGTATCGGCATGCACCATCAGCATTTCGGTATCCAGTGCATCGTTCGGATAAAGAGAAATACCGATGCTTGCCGTTATATGAAACTCGTAGCCATTCATCACGAAGGGCTGCCGGAAAAGATCCAGCACCTGTTCAACCCGCTTCACGACCTGCTGCTCATCGATGATGCCGGGAAGAATGAATACGAATTCATCGCCTCCCATACGGGCTACCATGTCTCCGAGCTCCAGGCAGGTTGTTAATCTGTGTGCCACTTGCCTGAGCAGTAAATCTCCATTGGAGTGGCCGAGTATATCGTTAATTTGCTTAAAACGGTCCAGATCCAGGTACAGGATCGCAATTTGCAGCGGTGCCTGATCATGGTGGGCTTGATTCAACAGCTCAATCAGCTTACTTTTATAATAACGCCGGTTTGGAATTTTCGTTAAATCATCATAATGAGTTAGATAGTTGTAGCCTTCTTCCGTATCAAACAGATCCGTAATGTTCCTGAATTGCCCGAATGCTCCCATCAGCTGCCGATATTCATCATAGATCGGATACACGTCGAACAGACAAAGAGAAGGTGCTGCGCGGTCTTTTTGCTCAAAGCTGATTTCAACATTTTCACATTTTTTCTCATATAAAATCACATCACGAAAGCAAGACCCAAAAGGCTCCATGCCAAACACCAGCCGCCCCCACACTTCCTCTTTAGGCAAACCCATTAAAGCTTCGGCGATATGATTGAAATCAATAATGATCCCATTTTTATCGGTAATAATAATAGCATTGCTGGTATGCTCCAGGATAATCTGCTTCATAATATTCAGCCTGTGATTTTGCTTACGGAGCAGCAGCTCCCTCTCGATGGAATCAACCAAAGTAGAGAGCATTGTATTTATAAAAGCGTTCTGGAATTGAATATGCGTTGTAATAATAATGCTGCCGAGCAAAACCTCACTATCCGTATCACGAAAAGCAAGGGCGTAGCATGCACTTTGATGCAAGTATTCGTGATAATGATCGGTCCCAATGAGTTGAACAGATTGCTTGTTATGCTTTAGAGAGAGATTGACAATATTCGTCCCCATCGTTGCTTCAGTAAATTGGATGCCCGTTTCAAAACCTGCCTCACCCGCTGCCTGCATAGTAGGATCGTCCCCCATCATCAGGATCAGAAAACCCTCTTCATCGGAAACAGAAAGCAGCATCGGGGTTTCCGCCAAGGAAGCCAGCATTTTCAAACCAAAGAACTGTACAACGGAAAGTATCTCTTCATAGTCCCTCCTCTTATCTTCAAGCTCCTGCGGTGTCATCCTTTTCTCCGGATTGGGAACCTCCTTGGATCCATTTTGGCTTCTCGGCAATATAAGTTCCACTCCCTAACATACTTCCACACATTCTCATTTTTTTCCATTCTGCAGCCCTCTTTCAACTTATGAAGATGGATGCCTGCTCGACGTCCCCAAGCTATTTCTACAAAATATTCCTTAATACCTGAAAATTCGCCAAACTGCCCTCACTTCCTTCCAAACATACATTCCCTTTCCAACAAAAAAGATTCACCTCGGCCGCTTCGTAGGCATTCAAGGTGAATCCAGGTAAGACGCATTCTCCGGCTCTGCTTGCTTCCTTCTAATTGAAGGATTGCCTTCTCTGCAGAGCGGCCTCATCTACCGCGATAGCTGAATCAGGATCCATACTTTTTACTATCGCTTTTACTCTGCCTTCCTCAAGCCGATGTACCTTGCACACCATCACTTTTTCCAAATCCCGACCTGGATGGTCATCCGTCTGAAGAAACGTGATTTCCAGGTTAAAACGAATTCGCAGCATCTCCTCAATGTCTTCACAGCGTTTGCTTACAATCCACACCGTTCTATGCATGGAGAAGCCCTCGATCGTTAATTTAACCATTTCAAAGGCCAGTAAATAAGCAATCGTAGAGTACATCGCCTGATCCCAGCCGAATACGATGCCCGCGCCCAGCAATACAGAGAAATTAAGGACCATAATTACATTAGGCGCAGATAGCTTAGTCATTGGTTTGATCCGCCGCACAGCATTCTCACTCGCGTCCAAGGAGCCGCCATATCTAACGACCAGACCAATGCCCAGCCCTAGCGTAATCCCGCCACAAATAGCGGAAAGTGCTGTGTTCTCAATAAATGCCGGGACGGTGTGAAGCAGAATGGCACTCATTGAAAAAATAAACAAGCTGAGTACAATCATGAAAGCAAACTCTCTGCTAATCTGCCTGTAGGAGAGAAAAATGAAAGGCAGGTGGAATAAAAAGAGAAATAAACCGAGTCTCATTTCCGTAAAATGGGCGAGGAGCGCGGAAATGCCCGTAACTCCCCCAATAATAATCCGATGGGGAACTAGAAATAACTCTAAGCCAATAGATGCAAGAATAGCTCCTATTATTACATAGGATAGCTTTGCTACCCATTTACCTATGGATACAACCCTGTAATCATGTATGGCTATCCCTCCTTCTGGGAGATCTCTTTCAATCAATTAGAGATTAAATAACGATCAATGAACAGAAGGTATTGGAATTTCTTTGCACAAAAAAGGATGTGAATTTAATGGGGGATAACAGTAGAGATTTCAGCAAGCGAGAGATAAATGGAGCGAATTGAAGACGCGAAGTAAACAGGCGTTGTATGATCAAAAGTAGCAGAAGAAATATACTTAGGGCATACGGAAGAGGAGCAGGCTGTTTAGAGAAGTTGCTCAGCTTGATTCCAGAAGCGTTCCTTGCTTTGCTTTCCATCGTGCTAAGGGAACTTTCCTGAGTGAGCTCTGGCACGTGCATTTCAGAAGCTGGAATAGGCGTCACAAAGGCAATTGACAATATTAGCCCTACAAAAAACACCAAGCGCACTAGCGAATGTTTATGATAGGTCATGTTGCTCTCACCTCCCCGCAGTTTTTCTCCCTATACAAAAAGGATAACACAGTTTATGGCTTACCTCAAACCTCGAAAGTGGTAAATTTAATAAGGAAAACGCCTTTGCGGCGTCCTTTGATGTGTGTGTTCGTGACTTGGGTGCGTTGCGGAGGGAATGGCTGTGGACTCCAGCCGCTGTTAAAGATTTGTTCCCTTGAATGGAATGGATGAGGGGGTAGGAACAAATCTTTAAAGGCGGACGCTCCCGCTCTTCCGCCCACAGCCATTCCCTCTCTCTAGCTACATCGCATGAATCACACGAATCACACGAATCAAATGAACACACCAAGCTCAAACCGACAGCCAGCAAGGGTTTTCTCTTGATTGGAGGAGATTTCCCCAAGAGCAGAGGCGCGGGGGAAGAAGAACGACCGCCTCCCCGCGCCAGTGTGAGCAGTTGAGCAGGATCTGCTGCTTTTACGATGTTTTTCATCGTTAAAAGCACCAAGTCCTCTCCTCATCCTTACTTTAACGATGAAAAACATCGTTAAAGTCCCTTCTTACCACCCAGTGAGGCCATATGTCCTCTTTTAGCGATGAAAATCATCATTAACGTGACGGTTTGACCTGGAACACTTGTTTTAACGATGAAAAACATCGTTAAGTGGAGTACACGCAAAAACAAAAACCCCCTTCCAGCAAAATGGGTCTGGGTCGGGGGTTCTTGCGGCTTAATTTAACTATCCTGCAATCGTTTCATGAATTCTTCGGCTGCGCTGTACCCTTGCTGTCGCAGATACCAGTTATTTGCTGCGGCTTCAATAAGGCCTGCAACATCTCTTCCCGGCTGCAGCTGAATTTCAATATGCGGAATACGAATGTCCATATACTCGGTGAATTTCGGTTCCAATTCCAGATCATTATTTAAAGCATGTTCTTCCCATTTCGTAAGCTCAATGTCAAGAACAATTCGCGTCTCGTCTTGAAAGGCTCCTCTACCATAAAGCCGGGAAACATTAATGAGTCCGATACTTCTAAGCGCAAGGAATTCCCTCGTTTTTCCATCATGAGTTCCCAGTATCGTTTCTGAGCTGAGCTTCTTAAGAACCACACTATCGTCCGCTACCAGCCTATGTCCTCTGCGGATAAGACTGTGAGCGGTTTCGCTTTTGCCCACGCCTGATTTACCGCGGAGTATGATGCCAATTCCCGATACGTTGACACAAACACCATGGATCGTTATTTCGGGAGCTAATAATTTAGCCAGAAAATTATCTACCAGCGACATAAATTTCGACGTAGCCAGCGGGGTTCGAAGTAATGGAATGCCTTCTTGATCACAATATTGCGTCAAATATTTAAGCCCCTCTTGGTTACCGGTCACAATGAAGCAGGGCGGATGGTAACGAACGACATTACCGATGCGGAGCATGCGTTCTTCTTCAGTAAGCGTATGCAAATAAGTGATCTCTTTTTTTCCTAACACCTGGACATGTGCATGTGAAAAAAAATCAAAGTATCCGACAAATTCAAGTCCGGGACGATGCACCCACGGTTTGGAAATCGTTCGATCCGTTTGCATGTTTCCGGCAAGCACCTCTAAGGAGAAGCGATCTACTAGCTCTTGTACCGTAACAGTCTTCATCTTCGATTGACTCCCCTCTTTGATTTCTCAGATTATGAATGATTTCTTCTATAATTCTACACTACAGGCGCGTTCCCTTCAATCCATGAGTTCATTTATATGAACTATTTCCCTACATTTGGAGACCTTTTGACAGAATATCAAACTTTCATTGTCGAATCTCTTATGAAGTCCTATAATGGGTGAGGGAACTCTTACTTAACAAGATTGGGGTGGTAGGGTGGGCACAGCCAAGACCGTCATTTCAGGGCATCGAAGACGGACTTCGACACCCGATTGTTAGAAACGAATTACACTTTGATTTGGGAAAGAAGGTTATGGGTTGCCCTCCTCATTTCGTCGGCTGTTGATCATGAATGCGACTACTATGATCATTTTTATTTATATTGGGATTTTTGTGAACTTATACATCTGGGAGCAGCAGCGCCTGATTAGTGATGTAGCCTGGTTTAATTTCGTGCTCTTCCTGGCCTGGGGTGTTTCCTTCACTGCGGGTGCCAAAATACTTGCCCGGATGTCCATCCGCTTCGTATTCGGATTGTCCGCTATTTCCGCCGGATCAGCCTTTCTCATGCTTTCCTATTTGCATCTCGATAATCGCTTTCTCTGGATTACGATTATTGGTTTGCCGGTCGGTATGATGTGGGGCTTTTACGCGATTGCACAAAATATTACGCTATCCCTTAATGGCAAGGGCAAAGAGTTCAGCCAGTATTTTGCCGCGGCCGGCTTTATCGGACAAGTACTGAATATGACAGTCCCCCTCATGTCAGCTCAGGTTATTCGTCTGTTCGGCTACTCCGGCTCCTTCACACTCATGCTGGTTCTGGTCACACTGATGTTTATCGTATCATTTTTTGTACCCAAAATTTCTTTAAAGGGCAAAATGCTCGCTGGCGAATCTGTTACGGACATCTTTCGGTGGCGCAAAGTATTTTTTACCGAGGCTAGCAAATGGTTAATTCCATCGTGCTTGGCCGCAGGCTTCTTTCTTCAATTTCAAGGCTTGTTCGCTCTGCTCTTTACTTTCTCAATAAGCCTCGATAAGCTGGTCATTGCCTTATTGAATACGCTGTATACGGTTTCTACGTTTGCCGCGCTATATATATATCGAAGGTACAATAAGTCGGAAACGACATGGTTAAACATTGCTATCGCTCTTATTTGCCTAGGTTTTCTACTTACGCTGTATCCGGTTTCGCCACTGCTCGTGCTGTCGAACATTTTAACAACTGTAGGCTTGTTCTACTTCAGCGCATCCTGGAACGCTTTACACTTCCGGATGATCAGCGAATTTTCAGCGTTGCAGCAAACTCATATATTGGTATGGCGTGAAAACTTGCTCGCCGTCTCCCGCTGTGCGATGCTGCTGTTAGTAATTCCGATTAAGGAATTCCGCGGGGTTTCCTTTTGGCTGCTCCTGGCGCTGACGATGCTGATCGTTGTAAGCATCCTTTACTTTCAAAAACGTGCAACACTCGCGATGGCAGGTCCTTCTTCGGTTCCCGCTGGAGACAAGGCTGGCATTGAAGCCAAATTATAGGTGTAAAAAAAAGATGAGCGTGTTCCGAGACCCGTGCAGCGGGGGAACAGCTCGTCTTTTTTTTATTGGCCTCTTTTTTTAACAAGCTTTCTTCTACCCAATCCTCCCCTCTAATGCTGGCATATTGTATCTTAAATATGCTATCAGGAGGGGATCATGATTAGCGCTGCTAGAGTTATTGCTACGATTAAAGTTGGAAATAATCCAACTGACATCGCTTTTAACCGCTTAACGAATCGTCTGTACGTGCCCAACAACGGAAGCAATACCGTCTCCGTCATTAACAGCAATATAAACAAAGTCATCGCTACCGTAAGAGTAGCCCGGGGACCTGTAACCGCCGCAGTCAATCCTCTTACCAACCGGGTATACTTAGCATGCACGAGCGGCAAAATATCCGTCATTAATGGTTTGAACAACCGAGTCATAGCAAATATCAGGGTAGGCCAAGCTCCTACCTCCATTGCCGTTAACTTAGTAACGAACCGTATTTATGTTGTGAACTCGGTCCGAAGCACTGTTTCTGTCATCGACGGAATTACCAACAAAGTTATTGCTACTACTAGGGTAGGAAAACAGCTAACCTTCGTGGCATTCCCCTACACCCTTGCAGTCAACTCCTGTACCAACCGGATTTATGTATTAAATACTGGGGCAAACACACTATCAGTTTTGAATGGAAGTACCAACAAGGTCATTTCTACAATCAAAATCGGTTCAGAACCTTCAAGCATCGCAATTAATATAAAAACCAACCGGATTTATGCGGTAACAAATGGCGGCAATGGCAGTATCGCTGTCATTAACGGGCGATTTAATAGAGTAATAGCAACCGTTACTCATCTTGGAGATGTGGGAACTATCGGAATTAACTCCGTTACCAACCGGATCTACGCACCAGATGAAGACAGCAACCATGTTAACGTCATTAACGGGCGAACGAATAAGGTGATTACTCAAATCTCCAACGGGATTTCACCCAGATTAGTATTGGTAAATCCACAGCTTAACCGCATGTATGCGGCGACTTCCGGCGGAGGTTCATCTCCCAGCAGAGTTTCCATTATTAACGGCAGCACCAATAAAGTGGTCACAAACTTAAGAGTTGGCCTGGGCACTGCCGCCGGTTTCGTTAGTATCAGAAAAAACCGCGTTTATATAGTCAATCAGGTTAGCAATACAGTATCTGTCATATCTGGCTAAAAAAGAGACATCATTCAAGCTTCAGCTGCTTTAAGCTCCAGCGGAACAAGAACCGTATGCTGTGTAACTGTATGCAGATCACGCCATATCCGATTCAGCAGGCTGTCCTCCATAAGCACGGACATGCCCAGCAAGGGAAACACCGTGTGTGCGCAGGCCAGAGCAATTCGCGCTGCCTCCTGGCTGCAATGGCTTACACGCTGTTCATCCTGCAGCGTAAGCTGACGGTGCAGAGCAAAGTCCGTCCACGATGCATCCGCCGCTTCATAAAAGTGCTCCGCCGCATGGTGGAGCGCTTTTTCCTGCTGCTCAATCGTGCCCATCACTACCGAAAACCGCTTGTTGTTTCCTTGCTCCCATGCTTCCTTACGTTCAAGCGCAAATTCCCGGGCTTCCTCCAGAAAGTGCCGGCAAATGCCTATACATACAGCAGCAAACGAGGTTTGAGCAAACTGGAGAAAAGGATAAAAGAAAACAGGGTCGTCATAATGCGGCTCGCTTGTAATGCTGAAGGTACGCTCCTGCGGGACGAAAATGTTGGATACCGCGATAGTATGACTTTCGGTCGCTTTTAACCCGAATGCCTTCCAATCCTTGATAATCTCGACCTGCTCAGGCATGAAGACGAAGGACCTCATCTCCCGCTCCGCCCCTTCTCCTTGCTCTTCTGTCCCGCTTTCAATCCAGCAATTTGCTGTGAAAAAGCTGGCATAGGTCGATCCGCTGCAGTACTTCCAGCTTCCGCTCACTTGATACCCTCCAGGCACCGGCTTTGCCGTTCCCGTTGGGTGACCACTGCCGGCAATGACCGCTTTCCGGTTCGTGAACAGCTCCTTCGCCTCCGGTGGAGGCAAGGTTGCTGAAAAAAAGCCTCCTCCTGATCCAATCGTAATCAGCCAGCCAAAGCTCCCATCTATCTGTGAAGCTTCTTCGAATATACGCAGCGCCTCAGGAAGGTCTGTCCCAAGACCGTCAAGCTCCGTCGGAACAAACAACTTGAACAGCTTAGTCTCATAAATAAACTCCAAAATCTCCGGTGCAAAAGCCCCCGAATGATCCATATTTAAGGAATACTCTCTAACCAGCTTTTTGATTTCATCATGAAATATCGTCAATTGTATCACCCTGCTCCTCATGAACATTAAATAAGACGCTAAAATGCTAGTATATAAGCTAAGCCCCTATTGTACCATAGGGGCTTAGAACCTTGCATCGTTCGTCTGGATTTACCTAATGCTTCACCTCACTATTCCATCTCAAATTTGAAAGCATACATATGGGCATCGCTCATCGTTATTTCCATTATTATCGGCTGACCGGATAAAGACGCGACAGCGCCATCCTCGAAAATCACCGTTCTATCAAGGCTATCACCGAAAAGCTCGACAGAGTTCAGCATCTTTGCTTTGCCAATAAGCTTGATCTTTACAAAGCCAGCAGCTGAAGTTGCGAAGTTTATGGATAACTTACTGCCCTCAAACTGAAACGGCTTAGTTACTAATTTGCATGGTTTATATGTGGCATTGTAAGATACAAAGCCGTCTATTCTTATGGTGTAGCGTCGCAGCTTAGCGGGCATCATAGACCAGTGATAATCATAGGTGTACATCGAGAGCTCGTTCGGAGTGTACGGCAGATCATTCTCGGTCTCAATCATACCAAGCGCCGGATAACAATCGCCATATACCCAGTTGTACTCCTGCTCCAGATCTGGCGTCATAAACGCTTCATCCCAGCGCTTCCATTTCTCACCGTCGCGTGATGACATAAAGAGGCAGTCAGTAATCGTAAGGCCTATCCGCGGGTGCGACTTCATCCGCTGCTTGCGTCTTTCTGCACCGGAGAGCTGATCGAAGTTTGGGGTCCAGGCTTGCTTTTCCACATAACGGGAAGGGAAGCCGACAAGCATATGCTCCGCACGGTAATAGGGCTGAACTACATTCGTATAAAGCGGATAATCCTCACCTTCGCCAAAATCAAGCCGAACTGGAGTACTCCAGCTTTTGAAGTCCGTGGACACCATGCGGCGAATATCCCGGATACCAGCATTCAAATCATCGCCAGGTATGTCGTGGAAGTCACGAATATAGCAAACATACTGGTTCGTATATGTATCCCAAAAGGCAACGTTAAGGGTATCGAATTTGCCTTGATTGGTCATGCTCCATGCTTTTTTAAAATGGATCCCGTCGGGACTTGTAAAACACCAGAGATAGTGGTCATTTCCAAAGCCATCAATGCCTATGCCTTTATAAAGCTCCTCCTTGGGACAATCAGGATTCGTGTCTTTAAACACCGAGAAATTATCAAATGTGGCTGTGTGATGATCCATGATAATATTATTTTCCTTGGAGCCTTCAAAATCACAGATCCCCAGCTTCGGCTTGATCCAGTGTTTACCGTCCTTACTCTCGGCGTAGCAAACGACAATCGGCCGCGGAAGCATGGTCATGTCCGGCTTTAGCGTTTCCCATCCGAGATAGTACATGCGGTAGAATCCATCCTCCTTCACGATGCAGTGGAAATCACAGCCGTCCCCCTCCCATGGCTCATTGTGATCTATTACTACTTCTTTGGCCTGAAGCTTATGAAGTTTTGGTACAGCAGTCGTTTCTTCATTGTTTATCAGATAGTCGTCCCAGAACAATTCACGTCGGCTTCCAATATCGATAACATTTGACATCTTCATTTCTCCCTTGTTATGAATATTTTGTATTTCTTCCCTAATCCTATGGGGATCCTTGAAGCCCTTCAATGCACAAAGTTCCTCTTCTGTTTATTCCTTTTCGCTTATCCTTTCACAGACCCCACCAGCATTCCTTTAACAAAATACTTCTGGATAAAAGGGTACACACATACGATCGGCAGTGCGGTCAAAAGCGTAGCAGCGGCCTTCACCCCCTCCTTGGGCATATTTTTCATCCATTCGAAGGCCATCGCTGGATTCTTCCCCAGCGCCGCCAAATCCAGATTGGCCAGCATGCCTCTTAGAATGAGCTGCAAGGGCCACTTATCCTGTGTACTGAGATATATGGCTGCAGAAAACCAGCTATTCCAGTGCCCCACTGCATAGAATAGGCCAATCGTCGCCATGGAAGGGAGGGACATTGGAACAATAATTTTGATCAAAATCCCGATCTCGTTAGCCCCGTCCATCTGCGCCGACTCCTCCACCTCCTGAGGAATATCCATAAAAAAATTACGCATCAGAAACATATACCACGGACTGATTAACGCAGGAAGAATCAGCGCCCACAGCGAGTCTCTCAGCCCGATGTTAGTCACGAGCAAATAAGAGGGAATCAGTCCGCCGCTGAAAAACATCGTAATTAACACAGCCATGGTAAGGACGCTACGGTAGGGCAAATATTTTTTGGAAAGCCCATAGGCCATGGTGCATGTAAATAAAAGACAGAAGAAAGTTCCAACCAAAGTAACAAGAACACTGATAGCCAAACCTTTATAAATAAAAACGTTCTCAACCAACAAATACTTATAGGAATACAAAGCTATTTCCCGAGGAAACAACGTATAACCATATTTCAGTATTGCTTCATTAGACATGAACGATTGATTGATCAAGAAAATAAAAGGGATGATGAACAATAAAGACATCAAGCTCAGCAATGTTCCATTAATCAGGTTAAACCCATTGATTCTCCTCTTCATCACCAGACTCCTTCTCTGCCCATTCGTTTGACCACATAATTGGAGACGATCAGAAACAGCAGGCCAATCACATTTTTGAACATGCCAATCGCAGCAGCGTAAGAGAAATTGTTCTTTAACAAACCTTCTCTGTACACATAAGTATCTATAATATCACCAGAGCTGTATACGCTTGGCGAGTAGAGCAGCAGAACCTGTTCAAAGCCAGCGTTCAGAATATTGCCTGCCGATAACACAAACAAGATCGAAATGATATTGGATATACCCGGCAGACTAATATGCAGCATTTGGCGAAAGCGGTTAGCCCCATCTATTCTAGCGCTCTCGTAAAGGGCGGGATTGATACCTGCAAGAGCAGCCAGATAAACAATGCTCCCCCATCCCACGCTAGCCCAGACGTCGCTGGCCACCACAACACTACGAAAGTACCCGGGTTCTCCCATGAATGCAGTAGGCTTGCCACCGAGAGCAGTAATAATCATATTAATAGGCCCCGCGGTTGGCGACAGTAACGCGATCACCATACCGGAAATAATGACCCAGGATAGAAAATGGGGTAAATAGGAGATGGTTTGCACGATTTTTTTGAATCTGGCACGCACCACTTCATTCAACATCAGAGCGAGAATAATCGGCAGCGGAAAACCGAACAACAGCTTATAAAAGCTGATCAACAGCGTATTTTCAAGCAATCGTCCAAAATAATAAGAGCCAAAAAACTCTTGAAAATGCTTCACCCCCACCCACTCAGGGTTCAGCACCATCGCTTCAAGACCACCGAAGGGCTTGAAATCCTGGAAAGCAATCACTACACCATACATAGGAATGTAATGAAAAATGATAAAATAAAGCAGACCTGGAAGTATAAGCACATAAAGAAACTTGTACCTGCTAATATTGCTGAAGAAGCCCTTCTTCCTTGATTTAGGCGAAAGCTGACCCGCTATGGCTATCATCCTCTTACTTTGCACAAGAAACTCACCTCATTTGGGATATGAAGCCGCCCCTCAGCTGTTTGAAGCATTTGAGGCAATGGGGCGGCTTCTATAGCTTATTACTGCGGTGTTTTGAACTGGGCATTGCGGTCCTCGATCATTTGCTTGCCGCCAATATCCAACCACTGCTGCATAATTTTATCCCAGTCGCTCAACGGCAGTTCACCTGCAAACACTTTAATCTTTTGCTCATCCAGGAAAGTTTCCAGATCCGTCAGCTTCGCAAAAGATTTCCATTGCGATCTATCATATCTCACCTTCTGATCAATGGCTTTAAAGCTAGGAAGGACTTGTGTTTTCTTCTTCATTTCCGAGTACTTGCGATCCATCCAAGAGGACATCGGCCAAATAGGGAAATCGTCCCAATCCATTTGGAACATCCAGTACAGGGCATAATAGCTTGCTTTGTTAGCATCATATTTGTCTTCACCAATATACTCCAAGGTACCATCCGTCAGCTTTGTATAGGACTCACCCTCAATTCCAACGTAAGTCAAAGCGTATCCTTCCCTACTCGCGTGATAATCCAAAAATTTCACTGCCGAATCAGGATTTTTGCTCTTCTTGGTAATAACGGTTATTGATTGAACTTCAGGCGCTTCCGGTATTTTATTAATGCCATTCCCCTGTAAAATTATGGGGTCATAATTGGCTTCCGGAATGGTTTTGATCAGAACCTCGGTGGCACCAGCAATCGTTGAGGAATACCAGCCGCTCACTGCACCGACTTTATTTTGAGCAATCAGTTCAATCTGCTTTGTCGGCGTAGACAAGATCATTTCGGGCCAAATATAACCTTTTTTATTCCATTCAATCATTTTAGCCATTAAATCCTTGTAGCCAGGATGAAGCTCCGGAGGCAGTAGCTGCCCTTGTTCATCCTGCCACCATTCGAACGCTTGCGGGAGAAAATAAGGAGCAAAACCGTTTAATAGATTTTGGAAATTGAAAACCCCTATCAGAGGATAGGCATCTTTTTTATTTTGCTTAAAAGCTTCTAGCACCTTCTCAAAGTCCTCAATGGTAACAGGCTTCTCCAGATTAAGCTCCTTCAGCCAGTCTGTACGGATCTGCAGCACATTTCCCGTTGTATTGGTCGCAAGACTAGGGATTCCGATAATCTTGCCGTCAGCGGTAACCTCTGACCAAACCTCAGGCGTGAAGTTCGCCTTCAAATTTGTTCCGTACTGGTCAATAAGATCGTCCAAAGGAATGATAGCCCCGTTCTTATACAATTCAATGGCCTGATCCATGCCAATACTTGGGATAATATCCAATTGATCGCCGGAGGACAGCATTAAATTCGTCTTTTGAGTGTAATCGGCAGCTGTCGGGCTGAACACGATATTCAAATCTACTCCGGTTTTGTTTTGAATGATGTCATGCACATGCTTTTCCACTTCCGTCTTACGTTCGAAGCTCGCATACGGATTGATCGCCACCAGCTTCACGGGAGTCTGCTTTTCGCCTCCCGTGCCTGCTTCCCCAGTTGACGAAGGCGAGCTTGCTGGAGGCTCGCTTGACTTCGGTTCATTCGTTTTGGCACTGCAGGCGGCAATCGATACAAACAATATACAGACCATGAATCCGATCAAGCTTTTTTTCCACATAACCTTCTTATCCCACGTATACTTCATAGAAGACACCTCCACTTTCAATTTATATAGACGGCACTAAAGATTCATAGTTGAATGCAAAGCCTATCTACAGTGTTCATTGGCGTTGTGTTAATTCTTGAATAAAGTTTCGGACAGCTGTGCGAATTTCTGCAACGGTATAGTAAAAACATTGTGTATCACAGATTTCTTTAACCATCCCCATAGTCCTTCAATTGAATTGACTGCGGACTATAAGAAGGGAGGAACATCAGTTGTAGGCGATCCGCATGTTGCTTTAATCGATCAATTTCGCGCTGAATCAATTTTTTTTACCGTCTCGAAAGCTTGCTTGAATTGTTCCTGTTTTTCAGAATCAGCGAGAGCAAGAGTATAGGTCGGTTTTGTAAAGCTGAACCCAAGGAGGCGCAGAAGTTTACGGGTACCGCGCTCGGAATACGTTACGTTAAACTCACGTTGAATCCAATCTTGAAGTAAAGGAGCCGTCCGATTCATCTCGGATGGAAATCCAACATCGGAAGGCCTACGGTCCACAAGTAGCTTTCGTACTTGATCTTCCTGCTCCTCCGTCAGAAAAGAGGGGCGACCTGGAGACTCGCCAAGCTCCAAACCTTTCAGACCATTTATACGATATGCTTTCACGTAGTTACCAACTGTAACGCTCGAACGACCAATAATGATGGATGGATATTTGATCGTACGTTACTCCATGCAAATGAAGTAAAATCGCTTGATAACTTTCGAGCATTCGTTTATTTTTTGTTTCTTTCATAGCCATCTTTATCGCTTGGATTTTGGGATTTTGGTTGTCTTCTCAGAGTGTTTTGTTCATTGAATAACGCTTCCTAGGCAATGGTTTTGGTTACCTTAAGAGTTAGACATATTTCCCCAAAAACCTTTAGTGCCGTCTATATAGATTTACCTGTAGTAAAAAACTTTTCTGCTTACTCCACTTCCTTCTTTTTTCACTTTCCTTCTCTTTCCTTTTCCTCTACCTGCTTGCTGACCAAGTATTCCACGATATTTATAATGAAGGGAATGCTCCGCACTTTCAATCACACAATTGTCAATAGCGTTAAAAAAAGATAGAAAAGACCGTGAAAAGATGGAGCCTGCATATAAAAATGAAATCCCTAAAGCATGTACCGCCAAACCTCTATTCCCGCTTTACTAGCGGAAATAGAGGTCCTTATGCGTTGAATAAGAGCTTCGTCACTCGCAAAACAATATAGAACTACTCCACCAAACCCGTACGCTCAATGCCTTCAACGAACCAACGCTGCGTAAACGTGTACAAGACAAGAGGCGGAAGGACGATCAGAAAAGAAGTTGCCATCTTGAGAGGTTCGTCGAAAATCGACGGTCCCAATTCCGCCTCCCGCTGCGCAAGCG
>NZ_JAGGLB010000065.1 GCF_017874215.1 Paenibacillus eucommiae
AAATATTCGCAAACAAAGGATTCGACAATTGATGAATAAATCCTACCCGTTAACAGAATGAAGCTGCCGCTCAGCACCGGCGGCTTCATTTTCGTTGTTTATTCAACTATCGTGTCCCGTTAGCTTAATGTTCTCTAGCACCAAGTACCATCAGTATCTCTTATTCTTTTTCCGTAATGAACATGCCAATGAAGATGTTTATTGCTTTGATATTCCCCAATATTAGTTGATACAGTACATCCACCATGTTGTTCGTTTATCTGTTTTGACACTTTCTGAATTACCGATAATAAATCGTTCAGTAAGGCTATATCTTCATCTGAAACGTCGATTAGCGAAGCGATGTGTTTCTTCGGAATCACCACGATATGTACTTCATAATAAGGACGGCTATGATAAAAAGCTAAAGAATTGTCAGTTTCTAAGACTTTCTCTACTTCTGTTTTACCACTTAATACTTCGTCACAATAAAAATCTTGAACACCGTTTGTCATATGTAACAACAACTCCCTTTTTAGTTAAGAACATATTGTCGCATCGCACTAAGTTTTAATTTTAGCACAAATTGGAACTATCCTGCCCGTTAGCTTAATAGACTTCCATCTTTTGAAGCCTGCAATCATTAGAATCTCATTTCTCGTTAGAGCTAAAATATTCTGATAAAATCCCCACTAAAACTTGCTTATAATCGTTTATATCATACGAAGAGTTGTCCACTTTTTTCTTGGCTATATTTATGCCGTTAAATATTTCTTCTTCCAATTCCCTTCTTGTCTTAAGAACCTGCAGAGCTCCTTCTAACCCATTATAACCCTGTTTTTTTCCAAATCCTTGGTTTGTATAATATTCAATAAATCCCTCTGACCATTCTTTAGGTCTTTCCATAGCAGCCTTCCTGAAAGAATGATCAAGATCGTTTTGTTCTACGTAAATCAATAATGGATTCAGTTTTTCCACAATCGAAGCCAGTTCTATAACATAACTTATAACGTCTTCCTTCTTCGCACCATATTTAATCATCCCCATGGTTACAGGGTTTTGTATAAAACAACAATCAAAAACAAAGGTGTCTGAGCCATTCAAAACACTCTCAGTAAACTTCTTCCATCTTTCTGTTATCAGTTTCCTGTTTTGATCTAGCGACAATTCATAAACATCATTTTTGACAACTACATGCAGTAATTCATCTGGAAAACTTGACCCGTATTCATCTTTTATTTTCCGATATTCTAGGAAGTAATTGTTACCTTGTTTAATCATACGATTACTTAACAAATCTCTAAATTTTTCATGGGTACTTAATAATTCATCGAATTCATATTTCTTAAAACAGGCAACTCCATCATAATCAGCAGGATGTTCCAGATTTCCTTCTAAAAATAGCTGAGATTTAATGTTCATTTCCATAAGAATTTCATGAACTAGTTGAGCAGTTGTTGTTTTCCCGAATCCTGGTAATCCCTCAATCAAGACTAATTTTGATCTCATAATAAAGTACCTTTAATCACTATTAGGATGATAAGCAGGTAAGAATCAATAGAGCTGCTGTTTCCCACAAAATAAAAGCGGATACCATCAGGTATCCACAGAACGGGTTTATGATACACCTTTCCCTGCATACCCTGTAAGATTAAAGAAAAGCATGCCTAATAAAATAGTATAGTCACTATTACAGGCAATCCTTTCGAATTGTTAATCTTTACTGAGTAATCCACATGATAAGGTTTATGCTCCTTTGTATGCATCTCTATTATTTAGATTAACATTGAGCATAGATAAATACAATCTGGGACTTTCTGTACTGCCAGTCATCACAACGAAGCGATGGATCGGTTCCATCGCTTTTTTCTGCACTATCGTTATCCGTTAGGTTAATCAATCAACGATTATCTAATTATGAAGCAACTTCTTGAATACCACCCTGTTTCCACCCCGACCATCATAATTCAGACACGTAGGAATACCATCAATTTCTTGCTCTTGAGGTTCTATGCTGAATCCTAGTCGAGCATGAAATGTAATAGAATCCTTCTTTCTCGGCGCAGTTACACATCGAATCGTATTTCTACCTAATACTTCGGTATTTTTAAAAAACTTCTCGTAAAGTGCACGCCCAACACCTTTTCCACGCCACGCAGGGTCAACCATTACGATTCGGATATAAGCCTCATCTGGTTTGGTTTGTGATAGAAATCCCATAATAAATCCAATCATCTTTCCGTTTTCTTCTGCTAACAGACAAGTTTCCCGGAAATGATTGATAAACCATATCGAAAACATATCACTTGAATAATTGCTGCCCCACCAATCTGAGGCTACTTCTAATATTGCTCCACAATCCTCTGTTTCAATATATCTTAATTTCAAAAAAAAAACACTCCTTCTCCGTCTCTGTTTAGCCATTATATTCCATGTATTTGCTCCATTATCCTGCCCGTTAGCTTAATAAACGCAAAAGGAGCTGCGGCAATGCAAGCTCCTCAACTACGTGTCCGGTTAGTTGAACAATTTGATATTTTAATCCCGTTTATTTTTTCAACTTAAAAACTATGAAGTCAGCACATCTAAAATCTTCTTCAAATGAAGGGTGTTTTTTTAATATTTCTATTGAGGGCTTTGGTTCTTCAATGCTTTCTAATACAAAACCCGTTTTAATTAAAGTGTTAATGTAACTTGTTAATGTTCTATGAAAGAATAACATTTTTTCTTTATCACCTAAACCTTGTTCATACGCACCTTCATGAAAATATTTATCTACGTTCCAGTGCAACTTTTCACCGCTTTCTGTTTTCTCCCATCCGCATTCTGGAGTAACAAAACAAGGATGCAATATCGAAAAAATAAAACTGCCTCCATCTACTAATAAACGATACATTTCTTGAAATGCTTTTTCATAATTTGCAAGGTCGTGAATTACCATATTTGATACAATTAAATCGAAACTTTCATCTTCTAAAATATTCAATTCCTCACAATTGCCTTGTCTATAATCAATTAACAAATCTTTTGGAGTTCTTCCTTTGGCTATTTCGATCATTATTGGAGAATAATCCACTGCCGTTACAATGGAACCAGACTTGGATAAAATCCTGCTTAAATAACCTTCACCACATCCTGCATCTAAAACTTTTTTATTTTTCACATCCCCCATAAGTGAAAATAAAGTGGGGTTTAAAAAAACCTCTTTATGAAGGTCTCCTTGTTCAGTATGATTTTTTGAATATGTATCTGCAAAGGCATCCCATCTTTTAATCGCTTCTTCGGTACCTACATTTTGTTTCATTTTTCACATCCCCAATATTGTTTGTTTTAAATCAATTCCCTTTATTTCTATAACCTTCTTAAAGTATCCTGCCCGTTGGCTTAATAAAAACAAGGAGCAACTGCTGCGGCAAACTGCTCCTTATATCGTTCAACTAACGTTACCCGTTAGTTGAGAAATTCATCCTTCTTTTCTTGAGGATTCTTCTTTCTTATACGCAGGACTATATCTTGGCCAGTTATGAAATGTCTATTGCGACGTTACTGCGCGGAAATCTCGAACTTCGTGCCGGCATCTCCGGCGAAAACAATGGATCCTCCCCCGGGCAGGACGACCTGATCCTTGCCTCCTATGACACTGAAGTAGATGCATGTTCCCTTCGTATCATAAACAGCGAAGGAGGCGTTCGAGGACATGTTCACCTTAATGGTTTTGCCCCCGTCTTTGTCGCTTATCGTATACCACCGGGCGTACCCGCTCGACGGAATCGTAACGATTGACTTCTTAGCGAAGTTGATGGGCTTCACGGCGTCCTCGTTCACTAAGATTCTTCCGCCTTGATCCAGGTACTCAACACCTTCCTGCGTAAAGAACGTTAACCCTGAGAGATCCCGCCCGTTCATTCCCGGAATTTGCAATTCGGAGACGGCCGTATTCGGGCTCGTTATTCGCTTATCCAACACGTACCCCGGCAATTGTTTCGACACGTTCAATTGGGTGGGCGGCAACACCAAATAAACGATCGACGTATACTTCTCATTCAGCAAATAATACTTCTTGCCGTCGCGCTGCATCCATGCTTTTTTTGTCTTTGTCGGAAGATCTTGAGGCTGGAGCTTCTCGGCGTTGTACTCTGATAGAGCCGTCTGCCCAAGACCTGGCACCGAAACGTATTGACGAATCCATAAGTAGGTGCGGCCATTCTCCTTTGTCACAAAGCTGATCATCACATTCCCATCTGCACTCTTAAACGTGCCGTCCGCCGAATACTCGTAGATCTGGGCCGGATTACCGGGTAACTGCTCCGAAGTGACGGACATGACGCCGCCTTCGGTAATATCGATGTTAAACGTTCCAATATACGCACCATAGATTCCCGAATACTGCAGCATGGACTTCGACATCTCAGCCTTTACCGGAGCGCCGTACGACTTCTCAGGCTTGAATTCGGCAATTGTCCCTTTCTCCTTCAGCGCCTGAAGCAGGATTTCGTTCGCCAGAAGCTGGTCGTACGTGCTGCTTCCGCCGGAAGTGACGACAGCTGCCGCTATGTCCTGCTCGGGAAGCACGACGAGCGACGAGTGAATGAGAGGCGTGTCCCCGCCTTTGGTCAGCGCCTTCATCCCGTATTCGCTGAAGGGATACAGATTGACGCTGTCCCAGCCGAGACCGTATTCGAACGATCTGTCCGCATCGTCAGGCCACAAAGTCGTCTTATACTCGTCTTGTGCCATGGCCGCAGCCGATTTGCCGGACAAGACTTCTTCCGCTCCCCCCGTGAAAATTTGCGAGAATCGAGCCAAATCTTCCGCCGTGGAATAGATGCCCCCCGTTCCGATCACGTTAACCGGCTGGTTGGGAAGTTGTCCTATGTAGGTAGGATAATAGAGTCCCGCCATCTTCGCTGAATCCGGAGAATCGAGCGGCGTCTCCGTATTAGCCATACCCAGAGGTTTCGTAATATATCGATGGATATAAGAGGTAAAGTCAATACCGCTGACACGCTCGACCAGAATCTCGGCCAGCGTAAATCCGTCATTGCAGTAAACCGAGTAAGCACCCGGGTCCGCCTTCAAGGTCTGTCCGGCCAGTTGCTTCAGCAGTGTGTCGTGGGCGTAAGTATCGTTATCTTCGAATAAAAAGGCGTCCGTAAACGACGATCCGTTCAGACCGGAAGAATGATTCAGCAGCATGCGCGGTGTAATCTGCTTGTAGCGTTCATCCTTCATCGTAAACTCGGGGATATACTGGACGACCGACGTATCCAGATCGATTTTCCCTCGGTCGACCAACTGCATGATGGCAACCGCGGTAAACATTTTACTCGTCGAGCCGATCCCGTACATCGTGTCTTTCGTGAGCGGCTTCTGTCCCTTCTCGTCATTCTTGCCGGATTGGCCGGATACGACGATGTTGCCATGATCGATAATGGCGTACTGCACGCTGTTCGTGCCGTAAACTGTCGTGAGGAAATCTGCCTTCTCCTTTGCAGCTTTCCGGGTTACTTCGTAGGTGATCGAAGCCTCGTTTGAAGGCGAGTCTATTGCTGCTGTTGGCACGGTTATCGGAACAGCGCTTGGCATTATCACCTCAGATGTATTCGGCGCCACTGCCGTGTTTTGCGTCACTGCCGGTGCATTGTTGTGGTCGCAAGAAGTTAGCAGCAGACATAAAGATAGCACAGCTCCTATTTTCCATCGACTTTTTATCATTTGACCTCTCCTTCATACAGGTAACTCATTCATCTCTTGATTCAATCCCCCACTACTCTCGTTACAGTAGACTTCTATCTTCAAATATCTTCCTCATTCACTTGTTTTTAGGTTTATACGTCGATAATACGCATAGGTTTCCTTTTTATAGAATTACACTATCCTGCCCGTTAGCTCAATGGCCACCCACCAAAACAGCCCACCTGCCGGGCAATCTTGCCCCTAAATCATACCTTGGAAATTGAATGACAAAAAAATCGGATCAAGGCTGGAACAATACATTCTTAGCCTGCTTTTTTTGTCATTCAGCTATCGTTACCCATTAGTGTAATGAGCTTAATTAAGTTTATTGAGCTCGCAAAACAACATATTTTTCAACTGTTCCAATTTTTCTTCACTTGGTTTAAAACTTTCCGAATACATAGTTTCTCTTGGTGTCCACCATACTGGGTGTCTGGGATTGGGTTCCGATAATCTTCTCGGAAAGAGATGCCAATGCATATGTGAATCGCCATTACCAAGAAGCTCGTAATTCAATTTAATTAGATTAAATGCTTTAAAATCAGCTTCCGATACCTTACTCATTTCGACAAGGAACTTCTCTTTATATGTTTGATCCAGTTAGTGCAGCTCATTTACGTGTTCCTTACATAGAAACAAAGTGTATCCTTCAAAGTATTGATGATCACCTATAACAACATAACCTGTGTCTAGTTCTGCCACAAAATATTTGTTTGTTCTTTCTTTTATCATTCTAATTCGTTTACAAATTAAGCAATCTTCCACCCTCGTACTTCCAGCTTTTTAATTTCATAACCACCACATTATTCCACAATATTATTGCATTCTCCTGACCGTTAACGTAGCAACAAGTCTCAGCGGCAATGTTGCTTGTTGCTGAACTATCGTTACCGTTTGTTTAACGTCAATTTCTTATAGTCGATGGCATAGCTCCTCAGACTTCGGGCATCCTGCTGCTGCCACCGTGAATACATGTCATAATAAACACCTCCATATAACAAGTTGTCTGGCAACCTATCCAATAATTTAATCTCATCAATTTCATAATTAGGTAAATCATCAAATATTGATACGTTTGCGAAAAAGACCATTCCGTAACTTTCATTCAACAAATAAACCCCATATGGTGTTAACTCAAAGTTCACAGCACCTGTTTCTTCATACAATTCTCTACTTGCAGCATGAATAAGGGCTTCATCATTCTCCCTCTTACCTCCAGGCAACTCCCAAAGCTGTCGTTTCTTATTCCGAATAATGACTAAATGATTTTGATACTCGGTTATCATCACAACATACTTTATTTCATCTGCTGCAATTTCTTCAATACCATACCAAGTACATTCCATGATAATTCTCCTAACCTAATTCTCGTAATCCTACCTAATCATGCTACTATCTATGATAATACCACATATTGGAACTATCCTGCCCTTTAGTTTAATAAAAAGTACGCCCCCGCGCCTTCGTTTGGGCTACGTCCTCCTCTTTATTCCACTTCCAATTACTAATTAAAGAATGTACGCGGGTAGCATGTAGTGCTTTAAACAGGGGACTTATCTTAACCTAAGCACTAAGAAAATACTTTTATTTTCTTCTGACATTAGCACGTTTTTCTAATGAGATAACAGTGTTCGCTGGAGCGTTAGCATAAAAATGGTGGCTTCCAAAGTTAAGGTCGTAATGGGGATAATTCAATATCAATTTTATCAGCGATAAAGAGTATAAAACTCTGGAAACTGCGGATCTGTGGGGCTTGGTATTTCTTCAAATGTCCGTATAAATAACCCTACTGTCCCAATTGCAGTTACAATATCACCGACTGTCCAACTTCGCACTAACACTTTCCCCAAATCAGAGCGTTCTTCTTTGGGCAGTAATTTAGCAAAAGCCACTTCTCCTTCACTAACAATACCATCAAAGTAATTCCCAGTTGGTTGTTTTAAGTTATTTGTGTTCATCCATGCACGTGCGAAAGGATGAAAATCATTCAAGATAAGCCGACCATTTTTCCTTAATCTGCGACGAACCACTGAAAAAATAGAGTTGAGGTCTGTAAAGTAATGCAAAATACCAAATTCCATCAATACGATGTCAAATTCGCCTAATGTCTCTTCGTTCGGGATATTCAAGACGTCAGAACAGATATAGTTGAGTTCAACACCAACGGCATCGGCAGTCTGAATTGCGTACAACCGATTTTCTTCAGATATGTCCACTACGGTAACATCAGCACCAAGCAATGCTAGGGAAATTGCTTTTCGACCGTTCGAGCCAAGGAGATTAATAACTCTCTTGCCTGTTGGATCACCAATATACTTTATCCAATACCGAAGATGATGCTTGTGTTCCAGCCTCAGCTCGCTCGCAAGTTCATCAGGTGTTCCATACTTTTGAACCCAAGCCTGATACGCTTTCGTTTCCCACGCAACCTTGTTCGCAATTGCCAGTTCTTCTTGAAATCACATACCTCCCAGATTATTTTTCCGTCTACAGAAGGTATATATTACCTTTTGCGATTAAATTGTCAACTTTTTTCTAACTCTATTGTTCGTTCAACATAAAAAACGCTCCTTCACCTTTGCTAGGGCTACGTCCTCCACATTATTATTCCAATTATTTATTTAAGCATATACGCGAGTAGCATGTAATTCTTTATACCAGTCCTTAATTTGATCTAAGCATTAAGAAAATACATTATTTTATGTGAACAGTAAATATTAGAAATAAAAGAGGCTCACAAAGTCATGAAAGACTTTGCAAAGCCATGATCATTGGACACCACCTAAGTTAGTTTCGCGGTAATCGGACATTGTTTGTGTCGAATATCGATAATAGGATCAAGTTTGTGTCGCGAGTTTACGACACAAACTTGATCCTATTAAGCAAAAACTTCTGATTAACCCTGATTATTTATAGGACAATGTTTGTGTCGTCCGACATATGTCCACAAAACAAATCAAATCTTTGCCTACATTGAGAATAACAACATTGAGAAAAAACAAAAAACAAAAAACAACAAGATAAATAATTTTTTGTTGTTTTTTGTTTTTTGTACAACGCGCAGCTCAGCAGACACATGTTAATAACCTCATATAAAAAAACAAAAAACGAAGCAAATCGTGTGCTTCGTTTCTACCTTTTTATGCCCCGCTAATATTTATTCGATCCAGTTATCAAGTTCATAATGATCATCAAATTCATCATTTATTTTTGATCCTACATCCAAAAGCCTAATTCTATTTGCTTCAATCAGCCGTTCTACTTCTTCATTTACAGTTCCAAGCTTTTTCATCATATCAAGCACAATTCTGTTAGTTAACGATAGTCTAGGCGGATTTGTCTCAAATGCTGTTTGTATTAAAGCACTAAATCCTTCCGATATTTTACGGTCCGCTTCATCACCTTCTATTTTTATTCGATTTTTCACTTCAATAAACTCATAGAAAATGTAACAAATCTGAAGAAGCTTCTTATCGTTTTCCAACCTATGATAGATTTCTTGTTCAATAATTGAGCTATCAAATAAATTATACAAATCATCGTAATTCGTATGATGATACTGAACACCTTCGATAACTTCGACGATCTTTGAAAAATAAATTTCCAACTCATCTTTTGAACAGTTCTCGATTAGAAGATCCCATAACTTCTTGTTTGCCTGGTTTTGGGATATTGTTGTATGTAATAGTCTATTAAATATGAGTCTTCTCTTTTCTGTACTTTCATTCAATAGTTCTTCATAAATTCCTATACTATTGGGAAACCTTTGTTTATCATGATTATAAAGCCTTTCGATAAATTCCCTAAGTGAAATCTCGAATGATCTATCAAGACAATCTCTTCTTAATACTTCAAGTATTACTTGGTCCCAGAGTTGGTAGTTATTGTGATGATAACCATTCCACCATAATGGCTGAGGATGGCCACAATGCACGTTTAAACATTGCTCTAATAAATGCTTCTGAACTAGAGTATCTACAATAACACTGATTTCTTGTTCAAATAATACTTGCCCGAAAATACTTATTTCTATTTCATGTGGCACGTTATTTCGATTGAAGGCTACTGCACGTAACCATTGTAAGTCTTCCCTATCTGAGTTAAGTAATGTAACAATGCGTCTTCTCTCATAAATTGATAGATATTCCCAGTCATTAATAAAATTTTTAATATTTGTTGTTATAAAGCTTGTTTTATTAGCAGATAACAATTGATCGAAAACATCTTTTCTTAACTCAGATTGGTCTTCGGTTCCATCCATAAGGAACTGAACAACACTCATTCCAGAATCGTCCGCATAATGATGAGCAGAATATTTATCTAACCATTTAACCCAAGCACTAGCAAGAGCAACTACTTTTGTTGTATCCGAAACATATTTTAATGATGCTTTCGTTACATTTACCATATGTGGTTCATCCATATTAATAAATTTGGAAGGAAACTTATTTAAAAGTTCAATGAACACTTCATACCATACTGACCAGAGTTCTTCTATTTCTTCAGAGTCTAAATCGGTCCAAACTAACCCTTCCTTATAGTGATTATCTTCAAAATTCTCTAAGAACCGCAATGAACGAACAGCAACTGACATAACATCTAATGAGCCTTTAAAATATTCTAGGATTTCATTTTTCATGGAAGGCTGGTATTTAACCCAACTACTCAAGGCGCCTTTAAACAACTTGAATACATAATTCGGATGTTCCTGTACATCTAAATATATATTAATATCCTGGAAATCATAAGCGTAGTTTTTAAATAAATGATATATTGCTTCTTCTCTTATAAAACTCTCATCATACGTTAATGCTTCCTTTATTATTTCAAAATAAAATTGCTTATTGGTTTGACTTTTTTTAAAATTAATTGCATGCCACATTTGTTCAGAGGTTAGTTGTTCACCAATTATAAATGTTTCAACTATTTTCTCAGGTTCTTTACTACGTTGTGGAAAATATCTTGATAATGAAAATTTATTGTTTCTATTTATATTAAAGTAGGGTTCTCCATTATGCCAGAGTATCCCCTCATTATGAATTGACTCTCGAAGCTTAATAGATTTAACAAGTTCTGATTGTTCCACATCATTCAGTTCACTTATTCTACTATCAAAAAACATGATCAATCTATCTTTGACTGATGGATAAATTGAATATAAACTAAGTAACATTAATCTTTTAATTTCTTGGTCTCTGCTTTCCAAGTAACACCGTTCTAACATCATTAAAGTGCAAATATTCGCTCCTTTTGAGAGTGCGGATAAACTTCGAGTAGCAATTCTTAAGATATCTTCTTTTTCAAAAATATCATTTATACTATGTTGAAATAAGATTGTACTAGCATGATGATAAATTGGGTGTGTAAATATTACTTGCCGATTTAGCTGGTCTATTTTTATATATCCATGACCCAATAAATATCTTAATTCTTTTTGATACTCTTCGTCTATCTTTATCGATTCATTATAGCTAGGATATTGTGATGTTGAAATCTCTTCTTCCAGAATGTCAGATGAACTTTCTTCTTCGATGAAGTAGTCAAAAGAAAGCATCTTTTTTCTCGAACTATCAATTCTCGGCAGTTCAATACTTTCACTTAAGATAAATGCTAGATCCTCAATTTTTAAAGATCTGTATGTATTACAACCCAAACCCAGCACCGTAAACACTCTTTTACAGTTGGAGCCTCTGCTAGTAATCTTTTGAGCTAACTGGTCTGAGTCTATTCTCGCCAAATCAATAATTGACGTTTCATCCATTTTATAGAGCAGCATTAAGTTGCTTTCTGTATTAAATAGATGAACAATTTGACCCGGTTGTAGATTATTAATCCTTTCATTTTTTCTTAACCATAATGTAATTTTATTTAAAATACCTATTGACTCAACAGTCTTTCCAAAGTAACTTCCCCATAATATTTCAGAAAGATTTGAATTATGTACTGTCAGGTCAAACCAACAATGTTTACCTATCTTACATTCAAATAGAGAACTCTTACGCATTGAATCAAGTAAGATATCGTTCCTAGATGTTATAATGACCTTTCTATGTATGTCACTGTCCTGAATAATTTTATTCACAGCTGAAACTAATTCAATACTCCTTTCATTTGTTATAATTTGGCCATAGGGGTCTTCCAAAATTAACAATCTATCTTCATGACTAATATGTCTAAAAAAAGATAATGCTCCACTATCACCAAAAAGCTCGCTAGTAATATGAATCTTAAATCCCCTATCTTGGTAAACCTGAGCAATCTCCCTTGCTAAATAGGTCTTGCCACAAAGTGAGATACCTGTAAGTAGTAAAACGTGATTATTCTCTAATGTCTGGACACAAACTTCTTTTTCTTCTCTATGAACCAATCGTCTATCATAATCGAATACTCTTTTCCCGTTAAATCTAGCTAATAAATCAATCAATACAGAACTTATTGATCTATTTTCTCCCCTAGCATCTCTAATAATGTCTAGCAATTCCCTAGTAACACTCTCTGTTTCACTCTGTGGAACATAAAATTTTTTATTTAGAATTCGTGAGATTTTTTCATATACCAGTTCCCGATCTTGCAAATCCCATATTTTATTTTTTTTTAATGTGGTTCTTAGTTCATTATTAGTTACTTTAGAAAGGAAATCATCTAGGTAATTTCTTCGTTTCACCATCAATTTTTTTGTTTGAGGAAAACAATTTATCACTGATGTTTTAATTAAATTAAGCATATCTTCGTTTAAGCTTATATTTAATGAACAATGGACTTCTTTTAAGTCAACATACATACTCACATCATCCATACATCTAGAATTAGTTACAAACAACGCGAATCTATTTTTCTCGTTCAGTAATTTAGTTAATAAGCTCTTCGTCCAGCTTCTTTTTTCAAAATGACTTATCCATTTGCAAAATTCTGAGATATCAACTTGTTGACCTCTCATTTTTACTTGTAAATCAATAGTAAAATGTTCATCATTTTCGATAAATTCAAATCTCGAATCTTCTCCATTGGAATCTTCAATATAGATTTGTATATTTTCTTTTTCTAGAAATTCAAGAGCAATCATTAATGAAACATGATATTGATATTCGTATCCTAGAGGTCCAACTATTTCAACGGACATGTCCCCAACCACCATTACATTAATATTTATCCAATCAGGCCTTGGACTTGAATCAGGATTATTGCTTCAATAGATGAAGAAGTGTTCCAATCATTTCACTGCATTTATTATCCAATGCATGTTGCCATCAATGCCTTTACCTTTTGTAATGTATTAGGTTTATGGATATATTCTGAATCAAACACTATCAAATCATTTCTTTTACAATCAAATAAAAATATACTAATATGCTTTTACTTATCCATATGTTTTTCTGACAATAAGTTTCCCCACTGTTCCCTTACGTCTGAAGGTTCCACATACAATTTTACCACAAAATTCAAATATAAAACTCTAATTACTGGAAATAATCATCATAAAGCTATTTAATCTCAACTGGAGCTTTTTGAATATCAACTTATGAGTACAAGTTCACATAAATCGAGATTATTGATAGCTAAACCTGTTGAGCTTCGAAAGCTAAGTAGCAAGAAGTTATATGTCCTTAGAGTCTTACACCAAGATAAATGACAAATATTATCAAGATCATTCGACCTTGAATACAAAGCATCGATGTAAGCGCATTCAGCATACCGCATTCCTACGACGGAATTTTTATTGCAAACGATGTGTATGTCCATCCTGCGAGAACGATGTGTATGGTCATTGTTCTCGCAGGATGGACATAGTATTAAGGAAGGCATTTATTGCTATTCAGAATATGGGAATATGAAAAAAATGTATGATTTTGTATAGCAATACAATCAGAAATATTAAGACGAATTCAAACTCATTCTGGTACGTTTCCGAAATCCTTAAATTTGGATTTTATCGATAATCAGCCTACTTCGCTACAATGTAGGCTGATTTGTGTCACTAGACGACAATGTAGGCACATTTGTGCATTTTTAGATGACACAAATATGCCTACATAAAAATAAAAAAGCCTGATTTCTCAAGCTTTGCAGAAAAAGTTATGTAGGTACATTTGTGTCATTGGACAGGTGTCGGATCGTGCTTGCTTGGGTTTATTGAAAAAACATATGTCAAACCCTCTTCGATTGCCGGATTTATCATTAAATATTACAAAAGAATGATTTCGTCAGCAATGTTACCTAAATTACTTTCGTTGAGTACAGGAAGTATTACAATTGCATTATGATTCCTTAATATTTCAATATACTTTTTGTTGTATTCGCCAATTATATACTCCGTCCAATCTTTGGTTTGCATCCATGGTACAGTAAATAGCCTTTTACCATATGCAAAACCAATTGCCATTGATGCCCTCCATACTTCACCGCTTTGAAACTCTAATGGTCTGTGAATCCTACCTTGCTTTTCATTATTTTCATACATCCCTGAAAGTTCAAACATTTTTGCAATCTCAAGTAAACTATAATCATTTTTGCTTTTCGCAATTCCTTCCTCTATTTGTTCTGCTACTGTTTTTATCCCTAAAACTTTCCTTGTCAATTTGTTTGGATAACTTCTCATTGGCTTATGAGGGTGTTCCGAAACTCCTTCTCCAATGTAACAAGATATACTATGAAGCATATCAGCACTGGCTTTATAACCATTTACTTGTATAGAATTTTGATTAGCATCATCCATCAGTTCTTTACCTGCCAATATGTAAGACAAACCCCATCCACCAGCACCTAGATTTCCTACAACACCATATATTTTACCACCCTCAAAGGTCACAGACAGATTGCTGATAGAGTCTACTATTCTCCAATAATTAAATAGAGAACATGATACTTCGCAAGTAAGATTTTCAATTTTGATTTGCAGTAACGAATCCATAAAAATTCATTCCCCACCCAGTAAGATGAAATCCATGTTTTATTTAACTTCTGTGTCATCAAATCCATAATAAAATGTCATTTCCCAAAGACAATGAGCAATAAAACTTTCGTTGGTCATTGTATTTAAAGAATTTTCGTCAATGTAATACCCTAGCCACTTATGAAATTTACTTGATGCAATAGAGTAACCAGTCCACTCGTCATCCTTACCACTAACATCAAAACAGATTGATACATCATCTTCATTAAATTCCTTGATACAGATTGATTCCCCATCAGTACTCTCCTGAAATACAATTATGTATATGTACATGTTAGTTGTGTTGTGAACAGGTAAAGCATATCTCAATTTTTCATATAGAGAACTAAACTTTTCAAGTCTATCCATTTTATTTGGATAATGGATGCTAAACTTTTCCCATACCTGTGCAAAATCTGTATCGGTAATCAAGTCTTTGAATGTCTTCATACTTCCTCCAATCAATGAAATTGCTCTTTCATTTAAACTGAATAGTTATACGTGTATTCCTAAACGATTGGCTAGGTCTTTTGCAAATTTCTTTTGTGACTCTAATTTTGATTCCTGAAATACTTTAATCATACGTTCTTGTGCCTTGTCCTTTTTACTAGTGGAATAGTACAGTATTGTTAAATAATGAGCACTCTCATACGCCCCTTGAATCTCACGAAGTTCCATTGCTTTAGAGTGTTACATGTGACCGCGCTTCGTACATGACTTTGCTTTCGCTAACCATGGCAGGTCATTGAGGCTAGCCCTGCTTCTTGGAAATATGGATTTTCCTCACAGGTACATTGTTAGATGGGCTTCACACCCGGATTTGCTCGAATCCGACGCATGCCAACCTGCCTGTCAGGGTCTGAGGTAACCCTTCGCTTCGTAGAAGAAGCTTCTATTTACAGCGCCTCGTGGCGCACTGAGCTATCGTTTCCCGATAGCTTAAGCTAAAATCAGGACAATCTTAGTATAATTCTCCTTCATCCCCTTGTACTTTTGCATTAAGTTCACTCGCAATTTCCTTCATCTTATCAATCACATCGCCTTCATCGGCTCCTGAGACTGTAAGGTTACCATTGGAATAACGAAAAGGAACCAATGCATCATCAGCTTCCCAAATAAAAAAATCACCGCTTATTGAAATTTGGATTGGACCAGATTTTGAAAATATATTTGAATACTCAAAATCATTTTTACCCGCAAATAGAGTCTTTAACTCATCAAGTGAAATGGGGCTTTCCGTACTCTCTGTCCAATGATTTGCTCTCGTAATATGAATATCATAGCTCATAAACTTATTCTCCTTTGGATTAAACTTCACTTTAATTATAACTATATAAAGTAAGTATTCAATCAAGACTACTGTTACGCGAAACTGCCCGTTAGCTTATTAAAAACAAGGAGCAACTGCCGCGGCAAACTCCTCCTTATATCGTTCAACTAACGTTCCCAGTTAGGTTAATCAATCAACGATTATCTAATTATGAAGCAACTTCTTGAATACCACCCTGTTTCCACCGCGACCATCATAATTCAGACACGTAGGAATACCATCAATTTCTTGCTCTTGAGGTTCTATGCTGAATCCTAGTCGAGCATGAAATGTAATAGAATCCTTCTTTCTCGGCGCAGTTACACATCGAATCGTATTTCTACCTAATACTTCGGTATTTTTAAAAAACTTCTCGTAAAGTGCACGCCCAACACCTTTTCCACGCCACGCAGGGTCAACCATTACGATTCGGATATAAGCCTCATCTGGTTTGGTTTGTGATAGAAATCCCATAATAAATCCAATCATCTTTCCGTTTTCTTCTGCTAACAGACAAGTTTCCCGGAAATGATTGATAAACCATTTCGAAAACATATCACTTGAATAATTGCTGCCCCACCAATCTGAGGCTACTTCTAATATTGCTCCACAATCCTCTGTTTCAATATATCTTAATTTCAAAAAAACACTCCATCTCCGTCTCTGTTTAGCCATTATATTCCATGTATTTGCACCATTATCCTGCCCGTTAGCTTAATATAAATGGTTATCCATTAGTCAACTTTAATAATCTTATCAAAGCAGTATGAATCTTTTTCATAGCCATTATGCTCATAGAAAGCATGGGCATCAGTTCGCTTCATCCCGGTACATAGAATAATGCTGGATATTCCACTGTCTTTCGCATAATT
>NZ_JAGGLB010000066.1 GCF_017874215.1 Paenibacillus eucommiae
GACGTAAGCCAATGACGAAATTCATTGGTCAATTCGCTCAGGCAGCCCAAATCGCGAAAATAATGGCGTATGAATGAAGTTTTGAACGTGCAGGATTTGATTTTCTTTGGTTTCGATGACGTGGATGCCCCAGGGTACCAGGCCAGAGCCCTCTTTGCCCGGCATATACTGGGCCAACGCCGGATAACCGCCATTCACCGTAATGGGCACAAATCGCGAACCTTCGCAATGCCAGCGAGTAAGCGAATAGAAGGCGGACAAATCTTCCTTGCCGCGGATCCACATCTCGAAGGGCGGCATCGACATGCAGCCTTCCTCGTGGAACAACGCGACGAGCGCAGCAATATCGAATTGCTCGAAGGCCTCCACATACCGGGACAGCAGCTGCTGCTCCGGTTGAACGTCCATGCTGCTGAGCACATCCGAGCGAAGCTGCGCCCGGTCCATCGTCTCTCGGGCTCTTTGCAAGGCGCTGTTCACCGCTGCCGGCGACATCGCCAACGTTTCCGCGATCTGCTTGGAGGACCATTCAAATACATCCTTCAAAATGAGTACCGCGCGCTGCCGCGGAGGCAAGTTCTGCAGGAGAGCGATGAAGCACAGTTGAAGGGTATCTCTGCGGACGAGCCGATCCTCCGGATTGCCCCCAAAGTCGGGAGACGGCCAGATCCAGGCAGAGTCCGGCAGCGTGTCGCGCGGCTCGACGATGGCGACGGCCGGGTCGAACAGGTCAACGGGAAGCGCGCGGCGTTTGGATTGTCTCAGCTTGTCCAAGCACAGGTTGGAGGCAATCCGATAGACCCAAGTTTTGAACGAGGAATCCTGTCTGAACGTGCTCCAGCTCTGCCAGACCCGAATACTTGTCTCCTGAACGGCATCGTCCGCATCGTCCATGGAGCCTAGCATTCGGTAACAGAACGAGGTTAAGCCCGGCTTCAAGCTTGCAAATAATGGTTCGTCAAATGCGGTCTCGTTCATCGCGGCCTCCCTTAACGATCTCCCCGAAGGGTGGTACCTTCATTATATACAATGAAGCGGACAGTCTCAATCCGAATAAATAGGCGGGATTTAGTACTCATGGATAAAAATTTAGCACGATCGTACTAATAATTCAATAACCAATAAATTAACCCTTGTCTATACTTTAGAAATAATTCACAATACCTCACGCCAGGACCTGAATACTGGAGCTATCCTGCCCGTTAGCGTAACCAACGGGCACCAGTCTAATACTTTATTTTCTTAGTTTAACACTTTATTTTCTTCTAACAGGTACTCCATTCACATCTTATATCCATGCCCGTTAGCGTAATGGTTTATATTTGATCAAGAGATTAAGCTAATCGAATATCTTCATAAGGTACGTACTTATCAGGTTCGACTTCTTTATATACCCGAACGTGCGTCACAGAAAAGGTCGGAAAAGGAGGTAACGCATTTCTTGCATCGGATTTCATCTCTTCTATTTCTTTTTCATTCATGCCCCAGTATGTTTGCCCCAATGTAAAATGTGGTGTGTAACTGTCCAATTCAAAATATCGTCGGATCTGTTCCTGCGAGGGCTTTACGGCTTCAACTAAACGCCTATGCAGTTCAAAAATCATATTTGATTTAACGCTTATGTAGACAACAGAATTGCCGAACGACGCCGTTTCAGAAACGAAGAACAAGTCTCTTTGATTTTATTCATCCAGACCAAGTCCTGATTTAGTCCTCCTTGGGCTTTAACTGTGACATGAGGCTCCACCACATCCAAAATGCGATTACTTGACCAACGATTTTGAAATTTGACTATTTGTTCTTTGTACTCATTTGGAGGAACAATACCTAAAAAGTACTGCATTTTCTCACCTACCTTTCGAACTCGGTAATGTTGGATGTTAGTTGTTGGAGAATGCCGAAATGCGTAGCCTCCTAGGTCACGCTTTCCCTGAGCTCAATCACGCTGGTACGGCCATTAACCGCTCTTTCATTTGTATGCGAGGTCGAATTCATATAAATATCAATGCTGCGAGACAAATCAAAACATACCTGGATCGGGGCTTTAATCTGATGCGTAGAACCTGTAAAAGATCTTAGCTCGCCGTTGTTTATGCGGGCGCCAAGGTCTTTTACATTTTGTTATTCCTTTGGCATTTCGTTAAAGAAAGCTACATCATCGACTGCCAGCCTCACCGTCCGATGACCGGGCTTCGCCACCTTGCCGATGGCGATCAGCATAATCGGAACGTAGCGTTCTGATATGCGGAAAGCTTCCATGAGCTTTTGTTTGTCGTAACCGCCCATCGGTACCGTGTCGTAGCCTTTAGCGCGGGCGACAAGCATGAGTTGCATCGATACTAGGCCACCGTCGGTATAAATTTTTTGGCGGATGGCCTCGGGCGGCATGCTCGAATACATGCCGGTATAGCGTTCAACCATCGATTTTGCCGTATCCGCAGGCATGAAGCCCGCATCGACCGCCATTCCGTAAATTTTCTCGGCCATTTTATAACACTCCAAATCTCCGAGTACCGCAATGACAGCCGAAGCCTCGACCACTTGCTGTTGATTGAATGCGATCGGAAGCAGCTTCTGCTTCAGTTCCGGCGAGTCGATAACGAGAAACCGCCACGGCTGCAGGTTAGCGGCTGAAGGAGCCAGCGTGGCTTGCCGCAATGTTTCGGTCAATTCCTTCCGCGATATCTTGATCTCGGGATCATAGCTACGAACCGACCGGCGTTCTCGAATAACATCAAAAAAAAGTTGGTGCTCCATCATTTGCGACGGTTGTGAAACCGACATGGTTCTCTCCTCCTTTGGGAAAAGCGGCATTCAGCATATTGTTTCAATACAACACTTGTTGTTTGAACAACATTCGTTGTATTTACATGTTATAATGATATTCGAATGGTACGCAATCATCAATAACCATGAACCGTTGTGTAGACAACACCATTTCTATAATGTCGTTTTATTGAGGAGATCTTAATCATGACAATTAAAAAGAATGAAGCTGATCCTCGTGTGATACGTACACGGCGACTCCTTCAAGACGCTTTTGCTTCATTAATTCAAGAAAAAGACTTTGAATCGATAACCGTTAGGGATATTGCAGAACGGGCTACTGTTAACAGAGCGACTTTTTATGCGCATTTTGTAGATAAATTCGAAATTCTTGAGGCCAAACTAATGGAATCATTTATGACAATTATAAATCGTAGAATAAGCGGTCACGAAGCATTAAATGAAGAAACAATTCAGAGTATTTTTCTGGGTGTATGCGATTTTCACAAGGGTCTAGACACTATGTGCAAAAGAAGGTATGAATCGCTTGGACCAGTATTCGAAATTCAAATAAAGGAAAAAATTCAAAAGATACTTCTTTCCTTTATAGACAAAGACAAGATGCTATCGAGTCCAAACGCGCAATTCTTAATAAATACAGCTTCTATCATGTTAAGTTGGGGGATGTATGGTGCGGCTTACGTTTGGAACATTGAGGGGTGTCTAATAAGTGCGGAATCATTCGTTAAACAGACTACGCCCTTATTGATGAATGGAGCCAAAGAACTGCTGGGGTAGGTATTGCTCTATCCTGCCCGTTAGCTTAATGGCTACCCACTAAACAGCCCATCTGCCGGACAATCTTGCCCTAAATCATACCCAGGGAGTTGAATGACAAAAAAAGCCCACCAAGACTGGAACAATCATTCTTAGCCTGCTTTTTTTGTCATTCAACTATCGTACCCGTTAGGTCAATCGTCAATTCCATAAATATCTATGTCATTTCGCATAACTGAACAAATTTTAAAGAATAAGGGATCCTCTGACTGCCGCTACAGCCGGAGAATCCCTATTAAAGTAACGTGCCCTTTAGGCCGCTGGGTCAACCGCACAACTAAGCTGGAACGTAGGTCAACCTGATCACCTTCTCGCCAATTCGATCGCTTGCCACGAGGCGCAGCGGCGGCCGCGGACCGGCGAAGAACGGCTTGCCGTGGCCCAGCACGACTGGATGGAGATAGAGTCGATACTCATCAACGAGACCGAGCTCCGTTAGACTGTGGGCCAACTCCGGCCCGGCAACTTCAATCTCCCCTTCATGCTGAGCCTTCAGCCCACGTATGGCCGCTGCGAGGTCGCCCTCGATCAGAGAAGCGTTCGGACCGACGGACTTTAACGTCCTCGACACCACCCACTTCGGTTTGCTTTGCCACGCCGCTGCGTATTCCCGTTCCGGCGCATCCCATTCAAAATGGTCTCCGTCCCAATACCGCATGGTCTCGTACATGCGGCGCCCGTACAGGCTGCCCGCCAGGCCGCGCACGTCGTCGATGAAATGACGGAATAGCACGGGGTCGGGCTGAAATGCCGTGTGGTCGTGGTCGACGAATCCGTCCAGAGACTGGTTCAATGCGAAAACGATCTTTGCCATGCGACTGACTCTCCTCCCTGGTTTTCTCGCACATTCATCATCAAGATTACACGTTCCATATGCAGCCTCCTTTATGTCTACATTTTATCATCCAACAGCATGTCCGGTTTCTCATGGATTGCTAATGTGCACAGTCCTGGCCTGACCGAATACAAATTTAATTTAACGAAGGATGGTAAATTAAACAATTCTGCCCGTTAGTTGAACAAAATCCCCCAAAAGAGATGACTTTTGGATGAGAAAGACCATCCTTAGCGGATGGCCATAATACTGGTACAGATACTCTTTCTTGTTTACCGCGTTTGTCGCACCATGATCCCGTTGCCATATGGGTCATAGAACGTGAAGCATGCCGCGCCCATCCGTTCCTCGATACTGGTAACGTCAGATGCGTCTTTCGCGGTCACGTGAGCTCTCGCCGATTCAACATCCGGCGAATCGATCACCAGGGCGGGGGTGACGCGCAGATCGAGCTGCAGCTTTTCGTAATACACCTTGCCGGACTGCGACAGCTGGTTGTCATCGACCAACAGATCCGCGCCCTTGTCCATCGCAATGCCATTCAACCCTTGCACCACCGGATCCGGTCGGACGTCTTTCCGCAAAAAGCCAGCGTACCAGTTCTCCGTCTCGGCCGCATTGTCTCCATGCGCAATCACGCGGCTGATCCTCGTGAGCAGCGGGTGTGCATCGCCCGCAGGCACCTGCGGCTGCTCGTGCGTTACAGCCCAGCACACCATGTTCCCGCCCACGTTGAAGTGTGCGACATCGGAATCACGGTACAGTTCTCCGATATGCGAATAGCCCATGCCTTTGCAGAAGTCGTACGACGCATCGATATCCCGGACCGATTCGAACATGATCATCGGCGGGAAGCCCCACATATTGCTGTCAAGAATGATTCCGGTGCCGTCGAATGATACGCCCCAGTAGATGCCGCCTCCCGTCTTGTCCGGCCGGATCTGCTGTTCAAACAGGTCCGCGTACCATTCGATAGACGCCTTCAGATCGGGTACGGGTAAAAATAAGGTGCTAATAACAGGCTTGATTAGGTGTGTCAAAGCTTGCACTTCCTCTACAATAAGTTGACTTCAACACAAGGACACATCGAAACGCAAATGTCTATCAATCCACCCAAAAAAAATTACAGCCGCTCCAGCGCGGCCTCCAGACATCCCGCCGCTTCCGCCTCTGCCTCCATCGCCGCCTTGAGCCCTGCCGCCATGTGTTCCCGGTTCGACGTTACGCCACCCATGCCAAACGGGAAAGACGGATACAACTGCTGCATGATCCGACCGATCTGCTTGTACAATTTGCTTGCGACCACTAAATGAGACCTCGCTTCGCCGCGAATGCTCCGGTCCCGGGAGAGCTGTTCCAAATAATGGCAGGCATGCTCGCGGGCTTCCGACAGGAGAGCCACCTGATAGGCGTGGCCAAGCGGATCTAGGCGGTTTTCCAGAACGGCGCTCTGCCATTCCCGGTAAGCGGCCTGACCGAACACAAAGCCGGACACGCGGGGCTCGTCCCCTCGGATCTGCTTCACGATGCCGGCGAGGACAGTGTGGAGGGAAGAGGGAGCACCCGTCCGCCTGTCCAGAACGGCCGCAAACAGCCCCGGACTTTCGGGGCTTCTGCCCAGGCTCTCATACGTATAGCGATGCACGCCGGGCCGGTGGCTTCGGCAAAGCAGCACCCGTTCCGAGTCGTCGTACCCAAAGACTAGGTCAAACTCGTTGATCGTCAGATTCCATACGATGGCTGGCCTGTTGGCCTCCACGGCGTCATGGATCAGCCGCAGCACGCCGACTTGCTGCTCCGGCAGGATCTGTTGTCGGCCGGGACGCCCGAAGCATCGGGCGCTCCACCCGACACGCTCCGCGGCACCGTAGAAAGCGAAGCTCCAGTCGAACGTCGACAACCCCCGCCAGTCACATCCGGAGGAAATGCCGATCCGGAACGCGTCGCCCGTCATCCCCATAATCGTCGTAAGTGGCCGATCCGTATCGCCGCCATACCGCAGCACTTCGAGCAGCGCGACGGACAGGAACGCATACGGACGCGAAAAACGGGGTTCCTCGAGGACGATGCGGCCCGGGTTGCCTTCGCGTTGGCGGCTGGAGAGATAACGATCCACTTCCATACGAAAACGATCCTCATTCAGCTTCGAACGGGAACGGGAAATCAGGTTATAGACGTTGCTTCGTGTAATGCCGAGCAACGCTGCGGCTTCATCCGGCTGCAGTCCCTCCTCCATCGCGTCCATGACGCGTTTCGCTTTGCCGCGCAAAGCGGCAAACGAGTGGTCCGCCACTTCACGGCGCGATTCACGGCGGAGTATCTCCTGCAGCGGTTCGTCCGGACGGCCGACCAGGTACGGATCGGCCGATTCGGGCAGATCGCCGAACGGCTTCGTCCGGTTCTCCGCGCCGCGCAGCATATTGATCGCCGTTCGGCGAACGAGCCTCCTCAGCCAGGGGCGGAAGCGCTCCGGATCCCGAAGGCCGGGGAGCTTGGCCGCCAGCCGCAGGAACGACTCCTGGACCGCGTCCTCGGCAAAATGAGTGTCCCGCAAAATATCGCGGGCCCACAACGCCGCCTCCTGCCTGTACGCGTTCATCAACTGCGTCAGCGCGTCCCGGTCGCCAGCGGCCGCACGCTTAATCATATCCGTTTGGTTCATGTTGTCTAACCTCGCCTCCGGCCCGTTAGTGTGCGACTTAGATGTTCAGGCTGCTGATCGCAAAGCTCATGCCGATAATACGCTGGCAAGCAACGTGCCGACGGCGATAGTGCCCTTCTTGAGCTCTTCGGAAATGGTCAATCCAGGTGCAGCCCCATATGTACTCATCTTTTTCCAAATGAATATTGTCATTATACTTAATTATAAGGATTATTACACTATCCTGCCCATTAGCTTAACGAAAACAAGGAGTAGCTGCCGTGGCGAACTGCTCTTTGTTAGTTCAACTAGCGTTAACCGTTAGTTTAATGGCACTGTGATACGGTTCTCCAAGCTATCTAATACGGCTGTTTTGAAGAAAGACCATGCTCAGTAAAGGATAGTCAGCACTTTAGTTGTACATCAAAAAAGGAGCTACCACGAAGTAAACTCCTTCTATTGCGGAACACTATTTGTTGCGACTAAGAAACTTCTCTGTCACCCCAGTTCCTTCGCCTTTATAGCCACTCCAAACATCCAGTACGTGGCCATCAGGATCAAAAACTTTAAACACGTATCCGCAGTCGCCCTGGTCATCGATTTCAGTTAATGAAACTCCGTTCATCAGCAGTCTTTTATGATACTGATTAATTTCCTTAATATATATACAAAAGATCGGGTACTCTTGGATGACCACATTGTCATCTTGCCAGAAATCCAACGTTGCTCCCCAAGGTAGATGAACACTGGCATATCCATCATTCTGTTGCTTAACCTCACAGCCAAGGTTTAATGAATACCAATCTACCGATCTTTGAATGTTTGATACTCGAACATAAATTGAGACAACTCCTACAACATCATTAAGAAGCTTCTTCTGGTCAGTCATTAATTGTTGATCCATCACTGACACTCCTAACTTGTAGATTTATTCTATTAATCATAACAAGCACACACTTTACTGTAAATACTTTCCTTATCCTTCTACGATAACCTTCCCGTTAGCGTATCACCTTCTGTGGCTAGGCTTTTACAAATGCAATTGAGTGCGTAACTGCCAGTTAGCGTAACAACCGGCCGCCGCGGCAACGTTTACAGTTGAGCTGCTAGGATCTTGCAATAATCTAACCTTCTCTATGTATCATAATCCTGTTTCCATCTGGGTCCTTGATCACGATGACTCTGGAATCTTTGGTTATTTCATTCTCTTTGGGGTTTACAATTTCTATTTGGAGTTCTACTAGATGTTGAAAAGATTTTAAAATATCTTTTGTGCTAAAAAAGAAGAGATGATTGGGGCTAGCCTTCAACTCATCTCGATTCATACTATCCAATAAAAGTGTTGTCTCTCCCAAATGGATGGAATAAACCGTTCTTTCTTCCGATTTCTCATGATCAGCAAACTTAGGATCTAACGGGTGACCCAGCAGTTTTTTGTACCAATTCACTGAATAATTCATATTTGTCACGGGTACAAATACCGCACCAATCTTGCTATCAATAGGACAACTTTTGTCTACTTGAACTTGTTCACTCATATCAGGTTCCTCCTCATTTTTTGATTCTAATTTGCAATATATCACTATTGCACATTTGGAACGGACTTCAGTTTATACCCATACGAACCAGATTAGGCTTTTTTTATCAATATGGATTTTTTGTTGGAACCGAGTGTCATTGAGCTATCGTTACCCGCTAGGTTAACGATTCGAGGAACTTATAAATTACAGGTTTGTCTGGGGGAGATAATTCGTTTGGAATTTCAGAATAGCTAAAGAATCTTAATTCTTGTACTTCGACTCCGTCTTCTTTAAGGGCTCCTTCAAAATCAGAGCATACGTAGGCGAACACAACATTATATACTTCATCACCATGAGGATATTTATAGTACAGGTCTTTTCCAGAGAATATGTTAAATAATTCAAGGCTCCTGGCTTCCAATCCTGTTTCCTCAAGCAGTTCCCTTTTTGCAACCTCTTCTAAAGATTCCCCAGGTTCCATAGAACCACCAGGCAGTCCCCATAATCCGTTATCCGTTCTAAGTTGTAATAACAGTCTTTGCTTACTACACAATAGAACGCAGGCTCCATACTGGTTGTCCAATCGAAAAACGCCCCGCACTCAAGACTCCATTATTCACCATATGGATGATACGTTTTATAATCTATTCAACTAAACTGCCTGTCTAGGTTAGAAAAATCTGCCGATCTGCTGGCGCCTTTGTAGGTGTTTATTAAGCAAATCTGCCCGTTAGCTTAACGAGGAGGCTGCCGTTCATGTCGGCAGCCTCGTCCTAGGTGTTTATTCAGCTATCGTTTCCCGTTAGCTGAAAAGGCTACCGCTTATGTTGGTAGCCTTTTGTTAATAAATTCTCATTATCCGATAGTTTAGAGAATTATTTTCTTTTTAATAATTTATGAATACTCGATGGCTTTAAACCAGCTTGAATAAGCAATTTGATATTGAAACCCGACTTCCCATAGCTTAAACGATACCAATAGTAATTTATGTATTCTATCACGGAAAAAACATAAATTAACATACCAAAAAACAGGTCTCTTTTATTCTGTGCAAGCATTAACAATAAAATAACAACTAACACAGCCAAAAGAAGATTCATTCTTCTCAGCACGATTAGGGTTTTCCGCATTAACAATGATTTCTCTTTACCTAATGATTGAGATCTAAATACCCAATATAGCACACCTTGAATTAACTGCAACACAAGAAATGAAAACGCAAGCAAGCTTGCGAATCCTAAATCTAAATAAAGTTTAAATACAACCAAAAAAGAAAAAGCCGCTACTAACTCACCCAAAGCTAGATTCAACAAGTGTTTTCTTAGTTTTCTCATAAAACCCCTTTTAAAGATCACCAACACGAACAGTCTTAGATCAATTAATGTATTCATTTTATCACAGTATCTTGTTAAGCATAACTGCCCGTTAGCTTAATAAAAACAAGGAGCAACTGCCGCGGCAAACTGCTCCCTTGTATCGTTCAACTAACGTTACCCGTTAGTTTAATCCTCATAAGAAAAATTCGTAAAGACGGAGTTGCTCGGTTTAATTGTTGCCGCGGCGTTTTAGTGCAATATTTGACGATAATCGTTGAGAAAATCAAAAATTACGATTTATCCTGTTCATAAAACTCAATATAGCTTCAATGCGTATTTTATCAGCGCATTCTTCGCAACAAAAATACTTAACCTTTCTTTCCTTTGCTTGCTCATATTTTAGCGAACCTTCGTATGCTTTGAATGTTTTTTTACAACTAAAACAAAGTACCTCATAGTAAAACATTGTTATCCGCCCTCCTAAGTGACACCCTGCTTTCTAGTTGATATATCGAAGATTGTAACCAGTTCTCTCGTATATTCCTGAACATCTAAATGGGGCTTTCTCATTAATTCCATGGTGAACCCGTCAATGGCATTTCTTATTGTTAACGCCATTACCCTTGCCGATGATTTGGTAAATTCCCGAAATATCCCTTCTTGCATTCCTTGGGTGAGAATATTTTCAATTGGAACTAATACGGCTTCATCGTGTTCTGCCGCAAACTGAAGTTTACCATTAGCAGTTATCGTTTTAGAAACCAATTCTATAACAGCGAAAACATGCTTCCGATTTTCAGCTACAAATGCAAGATTGGATTCAATGTATACTCGAAGCATTTCTTTAGGAGATTTTTGGGCTTCTATTCGCGGAGCAATGTATGATTGCCAAGCTATATAGTATTCGATATTTATTTGCTCCAATAATTCCTCTTTATTTGCAAAGTGGTAAGAAATAACCCCCTTACTAATTTTCGCACGTTTTGCAATCTCTCCTAAAGAGGCTTGAGTTAAACCTACTTCTGCGATTGTCTCAATCGCACATTCCACAATTTGAGCTCTACGGGCTTTTTCGATAAATGACATTTTTTTTTGGTTAGCTGGATCTTTTTTTTTACTCATGTTTTTATTTTAGTACAGTCGTACAAAAAAATCAAACAAAAAAACCATTTAGGTGAATATGATCTAAATGGTTTTTAAACCCCTTTATACAACTAACCTGCCCTTTAGCTTAATATCAAGATGAATCCTTACTTTGGCTTTGAAGGGTGTTTTATGCTTAACAAGGTCATTTTTTTTCTAAAGATATGTATTCGTAACTTGCCAAATACTCATGATTTTCTTCAATAAGATTCCAAGTATTCTCATCATCCATTGTTATTTTAAAAGCTCCATACGATATAACTCTTTACAAATAGTCCAAACTATTAAAAATTAAAATCAGCCCAATGATACACATGATCCACGAAATAGCCGATCCTGAATGCTTCGCAAGCTTGATTCGAAGCCTTTCCAATGGTCTTTGCATCTTTCGTCCTAATAATAAATGCAATGTAAACACGATTAATGGCGGTAGCACCATAATAAAATTATAACCAGCTAAAATCGGGAGCCACTGCAAAACTGCTAAATTTGAGCTCGTCATAAGACCAATCGCAGCAAAATAAGGAAACGCTGTACCCACCTCAATCAAAGATGTTGTGAACCCGAGTGCAATCATGGATGTCTTACTTTTTGACTTCGGCCTTGGCAAATCCGATTTTTTACTCTTAGGATAGTAAAAGCTAGCAATAAACAGAATCCCCCCAATGATCAGCATAACCCAACTTACGATCCTATTTTGAAAGATGGAGGAGAAAGCCGCCAGTAAAACATCTAGGCCTAACATGAAAGCAACACCTACTAAAAAATAAAATGCTGCGACTGTCACTAAATAAATCATTAAACGTGACCTTAATCGCTCTTTTTCAGTTAACAGCAAATATACCGTTACCCCCAAAGTAGCTGGACTTAGCATATCTAATAGGGCTAATCCCCCTACCATAAAAAGTAATTCAAAACTCACGATTCTCCTCCTTGTTCGATGGAAGAGTCCTGTAGGGAAGAAATGTGAATATGATATGCTCGCTCCATAAAATCAAGCACTTCCTTTTCTATAGGATAAAGTCCGAGCATCTCAGATTGCTTTGGACATTTCCGTAAATCCCATAACTTATTAATAAACTCGTCTTCATCTTTAAATTCTTCCACTTGTTTTTCCAGCATACGCCGTATTATGCCTTGCACTCTTGATGAGGCAGGATCCTCCTTTATATGTCGTTTTATCTGACCTAGCAGTGCAATCCACTCCAGAGAATCAGGGTCTTCTCCATTCATTTTTGGAAGCTTTGTCCAAACCTTAATCTCCTTATCATTAAACATGCTCTCCTTGAAGGGAAGTAATCTTTTTTTATTTTGATTCCATAGCTGAATAAGTTTCTGTATCGCAATATGGTGATCCCCACCTTCGACTGCAATACCATTTATCAATTCCCGCAGTGACGACTCTATACTCTTTAATCTTTCTTGCTCTTCAATGATATAAACTAACTGGCTTTTCAAACTAATCGACCAATCCCATTTAGAATCAGATAGCATATCTCGAATATCTTGCAAACTGTAACCCATTCCTTTTAAAAATTGGATATATTGTAGTTTCTTTAAATCCTCTTCTGAATATAGGCGATGTCCCCCTTCTGTTTTGGATGAAGCTGTCAATAACCCGATCTGATCATAGTACCGAAGTGTTCTGACCGTGATCTTCGTTTGTTTCGCAACTTCTTTAATATGAATCAAGTACAGACACCTCCGATGATTGATAAATACTATTTCTCTTTATCTTTACTTACAGCATATTTAATTAAATATCCAATCCTAGTCCGACTAATGCTCCCAGAAATGCTTGATCAAGCATAAGTCCAACCCCTGCTCCTATAATGACACAGGCATAAATAATGATATCTCCTTGTTTCATATCTATCATCCCCTTTGTATAAATCTCTTCTCCCCCTCAATTAGCTGATTTAATCGACATCACTCAGGAAAAGTTTCAGCATTAGCCCTATTATACAAAATGACGTTACGTCACTTTCAAGTATTTTATTATTAGAAAGTAAAGTATATCTCCCATAAAGGTCGACAAAAATAGCTTGATGTTGACGCAACGTAATCTTTATAATCATTTTCACAATACAATTATTAAGAGGTGATGATATGAATAAATATTACTTTTTTCTTCTATTCGTGGGTATGCTTTTTCTTAGTGCCTGTAGTAATAATGAAGAAAAAGAAGATCTGCGAACAATTTCACTAGAGGAAGTAGATATCCTCCATATTGACCATGGCAGCACAACATTAAAAGTAGAATCAGCAAACATTGAATCACTTGAAGCTTCCTTACTTATGAATAATAATGGACCGGAAATCGTTATTGAGGAAGGGAAACAAAAAATCAAAATTCGGCTGAAGCATGTCAGACGCATGTTAAATATCGGGAGAATGCCTCAGCTATCCATCCGTATTCCGACACAATATGAGGGAAAAGTAACGATTGACGGCTCTTCAGGCAACGTAAAGATAAGAAATCTGAACACGCAAAAACTCAATATTAAAGGAAGTAGCGGAAATGTAGCGCTTGACTACATAGAAATAAATAGTGACATTAATGTTTCTGTCAAAAGTGGCAGCGTTCATTTCAACTCCAAACAACTTCTGGAAATATAACAATTAAATAAAACATTTTGAACAGCTATGATCGCAAAGGCCATAATGAAGTCATTCAAGGGACAAGTTTCCCTAACCAATTGACAGGCAATCAACAAAAGAGGCCTGCTTCCATCTTTCTAAGGGAAGCAGGCTTCTGATATTATTCCTCCGCTATCGTATCCCGATAGCTTAATGATCTCAATGAACAACGGCAGCCGATCAAATTTATTTGCCGGCTGCCGTTTATGGAGAATCCACTAATCTTTTCCGTTAGCGTATGACTAAAATTAACAATTATGGCTGCCAAACTTCCCACAAGTTTCCATCCAGATCATAGAACTGAAAGTTAGGTCCACATTCTCGTCCTTCCGGAATATCGCTTACTATGCGCACCCCGTTTTGCTTAAACCGCTTATACAACTCCTGAATGCGCGGGGTTATGAAACAGCCGACAGCGGCACGATCACCGTTATTGTGGGTAAATCCTAATCGGCCACCTTCTAAGTTTGATTGAACTAGAAACATAGCGGGAACCGTAGTTCTTAGGCCAGCATCTTGTAGCTTATCTCCATGATCAGGAAAACGCAAAATCGCAATTCCCGAACCAGGCTTAACTTGTTCGTGTGCTCTAGGTTGTCTGCAGCCGAGATTTTTTCGATACCATTCCACGGATTCGTAGACATCCTGCACAGGAACGTAAATACATGTGATTCCTGTAATGTCCTCCAACTTGTTTTCTAGTTGAATTTCTTCTGCTTGATTTTGGCTCAAAAATATCCCCTCCACTTAAATAAATTACCAATGCTACAAATAGAATACTGTACATTTGTTCCCTTGTAACGATTTCCTTTTATAAATTTTCTTAAGAGCCACAATTGCAGATGCCGATTTATAATACCATGTATTGGAACTATCCTGCCCGTTAGCGTAATAAAAACAAGGAGCAACTGCCGCGGCAACTGCTCCTTGTTTTGTTCAACTAATGTGTCCCGTTAGTTCAGCAGATTTTTATTTTTCACTAGATTGTCTGTTTCGTGAATCAGATCATGTAACAGGCTTAGAGCCTTCTCCAATCCGGCCTGATCTTCTGTCACTAAGGTCAATATCTTGTTTATTCTATGGGAGTAATTGCTTGGGACCATGCTAAAAGTATCGACGATAGCAGCAGCTCCTTTTTCGTTCATCCAGTATGTTTCATTAAGTGCAAACAAAACCTGATTTACACAAGAGACTGATCTAAAACAACATCCAGCAATGTAAGATAAATCATTTTTATAGATACCTTTTTTCCCAATCTCTAAGGAGAAATTCGCTTCCCATAAGAATTTTTGAATAACTGCTTTTTGCAAAACGTGCGAGTATGGATTTGTTCTAGACTTCATTTCTCCAACAAGACCTGTTGGGTCCCATAAAATCCTACACAATGCGATTTCAGCTAAATATATAGAATTGATAAATCCATGAGGATGTCCCGGTTGATACTCGATTGTGATATCCCCTCTGAGACATTTGTCAATTACTTTTGACACTTTATTAAGATCACGGTATAAAAAATCGACCGGTTGTTGATTCACTTTCAGCCAACCACCACCATTTATCCATGGCCCCCAGCCACCGATTTCTGTTATTAAATTGACTCTATTATCGTCATCCAAGGTGGAAGCTATCCGATCAAGGTGGGCTATGTCTAACCCATTGTTTAGGTTATAATAAATTCCAATATCAATATCAGAGTTGGGGTTTTCAGTCCCCCTAGCTCTTGAACCACCTAGAACCAGAGCCTGCACACCGTCGATTTGCTTAAGACAATCAATAATTTTGGAAATAATACTTTGCACATCCATACCTCTCACTCCATTCAAATATGTCTAAACATAATAATAATCAATTTTGTTCCTACTGAGTAGGGAAAGATCTGTTTATACAAAATTGCCCATTAGTTTAATAAAAACAAGGAGCAAATGCCGCGGCAAACTGCTCCTTGTTTCGTTCAAATAACGTGCCCGTTAGTTTAGCATTCGTACTCGACAGTTAATTGCTTTTATCGAAGACCACTCTTGAAAAAGTAATAGAAGCTCCTCCAAGTTAGCGTTTCCTCCCCTACCCTTGAATAAATTATCACTTACGTTTCAGTAAATCCAATCAGTATCGGAACGTTCAAGTTTCAATGTCTAAAGTCCATATCTTCCAGATACGTCCCTTCCAATTGAATGTCAATAGCCCATCCTAGATTATCAATTGTTGAAACTCTAATTCCATAGCAATGTTCCCAATCACCATCACAATTCTCTGCGTACCACTTTTCTGGGGTAGTACCAACAAAACGCGGAAAACATACGCTAAGAATATTAAAGGATCTAAAGAAACATAATCAGTATAAATAGTATAAAGAAAAAAGGAACTGTAATCATAGTTCCTTAACATACTAAAGCTACTGTTCATTTATATAAAAAATCTAATATATCCAGTAAGGGATTCGCTAACAATTATTTGTTAAAATATCTGACGACTATCTTTAAGTAGAACATCGTGTGCACTACCCTCAACAATACTTGTAGAAGAAACTAAGGTTATCTTAGCATTTTTTTGTAGTTCAGGAAGTGTCAGGTAACCACAATTACACATTGTTGAACGTACTTTACTTAAAGAAAGTCCAACATTATCTTCTAAACTTCCTGCATATGGTACAAACGAATCAACTCCTTCTTCAAAAGAAAGCTTTTCGTCACCGCCTAAGTCATATCTCTGCCAATTTTTTGCCCTTGTACTTCCTTCTCCCCAATACTCCTTCATGTAATTACCGTTTATATTCACTTTTTCAGTGGGGCTTTCATCAAATCGGGCAAAATATCTTCCTAACATTAGAAAATCTGCTCCCATAGCTAGTGCCAATGTAATGTGATAATCGTGTACAATACCTCCATCAGAACAAATTGGTACATAGATTCCTGTCTCATTAAAATATTCATCACGAGCCTTCGCTACCTCAATTAATGCGGTAGCTTGACCT
>NZ_JAGGLB010000067.1 GCF_017874215.1 Paenibacillus eucommiae
TTACGAATAAAAAAGAAGCTGGACGATGCGCGTTTAGCGCTGATCATGTCCGTGGCCGATATATATTTCCAGCCTGATAAAGAGCAGGATGAAGCGATCCTGCTTGAGCTAAGCGAACTATATCCAGAGGAGGGGGAAGCAATTATGGAATTGATGCCAGCATGGAAGCGTTGGGGATACGAAGAGGGAATTGAGCGAGGAATTGAACAGGGAAAGGAAGAAATCATTCGTAAATTTCTTGGCAAAGGATTTTCGCCAGAAGAAATAGCGGAAACGCTTGAGCTTCCAGTGGGTGAGGTTCTTAAGCTGATTAAGCAATAAAACAATTATGCAACGCAAGCTAGCGAATGGGTGCAATAGACGCTTGCTTGTTTTTTTTATGCTATAATATGGTAAATATTCTCATTTGATTCAGGGGATTTTTCTTTGCGCTTACGCTATAATGATAGCAAATCACAGCTTTGGAAAAGGCAGGCTTATGAATGAGTGACATGGGGTTGTTTTTGAAAACATTTTTTTCGAATATTAGCATTATGTTGACGCTTATGTATGTGGCCAGCTTGATTTATAAGTACACGCTTTATAAACTTTCGCCTAATGTGAAGGAAATATTGTTTATTTTGCTTGCCATATTATGCGGCTTGACGACTATGCATTATGGATTTCAGTTTTCGGAAACCGCTCTGTTTGATCTCAGGTTTATGGCTATTATTGTGGCCCCGATGTTTGTTCGCCATCCGATTTCGATACTTATCATTGGTTTAGGTATCGGTGCGGCACGTCTGAGTTTTGGATTGAGTTATGCTTCTTTTGTAGGGTGCTGTAATGTCATTGTAATGAGCCTTCTTTGTATGTTGATCTGTTGGTGGGCGGAGCAAAGGAACTGGGGATTTTACAGAAAAATGACTGCATTGGTTTTGTGGATCAATACGGCTAACGTTGTAATTATTGCTGTTTTTGGAGTAATCCCTTCCTCTGAGTATTTGCTTGAAATTGCCCCTGGGACATATATATTGAGCCTAATTCTAAGCTTCGGCTTTACGCTGCTTTTGCGCGAGTTCATCATGGAGGCGAATCGTAAGTGGCAGCTGCATAACTATAATATTAAATTGAAGGAACAATATCATATCTCGGAGGAAAAAACCAAAGAGCTGCAGCTTGCTAAGCTCGAACTGGAGGAAAAGAACGAGCAAATATTGCTGGCATCGCGTTATAAATCAGCTTTTCTTGCTAATATGTCGCATGAGCTGCGGACACCGTTAAATTCCATCCTGGTACTGTCGCAAATCCTTGAGGAGAATATCGACGGCCAGCTATCCGATGAGGAGATCCGCTACGCTAATATTATTCATTCCTCGGGCGAAGAACTGCTGCATTTAATTAATGAAGTGCTTGATTTGTCCAAAATTGAAGCGGGACGAATGGATTTGGACCGTTCCGAATTCAGTATAAGTGAAACGCTGGAGCAGATGTCCTATACCTTTCAACCCATCGCTATGCAAAAAAATATTGAGCTTGTTATCGAAAGCAAGGAAGGTGTGCCCGCTATTATTTACGCCGATGGTCAGCGGCTGCAGCAAATCATTAAAAATCTGCTGTCAAACGCGATGAAATTTACGGAAAAAGGGACAGTGAAGCTTTCTGTATATCCGATAAGGGATAAAAAAGGCATTGTGAACGGCACAGAGCTGATGGCTGACTGGCTCGTTTTTTCCGTTGAGGATAGCGGGATTGGCATATCGGAGACGAAGCAGCCGATTATTTTTGAGGCTTTCTATCAGGCTGATGATACGATTAGCCGCAAGTATGGCGGAACAGGACTTGGACTTTCAATTTCCAAGCAATTTGCTGCTCTTATGGGCGGTTTTATTGAACTTGAAAGTCAGGAGGGACTTGGCAGCAAGTTTAGCTTGTACGTGCCTTGGGAGGAGATTACGCAAAGTCAAGGCTCGGAGGAGGCTTGTGCCCGGGAAGAAGCTTATGTGAAGCAGGAGCCCCCGATTATTTGACCAAGCCAGTTGATGAGAAAAAAACCTCATTCTTAGGCGCGACTAGTATTTTTTACAACGAAGCTTCCAATCTTACAATTGTCTTTTTGCCCAGATAAAGCGATAATTTATGCAAAGGGCATGTATAGATAAATAGAAGACGGCCGTATGTACAGAAGCGGGGGGCGTAGTCAGTTATGAAGATTAATATAAGGGCATATCACTACAGGATTGTCATTATTTTATTATTGGTGGCCATGCCGCCTTTTTTAGTTGCAAGCGTTTACAGTATGAATGTTTTTCTTAAGCAAACGATCGACCTGGTCAATTCCAAAAACGAGAACGAGCTGGTCCGCACAGGTAATTTTATGGAGCAAACCTTTGAGCAGATTGTAGATGGGGTTTTGGCCGGAATGACCAATGAACCTTTTACGAAGATGCAGTTTATTGTAGAAAAGCTGCAAATCATCAAAAGCTTGAATAGAGCGGTGAATGACAATAAATATTTGGATCAGGTCATGCTCTACAACGAAGATGAGGATTATTTGCTGGTATCCAACTACGGGATTATCAGCGATCCGCAAAATTCCCCTTACAATTGGATCAAGTCCGAACTTAAAGGTATGGACAATTATCAGATTAAAGTGACTGAAACAAGAAGCCTGAACGTACAAGGGCATAATAAATATGTCATTTCCCTGCTAGCTAAGCTCCCGTTGCGCGGCCAGCAATCCTATCTGAATTACACGGTTGATCTGGAGAAGCTCTATAACGATTTTTTGCTGCGATTAAATGTGGATAATGGCATTTATAATTATTATTTAACGGATGCGGCAGGTAGGGTGGTGTTTCATAAAGATCGTGAGCTTCTGGGAACCTATTTGCCGCAGAGCCCGACCGCTCTCAAGCTTAAAGATCAGCCCGTGATCAGCAGCTATCCATTAAAAACAATGGGCTGGAATCTGGTAAGCGAGGTCAATATCCACCGTTTAAGCAGCGACGTGTACAAAGCCCGGAATCAAATGATTATGTTCCTCACGCTGATCACTCTGGTTATAGTGGTCATGACTATTCTAGGCGCCAGACAGCTATACAAGCCTGTTAGGCATTTAAGGCTGCGGCTTCATGATAGCGAGCAATTGTTGAAAAGAACGCTTGTCTATAATCTGATTAAGGAAAGATTTACGGAAAGCGCCGATATTGAACGTTATTTGGACGATTATCACAGGGATCTGGTCGTCGTCATTCTGACGATTCATTCACAAACGGACATGACTACAAAAGACTCAAGCCTAACCAATGAAATTGAAAAAAGCTTAGGAGTTAAATTTGAAATCGATCTGTTTGTGGAGTCGGATAAGCAATATGTGCTGCTGTTAAAGCTGGACCATGATGATATGAACCGCTTTATTACGGATATGCTCGCGAGCTTCAATGACCAGATATTACAAAACTTGACGCTTAGTATTGGGGGCATCTATCCCCTAAAAAAAATCAACAACTCGTACATTGAAGCTTTATATGCTTTCAACGTGGGGCGTATTTATTCCACTGACACCAACATTTATTGTTATAGCAAGCTGCCGGTGGACTACCAGCAGAAGCAGATGAAGGATCCGACAATCGATGAGCTGGAACTTGCGATCAGGCAGCATAATGAGAAGGCGTACACGGACTTGATTAATACCATGCTGTCGGAAAACAGAAGTGTTATGGAATACAATTATAATTTGTATATGAATATTTCCTTGTTAATCAAACTGTATGACCAGGAAAGTGTTAAATTTTTGAGTGAAATTAATGAATTGATTACAGACAAGGGGATTATGAACGCAGCCGCGGTCAAACATTTCTTTATTAGCAAATTTAATAATTTCAATGCGGATTACCAGCAGGACTTCAATAAATATGTGCAAAAGGTGGAGCAGTACATCGCCGAATGCTATCCCAATAATTTTTCGATGGATGACGTTGCTGAGCATGTAGGCCTGACAAGACAGTATATAAGTCAGTTGTTTAAAAAGCACTACAATACGACCTTGATTGATTATTTAAGCCAATACCGGATCGAACAGGCGAAGCTGCTGCTTGCAGATACCAAAATGAAAATTAACGATGTTGGCAGCAAGGTAGGCTTTAACAGCAAAAGCTACTTCACCAAGGTATTCAAGCTGCATACAGGAATTACACCGACGGAATACCGGGAGCTGGCCTGGAATCGTAATAAGGAAGCGGAAAGTGAGAGTCTGATCCCATTGAACGGCGATGGTTGATCAGGCTTTTTTTCTTATATAAAATGCTCTTTTTACGCTTGTTTTGAACATTTTTACAACTGATTTGACAATTATAGGATTGAAGGAGATGGGAATTTCCCCCATAGTAATAAGGGTATCAAAAGGGAATCAAGAAGATTGCAAATAAGGAGCGTGATTAGGATATGAGGCAGCAGACCATGGCGTGCGTATGAAGAGCTTGATGATCTAGAAAAATAGAAATGCTGTATCTCGCGACAATGTATGTCATCCGTAAATGGACGGGACGTGTCCAAAACTAGGGCCAGATGCTGCTCTAAATCTCCGTGTTCTTTCCGGATTCGGGTAGGCCAGCACTTGCGCTAATTTTCAAAGATTCCCCTCGGGGAAGGTCTGCAAAAGAGTTTACACAAAATTATTGACAGACCCCGGTATGACGAACTGGGAATCGAGAAGGGAGTCCTACTCCCGATTGTGATCTGGCCGATTATACGGCTTGCAATGCTTTAGCCCGCGATCCTGAGTACGGGCCTAAATTCCTGGAAGAATTTCAGGACAGATTGTTTTCGGTACCGATATTTGTTTTCCAACCATGCCCGTTCCATTGCTCGATCTGCTGATCGATTGGCGCGATACCCACAAAATCAGCGAAGCCGTGTTTAATAAAATCGCTCGGGAAAATGCTGTGAAGTTTTTTGGATTGAGCTAAAAGCTTCTCCCCGAGCTGTGCGCGGAACTATTCTCCGATTGTTTTACATGCATCTTATATGGTCTGATCATTACGAAAGTATCCTATTAAAGGAGCTAAAAACATGACTAATGAAAAGCAACAATCCAAGGCGAATACCAGTATCATTGATACGAAGATGAGTAGAAGGAAGTTATTAGGTGCAGCTGGTACAGCTATGGTTGCAGGAGCATTTTTAGGTGGCGCCAAGGCATTTACCCGTCAAATTGATGATGTAGTGGATAGCGAAAATGGGAACGATGCATTAAATTTGGAAGAACGTGGAGGTTATCCGGGAATAATCGCAGAGTTTTCAGCAATGTTGTCGGATATTGTAATCAATGTGAAGTTATTTGGTGCAACAGGTAATGGAGTAGCGGATGATACCCATGCTATCCGTGCTGCTATTGAATCCATAAGAACCACAGGCGGCACTGTGTTTTTTCCAAGAGGTACCTATGTATGCAGGGCTATTGTTGTACCAGCCAATATTACTATTATAGGGAATCATGCAGTTATTAAAGCTAAAGATGTATTTTATACAAAAACAACTAGTGCTGCATCTGTGAACGGTACAAGCGTAACTGTACAGAATTCGTCGGGTGTAAATGTAGGTGATGTCATCTCTTTGAAAAGTGATGCAACGGATTTGATAGTTGTCACAGGCAAGACAGGGAATACGATCCAAATAAAGCCTATGAGGATTTCTAAGATAACTGCAGAGACACATACAGGATTTAAATATAACCATGCTTCTGGCTCGGATGTTATTGTTTTGTCTCAAATCTTTTGGGTTACTCAAGGGTTAACGACAGATAGTGATAGTTTGGACAATATCCCCAAAACAGGTGGAGTTGAAAACGTAACCTTTAGAGGGATAAAGTTCGTTGGGTCCAAGAACAGCCATAATTATAGCAAGTATACCATATATGAATTGATTGCGAGTGGAGCTATATTCTTTTATAGAACCACAAATTGTAATGTATCCGATTGTATATTTGAAGATACGTACAGTACAACTGTTGTATATTATGGGTGGAATACAAATTTTGAGTTTAGCTCTAATACATGCAGGAATGTGGGCTATGTCCTCCCGACTAGCGTATCACCACAAGAGCGGGACAGTACAAGCGGGATAACTCTGCATTGGGATGAGCGCTATGATACGCAAAACAGTCTGCATGTTTCCGACTCGTATGTCATCGAGAGCAATACATTCAATCATTGCTGGAACGGCGGCGTATTTGCTTCTGCTAGCAACAACGGATTGATCTTGAACAATGATGTCAACGACTTTGTTTCTCATGGTATATGTGTGTATGGCGGGGATTTGGGGATAAACAGCTCGGCCGTTATCGTTGCCAACAATACGATCAGGAACGGGAGAAACATTGGCGATCCTCTAGGTCACGGCATCGGCATTTGGCTGTCGATTATTAGTAAAAGCTGCAGTGCGGCTCATAACTTTATTGACAATTGTGAAAAAGGCATTGTGCTAAATGGGGTGAGTAATGCCAATATAGCCAACAATATGATTTCGAATTGTACGACCAGCTTTATTGAACTTACGCTTTTAAATGCGAGCGTGAATGTCTGCGACAACATTTTTCTACTGGAGTACGGGTACATAGACAGTAAAGCGGGATCATGCGTCGTTCTTTTAGATAGCTCGGGAAGCGCATACGATAATGTCAATCTTGTCATTCAAAGCAATCTTTATTCCTTGTCTCCAAGCGCGTTCAAAGGTTCGCATGTTACACGTATAATTAAAAGCAACGACACGCTTTTTATGGACGAAAGGGGACTAGGGGCTGTTCCTTTTGCCTTGATTAGTGACGTGACCTCTGCCAAAAAGCCGAAAATGATGCATTGCGATTTCACGGGCATGGCCGGCAGCGGAGTTGCCGCAGGTCAGGCGTGGCTGTTGAATTGTCTGGAGACAGACGGGACGGCAAGGACGGTTTTGGATACAGCTGCCATGACGTACAATGACAAGGAAGTGGCCGTTGTGAGCAGCGGCGCCACCGCTGCCCGCCCAACTGGCGTGCCGATAGGCTATTCTTATTTCGATACGACCTTGGACAAACCTGTCTGGTGGAGCGGTGTGAATTGGAAGGATAGCTCTGGCGCTGTTATGTAATCGTATTCTTTATCAGATAAAAGGAGCTAGAGGACATGTCTAATGAAAAGCAAGAATCCGTGGCGAATAATGGGAAGGCTGTAGGCATTCAGAAGAATGTGGAGAGTATGCAAGAATATGCTCAAGTGCTTTCAGTAACGCTCACGGATCATGTAGCAAATGTGAAGTCATTTGGTGCAACCGGTGATGGAGAAATGGATGATACCCATGCTATCCGTGCTGCTATTGAATCCATGAGAACCACAGGCGGCACTGTGTTTTTTCCAAGAGGCACTTATATATGCAGGGCTATTGTAGTACCAACCAATATTACTATTATAGGGAATCATGCAGTTATTAAAGCTAAGGATGTATTTTATACCCAAACAACGAGTGCTATATCAGAGAACGGAACAAGTGTAACAGTACAGAATTCGTCGGGTGTACATGTAGGTGATGTCATTTCTTTAAAAAGTAATGAATTGGAGTTGTTGGTTGTAACAGGCAAGACAGGGAATGCGATTCAAATAAAGCCTATGAGGATTTTCAAGGAAATTGCAGGGACACATACAGGATTTAAATATGAGCATGCTTCCGGCTCGGATTTTATTGTGTTGTCTCAAATCTTTTGGGTTACTGAAGGGTTAACGACAGATAGTGATGACTCGGACGATATCCCCAAAACAGGCGGAGTTGAAAACGTAACCTTTAAAGGGATAAAGTTCGTTGGGACCAAAAACAGCCATAATTATAGCAAGTTTACCGTATATGAATTGGTTGCGAGTGGAGCCATATTCTTTTATAGAACCACAAATTGTAATGTATCCGATTGTATATTTGAGGATACGTATAGTACAACTGTTGTATATTACGGGTGGAATACAAATTTTGAGTTTAGCTCTAATACATGCAGGAATGTGGGTTATGTCCTCCCGATTAGCGTATCACCGCAAGAGCGGGACAGTACAAGCGGGATCACTCTGCATTGGGATGAGCGCTATGACACCCAAACCAGTCTGCATGTTTCCGACACGTACGTGATCGAGAACAATACATTCAATCATTGTTGGAACGGAGGCGTATTTGCTTCTGCTACGAACAACGGATCGATTCTGAACAATGATGTCAACGGCTTTGTTTCTCACGGTATTTGTGTGTATGGCGGGGATTTGGGGATAGACAGCTCGGCCGTTATCGTTGCCAACAATACAATCAGGAACGGAAGAAATGATGGCGAACCGCTCGGTTACGGCATGGGCATTTGGCTGTCGATTATTAACAAAAGCTGCAGCGCGACTCATAACTTTGTTGACAATTGTGAAAAAGGTATCGTTCTAAACGGAGTTAGAAATACAAATATTTCCAATAATATCATTTCGAATTGTACGACCAGCTTTATTGAATTTACGCTATCAAATATGAGCGTGAACGTCTGCGACAATATTTTTCTACTGGAGAACGGGTACACAGACAGTAAAGAAGGATCGTGCGTTGTTCTTTTAGATAGCTCGGAAAGCGTAAACAATAATGCCAATGTTGTCATTCAAAGCAATCTTTATTCCTGTTCCAGCTCGTTCAAAGGCTCGTATATTACGCGTGTAATTGAAGGCAACGACACTCTTTTTATGAATGAAAGAGGGCAGGCATTTGTTCCTTTTGCCTCGATCAGCGACGAGATCTCTGTCAAAAAACCGAAAATGATGCATTGCGATTTCACGGGCATGGCCAGCAGCGGAGTTGCCGCAGGTCAGGCGTGGCTGCTCAATTGTCTGGAGGCAGACGGGACGATAAGGACGGTTTTGGATGCAGCGGCTATAACGCACAATGACAAGGAAGGGACCGTTGTGAGCAGCGGGAGCACGGGAGCCCGCCCAACAGGTGTGCCGGTTGGCCATTTTTATTTCGATACGACCTTGAGCAAGCCTGTCTGGTGGAGCGGAGCGAATTGGAGCGATAGCTCTGGCGCTGTCGTGTAATCCTTGTCCTTATTACAGTTTTGATTACGAGGAGGATTCTCATGCTCGACCTATACCAGAGTAACCAAGGACAGAAGGCGCTTGAATATGCTCATTTCCCGACACCGATGCAAGCGATTGTGTGGCGGAATTGGGGCATGGTGCCGGTCGGACGGATCGCGAACATACTGGAGGCCAGCTTGCATCAGGTGATCGGGCTGGCTGAAGGAATGGGCTTGCCCATCTCCCCGGAGGTGGACCCGTTATGGCTGTCACGCGGCTATATTACCCTTATTCGGGCGAACTGGCATTTGCTCACGTATGAGCAGCTGCTTGTGCTGCTGGATTGGTCGGCCGATCAGCTTGCATTCGCCCTGAAGGAGGACGATTTCCTCTGGATCAAGCTGGGATCGCTGAAGCCGGCGAGGGAGGCCGTCTATTATCGGCCGCTAACCAGTGAAGAGAGGGAACAGACGGAGCAGCTTCGGAGGGAGATCGCCCGGCATTTCCCAGAGGATGCTTATCCGGTTCTGGAGCAACCCTTCGACTTTCTGGACCAGTTTGCGGCAGATGGTGATTCCCACAAGCCTATGTTTGTGACGAAGATCGCAAAGGCCACGACTGAAGGTGATGAGGCTGGCGTACGGCTGGACTCTGGCTGGTGCATTCGTTATCCGGCAGGCAGCAAGCATGTACGGGCTTTCGCCAACCGTTTCATACAGCGCATGAAACAGCGGTGGGGGATCGAAATGACCGCAAGCGAGCTTGATCAGGAAAAGGCGGATGATGTTACGGAACCCCCCACGGTTCAACTTGTCATCAAGAAGGATGACAGCTTGCTTCCGGAAAGCCATGCGATCGGGGTGTCGGCCCACGCCGTGACGATTCAGGCGGTAGACGAGCCAGGCCTGCTTAGGGGCTTGCAGTGGATAACCAAGTGCATGGAAGGGCGTGGAGGACCGCTGCTCGAGCGAGGGCACACGCAGCGTAAGACAAAGATGGATCTGCGCTTTATTTATTCTTATTTTGCGGTGTTCGGCGACCCGTTGATCGATACGGAGGTAGATCCGTATCCGGACGCTTTGCTGGAATCGTTGTCCGAGCTTGGGGTGAATGGCGTATGGCTGCATGCGGTTCTGTATACCTTGATTCCTTGGGATGCAGCGCCCGAGCTGTCAGTCCATTGGGAGAAGCGGCTGGACGGCCTGCGCAGACTGACCGAGCGTGCGGCCAGGTACGGCATCGGCGTCTATCTGTATTTCAACGAACCGCGCGAGATGCCGCTTTCTTTCTTCAAGCGTTACCCGCAGTGGAAGGGGCATTCGCATGATGGTATACACGCCGTGCTTTGCACATCGCATCCCGACATTCAGCACTATCTCCGCAGCGCTACCACGCGGTTATTCACCGAGGTTCCAGAGCTGGCGGGATTGTTTACCATTACGAAATCGGAAAACGTAACCCATTGTTACTCGCATGCGAATCGCGAAACGACGACATGCGACGCTGCCGCGAAAGGGAACCGATAGAGGTCATAGCCGAGTTGAATCGCTGCATCGCCGAGGGGGCGTTCAGCGCTAAACCGGACGCTAAGCTGATATGCTACACTTGGGCTTGGACCAACTTCGAGAAAGAAACGCTTATGGAGGGCATTCGCAACCTTCCAGATGGCATGCGTGTTATGTGCGTAAGTGAAGAGTTGATGCCGACACATGTGGCGGATACGGAAGGCAGCGTGCGTGATTACTCGATTTCTATCGTTGGCCCGGGGGAAAGATCGCAAATAAGCTGGGATACGGCAGCGGAGCGCGGACTTCAGACGGTCGCGAAGGTGCAGTTCAACAATTCGTGGGAATGCTCTGCCGTTCCTTACTTGCCCGTATTGGATTTGGTCGAGGAACATCTGAAGCGTTTGCTGGAGTCGGGCGTTACGGGGCTGATGTTAAGCTGGACGCTGGGAGGGTACCCGTCTCCCAACCTCGAGCTGGCTTCCGAATATTACTGGGAAACGACCGCGGCCGATTCAACGGGTCCACATGACACTAAAGGGGGATTTACACCGCCTGGCAAAATGGAGCTGCTCAAGCGTAAATTCGGCGAAGCGGCGGAGCCGATCGAAAGGGCGATCTATCAATTGAGCGAAGCCTTTCGTCAGTTTCCTTTTCATATCACAACGCTCTATGAAGGCCCGCAAAATACGGGACCGGGCAATTTGCTCTACCTTTCACCGACCGGTTTCAAAGCTACGATGGTAGGATTCCCCTACGACGATCTGAATACCTGGAGAAGCATTTATACGGTCGAGCGGTTTGAGAAGCAATTTCATCTACTGGCACAGCAGTGGAAGGAGGGCTTGGACTTATTGATGGATGCGGAAATGGCCGTGCCGGCAGGCAGGCAGAGAGCTTATACGGAGCTTCTTCATATGGCAAAGGGCGCTTATTATCATTTCCACAGTACCGCTAATCAAGTGTCATTCGTAAGGGTTAGGGATCTATGGCTTCAGGAGCAGGACGAAAAGACACATGATAAACTGCGGAGCCGTCTGGCGGATATTGTAGAGGAAGAACTGGAAGTGGCCAAATCGTTATATACGCTCGTAAGCAGAGACTCGCGTATCGGCTACGAAGCGTCTAACCACTATTATTACAGGCGCCAGGATATTCAGGAGAAAGTACTCAATTGTCTGCATATCAAGAGGGAGCTTGCAGAAGAATCGTCAGAAATTTATGTTTAAGGGCTTTGACATCTAGTGTGAAACGGTTGTTTTTACGGATGGCGACCCTTCTTCCTTGTCAGGAAAACCGGTCACTATGGAAATAGCGATGTGCGACGCGGAGCTGTATTCTTTCCAACTTAATGAATAGGTGAGGCCGGAATGCGGGTTTGGGTGATAACTCAATCGCAAAAAAACCATATGGTTAGACCATATGATCAATTTTATAATCAGGAGGGGTTAAGGATATGTTTAAAAAGTGGGGGCGTTACATTCTTGCAAGTATATTGACAGTTTCTTTGTTGACGGCATGCAGCGGAAATGCGGGTGTCGAGCCGGTGAATACGGAAACGACGAAAGTGAAGGAATCACTGAAACCGCAAGAATCGCCGAAACCGCAAGAGCCTGTAGAAATAACCATTATGCATCACAACGGAGCTTGGAGTGAAGAGCAGACTGCGAAAGCGTTTGCGGAACCTATTATGAAAAAATATCCGCATATCAAAGTCAAAGCCATCGGCTTCAAGGGCAAGTCCCTGGATGAGGAGCTGGCGGAGATGGTCGTTACCGGCAATTTGCCGGATTTGATTATGACTACCGCGGGTCTCGGATACGATACGACGATTCGCAAATATAAAGGCGAGTACGACTTGTCGCCACTTATCCAACAATACAACTATGACTTGGATCAACTGGACCCGGCGGCTCTGCAAGTCGTCCAAAACTTGTCGGGCAATAAGGAGCTTTACAGCCTTCCCATCTACATGTCGCCCAATACGCTCTATTATAACAAGGCGATCTTCGAAAAATTCGGCGTCGCTTTCCCGAAGGAAGGTATGACATGGGACGATGTGTACGACTTGACCAAAAAGCTGACGCGCAACGAAAACGGCGTGCAATACCGCGGATTTATGCTTTCGGGCTTTCATTTGATGAGACTGAATCAAGTGTCGCAAAAAATGTTTGACAGTACGGAGGAAAAAGTCGCGTTCGATACGCCGGAATATAAAAACTACCTGAAAGATATTTTCCGCATATACGATCTTCCCGGCTATGACATGGACCAAGTGCTCCAGGCTGCCAACTTGGATCTGTTCTTAAAAGATCAGACCGTCGCTATGCTTGAGCCTGGCGGTGTGTTGATTGACGAGGAGGCTCTCGCCGGCCTCGGGGATCAATGGGATTTCACTTCGTTCCCCTCGTTGAAAGACAAAGCGGGCGCCGGCTACCAACCGTATCCGTTCATTATTTCGATGTTCAACTCGAGCAAGCACAAGGAAGAGGCTTTTCAAGCGATGGCTTACTTAACCTCAGCCGAGTTTCAGACCGAAGCAACCAAACAAGGAAAGCTGCTGCCCGTGCTAAAGGATAAGTCGATGGTAGCGTTATTCGGACAGGATTCCGCTTTCTATAAAGGCAAAAATGTCGGCGCGTTGCTGCCCAAGCAGTTTACACCGGTTCCGGATGAGCCGAGTTCCGAATATACAAGCATTGCCCAGAGTGAACTAATGAACATTTATGCTTCAGCCGTTCACGGTAGAGTGGAATTGAACACGGCATTCCGCGAAGCTACCGAGAGTGCCAATAAAAAAATCCAAGAGATGAAAGCGGCCAAAGGCACCCAATAGCGACGGGCTTGAAGAAAGCCAAGGCAGTCGGAGCCGACGGTGTGCAAATGGATAAAGTGTGCGGGGAGATGGACCCGCACACTTTATCGCAGGCCGTAAGACAGGAATTAAAGGCATACCATTTTTTTAGATGAAAAGTTGAAGGAGGGGGGAGCAGGCTCCATGTCCCGGATATTGTTCGATCACGTATATAAGCAGTACGGCAAGGTCAAGCAAAATGTCGTGAAAGATTTTAATCTGGAAATTAGAGATAAAGAGTTTGTCGTGTTTGTTGGCCCTTCCGGCTGCGGCAAATCGACCACACTCCGTATGCTGGCTGGCCTTGAGGACATCAGCAAGGGCG
>NZ_JAGGLB010000068.1 GCF_017874215.1 Paenibacillus eucommiae
TCCTTTCAGATTTAGGTTAGGCGTTGTTCTCAACGTATTTCCAAGGACGTTGGTCCGGTGACCGGACTATTCTTTCTTCGCACGACATGGCGCACGGTTTTCCCTCATACGGCTTTCCGATGTTCTTCTTTCTTCCGCGTTACGGTACTTTCCTAGCCTACAAGTTTCTTTAATCCAGAATACTGTGCAACGATGCCTGCTAATCTGGAGTTACTATGCTTTTTACGACGATTGCGTTTCTTGTTCCAAAACAGCATCAGTCTTTTTCGAATATACCAGTCGATTTTATTCAGAAATAGATCAGCAAAAGAATCCAGACCGTAGTAATTTCTCCATCCCTGTATTTTCGGATTGAGTTCTTCGACCATTTTGTTCATTGTCCAGAACAGTCGATTACGTGGCTCCGTGACTTCTTTTACCTTCTCTTTCATCTTCTTCATGGCTTTCTTCGAGGGATAGCTTCGCAGTATATAACGTTCTATTCCCTTGACCTGCTTTGGGATTTTCCGATGATGCATACCAAGAAAATCGAATCCTATCTTATCGTCCCATAGGTTGATGAGTTTGGATTTTGATGTATTTATCTGTATTTCAAGTTTACTGAATACAGCTTTTAACACATCAATTGACTTCATAGCTTGCTCTTTGGTTTTGCATAGGATAACTAGATCGTCCGCATAGCGGACGATGGCGCCAATTTCAGTGAATTTGTTTTCCCAGATCGTATCGAGGTAATTTAGGTAGATATTTGAAAGTAGCGGACTGATTACCGAGCCTTGCGGGCTTCCCAGCTCGGTTTCGTAGAACTGATCCTCTTTTACGAATCCTGCTTTTAACCATTTCCATAGCAGTTTGAGTATCCTTCTGTCGTTAATTCGCTGCTCCACAAGCTTCATCAACTTCTCATGTTGAATGTTGTCAAAGTACCCTTTAATATCAATATCCACTACCCAACATACACCTTTCCTTATCTCCCGTCGGATGTGGCGAATCGCGCCATGTTGACTTCGTTTGGGACGAAATCCATAGGAACAATTTTTGAAATCCGTCTCGAAAATAGGCTCAATAACAATCTTAGTTGCCATTTGCACAACACGGTCAATTATAGGAGGAATACCAAGCGGACGAAGTTTTCCGTCCGGCTTGGGTATCTCTATACGTCTGGCAGGTAACGGATGATACGTGCCAGAAATCAGCTTTTCACGGATTTCTGCTACAAACCGTTCCGCCCCATAGACCTCCTCGATGTGCTCGATGGTTATTCCATCGACTCCTCCACTGCCTTTGTTGCTTTTGACTCGTCTCCATGCTTCCCAAAGAATGTCTTCCCGATAAATCTTGTCGTAGAGCGCATGAAACCTTCGCTTCGGATTTTCCTTGGCGGCAAGATATAGCTTGCCTTGAAGTTCTTGAGCTTTTACTTTGGCGTAGTTAGCAGGTTTGACTGCATTCACTCACTCTTACCTCCTTGACTTGCTTGAACAAAGTAGGGACTCTTCCCTCCATGAGGTTTTGTTGTCCTCACTTCACGGGTACTACAATCCCCTCCGACTTCCTTCCCGCAGCTCGCCACTTCACCTTTCGGGCTTATAGGTCCGTTCCTTACGAAAAAAAAAATTTTTTTTTTTTTTTTTTCGTGCGGGTTAGGTTCTCCCTAGTTCCAAGCACAACTTTCCTAGCATGCCGATCCCCATACACCGGAGGGTTCTTCCGCGCTGCACTTCCAAGGGCTTCACGCGTTCCATGGTCTTCGCCCATGAACTCGAGGCTCGACTCCCTCTTGTCCTTTTCAGGTTCTTTTTGACGGTGCGGCAGGATTCACTTGATGTTACGGCCTGCTATTTTGCTCGCACTCCATACGGAGTTCTTTGTCACAGGGCTTCAACCTTAGGATCTCTCCACCAGTTGCCTGTCAGCTACGAGGCGACTTGGGTCTTACCTCGATTGATCTTTCATCAATTAGTTGTACCTAGCTTGGCTAGGCGCGCAGTTCATAAAAAAGCCTGTTGAAAGAAAATCAACAGACTTGAAGTTACAGCTATATATTAGTCATAAAAGCAATAATCCTACAAACCGCTCAAAAAGCTCATTGTCCGGTCACTAAAGCCCGGTAATCCTTCATGCCCGAAATCGGGATAAATGGCCAATCTTTTTTCGGAAGTAATTTTGTTGTAAGCGGCGAATTGTGTCGACGGCGGGCAGACGGTATCCACCAGGCCAACGCCCATCAGCACTTCACCTTGAATTCTTTTGGTTAAATATTGCACATCTATGTAGCCCAGCGTTTCAAAAATCGCATCCTCGCGCTCATGAAGGGGATCGAATTGTCTGAAGTAGGTTTTGAGCTCATCATAAGCGGCAACGGCAAGATCCATATCCCATACCCTTTTGTAATCGCACAGAAACGGATATACCGGAGCAAGACGCTTAATCCTTGGCTCCAAGGCAGCACATGCCAATGTCAGTCCACCACCCTGAGATCCTCCCATAGCGCCAACTCTGTCAGCATCTACTTCAGGCAGCTGCATCACGATTCCAGCCAGTTGTGCCGTATCGAGGAAAATATGACGGAACAACAGATCGTTAGGACCTGAATCAAGCCCTCTGATAATATGCCCGCGCAGTGTGTTCCCCTTTACTCCACCAGTATCCTCAGACTCACCACCCTGGCCTCTGCAATCCATAGCAATTACGGAATATCCCAGGCTTACATAACTGAGCTTATCCCACCATTCTCCTGAATTACCCGAATACCCATGAAACTGAATTACAGCCGGATGCGGCTCGGAAACGTTCTTAGGTCTGAGGTATTTCGCATGAATTCTAGCCCCTCTTACACCTGTAAAATAAAGATCGAAGCAATCTGCAGACGCTGCTTGAAACTCGCTTGGAATCAGCTGTAATTGCGGATCGACCGCTTTCATTTCCTCCAGTGCTTCATCCCAAAACAAATCAAAATCGGAAGGACAAGGATTCACCCCGTTGTACTGCTTTAAACGTTCTAAAGGCATATCAATGAGCGGCATGTCGAAAGTTCCTTCTTTCTTATCAGTTAGTTTGTACCATCGTTTTCCATAATATCTTATTTCATTCTAATTTGAAATACCAAATTTTTTCAACCGATTCATAAGATTTTGATCCCAGCTCACTGAAAAAAAATCGAACTTTCAACCTTATAAAATCGTCCAATCATTGATACCATAATTTGAATCATTTATGATACAGAAGTAACAAAGAAACAGAAAGTGAAATCCGTATTAATGAAGCAACTTGCGAAATGGAGGAATCATTTTGAAGGAAAGAAAACGAAAAGAAAGAAACTTTATGCTCACCATGACCCCCTTGGCAGCAGCCATCTTTATGTCAGTTTCTTTATCTACAGGTTGGTCTGCAGCAGCAGAGTCACTTTCCCCCTGGGAGAAAAAACCGGTAGCTGCGATTTCTAAGCCCGGTGTGCGAGCCTTGTTTGAAGGCGTGAACATACGGCTTCCCGCGGAGCCACAATTAGTGAAAGATACCATGATGGTTCCCGCACAATCCTTGCTCGAAGGGATCGGATACCGGATCGACTGGAACGAACAGAATGGAATCTTATCTGCTAGTCATGCGTCTAAGCCCGCACTTGTGTTTGAAGCTAATAGCCATACAGCCTCAGTAGGCGGACAGGCGGTAGCTGGTCTGGAGGCAGCTCCTTTTGTAGAAGAAGGCGTGCTGTGGATTCCCCTTCGTTTCGCTGCCGAATCCAGCGGCCTGCAAGTAACCTGGCAGCCACTCGACCGCATCGCCACAGTAACTGACCCGTACGGATTTACAAAACTGCGGATCTCCACTCGTGCAGAGAACGGAGTCACTCACGTATCCGAGCAGCTCCAAACTTACATAAAGTCAGCGTGGAAGGCAGATGTACAGCTTACTTTAATACCCCCGGAGTATTATCGTGAAAAAATCAATGTGATGATTGCAGCTGGTCAACCGGAAGATCTGATGCTGATTACGAGTCCTTATCAATATAATGACGAATTATTTGAAGCCGTTGCCACAGATCTGACCGCGATGCTTGAAAAGTTTCCGCGGCTCAAAGCGCTCGCTACTAATGGATCGCCCGCCAACCGTGTAATCGGTGACCGGATTTATGGCATTGCGCTGCCAGCAGATCCGCACAATGCTCCGTTTCCGGCCATCCGTCAGGACTGGTTGGACAGACTTGGCCTTGTTGCCCCGAAGACGATGGACGAGTTTTATGAGGTTCTGCTCAGATTTGTCGATTACCATCCCGATGGAGATGGCAAGAAAAATACAATTGGCATGACAGGCTACGCCACAGACGATGGCCTCGGATCGTTATCATGGGTGGAGCATGCATTTACAGGAAGTCCCTCGCGTTTCATGGTCAAAGACGGCCTGGTTATTGATACAGCCATCTCTGCAGAAGAGCGGCTTGCGCTGCAATGGCTGACTCGCGCCTATGCTGACGGATTAATCGATAAGGAATTCCCTGTACTGAACCAATCCCATGCCATCGAGCGGGCTGTTCAAGGGAACGTGGGGATTATTCCCGTAACTGTCAATCAGGCCGCGCAGATGACAGTCGATAGTGCAGCACAGAATCTGCTGGATCCAGCGGGTCTGTCTGGACAGCAGGGTCAGTCGGAGCAACAAACATCGCTAAGACAACAGGAGGCCATCTGGGCGCCGCTGCCAACATGGCAAGTCGCATCATCAGTCGCATCACCCAAAGAATCGATTGCACCTTGGAATACAGAAGGCTCGGGAATGTATATCATTCCACGCACAGTTCCTGGCGATAAAGCGATACAGATACTGGAGTGGCTGGACCGTGGATTGGCTATGGCCGAAACCGGTGAATGGGATCGCTTGTCCGGACTTGAGCCAGGAGACCAGTCCGTGCTTGAAAGTTTGTTTGGGCAGCCAGATCTTCTGAAAGCTAATGAAGCTTTGAGCAAGCTTCCCGCGAATGTTCGTGCCCAGTATGAGAACGCCATTTCCAACTGGAAAAAGGTATCCTACGAAGGCAAAACGCTGCCTCAAGTCAGCTCCTACTGGAGTAAAGGCGAATATGAAGACATCAATAAAAAACTGCAGCAGCTTAAAATAAAAGTAATTCTTGGCGCAAGTTCCATCGAAGAATGGGATCGCCAAATTGCCGAATTGAAAGCCTCAGAAAGCTACTCTAACATGATGACAACCCTAAATGCGCTTGTAGCTAAAAAGTAAGTGACATCTCACAAAGAGCATAGGATAGAGCGTAAGTTGCAGAGCGTAAGTTATTGAGCAGCGGCTGAATGTAGGCGGAAAACCGACCACAAAGTGCTTGCGCGGGGCCGAAGCGGCAAAGGTAGATGAATAAACCAGGCAGATGCCGGCCAAATGTAGGCGGAGGACCGCACACATTTGGCCGGTTTAACTTGACAACATTGGGAGCAGAAGCACTTCCCTTATACTTATTGAAACTTCTACAGCGCCGCCCTCACAATACGGCGATAATAACCCACGGTGAGAAGCGCAAACACAAAGTAAATGAGCGTGTATACCGCCATGGCAATAGCTACCGGTATGGAGATATCGGACAATGTCAGTGCGGAGGCTGCTTTTACAGCGAATATGGAATGCAGAAGCCCGATCGCCAGCGGAATTGCGAACACAAACAGCTGCTTTCGGATAATGCCGCCCATTATCTCGCGCTCGGCAAATCCGAGCTGCCGCAGAATCGTATAGCTTTTCCTCTCCTGCTCCGCTTCTGTCATCTGCTTGAAATACAAAATGCTGCCCGTAGAGATCAGGAAGATAAGACCGAGAAAACCTGCTACGAAAATAATCAGCCCGAATTTTTGAAGGGATTCTTTATAATACGCGTAGAAGTCCGGCCTGAACTCATCGTCCTTGACATATTTCGCATAGAAGCCAGATGCCGCTGCACGTTCATTTTTATCCATAATTTGGTAGGTATCGATGAAAATCGCTTCATGTTTGGGGGAAGCCGGCATTTGCTCGCGAATTTCCCTTACCATCGCCTCCGGCACGACGAGTTGACGGCCAGGCATGCTGTAATTCATCGCATAGCGATCAATGTCTCGGGTTAATTGGATTTTGACATGAACCCCGCTTGCGCTAAAATCAACCGTTTGCGGAAAAGCAACTGTGTTCAGCTCCTCGCTTGACGTCTTCCTCTGGCCATTATACCCGACGGCCTCACCCTGACCCGGCATCATAATATCTGCACCGCTAGTTTGTAGTTGCTCTGCCGCAAGCAGCAATAGGCTGCTTCCGTCCTTTTGCTCTTTACCGATCTTGCCTGCCAGACGGACGGCCTCAACTGATTGATGTGCAAACGTAAATCCGGACTTCTCCAGCTCAGCACGAAATGACTTCGCATCCTGCTCCTTATTTTCAAAGATGAAATCGTAGGGCAGCATTGCACGGGACTCACTCTCGGCCGAATAGTACAACGAATAAGAGATTGCCACCATCGTCAGTGTCATCGCAGAAAGAATGGTGATCAACGTGAGCGAGTTCGCATTGGCTTTCATGCGATGCATGATCGGGGCCAGCGACAAACTGTTTTTCAGCCCGAGCTGTCCGTCCTTGCTTCTTCGTATCCGGTAGAACAGCCAGCCGATCGTCACACGAAACAGCAGATAGGTACCGAGTATGGTTGAGGCGAGAATGACCAGCATCTGCAGGAACATATCCTGGCCGGGCGTTTTGCTGGAGAGCAGATAGCCCATTGCGATCAGCACAATACCTAGCATCCCCATCATAGCGGAGAGGAGCGCTCTCGGCTGTTTCGGATGCTCCCCCTGCCGATCTGCCTGGAAAAGCTCGAGAAGTGTAGTACGGTAAACTTTGAACAGCATTTGTACCAGTGTTAGGCCAATAAGTACGGCAAACACGATGGCAGTCTGCAAGGCCGCTGCACTGGGAAACGAGAGGGTAATTACGCTTTCGATACCGATCAGTTTCATCAGAATGAGCAAAAAAAGCCGCGACACGAGTGCGCCGCCGCCAATCCCGATCAGGAGCGCCCCCACCCCAAGCAGTACATTCTCGGTAATGAGTAATAGTCCCACTTTTCTGCGGGTCAGGCCCACCAGCTGATATAACCCAATTTCCCTACTGCGCCGTTTGAGAAAAATGCTGTTTGCATAGATCATGAATACGACCACAATCGAGAGCAGCAAAATCCCAGCCACTCTAAACAAGGAAGCGAATTGAATATCTCCGAATGTTGCTGCCAAGACCGATGAGTCATTCTGCAATGTAGCAAACACAAAATAAAGGCTTGTGCTGAAAATTAGCGCGAAAAAATACAGATAGTAATGTTTAATATTTTTCCGCATACTGCGGATGACCAGTTCAAACAGTGTCAACGTGATCACCCCCGAGCACGGCCTGCACATTCATGATCTCTTTGAAGAAAGCTTGCCGCGTCTTGCTGCCTCGATACAATTCGGAATAAAGCAGTCCATCCTTCAAAAACACGACGCGACTGCAATAGCTTGAGGCTACCGGATCATGAGTCACCATCATAATCGTAATGCTGCGCTGCCGGTTAAGCTCCTCCATCATTCCCAATAAAGAGGAGGCCGCCTTCGAATCCAGCGCACCTGTCGGCTCATCCGCAAATACGATAGAGGGCCGATGGATCAACGCGCGTGCCGCTGATGTTCGCTGTCGCTGACCACCGGAAATTTCATGCGGATATTTATGAACAATCTCCCCAATACCGAGATTTGCAGCAATAGCCTGAAATTCAGATTCTACCACTTTCTTATTCATCTTGCCGAACGAGATGGGCAGCAAGATGTTCTCTTTTACCGTCAATGTGTCTAGCAAATTGTAATCCTGAAAAATGAAACCAAGCTTGTTGCGCCGAAAAACAGACAGTTCAGCGTTTTTCAAATTCGAAATGTCCGTATCATCGACGAATATTTTCCCTTCCGTCGCTCTATCAATTGTCGCCAGGACATTGATCAAAGTCGTCTTCCCCGATCCGGACGGCCCCATAATGCCTACAAATTCCCCTTCTAGTACACGAAGGTCGATGCCTCTCAGCACCTGTTGAACATTGCCCCTGACACCAAATGATTTACGGACTTGCTGCGCATGCAGCACGGTTTTTTGCAAATTGTTTGGATTCATCTCCATAACCTCCCACTCTGATCTAACATTTATTCTAGAGAAAAAGGTCGTTCCCGTCGCCCGCTTCAGATGACAAGTAAGAGATTGTATGTGACAATATTGTCATATTGAATCGATTTCAACACATTACCAGCCGTGAATGTCAATTGTATGACGGTCATGTCCGTACTGATTCGAACGCATTACTTACTGTGAAGGTCATCTCCATGGCCGTTCCTTCATGCACCCCCGACTGTACCGTCAAAGAAATCCCGATTTTGACCGCAACAGTCCTAGCTAAATAGAGCCCGAGTCCAGTTGCCGCATTTTGCAATCTTCCGTTTCCTCCGGTAAATCCTTTATCGAAAATACGCGGTAAGTCATGCGTGGCGATGCCCGGCCCTTCATCTTTAATCATCATCCTGACATGACCATCAGGCGTCACTGTAGTCGACAGATAAATGATTCCGCCTTCCGGGCTATATTTGACCGCATTCGTCAGCAATTGCCGGATGATGAAACGGCACCATTTGCGGTCCGTCCTAACGAAACCCTCTTCCCCGTCGAACTCGACGGCAATATTTTTCTCCACGCACCAGGAAGCCAACTCGCGTACCTCTTGAGCAGCAAGCTGTTGAATCCCGGTCTGTTCCAGCACATAATCCGCCTCCAGCGACGGCAACCGTGAAATGTATAACTGCTGGTCAATGAGCAAATGAATCCTCAGCCATTCAGATTCAATTTTGCGCAGCGCCGGATTGCCCTTGTTGGCATCTATTGTCAATTTCATCGCAGTCAGTGGCGTTTTCACTTCATGCACCCAGGATGCAATATAGTCCTGCTCCACAGATCGGGCTGCATTGCCGTCTGAAACTTTATGCCAGTACCAGTGATCCGCTGCCCTCAACAGCTGATTAGTTGCTTCTTCCTGATAAAAATAGGCAGCCGGCAATGTTTCAATCCAATCTTCATGTATCTCTTCAGCCAGTTCCATCAGTGAGCGCGCATACTTCATTTCTTTCTGATAGCGCCACCCAAGAAAGGCTGCCATAGCCAAAATTAACAGCATGTTCAAAAAAAGCATCGAGTCAGCCCGTATGGCAATGCCATTGTCAATCCAGATCATCAGATCCACAAATAACAACGAAAGAACGAAGAAAAGAATCCAGCTTTTCCTGTCATACAAATAGCGGAGTATCAAAGTCGTATCCTCCTCATAACGTAGCCGCCATATAGCCAAGCCCTTTTTTCGTTACGATGGCATCTTCCAGCTGGAATATCATCAGCTTTTGGCGCAATCGGGTTATATTCGCTGTCAGCGTATTGTCATTGACAAAACGTTCATCATCCCACAGCTTGCGGATCAGATCGTGACGTGATATTATTTCGTCCCTCGCCTTGACGAGCACAATGAGAATAAAAAACTCGTTCTTGGTTAAAGTCACTTCCTGTCCATCCTTGCGAATCAAACCGCGCTTCATATCAATGATGGCACCGTTCCATTCGATAAGATCAGACGTTTCCTCTCCGTAAGCATACGTCCGGCGGAGAATCGCCTGAATTTTGGCCAGCAGCACGTCCATATGGAACGGCTTTTGAATATAATCATCCGCCCCCATATTCATCGCCATCACCATATCCAGAGGATGATCACGCGAAGACAGAAAAAGAATCGGCACTTTCGACACCGCCCGAATCTCCCGGCACCAGTGAAAACCGTCATACATCGGGAGCTGGATATCGATAATAACCAGTTGGGGCTGCACGTTCATGTAAGTATTCATCACATCATCATACCGCTCCGGTCCCGTAACATGAAACGACCATTGCTCCAATCTTTCCTTCAAGGAATGAAAAATGGCAGCATCATCTTCGATTATAAAAATATTCAAATCCATAACGGCCAACTCCCTTCCCGCAATTCTTGCACAGGTTCGGATAATAAATCAATCTATCCATAGCTTTTTCTATCATACCATTCCAGTTTGGCATTTCCACCGTTATTTCCACGATAACCTTAAACCTTGGTTTCACTTAAAAACAAAAAGGAGAGGCAAATAATCGCCTTCCCCTCAGATAATACTTGTTCAAAACAGTGTGTAAAACGGTATAGTATGACACTGTAATATAATGGTGCAATATAACGGTGTAATATAGCTCTCCCTTGTCGCATTTACGGCTGCCAGTTTTCTTAATCCGGAAGCAGCATCGTGAACAGCAGCGCCGCCAGCTCCTGCTTGTTCAGTGCCCGCTGCGAGCCGTAGTCGAACCTGCCATTCGATTCGGTCACCTCCGGTCCATGAAGCTTCCAAATCACAGCAGAGCTGACGGCATCGACAGCCCATTTCGACGTGCCGGGCGCGAGCACAGCTGTTGAATCTGACACCCTGATCCCCGATCCCGCCAGCAAGCGATAAACGATAGCTGCTGCTTCTTCGCGGCGGATCGGACGGTCTGGTTCGAACAAATCTTCTCCCGTCCCATTCAATAAGCCGGACTCGAGTGCAGCTTGAATATCTTTCCGGTACGGCGAATTTTCAATGTCCTTAAATGAGGACGGGTTTGGGGATTGCGGGATACTCCATATCGCGTTAAAAGCATGAATAAAGGCTCCACGGGTGACGACTTGCCATGGTTGGAACGGCTTTGATAGATCATCCGTCAAGAAGCCGAGCGATTTCAGGCCCAGAATGTAGCTGGCATACGGATAATCGGCCGATACGTCCGGGAAACCCTCCTGATCCTCCGGAATTTTGGCGGCATAACTGAATAAATTAGAGTATTTCAGATAGGTGATGCGGCCGTCGGCATCCTTCTTGAATGCAAGTGACTTGCCCTCTTCATCCACGAACAGCAGATCGTCGACCTGCTTCAGTTCGTGGCGACTGGAAACATCGCTCACCATAAGGGTACCATCGCCTGTCGCTTCGACCTTGGTCAGTAATTTGATCCGCAAATCGGAATACAAGCCTTCGAACTTGGCGAGAACCTCCTTGGGCAGCGGCTGGAAGCCCTCTGGGCCAACTGCTGATTTACGACCGGCATAATAATGGTCCATAAATGCGGTAAACAAGTCGTTTCGCAAATCCTGATTTGCATTGTAAGAAACGAAAACACCCGTTTTGCGTTCGGGCAGAAGCCATAACAACGAACTGAAACCGAGAATGTCACCACCTTTGGAGATTACGTCTTCGCCATTCGTATTGGATGGAGCAACAGGTGATTCAAAACCGTATGTCATATCCGGAACATCCGGATGAATGGCCATGTGGTAGGTCGACATCGCCTTCACCGATTCAGGTGACAGGATAACAGTGCCGTCAGCCGCCCGGCCATCGTTCAGGAAAGCTTTCATAAACAGCGCCATATCGGAGGCTGTCGATACCATGCTGCCCTCCGGCCACTCGCTTGGCGAGAAATCGTACACCGGAATGGCGCTACCCGCCTCATCGTAAGAAGTTACAAGCCGTCCAACCAAATCCTTAGTCAGGCTAAAGCTGCTTGAGGTCATGCCAAGCGGTCCGAACAGATGCTTTTCCATATAGCTCCCGAAAGGCTCCCCGCTTACCTGCTGAACAATGTATCCTTGCAGCCTCGATGCAAAATTATCGTACATGTATGACGTTCCCGGCTTGCGAACGACCGGTGGGAACTGATCGAAGATGCTTTCTTTTAGCGAGATCGGCTTCTGGGAAGCATCGGTTAAATAGCTGGCGTCTGTAGGTTCGCGCACTTCAAAGCCAGTCGAATGCGTCAAAAGATTCTCTATCGTGACCGGTGTATCGAAAGGACTGGTTACTTTGTAACCGTCCAGGTACTTTTCAATATTGTCCTGTAGTGAAATTTCCCCCTGATCGACGAGCTGCATAATAGCAGCAGCCGTGAATACTTTGGAGATGGAAGCGATCCGGAAGGTGGTTTGGCTTGCGTCTACCAGCGACTTCGACGTTTGGTCGGTTACGCCATAGCCTTTGGAAACAAGCACTTTCCCGTCCTGAACGACGGATACTGTAACGGCACCAGCCTTTTGCTTGATGGCATCCTTGGCAAAGAAAGCGTCCAGGAACGCCTCGGCTTCCTTCGCTTCACGCGGCCCACTCGTATAATCTTTCGTGGACGCGTTGTCCGAGTGCGGAAGGGTAGCATTACCGAATGAGGCCAGCTGTTTGACGGCGGCAGTCGGATTCGATTTAGGCTGCTTCTGAGCGTATGTGCTTGTTTCTGCTGCTAGGCTGAGCGTCATTAAAGCGGTTAGGATGCCGAGCGTGCGGCGGGTTCGATTCTTGTTCTTGTTCAACTAAAATCCTCTCCTTGCTTTCCATTAATTTGAACTTGCTATAACCAACAACAATCATATTGGAAGAACTGCAGCTGTTTTCAAACCTGAGATGGGGTTAACCAAGCCATATTGAACAGGCAATTCGTACAAACCTATTGTATTGTTTATATCAGGCACAGTCGCTCGATTCAGATGACAAGCAGGAGGGGAAATGTTACATTCTTGTCACGTTCGGATAAACTTGGATGCGTTACGGGAGGAATGGGCTGTGGGCTCCTTAGATGGAGGAGATTTACTTGCAGGCAAGGGCGCTGGGGATGAAAAGTTAAGAGTAGCTGCTACTTTAGTGATGTTTTTCATCGTTAAAAGCATGTGGTCGCACCAAATACTTATTTTAACAATGAAAAACATCGTTAAAGTTCCTTTTTTCAGCCCGATAAGGTGGCGTAAAATAGTCTGTGTACCAAAAATTGGAGTGTTTCCAAGACAAAAATGGTAGGGTATACTCTCGGAATTGTCCAGATCCACAAGAGGA
>NZ_JAGGLB010000069.1 GCF_017874215.1 Paenibacillus eucommiae
AAGGGCATTAACTACTTTTAAAAGCACAAGGCCTTTTTTTGCCTTCTAACATCATTTTAGCCAAGGAGTTCAGTTTTATTTTCGTATAAACATCGCTTAAGTGAAGCACATGCTCCATTCGGGGGAAGCGGGCTGCTTACTAGCTGCCACCATCGCTCCTCCCACATCCCTTCCCGCTCAGCTTCAAAGTGCCGAACCAGCCGCGCTTAAACGGACAGCCAGCAGAGGTTGCTTTCCTGAGGGAAAGGGATAGTGGCGATAGTGAAAATCTGAGCTTCCTTTATGATTCCCTTGGAGCATGAATAGCTTGAATAGCAATATTGATTACTTTACCACTGTAAAGCTGCACTGTGTAATTGAAATTTTCCCAGCATCCCCCAACAAATATACCTTCTAAAAACACATAAAAAAGGCTGCCTCGAATATCCCTGGCAGCCTCAACTTGCTATATGCTAATTAAGATTTTGATTAAGATTTCGATTAAAGACTTGGGTTAAGACTTGATTACATCGTGATCCACATAACGCTCACCATTGATTGCGCTAATGATATTAATCGCCACCTTGGCTCCATCACCTGCTGTAATGATCGTGTGCATGCTTACGCCAGCTACTGTTCCAGCCGCCCAGATACCAGCTACATTTGTTTTGCCGCTGCTGTCTGCATCCACTATTGTTTTAATCCTTGGCTCAACACCATCCTTGGTATTCACACCAATTTTTTGGGCAAGTTCAACGGAAAGGCCTGTAGCCAGAATGACATGCTGTGCTTCATAGCTTCCTTCATCTGTTTCAATCTTGAAGCCTTCGCCCGCTTTTTCAATGTTGGTCACTTTGCCTGTGACGAACTCTGCACCAAATTTAGCCGCTTGCTTTTTGCCGATATCAACTAAATCTGGTCCTGCAATTTCTGAAACACCGTAATGATTTTCCAACCAAGCCCGCTTCGTAACACTCTGATCGTTATCTAAGACCAATGTTTTCTTCCCCGATTTAGCAGCGAAAATGGCCGCACTACCTCCAGCTGGACCTGCTCCAATTATAGCTATTTCATACATATCATATACCTCTCCTCTCATTTGGCTTGCCTTCTTATTATGACCCAAAATAAGGGTAAAATAAAGTTGTCCGATTTGCAGGTATTAAAACCCATTTATTCGGATAATATAAAGGATGAATCCAGGCTAAAAACGATTTTGAGCATCCATATATATACCAAATTATTATACATATCTTTGCCCTGGCAGTTGTTAACAGCAGCAAAAATATGCTATAATATAGGAGTTGGCATATATGAAGACCTGAATTCACATATTATAAAGGGTTGATCACATTAGCATCGATTACTCTTTGTAATGTGTGAATTTTTGCTTAAGTGTAAGTTCAACACACAATTTATTTTTGGAGGTTTTTGAAGATGGAAACAGGTACAGTGAAATGGTTTAACGCAGAAAAAGGTTTTGGATTTATCGAAGTTGAAGGCGGCAAGGACGTATTCGTACACTTTAGCGCAATCACCGGCGATGGCTTCAAGTCTTTGGACGAAGGTCAACGCGTTCAATTTAACATTGTTCAAGGCAACCGCGGACCACAAGCTGAGAACGTAGTGAAACTGTAGTCTTTCGTATGCCAAAGAACTGTCCGGATTGGGCAGTTCTTTTTCTTTCATAGCCTGCAACCTCTTAAGTTCAAAGCTCAGGTTCTCAACCCAGAGAACCCGGCATAAACTAATATAGTTGTCGTTTTTATGGCGGAAAATCCGTACATGCCTAGGTCTAAGCTTACACCATGATAGCTTCCACAGATGAGCATACAATTATGCTTGCGAAGAAATTTCCTGTGGATAATTCTAAGGAGGGGTTCATTTGTATTTCTCAAAGAAAAATATGGAGGCCGTCCCAGAAGAACAAACCTCGGTTTGGATGTGCAGTACTGAACATTGTACATGCTGGATGAGAGAAAATTTCTCCTTTGAAGAAAGCCCTATTTGTCCTGTATGTAAATCCGTTATGGTGAAGGATATGAAGATGCTTCCCAACCTTTCCAATTCCAATAAAAAAGGTTCGTAAACCGGGGCAAGGCTTCTTCGCAAGAACAAATAAAAGCACTGACCTCTTGTTGAAGTCGGTGCTTTTGCATGTCTATTACTTTAACTCTCAGGAGGTTCACATGGAATCCACCCTCGATATTATCGTTCGCTCCACCGAAATTGACGTTAACAAGCATGTGAATAATGCCAAGTATTTAGAGTATCTGGAATGGGGACGTGAAGAGTGGTACGAGCAGGCTAACCTGCCCTATGATGCATTTAGTGATATGGGCATTCAGACCGTAACCGTAAACATCCATATTAGCTATAAGCATGAATGCAGGCAAGGCGACAAGCTGCGGGTCTTATGCCGTCCGGAACGGATTGGAAGAAGCAGCTATGTTTTTAAGCAAGAAATCTATAATCAAGAAGACGTCTTGTGCGCTGATGCACTAGTAACTTCCGTAACTATGGATATGGTGACCAGGAAAAGTCGTGAAGCCCCGAAGGAGCTCCGTGTCTTTTTCGAATAATTACCTTCGGGCAGGGGGATTGTCTTTGATCGCCTATTAAGGTCCGTCGGTTAAAGAAGTGCTGCCGAGGTCTCCTGTCCAATGGCTTCCAGAATTTCAAGCGTTGGACGATTTCCTTTACGCGCATAAATAATTTTCCCCGATTTTCCGATGACGAAAACTATACGCTCCTGCATCCCAAGTATGCCAAGAAAAGGCTTGGCAACATCGTATTGCTGCCGAATTTTCTCCTCGGTATCTGAAATCAATGGAAAGTCATATCTATTCTTTTGCACAAATTGCTGATGATCCTCTACCGATCCGGGATTTACACCAAGGACCAAGGTATCATGCTTCTCATATTGGGCTTTGGAGTCCCTTACTGCACATAGCTGCTTCGTACAAACCGGCGTCTCGTTTTTGGGATAAAAAATCAGCACAATCGGTCTTTCCCCCAGGAAATCCCCGAGCTTTATAATGCCCTGCGTGCTTTCAGCTGTGAAATCAGGCGCTTGTTGCCCCACTTTTAGCATAGTTGATCTCCTCCTCTGACGATACATTTATACGATTGACTTGTTGTAGCAAGCTGCGGATTTGCTGGTTCAATTGAACCGCATCCTCGGCCTTCAGTCCGCTGGCACTAAGCAGCGCCTCAGGAATGCACGCAGCCTTCACTTGTAGTGCGGCCCCAGCTTCAGTAATCTGTACCTTTACTATTCGTTCATCTTCTTTGGACCTCTGTCTTTGAAGCAGTCCAGCCACTTCCATACGTTTCAGCATTGGGGTGAGTGTTCCAGAATCCAAATCAAGCACTTCGCAAAGCTCCTTCACTGTACTCTCCTTCTTCTCCCACAGCACCATCATGACCAGATATTGCGGGTAAGTTAAGCCAATCCCATCAAGCAATGGACGATACATACGTGAAATTGATCTCGAGCAAGCATATAAGGAGAAGCACAGCTGACTGTCCAGCTGAAGAGGCTCTTGTTTGTTCATCCGTCTCATTCCCATTTCCTAAAATTTAATTTGACACAATTCAATTGTACCTCGTTATGCATTCTTTGTCAAAGCTTCCCTCCCCTTCTGCAGATGAAACAAAGAATTATCCCCCAGATAAAGAGGCATACTTATAGTTAGACATACGAAGGAGGTGATTCGAAATGGCAAAAAATCAAAACAATGCAGTTGAGCAAGCCTTGAATGCAGCTCAAGCTAATGCCGAAGATCAGCAGGACGCGGAGCAGCTGGAGGAGCTTTCATCCCAGCTAAACAGTTCTGCCCAGAACGCAAACGAGCAGTCCGACAATAATCAAGATGCTTAATAAGAACTGCCTGACTCTTTTATTAAGATGAAATATAGACTGCAGGCGGTGTGTGCCAGCCTTATGCTCACCCCTTCCCTGCAGTCTCACCTACATACGATGATTTGTCTTACGAAGCTTCCTTTCCTTACTGAGCCCCTCTCGGTTATGTTAAACCCGGCAAGCTCAATTGCCGAATCAATCTCTCCCGTTGTGATTATGACAGCCTGAGATGAAAGCCTGCGGGCTGCTTTAAGCATAAGAAGCTGCTCATCCTCCGGCAATACGGAGCACAGGTTATATGGCAAATCAAGGATCACCACATCGTAATCCCCCTCTAGGCTAAGTATATTTCCTTGCGAGACTACTGCAGGCATCTGAAAATGAGCCAAATTAAGGCGTGCCCCCCGAACAGCAAGCGGGTTAATATCATAGCCAACGATATCAATCCCTATTGAAAGAGCCTCTACCAGTACTGTTCCAATACCACAGCAAGGATCAACCGCTTTGATCCCCATCGTATGAGGGACAGCAATATTAGCTATTGCCCTCGCAACCCTTGTGCTTAGTGCTGTAGAATAATGCTGCGGCTTGTTATTATGTTGAAGCCATACAGCTTCATTCTTCGTATAGTCACCGAAATACCAGCGATCCCCAAGCTTTACTGCGCCGAACAACCGCTCTGGCTTACGCATCTCAGCAGTACCCCGAATATGAAGCCCAATTTGGCGTTCAGCATCACGCTGCTCCCTGTAATCCATAGAAGCGGTACAGTCTATACATATGACTTTGAAGGTAGCTCCCTCCAGCTGTATATCCTTTACACGCCCAGCAATTTCCTCTATACTTGCGCCCTCATACAGGATCTCCACACGTGATTTCACATAAGGACTGCGGCTTGCATTTATTTTTAGCGTGCTCATCAAGTAACCCTCATACGGCTCTACGCCAAACAGGCTGCGAAGCTCCAGGTGACAAAGCGATTGTTCCTCGTCATGACAGGCAAAAGTATATATATAATTCGTTTGACTGACTGCATCCAGCAATGAAATTCTCCGCCTTTTTCTATGATATTATCCGTCAGTTGATGCTTCCGGGTGTATTTCGTTTATAATCAGTTTATATAAGTATCCTATAGTCTTAGTATAAGGGCAAATGCAGGAAAGAAAGGCGGTAAAGGCTGCGATGAACAAAATTATGATTGTCGACGACGACCCGCATATTCGCGAGCTGGTGCGAGTACTTTTGCAAAAAGAAGGCTATACGATTGTAGAAGCGGCTGACGGGGAGGAGGCTCTCTCCAAGCTTGCTTCCCTGCAGGTCGATATGGTTATTCTTGATGTTATGATGCCCCGGATGGATGGCTGGCAGCTCTGCAGTGAGCTTAGACAGCATTATGATATGCCGCTGCTTATGCTGACGGCCAAAGGAGAAACCTCGCAGAAGGTCAAGGGCTTTGAGCTCGGCACCGATGACTATCTGGTCAAGCCGTTTGATCCCTTGGAACTCGCAGTCAGAGTGAAGGCACTGCTTAAGCGATACCGGATTGCCGCATCACAGACAGTGCAAATAGGCGACTTACTGCTGAATCATAAAACCTATGAAAGCTCCGTCGGCTCCCATAGCTTTACGCTGCCGCTGAAAGAATTTGAGCTGCTGTTCAAGCTGGCCAGCTATCCCGGCAAAACCTTTTCCCGCGAGCAGTTAATTGAACACATCTGGGGCTATGATTTCGAGGGCAACGAGCGCACGGTGGACGTCCATATCAATCGTCTGCGCGAGCGCTTTCCAGAGGGCCAGCATTCTTTTCGCATCAATACGATTCGGGGGCTCGGATATCGCCTGGAGGTCGTTCCAACATGAAAACATGGCGCCTAATAAGAGGAGTTAGCCTTGTCCTGTTCTCCATGTTTATCTGCTGGAGCGTAGCCTTCCTTATCGTTTCATTACTCTCCGACAATTACAGCAAGCAAAACACTTGGAACAAAATGCTGGAACGCGGCCAAACTGTTGAAGCCTTGAATAAATCGAGCGGCGGCAATACTGACACCCTGATGAAGCAGATCTCTCAGCTTGACCATGACCATCTAGCCTTGTTCGAGCAGGGCGGTCGTGTTCGTTACTATGGAACACAGCCAGAAAAATTTACTGAAGAGCTTGATCAAGCCGATGTCGATTCCGTACTAGCTGGTGAAATAGTAAAGAAAAAGCCATGGCAGCACCCTCTGGAAGCTGGCCTCGCTATTACCGGACAGCTGGTTCAATGGGATGGACAAACCTACGCTCTGTTTCTGATGAAGAGAACACCCAGCATATTTGCGGGCTATTGGAAGCTGACGCTTACACATGTGCTGGCGTTCGTTATCATATTAATTTGCGGGGCACTGCTAGGTCCCAGACAAAAACAAGTTCATCTGCTGAAATCGATGGTCGATGCCATGAGACGTATGGCTAAGGGGGATTTTAACGTCAACCTGGAAACTCACCCGAGATTCAGAGAGTTTGGAGTACTTGTCGAGGGCCTAAATCATATGGCCGTTGAGCTTAGCCAGATGGAAAAAATGCGGCAGGAGTTTATTTCCAACGTATCACATGAAATTCAATCCCCTCTGACCTCCATCAGCGGCTTCTCCAGAGCCCTGCAGAATGAATCGCTCACCTTCGACGAGCGGCTCCATTATCTGGGCATCATCGAAACAGAGAGCTTTCGCTTATCCAAATTGAGCGATAATCTGCTTAAACTGACTTCACTGGAATCCGCCCATCACCCATTCGAGGCCAAAACCTACCGGCTCGACAAGCAGCTGCGGAATATCGTTCTGGCCTGTGAGCCGCAGTGGCAGGACAAGGAGATTGACATGGATATCCATCTGGATGAGCTAAGCCTGGTCGCCGATGAGGATTTGATGAGCCAGGTATGGATCAATCTGATCAACAACAGCATCAAATTCACTCCCCATAAAGGCACAATCGGCATTCATTTACAGCTTCGGGACAAAGTGGCGGAAGTGCGCATATGGGACACAGGAACAGGAATTTCGAAAGAGGACCAGAATCATATCTTTGAGCGCTTTTACAAGGCTGATAAATCGAGGAACAGAAAAAATAGCGGCAGCGGACTAGGTCTTTCTATTGTAAGCAAAATTCTCGATATCCATCACGCCTCCATCCGCGTAGAGAGCGAGCTCGGACATGGCGCAACCTTCATCATACACCTTCCCCTTACACGCCCTGAGGCTGTGCCTCTATAGCAAAGGGATTTAGCATAGGGCGGAGGCGGCTCCTTTAGATCCCTTAGAAGCGGCCAAATGCAGACGAAAGACCGTACACATTTGGCCAGCTTAAACCTGACAACATTGAGACTATGGATTCCAACCCTTCCCCCTTTCAGCTCCAGAAAGAACAAGCCATTTTAAATGGACAACCAGCAATGGTTTCAAGGTTTTCAAAGGTTTCAAAAATCCTCCCTGAGCCTAAGGGATAGTGAACACATGAAAACTTTAGCCTCACATGACATTCCAAAAGCTGCCCCATTACAACCCTAACGCTTTATCGCTGTAAACCAAGAAAGTCACAATATAAAAAAACGCCTCCATTTTACGGAAACGGAGGTCGATTATGCTACTATAAAATTCATCTCACCTAATCGCTACGCCTTTTTTCATGGCCTTCATTTCAACGTTCGTGTTCACAAGCAAAGGCAGCATCTTCTTACTGCTGATCATTGGAGAGAAACACACCCCACAGGTTGGAGCATGCTCAAATGAGAAATTATCGCGCATCCATCCCTTACAACTTTCTGAGCTGCAGGACCAAACCATCGTATCTTCTTCAGGAATGTCTTCTAATGATTTTTTTCGAAAATACATAGTAATCCCCTTCCTTGGATTCCGAACCTTATATGCAGAACTACAAAAAAAAACTACCCTCAACTCAGGTCAAGGGTAGTTCATTTTAAAATTGACTTACAGCTTTACAACGTTCTCAGCTTGTGGTCCGCGGTTGCCTTGAACAACGTTGAATTGAACGTGTTGACCTTCGTCAAGTGATTTAAATCCGTCACCAGTGATTGCGGAGAAATGTACGAATACGTCACTTCCACCTTCAACCTCGATAAATCCAAATCCTTTTTCTGCGTTGAACCATTTAACTGTACCTGTTTGCATGGTATTACCTCCAAAAATAAATTTAACATGTTCCTTTTATTCACAAAGAAAATAAAAATTCACACATTGTAAAGGGTTCCATCGTACAAAATGATAACCTTTTACGATATGTGAATAGGTTTCATATTTACATTTAACAACATCTTACCATACTAAATTCAGTAAAGCAAGCGCTCCTGAATGATTTCCAATACTTTTTTTGTCAGCATCCTGTAGACCCTGGCCCAGCGCTAATTGCCGCTAATTCTTACTCATTTCAAAACATTTTTCCCGATGCTCTGAATGCTTGAATGTGCTCCCCTTGAATCTGCTTCTGCACATTACAGACTGTGCCCCCTAAGGGGAAACACTCCGCTTAGGAATCACAATCTGCCGCGTTATAAATTCATATTGGTTTCATGGAGATGCGCTTTTGTCTCACTGCTCCCCAGTTCGTAAATTAAGCGGTATATTTCTTTTAATTGCATATCATAAGAGATATTCTTAACGTCCTGATCATCCTCCGGAAGCTTCTCATAAGGACTTTTCGCTCTGCCGAGCAGCTGCGTATCTTCACTAACAAGCTGATCAAGCAGCTCTTTAAGATAAGTGATTTCCGCTTCGGTGGCTTCAATTTCGAATTCATGATTGGCACCTTCACCTTGGGGAAGGATCTCCAGATTGCCCACGCTGACCCAATATCGGCTTTTATCCATCACTGAATCTCTCCTTTGCAAAGGGGCTTATCTCTATTCATACCCCGTGGAGAGCAAAAAGAAACAGAGCTTCATCATTACTTTGTAACAGGTATAGTATCTTTAAAATATTCTTCCAGTGTGATTCCCTGCTCCGCTATTTCTTTGGAAATGTCCACTCCAACATAACGGATATGCCATGGCTCGTATTGGTAGCCTGTGATGGATTCTTTCCCTTTGAGATAGCGGACGATAAATCCATGCTCTGCGGCATTCTCAGCCAGCCATTTGGCTTCTTTCGTATCAGCGAAGCAGTCCTCGGCCGCACATTTGCCGGAAATTCCGGAGACGTCCATCACCAGCCCTGTCTGATGCTCACTGAAACCAGGCTTTGCGCTATATTTATTGGCGGCTTCCACACCATCTCTTTTTACATAGTTATTGTAAAGAACCTCCTGTGTTGCTTGTGATCTATAGCCCGATACTCCCGCCAGGCTGACCCCCTCCTCAGTGGCTGCTGCAAAAAGCTTTTCAAGCGCCTCTGCTGCTTCTTTGCGCATTTTGCGTTTTTCCAGCTTTTCCTTAAAAATGAAGGGCACATTTGGCTCCACCAAAGTCTCTGGCTTGTAGCCTGCAGGCAGGCGGAAGCTTTTATTCACTAATACAGCAAGATCCTTCGGATTGGCGACAACCTGAACTGCATCCGGGTCCGCCTGATTTGTGCCGGAGTCACCTTTCCCGTTTCCTTTATCTGGATCTTTCGTTGGTTTAGTACTTGGTTTGGATGTTGGCTTGGTCGTTGGTTTGGTTGTTCCCTTATCCGACGGCTCGGAAGATGGTGTTGAAGCATCTGGGGATTGCTCCGGCTTGTCTGTGCTGCCCCCGTTGCCGCCTGTCGCCGCCGTTGTAGGCCCTGGAGTGCCTGTACCGCCTGGATTAGCAGTATCCGCAGGGTCTCCGCTGCAGCCAGCTAGTAAAACTATCACACTTGCAAACAATAAGAATGAAATAAAGCTAAAACGATTACGGTACTTGCTCATGATTGTTTTTTCCCCCTGAGAATTTACGTTGGCATAGCCTGGTTTTCACAAGCTTCCGCTTATTTGTTGTGTGACCATCTATAACCTAATAGACGCAATGCATACAAATTTAGTTTCAAAACAGGCCTCTAATTACTATACCAAATTATGCTGTATATGAACAAAATAAGTCCAATTCTATTGAATCGCAACCTTTCCCATTCCTACGCGTCTTATCCTTGGGTAACAAAAATAAAGCTCAAGTTCCCAGACAATCAAGAAGGAGTAAACAAATGAAAAAGGCAAAGCACAAAATCGCATTATTTCTATTCACTATTTTTCTTATGAGCTCTCTCACCGCTGCATCCGTACAAGCCGCAACTGCTTCCTCTATGTACGTCCTTTTGTATCTAGACCAGACTACCGCTTTTGTTGGAAAAGAGCAGATCCAGCTCGACACGCCACCTAAAAGCATCAATGGAAAATTGTACGTTCCCACAAAATTTCTGGGAGATGCCCTTGGCTTCCCTGTTGTTTGGGATTCCGCAACCAGCACAGTTGTTATGAAGCCGCCTGGCTACACCATACTGCTGGATACCGGAAAGAAGAAGGTATATGTTAATGGGCAGGAGACCCCCTTTGACTCCGTAGCAACTATTGTGAATGGCAGTCTGCTTGTGAAGGTTACCTGGATTACAGATTATTTGGGAGCTTCCTACACCTACAATACTGAGCTTAAGCGTGTAGAGATTTTGTACACCAAGCCTGCCGCCAGCTCTGCTCCCTCCTATGCACCGCCTGTAGCCAAGTTTATGACCGGGAAATCCGTCTACAAATTGGGAGAGCCTATTACATATGTAAACACGAGCTATGATCCCAACAAAAAGGCGCTCAACAAAAACGAATGGACTGGAAATAAGGAGGCCTTCTTTACACCCGGTACCTATCCGGTCACGCTCCAGGTGACAAATAGCGCTGGTCTGCAAAGCGAAACTTATACACGTAATATTACAGTCAGTGAAGAGCATTATTTAACTGAGCTTGAGTATCCTTTCTACACAACTCCTGTTGGAGGGGTGATCAAGAGCACATGGGAGTATGTCTGGAAGCATTTCACCACCATTCCTGCTCTGCCTGTGGAGGCAACCTCCAGCACAGATCGTACGCTGCTTGTCAGTGACAGTCCTGAGATGATCGAGGAAAAAGGAATTTTGTATCAGGATACGATCAATGGCAAAGCGCGTTTCTACGCCGATCACCTTAACGATACGGATGAAACGCTGATTTTTGCCATCCTGGCCACCAATAACACAGATAAGCCGATTACACTCACCACTACGAACAAAGGCGAAGTTTACCCTTCCATTTATGCCAATTTAATAGGAAGCGTAGCGTCCGTAGATTTCTTGATGAGGGAAACCTACAATGAGAAAATTGTAATCCCTCCGAATGAAACGTATGTGTACTCAAGACTGCCTGATTACTACCCGGGGCAGGGCACCAACTTGATCTACGATGTGGAATCCAGCGGCGAGCTGCAGATCTCCTTCATCGCCAACGATACCTTGACAAAGGATACGCTGAGCACTTTAAAGCCGCTCTTCTCGGATTTGCATGTCCGCGGAACGTTCCCAGTTTCGACTGTAGACTGGAAAGTGGACGGCAGCGGCATAACCAAGCCTTCCAAGCTGGTTATTGGCAACGGGACAACCGATCCCTTCGTGAAGGGCTACGATGCTCTAAAGCAGAAGGAGTCGCTCAACTTTGGCAACTGGGGTGTGGATTACAACATTCATATGGAGAATCCCCCTAGAATGGCTGTTATGGTTATAGGCAAGGGCGGTTATTTCAAAGGCCCCTTCCGGATTAACGATGAAATGATTCAAGTACCAAAATCAGGACTTTTAACCGCCTTTGAAGACATCCAGGTGCTCGCCAAAACGACAGGCAAAGAAAAATCCCTGGATATTGTGTTCACTCCTCCTGCGGGATCTAACTTCCCGGTAGATCTGATCTTCTACCCGCTGGATGATTTGGAAGCTAAGTAAACAGTAAACTTAATGAGATAAACGCCTTGCGGTGTCCTTTGAGGTGCATGTTCGTGACTTGGGTGCGGGGTGCGTTGTAGAGGGAATGGCTGTGGGCTCCAGCCGCTGTTAAAGAGTTGTTCCCTGAATGGTATCGATGAGGAGGTAGGAACAAATCTTTAAAGGCGGACGCTACCGCTCTTCCTCCCACAGCCATTCCCTGATATGAACGTATCTGTCAACTCCGTAAC
>NZ_JAGGLB010000070.1 GCF_017874215.1 Paenibacillus eucommiae
GTGTTTGTGTGTTTGTGTGTTTGTGTGTTTGTGTGTTTGTGTGTTTGTGTGTTTGTGTGTTTGTGTGTTTGTGTGTTTGTGTGTTTGTGTGTTTGCGATTGCGATTGTGTTTGTGTTTGATTGTTTTATGTGTGTGCAGAGGAATGAATGTGGGCTCTAGGCGCTGTGGATGATAAACCGCAAAGATGTGGCTACTTTAACGATGTTTTTCATCGCTAAAAGCACCAGGTCGGGTCCACACCTTTACTTTAACAATGAAAAACATCGTTAAACCCCTGTAATCCACCCCTTGGGGGCCATCCGACCTCTTTTAACGATGAATCATCATTAACGTGCGGATTGACTTGGAAATGCTAACTTTAACGATGAAAAACATCGTTAAGTGAAGCATATGCTCCATTCGGAGGAGCCGGGCTGATACAGGGATACTACAATCGGGATACTGCATGGGACCGCTCTTCCCCAAAAAAAACCTAAACTTACCTGTAGCTCAAATAGTTAATAAAATAGGACAGAAACAAAGTAAGATCACTTTGCATCTGTCCTATTCTCCTATATCCTTAAATTCCCCTTACAATTCAGCCTTCAATGCAGCTTATAATTCTGCTTTCATTTCAGCTTAAAACTTTCAGGATGATAACCGCCATCCGACCGTTTCTTGCTGCAGCTTCCACATTCGGGCGTATAAGCCTTCAAGTGCAAGCAGTTCCTGATGCCTGCCCTGCTCAACTATCCGCCCGTTGTCCAAGACCACGATCTGATCAGCGTTCTTCACCGTTTTCAATCGATGGGCTATCGCAATAACAGTGCGGCCCCGAACCAATTGATCAATGGCCATCTGGATCTCCTTCTCGTTCTCTGGATCCAAGGAAGCCGTTGCTTCGTCGAGCAGTACGATTGGTGCATCCTTGAGAATCGCTCTGGCGATAGAAATGCGCTGCTTCTCACCACCCGAAAGCATGCTCCCCCCTTCACCAACCATAGTATCGTAGCCCTGTGGCAGCTTCATAATGAAATCATGGCTGCAGGCTTTCCTTGCTGCTTCCTCAATCTCGCGCTGCGATGCGCTGTTCCTGCCGAATCTTATGTTATTTGCGATCGTATCCTGAAACAGATACACATCCTGAAATACCATGGATATTTTGCGCAGCAGGGCTTCAGGCTCCATTTTTTTCATATCCTGACCGCCCATTAAAATCTTCCCGCTGTCTGGATCGTAGAAGCGGGCGATCAGGCGGAGCATTGTGCTTTTGCCGCTGCCGGAAGGTCCGACTAATGCGGTGAAAGAGCCGGAAGGCATGCTGACGCTAACCTCCTTCAGTACATCCTTATCCATATAACCGAAGGATACATCCTTCCATACGACATCATGCTGTTCAGGGGGTCTCCGCTCGCCCTGCATGACAGGCTCTTCAAGCAGCTGAACGATGCGTTCACCAGCCTGCTCGTGATAGCGAAATTCAGCATACCCTACTAACGCAGTCGTCAACGGATCAAAAATCCGCGAGCCAATAATCAGAAAAGTAACGAATGTGATCAAATCCAGGCTCCCGCCAAGCAGTAAATGAACGCCGGTAATCACCATGAGCGTCAGACCAGCGCGGACGCAAGCAATCGCGCTCAGCACAATCGGGCCGAGCAGGCCTTCGATCCGGATGCTGTGCTTCATCAATTGCTTGAACGCACCTTCCAACCGGACGAAGCGTTCGCCTTTCAGGTTGTACGCCTTAATAACGCGAATGCCGTTCAGATACTCTTGCAGCCGGTTCGCTGCATCCAGCTTTGCCCGCATGTGGCTGGCTCCGAGCTTGCGCTGGATACTGGAAGTCAGCAGCACTAACACAATCGCAATCGGGAACGCCGCGAACAAGGCGGCTGCCATCCGCCAATCGAGAAACGACAGGCCTGCCAAGGCAAGTACAGGCATGACTAGCGCACCAATCATCTGCGGTACGAGATGAGAAATGCCATGCTCCACCAGCGTGAAATCGCCCATAATCATATTGGCGAGATCACCAGGATCACGCTTGTTCAAGAAACCAAGCGAAAGCTTGCGCAGATGTTCCGCCAGACGGGCCCTCCCTTCAGCCGCCGCGCTGTATGCGCCACGGAACTGGGAGCGGTATGCGGGGATTTCAGCCAAATACAGAAGGACCAGGGACGCTACCATCCCTCCGCAAACCCACCAGAGTCTAAGCGTATCCAGCTGTGTTCCCGGGTCAACAAACGGCGCGAAAATAAGTCGTGCTGCTTCCACCAGCAGGGCGAACGGAATTATTCCCGCAAAATTAGCCAGCGTCGTATAAAGGATCGGCTTGAGCAGCTTGCGCGGTGCTCCTGCCGTAATATTGTACAAAATGCTCATGCTTGAACCACTCCTCCACTCCCCATTTGCCACTGCGCCGCATCCGTGTACGCATCCCACATCCTCGCATACAAGCCGCCTGCTGCAACAAGCTCGTCATGTCTTCCCCGCTCAGCCAGCATGCCGCTGTCAAGCACGATAATTTGCTCCGAATCCTTGATCGTGGATAAACGGTGCGCAATAACAATGACCGTCTTTCCCTTCGTCAACTGCTTGAGTGCAAGCTGCATCTCGTATTCATTCTCAGGGTCGGCGAAAGCAGTCGCCTCATCCAGCACTAGAACAGGAGCATCCTTCAGAATAGCTCTTGCAACAGCAATACGCTGCTCCTCTCCGCCTGATAAATAGACGCCTCCTTCCCCGATCAGTGTATCGTAGCCATTAGGAAGATTACTGATAAAATCATGGCATTGCGCAGCTTTGGCCGCTGCAAAAACCGCATCTGGAGAAGCATTTGCCTGACCAACAGCGATATTCTGATAAACTGTGTCGTAGAACAGGAACGTCTCCTGAAACACAAAAGCAACTGTATTCATCAGATCAGTCGTGGCAATGTGCCGGATGTCCACACCGCCTATGCGGATCACTCCTTCCGACACATCCCAGAAGCGCGGCACCAGATTGGCCACTGTGGATTTGCCGGCACCTGATGGACCCACGAGCGCGGTCACCTGACCTTGACGGGCCACGAACGATATATCACGAAGCGCTTCATTGCCCGCAGCCTCCCCGTCCATACCGTATGAGAAAGAAACCTGGTCGAATTGAATATCGAAGGTTGCCGGCTTCTTCGGGTTTTCCGGTTCTGGTACAGGCTTCTCTGCAAAAATACGATCGATCCGTTCAACACCTTCTCCAATATCGCGTAGTGTCGAGGTCAAATGCATAATTTTGAACATTGGTGCTGATATACCAGGAGCCATAACCAGAAAGAAAAGCAGAACCGATGCAAAAGCGACGCCCCCAGAATCACGACTAAGCAAAAATATCCCCACAGGAAGGATGAAAACAGCAAATGAGCCCAGAATCACCTTGAAGACAAGGAAGCCGTTTTGAAACTGATTGGTATAAGTCAGACAGTAATGCCGATAATGAATCATATCGGCATAAAACTGACGGAATGAATGCACTGTCTGTCCGAACACCTTGACCACCGGCATGCCCCGAACATATTGGACCGCTGACCCGCTCATTTTGTCCAATGAATCGTAATACAGCTTGACGCTATTTCGCGTCTTCTTTCCTTTCATTAGCAGCATCTGGACGCCAAAAGCAAGCAAAATAGGCACAACGCAAGCGATGGCCAACCACACGTTTAAGTAAAACATGACTAAGATCATCAGAATCGTCGTTACGAACACATGAACGAGATCGGGCAGCTGATGGGCAACGAAAGTCTCCACCTTTTCCACATTATGCTCCAGCGTCTTTTTAACAGTGCCCGTAGATGTGCCATTCAACCACCCCAGCGGCAAACCGCCGATATGCTCAGACAACTTGATACGCAACCCATACAAAATACGGAAAGCAGCAATATGCGAAGCCATGCCACCGGCGTACATCATGACCAAGCTGCCGACCAGGCCAATAATGGCAATAACGCCCCAGCGAACCATGAAGCTGCCGTCTGCATTTGAAGGATTTGCAGCATGCTCCAGCAGCTCTTTCAGAATGAAGTAAACCGATGCATAGGGCACCAGCATGCAAACCGCACTTATTGAAGAAAGAAAGCAAGAGAAAATGAGCAATCCTCGCTTCTCTCCTGCTATCTCTAACAGCCGGGCCATTCCTTTTTTAGAACTCAAGCCTTTCCCCTCCTTGTTCAACATCATATTTCTACGTCTACTCTCACTTTTCGATCATTTTGATCATAGCAAACCTGCCTGGCTTTATCCGCCACTAGGCGGTTGAATTCAACCCCTCTACGGATTTTATTTTTGCCGGTTTACTCGTTAAGTGACTGCTTGTACATCACAAAAGAAAGCTTCATGATCGTTTTGTTTACTCATGATCTTGGATGTTGTATAGTATTTTCATAGCTGGGTAATGGAAGGGGAAGCACTTTGATCCGAATATTGGCTGTCAATGATAAACATGAGGTTATTCAGCAATGCTCACTAGAGGATCTGAAAAATCCAAATATCCAATGGTTCTGGGTGGATTTTGATGCACCTTCAGAGGATGAAGCACTGCTGTTAGAGAAATACTTTCATTTTCATCCACTAGCTATAGAAGATTGTTATCATTTGCTGCAGCGACCTAAATTGGATCATTATGAAGACACTCATTTCTTTGTTCTTCATGCACTGAATCCTGATACTTTAGCTGCGGAAGAGGTAGACATGTTCTGGGGTAATAACTTTATTGTTACCTTTCATTATTCACCCTCCAAGGAAATGGATGAGTCGTGGCGCCGGATCATGGAACAGAAAAGGCTGCGCGAAAAAGGAATTGCGTACACCGCCTATTTAATCATAGATAAGCTGGTAGATGAATATTTCCCGAGTCTGTATCAAATCGAAGATCAGTTAGATGAAATCGAGGTAAGAGGAAAAAGCGTGCCGGTTCACATTTTGATGAACGAAGTATTTGAAATAAGAGCCAAGCTCTTAAAAATTCGCAAGACTATTTTCCCCATGAGGGATCTGCTCTATCGCGTTTTAAATTCAGAGAAAATCGATGGACTGAAGGAACAAATGGTTTATTTTACTGACATATATGACCATCTGCTTAAGCTTTCCGAATTAATCGATTCCAATAGAGATCTAACTGCTGACATACGAGATAGTTACGTGTCAATGAATTCATATCGTATGAATACAATTATGAAAACTTTAACAGTGATTACTACCATTTTCATGCCTCTAACATTTATAGCTGGAATCTATGGAATGAATTTTGAAAATATGCCGGAGCTAACTTGGCATTCGGGGTATTTTATAGTCCTTTTTATAATGCTTGTCATTGGATTTAGTATGTTTATGTGGTTCCGATATAAGAAATGGTTTGATTAAGATATGTTCCCTCGAATGGAATGGATACGGGGGTTGGAACCAATCTTTACATGCGGACGCTAACACTCTTCCGTCCACAGCCATTCCCTCTTCTCAGCTACAATCTCACGAATCACACGAACACCAAGTTCACACGGACTTCCAGCAAGGGTTTTTCTCTTGATTAGAGCGATTTCCTAGCAGGTACAGGCGCTGGGAATGAAGAGAGCGAGCAATTTGAGAGGAACTGCTGCTTTAACGATGTTTTTCATCACTAAAAGCACCAGTCGTCCCCACAATTTTACTTTAACAATGAAAAACATCGTTAAAATCCCTTTTAACCACCCTGAGAGGCCTTCCGGCCTCTTTTAACGATGAAAATCATCATTAACGTGACCGATTGACCTGGAACACTTGTTTTAACGATGAAAAACATCGTTAAGTGGAGTACTCGCTCATTTCGGTGGAAGGAGGGTTGCTAATTGCTACTAATGCTCCTCCTCCATGTTCCCTCCCAGCTGCAAAGTGCCGAACGTGTCACGCTCAAACAGACTGCCGGCAGAAGTTGCATTCCTAGGGAAAAGGGATAGTAGCAATAGGATAATCCGAGCTCCCTATCTGATTCCCTTGGTGAATGACAGTCACACTGAATACTGTATCACTGTAAATCACTCAAACTTTTTATATAGAAAGAAACCCGATCTTCCTTGAAGGGAAACCGGGCTTTTTTTTAATATTTATTCTTTATACACAGTTTCTATTTGATCTCTGGTCGTATACAATTCCCAATAAGCTTCTGCAATACGCTCCGGATCATAGAACGTTCCACGCTGCACAAAACCAGTAATTGTAACGGTTCCTACATAAATTCCGTGAGGTTTCAATTCCTCAGCCAACGTAAACGCCAACGTTCGTATACCCGCTTTACCTATGGAAAGTGATGTAAGTACCGCAGCAGGATATAACGCTAGCCCTCCTCCTGTAAACAAAAGGGTTCCCTGCTTACGGTCGATCATATCCGGGATCACTTGTTGGGCACTGGTCAATGCGCCTACCACGTTTATTTTAAAATCATCAACTAATTGTTTTTCCGATAAGGATGAAGGATTGCTTTGATTGATTACAGCGGCGTTATAAACTAATACTTCGGGTACTCCGTACTCTGCCTTAATTTGATTAAAAGCTGATTGCAGTGAAGCTGAGTCTGATGCATCGGCTTGAACGCTGTAGGCTTCCACTCCCTGTGCTTGAAGTTCCTCCGTATAAACATCCAGAGATGCTTTAGTTCTCGATACCAGAACGACCCGAAAACCACTTGTCCCAAATTTCTTTGCAACCCCTGCACTTACCCCAGGACCTGCCCCTACAATAACAAGCAAAGGTTTATTCATTCCCTGCTGCCTCCCTTATCCTTTTTGTTCTATGTATCCGCTGTGCATCTAGGCTGTTGCTTCAATTATAACCTAATAACAATGTGTAGTGATCATCCACTTCAGTAAAAATGGTTTCAAAGGCAGATATATAAGAACTCCTCTTTAACACCAGTGTCCAGGTTTATTGAGTCGAGCATCTTATGATATATTAGTTGAAAATCAGGTCTTTTTTCTTTATATATTTGAATATCAACTATTATCATTTAAGAAGGGAGGTTAACCCGAATGCATACCCGTTCCATCCGAGAATCCGATTATCTTAAAATAATCACAGTATTAAATGATTGGTGGGGAGGTCGCCAAATGACCCACTTATTGCCGAAATTATTTTTTGAGCATTTTTCGCTAAGTATGTCTAGACAATTCAGAGTTCTTTCTCACTCCAAAAAAGAAGCCCCATCTCGGGGCCCCTCTTCTATCCGCTCTTTGTTCAACCTCGATCATATAACTCCACCAAACGCCTGCACCTAGCAAATATTGTTGATCTAATATCTAAGACGCCAGAAGCATAATAGTGTGGGCCATTGGGATGCCATAGTTCTGTCCAGTGGCCCCCTGAGCTTGGATGAGGGATTTCCCGATAACCTGGTTTTGGGCGATTCCGAACACCACGGCTGGCTCCAATTCGTCCTGCTGGGCAAGCTCTATCAGCGTCGCAATGTCCCCCATTTGATAAGCAGCGGCAAGCGCGCGCAGAAATGCCTTCAAACCTTCTTCCTTCGGCACCGGGAGTATACTTTGTTCCAGCTCATCCTTAACTGCATCAAGCGCCAAGCGGGCACGATGAAGCGCAGCTTTTACCGCACCTTCTGTCGTTTGGAGCTTATCAGCGGCTTCTGCAATGGAATATCCAAATACGTCACGCAGTAAAAAAACAGTTCTCTGTAAAGGAGTCAAATGCTTCCTTAAAGCAAGAAAAGCCGTCTCGATCTCGAAAGAGCCGTTCTCGGGCAGAGCCACCTCCGGCTGCTCCCGCTTAAGGATTTTGAGGAAGAGATTTTTTCTTCGTGCTTGGTCGATCCACGTGTTTTTCGCAATCCTCAGCAAATAGGCTTCAGGGTTTTTGTGGCCAAAGACATTTTTTTGACCGAAGTCATTTAATGTACTAATAGCTTTCAGCCATGTATCCTGAGCCAAATCCTCAGCATCCCAAATAGAGCCCGTTATAGATAGACAGTAGCGGTTTACGACTGCTTGCAAATGCTCTATGCTTTCATCCCCGAATCTGTTTTCAATCATTTCCCTAACCTCATTCAAGATCATTCAGCATTCTCCTTTCAGACGATAAAGCCGTCTTATCCCTACTTAGGTAAACGAACGAAGCTTAAAAAAAGATACGCTGTTCTAAAAAATAAATCATATATTTTCTTCATTATAAGGCTGTTTCATCGTGGGTACAAATTCCGGCAAAGCCAAAATCGACTAGCGCTCAACTCTCCGTATCTTTCTGCTGCACTGATTCGTTTACAGGATGAGTACGAAAAAAGAAAACGAAAATGGAGGTAAGAAGATGAGTGCATATATGCCTTATGTTATTGAACAAACCGCTGGTGGCGAAAGATCCTATGATATTTACTCGAGATTGTTGAAAGATCGGATCGTTTTTGTTGGTTCAGCTATTGATGATCACCTGGCTAACAGCATTATTGCCCAACTGCTATTCCTGGATGCTGAAAATCCTGAAAAACCAATTTCTTTCTACATCAACAGTCCTGGCGGGTCTACTACTGCAGGTTTTGCTATTTATGACACGATGCAATTTGTGAAGTCTCCTGTGCACACGATCTGTACGGGTTTTGCCGCTTCCTTCGCGGCGATTCTTCTGCTTGCAGGCGCCAAAGGGCATCGCTTAGCGCTGCCGAACAGCGAAATTATGATCCATCAGCCTCACGGTGGTGTGCAGGGCCAGGCCAGCGATATCGCCATAAGCGCCCAGCGGATACTGGACACCCGGGAACGATTAAATAAAATCACTTCCGAACGGACAGGGCAGCCGCTAGCAAAGGTGGAAAAAGATATGGACCGGGATTATTTCATGTCCGCTTCAGAGGCCTTGGATTATGGCATTATCGACAAAGTGGTTACATCTAACTCTTAGTGAAGTCTTGTAAAAATCGTGTGGAGGACACATCTAAAAATCTATTCTAGCACAAAGAGCTGCCCCGTCATTTGATGACATTTGGGCAGCCCTTTTCTTTGGTTACTTCGTTTATCGCTTCCTCAAAACCTACTCAAACTTCGCACCAGCCACGCTTTCAGCCATATCTTTTAGCATCATAAATGCATCGCCATTCGTTAACTTTTGTTTGTTTTTGATGCCATCGATGGTTGCTTTGCTTAAAAAGCCTTTCTCTTGCAATTTAGCCTGAGCTTCCTCAATCGTTGTATCTACATCTAATGCCTTGGCAAATGTAAAGCTTGCTTGCTGCAGGGTCAGCGGAGTTTTTGCCGGTTCCGTCACATTTTGCAGCGCCGCTGCAATGTCTCCTTCAAAAAATGTCGGGTGCATCCGCCCCATCCCGCTCACCTGATTCACCATGCGCTGCGCGTTGGAGGCCTCATCCAAATTAAATGCAGTGTTCCCATATGATCCATATGCGAGTCCCATATAAACGGCAGCCTTGAGTCCAGGGTAGGACTTATGTTCCATAAAGGATTGAGGCTTCAACGTATATTCCTTAAGCTCCATTCCCTGATCCGTCAGCTGCTTCTGCAGCTCGGCTATGAACGATTTATTTTCGGCTAATTGCCGGAAAGTTATTTTCTTGTCTGCGACCAGCTTAACTACAGCGCCAGCAGCCTGACCTTCCGCCATTCCAGTTGGAATAACCCGGGCACTGCCATGGGCAAGTGTATCATAACTGGCAGCGCGTCCCACAACAAGCAGGCCGTCCACATGCTGCGGTACGATGCTGCGAAATGGAACCGCGTATCTTTGTGGATCTACAGGAATTGCACCGCTATCGCTTGGTGAAGTCTTCTGAATATCTGCCGGATAAGAGCCGAAAGCAATTCTGTCCCATTGGTCCCGATTCTCCAGCAGGTCCAGAATACTCAAGCGGTACAGCCCCTTCATGTGCCGCGTTTCCCGAACATAGAGCTCAGTAGCAATTGCATCCAGCTCAGCATGCTTAAATTCAGGAAGTTTATTCAAAAATTTCACAACGTTAGGCAGCTCTTCTTTAGCGATCTCCAATGCTTCCTTATGTGAATCTGGATCAAGTCCATCAATTTCAAAAATATGCAGTGCATTAATTAAAATCGTATCGTCATTTTGTCTGCCTATATTCAGACCACGCATCATCGCACGCTCCTTGTTAAGCGGCACATATGCTTTCATTTCTTTACCATATCCCCAAGCGGACATTTGATCGGAACCGGTGCCTTCATCTCCATCCTCACTCAGCCGCTTAGTAATGAGGTTCCATGCTTTGTCATCGATATTTTTCAGGCGAAAAACAGCTGTAACCGCCATGGATGACTCTTTGTCCCCTAGATCCTCTCGCCCGATCGTAAATGATACGCCAGCCGCCGCTGCAATGTCCGCATCCTGAGTAGCATCAATTACAGCTTTTGCTAATATGTTGTGCTTTTTCCCATCCTTGTCCGTAATAGCAACACCTTCAATCAGAACTGAATGGTCCCCCTTCTTGATTATCGGCTCGATGGCTTCTGATTTCATATAAATATCGATATTTCCCTCTGCACTGACCAGCTTGTTGAACACATTCGCGGCTGTCGTGACGTCAAAGGAATGCCCTTCTACTTGCTTATACCACTCCGTAAAAATACCTTGGTTTAAGTGCGCCTGTTCCTTACCGGACAAGCTTTTTTTCGGCTTCACCCAGTTCATATCAATGCTGTTCAACCAGCCTATCGTCATTAATCCGCCCAAAATTTCACGGTCTCTACCATCTACGAGCAGTGTTTTCAGACCATTTCGTGCACCGGAAACAGCCGCACTAATCCCTTCCGGATCTGTCCCGACAACAATTAAGTCGTAGCTCTCCTGGAGCTTGTCCACTGAATTCACTTTCGTTAGCTCCTGTTTTTTATGATCCTGCTGCCCTTCATGTGACCCTGGTGTCACACCCGCCTCGTTTTCGGATTTTGGTTTACTTAGGGAACAACCTCCAATTACTAACATCATTACAACAATTAGCACCACAAACATCCTTTTACGCATCATCAACCTGCACCTCAAAATCATTTATTTTGAAACTATCAACAGCTTCTAGTATACAAATGAAAATTTAAGATCTTATAAGCACACGCTTAGGAACTACTTAAATAAACCTTAATATTTGTTAATAAATACAGGCAGGCAAGAGAGTTATGATGAACGTAAGACAGCTCCAATTTGTTCACACATAGGTTACAATGTTGTTAGGACTAACACATTGCAGAGCTATAAACAAAGG
>NZ_JAGGLB010000071.1 GCF_017874215.1 Paenibacillus eucommiae
TATTCAATTAATATAACATACTCCTAAATATCTGAACCGGATTTTCCCATATCCATTATTTGTAAATCGATGTGAGCTTTAATGCATGCTTAATGGACTTATGATCCTACAGCTGTGGAATTTGTTTCAGCAGCATCTATCAAAGAAGGAGTCAGCCTGCTGGAGACTGTGGCAGATCAGCCTGGCAGCATTCAATTGATTCTGGCAAGTACAGGTCCAGGTAAAGAAATTATTGGTCAAGGGGATATTGTAGAGCTCACATTTAAATCCAAGCAAGTTTCACAGACGGTGGCTAGCCAAATTAAGGTAACAAGCGCTTCTTTGGCAGACGGTCAAGGCGTTGAATATGCAGCCGAGCTGTCGTCGGTAACTATTCAGGTTACAGCTGGTCTTTCCGGTGACATCAATCATGATAATAAAGTAACAGTCGGCGATTTGGCCATCATGGCTGCCAATTACGGCAAAGATACAAGCAGTCCCGATTGGGAGCAAGTGAAGCAAGCAGATCTGAATGGGGATGGCAAAATCGACATCGAAGACTTAGTGGCAATTGCCAAGAAAATTAAGAAGTAACGGAATTTGACCAGCCAAACAGGAGGGCTTCCTCCTGTTTGGTGCCATGTTGTTGAATGGCGATGCAATTAGGGAAGAAGTAAGGATCGGAGATTTATAAGAAATGAATAAGAAATGAATAAGACAAGGGGGAATGGATGGTTGCGTGTATCCCTAATTCTATTGCTGATAGCTGCACTTTGCTTGCCTGGTAAGTTTGTTGCAACGGCCCATGCTGAAACAGTACCCATTTTTAGGTTGGATGCAGGTAAGCCGGCTGGTGGAAAAGTTATCATGACCCTGAGTGTGGAAAATGTCAATAATGTATATGGTTACGAGGCCAGATTGTCCTTTGATCCTGATAAGCTTGAATTATTGGGCGCCAAATCTAATTTGGATGGTTTTTCAGTATCTCCCATTATCAAAAAGAACGAAATTATCATTGCTCATACCAAAATAGGCAGCGTACCTGGAGATAGCGGGAATATCACAATAGGCACCCTGACGTTTAAGCTCAAGAAACATGGCCAAGCCACAGTGAAATGGGAATCTATGAAGGTAGTAACCGACAAATTACTGAGTACAACAATTACAGTTGGAAAAAGCGTTTCTACGAGTAAAAGCTTCATAGATTTGACCGGGCACTGGGCAAAAGCAGATATTGAACTGCTTGCTTCAGAGGGAATTATTGAAGGTATGGACGACGATCATTTTGTGCCGGATATGATGGTGACAAGGGCGCAATTTGCTGCTATGTTAGTAAGAGCATTGAACCTGAAAGCATCAGAAGTTCAAAGTCCGTTTACCGATGTGCCGTCAGCTTCCTGGTATGCTGGAGTCGTAAGCAGTGCTTACTCTTCGGGGATTATCAAGGGAGTCACAGACAGCAGATTCGCTCCGGAGCAAGATATTACACGGGAAGAAATGACGGTCATGCTCATACGGGCGGGCAGGTATATGTCGGAGGGGACTTTTAACGATAAGGGTTCAGTGGATTCCATACCATTTGTGGATGCAAGCTCTATAAGCGAATGGGCGATTAGAGATGTAGAGATCGCTGTTCGTGAAGGTATTATCAACGGCAGAACCGCTAACACGTTCGGCCCGCAGTCTTTGGCGACCAGAGCGGAGGCAGCCGTGGTGATGAAGAGATTGTTATCCAAACCTTAAGAGGAGGTATTTCCATGAGTTCTGAATCAGCACCGAGAGTTACAAAAGAAGATATCATTAGCGCGTTTAAACAGGTTGGCGTAGGTGCATCGGATATCGTTCTCACTCATTCTTCTTTAAAAAGCTTTGGCCTTGTCGCTGGCGGCCCAATGAGTGTTATTGAGGCAGTCAAAGAAACTGTAACTGAAAGCGGTACCGTTGTGTTTCCAACGCTAGTACAGCAAGATTTCTTCAATGCCTACCGCAATTGGGATATCGAGAAATCCCCTTCTGACGTGGGCAATATCACAGAAACGTTCCGTTTGCTTCCGGACAGTATCAGAAGCGATCAGGCTACACATTCAGTCGCGGCATGGGGAAGCAGGGCAGCCGAGCTTACTGCTGATCATTCAGCCTATGGCCCACGAATGGGCGTTTTTGGCGATTACTGTTTTTCATACTCTTCGCCCTGGCAGAAAATGTACCTGGAAAAAGCAAGGATCGTATTTATTGGTATAGACATGAACTACAATACATTCAAGCATTTTGCCGAGTATAGCCTGGTGGAGCATTACTGCAGTACTATCGAGGATGCTGGCAAGAAATGCATAGCGATGTCGAAGATAGCCAGACATGGCGTTCCGGGCGTATGGCCTTTTCACGATGCAGCCAAAACCCAGGCGATGCTGGACGAGCTTGGTTTCATCTCGCATGCCCAGTGCGGCAGTTCGCTTTTCACTAGCATTAAGGCTGACGACTATGTGGATAATGTGTTAAGGGCTTTCAAGAAAAACCCGGAGATGTGGTTTGATGACGCCTTTCTTGCGTGGATCGAGCAGGATGTTTTAGGCAAATGAAATTATATATTCTGAATTTATAAAACTAATTAATTTCACACAAGGAGGAAGTACCATGTTTATCGATATTCATGCCCATGCTTACAGAAAGCCCGTTCCTTTCGTTGTTCAATTTTGCACAGCGGAAGAGTTGATTCAGCGTTATGATGAGCTCGGGATTGAAAAGGGCGTCTTGCTGCCGGTTGTCAGTCCGGAAATCTATTTCCCGCAAGCCAATGAGGATATTCTTGATATGGCCGAAAAATATCCCGACAGGTTCATTCCCTACTGCAACATCGATCCGCGTGCCCTAACCAATTCAGCAGAAGCGCCGCTTGATAAAGTGCTTTCCTACTATAAGGATAAAGGCTGCCGGGGGCTTGGCGAGGTGATGCTTAATGCTGAGCTTATGGATCCGCTCGTGCAAAACTTATTTCGCTGCGCGGAGCGTGTAGGTCTGCCGGTAGTATTTGACGGTTCCGATCAGAAAACTGGAGACTTCGGCTTGTATGACGACCCTGGCTTGCCGCAGCTGGAGCATACCCTGCAAAGGTTCCCGAATCTGATTATTTTCGGACATGGCCCTGTGTTTTGGGCGGAAATTGGACGTTTGGAGACGCCGGGAGAGCGGGCAATTATTTTTGATTTAAAAGGTGGGCAGGTCGGAAGAATCCCTCAAGGGCCTATTAAGGAAGAGGGCGTTGTGCCCAAGCTGTTCCGCAGATACCCGAATTTATACGGCGATCTATCCGATTATACGGCTCATAACGCTATAGCCCGTGACACCGAGTATGGTCCGAAGTTCCTGACGGAATTTCAGGACAGGTTATTTTTTGGTACTGATATTTGTACAAAAAATATGCCAGTTGATTTAGTCGATACACTGATTAATTGGCGCGATACGAAAAAAATCAGTGAAACTGTATTTAAGAAGATTTCCAGGGAAAATGCAGTGAAATTTTTCGGATTGTAATGCCATAACCCCCGACAAAGCCAAAAGACTTGTCGGGGGTTATTTTCTAAGTCGTAATGAGTCGATTTAAGTCGAAAAATATGCAAATGACAAAAAAATGACAAGAAAATGGCTGAAAGTACATAACTTTGGCGTATCCAGGAGAGTAATCCAGAGACTATAATACTTACAAATTATCACTTACAACTTATCGCGTAAAATTTTTGCCCGGTAGAAATGGTAGAAATGTGTTAAAGAATCGGAGGGTGTGCAGGATGAGCAATGCTAATATTCATGCCGAAAATAATGGCAAAATTAATTCCAATGTGGCGCAATTTTTATACGAGGATAGTGGTCTAAATATGGGCCCGGTCATCCGCTTGCATGACGGCAGTTTATTCACCGTGGTGTGTGTGACCAAGAAAAACCCTTTACAGCTGGATCAAGCCATTTGCTCGCATTATGTATTAGGAAGACAATCGTTCGACAACGGCGCAACGTGGAGCCATCCGCATCTGTTCATCGCATTTCCGCAGCAAACGGGGTATATTAGCGGACAGCATTATTTACAAAGCAAAGCCGGAGCCATGCATGTTTTTTCTTTTAGAATTCAAGTATTGAACGAAGCAACGAACCAGTATATCGGGGATATCCTGCACACTCGCGCTGACGATATTCACGGTACGAATGCGGTCACTCAAAAAGTAGCTTGTCTGGACCGGTATACCGGAGCAATTAACAGCGTATTGCAGCTGGCAAACGGCCGGATTGTGGCGGCTTTTTCAACGATTCCTCAAGGTAAATTCGACTTAAGGTCTTGTTTTGTGTGCAGTACGATTTATTCTGACGATGAAGGGGCAACCTGGAACGCCTCCAACGATGTAGAAATTTCAGATGATAATGCTCATGTGGAATCAGGGGCCATGGAGCCAATTGTGCTGGAGCTGGATGACGGTCAGATGCTCATGATGATACGTACCACGCTGGGCCGTTTCTATTATGCTATGTCTGCCGACGGCGGCGCATCTTGGGGAACAGCACGTCCTTCGCCGTTTCGTTCTTCCAACGCTCCCACATCTTTAGTCAGAATGGAGAACGGAGATATCGTTAAAATATGGAATCATTGTCTGGGCTACAGATACATTGAAGGCATCAGCTATGCAAGACAGGCCCTGCATGCCGCCATATCAGAGGATGGGGGCAAGACATGGAACGGTTATCGCGAAATGATTCTAAGAAGACAGGATGATCCTCCATCAGTGTTAAATTGCTACCCCTTTCCGATCGTATTGGAAAACGATGAGCTGTTGGTGAAATACTACAGTGTAGGCAGTAAGGAGGGGTCAGACTTCAACGATCCTAATGTCAAGCTGGTGCGATTTTCGACCTCATTTCTCAAGGAGCGCACGATCACGGAAAGCTTTGAACAAGGCATGCAGGCCTGGACTACTGACGGTACTCACACCACGCTTGGGACATATAAGCCGGACTCTTCCTCAATGGAAAAGAACATGCTGCGCTTGTCGGCGGCTGAAGGTGAAACGGCTGTTGCCGCATTGAATTTTCCTTATGGCCGTGCAGGCAGCTTGAAAATCAGGCTGAAGAGAGATTCGGAGAAAGAGCTGCAGGGAGCAACCTTGATCTTAAGCGAACCTTTCCTCGATGAGGTTCACTTTACCGGAAAAGATGAAGAAATAAAGAAAATCAAAGAAATTGTTTTAAAGGATTGCGCTGTATTGTCCTTAAAGGCGGCTTCCGGCAATTGGGATGAGCTGGGGATTTCCTGGGATATGGATACCAGGGAGCTGCATTCGACAATCAATGGGATTCAGGATCAGACGATTGTGATTCCAGGAGATGCAGGCGGTTTTAGTTATATGACGCTTTGCCTTGAAGGAACGGAAGGGGAAGTGCAGCGATTATCAATCGCTCACGTTGCAGCAGAGTCACATCGTCCTGGCTCATTCAATTTTGAACTAACTGTCTAAGGAGGAAGTACCATGTTTATCGATATTCATGCCCATGCTTACAGAAAGCCCGTACCTTTCGTTGTTCAATTTTGCACAGCGGAAGAGTTGATTCAGCGTTATGATGAGCTCGGGATTGAAAAAGGCGTCTTGCTGCCGGTTGTCAGTCCGGAAATCTATTTCCCGCAAGCCAATGAGGATATTCTCGATATGGCCGAAAAATATCCCGACAGATTCATTCCCTACTGCAACATCGATCCGCGTGCCCTAACCAATTCAGCAGAAGCGCCGCTTGATAAAGTGCTTTCCTACTATAAGGATAAAGGCTGCAGGGGGCTTGGCGAGGTGATGCTTAATGCTGAGCTGATGGATCCGCTCGTGCAAAACTTATTTCGCTGCGCAGAGCGTGTAGGTCTGCCAGTAGTATTTGACGGTTCCGATCAGAAAACTGGAGACTTCGGCTTGTATGACGACCCTGGCTTGCCGCAGCTGGAGCATACCCTGCAAAGGTTCCCGAATCTAATTATTTTCGGACATGGGCCTGTGTTTTGGGCGGAAATTGGACGTTTGGAGACGCCGGGAGAGCGGGCAATTATTTTTGATTTAAAAGGTGGACAGGTTGGCAGGGTGCCTGGGGGTCCGATCAAGGAAGAGGGCGTTGTGCCCAAGCTGTTCCGCAGATACCCCAATTTATACGGCGATCTCTCCGATTATACGGCTCATAACGCCATATCCCGTGATACCGAGTATGGTCCGAAGTTCCTGACAGAATTTCAGGACAGATTATTTTTTGGTACTGATATTTGTACGAAAAATATGCCAGTTGATTTAGTCGATACACTAATCAATTGGCGCGATACGAAAAAAATCAGCGAAACTGTATTTAAGAAGATTTCCAGAGAGAATGCAGTGAAGTTTTTCGGACTGTAGGTAGTGAAAGATAAGTAAGGAAACATAACAAAAAGATAAAGCAAAAAGGTAAGCAAAAAGATATTACAAAGGCGAAGAAGCTTTTAGCAGTCGTGAATTGCTTCTAATTAAATTCAAAAAGCCCCCGGCAAGCTAAGGCTTGTCTGGGGCTTTTTGTTTCCATTTAATATAACCGAGTGTTAGTTCGGAGTTATCAACTACAGACAGGATGTCAATGCACCAAAATGTCCATAATTAGTATGACAAATTAAGGAAGAAATTTTTTTGAGCTGGCGTTAGATTCATCAGGTTTTTCTAACCTTTTATTAAGGTTCATAGTGTACAATAGGCCTGCAGGATGACAGAAGATGTGAACAAAGGGGCAGGAGCGTTGAGAATTCTAGTCGTGGAAGATGACCGGCCGCTGCTCGATGCGGTGGTGACGGTACTTAAAGAAGAGTCATACCAAGTCGATGAAGCGCACAATGGTTTGGACGGATTGTACTTGGCGCAGCAGCGGATTCATGATCTGATTGTTCTGGATATCATGCTTCCCGGCATGGATGGGCTCTCTATCCTCGGCATTCTGAGGTCGAAAGGGATCACGCTGCCGATCCTGCTGCTGACTGCGCGGGACAGTGTGGAGGATCGTGTGAAAGGGCTCGATTCTGGTGCTGACGACTATATCGTCAAACCTTTTGCAACACCGGAGCTGCTGGCACGGATACGGGTTTTGCTGCGTCGGCAGTCCGGGGGAGCTCCGGATGGAGAACTGAAATACGGCCAGCTTACCGTGAAATGCCAGACCATGGAGGGATACGCGAATGGCGAGCCTCTAAAGCTTACGGTGAAAGAATTTGAGCTGATGGAGTACCTGCTGCTTAACCGGGAACAAATATTAACAAAAGAACAGCTGCTGGACCGGGTTTGGGGGATTGATACTGGAGCAGGATTGGGCGTCATTGACGTCTATGTCCATTATTTACGCAAAAAGCTTGCCCCTTCTGGTTGTGATCGCTATATTCATACGATTCGCGGAGTTGGATATTTATTGAAGGAGAAAAGCTGATGTTCAACCGAATTAGAATCCAGCTCACCATCCGTAACGCGGCCGTGTTATCCGTTATTTTGATTGGGCTGAACCTGTCCGTTTTTTTTGTTGCGAAACAAATGCTGTTTGCCCAGGTTGACGCATCTTTAACGAATATACGAGACCAGATGACGAATATGCAAGGTCAAATGTTGAGTGTAGAAGGCCAAACCTTGAGAATACAAGGTCAAACGGCAGAAGCATATGATCAGACAGCGCTGGCAGTGCCTGCGCAAAAAGCCGTTCTGTTCCGCATGGGGCAGATGGACCGGCCGGTTATCCAGTTGTACTGGACGGAAGATGACCAGCCGATTATGCTGCCGGGAATGGAGCAGTTCAAAGAGGGGCAGCTGAAGAAGCTTCTGCCAAGCAAGGTAGGAGCGTCTCTGCAATCGGTGAAGGCGGGAGACCAGCACTTCCGGGTATTGAACATCAATGACCTGGATATCGGGACCGTCGTTGACAGAAACGGCGTTCAGTACCGGATCGCAACCCATCAACTGCTCAGTAATATCTCCGCCGAAATTGGCATGCTGACCCGGCTTGAATCCATCCTGCTGTATGGAGGCATTGTAGGGCTGCTGATCGCCGTCGCTGCCGGGTATTATCTGGCGAACCGCGCACTCATCCCCATCCGGCTCTCCATGGACAAGCAGCAGCAGTTCGTATCGGATGCATCCCACGAGCTGCGGACCCCACTGTCTGTCATTCAGGCACATACGGAGCTCTTATTGCGTCATCCCGAGCATACGATTGAGCAGGACAGCAAACATATATCCACGGTTCTGCAGGAAGCCCGGCGGATGAGCAAGCTGGTTAATGGCTTGCTGACATTGGCCCGGTCCGACTCGAACCAGCTGGAGCTCGAGATCAAGCCGATTCAGTTCGACCGGATCGTCAACGACTGCGTACGGAAGATGCAGATGCTGGCGGAAGTCAAGGACATTATCCTGCATGCGGAAATTGAGTCGTCTGTGCCGATGAATGCCGATGAGGTACGCCTTCATCAATTGCTTGTGACCGTGCTCGACAATGCGATCAAATATACGCCGGAGGGCGGACTTGTCCGCGTAGTTTGCCGTAAGCTGGCCCACTCCGTGCTATTGGAAGTAGAGGACACGGGCATCGGCATTGCGCCCGAAAATCTGCCTCTTATCTTTAACCGCTTCTACCGCGGTGATAAAGCCCGCACGCGGCAGGAAGGCGGCACAGGTCTGGGACTGGCAATCGCCAAGTGGATTGTGGAAAGCCACGGGGGCAGGATTCGCGTGGAAAGCAAGCTTTTGGTCGGCACGCAGGTGCTGATTACATTACCTATTTAGAGATTTAGAGATGATAAGCCCGGGGCAGCCGCCTGCGGGTTTTTTTATGTTGAAATTGTAAGTGCTTGACTTAACGATGTTTTTGAGGCTGTCGATTAACTGTGTACAACTCAAAACGTTTACTGAAATCGATCAAAACTTGCCACTTAAACCTGTTTAAATC
>NZ_JAGGLB010000072.1 GCF_017874215.1 Paenibacillus eucommiae
GTTCCTACCTCCTCATCGATTCCATTCAGGGAACAAATCTTTAACAGCGGCTGGAGCCCACAGCCATTCCCTCCGCAACGCACCCAAGTCACGAATACGCACATCAAAGGACGCCGCAAGGCGTTGATTTTATGCATGAAAGAGGCTTGTCAAACATATAAAAGGTACAAAGGATGTCCAATAAGAGGAAGAGGGTGTACGGCTATGAAAAAAACTTGGATTATAGGCATTGCATCTCTGATGGTGCTTGGCAGCATAACCACGGCTTGCAGCACGAAGGAGGACCCTATGCTTGATCACAGCTCGATGATTATGACAGGGAGCGGGCAGGGGGATTATCTCACAGATGGAGCTGTCTCGAAGAAGGACCAGCCAACGCTTAATGCTAAGATCGTGCAAGACGGGACAAGTGCCACGATCACTTTTCAAACTAGCAATATAAAGCTTTCCCCAGATCATATGGGCAAGAAAAATGTGCCGGGTGAAGGACATCTCCATCTGACAGTTAATGGTAAGCAAAAAGCAATGTTAGATACGACTGCGCCTATTAAGCTTGAAAATCTTAGTGTGGGCAAGCATGTTATTACATTGGATTTACAGCAAAATGACCATACGCCTCTTCATGTAGAGCGTGTTTTTAAAATTGAAGTGAAATAAAGAGCGCTCGCTTTCTGCCTGGTTACCGATAAATGTTCGTAAATTTCATAGTTTAATGAGGCCGTCCTTTAAGGGCGGCTTTGTCATTTTCCTTGTTTGACACACCCTCAAACGTAGCATAGACTTAATGTATTATGGCACTAGTGCCGCTTAATCGGAGGGGCTATTTTTGATCGTTGATATACGTCAGTGGAAGCATGTGTTTAAGCTTGATCCGGACAAGAACATCTCGGATGATGCGCTTGATCAAATCTGTATGTCCGGTACCGATTGCATTCTTGTAGGCGGCTCAACGGGTATAACCTTCGATAATACCGTAGATTTACTTGCCCGCATTCGCCAATATGAAGTTCCGTGTGCGCTCGAAGTTTCTAATCGGGAGGCTATTGTTCCGGGCTTTGATTTGTTTTTGATCCCCGTGGTGTTAAATTCCCTGGATCCTGAATGGATTGTCGGGCAGCATCATGAGGCTTTGAAGGAGTATGGGGCTATTCTCAATTGGAATGAAGTTGTTACGGAAGGTTATGTGATTCTCAATCGTGATGCTTCAGCTGCCAGCTTAACTAAGGCCAATACGGAGCTTGATCTCAAAGATGTTATTGCTTATGCAAGGCTGGCGGACAAGCTGTTCCGGATGCCTATTGTGTATTTGGAGTACAGCGGCAGGTTTGGCGATATGGAGCTTGTGCGGCGGACTAAAGCGATATTAGACGATGCCCGGCTTTTCTATGGCGGAGGAATTGATAGCCTGGAGAAGGCGCAGGAAGCAGCGCTTGCCGCAGATACGATTGTAGTAGGAAATGTCATTTACAGCGATTTGAAGCTTGCGCTTCAGACCGTGAATTTCGATAGAACAGGAAGGTAATACAATGAATGATACCCAGAAAATTATGGATGCCGTTCAGCGGCTGAATCCCCCACAGCGCAAAGCTGTAGAAGCAGTCGACGGGCCATTGCTTATTATGGCTGGAGCGGGAAGCGGGAAGACGCGGGTGCTAACGCATCGCATAGCCTATTTGATTGCCACCCGCAAAGCAGCGCCTTGGAGTATACTCGCAATTACATTTACGAACAAAGCAGCCAGAGAAATGCGGGACCGGGTCGAAAAGCTGGTTGGACCTGCGGCCGGAGATATTTGGGTCTCGACGTTTCACTCCATGTGTGTGCGTATACTTCGCAGAGATATTAACCGCATTGGCTTTACGTCCAATTTTACAATTCTGGATTCGAGTGACCAGCTTTCCGTAATTAAGACCTGTATGAAGGAATTAAATATTGACGCGAAAAAATTCGAGCCCAAAACCATACAAGCAGCTCTCGGCACGGCCAAAAACGAGCTCATCAGCCCAAAGACTTACGAGAGTAAGATTGGAGACTATTTTGAAAGTCTTGTTGCGAAGGTATATTCGCTCTATCAGAAAAAGCTGCGGAGTAATAACTCCTTGGATTTTGACGACCTGATTATGACCACGATACAGCTTTTCAAAGAAGAGCCAGAGGTGCTGGAGCATTACCAGAACAAGTTTCAATATATCCACGTCGACGAGTATCAGGATACAAATAGGGCTCAGTATATGCTCTGTCAGATGATAGCTGATAAATATAAACGCATTTGCGTGGTAGGCGATAGCGACCAATCCATTTATCGCTGGCGCGGCGCAGATATTTCGAATATTTTGAATTTTGAGCAGGATTACCCGGATGCAACCACTATTTTCCTCGAACAGAACTATCGTTCGACCTCTAACATTCTTCAGGCAGCGAATAAGGTAATTTCCAATAATACAGGCCGCAAGCCAAAGAACCTTTGGACAGACAAGGAAGGCGGCAGCAGCATTAAGCTGTACCAGGCTGATACAGAGCATGAAGAGGGCTATTTTATTACCAATGAAATTAACAAAAACCGTGCCCGCGGCAAAAGCTTTGCCAATCATGCCATTTTGTACCGTACTAATGCCCAATCCCGGGTAATTGAGGAAATTCTGATCAAGTCGGACATCCCCTATACGATTGTTGGCGGAGTTAAGTTCTATGACCGTAAAGAAATTAAGGATATCCTTGCGTATTTGCGCTTGATCTCCAATCCGGATGATGACATCAGCCTTTCTCGTGTTGTGAATGTTCCGAAACGGGGAATTGGGGATACTACTATGGACAAGGTAGGGGAGATGGCTGCAAGGCGCGGGATTTCCCTGTACGCTATGCTGGAGGAGGTCGATGCTCTGGAGATCAGTCCCCGCACGAAGCATGCACTGGCAGATTTCCGCGAGATGATCGAGAATCTGAATAGGATGGTAGATTATCTTTCGGTTACCGAGCTGACAGAGAAGATGCTGGAGCTGACGGAATATCGAATGGAAATGCAGCGCGAAAATACGCTGGAATCCAAGGCCCGCTTGGAAAACGTGGACGAGTTTCTATCCGTGACCATGGATTTCGAGAAACGGAACGAGGACAAAACGCTGATTTCCTTCCTTACAGACCTGGCGCTGATTGCCGATATCGACACCTTGGATAAAGAAGCTGACAACAGTGATGCGATCGTTCTGATGACGATGCACAGTGCTAAAGGCTTAGAATTTCCAGTCGTATTTATTGTTGGTATGGAGGAAGGCGTATTTCCGCACAGCCGTGCATTTTCCGATAATGAGGAGCTTGAAGAAGAACGGCGCCTGGCTTATGTGGGCATTACCCGCGCAGAAGAGGATCTGTTCTTGACCTGCGCCCGCATGCGGACTTTGTTCGGACGTACGGCAGCCAATGCGCCATCGAGATTTCTGATGGAGATTCCGGTTGAAATTCTAGAGAATGTATCACAGTCCGGGGGGAGCGGGGATCGCTACAGCAGGGCCACACGTACGACCTGGTCGAATAGCGGTGGAGGTTCTGGTTATTCCTCGGGCGGATCTGCGTCGGCGTCCTGGGGTCAGCCATCGTCCTTCGGCAAGCCTTCTGCCGGAGGCGCTACGGGAGCGGCGAGGGCTCCTGTTGCTGCCGGGTCTGCTGCGAAGCCTGCTTTTGCAACAAGACAGCCAGGGCCTGCAGGAAATCAGAAGAGTATTGATTTCAAAATGGGCGATAAGGTTTCACATGGCAAATGGGGGCTAGGCACAGTAGTTGCTATTAAAGGCTCCGGTGACGATACCGAGCTGCAAATTGCTTTTCCCGCACCGGTAGGGATCAAACGGCTGTTAGCCAAATTTGCTCCGATTACAAAGGAATCTTGATTCATTAATAGGTCTATAGAGAGGAAGAATCTATATGTCAGAAGCCATCTCGTCCATGAAAGTCCTCATTGAAGAACTCAACCGGCATAATTATAACTATTACACGTTGGACAATCCGTCTATTTCAGATAAGGAATATGACGTGCTGTATGACAGACTACTCGCCATGGAGCAGGAAACGGGCATTATACTTCCTGCTTCTCCTTCACAGCGTGTGGGGGGGGATACCCTCAGCGGCTTTGTGCCCCATCGGCATCTTGCCAGACTTTGGAGTCTCGATAAAGCACAGAACACAGAGGTCATGCATACTTGGAACACGCGCGTGCTGAAGCTGATTGCTGATTATAATAGTAAAAATCCCGACACACCACTTCCCGATCCATCCTATGCTGTGGAGCTTAAATTTGATGGGCTTACTTTGAACCTTACTTATAAAGAAGGACGTCTGGTTCAAGCTTCTACCCGTGGCAACGGGGTTGTTGGCGAGGGCATTTTGGCGCAAGTGAAGACGATAAAGTCGGTCCCCTTGGAAATTCCCTATAAGGACGGATTGCTTGAAGTTCAGGGAGAGGGCATGATGTTTCTCTCTGTGCTTGAAGCGTACAACAAGACAGCGGCAGAGCCGCTCAAGAATGCCCGTAATGCCGCCGCGGGTGCTCTTCGCAACTTGAATCCGAAGCTAACCGCAGAACGTCGGCTCAGCGCTTTTTTCTACAATATTGGCTACTCGGATGGGGTGCAATTCCAGAATCATGGGGAGATGCTGCAGTTTCTTCGTGATAATTATTTTAGCGTGAGCCCGCATGTTCACTTTTTCGATACAATAGAAGATGTAGTGGCTAATCTGGAGCAGCTTGCAAAAGAGCGTCATGACTTTGACTTCTTGATTGATGGCGGTGTTGTTAAGCTTACAGATATGCGAACCCGGGAAGTGCTTGGCAACACAGAGAAGTTTCCCCGTTGGGCTGTAGCCTTTAAGTTTGAGGCAGAGGAAGCGACAACTATCCTGCAATCTGTTTCCTGGGAGGTTGGCCGTACAGGGAAAATTACTCCGTCTGCCCGGGTCGAAGCTGTAGATCTTGCAGGTGTAACGGTGCAAAACTGTACGCTCAATAATATAGGCGATATTGAAAGAAAAAATCTCAAGTTTGCTCTGGGCAGCCTTGTATATATTCGCAGATCCAACGATGTGATTCCGGAAATTTTGGGAAAAGTGACCGAAGATCAGGACGGTGGAGAGATTATTTATCCAGTGCTGTGTCCTTCATGTTCCGCTGAGCTTGAGCAGAGGGGGGCACATATCTTTTGTCCCAACCGGCTTGGATGCAGCCCGCAGCTCATTGGAAGAATAACGCATTTCGCTTCCAGAGATGCCATGGACATCGAATCCTTCAGCGAGATGACAGCTGCGCAGCTGCATCAGGAGCTTGGTGTGCGCGATCCGGCCGACCTCTACAGCCTTAATTTTGAGGAGCTGGTCAGTCTTGACCGTTTTGGAGAGAAGAAGGCTGGCAACCTGCTGGAAGCTTTGGAGAAAAGTAAGTCCCGGGATCTAGCCTCATTCTTATATGCGTTAGGTATTCCCAACTCAGGCAAGACCACGACCAAAGTGCTCGCTGATCATTACCGCAGCCTGGAGAAGGTGATGGAAGCCGAGCAAGAAGAGCTTATTACGCTCCCTGATGTCGGCGGAATTGTAGCGGATAGTATCTACACTTTTTTCCGTGATCCCTTAATGCTTGAAAGCATTCAACGCATGTTAAGTGCCGGTGTCCGGCCTGTTGTTGAGGAAACTGCCACGGTTTCAGCGGATCCTGAAAATCCTTTTTACGGCAAGACGGTAGTACTGACCGGTACTTTGAGTGTAATGGGACGCGACGAGGCGGCTAAGAAGCTAGAGGCACTTGGAGCGAAAGTAACGGGAAGTGTCTCGAAGAAAACGGATATTGTAATTGCTGGTGAAAGTGCTGGCAGCAAGCTGACTAAGGCACAGGAGCTGGGCATTCGTATTATTGAGGATGAGAATGAGCTGCTGCGGCTTTTGGGTGAAGGTTGATAAACTGATGAACTAGTTGTATGGAGTTATTATGGAGTATTGGAACAGATGGCTAAACGTAGAAAAGGGCTTGGCAGGTTATTTGACCTCCAGCCCTTTTTGTTAAATAACGAATAGATAACAATGATAAATAACAAACGATAGATCAAAAGATAGGTACCAACGAGAGATACCAACAATTTATACAAACGAGAGATACCAACAATAGATACCAGATAGATAGCAGGTAGATGGCTGTGGCGAAGATAATTCTGCTGATGATTACAGAGGGTTGGAAAGGGGTAAATTAGGTGGGAAATAGGGGGTTAAGAAAATAATTTAAAGTTTTTTTGCCTAGGGGGTTGCAAATCATATTGAAACCTGATAGTATATATTCTTGTCGCCGCAAGTAACACAATGAACGACAAAAGACGACAAGAACAAACACAAAGCTCCTTGAAAACTAAACAAATGAATGATCAATCAGCAAAACGCAAGTGATAGTATTGAGCTGTTAAGCTTGAGAATAAAAAGTCGTGTAAGACCTCGGTCATATACGCAACTTTATTGGAGAGTTTGATCCTGGCTCAGGACGAACGCTGGCGGCGTGCCTAATACATGCAAGTCGAGCGGATTTGTTCCTTCGGGGACA
>NZ_JAGGLB010000073.1 GCF_017874215.1 Paenibacillus eucommiae
AGTAGTAAGTAGTAAGTAGTAAGTAGTAAGTAGTAAGTAGTAAGTAGTAAGTAGTAAGTAGTAAGTAGTAAGTAGTAAGTAGTAAGTAGTAAGTATTAAGTAGTAAGTATTAAGTATTAAGTATTCGAAAGGGTGATACTATCATGTTAAAAAATTTATCAATTCCCCAAGAGTTTGTCTTACTTGCATTAGATCGTGAAACCAATAAACTTAAGTCTATTTTTCGTCAGCATGTTGCCTTGTACACAGTTATGGCTTGTATAGTGGAACTTTCTATAAATGGCAACGTTACATTTGAAGACGATGATACTGTCAGAATTTCTAACTCAAAATCCACAGGTGAAAAGTATCTTGACAGATTACTTGAAATTATGAACGATGAGAAACCAAAGAAGCTAAAGAAGTGGGTTAATTACTTTTACAACCACATCTTTAAACAAAGAGAAGTTTATAAAATAGTTGTAGAAAGCCTTGTAGAAAAAGGAATTCTAGAAATTGAAAATACGGAAGTTTTATTTGTTGTTCCAGTAAAAAAATATTCGGATGTAGCAAAGACACGGAACCACATAGTGGAGAAAATTCGAGCTGAGTTATTGGAACATGGGAATGTAGAAGAACATACGTTAGCCTTAGTATTTTTTTTAAACGTAAAAAAAATGCTAAACGATTATTTTTCTGATTACGAACAAAAAACTTTAAAGCAAAAACTTGAGATATTGCGTAACGAGGACATTTTAAAAAAAATTAGAGCTGTTGAAAAGGCTGTCCAATATATGGAGGCTTAATGTAGGGGAGAAAAATATGGGGCGAAAAAGAAGTTCAGATAAAATTTTATCATTAGAGTATGTGAGTATCAGCGAATTGGTTGAACTTTCTAAAGTTCGATACAGTACCATTAAATATTACACGGAAGAGGGTATGATCCCATTTGAGCAAGAGGATATTAGACTGATAAGAAAATACCCACGTGAATTAGCTCTTAAGCGACTTGAGGAAATTCGTGTAATGAAAGAAGAAGAAGGATTGACTATAAAACAAATTAAAGAAAAATTGTAATTGTGAATTCTGCAAGGGAATGAATTAATTTCCCGTGCCTATCCCCATATTATAAATGATTTCATAAGCTGAATCAATTTCATAAATCACAAGCATTGATATGACTGACTTTGTCGGGCATAGAAAAAGGAGTACCTCCCTAAATCTCGAATAGGTATAGTGACGAAACTTTACCAAGAGAAAGAGGTGAACTCCTATGCCATTTATTCGACACGAGAGTTTGTTTTCCCTGCAAGAACTTTATGAACTTGAACAAAGACATCGATTTGAAGCTATCTTCTCAACGGTGGACATCACTCCCATACAACGTTTGGTCAGTAAAAAGTCACGTTATGGTGCCCCGGTACAAATCGATTGTTCATCCATGATTTATTCTTTAATCGCTCGGATTGTCGAAAGAATTCCAACGATTAAGGATTTAGTCAAAAGGCTGAACACGGATATCGGGTTTCGTCTAGACTGTGGATTTCAGCTTTCTGAACCGATTCCATCGGAGGCTTCCTTCTCCAGATTGGTGAAGAAAATAAGTGACAGCTCGGTCCTGCAAGATATTCATGAAAAGCTGTTACAAAGCACTATGGCAGAAGGTTTTATTCAAGATGATACGATTTCCATCGACGCCACTCACATTGAAGCGAGAGATCAGGCACCGGAAAAACAAGATCAAGCTAAGCCTGAACCTAAAAAACGAGGGCGTAAACCTAAGCACGAACGTGAAGCCTGGATCAAACAAAAACAAGAGGAAGAGGATCGAAAGCCCATCTATGAAAGAGAAATAGCAGCGCAATTGGATGAATCTTATGATATATTGAGAGATTGCATTCCCCTTGATCCACAATGGGGGATCAAGAGAAACAGTAAAGGCAAAAACGTATTCTGGTATGGTTACAAAGGCCATTTAGCGGTCGGAACACAAAGCCAGTATATCCTTGGAGCTCTACTTTCTTCGGGAAGTTTAAATGATGGGAAAGCGGCGATTCCACTGTTAAAAGGAATCGCATCAAAGCATTCAAATTATAAATTCAAGTATGCTACGTTGGATGCAGGCTATGATTATGAACCCATTTACAAGCAAATTCGAGAAGCAGGTGCTCAAGCTAACATTGCTTACAACCGACGACGAGAATCTCAGATCGAAGGGTTTGATGAACATTTTGCTCCCACCTGTGTTCGAGAACATTCTTACCGCTATGATAGTTATGATTCGAAGTATGAAACGATAAAATATGTTCGACCGAAAGAATGTGAAACCTGTCCACTAACACACGACTCGCTTTGCCAGAAGATATTCAAAATGAAGATCACGACAGACCTTAGAAAGTATAGTGCTCCAGCGCGTGGTTCTGCATCATGGAAAGAGATTGCTAAACAAAGATCATCCGTCGAAAGAGTGAATGCCTATTTAAAGGAATTTTTCCAACTGAACAACGTAAGATACCGTACTGGAAAGCGAGCAAAGGTTCATTTTGATCTAGTAGACTGATTCCAAAATAATGACATTATATAGAAATTGTGGTATACTCTAAGAAAGAGAATGAACGGAGAGATACCATGCCATTTAAATCAACGAAAGAAAAGCTAATTTTAAATGAGGAAGACCAGCAATTTCTCAAAAGAATCAGTCAAGCACGAACAGAAGAGTTTCGCCGAGTCGAGCGAGCTCGCATGTTACTTCATTATTCAGAAGGTTTAAGCATTACTAAAATTGCGGACGTATTACAAACAACGGCTACTAAAGTGAATCGATGCGTCAACAAAGCGCTTGAATATGGTGTTGAGGTCGCACTGAAAGAAGGAAAACGACCAGGGCGACCTTCCGAAATAACAGATGAAGCTAAAGCCTGGATCGTTGAACTCGCTTGTCAGAAGCCTAAAGAATTTGGATATTCTTATGAAGTTTGGACGACTCGATTACTATCTAGCCATATTCAAAAGAATGCAGAGGATCAAGGTCATATATGTTTAAAAAAATTGGCTCCCGGCAGTGTTTCAAAGTTGCTATCCTCCATGGAAATCCAGCCTCATAAAATCAATTATTACTTGCAGCGCCGCGATCCCGATTTTGAAACCCAACGTGCTCAGGTCCTCCATGTTTATCAGCAAGTTGAGTTTATCATGGAAAATAATGAAATCAAACCGCTGTGTGATGTTTACTTGTCATATGAT
>NZ_JAGGLB010000074.1 GCF_017874215.1 Paenibacillus eucommiae
CCAATTAATGGATAATACACACGTCATTCGAGAGAGTAATGCTTTTTTTGCCAAAATAAATGTAAAAATATTCAATTAATATAACATACTCCTAATTATCTGAACCGGATTTCCCCATATCCATTATTTGTAAATCGATGTGAGCTTTAATGCATGCTTAATGTGAAAAACATCGTTAAGTCAAGCACACGCTCCATTCGGGAAGGAGGGCTGCTACACTTGCTACATCATCTAGTACGGGATTGCTCTTTCACCTGCCTAAAGCCCGGCTCATCGTCCAAATCTAGCCCACTGTACCGCCCTGTACCGCCCATGCCCTCACTTGCCCATCCGGTGTCACACCGTGCACCCATTTCTCCCCTCACCAAAACTTATACTTTCTGCTAATAAGTTCACAAAAAAAATAGCCCCGGCAAACTCAATTTGAGTTATACCGGAGCATTAGCTTCGTACGTATTTTCAGTGACAGACTCATTAGTGATATCACTTACTGGTTCTTTGGCATCTGTCGTTTCTGCTACTGGGGTTTCAACCCCGTCAGATTCAGTCACTGACTCTTCAATCACAGCTGCTTCTGTCAACGGCTTCTCCGTCTCAGCCGATTCCGCCACTAGCGTCCCATCGGTAATCGGCGGCTCCGCAATCGAAACCATACCTGCAGCCTGCTCAACAAGATCGGCTTGCAGCTTGTTTATGACTTGTTCGGCGTAGCTTTCAATTTCCTGCAAGCTCTCCTGCTGGCGCTGCTTGGCATAGGCTTCCAGGTTGCGATTTACCTGCTCAAGCTCCTTCAGGCAGGCCTCGAGCAGGAGTTCCTGCGAAGCGGCAGTTTCCTCAGCCATGGACTGCTTCAGCCGCTGCTCCGATTGCTCCGTCTGCTCCTTTACCCACGGCTTCATCCAAGCGGTGACTGCAGAGAAGCCAGCATCCGCGGAAGCCATTGCATAAGAAGAAGATAGCAATAGAGAAGCTCCTAAGGCTGACAGCAAAACTGCGGGTGCTGCCGCTTTCGTGAAAGACCGGGCATTTTTCCGATGATGCTTCACTCTTCTGGATCTTCTGCTCCGCATCTCTCCAGCCCCCCAGTCTCTATAGCCTCTTATCTGCTATCTTCTATCTTCTATCTTCTATCCATCCTCTTCAGGAACTATACGTTTTACAGGATTAATTAGCTACTGAAGCTGCAACAGCATCCAATTCGTTCTTCGCTTGATTGACGGCATTTGTAGCCGCTTGATCGATCTTCTCTTTGTTCGTTTTTTCCAAATCTGCTGCCAGCTTTCTTACATCGGAGAGAAGCTTTTCAATTTTGGTATCGATTTGACTTCTCAGGTTTTGATTAGAAGCCTGCTCACGATTATTAATCATGTCCTGCAGATCCTTTTTAGCTGCGGCGATAGCTTGGTTTAATTTTTCTTTAGATGCATTTTTCGCCTTATCTGCATCTGTGACCACGTTATTTTTTTGCTTTTCGCCCTCTGCATTTATGCTGTTGTTCAAAAGCTGATTCAGCTCACCTTGAACCGTATTTGCAAGAGCATTGAATTGATTTAAGTAATCATTTTCTATAGCTCTATATTTATTGTCGATATCGCCTTGAAGACTTCCTTTTTTGGAGTTAAGCTCGTTGATATAAGTATCTGCTGTATTCTCAATCTGCTTTACTGAATCATTCTTCTTGGCTTCCCCATAGTTCCGAACCGAGGAGACCTTCTCATCGTTCAAGCTGCGGGCGATATTTTTTTTGTCATCCATTTGTTGGTTGCCGTATTGTGTTGCGCTGGCCTTCACTTGGTTCTCCGATACAGAGAACTTTGTATTAAACCAGGATTGCAGCTGTCCGCCAATATCCGTTGAAGCAAATGCGAAAACCCCGCCCATTCCGCCAATCAAACCTAATGCAACTGTCCCGATAATTACTTTCTTGCTCCACTTAACATGCTTCATGTTAATTCCTCCTGTTGGTTGTGTGTGGTTGATTTTCATTCCGGGTGCATGGTTGAGCATGGCTGGGAATGACAAATAACCCATCTTTGCAATACTGACGGGTCGGTTGCACCATTTACTCCATACGTCTTAGGTGCCCATCTTCGAGACGTATTTCATCGTATCCCCATATTTAATTCAACAGACTCAACAAAAAAAATCCAATAACACTCACTCAAGTGTCGATTGGATCGGTTGCACTATTTGCTCGATATGTCCCAAGTGCCCATATAAGGAACATACGTCTTCGCTTTCCATTGGAATAATATTACTATGTTTCTATCATGATTGCAATACCTTTTTTCGACAAAATTTTCATCGCCTATCTGGCAAAAAATTTATAGTGAATTTTAAGGCTCAACCTAATAATCAGTGCTTGACGGTCAAGCTAACATTCGATGTCGGTTAAATGCTACGAAAATGCCAGCTTTATAGCGACCGGTACTTGTCATAGCTATTTTCATATCGGCGAGGGTAACACGTGCGCTAATGGTCACCGCAGTCTAAGCTTGCCCCACAGTTGTTCCAGATTTTGGATATCGAAAACAAAGCTACTCAACGAAGAAGCATGGCGTTATGATGGGAGTAACTCTAT
>NZ_JAGGLB010000075.1 GCF_017874215.1 Paenibacillus eucommiae
CCCTCTTTTTACTTTTCCAGCTCCCCCTGCATCAAACCGTACGTGAGTAGAGTAGGCACCCAGCGAGTTACGATCAGAAGATCGCACTTTTCCAAATGCCCCTCTCAGAACGGAGCATGCAAGTTTCCTGTGCACTCCGCTCGCCAGTGGTTAACTGTCAGCCAACATCAACTTTAGCGACTTTCTTACCATCATATTTTCCCGAATGAATGCTGGCATGGCATTGGTGGCATACGGCGAGCGTCTTTCTCCTCATCGCGATCATGCGCTTCATCCATTCGGGCTTGTCTTTTCTACCGTTATTTTCAAGGTCTTTCAATTTCTTGACATGGTGCATTTCAATGTTTCCTTTGGCTTCACACAGCTCACATGTTTCATTTAGCAATCGGTCAATCAGCTGACTTTTGATGCTGAACACCTTTCCTGTTGACATCGCATCCACAATGTCGGCATTCTTTTTGTATCCTAGCTTAAACCCTCCGAAGTAAGCAACCAACGGTTTTTTGCCTTCGCGTTTCACTTCCGTTTGCAGCACCTTGTAACTTTGCCCATCCGTTTCCCGCGTCGATTTGTACTTCTTAAATATTTTGTTCGGCGTTGTTTTAAACTTGTTCGCAAGGGTTCGTGCTAATGACCATTCCATCGTTTGTTTGAGGTTGTGCAATTGATGAGCATTATAAGCGAGTAGGTAATATTGTGCGAATCCCCGAAATTCGGACTGGTATTGTGCAATGATGTCGAAATCGGAATGAATCGTCCGTTCTTTGCGGTGAGTTGGTTTTCCGCCTTTTTTATACTCTCTTGCCTTGTCCTTCATCTTTTCGTCTGGCATGCGGAATCCGATGCTGCCATTAATGCTGCGCTGCCCGCGCTGATCATGTTTCGTATCCTCGTGCAGGACATGAATGTCATAACCGAGAAATCGTGCTTTCTCCGTCTTTGCATGCGTTATCAAGGTCTTCTCTTCGCTAAGCGCCAGCTTCAATTCAGCAGTAAGGAAGGCTTTAATTTCTTCTTTGACCTTAATCGCTTCCTGTTTTGGACCGGAAAAACCGAGCAGCCAGTCGTCTGCGTATCGGATATAGTACAACCGCCTGAAAGCCGGATCGTTCGTATCTTTGGAAGGTATGGATTGCGATTGCTTGTTAAGTTGCTTAACCGTCTCCCAGTCTTGGTGTCGCATATATTTCCTCATTTGGTTACGCAGTGCTCTATAGGTTTTGTTCTCAGCACGTTTGCCGCCGTGGTTATAGGCAGGGAGGATCTGCTTTTCCATGAACTGGTCGAATCTATCCATGTAGACGTTGGATAATAACGGACTCAAAATAGAACCCTGCGGACAGCCGCTTAAGGTAGCGTTGTACTTCCAATCTTCCAGGTATCCGCATGCCAGAAATTGCCGCATCAGTCTCAAGAGACGATTGTCTTTGATCTTTTCCGCTAGGGTGCCAAGTAGAATGTCATGGTCAATGCTGCCGAAACAGTCCCGAATGTCGCCTTCAACGAACCATTTCACGCTTTTCCAGCCATCCTTGGCACGGATAGCACCCAATGCGGTGTGACATCCCCGATTGGAACGGAAACCGTGGGAGGTATTGCTGAATTGCGGTTCGAAGTAAGCCTCCATGATCAACCGGATCACTTCTTGCACCAATTTATCTGACCATGTGGGTAGTCCGAGCGGACGTTGCTTCTTACTACCTTTCTTCTTGATGTATTCGCGTCTGACAGGTGCGAAGCGGTAGGTTTCCCTCTTCAGTTGGTCGATGATTCGATCGATCTTGGAGATGGACATCCCATCAACCGTTTCGTTCGTCATGCCCTTTGTCATCGCACCTTTGTTGGCATAGAGGTTTCTGTAGGCAATAAGAAACAGTTCCTTGTTGTAAAGCAAACGGTAGATGCGATATAACGGTAACTTTCGCTTGCCCCTGTCGCTGATGATATCCAACACTTTTTCGGCTTTTTGCATTCCGCATACCTCCAAGTCTTCGATATCGTAACCACCTGTCTTCCTTCTCCTAATCTCCCGCATACTTGGTTACCCTTTTGGCGGTGCAAGCGATTCAGCGGCACATCTTAAAGTCCGCCTGTGCAGCCGTCATTACAACCACCACATTGGATACTATGAAGACTCCGTTACCATAGGGGTCTCCCCCCTTAGGCAATCCCATGTTTTGCATAGAAAGAACGTCATAGCCCGACTTAGGTTCCCACTCATGACCTTGCTTGAACTCACTGTTCAATGGCTTGTCGTCTTGGATTTCGCCGAACAAAACTCGAATTCGACTATACGATAAGTAGGGAGTATGTAGACGGTATATCCCCAGATGTGCGGTTCCATCCCTGGTCATTCAGATTCAGGCAGTATAGCTTTTAACCATATCGGGCAGAACTTGCGTGGCTTGCTTCTACACCGTCTTCAAATGATCCACGTTTTACAGCCATGCTTTTGTCCCCTTCTCCTTTCAGATTTAGGTTAGGCGTTGTTCTCAACGTATTTCCAAGGACGTTGGTCCGGTGACCGGACTATTCTTTCTTCGCACGACATGGCGCAC
>NZ_JAGGLB010000076.1 GCF_017874215.1 Paenibacillus eucommiae
TTGCCGTCAACGTCAACGCCGAGCGTAACGCCGTCGGCGCCAAGCATTTTAAAATATTCGATATCATGGTCCAGCACTTTATCCAGATAGCCCAAGCTGACGATATTTTTCGGAATGGTTCCCCCCAAATCGCGAAGGCCGTGCTTTCTTTTCGTGAAATCTCCGTCTTGGCTTGTATGGAACATATAGTTGGTGTTTAAATAGACCGGAATATCGAGCGTATGCGCGAACTGGATGAATGCCTTCATCCCGCTGTCGCCGCCGAGCCGTTTGTCCACTGGCAACGGTGCGCCATAGTCGCTGAAGCCTCCCTTTGCCCAGCCCATATAGTTGACGACCATATTATCGATGCCAAGGTCATACAGCCGTTGTACCATGTCCATCGCGCCGCTTGTAGTCGTCGACCGGAGATAACGGTCTGTGATCAGCCCCCCGGGTGCCCGTTCCGCTCCGACAATATTGATCGTCATCGGCATTTTTGCGTCGTTCTTCGGTTTAAGCGGCTCCAGCTTGTGCACATTCATCAAGTATTGACGGTACCGCTCGGCCATCCCGACATAGTTTGCTTTCGTACGGTCGAGCAGAAAGTAACGAACAGAGCGATCGCCATGAAAACGCTGCTCCTTGTTATACGTAATGAAAAATCTGCCTTTGGCTTCATTCGTGACTTGTTTATAGCTCGACCTATAGTTCTGCTGTGCGGTAATCCAGTTATAGCCGCTGAACACTCCCGACGGTGAAGCGACCACATCGGAAAATTCGGCCCCGTCTTCAATAACCGAAACGAAGCCTTTATCGCCCGATTTGGCGCCGAATACGGGGATCGAAACCGGATTCCGCGATTGAGGATCGTCGTTTGCTTTGAACGAAATGTCAGGTCCGTATACAGCTTCCTGATACAGCCGGTTCACGTTCGTATTATGTTGATTATAAGGAATTAGAGCGCCGGAGCCGTCGGGTATGAATAAGTAGCCCTCCTGGCCTGAGGAATGCTCCGCCCCGAAGAAAGGGTAAAGTCTTACCCAGACAAGGCTTAACGAGCCTTCCTTGATCCCGGATTCGACAATTCTTGTGACAATCGAATCCCCTTCCACTTTCACTTCGATTGGAATCGTGAATGACTTTGAAGGCATGTCGAAAGTCAGCCTGAAGCCTCCGTCGATCACAGCGGCATCGATGATTTGGCCTTGCTCCTCGAGCAGGTTGGTTTCTTTCGGCTGCTTCACTTTGCCTGTCAAATCCATATAGCTCAACATGACAGGGGAACGCAGATGCGTTCTCCAAATGCCCTCTTGATCTTCCGTAGGCCACTCACCCGGATCGGGATAAGAATGCCAGACGTTTCCGCTGCGTTTATCGGTGACGGTGAAGTGCCCGGTCTTGGCGTCAAGCCTCAGCTCAAGCTCTTCGGACTCGGCAACCGTTTGGAAATCGGCATCCTTGGGCAGTTCATCCATGCCTTTGTCTACTTTTACCGCCCCCGCGTTCGCTTGAGATGCGGCAAGGACGCCCCCTCTTTCTAGCTTGCCCGTATCAAGACGCATGCCAATAAATAGGATCAGAGAAGCTGTAAGCAAGGCCGCTATCCAATAAGTTGCCGGGATTCGTGTAAGCAGCTTCATCGCAGTCTCACCTCCTGATACACTTCAAATAAGAAATCTTTCAAATCGCTGCTCAAACCAGTCATGATCAGTACGAGCACAGCAAGCGCCATGAATGTCAATAGAGAGAGCACCATGTTAATAATCGTCTCCCCTACCGTGTAATTTTGCAGCGACTGGATTTTCCAGAACACCATCAGGCCGGTCCAGATGAACAACACTTTTTCCATAAAATCGTAAATCGCCTGCTCCGACATCGTCATAACGTTGGAAACGGCTGCAAGCGGAATGCCAATAAGAATGAACGGGATGAGTGCATAAGCATGACCGACGAATACGTCCTTGAATCTGCCCTCTCCTCGGTAAATCGAGCTGACCAGATAGTTGGAGACGACCCAACCGACCCAAACCGCTCCATACTGCAGGAGCAGCGATAATAGATTGACGCGATCAGCATCAGCCGCTTGGAATGAAAACCCCGTGAACATCTTCATGATGACAAGTGCTGCGTAAGCGGCGGTCAGCAGGATGACGGCGCTCAGATATCCCCCTTTGTACTCGTAACGGAGCGCGGTAAAACCGTCGACCGGGTGCTTCAGCATGTAGAACATATGCTTGAATTTTACGACGAATTCGTTCTTGGAACGCGTGCGATTGCTCCAAGCCTGGCGCCATCCCGTTTTGCGGGTTGCTCTTTCGAACAGCATGAGCAAAATAAAAGCTGCGGCAAGACTTGTTGC
>NZ_JAGGLB010000077.1 GCF_017874215.1 Paenibacillus eucommiae
AGGGCCGAAGCGTACCCCATCTCGAAACGGACATCGCCGTAATCCTGGATATGGCTCATAAGGACATGGCCGGCATATTGGGGAGTCGGAAACGTGCCCGACAGCTGCTGGCCGATTTCCCCCGCCTTGAACGTGCCGACAATGGCCATAACCGCGCTGAACAGCATCTGCGGTTTCATCGACGGGATCGTGATATACCAGATTTCTTGCAGACGGCTCTTGACTCCATCGATCCGTCCTGCTTCATACAGCTCTTTGTTGACGTTCAGAACGCCGGCAAGCTGGGCCAGAAAGCCGACTCCCATGCTGGACCATAAGGTTACGGCCACCATGGAATTCATCAAATAGGCCGGGTCCGTTACCCATAGAATCGGTTTATCGATAAGTCCCATTCCGAGCAGTATACTGTTCAAATAACCGATCCGGTCCCCCATCAGAAGAGGGGCCCATACGGCGGTCATTGCCGTGCCTGCTATTAACGATGGACTGTAAATGATAAGCGCGTACACAGTTCTCGAATAGTTCGGCAGCTGGGAGATCAGCCAGGCCAGGATGAAGGAGGCGATATAGCCTCCTGGTCCTACCAGCAGCACGAATTTGATCGTGTTCGGCAGCGCGTTTTTCAGGAATATCAAATCTTGCGATAGTACATACAAATAGTTTTGCCATCCGACGAAACGAGGCGGCTGCAGGGCGTTGAAGTACGTGAAACTTAGCAGCACCGCGAGCAGGACAGGGATGAAAATGAAAGCGGTAAAGCACAATACGAATGGCGCTATAAACAAATACGAGAGCCTGTAGGACCATACGCGTTTAAGGAAAGCGTTCAGACGCGTGCCGGGCCTATATTCCCTTTTGGCACCCATTGCCGTCATCATTCCGGCTTCACTCCGGGACATACCGGTCAACTCCTTCCCACGGTTTATTGATTTGCGGCATATCGAGCGTATGCACCGCTTTACCGTCTGGAGTTATAAATCCAAATTCCTGCGCTTTCCGCACCATCTCCCGGTCGATATTGACGATGCTTTCCTCGAGTGATTCCCGGAAGTTCATACCGTCGACGACGGTACGGCTCCATGCGTTGTTCAGCTCCCGGGGGACGAAATAAGCGCCCGGGGGACTAGCCAATTCTTTGTACCATTTCCACTGCCCAAGGATAACCTGGAGATCCTCCTTCGGCCATGGCAGACGGGCAAAAGCCTCTATGTTGGCGGTGTTCCACCGAAACATGATGCCGTTGTACGATTCCAGATCCGAACCGTACCTCTCCTGCACGTCAGCAGACAACAGCCATTTCAGGAACGTCCATGCTTGTTCTTTTTTGTCGGAACTTTTGTAAATAAATCCTGTCGTTTGCCCGCCGGATGACCAGCGGACGACCGTGCCGTCCGGCTGCTTGACGCCTGGGAGCGGAGCAATCCCCCACCACCCGGTCAGTTCAGGAGCAGCTGCGGCTAATTGAATATACGTATTAAAGTCTGCGATGCCTACCGGCATGGTGCCTTTGCGGAAATGCTGATAAAAGCTCGGGACGCTTTTCTCCAAATCATAAATATTGAACAAATCGGTCCATTGCTTAAATCCTTTGAAAGCCTCCGGCGTGCTGAGCGCCGTGCTTAATCCGTCTTTATTGAAAAACTCCGCTCCGTTCTGGTACAAAAAAGTAATAAAATCGTCCGTTGGCACATAAAAGTTGTAACCGTTTTGCTGCAATGTAGGCAACATATTGTACACATCGTCCCATGTGTCGGGTATGCTCAGACCCAGCTGTTCCAAAATGTCTTTGCGGTAAAATAACACTTTAAACGATTGCGTCTCCGGAAGCGCGTAATACCCTTTATCGTAGTAGAAAGGAAGAAGCGCGCCAGGTGCAAACTGGTCCGCGACTTGCTTAAAATCCGGGAATCCGCTTAAATCCACGAGCGCACCACGCATGGCGAAATCGACCGATTTGTTCTGCGGCTGGCCAAGTACAATGTCGGGGGAAATTCCGGCTGCGTTGGCATAAATCAGCAAGTTTTCGTCTGGCAGCAAGTTGACTTTGACTTTAATGCCGGTTTGTGGTGTGAACATTTCATTGCTGAGCTCTTGAAGCAGGTTGACGTAATCGCGAGGACGGTTAACCCAGACGTTGAGGGCGCCCTCTGCGAGATCGCTCAAATCATCTTTGCGGAGAAAGGAACGGAAGAAATTCATCACAGAAACTTTCAAGGATTC
>NZ_JAGGLB010000078.1 GCF_017874215.1 Paenibacillus eucommiae
TGATGTCTTTGCCGGCTGTCGTCGTATACATGAACCCGTCATGATCGACGGCTACGCTGCTGATCACACCCGGCAGCTTGCTGATTTCATTCGCGTACATCTTCTTTGGATACAGCAGCCGCTTCATCGCATCAAGCGGAGAGAAGACCGTTTGGTTCGCTCCGTAGAAGCTTTGAAAATTGCCTTGCGGATCAAGCTGCAGCAGCCCTTGATAGCCTCCGAGCACAGCGATGTACAGAAATCCGCGCTTATCGACGACCAGCCTCGTCGGATCGAATTTGAAAGATTCGGGAATGTAAGTTGAATCCGGCATCTTGTACTCTCTGATGTAATTACCGTCTTTGTCCACACGCACGATCCGCTTATTGCCGGTATCGGCGACGTATATGTCCAATTCGCCGGTAACGAATACGCCTTCCGGCTTATTGAACGACCCCCCTGCCGAATCCTGCTCTGGCGCAATAAAGCGGATGAACTCCCCTTCCGGGTCGAACTCGGCGATCCGGTTATTGCCGGTATCCGCCACGAAAATATGATCGCGCTTGTCGATAAATACGTCTTTCGGATTTTGCAGCGGAGACGATATCGCCATCCCTGGATTGTCGGGGCCCGGGATCATCAAGTCTTTGCCGAATATCCTTTCGGGGGTATAGGCCGGCTGCGTCCAGATCAGGCGTCCTTGTTTATCTTTTGAGTTCGTCCAGTAGGGAACTTCCGCGTATGCGGACAGCGGCAAGAGGGCCGCTGCGGTCAACATCAGGAAGAGCAGCTTTAAAACCCGCCGGCTGCTTGTCAGTATCATGGTTAATCCTCCGAATCTGCGGAATCTGCGTCCTTATTTGATGCCGGAATGTGCCATCGTGGCGATAACTTTGCGCTGGTAGAACAAGAAGAACAGGAAGTTCGGCAGAAACAGAATGAGCGCGGCTGCCGCAGCGGCACCCTGTCTTGCCACAGAGTTTGCCATTCCGGATGTTATCGTGCCAAGGAAGAACGGGAATGTCTTCATCGATTCGTCTTGCATGAACAATCTGGATGTTTCCACGTTGCCCCAAGCCGCTTGAAACGTCAAGATGGCGACGGTTGCTACCGCCGGCATAATGGTGGGAATTACGATTTTGTAGAAGACCGTAAATTCACGGGCGCCATCCATCCTGGCCGCTTCGAGCAGCTCATTCGGGACCTGATCGACAAACTGCTTCATCAGGAAGACGCTGACGGGTGCGGCCAAGGCAGGCAGCATATGCCCGAAATACGTATTCATGATGCCCAGTTTCGACACGACCAAGTAACGCGGAATGCCGACCGTCTCTGGAGCGAACATAAGCGTAAGTAGTATCGCTGCGAACAGCACTTTATGGCCGGGAAATTGATGCTTGGATAGCGGATAAGCGCATAATGCGCTGACAATCACAACTCCGATTACCGTAAGCAGAGTAACCGTCACGCTGTTAAACAAATAACGGGTCACCGGGACTGCCGAATTGCTCGAAAGAAGAAACAGTTCCTGAAAATTAGAGAATGACGGATTTTCCACGTAAAGGCGTGGTGGAACGATGAACAGCTCCTGATAAGGCTTAAGCGAATTTGTAAAAATGAATACAAGCGGAATGAGCATGAATAGGGATAATAGCGTCAGCAGCACGTAAAGTATTTTATGAAAAGCGTCCTTCTTCTCCAGCCTGTTCCTTCTTTTATGCCAGAAAGCAGTGAGAAGTTGCTTTAACTTGTTGCCGGCTTTGTCGGCCATCACTCATCCCCCCGGGTTCCAAATAACTTATGACCCAGCTTGTTGGCTGCGTACATCATGACTAGCAAGAATACCGACAGGGCCGAAGCGTACCCCATCTCGAAACGGACATCGCCGTAATCCTGGATATGGCTCATAAGGACATGGCCGGCATATTGGGGAGTCGGAAACGT
>NZ_JAGGLB010000079.1 GCF_017874215.1 Paenibacillus eucommiae
CAGTTACTACTTAGGTAGGCTAAAAGGAAAATTGTCCGCGATAAGCAGAAGTCAAAGAGGAAAGAAGAGGAAGTTTTTGTTTAAGGAGCGTCGAAATAAACCCACGTAGGGTAGCAAATTGCTCCCCGCCTTGGATGGTGCGAAATGTGCCTGAAATTTTTTGTTTGACCTTGGCCATGCGTATATCGCGCTCGGCTTGATTATTGTCAAAGGGAACTTCGGCATCTCGAAGAAAGCGGAGGATGGCCACTTTGTAGGTCTGCATGCGAAACCCTAGATTCGCAGCTTTGCTTTTGCATTTGCGTCCCTTTGGTCCGGTTTTTTCAGGCACTGGATCTTGAGCCCATTCAAGCGCTCCTTGTCGTAGCCACTCATCGTAGCTATGCTCGATTTCAGCGATGACTTCGTCAGCAAGTGGGACACTGGCGGCTCGGGCGGCTTTAACGCGTATCCAGCTTTGGCTCAGTAACTCTCTCATGCCCTGTGCCCATACGTGATTGTCATGCTCAACAATGCCTTTGCACTCGCGCATGAAATGGACATTGCATAAGATGTGGATGAACGCGTATTCCTTTCTAAAATACGCCGAGTAACAGTCATGTACGACTTTTCCCAGGTACGAGGGCAAAACGCCTAACTCCCGCTCCACATCTGGGCCTCCACGCTTTTTATAAACTCCCATTAAGGTCCAACTAGCATCAGAGGCTGTTTGCATCCAGTGTCGTTTTCCCTCCAGGCGGATGCCCGTTTCATCCCGATGGATGACCGGCTGGCTGCGTAGGCGCTCCCGGATGATCGGAAGAATGTTAGTGCTCACCGCCTGCGTCATTTGCGAAACCTGTGCAAGCAGCGTCGCTTGACTGGGGCAACGACCGGTGAGGTCAGCAAAAAGCCGTCCAATGCGTTCCAAAGGCAGCAACTGATAGACGTTCAGATACGTTGTCCAGGCAGCAAAGCTATCTCCATACTGGACGGGGGCATTCACACCAACAGGAAAAGAGGCCCGCTGCTTGATCTGGCAAGCGGGACAGCGTTTGACTTGTGAGAGGTGCTCTGTCACAACCAGACGGGGGAGCGGCAGTTCGAAAACCTGACGTTTTTCTACCCTCAAAACAGGGACCGTATCTAACCCAGCTTTGCAAAAGGAACAGCTCGAAAGGGTGTGTGTCACCACTTCGTCGGGCGCTAGGCTGAACTCCAACGTATGTCCATCATGGCCCCGAGGCGCCCCCTTTTTACCTCCGGGAACGCGAAGATTGGTAGGTTTACGCACACCATCGCTTGAAGGGGGCTTACTGCTATTGTTACTATTTTGGCCAAGTTGTCGTTCCAACTCATGTACGCGATGCTGGAGCTGTTTGATTTGTTTATTCTGTGTTTCAATGGTTTTAGCTTGCGATTCGACCAACTCGCTTAATTGGTCTATTCTCGTAAGTAACGTGTGGATGAATGCGGCAATTTCCGTATCTCCTTTACTGATTTGTAGCACTTGTTCCGGGGTAAATTGCATCGCATTCATCCTCCTTGTAGATTTGTTGATTAACTTATTTCACATGATGTACCCTGAATCCTTTTATTTCACCAAAATTTCTTTAAGGTACCTAAGTAGTAACT
>NZ_JAGGLB010000080.1 GCF_017874215.1 Paenibacillus eucommiae
TAATTCGCCCTATTCAGACTCGCTTTCGCTGCGGCTCCGCCTCTTCAGCTTAACCTCGCACGTGAACGTAACTCGCCGGTTCATTCTACAAAAGGCACGCCATCACCCCTTAACGGGCTCTGACTTTTTGTAAGCACACGGTTTCAGGTTCTTTTTCACTCCGCTTCCGCGGTGCTTTTCACCTTTCCCTCACGGTACTGCTTCACTATCGGTCACTAGGGAGTATTTAGCCTTGGCAGATGGTCCTGCCGGATTCCGACGGGGTTTCACGTGACCCGCCGTACTCAGGATACCTCTAGGGATTTCGCTTGCTTTTGGCTACAGGGCTTTTACCTTCTTTGCCGGGCCTTTCCAGACCACTTCACCTAACAAGCTAACCCCACAGCGAGGTCCTACAACCCCAAGGAGCAAGCTCCCTGGTTTGGGCTATTCCGCGTTCGCTCGCCGCTACTGACGGAATCACTATTGTTTTCTTTTCCTCCAGGTACTTAGATGTTTCAGTTCCCTGGGTATGCCTCCTCTGCAGCTATGTATTCACTGCAGGGTAACTGCGCATTACCACAGCCGGGTTCCCCCATTCGGACATCCCCGGATCAAAGCCTGCTTACGGCTCCCCGAGGCATTTCGTCGTTCGCCACGTCCTTCTTCGGCTCCTAGTGCCTAGGCATCCTCCGTGTGCTCTTTCTAGCTTAACCATGAATACATTTCAGCATAAATGCCGCTGCCATTCTTGTTGTCCAGAAAAATTCTCATGTTCGGTTGTGAAACCGAAACATAAAAAGGAATTCTAAGTTTCTTGCTTTCGTTCGTTTCGCTATCTAGTTTTCAAGGAACAATTTATCATGCTGTCTTGCTTTTAAATATTTTGCTGACGAAAATAGGTCTTTCTGTCAACAATACCGCCCTATTCGGCGGCGGATTTATATCTTATCATGATGCCCTCTTAAATACAAACCACAAATTATGGCATATATTCAAAGGTGATGGAAATAGCAAACTCCATCAAAACTAAACAAATGAAATGGTCCTTCAGCGATTGTAATGCTTTGCGCTTTCGCGCTTGTCCGGTACCGTTGCAGGTACCAAGGACTCCATAGAAAGGAGGTGATCCAGCCGCACCTTCCGATACGGCTACCTTGTTACGACTTCACCCCAATCATCTACCCCACCTTCGGCGGCTGGCCCCAAGTGCAAGCACTCGGTTACCCCACCGACTTCGGGTGTTGTAAACTCTCGTGGTGTGACGGGCGGTGTGTACAAGACCCGGGAACGTATTCACCGCGGCATGCTGATCCGCGATTACTAGCAATTCCGACTTCATGCAGGCGAGTTGCAGCCTGCAATCCGAACTGAGACCGGCTTATAAGGATTGGCTCCATCTCGCGATTTCGCTTCCCGTTGTACCGGCCATTGTAGTACGTGTGTAGCCCAGGTCATAAGGGGCATGATGATTTGACGTCATCCCCACCTTCCTCCGGTTTGTCACCGGCAGTCACCTTAGAGTGCCCAGCATAACCTGCTGGCAACTAAGATCAAGGGTTGCGCTCGTTGCGGGACTTAACCCAACATCTCACGACACGAGCTGACGACAACCATGCACCACCTGTCT
>NZ_JAGGLB010000081.1 GCF_017874215.1 Paenibacillus eucommiae
GGTGGCGTAAAATAGTCTGTGTACCAAAAATTGGAGTGTTTCCAAGACAAAAATGGTAGGGTATACTCTCGGAATTGTCCAGATCCACAAGAGGAGATTACCCTACCATGTCATCTAGTATAACTAACACTGAGTTTATGAATCAATTGGAAAATGCTGTACGTACCTTTGTTCAAGAAAAGCTTGAACTGGTGATGCGCGAAGAGATCTCAAACTTTTTTGCAGTGGAGCAGCCAGAAGAGACATCGAATACACGCAATGGCTATTACAAGCGTACCTTGGAAACCAAGTTTGGCAAAATCGATGACCTCAAGGTCCCTCGTGACCGCCAGGGCGAGTTTCAAACCCAGCTCTTCGAGCCCTACCAACGCCGGGACGGCTGGCTGGAAGAAGCAGTCATCCGCATGTACAAAGGGGGCATGAGCACGCGGGATGTCGGCGACTTTATTGAAGCGATCATTGGCTCCCACTACTCGCCTACGACTGTCAGTAACATCACAGGCACGGTGCTTCAAGACGTGCATGCATGGCAGGAGCGTCCCTTGAAGAAGCGCTACTCGGTCCTCTACATCGATGGTATCCACTTTAACCTGCGGCGTGACAGTGTGGCCAATGAAGTCATCTACGTAGCGATGGGCGTGGACGAAGAGGGACAACGACAAGTGTTAGGCTTTCTGGTTGGTGGCAACGAGAGTGCCCATGGCTGGAAAGCGTTCCTTCAGGAGCTGTATCAGCGCGGGGCTACGGACATCCTGCTGGGTGTATTTGACGGGCTTATCGGCCTTGAGGATGCGTTCCACAGTGTGTATCCCAAAGCCGATGTTCAGCGCTGTGTGGTACATAAAATGCGGAATATGTTCCCCAAAATCCGCGTTAAAGACAAAGTGGAGTTTATGGGCGATCTTAAGCTTGTTTACGAAGCGCCCAATTATGCACAGGCTCTCCATCAGTTTTTGGCCGTGGAAATAAAGTGGTCGAAGATCTATCCTCGCGAAGTCACATCGTGGAAGGAGGATCTCCCTGTACTCCTGGCTTTCTACAAATACCCGGCTGCCATCTGGAAAATCATCTACACCACCAATGCGATTGAACGCACCATGAAAGAAATCCGTAAGCGGCTGCACCCGATGAATAGTGTGCCTAATGTAGATGCGGCGGAGAAGGTGGCCTACTTTGTCCTGCAGGATTACAACGAACGTTGGAGTGAGCGGATCACCCGTGGTTTCGGTATGGAAGAGACTCGGATCGCTTTGGCCAACATGTTTCAGGAACGCTACGGCGTCAAAGCTTAAAAAAAGGCTCCCGCGCCTTCGCTTGGGCTACACCACCCACCATCACAAATAAATATCTGGCGTTTCCATGAGTTCCCTTTTAGCTCCATACACAAACTTCTTGACACTACC